>CAXXIF010000012.1:60000-405000 GCA_963677375.2 Aeromonadaceae bacterium
ATTCTTGGTGCTGGCAGCCTAGTCCCCCCAGGGAAGCGTCTGGAGCGAGGCTACCTCTATGTAGGGAACCCGGCTCGCCAAATACGGGCTCTGCGACCGGACGAGTTAATATTCCTCTCTCAATCAGCAAGCAACTACGTTCGCCTCAAAGATGAATACCTTGCTGAATTTTGTTGCGAAAGTCCGGGCACTGATGCAGTTGTAAATACTCAATAAAGATAGATAGCTCCATCTTCAGAAAACTCCTGCTCTTCCATCTTATGTTCGGCTAGTTCTTCAATATCAAAGCGCAAACCTTCATAGGCCTGAAGCAACTCTTCAGGCCGTGATAAGGGACGGCCGGCTAGTTGTTCCAAGTAGCGTCGACTGATATAGCACGACAAACTGGTACCTAACATTTGGCCGGTGAACATCAGCCGCTGCTCTTTTTCCTGCCACTCTGCGCCATCATTGAACTGAATAGATTGGTTCATAGCATCCCCAAATTTTTTCTCAACTCCGCGATCACTTGTTTGGTTCCAGGACGTATCCCCCTCCAGACGGCGAAACTTTCTGCGGCCTGCGCCACCAGCATACCCAGCCCGTCGATCACCTTGTGCGCCCCCAATTTTCGCGCCCATGCGTTGAATGGGGTATCCCCTAGCCCATACATCATGTCGTAAACCACAACATCATGATGGATCAGCTGCGCCGGAATCGCTGGGATCTCCCCCGACAAACTGGCAGAGGTCGAGTTGATGATCAGGTCAAATGGCCCCTGTAGCTCATCAAAGTTAGTGGCACTAATCGGTCCTATCGATGAAAAATGCTCAGCTAACGATTCAGCTTTTATCACAGTGCGATTAGCGATAATTAACTCCTGCGGCCCTTCATGTAATATAGGCCCGATAGCGCCACGTGCGGCCCCACCAGCACCTATGAGTAGGATCTTGCGTCCGTGCAGAAGCTCACCATGAAATTTCAAGTCTTGAACCAAGCCCGCCCCATCGGTGTTATCTCCCAGCAAAATGCCATCATCGGTTAACTTTAACGTGTTTACAGCACCGGCCAGTTTAGCGCGAGGCGAGAGTTGTTGAGCCAGACGATAGGCATCCTCCTTGAACGGTACGGTGACATTGCAACCTTTCCCCTGATTTGCAAAAAAACGAGCAATAGCGGTCTCAAAACCATCCAGCGGAGCCTCAATGCGCTCATAGGTCAATGATTGCTGGGTCTGCCGGGCAAACAGGGTATGGATGAAAGGCGATTTACTGTGCCCGATTGGATTTCCAAAAACGGCATAACGATCCATGTTCGATCCTGATACTCATAACACGATAGGTTGATTTAACGTCATTTGGTTGAGCGCAACAAGCCTTCGTCACCTGACCATCTCATGCTGGACGCAAGGTCTGTCCCGTCATTACATCCAGGATCTGCGATGGATTGGCAGATCCACTGACTGTGCCAGCTAAAACATAGAGAGGCAGGGCCGAGAATTGAGACCGCACTTCTTCTGTGGTCCGGCAAGGTGGATTGCTCGTCAAATTAGCGCTGGTCGAGATAATCGGCTTACCAAATTCCCGACATAAGGCTTGAACCTGCTGATGCGCAGAGATTCGAACAGCCAGCGAGCTAAACTGACCAGTCAGCCAACGTGGGGTTTGTGGTGTTGCTGGCATTACCCATGTAAAAGGCCCCGGCCAACTCGCCATGGCCGTTGCCAAATTGGCTTCTGGCACGGCATCCATATCTATATAGGGTTGCAGCTGCTCCCAAGTGGCCGCCACTAGGATCAACCCTTTTTCGATGGGACGTTGTTTAATATCCAAAAGCTGGAGCACAGCTTGTTGATTATCCGGGTCACAGCCCAATCCGAATACAGCCTCAGTCGCGTAGGCAATCACCTTGCCATCACGCAGCTGACGAACCGCTTCATGCAGAGGAGAACAAATCATAGTGTGATCAGATAAGAGAAATAAAACCCAGTGAAAAGAAAGCGGATACGGTGATCCGCCAGAGACATATTATTTAAGCTGAGCCTGTAATGCCGCATCCTTGGCCATAACTTCTTCTGCATTCTTTTGTCGTTCGGCTTGAACCTTCGCTGCTAATTCATCATCGGCTACGGCCAATATTTGTGCAGCCAAGTAGCCCGCGTTTTTCGCACCAGTCTTCCCAATAGCAACAGTTGCCACAGGAACACCACCCGGCATTTGCACCGTAGACAACAAAGCATCCATACCTTTGAGCGGCCCCCCATCAATCGGTACACCGACGACTGGACGAGTGGTAATGCCTGCGACCGCACCCGCCAAATGTGCAGCCAACCCTGCGGCACAGATGAATACCTTACAGCCCCGCGACTCAGCATCCTTTACATAGGCATGAGTTGCAGCCGGAGTTCGATGCGCAGAGGTAACCTTTACTTCGGCAGTAATGCCAAATGTCTTGAGAACTTCCAGCGTGGATTGCATGACTGGGAAGTCGGAATCTGAGCCCATCAAAATGGCAACAAATGGTTTTGACATGGTGAAGCATCCTTTTCTTTACTTGATTTAAGTCAAAGCCCTGAGGCACCGGCATTATATGTCAGTTTGATAATCGCACAACTTTTGCGGACAGCAGAGCTTGCTGCCATGGCGGACTTGTCTCTCAACCAGGATCTGCCAGCCACACTTGGGACAGGATTGTGCCACCGGCTTATCATTTACCACATACTTACATCGGGGAAAGCTATCACAGGCATAGAACATTTTACCGTACCGCGAGGTTCGACTAATCAGATGGCCCCTGCCACACGCGGGACACGCTACCTCACTAGATTCGAGTTCACCCTGTGATTCAATATGTTGACAAAATGGGTACTGGGTACAACCGATGAACAAACCATAACGTCCTTTTTTAATGGCCAAGAGTTGCCCACAAATGGGACAAGCAGAGCCTTCAAGTACTTTATGCAGTTCGACGCCCTGGGACGTTAAGGGGCGGATATAGTTACATGCGGGATAGGTTGAACAACCGAGAAAAGGGCCATGTTTACCATGCCGAACCATCAAATTAGCTCCGCACTCAGGACACGGTTGAGGTTCACGCTCGAGTGCATGTTCGTGGGCAGAAAACAGATGTGGATCTATTTTGGACATGCTCGCCTCCAATCAGCAAAACTGATTGTAACAGCGAGCCAGCCCTCTGTCAGTGAATGAGACCTTCGGGTTCATCGTAGAGAAGCTCTTCCATCTGATGGCACGCATTTTCGTTACCAGGAACATTGAAGAGCACCATTAATACCACCCATTTCAGATCGTCAAGCTCGATTTCCGGTGTATCCAATTCCATCAAGCGTTCAATGACAATTTCTCGAGTCTCACAACTCAACACACTGATTTGTTCGAGAAAAAGCAGAAAGCCACGACACTCGGCACTTAACTTCAGCATCTCCTGAGCTGCATAAATACGGAAGGAATCAGAAGCACAGACAGGACGGGCAGCTCTCTCGTCATCATGCAACACGGCCAGTTGCTCAAGCCAATCCAACGCCTTGTAGATCTCATCCTGATGAAATCCGGCACGGCTCAACTCCTCTGCAAGTTTGTCCTGATCAACCATCAGGTCGGCGTCGCTCTGGACATAAGTTTCGAACAGGTACATCAGTACATCAAACATCGTCAGTCCCTCCTCGTCCTCACATAGCCACCGGGAACGGATGTAATCCAACCCGCTAACTCAAGTTCCAGTAATTCCCCGATCACCCGCTCTACAGGTTGACGGCTTAACTGGACAACGACATCAATTGCAGTGGTTTCAAAGCCTACGTTATCCAACAATGAAGAGCTTGGCAAACCTTCAACGTGTAATAACGATTCCTGACGCATCACCTTGCAGTCGGCAAGATGAATATCTATCTCTTCCAGTATATCGGCCGCAGAGCAGACAAGTTTTGCCCCTTGCTGAATTAAATGTAAGCAACCGGCAGCAGCTGGGTTCTGAACCGCCCCGGGTACAGCAAAAACTTCCCGACCTTGCTCCAAGGCATAACGGGCCGTAATCAAGGAACCACTCCGGGCAGCTGCTTCCACAACCACAGTGCCTAAGGCAAGGCCACTGATGATTCGATTCCGGCGCGGAAAGTTTTCAGCTCGCGGCAAGACATCAGGCCACAGCTCCGAGAGCACAGTGCCCCCTTGCGCAATAATTTCGGAGGCCAGTCGATCATGCCGTTGAGGATAACAATGCCTAAGACCCGACCCCAGTACCGCAATCGTCTGTCCCTGGTTCTGTAAAGCAGTTTGATGACACACAGCATCAATGCCCAGGGCCAATCCAGAAGTAATGACTAGACCAGCCGCAACCAGATCACGAGACAAGCTCGCAGCCATATCTCTTCCCGACGATGTCGGATTCCGCGTCCCGACCATAGCGATCTGAGTTGAGGCCAGAAGATCAACATTACCTTCAACAAACAGCAACAAAGGCGCCGCAGGAATTTCTCGTAACCAAGGAGGGTATTGCGCACTCAGGCAGCAGATGACATGTCGCCCAGGCTTATCGGCCCAGGTGAGAACATCTGTTATTCGTTGCTGATCGGGATGTAGCAGAGCCTCCGCCTGCGCTGCAGACAAGCCCAACTGTCGCAGTTGCAGAGGGTCCAGCCGACATAACTGCAGCGGGGAGCCATGGGACAGGAGTCGAAGTCCTTTGATCGGACCTATACCAGGAACCCCGTCCAAACACAACCACGCGGTCAGTTCAGCCGAGGTTCCCATGAACATGCTAAGGATTACCTACCTGAAACCCAACTCGGACCGTATCACTAGCCTTGAGAATCAGAGCCAGAGACACACGATCGTAAATCTTAAATGCCATGGCTTCTCCAATCTGTTCTTCGGGTAGGCGCTGGCCATTACTGGCGAGTAACTTCTGACCTGCCGTACTTACCAACTTATAGGCCAGGTTATCCGCATTTTTACCCGTCACTTCAACGCCAGGGCGCAAAATGGAGAACACATCGCCACTCTTGACTCCATCCTGCATTCCCTTGTTGAGCATGACCACCTCAAATTTGCCAGCCACCGATGTGTTATTGTCAGTATCAATAATCTCGCCTGCCGATGCTAGTTTGGCTGGCTGTAGCATGAAGTAGGCATCGAGTTGTTCCTGGTCTGGCAAAGGCAGAACACGATCCCCCTGCAAGACCTCGCGAATATTTTTCGTCAGCAACACCTCAGTGATATTGTCTGGATGTGCCACACCGGCAGTCACAATCCCGGCCAAAATCGCTCTTTGTCCCAGAACTTCACCACTGTGTTTGTCTTTGTAAATCGGGCCGGGACGATACAATCCATATTGTTGTCCCTCGACTAACGAGCCTTTGACAAACAGACGTTGCTTTTCTGCTACCGTACGATCATTGAGATTATTTCCCAACAGGTAAGGCATATCGTCTAATTTGCTGCCCGCAGGGAAGATGTGATCGCTACGCAAAAAAGCAGCAATGGCCGCAAGTTTGATAGTCGGAACCGGTGATATTTTGGGCTCGACACGAATTGACGGCGATAACTTGATGGTATGTTTCTGCGTCAAACGAGGCTCTCCATTGACCCAGATCAGATTCAATACGTCTCCTGGATAGATCCAATGTGGATCTTTAACCTGCGGATTGACCTGCCATAAACGCGGCCAGAGCCAAGGGCTCTTTAAAAAATGACCCGAAATATCCCACAAGGTATCCCCTTTCTGAACAACATAGCTCTCCGGATGGCCCTCTTTGAGCTGTAATACATCAGCCATAGCTGCTGAAATCAGCAAGCAACTGGCGAAGAAAAAACCAATCTGACGATATCTCATAGCAGTCCCTGCACGCCCCGCCTATCGAACTATTAATTACCGACGCAAATGACTAGAATTACGCCAGTACCCTTTTGTCTAACTGTATCAAGTAAAGCGAATTATGCCGGTTTTAGAAGTATTACGTTTCCCCGACGAACGCCTGCGCACAATTGCTAGCAGCGTAGTGTCGTTTGATTCCAACATCCACCAGATAATTGATGATATGTTTGAAACCATGTATGCAGAAGAGGGGATTGGTCTCGCTGCGACACAAGTCAACATTCATCAACGAATTATAGTGATTGATACCTCGGAAGATCGTACCGAACGTCTGGTTTTAATCAACCCGGAGCTTCTGGAACAGAGAGGTTCGACAGGTATAGAGGAGGGCTGTTTATCCGTTCCGGAATGCAGGGCCTTGGTTCCTCGCGCCGAATGGGTCAAGATTCGAGCCGTCGATCCACAGGGTGTGGCCTTTGAGTTAGAAACTGATGGTCTGCTAGCCATTTGCATCCAACATGAGATGGATCATTTGGTTGGAAAACTGTTTGTCGATTATCTGTCGCCGCTCAAACGTCAGCGAATCCGCCAGAAAATGTTGAAAATGGACAAAATCGAACGTCATACGCTTTGAGAGGCCATCGTTTGCATAATCTGAGAATTATCTTTGCCGGTACGCCCGATTTTGCGGCCCAACACCTGCGCGCCCTGATCGATGCTGATCTGAATGTGGTTGCTGTGTACACGCAACCGGACCGCCCCTCCGGCCGTGGTAATAAATTGACACCAAGCCCGGTAAAAGTTTTGGCCGAACAGTATCAACTGCCTGTTTTGCAGCCTGCAAATTTGCGCGATACCGATGCCCAGCAACAGCTACAGACCCTTCATGCTGACCTGATGATCGTGGTCGCCTATGGTCTGTTATTGCCCAAGGCCGTACTCGATGCTCCCCGCCTTGGTTGCATCAATGTTCACGGCTCTTTATTACCCCGCTGGCGCGGTGCCGCTCCGATTCAACGCGCGATCTGGGCCGGCGACACAGAATCTGGCGTGACTATCATGCAAATGGATGAGGGGCTGGATACCGGTGCCATGTTGTTCAAAGCCAGTTGCCCGATAGGGCCTTCGGACACCTCAGCAAGCATGTACAGCAAGCTTGCCGTGCTGGGCCCCCAGGCATTACTGACCACGCTGGCACAGCTCGCGACCGGCAGCCTATCAGGCCAAGTGCAGGACAATGCGCTCGCCAACTACGCCCAGAAGCTGAGTAAAGAAGAAGCCCGTCTCGACTGGCAACAATCAGCGTTACAGTTGGAGCGTTCCATCCGTGCCTTTAATCCCTGGCCCGTCAGTTATTTTGTTGTCGCCGAACAAAACATCAAAGTCTGGGCGGCCACTGCGTTATCCGAAGAACATCCGGTTACCCCAGGCACGCTGGTGCGAGCCGACAAAAATGGCATCGATGTCGCAACAGCCCAAGGCACTCTGCGCTTGTTAACCTTACAGCCTCCGGGCAAGAAAGCCATGCAAGCCCATGAGCTGTTAAACTCTCGTCGGGAATGGTTCCAGATCGGGGCTCAACTCTCATGAATCAACCGGGCTAACGCCCGGTTTTGTCAGGAATTTTCCAATGAAAACTCGCGCCAACGCCGCTCAGGTGTTGTTTCTGGTTGTGGACCAGGGACAGTCACTCTCCGCCGTATTGCCTGCAGCACAACAGCAAGTTGCCGTTCGAGATCGCGCACTACTTCAGGAGCTCTGTTTCGGCACATTACGTTGGCTTTCCCGTCTGGAAGCGCTCGCCGGGCTCTTGATGAACCGTCCGCTAAAGGGCAAACAACGTCCATTGCACTTCCTATTGCTGGTTGGTCTCTATCAGCTGTTATATACCCGGATTCCGGCTCACGCCGCACTCTCGGAAACCGTGAACGCCTGTCGATTACTCAAGGGGGAGAGCTTCCGCGGGCTACTCAATGGTGTGTTACGCAACGTGCAACGCAATCAGGAGGAACTGCTCGAACAGGTTGATCGGCAAGACTCCGGTCGCTTTGCCCACCCCGGCTGGCTCATCAAGAAGCTGCAAACCGCTTACCCCAAGCAGTATCAACAGATCCTCGAACAGAACAATCAGCGCCCTCCCATGTGGCTGCGAGTTAACACAGCCCACCAGAGTCGCCAGGTCTATCTACAACGGCTGGAGGAAGCAGGCATCGCCGTTGCCCAACTTGATGAAGCCGGTGCGGGCATCTGTCTGAATCAAGCCTGCGATGTGGAGCTGCTGCCAGGCTTTGCCGATGGGGATTGCTCCGTGCAGGACGCAGCAGCCCAACGTGCCGCCTGGTTACTGACACCCGCTGCCGGAGAGCTGATCCTGGATGCCTGTGCGGCACCCGGGGGAAAAACGGCTCACCTGCTCGAACAACAGCCGCAGTTAGCCGGTGTCGTTGCCGTCGATGCCGATGCCCAGCGCCTGCTGCGCGTCACGGAAAACTTGCAACGGCTCCAGCTGCAAGCCCAGGTGATCCATGGCGACGCCTCACAGCCCGAGACCTGGTGGTCAGGGCCTGGTTTTGATCGCATCCTGCTGGATGCACCCTGCTCTGCGACCGGAGTCATCCGCCGTCATCCCGATATCAAGTGGTTACGCCGTCCTGCCGATATTGCCGAGCTGGTTGCACTCCAGGCCAAAATCCTTTCCGCCCTCTGGTGCAAATTGAAACAGGGCGGTACCCTGCTGTACGCAACCTGTTCCGTGTTACCAGAAGAAAATTGTGAACAGATCCGTGGATTTCTACGCACGCATCCCGACGCTCAACTGGTTCCTTTACATCCGGGCGATACCGAGCAGACTCCGGGGCAACAGTTGCTACCGGGTGATGGCAACATGGATGGTTTCTATTACGCCAAATTAACCAAGCTGTGAGCAAACAATGAAGATCATTATTCTTGGTGCCGGACAAGTCGGTGGCACGCTGGCGGAAAACCTGGCCGGTGAAAATAACGAAATCACGTTGATTGATACCGACGTAGAACGTCTGCGCGAGTTGCAGGATAAGTATGATCTGCGCGTGATTACCGGCTCGGGCTCCCATCCGCATATACTGCGTGAAGCTGGGGCTGCCGATGCAGACATGCTGGTTGCTGTCACCAACAGCGATGAGACCAATATGATCGCCTGTCAGGTCGCCGCTACACTGTTCAATATCCCTAACAAGGTAGCGCGGATCCGGGCGCAAGCTTATCTTTCGGAACGAGATAGCCTGTTCAATGATGAAGGGCTGCAGATCGATCATCTCATTTCCCCGGAACAACTGGTCACCGATTACATTCGCCGCCTGATTGAATATCCGGGCGCGCTGCAGGTCGTCGACTTTGCCGGTGGGCGCGTCGGACTGGTGGCGGTCAAGGCATACTACGGCGGTCCGTTGGTCGGTAATGCGCTAGCCACCCTCAAAGAACACATGCCCAATGTCGAAACTCGGGTGGCCGCCATCTTCCGGCAGGGCAAAGCCATACGCCCGCAAGGTACGACCATCATCGAAGCCGGTGACGAGATCTTTTTTGTCGCCGCGGCCGGACATATCCGGGCTGTAATGTCGGAACTGCAACGGCTGGAAAACCCCTATCGGCGCATCATGATCGTCGGTGGTGGCAATGTGGGAGCCGGATTGGCACGGCAGTTGGAAAAACGCTACAACGTCAAGCTGATCGAGCGAAATCCAGCCCGCGCCGAACAACTGTCCGAACTGTTGGAAGAGGCCATCGTTTTCTGTGGCGACTCGGCTAATCAGGAATTGCTGCTAGAAGAGCACATTGATCAAATCGATGTCTTTATCGCCGTAACCAATGATGATGAAGCCAATATCATGTCGGCCATGCTGGCCAAGAAGCTGGGCGCACGAAAGGCGATCGTCTTAATCCAGCGAGCCGCTTACGTCGATCTGGTTCAGGGTGGCAGCATAGATATCGCCATTTCCCCGCAACAAGCGACTATCTCTGCTCTGCTCACTCATGTGCGCCGCGCCGACATCGCCAACGTCTACTCCCTGCGTCGCGGTGCAGCCGAGGCCATCGAGGCCATTGCCCATGGCGACGAAAGCACCTCCAAGGTTGTCGGTCGAGCAATTGGTGATCTGAAACTGCCGCCAGGCACCACCATAGGTGCCGTGGTGCGCGGTGATGAAGTTATGATTGCTCACGATACCACCATCATTCAGCAGGATGATCATGTGGTGATGTTCCTGGTCGACAAGAAACACATCCAGGAAGTCGAACGTCTCTTCCAACCCAGCCCGTTCTTTTTATGACATGATTAATTTCAAACCGATCCTCTTCACCATAGGGCTTACGCTCTCCAAGTTGGCCCTCTTCATGTGGATGCCAACCCTATTGGCGTTCTTCACCGGGACTCCCGGCTTAGCCGAGTTTTTAGCCGCCGTCATTCTGACTCACATTGCGGCATTCTTTTGCCTGCATATCGGCCACAAGGCCCAATTCCGGCTCGGAGTTCGCGACATGTTTGTCCTGACCAGCTCGGTCTGGATTGTCGCCTGTATCTTTGGCGCTCTGCCCTTTGTTTTCATTAACCAGATCAGCTTCACGGACGCTTATTTCGAAACCATGTCGGGCGTGACTACAACCGGTTCCACCGTCTTGTCAGGCCTGGACTCCATGGCGCCGAGCATACTGCTATGGCGTTCGTTGCTGCAGTGGTTAGGCGGTGTGGGATTCATCGTACTGGCGGTTGCTGTGTTGCCCGCTTTGAACGTCGGTGGTATGAAGCTGTTCCAAACCGAATCGTCGGACAAATCGGAGAAAGATACCCCCCGTGCCGCGAACGTAGCCAAGAACATCGTCATTGTCTATCTGGTGTTGAGCCTGTTGTGCGGGCTGGCCTATTGGTTCTCCGGGATGACGATTTTTGAAGCCATCAATCATGCGATGACCACCCTCAGCACCGGCGGCTTTTCAACCTCGGATGCGTCCATGTCCCACTTTTCAAACGCCGCTCAGTGGGTTGCAACTCTCTTCATGTTTCTCGGAGGGCTGCCGTTCCTGCTCTATGTGCAAACCTTGAGACGGCGGCAGTGGGTGTTATTTCGCGATGCACAGGTCCGCGGCTTCTTCTGGCTGGTGCTGATTGTCGCAGGCATGATGAGCCTGTGGGTATGGCATCAGGGAGTCTTCCCACTGCAGGATGCCATCCGAATCACTCTATTCAATATTGTGTCGATCATGACAACGACCGGGTATGGCCTGACGGACTTTGGCGTCTGGACTCACTTTACCAGCGTACTGTTTGTCTTTCTGATGTTGTTTGGCGCCTGCTCCGGCTCCACAGCCGGAGGCATCAAGTTATTCCGAATTCAGGTCGCCGCGGCGCTGTTTCAAAAACAAGCACGCCAGCTGATGCATCCATCCGGAGTATTCCCGCAGAAGTACAACGGGCGCCCGGTCAGCGACCATATAGTGCGCTCGATTGTCGCCTTTGTGCTGAGCTATGTGGCCGTGATTATTGCCAGTTCAGCGCTGCTGGGGTTACTTGGCCTATCCCCTCTGGTCGCCATCAGCGGCAGCATCACGGCGATTAGTAATGTGGGGCCGGGTCTCGGCCCACTCATTGGCCCCATGGGTAATTTTGCCTCCCTGCCCGATACGGCAAAGTGGATACTGTCGTTTGACATGATGCTGGGACGTCTGGAGATCCTCACGGTTGCCGTGCTGTTCTTCCCATCCTTCTGGAAGAACTAAAACAACGGCCGCAGTAGCGGCCGTCGTTTTTATGGTCCCATCAGGGCTCGATAGCCCCTTCACCGAGCGCCGCCCGGGACAGTATCGACTCAGGCAATGGTTTGTGTACCTCGACACCCAATTCGCGTAACTGTTCAGCCTGGGCAATCAAATTGCCACGGCCATTGCACAGCCGCCCCATGGCACGCTCATAGCTTTCGTGGGTCTTGCCGAGGGTCTGGCCGATGGCCTGCATCTCTTCCACAAATAACCGCAACTTCTCGTACAGACGTCCAGCACGCTCGGCAATCAGACGAGCGTTTTGCTGCTGCCGCTCCTGGCGCCACAGCGCATCTATGGTCCTGAGCGCCACCAGTAAATTCGTCGGACTGACCAGCAAAATATTGTGGTCCAAGGCATACTTCGTCAGCCCGGGATCGGCCTCCATCGCCAGCAGATAAGCAGGCTCAACCGCAACAAACATCAATACATAATCCAGCGTCTTGAGAGCCGGCAGTTGCTGGTAGCCTTTGCGGCCCAGTTCCCGCACATGATTACGTACCGATGCAACATGCTCCTTGAGTGCGATCTCGCGAGCCAGCGTCTCCTCGGCATTGAAATAACGTTCATAGGCCGTCAGCGACACCTTGGCGTCGATGATAATTTCTTTATCGCCCGGAAGATGAACCAGAACATCAGGCTGATAACGCCGTCCATCTTCCGTATTCAGGGCAACCTGAAGTTCATATTCATGGCCTTCCCGCAGTCCGGATTCGCTGAGAATGCGAGATAACACCACCTCGCCCCAATTCCCCTGCTGCTTACTGTCACCTTTCAGGGCTTTGGTTAACGCCGCCGCTTCGGTGGTGATCTGCTGATTCAGGTTGGCCAGACGTTGTAACTCAAACTGCAAGCTATGGCGCTGTTTGCTCTCTTCTGCATGACTCTCACCAATCTGCTGGCGGAAACTTTCTAACTGGGAACGCAAAGGAGAGAGCAGCAAATCCAGATGCTGCTGGTTAAGATCGCGGAAACTAACGGAGGTTTGTTCTAACAAGCGGTGCGCCAGGTTCTCAAACTGCTGGCCGAGACGGGACTCCGCCTCCTGGTGCGCCAGCGCTTTGTCGGCGCCAGCGGCTCGTTCGGCGTGCAGCAGGGTCTCATACTCTTTAAGCCGCCCGTTGAGTTTGAGCATCAGCAGTTGCTGCTGTTCCTGTTTGTCCTGCTGTTGTTGGCGTTCCGCAACAAGGTCGGTCATCTGGCTCTCCAGATCCGCCTGTCGCGCCAGGGCCAACCGAGCTTCGAGCTCCCATTGTCGCCAACGCATCAAACACCAGCCCAGTGGGGCCAAGACACAGATCAAGAGCAGCACCAATTGCCATGGCATGAGAGTGAGCTGCATGGGAAACTCCAATCAACAAGAGATGGCGGCTACAGGATTTGGGTTGAACAGCCTAGTCCCAGCAGACCACACATGCGATCCTTATCCTTGACCAGATCGGCGAGAGTAAATTCACCCAGCACCTCGAGGAAGGCCCGCATGGCTTTCCGCAGAATGCCCTGGAAGCGGCAGCCAGAGCTCAATAGACACCCCTCGCGCTGGCAATCTAGCAAGCAGCTGACATTCTCCATATCCGAGACCACATCCCGAAGATTGATCTCCTGACAAGCACGAGCCAGACGAATACCACCATGTTTACCACGGACTGTTTCGATATAGCCTTTGACCCCCAACTGGTGCACAATTTTCACCACATGGTTGCGAGAGATTTCAAATTTTTCTGCCACCTCGGTAATGGTCGATAAACGACGATCCGGCTGGAGAGCCAGATAAGTCAGAGTCCGGAGGGCATAATCAGTAAACAGAGTTAGCTGCATGGCATGTATAATCTCTTCGATGCGTAAACAGGTGCCATATAAGAATATTCTTACTTATCGGCAGGCCACAGTGCTCGGAGTGGTTTTATATCACAAAGTTTATTTTTATAATCATCCCAGCGACATATTCCTTAACCATTCTGTTTTCATCATGTTGTTTTTATTGACCAGTGTTTTATTGCTCGTCATCGGATTGCCACTCGCACTCTTCACTGCTGGATACGGGCAAGCATATCTCGATTACGGACCACTCATCTCGGGCATCTTGCTTTTGTTATTGCTGATGCTGGATTTTCTCAAACTTCGAAGACGCCGCTAACGGCGTCTTTTTTAATCAGAGCCAGAAAGCAAAAGGCCACTCGTTTGAGTGGCCTTTTAAATTTGGTCGGCGTGAGAGGATTCGAACCTCCGACCCCTTCGTCCCGAACGAAGTGCGCTACCAAGCTGCGCTACACGCCGATGTCTGCGGGGCGAGAATCTACCGAAATGACCCTACCAATGCAAGCACTTTTTCCGCTCTCCTCCCGTGATGAACACCAAGTGCTGCATTTCCAGCCAATTGGTTAACTTACTGACCCATGAAAGAAAAAGGAGCGCTAAAGCGCTCCTTGCAAGACCCTCGAACATGACCCGCACTAGGTTGTCCGGGCCGCCAGAGCCATCTCTTGTCGTCTCCGCCTATCACTCTTCGCCATCATCCACCAGGCAACAAAGGTTGCAGCAGAAACCACCAGAATGATCAGCGTCGCCAACGCATTAATCTTCGGACTCACCCCCAGCCGCACGCTGGAGAACACCACCATAGGTAATGTGGTGGCATTCGGACCGGAAACAAAACTGGTGATAACCAGATCGTCCACCGACAGGGTGAAGCCCAGCAGCCAACCCGCAGCAATTGCCGGAGCTATCATGGGCAAGGTAATGAGGAAGAACACCTTGAGCGGTGTCGCCCCCAGATCTTGGGCTGCCTCTTCCACCGAGTGATCCAGCTCTTGCAGCCGGGAGCGAATAATCACGGTGACATAAGCGGCGGTAAAGGTCACATGGGAGATCCAGATGGTCATGGCACCCCGTTGTGCCGGCCAGCCGAAGACATTCGATAGCGAAACAAACAGCAATAGCAGTGCAAGACCCGTGATGACTTCGGGCATGACCATGGGCGCTGTGATCAGGAAGGCAAAACTGGTCTCCCCCCTGAATTTCCCCACGCGAGTCAACACAAAGGCCGCCAGGGTTCCCACCACAATCGACATGCTCGCCGACATAAAGGCAATGCTCAACGACAGCACCACCCCATCCATCATCTGCTTATCCTGAAACAACTCGTAGTACCACTTGACCGAGAACTGAGACCAAACGGTGACCAGACGCGATTCATTAAAGGAGTAGATGATCAGGATCAGGATCGGCGCATATAGAAAACCAAAGCCGAGCACCAGACTCAGGGTGCGCCATGGGGATTTAATCTGCGGAATGGGCGTACTCATCCTCTTCCCTCCTCCATTTCCCGACGTTGATAGCGATAGAACCAGATAATGGGGATCATCAACAGGGTTAACATCACCACAGCCACGGCAGATGCCACTGGCCAATCGCGATTATTGAAGAACTCCTGCCATAGCACTCGACCAATCAGTAACGAGTCCGGACCGCCGAGCAGTTCAGGGATCACAAACTCGCCCACCGCGGGAATGAACACCAACATGGAGCCTGCCACGATACCACTCTTGGTCAATGGCAGCAGAACGGTGAGGAAGGTTTTCCACGGTCGGGCCCCCAGGTCCGAGGCCGCTTCAATCAGGGAGTAGTCCATACGCATCAAAGCGGTATACAGGGGCAGGATCATGAACGGCAAATAGGCGTAGACAATACCGATGTAAACCGCAAAATTCGTATGCAACAACGTGAGAGGCTCATCGATAACCCCCAAATAAATCAGGAAGTTATTCAGCAAACCATTGTTTTTGAGGATGCCAATCCAGGCGTAGATCCGGATTAGAAACGACGTCCAGCTGGGCAACACCACCAGCATCAGCAAAATATTACGCACCGATGGGCTGGAGTGGACGATGGACCAGGCGATCGGGTAACCGATCAACAAACATAACAGGGTAGAAATCGACGCCACCTGCAGCGATTGCAGATAGGAGTCAAAGTACATCTCGTCCTCTAGCAGATAGAGATAGTTGCCCAGATTGAAGACAAACGTCAGCTTCTCTTCAGCATATGCAACTAACGAGGTGTAGGGCGGAATAGCAACCTGGGTTTCCGCCAGACTAATTTTTAGAATGATCGCAAACGGGATCAGGAAAAACATCACCATCCAAGCGTAGGGGAAGGCGATCACCAGGTGCCGACCGCGCGGCAGCCAGCGTCTTAGGGCAGAACGTTTCATTTTCCAACCCCCTTAGATGGTCAGCACGACACAAGAATCCGGTTCCCAGTGCAGAATCACCTCATCGTCCCATGTAGGTTGCCCCTTCCGGAACCGATCCACGTTGGGCAAGGTGGCAATCACTTTTTGCCCGCTGGGCAGTCGGACGTGATAAATCGAAATATCCCCCATATAGGCGATATTTTCGACCACCCCCTTGTCGTAGTTGAAGTGATCACCGGGGATCTCGGTGCTGAAATAGATTTTTTCCGGACGGAGTGCGACGGTGAGATGCACCCCATCGGCCACAGCGGCACCGTGATTTACATGGATTGGATGAGTCAGCGAGTCAGAATGAATGACCATGTAATCCGCGCCACCTTCTGCCAACACCCCATCGAAGATATTAACCGAACCGATAAACTCGGCACTCAAGCGACAATTGGGATGTTCATAGATCTCTTCGGGACCACCGATCTGCACAAACTCGCCACGATCCATGATCGCAATGCGTCCGGCCATGGTCATGGCCTCTTCCTGATCATGAGTCACCATCACGCAGGTCACACCCACCCGCTCAATGATATCGACAACCTCCAGTTGCATTTTCTCGCGCAACTTCTTGTCGAGAGCCCCCATGGGCTCATCCAGCAGCAGCAGTTTGGGACGTTTGGCCAGTGAACGCGCCAGAGCAACCCGCTGACGCTGGCCACCAGACAACTGGTGCGGCTTACGACGGGCGAAAGAATCCATGTGCACCAGACTCAGCATTTCATGCACCCGAGCCTCAATCTCCGCTTTCGGCAGACCATCCTGTTTGAGCCCAAATGCTATGTTTTGTTCCACCGTCATATGAGGAAACAAGGCATAGGACTGGAACATCATGTTGATAGGACGTTTATAGGGCGGAATATCCGCCAGGTCTTGACCATCCAGAATAATGCTGCCCTTGGTCGGCTTTTCAAAACCAGCCAACATCCGCAGCAAGGTGGATTTACCACAACCGGAGGCTCCCAGCAGGGCGAAAATTTCACCTTTGTTGATGGTCAAACTGACGTCATCTACCGCAACCGCACCCTCGAAACTCTTGGTGACATTGCGGATCTCCAACAACGGTTGCGGTTGCTGCTGATTATTCACGCTGGCAGGCTTACCGAATTGATCTACCACGGCTATTTTTCTCCCTGATCAATCAGGGGGCGCCCGTGCGCCCCCGTTGAGTGACGTTATTTACCGGTTTTAACCTTGGTCCACACACGGGTCACTTCACGATTGACCTTCTGCGGCAGGATTTTAAGGGTGAACATCTTCGGCTTCATCTCATCCGTCGGATAGATGTTCGGGTTATTGCGGATGGCAGCATCGACCAGTGGCAAAGAAGCCTTATTACCGCTGGCATAGGAGACATAATTGGATACCTTGGCAATCACATCCGGCTTCATCAGGTAGTTGATAAACTTATGCGCATTGTCCGCATGTTTGGCATCCGCCGGAATGGCTAACATGTCATAAAAAACCAATGCACCTTCCTTCGGAATCACGTAATCGACTTCGACACCGTTCTTGGCTTCCGCGGCCCGGGCGGCCGCTTGCATGACATCACCAGACCAGCCGATCGCCACGCAGATATCACCATTTGCCAAGTCATTAATGTATTGCGAGGAGTGGAAATAGGTAATGTAAGGCCGCAGTGTACTCAACAGTTTGCCAGCCTCTTTGTAGTCCGCAATGTTAGTCGAGTTGGAATCCTTGCCAGTGTAGTGCAACACGGTGGCAAAAATTTCGGTCGGTGCATTCAGGAATGAGACCCCGCATTTGCTCAGTTTGGAGAGATTCTCCGGTTTGAGCACGGCGTCCCAGCTGTCCATCTTGAAATCAGGGCCCATGACTTCGGCCACTTTCTTCGGGTTGAAGCCAATACCAGTCGTACCACCCAGATAGGGGACCGAATGTGCATTATCAGGATCCTTGTCCTGCAACAGCTTCATGACCTCAGGATCCATATTGGTCAGATTCGGCAGTTTGCTTTTATCCAGTGGCATAAAAACACCAGCCTGAATCTGGCGAGCCAGGAAATCAGAGCTTGGAACTACAACATCGAAGCCGGTATTGCCAGCCAACAGTTTGGCTTCCAACACTTCATTACTATCAAACACGTCGTAGACGACCTTGATGCCGGTCTCTTTCTCGAAGTTGGCTACCGTATCTTCAGCGATGTAGTCACTCCAGTTATAGACGTGCAGTACTTTTTCTTCCTGAGCCACCGCACTGCCAGCAGCCAATGCTGCCATCAGAGAGAGGGCGACGATTCCTTTTTTCAACATAGAGCGTCTCCTTACTAAGTACTGGGATCTTCATCAACACAGCCAACCAAGCTGTGCCAACCAACCTGTCGGAAGTCTGCTTGCAGTCTGTGCGAGCGGCGAATTACCGGACCTCACCCAACAACCTGACCAGAATAGTGACTTACTGGCGCAGTATATTCCGAAAAAATGAAAATGTATGCACTAAATATGCTGTAAAGCTCGGAGTCATTCACCCGGCAATCCCTTATGCTTCATGGGATTAACCTGAATTAATGACCGCAATCCACACCTGCATGTTCATCCAGATTTGAAAGGCATTTCAGCCCCAAATTCACGACGTAATCATCGCCAATCCGTGCCATATCCAGCCAATTTACCAGCCTATGCTCGCCCGTTGCACCCTGACTCATCACCTCGGAGGCGAACCACCGGACCTTGTTCATCTGCGTAGGAAACACCATTCAGCGTATTCAGTGCATGACCGCGCACCAAATTGGAACACTACCGCGATGCCATGGTCCAACCATACAAAAGTTATGCCACCACACAACAACATTGAGTCTTTACCCTAACCCGTCCCGTGCGGTCGAAAAAAGAAGCAAGGCAATGTAGAGAACTGATTGAAACCCTTCACATTTCATCAAGCGATGTCGCATTCCCCGTAAAATAAACATGGTACGCTCGCTGAAAAGACGTTAATCACCATCGTCTGTGGTTATGTTTGGAATATACATTGGGGGCATTGATGGCCTTGCGTTATCTGCTTTTTTTCGGCTGCGCCATGCTGTGTGCCTGTCAGAATCCATCGGGTCTCCAAGCAGAAAGCTTGATGCATCACCATTGGCAACTGGAATTGATTGATCAACAGCGGGTCATGCAGGACAAACGTCGTCCTATTGATATCGAGATTGGCGAGCACCTGATGCTGAATGGGCACACCGGCTGCAACCAGTTCTTTGGCCAGGGCGTCTTGCAACTGGATAAATTGCAAGTCAATGGTCTCGGGATGACGAGGCAAGCTTGCCCCATCGAGCGTCGCTGGATTGAAACCGCCATTCTGAACACACTTCGCGAAGGTGGCGAACTACAATTAACGCAAGATCGACTGTTCCTGAAAGGTTCACATCACACACTCATCTACCGACTTGCCGACTGGATGAGTTGAATTTCGGCACAGAACTGCTCTGCTTGCGCCATTAAACGGCAGTCGTGATTATCAGATCCGACTCGCTTATGGCAAAATAACCTACATCCAGATAGTCGGGAGACCGCATCTACCATGTCAATGGACCTGATTTTCAGCAAAATTAAGCAATTACCCGTCATTCCCAAGTTATTGCATGAGTTGATGCAGAACTTTTCGGATGATAATTCGCGGATTGAAGATATTGCCAAGAAAATTGCAATGGACCAAGTCATCAGTGCCAAGGTTCTAAAGATGGCCAATTCTGCGGCTTATCGTCGTGGCGCCGAAATTACCTCGATCGAGCAGGCCGTCATCCGCTTGGGCTTCAACGCCTTGCGCTCCTTGGTGGTTGCCTCCGGACTCATGACCAGTTTTCGTACGCCGAACAATTTTGACAAGAACAAGTTCTGGGTCGATAACTTCCAGGTCGCGACCATTGCCAAAGCACTGGCTGCCGATTGCAAGGCCATAGAGCCGGAAACCGCGTTCACCTGCGCCCTGTTACACAATATTGGTGAGTTGCTGATCCAGTCCGCGTTGCCGGAAGAGGCTAGCCTGATCAACATGTCGATTAGCCGCGGCAGCAGCCGTATCGATGCCCAACGTGAAATGCTGGGGTATGACTATAGCCAGGTCGGGGCCGAATTGGCCCGTCGTTGGAGCCTCTCCGATACGTTTGTGCGTGCCATTGCCCAGCAGCTTGATCCTCTGAATTTTGATCCCATCAGCCCGGAGGCTGTACTCATCCGTCTAGCCATGTTTGTCTCTTTTGCCTGGAATGCAGGAGTTCCCCCCCAAGTCATTGTGGCCCGTTTCCCGACTCCACTGGCACACCACTTGGGTATTGAAGCTGAATGTCTGGCTAATCGGCTGGAAGAACTGCATCAGCACGGTAATGAACTGGCAGCCATGCTGACCAATTGAGAGTACGAGTAGTCCCGATGCCGCACCCGTTTTTTTGCCATTCACAAGTTGCGCCCTGGTTCAAAGCCAGTCATCAGCAGCTGCAACTGACGCTGTTTGTACACAAAGAGTTGGAGTTAACCCAACTCTTTGTGCGCCACGAACCCGACAACGAAGAGCAGTTACTGCCCATGAAACCCTGCGGTCAGCAGGGTGAACTGCAGATCTGGCGTGGCGAACTACCGCTCTCAGCCGAATCAGAAACTGTTCTTTACACCTTCAAGGCGATCGGAGAGCAGGAACAGTGGTGGGTTCATGCCGCCGGGGTTTCGGCAGCCATGCCGCCTCGTCAATCCCATTTCCATTTCAACCCACAGCAAAAACCGCCGATCTGGGTGCAAGACCAGGTGTTTTACCAGATATTCCCCGATCGTTTCTGCAATGGTGACCCTAGCATCAGCGTCCAGAACGGGGAATATCAATATGGGGATGCCAGCCATCCGGTCATAGCCAAACAATGGGGAGCACCCGTGGCCGCCAGTCACCAGACCACGGGCGCGTCCGAGTTTTATGGCGGTGATCTGGCTGGCATTCAGAGCAAATTGCATTATCTGCAATCATTAGGCATTACCGCTCTGTACTTGAATCCAATCTTTGCATCGCCCAGCAATCACAAATACGACACCATCGATTTCTATCAGGTTGATCCTCACCTCGGCAACAATCAGCAATTGGCGGAGCTGACGACTAACCTGCATCAACGGGGCATGCGTATTCTTCTGGATGCAGTCGTCGATCATACCTCGGATCAACACCCCTGGTTCACCGCCGCCGGCAAAGCAAACGCCAGTGCCAGAAGTTTCTATACCTTTGATGAAAATGGGGATTATGTCGGTTGGAAGGGCATGCCTCATCTACCAAAACTTGATTTTTCTTGCCAGGAAGTTCAAGAAGCCGTTTACCGGGGAGAAGATGCCATTCTGCGCCACTGGTTACGGGCTCCCTATGCCATTGATGGCTGGCGTTTTGATGTGATTCATATGCTCGGTGAGCATGGCTCCGCGGCTGGCAATGCTTACCATGTCCGGCAAATGCGGCAGTGTATGAAGCAAGAAAACCCCGATGCCTATGTTCTGGGCGAGCACTTCTTCGAGGCCAGCCAATGGTTACAGGGGGATCAAGAAGATGGCGCCATGAACTATTACGGCTTCGCTCACCCGGTGCGGGCATTTCTCGCCGGTAAAGATATCGCCTACCATCCGATCAAGATTTCTGCTGAAGAGTTTGATCAGTGGCTGAAACTGGCCCGCTGCAGTATTCCCTTTGCCAATCAGCTGTCGCAATTCAATCTGCTGGATAGCCACGACACGGCTCGCTTCCTGTCGATCCTGGATGGTGATGAAGCCTTGATGCGCGCAGCTGTGACCCTGTTATTCACCTATATCGGCACGCCCTGTGTGTACTACGGCGATGAAGTCGGCATGGAAGGAGGCAAAGACCCGGATTGCCGACGCTGCTTCCCGTGGGACAGTACAGAGTGGAATCACATGCTCCATGACCACTATCGCCGCATGATCCGCCTGCGCAAGACTCATCCAGCCCTACGACGTGGTGATATCCATACCCTGTATGCCGGGGAACACAGCTTTGTCTTCGCCCGAACACTGGAGAGTGATGTGGTCATTACCGCCTTGAACCGGCACCCAACCAAGGCGCGCACCATCACACTGCCGATCTGGCAGAGCGCCACTCTGGCCAACCGGTTCACCGATCCGGAAACTCGGGAGAAGTTTGAAGTCGTCAAAGGCGAGATCCGCCTGACCATTCCAGCCAAAACGGCTCGCGTCCTGCTCGCCACCTGAGAGCGAGATCTGCCGCAGAGCAATAAAAAAACAGGCCGGTATAAACACCGGCCTGTTTTCATTCGTCATCACTCTGCAATTCAGGAGAGATACTTCACCGCACCATCCAGCAACATCTGCACTGAAATCATGACCAACAGCATGCCCATCAAGCGCTCTAGAGCCTTCAGTACTCGTTCCCCCAGTATGCGGTTGATCTGCTCATAGAACATGAGAATCACGGAGCTGGCACCCCAGGCGAGTAACAGAGCCAGAGTCCAGTCGGTCATCTGATGCGGATACTGATGTGCCAGCAGTAACAGAGCCGCCAGAATCGAAGGGCCCGCAATCATCGGAATAGCCATAGGGACAATCAACGGCTCCTCGCCTTCCGGTAGGCCAGTGATCCCTCCCTCACTCGGGAAAATCATCCGGATAGCGATCAGGAACAGCACTATCCCGCCAGAAATGCTCACGGCTTCCTGTTTTAGATTTAACAGATTGAGGATTTCCTGGCCCGCAAACAGGAATAGGAGCAAGACCACCAGAGAGATAAGCAGCTCCCGGATCATGACTTTGCGGCGGCGCTCGGCAGGAAGATGACGCAAGATCGACAGGAAGACAGGAAGGTTTCCTACTGGATCCATGATGAGGAATAACATAACGGCAGCAGTAATAATATCCATGGCGGAGCATCCGGTTAATTACAGAACAAAATTCTGTCCGGAATATATCAGAGCAGTCATTAGATTGCGACAAAGCCAATTGTCGCAATCATTATTCTAGTGATTACATATACGCTCGGCTTCGGTATTAAACCCAGCCTCGTGATCAACAAATTTTCCGCGTGCATGCAAAAACTCGATCAGGGTTGCAGCATCCATATCTTCGGCGCTGCAAGTATGAAAACGAGCTTCCGAGCCGAAACGCTCATGGATCGCCAGTCGTAAGCTATCACGAGTAAAGGTCCCGCCCAGCTCCAGCATCAGGTGCATCACCTCATGACCATGAATAGATTGTGTCATTGTATCTCTCCAGAAGTTATAACATGCCAAATTAAAGCATCTTATAACACCTCAAATACTGTTTCGGATCAAGTAGTGTCATCTTGATCCGAGGCACAGCAAAGTGTCGACGGGCTCACAGCAAACAACCTCACGAATAATTATGCCTTGCAATCCACTAAATAATGACAATAGATTCGAAAATAAGCATATCTAGTCATACATTAGGAAACCATCATGGATACGGGGTTGAGCAGCTACTTACCAGCTATCGAACTGATCATGTGCCATCTGGGGAAGAGCTTTGATGAAGCCTGTGATGAATTGGGGCTGAATCAACGAGAACGCCGACGTTTGGCGACCCTGCAGGCAAAAGCCCAGGCTCAGCAGGACACAATCTGAACTAGGAAGAGGCAGCTATGAACGGCTTATCTGGCGCTGAAAAAGGCCCGGGCTTGACGTCGGGATAAAGAAAAGGGGGCGACTTTCGTCGCCCCCATTAGGTCTTAGCTGTCCGAATCCTTGAACAGTATTGCTCCCTGCAATCCCTGACTAAGCTCATCCTTTAGGCTTTCCACTTCCCAATTCCTTTGGGGTGTCCTTTAGCCATCCTGGCATAACGAGTCATCCGTACCCGTTGTGCTATCTCCCTCCTGGGAGGTGTCCTTGCCCACATCCTGTGGGGATCCTGCGCCTTACCTTGGCAGTCGACCATCTTGGTCAACTTCATTGCGTCCTGCACTATTAATACTAAAGATCCTGTCAGGATCAGCAATACCATTTCGCAAATGTTTTCTTTCACTCATCCAGGACCAATAAATTATTTTGATAAATTTCAATAGATTAACTCGATAGCAACCAAGATCCGCACACAAGAAAAACGTTTTCCCCTACGCATGCTATGGCAAATGTCTTACACGGGGAATGGCAGTATAGGAAGATAAAAACCTTTCCGCTGACATCGCAAGACCGCTCCGCAATCCGAATGCGCAACTACCGGAAATGTTTGAAATGGCTTTCAATCAGCTGCGCATAAAAAAATAGATCTACATGCAAAATCATGCAGATTTTACGCAGACAAAAGAAAAGGGCGACAAAGTCGCCCTTCAAAGGTCTGTTGGTCACTCTACATGTCCGTATGACATTCGCACTCCCTGGCATTCCCTGACCCTAGCCACTCCGGGCTCACTCCTTCGACATCCTGTCAACCGGCTCATCTCCGAACCGATTAGCTATCTTCCTGAATAAGGCCGATTAGACGTCACTCCTGTGATCACCGCGGCCGGTTCCGTCATCATTCCATCCTAGATTGATGTGGCTGCGGTATGAGCTCATCTTAGCGCTGACCCGATCACGAACAAGCACTCGAGAATATCTTCCTCGGGACTAACACAGAGATGATATGAGTAAAAATAAGATAGGCTATTGATTAACAATCAATTAATAAACCAATGCCGGAAGATGCTGGCAACAAAGCGCCCCCTCGGCCTACAGAAGATAGAGCGAATATCCTACACACGGGACAGCCAGCGGCTCACCGCAGTCCTTGCGGCCACAGCCGCCGATTCAGATCCGGGGTTTGTGATAAAAATCAGCGCCCCGCGCGATCATCTGCATCTGGTAAATTGTCCGTTCGGCCAACTCGGTGCGGGACTCCAGATCCATATCCAGAGCATCCGCCCCCGCATTGAAGACTATGGTGACCATGGCCTCGGCCTGCGCATAGGCATCATAAGGGCTGTAGCCGGATTTCTTTTGCAGATCATCCGCCAGCTCGGCGATGAAGTGTTGTATTTCGCGTTGTACCGCCTGCCGAAACGCCGCCGAAGTACCGGAACGTTCGCGCAGCAACAGGCGAAACACGTTCGGGTTATTTTCAATAAACTCCATGAAGGTCAGCACCGAGGTGCGGATCACGCTACCGCCGGTATTGGCGATCCGCAACCGGGCCTGACGCATCAGTTGCCGCAGGGTCAATCCCCCCTCGTCCACCATGGTCAGACCCAACTCATCCATATCTCGAAAATGGCGATAAAACGAGGTGGGGGCAATGCCAGCTTCCCGTGCCACTTCCCGCAGGCTCAGATTGGAAAAGCTGCGCTCCGCATTCAACTGGCTGAAGGCCGCATCGATCACCGAGCGACGAGTTTTCTCTTTTTGCTGTGCACGTATCCCCACGGCCACTCCAGACTCATCAAAAGAGCCATATCATAGCCTGTTGTCACACCCGCGCCAAACCCGCCCCAGACCTGCACCAGTCGATGATGAGGTGAGAAGAAACTTACGTTTCCGATGACCAGGCATAAGCTTTGCAACCACCAGATAACAAGTTTCATCGTTCCGTCATGGATGCTTGTCAGCATACGCAGGGTCTGGCGACGGGATCTGGAGGAGAATAGAGATGGCCTATCAGCATGAAAATATCCACCTCATCACAGCACTGGGGTTACCCGGTGATCATGCAGAGCCCCTGTGGGCGTGGATAGAACAGGAGTATCAGGAAGGTGGTCGCATGTCGCTGGGAATTTCCCGCCATAACCATCTGGCGCGAGAGCTCATGCTAAATGCTAGCCAACTGAGTCAGCTGGCGGATCGCAGTGCCGTCGAGGAGGCCTACTTCTTCTGTCATCCGGACCAAATCCCAATGGAGCTGACACTGCGCCATACCCCATTGCACTCCGGTCATTGAGGCTGACTCAACGCGGCAGCAGTTGTTTGCGTTGCTGATTCAGATCGTAAGATCGGCGATAGGCAACATAGCGGCTGGATACATTCTTGACATATTGCACTGTTTCCGCGCCCACTTTGGTAGCAGCAACCTTCTCGACATTATCAAACCAGATATTGCCGTTGAGACCCCCCGACGCGCCGCCTCTTCCCGATAGCGGGCAATCCGGTTCGGTCCGGCATTATAAGCCGCCAGGGTGAACAACGCCCGGTTGGTATCGTCCAGTCCCGCATCCCCGAAATAGGTGTCCATCATGTAGCGCATGTACTTGGTGCCCGCGTGCACATTGTTTTCTAATGACGCTATGTTTCGCACATTGATATACGGCTCTCGCGCCGTACTGGGCAACACCTGCATCACCCCCATGGCCCCACGACGGGAGCGCGCGCCCTGATTCAGGGTGGACTCCTGATACGCCTGGGCAAACAACATCATCCAGTCCAACTGATACTGATCGGCATAACGCTGAAATAGCGGGGCGTAGCGTTGAAAGTCGGAGATGGACCACCCCATGCGCTCGTTCCCACCACGCAAGAAGCGCTGGGCGATACCGGGCGCCTGTTGCAAGTAACGTCGATAGAGCGGGTCCCCCTTGCTGGTTCCCTGACGATACTCTTTGAGGAAGGCATTCACTTCCCCCTCCAGCTGTGGACTGTTCTTGCGAAACGCCCAGGCGGTAGAACCATTCTCGCGCAGCGGGATCCGATCATGGACACGCAGACCGCTAAACACAGTCCCCCAGAGGCGCGCCTTGTGGCTATCCACCAGGGTATAGGGGATTGCGCCCAGGCTGACCATCTGCAGCAGGTCGCTATCCTGTAACAGTTCATCGGCCTGTTCGATATACACGGGGGGCAGTTGCAGCGAAGCCAGCATGTCATTCAGGGTCTGCAGACTCTCGTAGTAGCTGGAACTCTTGCGTACCCAGATATGTTTGCCAGAAAGCTTGGTCAGATGCTGGATAGGGGCAACCTTATCGCTGCTGACCAGCAGTTCCCTTAGCCCACTCATATCCGGGATCGAGAAGTCCACCTGCTTGCGGCGACCCTCGGTGGTGCTCAAGCTAGCCAACACCAGATCCCCTTTGCCGGCGTTCAGCATGGGAAGTAACTGATCGTGACGAACCGGCAGGAAGACCAGATTCATTTTGAGCTTTTGCCGGGCAAAGTAACGGTTGTTTAGCCAGCGTTCGAATTCACGCATCAGGCTGACATTCAAGCCATCCTGGCGGCCTTGATGGAGATAAAAATTGGCGTTGTCGTAAACCACAAGTACCCGGAGCAGACGGTCATCGAGCATCGCATCCAAATCGCCTTTACGTGTGGTCACTTTGTCGGTCAGGGCCATGGCGTGGGCGGCGGAAGCAGCCAGACACCAGAGCAACAGTAGACCTTGAATTAGGTTTCTCATCGCGTATTGTCGATTATCTGTTCATCGAAAACGCCGCATTAAACCCTAATATGCCTGAATGGAAGCTGAACGAGAGGGGAGCTTTATCCACAGCGGGGGCTAAAACCCCCCGTTTTTTGTGATTCAGATCGCGCGAGAGCGCATTTCGAAGATGATTTTTTCAGCGGTGCAACTGAACGTTAACGAGCAATTTAACGCCACGCCTTCAGCGGTTTTCTGCGTGTCCTGTTCGATCACGACATCGCTGTAGATCCGCGTGCTAGCTGGATAAAAGCCTCCAGACGGTTCGCCGCCGCAGCCTCGTCTCCGGCTTCGATGCACAGGGTTACCCTGTCATCACCTTCATTGATAATGCTGCCGATTTCGGCCACACAACCGCAAGCCTCACACGTCTCTTGAACCTGTTCTTGTACAGACATGGATTTCTCCTTTTATCCGGCCGGGGCCGGTCTGTTCAGACTATGAATACCGACCCCAAGTCTACGCCGCTTACACCTAAAACGGTATGGGAAATACGTTCCGGGCAGGCCGATTACTCCACAATTCCCGCCAGGTGAAGCAGGAACGCATACTCGCGCGCCACATCGTGCAGATGATGATAACGTCCGGCCTTTCCGCCATGGCCGGCGCTCATATCCATGGCCAGCAACAGCCAGTGATCGTCAGTCTTCTCATGACGCAACTTGGCCACCCACTTGGCAGGTTCCCAATACTGAACCTGGGAGTCATGTAGCCCACTGACAACCAGCAGATGGGGATACTTTTGGCTCTGGATCTGATCATAGGGGCTGTAGCGGCGAATGACGGCATAGTCGGCGGCGTTATTGGGGTTCCCCCACTCATCATATTCACCCGTGGTCAGCGGGATCGACTCATCCAGCATGCTGGTCAGCACATCCACAAACGGCACCGCCGCTACCACACCCAGATAGAGTTCGGGGGCCATGTTGATGATGCCCCCATCAGCAGACCACCGGCACTGCCGCCCATGGCAAATACCCGCCCGGGATCGGCATAACCGGCGGCAATCAAGCCTCGGGTGACATCGATAAAATCATGGAAGCTGTTGAGCTTGTGCTCTCCCCGTCCCTGTTCATACCAGTGACGCCCCAGCTCTTCACCACCGCGAACATGGGCGATGGCGTAGACAAACCCCCGATCCAGCAGACTCAACCGACTGCTAGAAAAATCCGGCTCCTCGCTCAAACCATAGGCGCCATAGCCATACACCAGCAGCGGATTACCCCCTCGCACGAACCGATCCCGGCGATAGACCAGCGATACCGGCACTGGAGTCCCGTCGCGGGCCTGAAGCCAGAGTCGTTCGCTGGCATAGCAAGCGGGGTCAAAAGCGCCAATACCGGCTGCTGCTTCAGCAGGCTCTGCGTCCCCAGGGTCAGATCCAGTCCATAGGTCGAAAACGGCGTAGTCAGCGAACTGTAGCCATAACGCACCTGGGTGCTATTAGGGTCCGGGTTAAATCCCAGCCAGGTCACATAGCAAGGGTCGGCAAACTGTACGGCCCGCACTTCAACCCCGTTCAGATCCAACTGCCGCAGACGGCCAACCCGGCCTGCCGCTCTTCCAGCAGAATGGCCGAGCGGAATAACTCGAACTGCTGCAGCAGCACCTCCTGGCGCGGTGCCAGCAGACAGTGCCAGTCCGATTCGCGCTGCACGGGCTCCACGGCAAGCAGGGTGCGATAGAGACCAAAATTGGCACCCTGATAATTGGAGCGGATATAGATGTGGTCGGCAAAATGGTCCAGCTGATACTCATGACCCCGGCGCCGAGGCAGAAAACAGACGGGCTCGTCCTCAATGTCGGTCAGTGGCAACCACCAGACCTCACTGCTCAGGGTGCTGTGCAAGGAAATCAGCAACAACTGTTCGGATCGGCTCTGCTCCAGGCTCAGGTAATAGCTGTCATCCACCTCCTCATAGATCAGCCGATCCCGATGGCCCGGTTCCCCCAGCACATGATTCCACACCTGATAGGGCAACAGGGTCTCGTCATCCAAGCGTACATAGAAGAAGCTGCGGCTATCGGCGGCCCAGACCAGCTCCGAGGAGCAGGATTCCAGCACATCGGGCAACCAGAGGCCGGTCTGCAGATCGCGGATCTGAATTCGGTACTGCCGACGGGAAATCCAATCCTCGCTGACGGCCAGGTAACGCTCATCGGGGCTTATTTCCAGTGAGCCCAGCTCGTAGAAATCGCTGGTGCTGGCTCGATCTTGTGCATCCAGCAACCGTTCGGCCGGAGCCTGCAAGGCTCCTGGATGACGGTCGTAACAAGGGAACTCGGCTTCCGCTTCATAACGTGTCACATACCAGTAACCGCGATAAAAATAGGGCAGCGAACTGTCATCGGGCTTTTGCCGTCCCCGCATCTCGCGATAGAGCCTCTTCTGTAAGCCTTGCAGTGGAGCCAGGACCTGCCGGGTGTACTCATTCTCGGCCCGCAGATAGTCCAGAACCGCCGGGTCCTGCCGCGAATCATCCCGCAGCCAGTAATAGGGGTCCTGTCGCTCATCCCCATGCAACACCAGCACATGATCCCGGCGATCCGCCAGGGGAGGAGACATAGACAGCGGGTGAAGGATGGCTTCTGACACAGGCATTACTCTCGAAGAAAAGGGTCTATCCGCATGCTAACAAATAGCGCCCGACTTGCAGAGGATTGAGTCTCCTGACGGAGCCAACCCTGTCGTTTACACTTAACACAAGCCATGAAACCCAGTCCGTCCTGACAGCATCAGGCAGCCGAACAATATTTAGCCCGATAATTGATTTGCTTCACAATTTCCAAGCTCATAGACTGGCGCGAACGTGTCGTTCATCACGAACGGATCTCCCCGCGTATGCTTGACCCGCATTTTTCCGGAGCCTTGTGACCCGCATGAAGAAGATACTGATCCTGTTTGCCCACCCCGGCTACCACCGCTCCCATGCCAACAAGGCCTTACTGCAGGCATTGCGCAAGATGGAGGGGGTGACCATCCATGATCTCTATCAGCACTATCCCAATATGTTTATTGATGTGGCCCAGGAGCAACAACTGCTGCTAGAGCACGACATCATCATCTTCCAGCATCCGCTGTACTGGTACTCCAGCCCGGCCATCATCAAGGAGTGGATGGATCAGGTGCTCGAATATGGTTTCGCCTTCGGCCCTGACGGCCACGCCCTCAAAGACAAGGCTCTGCTGTCGGTGATCACCACAGGCGGCAGCCAGGAGTCCTACACCTCTCAGGGCCACAACCGCCGCGCCGTCATCGAGTACCTGCTGCCCTTCAAACAGACGGCTTGGCTGTGTGGCATGCGCTATCTGCCGCCATTCGTTCTTTACTCCTATCACACCATCCAGGATGTGAGGCTGCTACGAGAAACAGCCCGCGAGTACCGTCTGTTGCTGGAAGGCCTGCGGGATGATCGCTTCTCTACCGACGATCTGCATCGGGCCACCTATCTGACTGATTTGCTGGAGGTCTTATGATGACCAACGGTCTGCTGTTTGATGCCTTCATTTTCCTGACCGCCGCCGTGGTGTCGGTCCCTATCGCCAAACGACTGGGTATGGGCTCAGTACTCGGTTATCTCATCGCCGGCATCATTATTGGCCCCTACCTGCTGAACGTGGTCGGCAAGACCGATGATGTGATGCACGTTGCCGAGTTCGGCGTGGTCTTGATGCTGTTCCTGATCGGTCTGGAACTCAAACCGGCGCTGCTGTGGCAACTCAAAGGACCCGTGCTGGGCCTGGGCGGTAGTCAGGTGCTGCTGACTTCGGTGGCGATCGCCATTGTCAGCCTGCTCTTCGGGCTACGCTGGCAGCAGGCGCTCACCACCGGCATGATCCTCGCCCTCTCCTCCACCGCCATAGTGCTGCAGAGCCTGACCGAGCGGCGGCAGCTGAAGACCGAATCCGGCCAGGCCAGCTTTGCCGTGCTGCTGTTTCAGGATATTGCCGTCATTCCCATGCTGGCGCTCATCCCCCTGCTGGCAGCTCGCGGCAGTGTTCCGGACACGGCACCGACCCTCGGCGGCTGGCAGGATGGCCTGCTCATCGCCGCTGTCATCAGTGGCATCATTCTGGGCGGCCACTACCTGATGCGACCGGTATTCCGCTTCATCGCTCAATCCGGCATGCGGGAAATTTTTGTCGCTGCGGCCCTGTTGCTGGTCATTCTCATCGCCCTGGCCATGCAATCCGTCGGTCTGTCTCCGGCGCTGGGGACCTTTCTGGCCGGCGTGGTACTGGCCGAGAGCGAGTACCGCCATGAGTTGGAAGCCAATATCGAACCCTTCAAGGGGCTGCTGCTGGGGTTGTTCTTCATCTCGGTCGGCGCCGGTATCAACTTTACCCTGTTGGCCAGCCAGCCTGGCCTGGTCCTCGGCCTGTTGCTGTTGCTGATCCTGATCAAGTGTCTGGTGTTGCAAGGGCTAGGTGGCGTCTCGCGGATGAATCCGGCTCACCGCTGGACCTTCGCCCTGGCGCTGGCACAGGGTAGTGAGTTTGCCTTCGTCTTGTTGACCCTGGCCTACAAGAGCCAGTTGTTGTCCGCCCATCTGGTTTCGTTGCTGACGCTGGTCGTCGCCCTGTCGATGGCCCTGACCCCGGTGCTATTGATCCTCAACCAGCGCTTCGTCCAGCGCCGTTATCAGGAGCAGGTCGAGGAGCGGGAGGCCGATAAGATCGATGAACACGACAACCCGGTCATCATAGTCGGCTTTGGCCGGTTCGGTCAGGTGGTCGGTCGTCTGCTGCATGCCCACGGCATCGGCACCACGGTTCTGGACAATGATGCCGGTCATATCGATGTGTTGCGCAAGTTTGGCTACAAGGTGTTCTATGGGGATGCCGATCGGCTGGATCTGCTGTACGCCGCCGGGGCCCACAAGGCCAAGCTATTGGTGGTGGCGGTCGGCAACCCGAGCAAGTCGCTGGCGGTATGCGAGCTGGCCCAGAAGCATTTCCCGCAACTCAAGCTGCTGGTACGCGCCATCGACCGGCCCCATGCCCATCAACTGCTGCAGCAGGGCGTGGATATGGTCTATCGGGAAACCGTCGGCTCGGCGGTAGATCTGGGAGTGAATGCGCTCAAGGAGCTGGGAGTCCGTGCCAACCAGGCGTGGCGCGCCGGTCAGACCTTCAAGCAACATGATGAGAAGCTGCTGCGCGAACAGACCGCCTTCATCGATGACGAGAGCATGTACATCACCAAGAGCGTGCAGTACCGGCATATTCTGGCGGAGATGCTGCAAGCCAATCAGGAGGACAGACGCAGCGAGCTGATGTCTGCCTGGGAGAATCGTCCGGAATCACCGGAAGAGACGGTCGATCCGCCCGTGCAACGCCCCTTCTTCGCCTCGAAGAATAACGACACCCCGACCCGGGGTGAAAAGTAAACTGCCGCGACAGGGTTCACCGTCGGCAATAGACCCGCACCGCCTCCTTGGCGTGGCGCACGGCCTGGCTTGCAGCACGCCCCTGTAACACCTCCGCCTTGCCGGTCTGGGGGTTGAACGCTTTGGCCCCCTGAGTCTGATACCGTGCAAGCAACGAGCGGTAATAGGCACAAGTCTCCTGTTGCTTGCCACTCTCCCCGGCCTGCAGCAGGGTCTCGGTATCGGCATACAGACGCTCGGCTTCGGGCAACGGCGTTATGGTCCCCCGGCTATTGGCTTTTAACTCCTGAATGCCCTGGGTCTTGTTCTGCGGCGGGCGGCTGGAAAAGTGCGTCACGCCCTGAGCGTCATCCCAACTATAGAGGCGTCCCGCACTGACTGGCTGGTTGCCGAACAGACCAAGACCGACCATCAACAGGCCAACTGTTACCCCGCATCGCATATCGACTCCTTACCATCCTGGATCTCTGGAACTGCATGTCGCAGAGGCCAGAAAGACTATGCCATTTTTGTTATCCAGCAGCGAGTCAGCACAGTTAAATCTGGCATTCAGCTCACCAATCCGCTATAAGAGAGCTGTATCTTTATACATAGGAATTTCATCGATGGCGGTCGAGATCAAATACGTGGTAGTCCGGAATGGCGAGGAAAAGATGACCTTTGTCAGCAAGAAAGAGGCCGATGCCTACGACAAGATGCTGGATATGGCAGATGAGCTGAGTGGCTTATTGCAGCAGGGCCCTGTCTCGCTGGATGAAAACCAGTGCGAGGCTCTGGCGCTCTATCTGGCCCAGCAGCGGGAGCTACTGAGCCAGATCCTGAAGGGCGGCAAGGGTGCTGAGTCTACCGCGACGGCCTCGCCTCGCCCGCGCAAGAGCGACGCCCCCGACGAATGAGGTCAGCCCTGCGAGTTGACCTTGGCGGCCTGAACATGGTCCCGAGCCAGCTGCTGACTGGGTTCGGCTAAGGGTGCCGTGGGCAACGGGTTACTCAACAGCAGTCCGCGCCAGCTGGGCTCCTGATACAGACTATTGGATGAGCGTGGGTCCAGCATGATGCTGATCAGCGCCCCCTGTGGTTGGGCGGTGGAAATTTTCAGATCACCGGGCTCCAACGCGACCTGAACCGTTTTTTCATCCAGCACCACATCCAACCAGTCCCGAGTTCCCGGATTGGTCTTGGCCGCGATCTTCACATCGGCCACCCGTTGCTGGGTCAGCTGAATGTTTTCCGGCTGTTGCACCACCTGATAGACGATGTGGTGATCATCCAGCCACTCCCGGAAACGACGGGTCTGGGAACGGATCACGTAGCCCGGTGGAATATCACCGAGGCCAGTGATGGCAATCCGGTCCTCCAGACGGAACGGTTTGACCACCTTCTTACCCTGCCGATCCTGCAAAGTCACCGAGATATTCGGCTCCTGGACATTCGGCGCAAAGGCATACTGCATGACGAAGCGGTCCTCGCCTTCGGCACCTTCCCAACGGTGACGGGCGTCGCGACTGAGCGTCTGGATCTGCTGGTGATCCTCCAGCACCAGCGCCAAGGCCTGCTCGACACTCAACAACTGCTTGCGCACCCGCTCGGCTATGTTCTGCGGGGTCGGAAACTTGCCCTGACCGTCGTGGCGATTCTCGAACAGTACGGTCAGCGACCCCTGCATGGAGGCATAGTTGCGGAAATTGGAGAGGCTGAGACCCCCTCGGCGCACCGGATCTTTCAGCGAGTAGATCTCGTTATAGCGCTGAGCCGGAATCCCAGCGTCATCCACCGCCTCGATGAGACGGGGCAGATAGACCTGATTGGCATATTGGCTCAGACGCGCATCCAGATTCGGATTGTTGCCGACTTCAAACTGGGCATCGGTCGTGGTCAGAAATCCCTCTTTGGGCGTCATGGGCCACTTGTCATTCCAGGTTTCGTGCAAGTCCATCACCACATCCGGCTGGAAGCGCTCCAGGGCATCGATATAGATGCGGGTCTCGGGAGACTCGACCGCAATAAAGTCCAGATTCGGATTCTCGTCCTTGGCATTCAGCCGCCGGTTCAGATCACGACCATCCGGGTTGGCCAGCGCAACTATGACAAAGTTCATCTGCCGCAGCCAAGGCGTCAACTCACCATTGAGCAGGCGACGGGCCAGTATCTGTAACACCTCGGTGCCCGAGGGTTCATTGCCATGCTGGGAGCCCACCAGCATGATGGTCGGCTTGTCGGTCGCGGGTTTCCCCTGTTGTAAAAACGCCTGATCCTCCGAGACGATCAGCGCCTCGACCGGACGCTTTCCCGCCGAGATGCCAAGCTGGGTCACAGTCGCAAAGCGCGACTCATCCGCCAGGGTATGCAGATAGGCAGAAATAGTGGCCGAATGGGGCAAGGGCCGGGTGGGGGCCTGCTCGAACGGCGTCAGCGGCAACGCCGCAGAGGCCGAATAGGTAAAGAGAACCATCAGTAGGCCAGGAAGCCAACGCGAGATCATCATGATTCCTTCAGCGGTATAGGGGCGATAAATGTGATCGAGCGAGCATTATAGGCATTCTGCGTCATCCGCAAACAGTCGGGGCATCGATATTCGAATTTTTTACTCCCATTCAGCGACAATCACGCCTCAAGCCCTGAAACAACGAGCACTCATACTTCCAAATCGACCCATACCAGCCGGTGATCGGAGCTGAGCCCGGCGCTGTCCTGATCCTGGCTATCAGCGAGCCACTCCCGCCCCGGCTCCGCAGTGGCGGGCCAGAATACGCCGGAACCTTGCACCTGCAGATCCCGGCTTGGCAGCACATAATCCAGCCGCAGGCCGCGCAGATGAGTCCAGTAGCGGGCTTGCGCGGCGGGTACAGGTCGGGAGCGGCGCGCGCCATGGATCACCCCTCCGGCCGCGGCGGGTCGCCAACGGCCACTGGCGACCGCAGGATGAACTCGTGGATGGGCCAGCAGCCGACGAATGGCCCGTCGATCGCCATCCCCGGCCTGGGGATCGGCGTTCAGATCCCCCAGCAATACAAATGAAGCCTCTGCCGCCAGTCCACCTCGACCTCCGGCATCATCCCGCAGGTAATCCGCACCATCGAGATAATCGCACCACAGCCGGATCTCGTCATGATTGCGACAGCGGTTGCGCCGCTCCGGGCCATCGAAGACCGGTGGCACCGGATGACTCAGCAGCAGATGCAGCCGCCGTTCGCCATCGGCGGTGGGGATGCGCACCGGCAGATCCAGATGATTCTTCGAGGAGAGCCGCAGCTCGGCCAGGGCTGCCGCCGAGTAATAATCCCCTAACCCCGAGCCGGGCTGCCGATCCGGCAGTTGCGCACCGGGCATCTGCGCCCATAGCAACTGGCGGAACGAGCGGGAAGCGCCCCAATCCAGCGGCCAGCGGGAGAGCACCGCCATGCCGTACTGACCATGAAAAGCGCCAAAGCCCTGACCGTCGGCCGGCAGGGTCGGTACCCCATCACCATCCAGATCGGCACGGCACAGCAGGCCGGTATTGGTGGGGATCAGCCCGGCATAGGGATACTCCAGCGGCACTTCCCCCTGCTGGGAGACGCCCAGATAGCGCTGCAAAAACAGCGTCAATGCCTGTTCATCCTGCCCTTCGCCATCGTGATCGAATTCGTTGAGCAGCACTATATCGGGCCGCACCCGCTGCAGTATGGCCGCGCAGTGGTGCAATGGCAGCTCGTTGGCTTGCAGTGCGGCCAGCAAGCCACCGGCCGTTGGGCGCGAGAAGCTGAGGTTGAAGGTGGCAACCCGCAGGGTGCTTGCAGTTGCTGACATAGGCGTTTAACGACTGGACGAGGCCAATGCAGCCCCGGCCGCCATAAACAGCGAGCCGAACAGCCGGTTCTGCAGCCGCATCCGCCGCTCGCTGGTGACCAGAGCTGCCAGCGGCGAGGCCACCAGGGCATACCCCACCATAACCCCACAATCCACCAGCACACAGGTCAGCCCCAGGATCAGCGTCTGGGACCAGAGCGGGTAGTCGGTATGCAAAAATTGCGGAAACAGCGCCACCAGAAACAGGATAGTTTTCGGATTGGTGAGATTCACCAGCACCGCTGGCCAGAACAGGGCTTCGCCGCCCGTACCTTCGCCATTGAGCTCGAAACGGGCCGGGGCACGCCACTTCTGCCAGCCCAGCCAGACCAGGTAGGCGGCACCGCCCCATTTCAAGACCGCGAAGGCTTCTGCCGATTGCGCCAGCAGGGTACCGAGCCCGGCGCCGACCAGCGCCAGATGGCAGAGCATGCCCAATTGCAGACCGGCGATGGCGGGCAGAGTGCCGCGCCAGCCGTGGCGCATGGCGGTGCTGATGGTATTCACAGCGCCCGCACCGGGAGAGAGACTGAAGATCAGGGTTGTGGCCAGAAAGGCCAGCCAGACATGCACACTCATCAGGATTACCACGCGCTTCCATTCGACATCCGAGCCCCACTGTAGCGCGCCACGGCAGGCAAGGAAACCGTGGCGATTGGAGACGCCTGCCACAACCGGTTCCTCCGAGTCGAGAGCCCCGCAAGCCGGTTCATGAGGGCGCTGTCACAGTGTGCATTAGCGAGGATGGAGTCTGGACGACGAGCAGACCGTTGGCGGCAGAGAAGCCGCCGTCGAGTCTACAGAGAGGTATTCACGACGGGTCTGCGAGCGGCCGGACTCCAGGCCATGCCAGAACCTGTCGGGCAATTCATCACCAGGGCAAAGCCGAGTTACGAGAGGGTAAAGCCCAGGGCCAGCAGCAGATTGCAGCTCAGGCTGCCCAGCGCCGTCAGCTTCAATTGAAGATTGAGTAGTGCCGGATCGTCGCTCACCTGTACCACCCAGGCGGCACGCAGCAGCGGCAGATAGCCGGGTAGAAACAGCCAGGGCCAGGTTGATGAACTATGCAGCAGGATAAACAGCACGATCAGCCCACCGGCCCCACCCACCAGCAACCAGTGGTAGATGCGAGCGCGGTGAGCCCCGAGGCGCACCGCCAGTGTGAATTTGCCACTGGCCGCATCGGTGACCCGATCCCGGATATTGTTGATATTCAGCACCGCAGTCGCCAGCAGGCCGCAGCTGGCGGCGGGTAATAACAGGCTCCAGCTAAGCTGGTGGCTATAGAGGTAGTAGGAACCCATGACGCCGAGCAAGCCGAAAAACAGGAATACCGACAGATCGCCAAAACCGCGATAACCGTAAGGGCGACGCCCGACCGTATAGGTCACCGCCGCCACCAGCGCCAAGGCCCCGAAGCCGATAAAGGCCAGAAACGCGGGCCAATCGTCGGCAAAGGCCGACCAAAGCAGCGCCAGACCGGAGATCACGGCGGCCAGCGCGATGAGGCCCATGGCAATCTGCATCTGACGAGAGGTGATGAGACCGGCGGCCACGGCGCGGGTCGGACCGACCCGATCGGCGTTATCCGCACCGGAGACGGCATCACCATAGTCATTGGCCAGATTCGACAAGATCTGCAGCAAAATCGCGGTCAGCAGGCAGAGCAGGAACAGGGGCCAGCGAAAGGTTCCGGCATGGGCCGCCAGACCACTGCCCAACAGCACGCTGGAACAGGCCAGAGGTAGGGTACGCAAGCGGGCAGCCAGTAGCCAACGGGAGAGTGAAGTGCGAGTCATGGTGAGTGGCGACATCCCCAGCGAATGTGTTTACCCCCCGTCCGGCAGCCCCTATACTGGGCCCATCCGTCCGGTCCGAGGCGTCAGAAAGAGACGTACTATAGCGGATCTGGCTCTCATTTTGCAGTTCCGGCAGCTCGCCGGCCATTATCATCTGTGTATTCATGCCATGCTGGCTCAGACAAGACTCATAAGAACACTCAATGACCTGTTACCGACGGATTTAACTGGTTTTATTCGTCTGCGGGAACCCATCGACATCACCTCCTTCACCGCTTGGCTCAAGGGTCAGACCCTGTACCCGCGCATCTATTGGCATGCGCGGGAACGGGATCGGGAATTCGCCGCCCTCGGCAGCCTGCGCGAGATCCACGATGCCGACGGACTGGCGGCCCTGAGTCGTCAGCCTCGCCCCATGGCTGGTAGCTGGCCCCGTTACTACGGCGGGCTGGCGTTTGATCCCCTCGACCCGCGAACCGATGCCGACCACTGGCAGGAGTTCGGTAACTGTCGCTTCATCCTGCCGCGCATCGAACTCATCCGGCAGGGGAACCAGATCGAGCTGGTCTGCAATCTCTGGCTGGAGGCCGATCCCGAGCAACAGCAGCACGAGATAGCCAGTGCCCGTGAAGCGCTGGCTCAGGTGCAACCCGAAGCTCAGCTGACCTCCTTTGCGGGGATTGACTTCCAGCGTCATGACACGCCGCAACCCGCCGAGTGGGCGGCTCTGGTGGACGAGCTCACCACGGCCGGACATCTGGCGGACATGCCCAAGGTGGTACTGGCCCGCGAGAGCCGCCTCGACACCCGGCAACCGGTCAACCCCTGGGAGCTGCTGGCGGGCTGGCAACCCCTGACGTCGGCCTGTTTTCACTTCGCCTTCCAGTTCAGTGCCGAAGCCTGCCTGCTGGCCAGCTCTCCGGAGCGCCTCTATCGCCGCCAGGAGCGGGAGCTGGAGAGCGAAGCCCTGGCGGGCACCATCCTCTGCACTGGGGATGACGCCACCGATCTCGAACTGGCCACTCAGTTGCTGGCGGATAACAAGAACCGGCTGGAAAACCGGCTGGTACACTCCGATATCCTTACCCGTCTCGAAGGCCTAGCCGAGCAGGCGACACTCTCGCCGCCGCGAATTCTCAAGCTGCGGCGGCTGCAACACCTGCGCCGCGACATCCAGGCCCGGCTCAAACCCGAGGTGACCGATGCTCAACTGCTAGCGACCCTGCACCCGACCCCGGCGGTGGGGGGCACCCCCAGACGCAAGGCGCTGGCGTTTATTCGCGAGCATGAACCCTTCGTCCGTGGCTGGTATAGCGGGGCCTGCGGCCTCATCAGCGAGGATGTGGCTGAGTTTGCCGTCGCGATCCGCTGCGCCCTGCTGACCCCAGATACCCTGCGCCTGTATACCGGCGCCGGGATTGTCGCCGGGTCGGAATCCAGGGCGGAGTGGCAGGAGCTGGATGACAAACTGGCCAACCTGCTGGGCCTGCTCCGTCAAGGCTCCCGGCCATGATCCGCGCCGGCGACCATCTGAATCTGGGCTGGGCCCGGCTGATCCTCGAAGAACTCTGGCGGCTGGGAGTTCGGGATCTCTGCATCGCCCCCGGCTCCCGCTCGGCTCCCCTGACCCTGGCGGCCGCCGACCATCCCCATCTGCGCAGCCATTGCCATTTCGATGAGCGCGGTCTGGGCTTTTTCGCTCTCGGGCTCGCCAAGAGCAGTGACCGGCCGGTGGCCCTCATCACCACCTCGGGCACCGCCGTCGCCAACCTCTATCCAGCGGTCATCGAAGCGCGCCTCTCCCGGGTGCCGCTGATCATTCTCAGCGCCGACAGGCCCCCCGAGCTCATCGACTGCGGGGCCAATCAAGCCATAGCCCAGCCCGGACTGTTCGCCGGATATCCGGTGTTTGCCCAAAACTTGCCGACACCAGAACTGCGTATCGACCCGCGGTTTCTCCTCGGCACCCTGGATCAGCTCTGGCAAACCCTGCAGTGCAACCCGGGACCGGCCCATCTCAACTGCCCCTTTGCCGAGCCCCTGTATCCCGGACAAGGCGAACCGCTCCCCGACGCCTATCTGGACGGACTCCGCCACTGGCTGAATCACGACCAGCCGCTGACCCGTTACATTCAGCCGTCAGCTCTGGCCACCGATAAGGAGCTCGCCTCTTGGATCGAGTTTGCCAGCCAACCGGGCGTCATCGTCGCCGGACAGATCCCCGATCCCGCAGCGGCCACCGCGGTACAGGCGCTGGCCCGACACTTGGGCTGGCCCCTGCTGGCCGATGTGCAATCGCAACTGCGCTTCGTCCCCGAAGCCATCACCCATGTCGATCTGGCCCTGCATCATCCCGGGTTCCAGCAGCAACTAGCCGGGTCCAGGGTAGTATTGCAAGTCGGCGGCCGCCTGATCTCCAAGCGGCTGAGTCAGTTCATCAGCCAGCATGGCTGGCAGGCGCGCTGGCAACTGGACGACTCGGCGGAGCGCTTGGTGCCGGATTATGGGCTCGACCGCCGGCTGGTAGCCCCGATTGCCGCCTGGTGCCAGCGCCACATCGCCTGCACCCCCGCGGCACCCCGTTGGGATCACCTCGATAACCTCAGCGCCCCAGTGGCCAGCCTGCTCGATCAGCGGCTCGGCCACTGGAGCGAGCTGGGGCTGGCCCATCGCCTCTGCGCTTTGGTCTCTGGCCCCTTATTGCTAGGCAACAGCCTGCCCGCCCGGTTGCTGGATATGCTGGGCCAGCCACGACCTGCGGATGATCAGCCCGGCCGGATATTCAGCAACCGCGGCGCCTCCGGCATCGATGGTCTGATCGCCACCGCCAGCGGCATCGCCCTGGGTATGGTGCAAGAGAACACCACCGGGGGACAACCGACGACCCTGCTGATCGGCGACACCTCGGCGCTGCACGATCTGAACAGTCTGGCCTTGCTACGTCGACCGGGATTGAACCTGGTGCTGGTGCTGGTCAATAACGATGGCGGCAGCATCTTCACCCTGCTGCCCGGTGCGGCCCAAAGTCCGGCGCTGGAAGGCTTCTTTCGCCTGCCCCACGGTCTGGACTTTGCCCATGCCGCCGCCCAGTTCGGCCTGCGCTATCAGGCCCCCACCCGCCTCGATGAATTTGCCCACAGCTACCAACGGGCCTGTCAGGGCGGCGTGACGCTGATCGAATGCCGCTTCCCGGCCGAGGAGGCGGCCCGTCAGCTCGCGGAGCTGGCCGCCGCCTGTCGGACTCTGGATCTGCCCGATGTCGCTGACCAGCCATAACGCCGAGCCCACTCGCAGCCAGCCCCATCTGGTGCTGCTTCATGGCCTGCTGGGCTCGGCCCAGGATTGGCAGCCGCTGTTGCAGGCGCTGCCTGCGCCCCTGCGGCAACAGGCTCTGGCGCTGGATCTGCCGGGACACAGCCCGGCGGCCGGACCCGCGGTCGATTTCGCCCATTGGCCCGCCTGGCTCGATCAACGGCTCGAGGCCCATCAGGTCGGCAATTTTATCCTGCTCGGTTACTCGCTCGGTGGCCGTCTGGCGCTGCACTACTCTGCGACAACTCATGCAGCGACAACGGAAGCAGCAACAATCCATGCTGCAACAACCGATGCCGCCACATCGGCAGACCAGCCCGGACGACGCGGGCGCCCCCGACTGCGCGGACTCCCTCGATTACGAGGACTGATAGTCGAAAGCGGCCATCCGGGGCTTGCGGGAATTGACGAGCGCCGCCTGCGAGCCCGACAGGATGCGCGCTGGGTACGACGCTTCTGGCGCGAGCCCTTACCTGAGGTGCTAGCCGATTGGTATCAACAGCCGGTGTTTGCCGAGCTGGATGCCCTACAACGCCAGCAGCTGATCGCCCTGCGCGGTCTGCAGGATGGCCGCGCCATCGCCCGGATGCTGGCGGCCACCAGCCTGGCCCGCCAGCCCGACCACAGGCCATCGCTGGCCGACGGCTCCCTGCCCACGCTGTGGCTCAGTGGCGCCCGGGATCAGAAATTCAGCGCCCTGGCTTGTCAGCTGGCCCGCGACTGCCCCAGACTGGCTCTGGGTCAGATCGCCAACGCCGGTCACAATGTCCACCGGGATGCCCCCGAGGCCATGGCGGCGCGGCTGCAGGCGTGGTTACGCCAGCAGCCACTATTTTCCACCTTGTTCTAACTGGCGGTTCCGAATAGGAGATCACCCACGACATCGACTTTGGTAGCGCTAAGCTGACCCTCCGCGCCAGGGATGGCGCGGTGGAGCCCCCATGGATGGGTTTACGGCGTGTCAGCGTGTGCTTCCTTGTCGATGGAGCATCATTAGGATCGGCTATTTAGTTATTGTTTTTTAGTTACTGTTTTCTAGTTACTTTTTTTGGATGACACCACCCATGATCGAGAACCAAGACGCCCACTGGTACGCCCCGACCCAATGGCATGATTGCAGCGGCGAGTTCCAGGATATCTGCTATCACAAGTCCGAAGAGGGGATCGCCAAGATCACTATCAACCGCCCCCAGGTACGCAATGCTTTTCGCCCGCTGACCGTGCAGGAGATGATGGAGGCCCTGAACGATGCCCGCTTCGATGCCGGGATCGGCGTCATTATTCTCACCGGTGCCGGGGATCTGGCGTTCTGCTCCGGCGGGGACCAGAAGGTGCGTGGCGACTACGGCGGCTATCAGGATGAGGCTGGGACCCATCATCTGAACGTGCTCGATTTCCAGCGCCAGATCCGCACCTGCCCGAAGCCTGTGGTCGCCATGGTGGCCGGTTACGCCATCGGTGGCGGCCATGTGCTGCATATGATGTGTGATTTGACCCTGGCCGCCGACAATGCCCGCTTCGGTCAGACCGGTCCCAAAGTTGGCTCCTTCGATGGGGGTTGGGGTGCTTCCTACATGGCACGCATCGTCGGTCAGAAGAAGGCCCGGGAGATCTGGTTCCTGTGCCGTCAGTATGATGCGGCCCAAGCCCTGGAGATGGGTCTGGTCAACGCCGTGGTCCCCCTGGCCGAGCTGGAGCGCGAAACCGTGCGCTGGTGCCGGGAGATACTGCAACACAGCCCCATGGCACTGCGTTGCCTGAAGGCGGCGCTGAATGCTGACTGTGACGGTCAGGCCGGGCTGCAGGAGCTGTCCGGAAATGCGACTATGCTGTTCTATATGACCGAAGAGGGTCAGGAGGGGCGCAACGCCTTCAACGAAAAACGTCGTCCCGACTTCGCCAAATTCAAACGGAATCCATGATGAAAGCCAGTCTCTATCGCTATCGGCTGCCACTCAGCCAACCGCTCCAATTCCATGATCAGCAGATCTCGGTGCGCGAGGGATTGCTGCTGAAATGGGAATCCAGCTGGGGCGAAATCGCCCCGCTTCCCGGCTTTTCCAAGGAGAATCTGGCCGAGGCCGAAGAGGAGGCGCTGCTCTGCCTCAAGGGGCTGAAGATGGGTCGCAAACTGGCGCCGCAATTGCCCTCGGTGCAGTTCGGCTTCGACTGCGCCCAGCGGCAGTGGCCCACCAAGATGAACGCCCCCCACTCCCCTTATATCCTGCTGCTGGGGACCCCGGACGAGATCATCTGGGGCTGGCGCGAGTGGCTGTATGACTACCCGGCCAAGGCCAAGCTCAAGGTCGCTCGCCACACCATGCGGGATGAAATAGCCATGGTACGCGAGCTCTGCCGCATGGCACCCAAGCTCAAGCTAATCCTGGATGCCAACTGTGGCTGGACCCGGGAAGAAGCCTGGACCTTCATGAGCCACCTCAACACCGCCAATATCGAATACATTGAAGATCCCTGTGCCCGGCTGGAGGATATCCGCGCCGTCGCCAGCCATACCGGTATTCCGGTGGCCCTGGACGAACTGCTGAGTTTAGAGCCGCACTGGGAGCCCTTCCCCCAGCTCAAGGCCATCGTCATCAAGCCCACACTGATCGGCTCCCTGAGCCGCTGCAAGGCGCTGATCGACAAGGCCCATGCCGCCGGGCTCAAGGTGATCATCTCCTCCTGCTACGAATCCCAGCTCGGCAACCGCCAACTGGCCCACCTGGCTAGCGAATGGGCGCCAGAGCAGGCGCCTGGCCTCGATACCCTGCGCTTCTTCACCACCAATGTGCTTAAGGCTGAAAGCCTCAGCGTCGATGAGCAACAGTTGGAACTGCTATGGCAGAGTTGATGGTCACCGGGCAGAGTCTCCTCTGCCCGGTCCGCCAGCACAGCCAGCAAACCCCCGACCAGATCGCCATCCGCACCCCCCGGCAAGCGCTCACTTACGCGGACCTCAATGGCCTGCTGGAGCATGTGCAAGGGCAACTGGCCGCCGCCGGATTACGTCGTGGCGACCACTTGGCCAGCATAGGAGCCAACAGCCTGTCGGTGATCCTGCTGGCCTGGGGCTGCCTGCGCGCCGGTGTGGTGTTCTGCCCGCTGAATCCCCGGCAGCCGTGGGTTCGGCTCCACGCCCAGCTCAACCAACTGGATGCCAACGCCTGTTGGCTAGCCCCGGAATGGCACCCCATAGCCACAGACCCGTTGATCTCGGATACCCAACTCGCCGCTCTGCCCTGCCCTCGTTTTAGCTTGCAGACCGACGCCAGCTCCATGGTAAAAACCGGAGCGGATGCAGCGACCACAGTTCCCGATCATGCTCGGCTTGATCCCCACCAGTTGAGTAATCTCATCCTCACCTCGGGCAGCAGCGGCACCCCCAAGGCGGTGGCCCATACAGTGGCAGCCCATTGGGCCAGCGCCACAGGGTCAGCCTCGGCCATTGCCCTGCACCCCGGAGATGGCTGGTTGCTCTCCTTGCCGCTGTTTCATGTCGGCGGCTATGCCATTCCCTGGCGCTGCTTTCTCGCCGGGGCGACCCTGGTATTGCCGGACCCGGATTGCTCACTCAGTGAGCACTTACTGGGGGGAAGCATCACCCACCTCTCCTTGGTGCCCACCCAGCTCTACCGCCTGCTGCAAACCCCGGGTTTCGCCCTCGGCCAGACCCGATTGCGCCATCTGCTACTCGGCGGCGCCCCCATTCCCCAGGCACTGATTGCCGCCTGTCAGGCCCAAGGGCTGACACCCCAGGTCAGCTATGGCCTCTCCGAGATGGCGACCCAGGTCTGTACCCGGTATGCTGCTGCGGACTCATCGGCTGTGGGTACCCCCCTGCCCGGCCGCGAGTTGAGGCTGGTCGCGGGCGAGATCTGTGTGCGCGGCGCCACCCTGTTCAGCGGTTATTATCGCGCCGGACGCCTGGAACCCGCGCTGGATGACGAGGGCTGGTTTCACACCGGCGATCTGGGCGAGCTCAACGCCGACGGTGATCTGCTGGTGCTGGGGCGGCGGGATAACCGCTTTATCAGCGGCGGCGAGAATATCCAGCCGGAGCTCATTGAGCAGGCGTTGTTGCAGCATGCCGATGTGCAGCAGGCGCTGGTGGTGCCGCTGGCCGATGCCGAATGGGGCATGACGCCGGTAGCCTTCATCGACTGGCAACCGAACCTGAATGAAGCCACTGATAGTGAGCAGGCACTCACCGATCTGGCTCCCTGGTTGCGGCAACGGCTGGCCCCTTACCTCATCCCCCGCCACTGGTTGCCCTGGCCCCACCAGGCGAGCGCCGGACTCAAACCCAGTCGCCAGCAGCTAGCCGAACAGGCGCGCCAGCAGTTGGCGCGGCCGTGAGGCTGGGCCGTTTTCCTTGGTTTTACCCCCACAAATCCGTATAGTCGGCACGTTTCTTCGACAGGGTGATCACTATGTTTCAAGACAATCCGCTGCTGGCGCAGCTCAAGCAGCAGCTCCGCGACAATATCCCGAAAAAAGAGGGGGTCGTGCGTGGCTCCGATCGTGGGTTCGGCTTCCTGGAAACCGATAACCGCGAGAGCTATTTCATTCCGCCACAGCAGATGAAGAAGGTGATGCACGGTGACCGCATCACAGCCCTGATCCGCAGCGAAAACGAGAAAGAACAAGCGGAACCGGAAACCCTGATCACCCCGTTTCTGACCCGCTTCGTCGGCCGCATCAAGCTGATCAAGGATCGCCTGAACGTAGTGCCGGATCACCCGGTGCTCAAGGAAGTGATCAAGGCCCGTCCGATCAAGGGTCTGGACGAGAAGCTGTTCGCCGAAGGCGACTGGGTGATCGCCACCCTCAAGCGCCACGGCCTGACCGATGGCAGCCACTTTGCCGAGATCAGTGAACACATCACCGCCAGCGAAGATCCGGAAGCCCCCTGGTGGGTGGTGCTGCGTCGTCATGATCTGGCGCGCAGCGCCCCGGCCGATGCTGAAAGCTGGCAGCCGCTGGAAGAAGATCTGCCCCGTGACGATCTGACCGCCCTGCCCTTCGTCACCATAGATGGTGCCTCGACCAAGGATATGGATGATGCCCTGTATGTGGCCCCCCATGCCGAAGGCTGGTTGCTGACCGTCGCCATCGCCGATCCGACCGCCTATGTGGCACCGGGCAGTGCCATCGATGAAGAAGCCGCCAAGCGCGCCTTCACCGTCTATCTGCCGGGCCGCAATATCCCGATGATCCCGCGCACCCTGAGTGACGAACTCTGCTCCCTGAAAGAGGGCGAGCCGCGCCACACCCTGTGCTGCGAACTGCTGATCCGTCGCGACGGCAGCATAGCGCCGGACTTCCGCTTCTTCGCCGCCACCATCTGCTCCCAGGGCCGCCTGATCTACGATCAGGTCTCTGACTTCATCGAGCAGGGCCAGGCCGAAGGCTTCAACCCGAGCGCCACCATTATCGAGCAGATCCGTGGTCTGGAAGCCATCACCGCCGCCCGCCACGCCTGGCGCAGCGAGCATTCGCTGGTGTTCAAGGACAAGCCGGACTACGCCTTCGAGCTGAATGAGGCCGGTGAAGTGGTGGCCATCCACACCGAGCCGCGCCGCATCGCCAACCGCATGGTGGAAGAGGCGATGATCGCCGCCAACATCTGCGCCGGTGAGTTCCTGACCCGGACGCCGGGCTATGGCATCTTCAACGTCCATCCGGGGTTCGATCCGGAGAAGTTGCAAGGCGCCATTGAGCTGCTGACCGCCCATGAAGCACCGATTGCCGACGAGCGCATCAATACGTTGGAAGGTTTCTGCCAGCTGCGTCGCTGGATGGACAGCTTGCCGAGCCCCTTCCTCGACAGCCGCATCCGCCGCTTCCAAACCTTTGCCGTGGTCACCTCGCAACCGGGCCCACACTATGGTCTGGGGCTGAATGCCTACGCCACCTGGACCTCGCCGATCCGCAAATATGGTGACATGGTCAACCATCGCATCATCAAGGCGCTGCTGAGCGGCGGCGACTGCCCGGCCGAATCCAGCCCCGAGCTGACCCAGTTGCTGAGCGATGCCCGCCGCAAGAACCGCTTTGCCGAGCGCGACATCGGTGACTGGCTCTATGTGCGCTTCCTGAAGTCGGCGGTCGGTACCGACCAGACCTTCAACGCCGAGATCATCGACGTGGTGCGCGGCGGCCTCAAGGTGCGCTTGCTGGACAACGGCGCCGTGGCCTTCATTCCCGCCGGGCAGATCTTTGCCGACAAGAAGCGTCTGGAATGCAGCTGGGACCAGGGTCGTGTCTATCTGGATAAGGAGCCGCGCTTCGAGCTGGGTCAACAGATCCAGGTCAAGCTCAAGGACGCCATCGAGGCCACCCGCTCCCTGGTTGCCACCCTGGCCGAGCCGCTGGATGCCCGCACTCAGAGCGAGAGCATAGAGGAGCTGGAACACGAAGTGCGTGAAGCCCAGGCCAGCGATCTGGAGCTGACCAGCAGCGAGGTGGATAGCAACGTCGATTAAGTCGCCGTGCTTATCCCAGCTCTTCTCATCAGGCCCTGCTCGCAGGGCCTGATTTTTTATGGCGATGTCCCCATTCGGTGTTGGAAACCAGAGGGCTGGAGGCTGGACGAAAAGCAGACCGTTGGCGGCAGGGACGCCGCCATCGAGCCCCCATGGAAGGGTTCATGGCGAGTCTGCATTTGACCAGACTCCAGACCCGTAGCAGAACCTCTCAGCGCCATCAGCACCACGGATTGAGGGCTGGGAAGCCACTCACAGAATCCGCAATAAGCCTTGGTTAAGTTAATGACTAGAGACTCCAGCGGTTAGTGCGAGGTACAGCGAATGAGTGAACGGGACAAGATGCGCAGTGGCGAGGCGTTCGATGGTCGGGATGCCGAGATCATGGCGCTGCGGGATCGGGGGCAAACCCTGTTGCGCGAATTGAATCAATTCAAGGCCGGAGACAGCCGCCACCAGCAGATCTGCGGCCAACTGTTCGAGCACCTAGGCCCCGGCAGCATCGTCTCGACCCCGTTTTGCTGCGAATTCGGCAGCAACATCCGCATTGGCAGCCACAGCTACCTCAACTTCAACGTCACCCTGCTGGATGTCGGCCCCATCGTCATCGGTGACAACGTCATGATAGCTCCCAACGTCCAGATCTACACCGCCACCCATGATGAAGATGCTCTGCAGCGGCGCAGCTGGGCGGTATACGGCAAGGCGATCACCATAGGCGACGATGTCTGGATCGGCGGCGGCGCCATCATCTGCCCCGGCGTGACAATTGGCCCGCGCTGCATCATAGGCGCCGGTGCCGTGGTGACCCGCGACATCCCCGCCGACTCGGTGGCAGTCGGCAACCCGGCGCGAGTAGTGCGCCAAGTCCAGAGCCGTGAGGCATCCCCTGCTAACGACGGCTAGCGCCGGATATCCACGGGCCGGGTCGCTGCTGGCGAAGGCGCCGGTTTGGCGCCAACCACCAGCCAGACGGCCACTCCCACTACGGCGGCGCCGAGCAGATAGCCCGGACTGATGGTCTCGCCCAGTACCAGATAGCCCCATAGCACACCGAACGGCGGGATCAGGAAGGTCACCGTCAATGAGCGCAACGGGCCTATATCGGCGATCAGGCGAAAATAGAGAATATAGGCCAGCGCCGTACACAGCAGGCCGACCGCCAACAGACTGGCCCAGGCCTGCCACTGCCACCAGTCCACGGCGGGGGCCAGGACCTGGGTTGCGCCGAAAAATGGCAGCAGAAACAGCGCCGCCCCCAGCTGACTACCCAGCGCCACCAGCCTGGGGTCCAGCCCGCCGCGCGCCAGTATCCAGCGCCGGGTCAGGAAACCGGCCAGACCATAGCAGCTAGTCGCCAGCAGACAGGCCAGAACTCCGGCCACCAAGCTGGCACTCAGCGTCACCTCGCCCCGGGTGGTGATCACCGCGATGCCGAGGAAGCCCAGCAGTACCCCGGCCCACTTGCGCCGTGTCAGTTGTTCGCCAAACGCGGCGACCCCGATCACAGCTCCCATCAGTGGCGTGGTGGCATTCAAGGTGGCGGAATAGCCAGCGGGTAACCACTGTGCCGCTAGGCAATACATCAAGAAGGGTATCCCGGAATTGATCACCCCCAACGCCAGGGCCGAGCGGAACTTGCCCGCAAATTGCAGCGAGACCCGCAATCCCCAGACGAGGATCGCCAGCCCCAAGGCGCCCAGCACCACCCGCAAGAAGGCGGTATTGACCGCACCCACCGCCGGCACGGCGATCCGCATAAACAGAAAACTGCTGCCCCAGATCGCCGCCAGCAGCAGCAATCGGAGGTAATCCACAACACGCATGATAGGGCTCCAGAACGGGTTCGTTGGCAGTAATAGCACGGCGAGGATAAATCATCGACCCCCTCACCGCGCACAACCATGGCCGGACACTCGCCGCCGATGAGTCGCAGTGGCGAGCGGCCATTAACGGCGTGGGTGCGGCAAGCGCGCAGCAACGCCTTCGAGCTGGAGCAGGGCCGCCTTGATGGGGAGTCCGCCGGCATAACCGGTGAGGCGACCATCACGACCGACCACCCGATGGCAGGGAATGATCACCGACAACGGATTGCGCCCTACCGCGGCACCAACTGCCCGACTGGCGTTCGGGTTACCAAGCTCGGCGGCCAGCTCGCCGTAGCTGAGGGTCGCACCGTAGCCGATTTCCAGCAATCGCTGCCATACCCGCTGCTGAAACGGAGTTCCGGCGGCGGCACAAGGCACCGAAAAAACCCGCAGACGACCGGCGAAATAGGCGGCAAATTCCTCCAGATAGGGCGCCAGCGCCCGCGGATCCGGCTCCCAGTCGTGACTGGTGGGTGGCGGCCGTTGCCCCGCCACAAAGTCCACATAGCGCAGGCCGCGCTCGTCGATGGCGATACGCAACGGCCCCAGTGGCGTGGTTAAATCAGCAAAGCGGATCATCATGTACTCCTGCTCGGATTGTGCGTCTGGTTTTGGCTCTTATTCTGGGTCGTGGACGCCGCACCGGTTGCGGCCGAGTGCCACAGCCAGCTCGCGGCATAGCCCCGCCAGGGGCGCCAAGCCTCGGCACACGCCAGCAACTCGCTCGCCGTCAGCCTTAGTGCCGGCTCCAGGGCTTTTTGCAACACCAGATCCCCAGCCGGAAAGGCATCAGGGTCCCCGCCGCAACGCAGCCGCCAGTAAGCCACGGTCCAGGGACCTATGCCCGGCAGGGCTAGCAGGTCGGCATCGCTGACCCGCTCCAGCGCCATCCCCTGCTGTAAGGCCGATGCCAGCCCCTGCAGGGTCTTGACCCGACTGCCGGGTAATCCCAGGCCATCCAGATCCAGCTGCAACAACTCTTGCGGGCTCGGCAGCGCCGGAGAGCCAAACCGCGCCGCACGCCGGGCCACCAGTCGGCCCAGCAGGGTGATGGCGCCCTTGACCGAAATCTGCTGGCCTATGATGGCGCGCAGCAGCACCTCGTAGGCATCCCAGCCGCCGGGTAAGCGCAGGCCCGGAGTCGCGGCGATGCGCTCGGCTAGGCGTGGACAGGCCGAGAGCCGGGCCTGGATCGGCAACGGATCAGCATCCAGATCCCACATGCGCCGCAGCCGGTAGAGCAGTGCGGGCAACTGCCGCGGCGCTACTCCCTGCAAGGTCACCCATAGGCAGTCACCGCTGCCCGCCTGCACCTCCAGCCGGGCCATGCCGCTGTCACCGGGGAAATGACGCACGTAGCGATCCGCCGTCACCTCCTCCAGACCGCTAATCGCCCGCAGCCGGTAAAAATCCAGCAAGGCGGCAAAATCATAGGGTGGCCGATAGGCCAGACGCAGCCGGATCGGCTCATCCTGCCAGGCGGTCGTCCGCGAGGCCCGCAACCGGGAGGGCGCGACGCCGTAGGCCGCCAGCCAGACGGCGTTGAAGCGGCGCAGGCTGCCAAAACCGGCGGCGAAGGCAATGTCGGTGATGCTGAGTGTGGTATCGGTCAGCAGTTGCTTGGCCAGCAACAGACGCCGAGTTCGCTCCAGCTGCAGCGGCGTCAAGCCGAGATAGTGCTCGCACTGGCGACGCACGGTGCGCGCCGAGCCGCCACAGTCCACCGCCACCGCCTCCAGCGAGCTATCCACCAGCTCTCCCCGCTCGATGGCCTGCAGCACAAGGCCCAGCACCGGTGGCAGGGTATGGCGCTCGGCCGGTGCCAGCTCGGGGCGACAGCGCAAGCAGGGGCGCAACCCCGCCTGCTCGGCCGCGGCGGCGGAGAAAAAATAGCGCACGTTCTGCTCCAGCGGTGCCCGGGCTGGGCAGACCGGGCGGCAATAGATGCCGGTACTCAACACGCCGGTGAAGAAACGGCCATCGAAACGGGCATCTCGGGCCAGACGAGCGGCCCGGCACTGCTCCGGCGTCAAGGGTTCGGGTGAAAGCATGGCGCCTCCTGAAAGTGAGGTCTCCAGCCTAAGGGGCCTTGCCGGTGCTGACTAGCCGAAAACGGCCAGCAATTGAAAAAGAGGTGATGCCTCAAGGCGACGGACTCTTGCGCGAAAGCCACCATGCCACGAACCATGATCCTATTTAGTGCTGCCGTTGATACTGCAGAACCTGCCCCTTGAAGGGGGCCGCCAGATAGTCGGTATGTTCCGGCTTGTGCTGGCGGTGGGAATAACCCAGAGTGACCATCTTCTTACTGAAACAGGCATGATGCCCCCGGCCCGGATCGACCAGCAACACCTGACAATGGGGAGCGGCATGCTGCTCGATAAAGCTGGACAACAGAGTGACATGAGAGCGCTCATACAATAGATCACTGCCGATGATCAGATCGAATACGCCGAGTTCGGCGCTCTCTTCCTCCCAGCCGGTGCGCACGAATGGAATATGCGCTCCTTGATTCAAGGCTACGTTTTCTCGCAGAAAGTTCCCGGCCTCCGGATGGTAATCCGTCGCCGTGATATTGGCGTGGCGCTGGTTGAGCACCAGACTGGCGAGGGCTATGCCACAGCCCACCTCCAGAATGCGTAACCCCTGGATCTCCTGCTCCACCATCAGGTGAGCCAGTACATTGCCGGACGACCAGACGATGCCAAACAGCGGCCAGGTGGCCGACGAAATACCCAATTTCAGAGCAATATCATCGACATCCGCATATTGCTGATTGTCACGCAAGGTTCGGAGATGAATATCAGTATGTCCAAACTCAAGAGTCTGGTAGCGAACGCGGATCTGAGTCATAGAGAGCCTGTGGCCACAACGCACGGCATTCAGAGGTGAATGCCTGCGGGGCCGCCACTGTACGCTGATTACCGGCATTGACCTAAGTTTCATTGCCCGCCCATCAGGCATTCGCTCATTCGTTATTTATTCAGCGGAATTAGCACGTCATTGATATAGAGTGCTTTAACCTGATTGGCGATGGAATACCGCACCACAGCCCCCGTCGGGATATCATGAACAGCAGTGCCATTGATAAGTAGCTTGCCCTCTTTGATGACCAGCGCATCCCCTCCCAGAGCGGCCATGCCATTCTCGCCCGATAATGAGACCTCAGTTGCCGCTGACGAGGAGGAGCTCGCAGCCGCCTGCTTACCCGTTGATCCAGAAATGGCCGTGTTATCACAGGCCGCCAACAGAATGAAAGACAGTGTAACGATGAATAAAGGCTTCATGGTTTAGTCCTAACTCCCTATTAAGATCCGTAAGACCGATTGGCGCCGCGTAATCGGACGCATGGTTTTTCATCCACCCAGCTACCGAGCGTACCCTGTGCGATGACGGCTACGCCAGCGCTAATCATCTACACGGAGCGGGGGGACGGCATCAACACAGAGCGCAGGATAGAGAGACAAAAAAACACCCACCGCCTGAATGGGGTGGGTGCCTTAGAGTGAATGTCTTACAGACGGGTGATCAGCTGCTCGGCAGGCAGGCGGGATTTCGGCAGGGCGGCGTTGAAGTCCTGCTCGCTGCCATAACCGATACTGGCGACCACCACACTCTTGAGACCCTGTTCGGTGAGGCCCAAGGCAGCATCCATCTTCTCCGGGAAGAAACCTTCAATCGGCGTGGCGTCCAGACCCAGAGTCGCGGCCCCCATCAGCAGAAAGCCGAGGGAGATATAGGCCTGGCGGGCCATCCACTCCTGCTGTTTCTGGGGCGAGGTACTGTTGAGGCCGACATAGTAACGACGCCCTGCATCCTGTCCCTTCTGGGCTTCGTCACTGGCGAAACGACCATCCTTGGCCTCCTGAGCCAGCAAGGCCTGCAGGTGGGCATCATCCAGCTCGGTTTGGGTGGCAATCACCACGGTCAGGGCGGCGCTGCGAACCCTTCTCCCTGTTGTGTTCGGTCAGGGTCGGCAACAGCTTACTCTTGCCTTCGTCTGTGGTGACGAAGAAGAAGTGCCAGGGTTGGGAATTCACCGAGGACGGGCTAAAACGCAGGATTTCCTGCAACTGTTGCAGAGTCTCCTCACTGAGGGGGCGCTGCGGGTCATAGGCCTTGCAGGTGTAGCGAGAGCGTACAAGTTCGGCAATGTTCATCCATCATCTCCTAAGGTCGACAGGGAAATCAGAAACCAGCAGCGGCCATACTACACCGGATAACGCACCGGATAATCGCCGATTTACGCCAAGCACTGCTGCTTAAACTTCAATAATCGATGGCTGCCAGGCGTGGGCCTCGACTTGCAAGAAATCGATCAACAGGCGCAGACGCAGTGGCTGTTGCCCCCGATCCCGGTACAACAGATAGAGGGGTCTGGGCTGACCTTCCCACGGCGCCAGTACCGGTACCACGGCGCCACTGCCCAGCCAGGGCGCCATCAAAAAGCGCGGCAATAACCCCACCCCCAAGCCGCTGGCCACCGCGTGAGCGGCAGTTGCCATGTCCATCAACCGCCAGACGGATATTGGCCGCGGGGCGACACTCTCGCGTCTGTCCGCTCTCCGGGTGTTGCAATCGCCAGACCCGGATCGGTCGGCTCTGCACCAGCGGCGCCGAGTCCAGCTGCTTCGGCTGCGTCAGGTCCAGAACCTCGGCCAATTGACGTTCGGCGCACAGCATCATGGCGACCTGTCCCAGCGGGCGGGCAATCCACTCCTGGGTGTACTGCTCCCCAGCCCGGACCGCCAGATCGATGCCGCTATCCATCAGATCTATGTTGTTGTTGGAGAGGGTGACATCCAGCTGGATATGAGGATAAAGCAGCAGAAAACGACTCAAGGCCGCCCCCAGCCACTGCTGGGCTATGGTGATCGGAGCCGCGATGCGCAGACGTCCCCTGGGAACGTGCAACTCGTCGTGCAGTTCCCCCGAGATGGCATTAAGCTCCTGAAACAGGGGATCACAACGCTCCAGATAACGTTGCCCGATCTCGGTCAGGTTCAGACGATGAGCATCGCGATGGAGTAGACGGATAGCCAGTCGGCCCTCCAGTTGGGCGATGCGGCGGCTCAGCGTCGAAACCGGCATCGTCAGGTGTTCGGCGGCCTTGGTAAAACTACCCAGGCGCGCCACCACCCAAAATAGCCGCAGATCGTCCAGTGAATAGTCATTTTTCATATATGGAATCTAAGCTCCCAGTAATGGTCATTTAATCCATTTATGAAATGAATAGACTGCCTCTAATCCAGGCCAATACCAAGGGGCATCATGAAAAATCACGCCAATACCACTCCGATCCTACTGTTGCTGTGCTGCGTCTTCTTCTGGGGCAGCGTCTTTCCGATTGCCAAACAGATCTTGCTGGAGATGCAGGATCTCTCGCTGGCGGTCTGGCGCTTCGTTATCGCTCTCGGCTGTCTGGGGGGGTATCTGCTGCTGTCCCGTCGCGCCTGGCCCAGCCTGTCACCCCGCCGCTGGCTGGGGCTGCTGCTGATTGGTGCCATCGGCATCGGTGGCTTCAATCTGGCGCTGTTCAGCGGCCTGCGACACACCTCCGCCACCAATGGTGCCCTGATCATGGCCCTCAGCCCGCTGGTGACCTCGCTGCTGGCGGCGGTGCTGGCCTGCCGCTGGCTGACACCGGTGCAGTGGGCCAGCCTGATCCTGGGCTTGGCCGGGGTTGGTCTGGTCATCACTCAGGGGCACCCGGAGCAGTTGTTGCGCTTGCAGATCGGCCAGGGTGATCTGCTGGTACTGGTCGGCATGCTGGCCTGGAGCGGTTATACGCTGGCGAGCCAAGCGGTAAACCACTGGTTGCCCCCCTTGCTGCTGACCGTGGTCACCATGGTGGGAGGGCTAGCTGCACTGCTGCTGTATGGCCTGTTCCAGCCGGGATTTCACCCCTGGAGCGATATGGCTCATCTCTCAGTCAGCACCTTGGTCGGCGTCATCTATATCGGAGTGCTGGCGACCGTGCTCGGCTACCTGTTCTGGTTACGCGGCATTAAAGCCCTGGGGGCAGCCCGAGCCTCGCTGTTTTTCAATCTGGTGCCGGTTTTCGCCTCCCTCGTGGCGCTGGGCATGGGCCAGCCACTGACGGCGATCCAGATCGGCGGCATGCTGATTGTGCTGCTGGCCCTGAGCCTGCCCGCCCTGTTGCTCGCGCTGAGCCGACTTCACCGCCAACCGGGCTGAACGCGCCACCGCTATGCCCCCGCCACACCCGACACCGAACGGGCACGCAACCATAAAAAAACCCGGCACAATCGGCCGGGTCTGAGGGAGCAGAGCGGGTATTTACTCTGTGATGCCGCAATGGCGCAGCAGGGCATCGATAGCGGGTTCACGGCCCCGGAAGGCACGGAATAAGGCCATCGGCGAGCGGGAGCCGCCCATTTCCAGGATCTGGTGCAGGAAATCAGCCCCGGTTTTGGCGTTGAAGATCCCCTCCTCCTCGAAGCGCGAGAAGGCATCGGCAGAGAGCACTTCAGCCCACTTGTAGCTGTAATACCCGGCGGCATAACCCCCGGCAAAGATGTGGGAGAAGCTGTGCTGGAAGCGATTGAACGCTGGCGCCGGGAATACCGACAGTGTGCGCACATCATCCAGCACCGCTTGCACCCGGGCGCCCTGCGCCGGGTCAAATTCGTGATGCAGGCGGAAATCGAACAGCGAGAACTCCAACTGACGCAGCATCTGCATCGCCGACTGGAAGTTCTTCGCCGCCAGCAACCGCTCCAGCTCGGCCTGCGGTAGTGGCTCACCGCTCTGGAAGTGGCCGGAGAGAAACGCCAGGGCTTCCGGCTCCCAGCACCAGTTCTCCATGAACTGGCTCGGCAGCTCGACCGCATCCCAAGGCACACCATGGATACCGGCGACACCAGCCACGTCGATCTGGGTCAGCATATGGTGCAGGCCGTGACCAAATTCATGGAACAGGGTCACCACTTCATCGTGGGTGAACAGTGCAGGCTGATCGCCGACCGGACCGTTGAAGTTACAGGTCAGATAGGCCACCGGACGTTGCAGGGTGCCATCCTGACGGAAACGACGACCGATACAATCATCCATCCAGGCACCACCGCGCTTGTGCGGACGGGCATATAGATCCAGATAGAAGCTGCCGCGCAGCTCACCTTCACTGTCGAAGATGTCATAAAAGTTCACATCCGGATGCCAGGTCTCCACCGCCAGACGCGGCTGGATGCGCAAGCCGAACAGGCGACGCACGGTCTCAAACAGACCGGATATAACCCGCGGTGCCGGGAAGTAGGGACGCAACACCTCATCGGAGATGGCATAGCGATATTGCTTCAGCTTCTCGGCATAGAAGGAGAGATCCCATGCCGCCAGTTCAGTCACACCAAACTGTTCATTGGCAAACTGCCGCAGTTCAGCCAGCTCATGTTGAGCCTGGGGTCGGGAGCGCGCCGCCAGATCGTTGAGGAAACCCAGCACCTGTTGGGGCCGCTCGGCCATCTTGGTCGCCAGGGAATAGTCGGCATAGGAGGCAAAACCCAGCAACAGGGCCAGTTCGTGACGCAGGGCCACGATCTCATCCATCAGCGGCGAGTTATCCCATTTGCCGGCATTCGGCCCCATGTCGGAAGCTCGGGTCGCAAAGGCGGTATACATCTCTTCGCGCAAGGGGCGATTTTCGCTGTACATCATCACCGGCAGGTAGGAGGGAATATCCAGCGTAAATAACCAGCCGTCGAGCTCGCGACTGGTGGCGGCCTGCTTGGCGGCAGCCCGTGCAGATTCTGGCAGCCCCGCCAGCTCGGCTTCATCCTGAACCTGCCGCTGCCAGCCCAGCGTGGCATCCATCACTTGATTGCTGAAATTGGAGGCCAACTCGGAGAGACGGGCCACGATCTCGCCATAGCGTTGCTGTTGCGCGGCAGGCAAGCCAATGCCGGAGAGGCGGAAATCGCGCAGCGTGTTCTCGATCTGCTTGCGCTGGGGCTCACTCAGACGCGGAAATTCATCACTGGCCGCCAGTTGCTGAAAAGCCTGATACAGTCCTTCATGTTGACCGACGAAGGTCTGGTATTCGGAAAGCAATGGCAGACAACCATCGTGAGCCTCACGCAACTCGGCGGAGTTCATCACGGAATTCAGATGCGAGACCGGCGACCAAATGCGCCCCAGACGATCATCCACCTCTTCGAGGGGGGCAACCAAGCTATCCCACGTCTGGGGTTCGTGCTGTTTGAGCACCTCGGCTATCCGCGCCTTGCAATCAGCGATCGCCTGCTCGATGGCTGGCCTGACATGCTCGGGCTTGATTTGACTGAACGAAGGCAGCCCTTCCATGGACAACAGGGGATTCGACATAGTGCTACAACTCCTTAGCCCGCAAGCGATACACCTCACGGATAAAACCTTATGGATCACTAAGATGTAGGCAGAGTCACCATTTATCAAGCATACCTTGACTTGTTAGTAGCATAAGTGGTTATAAACTCTGTATATCGGTCGCTCAGCATTTCATTCGAATACGGGAACGCCATGTCCAGTTCATTCTCGCAAGCCATGAAGGCGTCAGCCAGACACAGCCTCTCTTTCCGGTTGCTCTCCTATATTTTGGCCTGTAGTACCCTGCTGGCCGTTATCATCACCATGTTGCAACTGTTCTGGGACTATCGGCAGGATCGCAGCATGGTCGAGAGCAGCCTGAACCAGATCGAGGCTTCGTTCCTGCAGCCCATTGCCTCCAGCCTGTGGAACCTGGATGAAGAACAAATTCAGGTCCAGCTCGAAGGCATCATGAATCTGCCCTCCATGCAGTTTGTCGAAGTCAAGGAGGCCATGGGCGACAATCAGGTGCGCTTGCAGTCGCTGGGCAAAGAGTTACCCAGCTACGATATCTCGCGGGAATTTGATCTGGTCTATCAGGGGGAAAAAGTCGGCAAACTGTTTGTCGCCTCGTCACTGGATATGATCTATCACCGACTGATCGAAAAATCAGTGATTATCATGGTGTCGCAAACCATCAAGACCTTGGTGGTATCATTTCTTATCTTGTTGATTTTTTACTATAAAGTCATCCGGCACCTCAACCGCATCGCCAGCTATACCGAGACCTTTTCACTCGGGCATCTGGAAACCCCGCTCACCCTGGAGAAGCGTGTTCGAGATGAGAAAAAACCGGATGAACTGGATCAGCTGGTCGACAGTATCAACCGGATGCGGCTCTCGCTGGCTGACGAGTTTGCAGCCCGCCAACTGATGACCGAAAAGCTGCAGCAGGAACGAGATTTCTCCACCACCCTCATCAACTCCTCGAATCTGGTGATCTGCTGTCTGGATACCCAACTGCGCATCGTCACTGTGAACCCCGCCGCTGTGCTGCTCACCGGTTATGTGCAGCAAGAAATGCTGGGCCAACCCTGGCTGGAACGTTTCGTCTCCTGCGATGAGCGTGAGTTATTGGCCAAGGAACTGGAACAGGTCGGCGTGCTGGAGAACCGCGAAGTCACAACGCAGGATCAGCAGGGTGAAGAACTGATCCTGCAATGGAGCTTTGTCCCCTTCTATGAGGGACCGGATCTGAAATACCGCATCGCCTTCGGCTATGACATCACTCCGCTCAAACGCGTGGAGCGGGAGATCATCCGCCTCAATGAAGAACTGGAGGCCAAGGTCGATAAACGCACCCGCAGCCTCAAGGCGAGCAACGAACAACTGGCCAAGGCTTATGACAACCTGAAGGTGGCACAACAAACCCTGGTCGAGTCAGAAAAAATGGCCTCTCTGGGGTCTCTGGTGGCCGGAGTTGCCCACGAGATCAACACCCCGGTCGGCATCAGCGTCACCGCCGCCTCCTTCCTGCAGGAACGCATCAAGGAGTTCCAGAACAAGATTGACGAGAAACAATTGTCGCGCAGCTATCTGACCGAATTAATCCACACGCTGGATGAGTCCACCATGTTGCTGCAAAACAACCTGCGTCGTGCCTCGGAACTGATTTCCAGCTTCAAGCAGGTGGCCGTCGATCAATCCTCTCAGGCCCACTATCAGTTCAATGTGGCCGACAACCTGCACCAGGTGGTGATGTCGCTGGGACATAAATTGAAGAAGAGTCAGAGCGAGGTGGAAATCCACTGCGATCCCAAACTGACCGTGGACTCCTATCCCGGCTCCTTTGCCCAGATTTACTCCAACCTCATCATCAACTCCATCCGTCATGGTTTCGAGGAGTGGGACAAACCCAAAAAGATCGACATCAATATCGAGCAACATGAGAACGAACTGGTGATCGACTATCGGGACAATGGCCGCGGCATAGACCCCACGATTCTGCCCCGGATTTTCGATCCCTTTGTCACCTCCAAGCGGGGCCAAGGCGGTAGCGGTCTGGGAACCCACATTGTCTATAACCTGGTGGTGCAGTTGATGAAAGGGCGGATCAGTTGCGACAGCGAACTAGGCGCGGGGGCTCACTTCCAGATCCGTCTGCCACTGGACAAGCTCAACCAAGAGGTTACCGCCTGAGCCCAGGCACTGGATAAGCGGCGGTGGTCAACATCAAGATCCGCTGCCGCGTTATCCCCGTCTGGATTATCATGCTCCCACCCCGTGCAGGGACTTGAACCTTCAGACGAGAAAATACCATGCCACTACTGCGACGCTACTTCACCACCGGGCTCATAGCACTGTTGAGTCTGGTCGCCCTTCTGGCCATCTATGTGCTGATTACCGGTGAACTGGGCTGGAGTGAGATCAAGGCCTTGTTGACCGCACTCATAGGGTTCGCTGCTGGCTTGAATGCCATTACCTGTTTGACCTGCCGCCATGAAGTGCCAAAACCCTGGCTGGCCTGGTGTGGTGTGGGTCTGGGCATCCTCAGCGCCTGCCTGTTGCTTGCCCTGTTGTGGCTGAACATCCAGGCTCCGCACTATTGGCAAGTCACCGGTGTGACTCTGGTGTGGACCCTGGTCTACACCCACTGCCTGTTGCCCTCGCTCATCCAGCTGGAAGGCTGGAAACAGCTCATTCTCGTGCCCCTGACCCGAGCCTGCAGCCTACTGCTGGGAGGCGTCCTCAGCTATTCCATCATCAGCGGCGTTTATACCGGTTGGTTGATTCGAACGTTTTCCGTGCTCTGTATTCTGGTTGGCTTCTTCACTCTGCTACTGGTGATTTTGCACCGACGGACCAAGAGCCTGACCCAGCGGCTGATACTCACCCAGAGTGCCGACGGACTCTTCATGGATGCCAGCGGTCGCTACTACCAAGTCACTCCGGTAGAATAACTCATGTCGAATCAGGGGAAAGCCTGGCTGTATGCGCTGGCGACCGTGTTGCTGTGGTCGACGGTTGCCAGCGCTTTCAAGCTCTCATTGCGTTTCTTTGCTCCCAGTCAGTTGTTGCTGGTCGCCAGCATCACCTCGCTCCTGTTACTGGCTGGCCTGCTGCTTCGGCAACGCAAGCTCGGGCTTGCCATCACCACGTTCCGGGCGCGACCCGGATTTTTCCTTGCCCTCGGGTTGCTGAACCCCGCTTTGTACTACCTGCTGTTGTTTGAAGCTTACCGGTTACTGCCCGCCCAACAGGCTCAGGCTATCAATTACACCTGGGCCATTGCCCTCTCGTTGCTGGCAGTACCATTTCTCAAGCAACGACTCAACCGGTATGACCTGCTGGCCATTATTCTTGCCTATCTCGGAGCGCTGGTGATCGCCACCCGCGGCGATCTGCTGAATCTGCATTTCGATTCGGCGCGCGGCGTTCTACTCGCCCTGGCTTCCACCCTGATCTGGGCCAGTTACTGGATTCTCAACACCCGCAACCCCACAGAGCCCTTGATCAGCCTGTTCCTGACCTTCGGCTGCAGTCTGCCTTTTACGCTGCTGGCTTGTGGTTGGCAGGCCGATTTTCACCTACTCGCCTGGCAGGGCTGGTTGGGAGCCATCTACGTGGGACTGTTCGAGATGGGCATCGCCTTCCTGCTCTGGTTATTAGCCCTACGCCACGCTCGACAGGCTGCCCACATCAGTAATCTCATCTTTCTCTCTCCTTTTTTGTCGTTGCTGTTACTGCGCTGGCTGGTCGATGAACCCATTGCGACCGCCACGCCGCTCGGCCTGCTGTGCATCGTCATCGCCTTGCTGGTGCAACAATGGCCGAACTGGAAGAAGCGAGCGAGAGGAAGAATCGAGTGAAACCCATTGATTCCGGAACCGTAAAAGTTGTGCTAAAAATGGTGTTTTTTTGTGCGCCTCGATGCTTGCACAGGAAGACGAAGCAGGGTTTTATGATATTCTCGCCAACCTGCTACTAATGGCAGGGCAGATTTCAAGCAATGATCAGGTTTCTACCATGACAACTCATGAACTCGTCGCTCCGCGCATCGCGGCCCTGCGTGCCTATATGGCCGCGCATACCCTGGATGCGCTGATCATCCCCCACGATGATGAGCATCTGGGCGAATATCTCCCCGCGGAGGCCGAGCGATTGGCCTGGGCCACCGGTTTTACCGGCTCGGCCGGTCTCGCCATCCTGTTTGCCGACAGTGCCACCCTGTTCGTCGATGGCCGGTATACAGTCCAGGCGCGCCAACAGGCGCCAGCCGAATTGTTCCAGTACCAGCACTTGGTCGAACAACCCCATCTCGAGTGGCTGCAAGCCCAACTATCGCGCCGTCAGCGCGTCGGATTTGATCCACGCCTGCACAGCCTCTCCTGGTATCAGAAAGCCAGTACCATTCTGGGGCAAAAAGAGATAGCTCTGGTCAGTCTGGAACAGAATCCCATCGATCAGTTGTGGCTGGATCGTCCAGAGTCCAGCAAGGCAGAAGTCCTGCTCTACGCCGACCAATACCATGGGCACAGCAGCATCAGCAAACGGGAGGCCATCGCCACCAAGCTGCGTCAGCAAGGGCTGGATGCCGCACTCCTCTCCCAATCGGAATCCATCAACTGGCTGCTGAACATTCGCGGTCGGGATATCCCCTGTTTCCCTGTGGTGCTCTGCTTTGCGGTCATCTACAGCAACGTCAGTGTCGATTTCTTCATCGATACCGACAAACTGGACTGCAACGCCTTCAGTCAGCATGTCGGAAATGATGTTTCCGTCTATCCGTTGGAAAAAATCGGCGCCGTGCTCAAACGTATGGGGGAAGACCGTCTCAAGGTGCTGGCCGATGCCGACACCACCAACGCCTGGACCCAACTTACACTGCAAGAGCATGGGGCAACCCTGGTACAGGGACAAGACCCCTGCATGCTGCCCAAGGCCTGCAAGAATGCCGTCGAGCTGGCAGGCATGCGGCTGGCACATCAGAAAGATGCAGTCGCCATGTGCCGTTTCCTGGCTTGGCTGGATCGGCAGGTCGATAAGGGGCTCGAGGGGGATGAGGGGACTCTCGCCGATCAGCTCGCCCGCTTCCGTGAAGAGCAGGAAAATTACCTCGAACCCAGTTTCGACAGCATTTCGGCCCTCGGACCGAACGCCGCCATGTGCCACTATCATCACACCAATGGCACACCGCGAGCCTTCGGTCAGGATGGCATGTATCTGATTGATTCTGGTGGACAATATCTGGAAGGCACCACAGACATTACCCGCACCATCAAGGTGGGTGACGTCAGTGACGAGATGCGCCAGCAGTTTACCCGAGTGCTCCAGGGCCACATCGCCATCGACCGGGTACGCTTTCCCAAAGGAACCTCGGGCATCCAGCTGGATGTGTTGGCGCGACTGCCGCTCTGGCAAGCCGGTTTCAATTACGATCATGGAACCGGACATGGCGTCGGCCACTTTCTCAGTGTGCATGAGGGACCACAACGCATCGCCAGCAAGGGCTCATTGGTACCATTAGAACCAGGCATGGTGATCTCCAACGAGCCGGGCTATTACCGGGAGGGAGCCTTTGGCATCCGTTGCGAGAACCTGCTGGTTGTAGAAACCAGTGACGAAGCCAATGAGATCCCCATGTACCGCTTCAGCCGTTTGACGCTGGTCCCTTTCGATGTGCGTCTGCTGGACAAGAACCTGCTCAGCGACAGCGAAATCACCTGGATCAACAGCTATCACGCCGAAGTCCGCGAGGCGGTGAAATCCCACCTCAGTGACCATGAGATGGGCTGGTTGCTGCAGGCCACGGCGGCTATCTGAGACCTTAGCGCACAGAACCAGAGCCGCGGCAACGCGGCTCTTTGGTTGCCAAGATAGTGATATCACCCGACAGTGCAGCGGCAAAAGCTGGCACTGTCCCGTCAAATTGGTAGAATCCGCAGCTCGACAGTCAGCTCAATGGGCGCCATATGGCGCAATGAGAAATCAGGTATTGGTATGTTCACTCCGGCACATTATCGAAAACAACTCGAGAAACTGCCCCAGCTTGCCCTGCAAGCCGACAGCTTGCGCATTCTCAATTCGGCCAGCGAGTTCAAGCAACGCATCCTGGAACTGATCGCCTCCGCACAGCGGCGCATCTATCTGGTCGCCCTCTATCTGCAAGATGATGAGGCCGGTCGCGAGATCCTCAGCGCCCTCTATGCCGCCAAGGCGGCTCGTCCAGAACTGGACATCAAGCTTTTTGTCGACTTTCACCGGGCACAACGCGGCCTGATCGGCAAGGGCAAGCAGTCTGGCAACCATGTGCTCTATCAGGCGTTGGCCGCAGAATACCCGGATGCCATCGAATTTTTTGGCGTACCGGTCAAGCGGAGAGAATGGCTGGGCGTGTTGCACCTCAAGGGCTTCCTGTTTGACGACACCCTGCTCTACTCCGGTGCCAGCCTGAACAACATCTATCTGCACCAGCAGGGGCGTTACCGGTATGACCGCTACCATGAACTGACCAATGTGGAACTGGCCAGCAGCTGGGCTCATTTTATCATCCAGGTTTTTGGCCTGGATGCCGCGGTGCAGCGCCTGGACCGCGCGCCCATAGCGACCATCAAAGCCATTCGTGGCGAGATGCGCCGGTTCCGCATCAAACTGCAACAATCCCGGTATGAATTTGCAGGCGCCACCATAGGCCCGCAACAGGTGGGACTGACGCCGCTGGTGGGGCTTGGCAAACGCAATAATCGCCTGAACAAAGCGATCCACAACCTGCTGCGCAGTGCCGTTCAGGAGGTGTTTATCTGCACCCCCTACTTCAACCCCCCCAAACTGATCGCCAAGGATCTCGCCCTGTTGTTGCGACGCGGCGTGCGTCTGACCATGGTCATAGGCGACAAGACCGCGAACGATTTTTACATTCCGCCCGGCGAACCCTTCAACACGGTGGGCGGCTTGCCCTATCTGTATGAGGTGAACCTGCGACGCTTTGCCGAGCGCTTCCAGCGGTACATTGATAGTGGACAGCTCAATCTGATGCTCTGGCAGCACGAACAGAACTCCTACCACCTCAAGGGGATCTTCGTCGACGATCAACTGACCCTGATCACCGGTAGTAATCTGAACCCGCGCGCCTGGGCGCTGGATCTGGAAAATGGCCTCCTGCTGCAAGACTCACAACAACTACTGACCGAAGCCTTTCATCAGGAACGTCAACAGATACTGCTGCACACCCGTCGTCTGCAACACTTCAGCCAACTGGAGCAGATCAAAGACTACCCGGAAGCGGTCCGCCGCTTACTGGTGCGCCTGCAGCGCTTCAAAGCCCACCTGCTGCTCAAACAGCTCATCTAGTCCCGTCCGGTTCACGTATCCCTGTCGGCGGCGACAGGGATGCTCCCGTTCTGCGATCGGCTCTGATATCATCTGATCATATTTACAGTATTTTGGTGGCGAGCCCATGGAGCTGGATCAGATCCCGCTGACCGGCCTCAAGGGGGTCGGCAGTAAACTGGCAGAAAAGCTGGGCCATCTGCACCTGCGGACGGTGCAGGATCTGCTGTTTCATCTACCCCACCGCTACGAAGACCGCACACTCTCCTGTCCCATTGCCGAGCTGTTACCCGGTATGCAGTGCAATGTGGAGGGCATCATTCAGGATTGCCAGATTGTGCCCGCCCGTCGCCGCATGATGATTTGCCGTCTCAGTGACGGCAATGGCACCCTGAACCTGCGTTTCTTCAACTTCACTCAAGGCCAGAAAACCGCGCTGGCCAGCGGGCGGCGTCTGCGTTGCTTTGGCGAGATCAAAGCGGGCAGTTATGGTCCGGAGATCATTCACCCCGAATACAAGTTGCTCGATGAAACCAGCCCGATGGAGCTGGCACAGCAACTAACCCCCGTCTATCCAACCACCGAAGGCCTGCGCCAGCAAACGCTCCGCAACCTGACCGATCAGGCCCTGGCCCTCCTCGCCACCCATGGCGTTCGCGAGTTATTACCGGCCGGGCTCTATCCCCACCAGATCGATCTGGCGGCTGCCTTGCAACTGCTACACCGTCCGCCCCCCGAACTGGCCCTGTCGATGCTGGAATTCGGGCAACACCCGGCCCAGCAGCGACTGATCCTCGAAGAGTTGCTGGCCCATAATCTGTCGGTGCTGCAGGTGCGGCAACGCAGCAAACTCCATCCGGCCTGTGCCCTGCCTCCCCACCCGCAATTGGTGGAGCAATTACTGGCCAGCCTGCCATTTCGCCCCACTCAGGCCCAGAACCGCGTGGTGGCAGAGATCAGTTCTGATCTAGCCAAACCCCACCCCATGATGCGACTGGTGCAGGGGGATGTCGGCTCGGGCAAGACGCTAGTGGCGGCGCTGGCCGCCCTGCAGGCCATAGGACACGGTGGGCAGGTAGCCTTGATGGCGCCCACCGAGCTATTGGCGGAACAGCATGCCCTGAACTTTGCTCACTGGCTGGAGCCCCTCGGGATCGGGGTCGGCTGGCTGGCGGGCAAGCAAAAGGGCAAAGCGCGCGAGCAGCAGATGGCCGCCATTGCCGAGGGCCGCGTGCAGATGGTGGTGGGAACTCACGCCATGTTCCAGGAACAGGTTCGTTTCCAGCATCTGGTACTGGCCATTATCGATGAACAACACAGATTCGGCGTGCATCAACGTCTGGCGCTGCGGGAAAAGGGCGCCCAGGCAGGACTCTATCCCCATCAGCTGATCATGACGGCGACACCGATCCCGCGCACCCTAGCGATGACGGCCTATGCCGATCTGGACACCTCAGTGATCGATGAGTTGCCGCCGGGGCGTACCCCGGTGACCACGGTTGCCCTGCCGGACAGCCGTCGCGCCGAGGTCATGGACCGGGTGCGCCAGGCGTGTGCCGAAGGCCGTCAGGCCTACTGGGTCTGCACCCTGATCGATGAATCCGAAGTGCTCGAATGTCAGGCTGCCGAACAGACAGCTCTGGAGTTGCAACAACAGTTGACGGGTCTCCACATCGGCCTGGTCCATGGCCGCATGCGGCCACTGGAAAAGCAGAAGGTGATGGACGACTTCAAGAGCGGTCGCCTGCAGCTGCTGGTCGCCACAACCGTCATCGAAGTCGGCGTCGATGTGCCCAATGCCAGCCTGATGATCATCGAAAATCCGGAGCGGCTGGGGCTGGCACAACTGCATCAACTCCGGGGACGGGTGGGGCGTGGGGCTATTGCCTCGCATTGCGTGCTGCTTTATCACGCCCCTTTGTCAAAAACTGCACAGCAACGGCTCGGAGTGCTGCGGGATAGCAACGATGGCTTTATCATCGCGCAAAAGGATCTGGAGCTGCGTGGCCCAGGGGAACTACTGGGAACCCGGCAAACCGGTCTTGCCGATCTGAAAATCGCCGATCTGATCCGGGATCAAGTCCATATCCCTCGGGTACAAGCACTCGCACGCGAACTCCATCTGCATCATCCCGAGTTGGTCGCCCCCTTGATTCGCCGTTGGCTGGTTGCCGGAGAACACTACGCCCAGGCGTGAGCGCCTGGATTCTAGGGCTTCGCATCATGGCCACAAACGCCTATGATTAGGCTTATCTATCAATCCCATACGGTCTGCCCATGCGCCTTGCGATCCGCATCTTCCTCTACAGCATTCTGAGTCTGGTCATCGCCCTGTGGCTGGCCTTTGGCCTGTTCAAACCCGACTATCTCAAAGCCCCGTTGGCCGCCTGGGTTCAGCAGCAGACCGGGCTTCCCCTGACCATAGGTCGGCTGGAGTTCAACCCCTTTTACCCCAATGTGCTGCTGGCCGAACAGATCAAACTGGGAAACGTCATGAGTGCCGACAAGCTCTATATCGAAATAGACTCCGGCTCCTGGCTGGAACGGCGCATCAGCTTGGCGCATCTTGATCTCATAGCACCACACATCGAGTTCAAACCCGGACAACCCCTCCCTTCTTTGCCGATCCAGACCCTGACCATTCAGGATCTAAATGTGGATCGCCTGACCTTGATCACGCCACAGGGCACACTCGGGGGCGCCAGTTTTCATCTGGCCGATTGGCAATTGCTCCAAGCCGGTCAATGGCAACCCTTGGCGCATTTCAGTTTTAGCGGTCAGGCCAACCTGCTGGAGGGGCAAGGACTGCATCTGACCAAGTTGAGCGGCGAAGGCGAGATCCGTCACGACACGCTCACCCTCAAGGACTGCGGCGCCCATCTGCTGGATGGGCAGCTTCAGACCTCACTGCAATGGAATATTCCCCAGGGTGAGCTGGCAATTGATGAACTGACACTGGATCGGATGCATTTGCGCGACACCGACTGGCCGCAACTGGGGGTACGCCAGTTCAGTTTGAAACAGGGGCACCTGAGTCACCTGAATCTGCGAGTCGATAGCACTGACATGACCGTCAATGACATCAATCTCGAGTTGAAGGATCTGCACTGGCAAGTCGGCCAATCGTGGCGCGGCCAGCTAGCTGGTAAGGTGGGCGAAGTCGCCTACGGCTCGGCCTCCCTCAGTGAACTCACGGGTCAGCTGACGTTGCAACCCGATCTCTGGCAAGGCCAACTGCAGGGGCAATTTCTGGAGGGGTCGCTGGCTGTATCTGGACACTATCAACCCGCCGAGGAACACCTGACGCTGGATGACGTCGCCCTGGATCAATGGCAGATGGAACTCCCCGCAGATTGGCGCAATAAGATACCAGCCTGGCCATGGAAACGACTCACTATCCGCCGCCTGGATGCCCATCACCTGGCTTTGATTTCGTTTGACGACTCGCTGCCACTCTCGCTAAAAGGTGGTGAGTTCTTTGTCACCGATCTCGACTACGACCCGCTACAAGGGCTGCAGCCAGCCAGCGACAAGTTACGTTGGGAAACCAGTTGGGGGGAGTTGGTCTACAGCGGCCTGACCAGCCGGGGGGGCGAAGCACAAGGTGATATTTCCGCCAGCAGTTACCGGTTGCGCGAGCTCTCCTTACCACTGGAAAAGAGCCAACTCAAGGCCGAAGGGGAATGGCGGCGTGACGCTGAGAACACCCACTGGCTCAGTCTGAATGCCAAGCAGTTGGATCTGGACAAACTCAATGCCCTGCTCCATCCAAGCCACGAACTGGCCGGCAATGTCGATATCACGCTGGATCTGCAAAGCAAGGGGCAGGATATCCAGACCCTGCTCGCCCAGCTAAATGGCAGTGCACGGTTGGATGGTCAGGATCTATTTCTCGATGGGTTCCGGCTGGATGGCTATCTGGATGACCTGCTACAGCGAACTCCGACACCAAGCCGCTATAGCGATCTTTCCGGCAAGCTACAGGGCGGGGATACAGGTATCAACCAGTTGGCTCTCCGGGCACAAGCCGTGAACGGGAACCTGGCGCTACAAGGAGCCATGGCGACCATCACCCACCTGCTGGGATTGCGCGGCTCGCTGGATCTGGCTCACCAACAGTGGCAAGCCGAGCTGGGCTTGCTCAACCAGCACAATTGCGCCGAACTAGGCGCCAAGATAACAGGTACGGCTCTGGACCCCGACGTCGAATTTCGACTTCCGGCCCGCTGTCAGCCATGGCAGCAGGTTCTGGCTCCCTACCCACCTCAGGGGCGCCGGGGTAGTTTGCGCGCGGAATGATCACAGCGACCTGAACACAGCAAACTCCAGCGTAAATAACAAAGTCAGCTAGCATCATCGGCAGTGGTCAGCCGATGGCATCGCTCGCTGGGCGAGCCCTTAGACTTCCAGCCAGAACGTCACAGGGCCGTCATTCAGTAGAGAAACTTTCATATCGGCCGCAAAACGGCCACTGGCCGTGGGGACTCCTGCGGCTTGGCTTTGCGCCACAAAATAGTCGTACAGGCGTTCGGCTAATTCCGGGTGACCACCATTAGAGAAGCTGGGTCTTAGCCCCTTATCGGTTTCCGCCGCCAAGGTAAACTGGGAAACGACCAACAGGCTGCCACCGGCTTGCTGCACATCCAGGTTCATCCTGCCCTGTTCATCGGCAAACACCCGGTAATGCCGGACCTTGTGCAGCAGCTTATCCGCCTTTAGCTCATCATCGTCGCGCTGGACACCCAGCAACACCAGCAATCCAGCATCGATCTGGCCCACCGTCTCATCTGCCACTTCGACTCTAGCGTGGGAGACTCGCTGGATCAGAGCAATCATCTATTTCTCCTTGGTCTCAGCCGTAATGCAAAAGGCCCGAGAGAGGGCCTTTTCTATCAGAGAGTGAGCTTTATTGCCGAGGGGCTGCCGTCGATTGACGGATGACCAACTCTGGCAGTAACAGTACCTGGGGTTCGTGAGCTTCGCCTGCAATCAGTTGTTGAGCCAGACTCAAAGCGCGCTCCCCCAGTTGTTCCAGCGGTTGCGCTACTGTCGTTAACGCAGGGTCCGAGTAAACCGCCAGCTCATTGTTGTCGAAACCGATAATCGACAGCTGCTCGGGAACCGACCTGCCAACCTGTTTGGCGTGGTGCAGGGCACCAATCGCCATATGGTCGTTAAAGCAAAACAGCGCTGTGATGTCAGGATGCTGACTGAGCAGAGTACCCGCCGCTTCCCAACCGGATTCTGCACTAAAATCACCCGCCAATATCATGGGTTCAGCCACACCGGGTGCCGTAGCAAACCAATCTCGGCAGGCGGATAAACGCAACTGACATTCGCTGTTAGCCTCTGGCCCCGAGATTAAACCAATATGGCGGTGCCCCAAGGCATACAGATGATCCAGTGCCAGACGAACACCATGGCGATTATCCACCGCCAGGGAACGCTCTCTATGCCGGGCGGAGATACAATTCAGCAGTACGGCATTGGGTTGCATGGCCAGGAAACGTTCCAGCCATTCATCATCCATGAACGGAACGCTGGCAATGATGGCGTCACATTGACGGCTGGCCAGTCGCAACGCAGCATCCATCACATCATGACTATCATGATTGCCACAATTGATCAGAGTAAACACGTTACGCCGCCGGGCTTCGGCTTCGATGCTGTCGATGATCCGGGCGTAATATCCGCCGGACACATGATTCACCAGAATACCTATCACCCCGGAACGACTGGTCGCCAGGCTACGCGCATTCAGGTTAGGAATAAAATTAAGTTCGACCATGACTTCCTTGACTCTGGCCTGAGTCTTGGGCGCCACTTTATCTGGCTCGTTCAACACACGGGAAACGGTAGCAACCGAAACCCCTGCGATTCGAGCAACATCACGAATGGTATTCAAGACCGCACTCTCTTTTTGTAATGTAGGGGAATGTTTCCCAAAACCAATATAGCACAGCCGGTTACCCAATCAGGCAGCCAGACTCTCGGATTCGACAAGCTCGGCGCTCGTCAATCCCAGACCGGAGCTCGACGAATCCGATAATCCCCCAGACTGGCGGTAAATTCGGCCCCCAGCAGCACCAGCCACCAACTCAGATAGACCCAGACAAACAGGATTGGAATGACGGCCAGGGCACCATAAATAGTCTGATAGGAAGTGAAATGGGTGATATACAAGGCAAAAACCTTTTTTGCCCCTTCCAGTAGCAGTGCCGATACGGCAGCCCCTGCCAGGGCATCCCGCCAATGAATTTTGACGTTGGGAACCATCACGAAGATCAGCATCAGGCTAAAAAAAGAGAGAATAAATGGCAAAATCCCAAGCATCAAGCCAGCCGCATTGCTCAACAACTGCATATGATGAAACACCCGCAGCGAGATGACATAGGAGGTGGCAAGGATACTGGCCCCCGCCAACAAAGGTCCGAGCGTCAGAATCATCCAATAGACGGCAAAAGTGGTCATCTTCGGCCGTTGACCGCGACTGCGCCAGATGTGATTCAGATTCTGATCAATCGCCGAAATCAGTAACAGGGCAACCAGAACCAGAGCAACAACGCCTATCGATGTCATTCGGGAAGCGTTGGCGACGAAACGGGAAAAATGGTGGTGGATGATATCGCTGGCGGCGGGGACAAAATTAGCGAACACAAACTCTTCAACCTGCAGTCGTACCGAGGCAAAAATGGGAAAAAAGGAGAAAATGGAGAAGACAACAGTAACCAGAGGCACCAGTGAAAGCAGTGTCACATAGGCCAGATGCCCCGCCAGAACCGAGAGTCGATCCTCCTGAATACGACGCCAGCACAACAGTGAAAATGCCGCACTATGGTGCCAAACATTCATGCGTCGCCAATAAGCCAACATCTGCACGGCAGACTCCATTCTAGAAGAGATAACTAGGTGAGCATGCCAGTTTACCGCTTGATTAACCAGACAAAAAACCCCGCACTAGGCGGGGTTTCATGTTCAATCACAGGTAAGAATTACTCTTCTTTACCGGCGCTACGGTTGTAACGCTTGCGATCGACTTCGGTCAGTAATTTCTTACGGATCCGAACGCTCAGCGGGGTCACTTCAACCAGTTCGTCATCATCGATGAACTCCAGAGCCTGCTCCAGGGTCATTTTGATAGGCGTGGTCAGCACGATGGCTTCATCCGTACCAGAGGCACGCATGTTGGTCAGCTGCTTGCCCTTCAGGCAGTTCACAGTCAAGTCGTTGGAACGGCTATGGATCCCGATCACCTGACCTTCATAGACTTCGGTGGCGTGTTCAATGAACAGACGACCACGTTCTTGCAAGTTGAACAGCGCAAAGCCCAGAGCCTTACCGGTCGCGTTGGAGATCAACACCCCGTTCTGGCGCTGACCGATAGAACCGCCCTTGTGCTCGCCGTAGCTCTCGAAAGAGTGATACAGCAGGCCGGTACCTGAAGTCAGCGTCATGAATTCGGTCTGGAAGCCAATCAGGCCACGAGCCGGGATCAGATAATCCAAGCGCACACGCCCCTTACCATCCGGCACCATGTTCCGCAGGTCAGCCTTACGCTCGCCCAGCTTCTCCATGATCGAGCCCTGGTGTTGGTCTTCGATATCGACGGTCAAGGTCTCCATCGGTTCCAACTTCACACCATTCTCTTCACGCATGATGACTTCTGGACGAGACACTGCCAGTTCGAAACCTTCACGACGCATGTTTTCGATCAATATCCCCAGGTGCAGTTCGCCACGACCGGAAACACGGAACTTGTCTGGATCATCGGTATTGTCGACGCGCAGGGCCACGTTATGCACCAGCTCGCTCTGCAGACGCTCCAGAATATTACGGGAGGTAACATACTTCCCTTCCTTACCAGCGAACGGCGAGGTATTAACCTGGAAGGTCATGGTCACAGTCGGCTCGTCCACGGACAGCGCAGGCAAAGCCTCGACTGCGGCGTTGGAACAAACGGTATCGGAGATCTTCAGTTCACCCAGACCGGTAATAGCAATGATGTCACCACCTTGCGCTTCAGCGATCTCGGTACGTTGCAGACCCAGATAGCCCATAACCTGACCGATTTTGCCGGTACGGGTCTTGCCATCAGCACCGATAACGGTGACCTGCATGTTGGACTTCACCTTGCCACGAGTGATACGGCCGATGCCGATAACACCCACATAGGAGGAGTAATCCAGCTGGGAGATCTGCATCTGGAATTCGCCATCCGGATCGGCCTTCGGCGGTTCGACAAAATCGACGATTGCCTGGAACAAAGGATCCATGTTTTCAGACGGATTACTCAGATCCATGGTCGCATAGCCCTGCAGCGCAGACGCATACACGATCGGGAAGTCGAGCTGTTCGTCGGTGGCACCCAGGTTATCGAACAGATCGAATACCTGATCCACAACCCAATCCGGACGAGCACCCGGACGGTCAACCTTGTTGACCACTACGATGGGGCGCAGACCCTGGGCAAATGCCTTCTGGGTAACAAAACGAGTTTGCGGCATAGGGCCGTCAACCGCGTCAACCAGTAGCAGAACGCAGTCAACCATCGACATAACGCGCTCAACTTCACCACCGAAATCGGCGTGGCCTGGGGTATCTACGATATTGATACGGTAGTCGTTCCAACGAATGGCGGTATTTTTAGCGAGGATGGTTATGCCGCGCTCCCGTTCCAAATCGTTGGAATCCATGATCCGTTCCTGACCTTCACTGGTACGGTCCAGGGTGCCGGATTGCTGTAACAGCTTATCTACCAGTGTGGTCTTGCCATGGTCAACGTGCGCAATAATGGCAATATTGCGGAGCTTCTCTAACATCCTCGCCTCTAAAACAAGTGGGGAAAAATTGGTCGGTCATTTTACTCGCCAGCGTGTGATCTTCCTAGCATATTCCGCGTAAATTTAATGAAGCCTGATAGCGAAGATCACAGTATTATCACCCATGTAATAGCAAAGGTGCATTTATTGCACCAAAACGAATCACCAGATTGAAGCTCAAGCTCACCAAAATGATGCAGCAGCCTGTCAATGGTGCATTCAAACTGCCATTACTATCTGTAAGTTAAGGGATTTTATTTATTGGCACAGTTTTGGCTTAATCTGTAGATACAGGTTTCTGCCGCTAGTTTCAGTTTTCCACGACACCGGAGGTTATTTAGCATGTCAGCAGCAAATGTTCTGGCTCTTATCAATGAACAAGAAGTGAAGTTTGTCGATCTGCGCTTCACTGACACCAAGGGCAAAGAACAACACGTTTCCGTGCCTTCACACCAAATCGACGAAGGTTTCTTCGAAGACGGCAAGATGTTCGATGGTTCATCCATCGCTGGCTGGAAGGGTATCAACGAGTCAGACATGGTGCTGATGCCGGATGCCACTACTGCCCTGTTGGATCCGTTCACCGAAGAAACTACCCTGATCATTCGTTGTGACATTCTGGAACCCGCCACCATGCAAGGCTACGATCGCGATCCGCGTTCCATCGCCAAGCGTGCCGAAGGCTTCCTGAATTCCAGCGGCATCGCTGATACCGTTCTGTTTGGACCGGAGCCAGAATTCTTCATTTTTGATGATGTCCGTTTCGGCAACACCATGGGCGGTTCATTCTTCAAGGTTGACGCTGAAGAAGCGGCCTGGAACTCAGCTACCGAATACGAAGGTGGTAACAAGGGTCACCGTCCTGGCGTGAAGGGTGGTTATTTCCCAGTTGCCCCGGTTGACTCCTCACAAGACCTGCGTTCAGCCATGTGTCTGGTGCTGGAAGAGATGGGCCAAGTTGTTGAAGCTCACCACCACGAAGTGGCGACTGCCGGTCAAAACGAAATCGCGACCCGCTTTAACACTATGACCAAGAAGGCCGACGAAGTTCAGGTACAGAAGTACGTGATTCATAACGTCGCTCATGCCTATGGCAAGACTGTAACCTTCATGCCGAAGCCGATGTTTGGTGATAACGGTTCTGGTATGCACTGCCACCAGTCTCTGGCCAAGGATGGGGTAAACCTGTTCGCTGGTGACCTGTACGGTGGCCTGTCTGAAATCGCCCTGTATTACATCGGCGGTATCATCAAGCACGCCAAGGCCATCAACGCCTTCGCCAACCCGACCACTAACTCCTACAAGCGTCTGGTTCCTGGCTATGAAGCTCCGGTCATGCTGGCATACTCTGCCCGTAACCGTTCTGCTTCTATCCGTATCCCGGTAGTACCGAGCCCGAAGGCTCGTCGTATCGAAGTTCGCTTCCCGGATCCGGCTGCCAACCCGTACCTGGCATTCGCTGCCCAGCTGATGGCCGGTCTGGATGGCATCATCAACAAGATCCATCCGGGCGAAGCCATGGATAAGAATCTGTATGATCTGCCGCCAGAAGAAGAAGCCTTGATCCCGACCGTGTCCGGTTCACTGGACGAAGCTCTGGCCGCGCTGGACGCTGACCGCGAGTTCCTGACCCGTGGCGGCGTATTCACTGACGACTTCATCGACTCCTATCTGGAGCTGAAGCAAGTGGACGTGGATCGCGTTCGCATGACTCCGCACCCAGTTGAGTACGAACTGTACTATTCTGTCTAAGTCACAGAGTATTGAAAAACCCGCCTAACGGCGGGTTTTTTTTTCGTCATTGGTTAATATGGCTGCAATTGACTATTTCCCAAAGGAGTTTTCCATGCGCTTGTTCTGGCTCTGTTTACTGCTGTTCACTGCCCCCCTGCTTTCAGCACAAACCGTACACCGCTGGATTGATGCCCAGGGGAATGTCCATTTCTCTGATCAGCCCTCAGAACAACATCCATCAGAAGTCATCGAAGTCAATCCTCCAGCCCCCAGCAGCACGCCACTAAACTCCACTAGTCGACCGGAGGTAGCCGATGGTGCAGCCGCCGCGAATGCCGAACGACCAACAGGACCACTGCTGACTATTGAGTCACCGGCAAATGGAGAAATCGTGCGTGAAAATAGTGGCTTGGTGATGATTAAAGCCAACCTGTCCCCCCTACCACTCGGTCAGTTCAAAATGAACGTCTTGCTGGATGGTCAGCTTAAAGGTGATGCCAGCAACACTCTGATCGTCGAGCTGGAAAATGTCGATCGAGGTATGCATCAACTCGAACTACAAGTCATCGATGAAAGCGGCAAGCTCCTTGCATCATCGAGTAAGACAACGTTCTATCTATTCCGTGTTTCTGTGCAAAGCCAGCCCAATAACCGGCCGATACCGAAAGTGAATGGCGCATAGGGATGAACAAGCGCACTATTTTAGTTCACTCAATGCACCATAAAAAACCTTAGCACCAACTTGGGGAGTGCGTGATTGAATACCCGTCCGGAGTTACCCGGCATGTTACTGGATAATCTACTCACTTCGGTCATTCTGGTGGATAGCAATCTAGTGGTGCAGTACGTCAATCCGGCAGCCGAACAACTGCTTGGTATCAGTGCACGCCGCTTGCTACAGAACCCGTTTCATCAAGTGGTCGAATATATATCCATGGATCTGGATCGACTACGAGCAGCTCATCGGCAAGGAGAAGGTTTCACTGACAGTGAAGTTACTCTGGTTGTTGATGGAGAACCCCGGCTGGTTGACATCAGTGTGATAACCATCAGTGAACAGCCTAATCAGCTGATTTTGATGGAATTGCGTAAGATTGACCAACAAAAGCGAATCAGTCAGGAGCTCCAGCAACACGCTCAGCAACTTGCAGCCCGAGATCTGGTTCGCGGCCTCGCTCATGAGATCAAGAATCCTCTCGGAGGATTACGTGGCGCAGCTCAACTGCTGGAAAAAGCCCTACCAGACGCACACTTGAAAGAATATACCGGCATCATCATTGCGCAGGCGGATCGGCTTAGAAATCTGGTTGATCGCCTATTGGGACCGCAACGGCCGGGACGTCATCAGGTACACAATGTGCATTCGGTCTTGGAGCAAGTTCGCCGTTTAGTTGAAATGGAACTACCGCCCGGTATCAAGATTGAACGGGACTACGATCCAAGCATTCCTGATTTCGAGATGGAGCCCGATCAATTACAACAGGCCTTTCTCAACATAGTTCGTAACGCGGTTGAGGCCATGGGTAGTGAGGGGCACATTCGCCTCCGCACCAGAACCGTTTTTCAGATCACGATTCACGGCAAGCGGTACCGTCTGGCCGCCGAGATCAAGATCATTGATAACGGTCCCGGCATTCCCGAACAGATCCGCGACACCCTGTTCTACCCCATGGTCACCGGCAGGGATGGTGGTACAGGTTTGGGCCTCTCCATCGCCCAAAACCTGATCGATCAACACAAGGGACGCATTGAATGCGTCAGCTGGCCTGGTCATACCGAGTTCAGCATTTATTTACCGCTACGCAAGTAAGGGATACACATGGCTGCCAAAGTCTGGATTGTCGATGACGACAGCTCAATTCGTTGGGTTCTGGAACGAGCCCTGAGCACCGAAGGGTTCGAATGCCGCACCTTTGAAGATGGCGAGAGTCTCCTGGCCTCCCTGGATCTCGATTTTCCCGAGGTGATCCTCTCCGATATCCGGATGCCAGGTATTGATGGCCTCTCATTGCTACAGCTCATCCAGGAAAAGCAACCGGATGTGCCCGTGATCATCATGACGGCACATTCGGATCTGGATAGTGCCGTAAACGCCTATCAAAGTGGTGCATTCGAATATCTTCCGAAACCCTTTGATATCGATGAAGCCGTAGCTCTGGTGCATCGCGCCGAGAGTCACTTACGCGAGCAACGCAGCAAGCGTCGCAACAAGCTGCAGGCCATTACCAATGCTCCCGAGATCATTGGTGAAGCACCCGCAATGCAGGAAGTGTTTCGGGCCATCGGTCGCCTCTCTCGCTCCTCAATTTCCGTACTGATCAATGGTCAGTCCGGTACGGGTAAAGAGCTGGTCGCTCATGCGCTGCACAAGCATAGCCCTCGAGCGGCCAAGCCATTTATCGCCTTGAACATGGCCGCCATTCCGAAAGAGCTCATCGAGTCGGAGCTGTTCGGTCATGAAAAAGGCGCTTTCACCGGGGCTAACAATGTGCGCCACGGTCGTTTCGAGCAGGCCAACGGCGGGACCCTGTTTCTGGATGAAATCGGTGATATGCCTCTGGATGTCCAGACCCGCTTGCTGCGAGTCTTGGCCGATGGACAATTCTACCGCGTCGGTGGCCATCAGCCGGTCCAAGTCGATGTACGCATCATAGCTGCCACCCACCAGGATCTGGAAAAACGTGTGGCGGATGGGGATTTCCGTGAAGATTTATTCCATCGTCTGAACGTCATCCGCGTCCATATTCCGGCTCTGCGAGAACGCCGAGAGGATATTCCACGGCTGGCCCATCACTTCCTGATCCGTGCGGCTAAAGAGTTGAACGTCGAGGCCAAACTGCTGCATCCAGATACGGAAGCCTATATCAGCCGCCTGCCCTGGCCCGGTAATGTGCGCCAGTTGGAGAACGTCTGTCGCTGGTTGACTGTGATGGCCTCGAGCCAGGAAGTTCTGGTTTCCGATCTGCCTCCCGAGCTACTTAATCCCAGCGAGGAGCGCCCCGTCACCCGTGAGCAAATTTCGCAACGCTGGCAGGATCAGCTGCAGCAGTGGGTGGCACAGAAACTGGCACGAGGTGAAGTCGATATTCTGGGTGAGGCTATGCCAGAATTCGAGCGCATCATGCTGAACACGGCCTTGCAGCATACTCATGGTCATAAACAAGAAGCAGCCCGACTTCTGGGTTGGGGACGCAATACCCTGACCCGAAAACTCAAAGAGCTGGATATGTAACCCAACCCGGGGTCATGCGACCCCGGAGTTTTCTCCGGAAAACGCTTGCCTTCAACTCCTGAAATCCAGCCGCCGTTTTTTTCTTTGTATTCTCTGAGCCGAAGCTAGAATGGGCGCTATCCCCTGCTAGTGACCGGACCGATCATGATTGATAGAAGCCTCCCCCTTACCGATCTTCATCGCCATCTCGATGGTAATATTCGTGCCAGTACTATTCTGCAGTTAGGTCAGCAGCACGGTATCGCCCTGCCGGCCCACACGCTCGAGACCCTGCGTCCCCATGTGCAGATCATGGAAAGTGAACCCAGCCTGATGGCCTTTCTGAGCAAACTGGATTGGGGGGTTAAGGTATTGGCGGATTACGATGCCTGTCGTCGTGTTGCCTATGAAAATGCGCAGGATCTGCAACTGGCTGGCATCGACTACGCCGAGTTGCGTTTCAGCCCTTGGTACATGGCGATGAGTCATAATCTGGATCCTTCCGGGGTGGTGGAGGCAGTTATCGATGGTGCTCAAGCGGGTTGCAAAGAGTTCGGCGTCAAGGCCAATCTGATTGGCATTCTGAGCCGTACCTTTGGTCAGGCACAGTGTGAACGTGAACTCTCCGCCTGCTTGGCCCATGCCGATAAACTAGTGGCCATCGACCTAGCGGGTGATGAGTTGGGCTTCCCTGGTCCGCTATTTGATAGTCACTTCCGCCGCGTTCGCGACGCGGGTTTGCATATTACGGTACATGCTGGCGAGGCGGCCGGTGCCGATAGTATCTGGCACGCTATCCGGGCTCTGGGGGCAGAGCGGATTGGCCATGGTGTCAAAGCGATTCAGGACCCGGTCTTGATGAATTATCTAGCTGAACAGGGCATCGGCATAGAATCCTGCCTCACCTCCAACATCCAGACCAGTACAGTCGCCAATTATGCCAGCCACCCGCTACGTCACTTCCTGGCCCATGGTATTAAGGCCTGCCTGAATACCGATGACCCCGCGGTTGAAGGCATAGAACTGCCCTATGAATATCAAGTTGCAGCCCCAGCCGCCGGTTTAAGCCCGCAGGAGATACAGCAAGCCCAACGCAATGGCCTGGAGCTGGCATTCCTCAGCCCAGAGGAAAAACAAGCCTTGCGCGCACTCGCTGAAAAACGCGGTTAAGAGTGCCGGGAAAAAAATAAGGGCTCCATCATGGAGCCCTTATTGGTCACGCGAAAAGGAGAATCGCGGTTATTCAACTACCGCCACGTTGGTCTTTCCAGAGGACTGGACAATACGCACCCGCTTGCCAGGCACAAAGGTTGGACTGGCCTTCTGCACCACAACGATGCTATCGCCATTCTCTCTTTTGATTTCAAGTTCGACGCCATCAACCTGATTCAACTTGTCACCGGCAGCCTTTCCTGCAGCGGCACCACCGACGGCACCGGCAACCATGGCGATATCCTGCCCCTTGCCACCGCCGACAGCACTACCCAGCACGCCCCCCAACACCCCACCGGCAATGGTACCCAGGACGGAATCCTCACTCGCCTGAATTTTAACCGGGCGAGTGGATGTGATAGTTCCATAGGATACGGTTTGTACAGTTTTAGCCTGATTAGCACTGTAAACATCACCTGAATAGGTATCGCTGTTGGCGCAACCCGTCAGACCGATCAGGATACCGAGTGCCAGTAGGCTCAGATGCTTGGACATATCAATCTCCTTTCAAGTCTCAATATGACTCATGAACTTCTTACCCTATAGTACGCGGCCCATTCGATTGCTCAAGTGCTAAGCACTACCTTTGCTGTACGCAGACTGAACCGATCACCGACTCAAGCGCCGTTACGGCCGGCAGAGCAAACCATTTCACGAACCCTGGAGTACCGACAGGGGCTCCCGATAGGTATAGCCTAAAGATTCGGCGACACCGGCATGAGTGATCTCGCCGTTATACACGTTCAGGCCATTACGCAGATGAACGTCCTGACGCAGAGCATCCAGCCCCCGATCAGCCAACGCCAATGCATAGGGCAGAGTCGCATTGTTCAGCGCGAAGGTGGAGGTCCGTGGAACGGCACCCGGCATATTCGCCACGCAATAATGGATCACGCCATCCACCAGATAGGTTGGTTCATCATGAGTTGTGGCATGGGACGTTTCAAAACATCCCCCCTGATCGATCGCCACATCTACCACCACAGAACCCGCCTTCATCTGCTTGAGCATGGCTCGAGTCAGCAACTTGGGAGCCGAAGCACCTGGCACCAGCACACCACCAATGACCAGATCGGCATTCTGGCAATGACTCTCGATGGCATCGCGCGTGGCATACTGAGTGTTGATGGCACTGCCATATTGACGCCACAGATGACGCAGGACATCGACATTCCGATCCAGTACCCAAACCTCAGCACCCATGCCAACCGCTATCATGGCGGCATGAGACCCGACGACACCACCACCGAGAATCACTACCTTGGCCGGAGCCACGCCCGGTACACCACCCAGCAAGACACCCAGGCCCCCATGGGGTTTTTCCAGGAAATAGGCTCCCGCCTGGATCGCCATACGACCCGCGACCTCCGACATTGGCGCCAATAAGGGTAAACCACCCGTCGCAGAGGTCACTGTCTCATAGGCAATACAGGTGGCCCCACTGGCCATCAATGCTTTGGCCTGCTCTGGATCCGGAGCCAGATGTAAGTAGGTAAACAGGATTTGTCCAGGTCGCAACCGTTGGCATTCGACCAACTGGGGCTCCTTGACCTTGACGATCATCTCGCTCCGGACGAAGACCTCCTCTGCGGTCATGACAACCTCTGCTCCGGCCTGACGATAATCTTCATCACTCATGCCAATCCCGGCACCAGCCTGTGTCTCGACCAGAACACTGTGACCTCGCTCGACCAGCTCACGCACCGAGGCCGGAGCCAAGCCAACACGATACTCCCGGACTTTGATTTCCTTAGGTACGCCAATAATCATACAAACTCCTGTAATTGATGAAGGTGACAAATTCGCAGCATCTTGTTTCATTATTTTTTTGATTTACTGCAGTCATTCACTGCAATAGACCAGTGCAGTCAGAGCATTAAACCACTGACAACCAACTAAATAGCAAATAATACGCCAACTTTTAATTATTTGATTTGTATGGTTTTTTGTAAAAACAGCCCACTACAGGGGATCAAAAAGCACAAAAAAGGCCACAAAAACACCAAAACAGAACACCAACAAATGGCGAATAAACAGCAACTATATGGCGTTAAATATAGAAAATGATTCCACATAAGACCAATGAACTAGCAGATTTCAGTGTTTTAAACTACTGAAGATAGCAGGAGTGACAGGCAGCACACGATCAGCCGCACGACTCAGCGATTGCTGTCACCCGCTCAAACGGTTCTAGGCTAAGAGCACACGGTAATTTGACACGTTGAAGGAGAAAAGAAGTTGGCAGGGAACATGGTGACGGAGAGGAGCGTGAACAATCTGGACGAGTGGTGACAGCTTCAGTTCATCGTGAAGCCATGAAAATGTTACCAGTCACGTCCTCGTCTTTTATAGAAAGTTTACAACATAAATTGCTTGGCAAGCATGCAAGCCGAGGCGTAGAGTTTTGGCTGTAGGGTACAGAGGTAAGACATTCCATCTTACACATTTTGCTTTTAGACATAGTCAGGCTGCTTAGCCGCCCCGGTGATCATTCAGCGGGGCTTTTTTATTTCCAGTTCACACAAAACCAACAATAGCAGGGATATAGCGAGTCTAAGTCACGCAATAGAGTAATTGCTTCATTAAAATTGATGACCCCTGCTATAATCACATCAGCGCCTGAAAGGCAGCATTGCCAGATGATTACCCCTCTCAGGTTAGCCATCCCCCTTTGAGACTCTGTCTCCCAAATGCCAGATGATAGTCTGGCGTTTTTTTATGCTTTTTGTAATTGGATTACAGATTGCGGACATCTGCAGGATCGAAATAAAAAAACCGCCCGTTGGCAGGGCGGTCTTCAAGACGACTGACTCACAGCGGTCGTTATTCTGGCTCGAACTCGTCTTCTGAAACCTCATCGGCGTAATACCATTCGGTCAATACTTCGGCCAGCAGGTCAACCCCTAATCCCTTGAGTGACGAGAAAGCCTCGACACGCACCAGACTACCGAAAGGCAACACATCGCTGCGCACCTGTTGCACTATGTTCTTGCGAGGACCGGCGTTGAATTTATCTGCTTTGGTCAGGAGTACCAGCACTGGCAACTCATTGGCCGAGGCCCATTCCAGCAGTTGCTGGTCGGTATCCTTGAGTGGATGACGGATATCCATCAGCAGGACCAAGCCCTTGAGCGATTCTCTCTTTTGCAGGTATTCGGAGAGTGAGGCCTGCCATTTGCGCTTCATCTCTTCCGGAACCTGGGCATAGCCATAACCAGGCAAGTCGACAAGACGCTTCCCCGGTTCCAGTTCGAACAGGTTGATCAGCTGAGTACGACCAGGAGTCTTACTGGTCCGCGCCAGGTTTTTGTGATTAGTCAGAGCATTGAGGGCTGAGGATTTTCCTGCATTGGAACGCCCCGCAAAGGCCACCTCGACACCACCATCATCCGGAAGGTGGCGAATATCCGGGGCGCTGGTCACAAAGTGTACCTTGTTAAAATTCAGGGTTGGCGTTTGCACGGTTAAATTCCCATTGTCAAAAAAGTAAAGAGTCTTGCTGAGTATAAACAGCGACCATTCAGTCGCTTTGTTGGTCACATAGTATCATGAGTCATATCACTATGGCTTGCCGGACGAATCGTCTTGGTTGCACTGACGAGGAAAATAACGCGCCACAAGGGCGATTAACGGTCATGGCTGCTGCTATTTCGTCTCTGGAAGGCCTGATTCCTCTCTCCCATCACGGCAGACAGAGACCCACCGCAGAAGGCACTACCGTTGTTCGAGCTAGGCGGTGTTGTAATCGCAGGCAGAATACTAAGTCGGGTCGATAAAAAACCGCCCGGAGGGCGGTTTCATCGCGAATCTACAAACCGAGTGACGCCAGCAAATCATCATGGTCATCACTGGCTTGGCTAGTACTGGGGGCGGCACTGCCGTTTGACCCCATATTTTCACCGTTGGCAACACTGCGCAGCAGGCTGTCCGGGTCCACATTTTCGTGGCGCTGAAAATCATGTAACTGGATAAACTCGGTTTTATCCATCGCCAGCTCCATGTAGAAGATGTTGTTCTTCTCGGTGACGAAGGAGACGCGACGCGCTTGAGGACGATCCAGATTCGTATCAACCGAGATCAGAACTTGCTTGTTCAACGTCAGCATCTTGGGCTGACTCTGGCTGATGGAGGTTTGCAGTTCCTGGCTCACCTTATTGGTGAAATCCCCCAGGATCTGGTTCATCAATTCGCCCATCACATTACCCACCTCATCCGAGGTATGCAGGGTTGCCAGCTCTTCTTTGGGAATACCCATATTCATCAGATAATTCTGATAAACCTCCAGAGCGGCAGCTGCCGTGAAATTGATGACCACCAGGCCGGAGAAGGCACCGTCAAACAGCACAAAACAGCCGATATCCGGACGCAGGCAGGTCTTACTGATACGCTGCACCATGGGTGAATAATTCACTTCATGATGGGTGGCTTCGGTCAGAACGCTACTGACGGAATGGCACAGTTTCAGCAGTATATGTTCCGTTGAAATGGGAGCGTTTTTCTTGGTCTTCATCATAGTCGCAATACCAGGAGGGCATGCCTCGCCTTCCCGTGAGGCCACTGACAGCTCAAGCCGCCAGCAGTAGTGATAATTCTGATCCAGATTATGGCAGAGTTCGACGCCAGACTGTTGGGATCTCGCCGATCTTCTCAGGGTTTAGTCTTGCTGCCACGACGCTTGAGCGCTTCCAGAACGATCATGAACTGATACGGCATAATCAACAACAAACCACTGACCAGCAATACCGGGGTGTAAAACGGAAAGCGCCATGCTTCCGGCATCAGATGGACAATATCGAAATGTTCTATGATGCCCCAGAGCATCAGCAAGGAACCAATCACATCCAGGATCAATAGGGGCAGGGGGGCTTTCAAGGGTTGGCGCATTATCCACTCCGTGGCTCAGGCTCTTGTGCAGGCCACAAGGATACCCCGTGTCCGTCTGCTTGTGCATGGCCTCTTCGGGCAAAATCCAGCTTTTTTTGTCTATTCTTGAGGAGGAATTTGGGCGCCTGAGCCTTTCATGTCACAATGCTGCCCCATTGGCCAATCGGCCCGTCATTCACGAATTTGTAAGCCGGAGATCACCATGGCTGACACCCAGAAAGCCCGTCAGGCACCGCCGCAAGGCAAGAGCCGCAAACGGAACGAATCGCAGGAAAGTGCCCACGCGGCACGTCAGCGCAAGCGCGATAACAAACGCAAGGGCCTCAAGGCTGGCTCCCGCCAAACGGCAGAGCAAGAAAAGTCCGGACTCAATACTGGAACAACCCGCAAGGATCCACGGGTGGGTTCACGTAAACCGGTGGCACTGGTGGTCGAGGCCGTGAAAAAACCTGCGGCGGTGAAACCCGTCAAGGCGAGCAAGACACCGGAACAGATCGCAGAACAGCAGGCAAAGCAACTGCAGTCGAAGCTGGAACAAGAACTGGCAACCATCGAAAATGATGAACGCCTGAATCTGTTACTGGACCGTCTGGATGATGGCAAGAGTATCTCTGCCGATGATGAAGTCTGGTTGGATGCTCGTTTGGCCCGACATCAGGAACTGCTGGTCGAGCTGGGAATCGATGACGACGACGAAGATGAAGACGACGTCCATGTGCCTGCCTCTCCGGATGACCTGTTGCAGCGCTTCATCGATGACGACTTTGATCCCAGCGAGATCGATCCCGAATACAAGCCCAGCAAGAAATAAGACAGGCCCGTAGAGGCTCAGTCAGATTCGATCATAGATTCCGGAGGTAGGCGTGCAGTTTGACAAGGTCGTGTGGGATGAGGCACTCATCCAGAAATACAATTATAGCGGGCCTCGCTACACCTCCTACCCCACGGCACTGGAATTTAATGAGGCGTTCGGGTTTGCTGATTTTCTACAAGCCGCAGATCAGTATCCGGATCGCCCCTTGTCCCTGTATGTGCATATCCCGTTTTGTCACATGCTCTGCTACTACTGCGCCTGCAACAAGATAGTGACCCGACAAACCCACAAGGCAGCGGAGTATCTGGGTTACCTCGAGCAGGAGATGGCCCATCTTGCGCCCCGGTTTGCCCATCGCACTGTCACCCAATTGCACTGGGGCGGCGGTACCCCGACGTATCTGTCGCCCGATGAAATTCGTCAACTCATGGCGATGTTGCGCCGCCATTTTAATTTTGCCGAGCAGGGTGAGTTCAGTATCGAAGTCGATCCCCGGGAGATTGAGCTATCGATTCTGGATGTGCTGAAAGAGGTGGGATTCAACCGTCTGAGTTTCGGGGTCCAGGATTTCAATCATGAGGTCCAGGTGGCGGTCAATCGGGTACAGGATAATGATTTTATCCGTGCCTTGCTGGTCCGGGCCAAGGAGCTGGGCTTCCACTCCACCAACCTCGATCTGATCTATGGTCTGCCCTTGCAAACCCGAACCAGCTTCCGCCATACCCTGGAGGAAGTGGTCAAGACAGCACCGGCCCGGCTTTCCATTTTCAACTATGCCCACATCCCCAGTCGTTTTGCTGGTCAACACAAGATCAAGGACGAGATGCTCCCGCCAGCGGCCGAGAAACTGGCGATGCTTCAGGAGACAATCGAGTACCTTACAGCCGAAGGCTACCAGTATATCGGCATGGATCACTTTGCCTTGCCCGACGATGAATTGGCCATTGCTCAGCGGGAAGGCAAACTGCATCGTAACTTTCAGGGCTACACCACCCAGAGCGAATGCGATTTACTGGGGCTGGGAGTCTCATCCATCAGCATGCTGGGGGATGCCTACTCACAGAATCAGAAAGACCTGAAACTCTACTATTCGGCGATTGAGTCTCAAGGTCAGGCACAATGGAAGGGGTGCGCGCTAAGCAAGGATGACAGGGTCCGCCGTGATGTGATTAAACAGCTGATCTGCAATTTCCAGCTGAACTTTGCCGACATAGCCGAGCGTTACGATCTCTGTTTTAAGGACTACTTCGCCCAGGATCTGACCCTGTTGCGCCCCTTTATGGAGGATGGACTGGTAACGGTCGATGAAGACAGCATCCGGGTCAACACAACCGGTCGCCTGTTAATCCGCAACATCTGCATGTGCTTCGATACCTACCTGCGAGATCGTGCACGCCAGCAGCAATTTTCCCGAGTGATTTGATCCCGTCCCAACCCTGCCACCGGGTTATCCTCTCTCCTCTTTTACGACACATAAAAAAAGACCTCCACCAAGGAGGTCTACAAAATGGTCCAATTTCTGCTATTAAGTTAGTCAGCAAATTTTGAGAGAAGTTCCGAAAAAGAAAAAAATATCTTTTCGGCCGCAGAGCAATAGTCAAAACCTCCAGATTTAATGGGCTTCATCCCAGTTATCCCCCACCCCGATACCGACATCCAGTGGAACCGCCAGGTCGGCCGCGCTGCTCATCAAACGGCGGATTTCTGGCAGGTAGGCTTCAACCATGTCCTCCCGAACCTCGAACACCAATTCATCATGGACCTGCATCAACATGCGAATGCTGTCGGCCTCACAGCTCGGAATCCAGTTTGCCAGTTGGATCATGGCCAATTTGATGATGTCGGCCGCCGTTCCCTGCATGGGGGCGTTGATCGCCGCACGCTCTGCCGCCTTGCGCAACCCCTGGTTCCGGGCGCGGATATCCGGCAAATAGAGTCGACGCCCGAACAGGGTTTCAACATATCCCTGTTGTTCGGCCTGGGCTCGCGTGCGCTCCATATAGGCTTGCACGCCTGGGTAGCGAGCAAAATAACGATCCATATAGTGCTGGGCCTCATTGCGCGGAATGCCCAACTGCTTGGCCAAACCAAAGGCGCTCATACCGTAGATCAGACCAAAATTGATCGCCTTGGCACTCCGGCGTTGCTCCGTCGTCACAGCGTCGGTTGGAACAGCCATGATTTCTGCGGCGGTGGCACGGTGAATATCCTCTCCGGCCGCAAAAGCGGTTAACAGACCGCTGTCGGCCGACAAATGGGCCATGATCCGCAATTCAATCTGGGAATAGTCCGCCGCCACCAGCTTGTAACCCGGAGCGGCAATAAACGCCTGGCGAATACGACGTCCCTCTTCGCTGCGGATCGGAATATTCTGCAGATTCGGATCGGTCGACGAGAGGCGCCCGGTCGCGGTCACGGCCTGGTGATAGGACGTATGTACCCGTCCCGTCGCGGGATTGACCATCAACGGCAGCTTGTCGGTGTAGGTGGATTTAAGCTTGGCCAGGGTTCTATGTTCCAGCAGCAGCCGCGGCAACTCATAGCTTTCCGCCAGCTCGGCTAACACCTCTTCCGCGGTAGAGGGTGCGCCCTTGGGGGTTTTCTTCAGAACGGGAAGCCCCAGCTTTTCAAACAGGATCTCCGCCAATTGTTTCGGAGAGGCCAGGTTGAACTCCTGCCCAGCCAGAATATGGGCTTGCAGCTCCAGCTCGCGCAGCCGCACCTCGATCTGCTGGCTCTGTGCCGCCAGACGGGACACCGAAATCAAGGCCCCCCGTCGCTCCATATCCGCCAGAATAGGCACTAGCGGCAGCTCTATGGTTTCCAGAACCGATTGCAGGGTCGGCACAGCTGCCACCTGCGGCCACAGGGCCTGATGCAGACGCAAGGTAATGTCGGCATCTTCAGCGGCATAGGGAGCGGCCTTTTCCAGTTCGATCTGGTTAAACGTCAGCTGCTTGGCACCCTTACCGGCAATCTCTTCGAAGGTCACCGTCTTGACCCCGAGGTATTTGGCCGCCAGATCATCCATGTTGTGCCGCGTGGCCGTGGAGTCCAGCACATAGGATTCCAGCATGGTATCGAAGGCAATTCCCCGCAGCTCGATGCCGTGATTACGCAACACGTTCCGATCAAACTTCAGATTCTGGCCCACCTTGCGCTTGTCGGCATCCTCCAGCAGGGGCTTGAGTTGCGCCAGGACTGCATCCCGATCCAGTTGGGCCGGAGCCCCCAGATAGTCATGAGCCAAGGGAACATAGGCCGCCTCACCCGCCGTCACGGCAAACGACACACCTATGATTCTGGCCTGCATATAGTCCAGTCCATCGGTCTCAGTATCGAATGCAAACAACTCCGCATCGGTCAGCTTCTGCAGCCAGAGTGCAAAATCCGCATCATCGAGGATGGTGTGATAGCTCACCTCTGCGGGTGCGCTCGGCAGGGACAGTTGCGTTTGAGCCGCCGTGACGGCACTCCCCTCTTCCTCCACCAACCCCTTGAACTCATATTCGCGATACAGGGCCTGCAGAGCTTGATGATCCGGTGCTGGCTTGCCGATGTCGGTGATCGCCAGCTCAAGCTCCACATCGGTCTTGATGGTGGCCAACTCGTAGGAGAGGCGCACGACCGCCTCCTGTTCGCGGAATTTTTCGGCAAAGCTTTTGCTGCCCCGGAACGTCAACATGGCCACCTGATCCAGCTGGCTTGCCAGCTGTTCGATACTGCCGATCCCTTGCAACAGGGCTACCGCCGTCTTGGGACCAACCCCGGCCATGCCTGGAATGTTGTCGCTGGAATCCCCCATCAACGCCAGATAGTCGATGATGAGTTCCGGTGGAACGCCGAAGCGGTCGATCACCCCCTGTCGATCCGTGATCTCTCCCTTCATGGTATCTATCAGCGTCACATGAGGGGAAACCAGCTGCGCTATATCCTTATCCCCGGTGCTGATCAGGATCTCGATCTGCTGCTCCGTTGCCTGGCGCGCCAGGGTGCCAATCACATCGTCCGCCTCGACCCCGTCGATCATCAACAAAGGTAAGCCCATGGCACGGATAATCGCATGTATAGGCTCCACCTGAGAGCGAAGCTCATCCGGCATGGCGGCGCGATTTGCCTTGTATTCCCCATAAAGATCGTGACGGAAACTCTTGCCCTTGGCATCAAAAACCACCGCGACCGGCGATTCTGGATACTGCTTGAGCAGGCTGCGCATCATATTGGTCATCAGGCGGATCGCACCGGTCGGAACACCTGCGGCGGTCCGTAAATCAGCCTGCTGCGAGGCAAAAAAGGCGCGATAAAGATAAGAAGAGCCATCCACCAGGATGAGCGGAGCTGGGCTGGTCATGAAGCGGATCCTGCAGAATTCAGAAGTGGGCTAAGGATGCCACAGCCACCGCGCCTAGGCCACGGCGAAACCTGTGGATAACATTAACAAGCTGTGGGTATCTCTGTTGAAGAAAAATCAAGGATCGAAAAATGGTGCTTTCACTCAAGATAAAAGCACGAATTTAACTATGCATATCAGCAAGTTAAATAATGAAGGATCTTGGATCGCACAAGATCCTGATCTTGGTCAATGTGGAAAACATTCACGACGACTACAGCAGAACCACAAGATCTGACTTATTTCCCCTGCCTGAAAGCGGGGGAGAACGGCAAGGCGGCTATTTTCCGCACTTTTCCCCAGCAGGGATTTGCGACAGATCACAAACTAAACAACAGGTCATTTGAATCTGCAAAATGAATCAACTGAATCTGCAAAATGAATCAACTGGACTCAACGCAGCTGGCTTTGCAGTCCAGTTGGCTGTGAGTCCAACAATTTACCCATCAAGTAACGCAACAAAACCCCATAAGCCGGAACAAATAAGCCAATGCTGATGATGAGTTTCACCGCGTAATCCACACTGGCAATCTCAACCCAGTGTTCGGCCATGAAGGCGTCCGGGCTCCGCCAAAATGCTATGGAGAAGAATGCCATGGTGTCCAGTAGATTTCCCACCAAGGTCGAAGCCACTGGCGCCACCCACCAGGCCTTCAGTTGACGCAGACGGTTGAAGACCGACACATCCAGGATCTGACCCAACAGATAGGCCATGAAACTGGCGCAGGCGATTCTGGCCACGAACAGGTTGAACTGGACCAAGGGCCCCGCCCCCTGATACTGGCCGTCGAAAAACATCACCCCCAGCACATAAGAGACCAGCAAGGCGGGTAACATCACCACCAGAATAATGCGGCGGGCCAACTCAGCGCCAAAGATGCGTACCGTCAGATCCGTCGCCAGAAAAATAAACGGAAAGGTAAACGCACCCCAGGTGGTCTGTAATCCGAACAGGCTCATCGGCAACTGCACCAGATAATTACTGGCCGCAATGATGAGTACGTGAAACAGGGACAGACGAATAAGCGCCGTCTGATAATGCGCAGAGAATGACTTCATGTTGTGTCCTTTTTGATGGTTTGATACCACCAGGCGGGGTGAGGGAACCCATCTGGCAGTCTTGGCTACTGTGCGTGCAGTCGGTTCAGTATCCTGGTGTGGATCTGCAGCTGACCGCAGGCAAGGCGGCGCATTATACGGAGTTTTTCCGACAGGGCAAGGACGGGGGACCGGCTACCCCAGTCATATTGATCCGGCTCGATCCGGCGATCAACAACCACAGAACCACGGATCTCATTGTGTTCACAAGGCCGTCAGCGCGCCGCACGATCCCAGATCAGGCGCGGATCAAAACACATGGCTGCCGCCATGGTCACAACCACAACACTGGCAAATGCGACGGCGGCTATCCCCGGATAGATAGACATCAGTTTACCCATCCGAATCAGCGCCACCAGAATCGAAATAACAAACACGTCGACCATGGACCAACGCCCGACAAACTCGGTCAATCGATAGAGGCGGGTTCGACCCCGTCTATGGTATCGGTCCCCACGACTGACGGTGAAGCAGAGCCAAAATAGCGCCAGGATCTTGGCAATCGGCACCAGGACACTGGCCACGAAAATGACCATAGCCACCGGGTAGGAGCCCATATTCCACAGCAGAATGACGCCCCCTAAAATAGTGGAGTAGATGTTGGAGCCCAGGCTTTCCGTCACCATGATGGGCAACAGGTTCGCCGGTATATACAGAATGCAGGAGGTGATCAACAAGGCAACACAGTATTCGATGCTATGGGGAATACGGGCATGCACTGGCGTAGAACAACGAGGGCAATAGTGAGCATCCAGCGACACTATGCCTTCACAACCATGGCAATGAGTGACCCCTTGCGGCAAGGCAAGATCGCCGGCTCTTAATCGCGGGATCTTCGGCATGGGTCCCCGCAACTGCTCCCAGATCCAGCCCTTATCCAGATGCATAGTGGTCTTCAAATAGCTCACACAGAAGGCGCAGAAACACCAGAATCCAGACCCAATCGAGACATTGGCCAAGGCCGAAATCTTGATCAAGCTAATCAGTGTACCCACCAGAAACACTTCAACCATGCTCCAGGCGATCAGCCTGAATAACCAGCGCGTAGCAAGCCCGGCCAACGGCGGTGGGCGCTGAAAGAGACGAAAACCCAGAAAGAGGTAGCAGATCAGCCCCAGACAGATGAGAGGCAATAGTTGCATGCAAAAAAATACCACCACGGAGAGGACGCGATACTCTTCGCTGAATAACACCGAGGCAGCCTGAAACAGATTCATGCTGTTGATCATGCCTTTCGCATTGATGCCCAGGAAAGGTAATAAGTTGGCACATAGCAACATGATGAGGCTGGTCAGTGCGTACACCAAAGGCCTCTGCCGGGGGTACTTGGGCAGAAGGGCAAGAATATGACCGCAGCGCGGACAGAGTGCCTGTTCACCCTCGTTCAGAGAGGGTACGGTGACCAATAAATCACATTCATGGCAAACGCAGTCATGGCTGGGCATTTGCTCTTTAGCCGCATGGGTTGTCAATGCAATGGTCGAACTCATAGTGATTCATTCGGTATATCGAGGAATTTATCTTGCGCGATCCACTCATCCGGTACAAGAACAAACGGCGTGAAACCGCCCCCTTGCTGGCCTGCTCATGCCGACCGGAGTAGCAATCAAACCTCGGGGGAAGCCGCCAGATATCATCAGTAGCATGGCTGCTGGCGCCCGTTAACCCATTGCAAAAACGTTAAAAATGACGATCTAGCGCATAAAACCCGCAGTCACTACCTATCAATTCTGTCATTTTGTTAAAAATGGAATCGAGGCTACGCCACAAACGGGTGAAATCCGTGCATGATTCAGCATCAAAGCAGGGTCATGGATGAGACCACCGGCTCGTTCAAAACAGGTAGAGCACATGCTGCAGTGGATTAGAGAACAGTGGCACCAAGCACAACTCAGAGATAGCACCAAGCCAGCACAGCCCGGTAAGAATACCGAACGGGAAGTATTGCTGTTCAGTAGTCTGTGGCGCGAGCTGCAGGATAACCATCTGGACTCTGTGGTCAGTGCCGCCGGGGGGCTGCTGGAGCATGGGACGCCTCAGGAACTCATCGAAGCCTGCAAGATCCTCGCCCATGCCCATCTGAATAATCACCGGCATCAAGAAGCCGTCAGCTATTTTCAGTTTGTCGCCGAACAGCAGAACACGCCTGATGCCTGGTTCAATCTGGCAACCGCGGCCACCCTGGCCAAAGATTTTGTCACCAGTCAACCAGCCTATGTGCAGGCCCTGCAGTTGAGCAGTGAAGCCAGACTCCCCTGCCATTACAGTATTCCTTATATGCGCATGAACTTCTGTAATGCTCTGGATGCCCAAGAGGAACACGACCAGGCACTGGAACAGTTGCAATTGCTGCTGCACAGCTACCAGGAGTCGGCAGACCAGCCCCCCAAACGCTCTACTATTTTGCCGATACAGCCCTCACTCCCTCAGCTACTAACAGTCGCGTCACGAATACTGGCTCACCATGCCCAGCAGGAAGCGGAAAGCTGGTACCACACGCTGGCGCAGGGGTTATCGGCTCAAGAGCGTCAACTACTGGCTCGTTTTCACATTCATATAATTGATGCGACACCGAGCGAATCCGAACCTGCGTCATAAAGGTTGCGGGGTAGCATTTATGCAACCTCAGTATGCAGCCCTTTCGCTTCCCCCTGCTCTCGTCCGTAAATTGCGGTACACTGCGACTGATTTTGGGACCAGAGAACGGATCTAGGGATGAGTGACAAAACTACCCATTTTGGCTACAAAACGGTCGCCGCACATGAGAAAGAACAAATGGTGGCGGGAGTGTTTCATTCGGTCGCGGCTAAATATGACCTGATGAACGACCTGATGTCCTTTGGCATCCATCGGTTGTGGAAGCGATTCGCCATCGATTGCGCCGGGTTGCGTCCCGGTCATAAGGCGCTGGATCTGGCCGGCGGCACCGGCGATCTGACGGCCCGCTTCTCTCGCCTGGTCGGTGAAAGCGGTGAAGTGGTCCTGGCCGATATCAATGACTCCATGCTCAAGGTCGGCCGCGATAAGCTGCGCAACCTGGGGCTGGTCGAAAATATTCGTTATGTCCAGGCCAATGCCGAAGCCTTGCCATTTCCGGATAACCATTTCGATCTCATCACCATAGGGTTCGGATTGCGAAACGTCACCGACAAAGACAAGGCGCTGGCCTCCATGTTCCGGGTGTTGAAACCAGGTGGCCGCCTGTTGGTGCTGGAATTTTCCAAGCCAACCAGCGAACTGATGGCCAAACTGTACGACCTCTACTCCTTCCATATACTGCCGAAGATGGGCAAGTTGGTGGCTCAGGATGGCGACAGTTATCAATATTTGGCTGAATCGATCCGCATGCACCCGGATCAGGAAACCCTCAAGGGGATGATGGAAGCAGTCGGCTTTGAGTCGGTCGAATACTTCAATCTGACTCAGGGTGTGGTCGCCCTGCACCGCGGCTACAAATTCTAGAATTCAGGAGTCGCAATGTCTTTGCCGCTGACGATGCCACTGGAAATACTGCTCACCGCCGGACTGGAAAGCGCACTGAATCAGATACTGGCGCTGGATGAACGGGCGGCCTTTCGTCGCCAGCCCCTGCAGGGCAAGGTGCTGCAGCTGGATGTTCGCGAACTCAAACCCTTGTGGCTGGTCTTCTCTTCCAGCCAGATCGATATACTGAACCGTTATGACGGCGTCGCCGATGCCGGTATCAGTCTGAATCTCAGCGCGCTCCCGCGCCTGCGGGACAAGAATCAACTCACACCGCTTATCCGTGAAGGCAAGGTGGATCTGCAGGGAGACCCGGCGCTGTTTAATCTGTTTTCCATCCTGCTGGGAGAGCTGCAGATTGACTGGGAGGGCCAACTGGCCCGCCATACCGGTGATGTGCTGGCTCATACCCTGTGTCGTAGCGCCCGTGCCCTGCATCAGGGCGTGAGCCGCCATCTGGGATTGTTACGCCAGGATGTGGCGGAGTACGTCACCGAGGAGGCCGGTCTCGCCCCCGGTGCGCTGGAAGTCGCCTGCTTCTGCGAAGATGTATTGGCTCTCAAACGTCAGTTTGATACCACGGCCCTGCGCCTGGAAAAACTGCGCCTCAGGATCGGATTATGAGACTCCGCGAGCTGCGACGCCTGTACCGGATCGGCGCTGTCCTGCTCCAGCATGGGCTGGATGATCTGCTGCCCCGTCCATGGCAACCCTGGCCGGTGCGTCTGCTGCGCCGCAGCCTGTTCTGGTTACGCAACCGCCACCGAAATGACTCGCGCGGCAAGCGGCTGCGACTGACCTGCGAGGCTCTGGGGCCGGTATTTATCAAATTCGGACAGATGCTATCCACCCGGCGTGACCTGCTACCGCCGGATTTGGCCGAAGAGTTGGCCCTGTTACAGGATCGAGTCCCGCCCTTCCCCGGCGCACTGGCGCGACAACAGATCGAGCTGAGTCTGAAACAACCCATAGAGGCGCTGTTCGACGACTTCGATGAAACACCATTGGCCTCGGCCTCGGTGGCTCAGGTCCACACAGCCCGACTCCGGAGCAGTGGCGAAGAGGTAGTACTGAAAGTGATCCGTCCGGATATCCGCCCGGTCATAGATGCCGACCTGCAATTGCTGGAAGCCTTGGCCCGCCTCGTCGCCTGGTTGGTACCGCGCAATCGCCTGCGCCCGGTCGAGGTAGTGCACGAGTACCGCAAGACCCTGCTCGACGAGCTGAATCTGATGAGCGAAGCGGCTAACGCCATCCAGCTGCGCCGCAACTTCGACGGCTCTCCCCTGCTGTATGTGCCGCGCATTCACACCGACCTGTGCCGCGAGAATGTGCTGGTGATGGAGCGTATCTATGGTATTCCGGTCTCGGACCGCCAGGCGCTGGAGGCCAACGGCACCAATTTCAAGCTACTGGCCGAACGGGGGGTGGAGGTCTTCTTCACCCAGGTATTCAGGGACAGCTTCTTTCATGCCGACATGCATCCGGGCAATGTGTTTGTCGCCTATGAACATCCAGACGATCCGCTGTGGATCGGCATCGACTGCGGCATCGTCGGCACCCTGAATCGGGATGACAAACGGTATCTGGCCGAGAATTTCCTCGCCTTCTTCAATCGGGATTATCGCCGGGTCGCCGAGTTGCATGTGCAATCGGGCTGGGTGCCACCCGATACCAAGGTGGAAGAGTTTGAATCGGCACTCCGCACCGTGCTGGAGCCGATTTTTGCCAAGCCGCTGGCCGAGATCTCCTTCGGTCAGGTACTGCTGAACCTGTTCAACACGGCCCGGCGCTTCAACATGCAGGTGCAACCCCAGCTCGTGTTACTGCAAAAAACCCTGCTGTATGTTGAAGGGCTGGGCCGCCAGCTCTACCCGCAGCTGGATCTATGGCAGACCGCCAAGCCGTTTCTCGAACGCTGGATGCGCCAGCAGATCGGGCCACAGGCCGCCTGGCGCGCCCTGCAGGAGAATGCCCCCTTCTGGCTGGAGAAACTGCCCCAGTTGCCAGATCTGGTTTACGATGCGCTGCAACAGGCCCAACGCCAGCAGCATCAACTGGACAAGCTCTACCACCAGTTCCAGCACCAACATCATCAACAGGGGCGAGCCCGCTATCTGTTGGGCATTGGCGGCGCCTTGTTCATCGGCGGCAGCCTGTTACTCGAAAGCCGGTTCCACAATCTGGGCGTATGCGGCATAGTGACAGCCGTCCTGTGCTGGTTCAGCGGCTGGCGCGCCCTGAGCGCACACCGAAGCTGAGCCAGTCAGCGCCTCTCCCGACGTTTTAGCCGGGCCGGAAGGCTCCAGAACAATCTTCACATCGAGGTGAACCATGCACTTTAGTATTACCGAACTCCTGCTCATCGCTTTCATTGTGCTGATCCTGTTTGGCACCAAGAAACTGCGCAACATGGGCGGCGATCTGGGCAGTGCGCTGCGCGATTTCAAGAAGGCGATGCACGAGGAACCCAAGGAAAACAGCACGGCACCCAAGCCAACGGCTGAACCCGAGCAACTGGCCGATGCCCAGTTCCACGCCGACAGCGACGTAACCAAGCCGAAGCCTGCTGCCGATACGCCGCAGGATAAATAAGCCATGTTTGATATCGGCTTTTGGGAGCTGGTGCTCTGTGCCGTCGTGGCCCTGCTCGTGCTGGGGCCGGAGCGTATGCCGGTAGCGGTCCGCAGTGTGGCCCACTGGGTGCGGGCTGCGCGAGCCACCTTGAATGCCGTCAAAGCCGAATTCGAACACGAGCTGGAACTTGATACCCTCAAGCAGGAGCTCAGGGGCGAGGAGCAAACACCCAACATTGCTCATCCAGCCAGCTCTTCCATGCCATCACCACAAACCACTATGACTTCGGATATCCAGAACGCCATTGCCGAACTCAAGGCCGCCGCCAGCCGACGTATCGATGAGCTCGGGGTACAGACCGATGCCTCGACCAACAGTCAGGCGCCGGATATAGCCGCACCTGGAACCAAGGACTCCCCTCACGCCACCGACAGCGACCATCAATCATGACGCCGAGCCAGCAACCACTCATCACCCATATGCTGGAGTTGCGCCGTCGTCTGTTGCGTTCAGTCGCCGCAGTCGGGCTCCTGTTTCTGCTGCTGATCTATTTTGCCAACGATATCTATCATCTCCTGGCCCTGCCCCTGCTGCAGAGCATGCCCAGCGGCACCCAGATGATCGCCACCGATGTCACCACCCCCTTCCTGATCCCGATGAAGCTGACGTTATATGTCGCGCTGTTCGTGGCGATCCCCTATGTCCTGTTCCAGCTCTGGGCCTTCGTGGCTCCGGGTCTCTACCAGCATGAGCGCAAACTGGTATTGCCACTGGTCATTGCCAGTACAGGCCTCTACTACCTGGGCATGCTGTTCGCCTATTTCGTCGTCTTCCCCATGATGTTCAGTTTCTTCGCCCACACGGCGCCGGAAGGAGTCACAGTGGCCACCGACATCGCCAGTTATCTGAGCTTCATCATGGGCATGTTCTTCGCCTTTGGTCTGGCCTTCGAGGTGCCGGTGGCAGTCTGTTTGTTGTGCTGGAGCGGTGCCACCACACCCCATGAGCTGGCTGCGAAACGCCCCTACCTCATAGTCGGCGCCTTCGTCATTGCCATGTTTCTGACCCCGCCGGACGTGCTGTCCCAGATCCTGCTGGCCGTGCCCATCTGTCTGCTGTTCGAGCTGGGGTTACTGATGGGACGCTTCTATCGCAAACCTGAAACGCCCACACCGAAGGAGCCGACATGATTGATATCGGCCTGAATCTGGGCAATCCACAATTTAGTCATGACCGCGATGCCGTGGTACAACGCGCCCGTGACGTCGGGGTCGAAGCGCTGATCCTCACCGGCACCGATCTGGCCGAGAGTGCAGCGGCAGCCGAATTGGCCCAGCGCTGGCCCGGTTATGCCTTTAGTACCGCCGGGGTTCATCCCCATGACGCCCGGCACTGGGATGCGCAAAGTGCCGACAGACTGCGCGAGCTGGCTCGCCAACCTCAGGTCGTCGCCATCGGTGAATGTGGTCTCGATTTCAACCGCGACTTCTCGCCCCGCCCCCAGCAGGAGGCGGCCTTCAGTGCTCAACTGGCGTTAGCCGCCGAGCTGAACCTACCGGTATTCATGCACTGCCGGGATGCTCATGAGCGTTTCATCGCCCTGCTGGCGCCCTGGCTGCCCCAACTACCGGCGGCTGTCCTGCACTGCTTCACCGGAAACCGCACCGAGCTGGAACAGTGCCTGGAGCTGGGGTTGCACATTGGCATCACCGGCTGGGTTTGCGATGAACGGCGCGGCGAAGAGTTGCGCGACCTGGTGCCACTCATCCCCGCTGGACGGCTGATGATCGAAACCGATGCCCCCTATCTGTTACCCAGGGATCTGAGCCCCAAGCCCAAGTCCCGACGCAACGAACCGGCTTTTCTCCCCCATATAGCGGCGGCCCTGGCCACGCTGCGCGGGGAAAGCCTGACCCAACTACTGGCGCATACCCATGCTACCAGCAGAGCCTTCTTTCGCCTTGACGAGGTACTCTCATGACTCAATTTGTTTCCGCCTCCTTTCCTGCCCGTCGTCCCCGTCGCCTGCGCAAACATGACTTCAGCCGCCGTCTGGTACGGGAAAACGTACTGACCGTGGATGACCTCATCTATCCCGTCTTCGTGCTGGAAGGAGAAAACCGCCGGGAGGCCATTGCCAGCATGCCCGGTATCGAACGCCTCTCCGTGGATCTGCTGCTGCAGGAGGCGGCCGAACTGGTCGCTCTGGGCATTCCGGCCATTGCCCTGTTCCCGGTGATCGGTCAGGAACACAAGAGTCTGGACGCCAGCGCCGCCTGGGATAAGGACGGTCTGGTACCCGTGACGGTGCGCGCTCTCAAGGCCGCATTCCCCCAGTTGGGCGTCATCACCGACGTAGCCCTCGACCCCTACACCACCCATGGTCAGGATGGCATCATTGATGACAGCGGCTATGTGCTGAACGAAGTGACCACCCGGGCTTTGGTCAAACAGGCACTCTGCCATGCCATGGCCGGAGCCGATGTGGTGGCTCCCTCCGATATGATGGATGGCCGTATCGGTGCCATCCGTGAAGCACTGGAAAGCCATGGCTTCTCTCATACCCAGATCATGGCCTACTCGGCCAAGTACGCCTCCAACTACTATGGTCCGTTCCGCGATGCGGTAGGCTCGGCGGCCAATCTGGGCAAGAGCAGCAAGGAAACCTACCAGATGGACCCGGCGAACGGCGACGAGGCGCTGCATGAAGTGGGCATGGATATCGCCGAAGGCGCCGACATGGTGATGGTCAAACCGGGCATGCCCTATCTGGACGTGGTCACCCGGGTCAAGACCCAGTACGGGGTGCCGACCTTCGCCTATCAGGTCAGTGGTGAATACGCCATGCACATGGCCGCCATCCAGAATGGCTGGCTCAAGGAGCGAGAGACCATTCTGGAATCCCTGCTCTGCTTCAAACGGGCCGGGGCCGATGGCATCCTCACCTATTTCGCCAAACGCGTCGCCCAGTGGCTACGCCAAGCCTAACGGCAAAGGACAATCTCCATCATGAGCAAGCTGACGATTCGGGATGTAGCACGGGAGGCCGGAGTCTCCATTGCCACCGCCTCCTATGTGCTGAATAACAAACCGGGCAAGGTGTCTGCCGCCACTCGTCAGCGGGTACACGAGGTCGCCCAGCAGTTAGGTTACCGTTTGAACCCCATTGCCAGTCAAATCCGCGGCGCCTCCCGCACACTGCTGGTCTTGCTCCCGGGCCAGAGCATGGCTCCGGATCTGCGGGGCATCCTGATGGATTATCCCTTTTTCAACGAACTACTGGCCGGTGTCGAACATGCGGCCTGCGATGCCGGTCTGCAACCGGCGCTGACCCGCATCGAGCAACTGGATGATATTCGCCATCTGGGTAACGGCCCCACACCCAGTGGAGTTCTGGTGATCGGCAAACATGAAGAGGCCCTGCTGCAAGCGCTGGAGGCGTGGAAGGCTCCGGTCGCACTGGTCGATGATCGGGATTACTTCAGCCGTTATCCCACCTCCCGACTCCATGATTTCAGTATCGATGATGCCCACCTGGGCGAATTGGCTGCCGAACACCTGCTGGCGCTGGGGCATACCCGGCTGGTGTTACTGTTTGGCACCCTGGCCGCCTCCTCGGTCCACCGCGAACGCTTATGTGGTGTCCGTCGGGCACTGAGCCGTCATGGTCTGACGCTGGATGCCGACTGGCTCATCGAAACCGACGTCACTCTGGAGGGTGCCGCCAGTATCCATGGCAAGTTGACGCAGCAGTTGGAGCTGGGAGCCACGGCTATTCTGGCCATGGCGGATATTCTCGCCATCGGCTGTTTCAAACAGTTGCACGCTGACGGCTACCGGGTCCCGGAACAGGTCTCCCTGCTCGGCATCGATAACCTGCACATTCTCAATTATCTGCCGATTCGCCTCACCACCGTCGGTCAGGATGTCTATGGCCGTGGTTATCAGGCCGTGCGTCAGCTGCAAGGTCTGAGTACCGAACTGGCACCAATCGCTCTGATCCTCGGAGACAGCACGGCGTCTCCCCCCCAGAAAGCCTGAATTTGCCACAAAAAAGCCCCGGTCCATGACCGGGGCAATAGTTCCACACAACAAGATCAAGGTTACTGGCTGATCAGCACCTGGCCATACAAGGCCGGAACTGTCAGGGACAGGGTGCCATCCTCCGCTACCGTAAAGCCGTTGCTAGTCAGCACATCCTGATAACTGCCCGCCAAGGCCGTAGGCAGCGTCAAGGTCAGGGATTTTTCTGCGGTGCTGTTGTTGAGCACCACTAACGCCTTCTGACCATCCAGTTCCCGCAGCAGAACCACGACGTTGGCATCGCTATACAGCGGAGCACTCAAAGTACCTTGACGCAGGATGGCGTAATCCTTGCGCATCTGGATCAGCGTCTTCATCTTGGCCAGCATCTGCGTATCCGGCGAGCCGCCCTTATCTGCCCAGGGATAGGTACCGCGGTTTTGCGGGTCCTGACCACCGGTTACCCCGACTTCATCACCGTAGTAGATCGATGGTGACCCCGGATAACTCATTTGGAACAGGGTTGCTAACAGGTAACGCTGCTTAGCCTCGACCACGGTTGCGGCATCGGTGCTGCTGCCCTGATAACCCAAGGTATACAGAGCCCGCGCCACATCATGGGACGAGAACAGGTTCATCAGGGCAAACAGTGCCTGCTGCGGATAGTGTTCACGCATCATTTCCAGATTGCGATAGATCTGGCTGGCATCCTTGCCGGCGGCGAAGTCCAGCACCGCATCACGGAAGATGTAGTTCATGGTCGAATCGAACTCATCGCCGAGCAGGAACTTGGAGGCGTCGAACCAGGTTTCGGCTACGGTCACGGCATTGGCATCCTTCGCCTTGACGGCGGAGTGCCAACCACGCCAGAACTCATCGCTAACCCAGGGTGCCACATCCATCCGCCAGCCAGACAGCCCTTGATCGAGCCAGTACTTGGTCACGGAATCGGCATTGCCATAGGCGAACGCCTTGAAGCCGTCCGTCTCGACCAGTTCAGCCAGCGTCGCGTTACCCAGCCAGCCGGCATACATCTTGTCGGTTTCGGTGGCATCGCTGTAGAAGGTGAACCAGCTGGAATAGGGCGATTCGGCATGCACAGTGGCCCCATCGAAGGCACCGACAGTGTCATAACGACCATAGCGGTCGAAGTAGACGGAATCACTACCAACGTGGTTCAGCGAGGTATCCAGCACAACTCGGATACCTTTTTCTTTGGCCGTCGCCGTCAGCGTGGCAAACAGCGCGTTATCGCCAAAGTTATCGTCGACTCTCATGTAATCGCCGGTGTCGTACTTGTGGTTGCTGCCGGCTTCAAAGATCGGGTTGATATACAGGGTGTTGATGCCCAGATCGGCCAGATAGTCGAGCTTGTCGATGATGCCTTGCAGATCCCCACCGAAGAAGTCGTTGTTGTAGTTGTCGTCGCTCTTGCCATCACCCGGTACGTAGGGCGCGTCGTTCCAGTTACTGTGAAACTCAACCGGCTGATCCAGATAGGTATCTTTGCCTGGAGCCGGATCGTTGCTGGTATCACCGTTACGGAAACGTTCCGGGAAGATTTGGTAGTAAATCGCATTCTTGGCCCAGTCCGGTACCGTAAAGTCTTTGAGATAGACAGTTTGGCGATAACGGCGAATGTCACTCTCGTCTGCGGTTAGAAACGCGACAGCCCCGACGCCATCAGTCCCTTTCTCGGTTGTCCAGTAAACGGTATCGCTATTGTTCTCGTAGACATAGCTCTCGTTGCCCACCTTGAACTGGAAGTAGTAGCTGTAAACCCCTTGTCCGGGAAGGTGTAGCTGCCGCTCCAACGCTCCGAGCTTCCTTCTGTCGATTTGGTTAGAGCTACTCGATCGAGCTCGGTATTGGTCAGAACTTCCTGGTTGCCTTCCAGCGTATGGCGAGCCACGACCAACGTCATATTCTCAACCCCAGGCAAGGCGGTCAGGGAGTAGTTGATGGTACTGCCTTCGGTGACGGCACCAAACGGTGACTTGGCGGTGACATCACGAGAGTCGAACTTGACGCTCAAGGCCACAGGATCAGTTACCGGGAAGACGGAGCTGCCCGTAAACGTCTGGTCACCGATCGTCAACTTCGGATTGGCGCCATCAGAATCCATGGTCAGTTTGGCCGTGTTGGCCGCCGTGAAGTTGAAGCTCAGGTTCTCGGTGCTGCTCCCCTTGCTGGCATCAGTGACGACACTGGTCGCCTCGCCGTAGTTAAGCGTGGTACCCGCAACCGCCCCGCCGAAGCTGCTAGCGGCGGCCCAACTGCTGTCGGCAATTTTGAAACTGTACTGGCCGGTTTCATCGACATTCAGATAGTAAGCGTCGCAACTGTAGGTAAAACGGTACTTGTTGCTGGCGGCCCAGTTGTTCATCTCACCTTGCAGGTAGAGTGACGTGTCACCCAGCGGACTATCCGGGCACTGGTAGATGGTCAGCGTCGGCGTCGATGTCGAGTCGGCCATGCTGAGCACCATCTTGTTGACGCCAGAGAAGCCGAACGTCAGGTTGCTCCCCTGCAGCGCCAGTAACATCGGCGTTCCGGATTCAATCTGGCTGCTGGTAGAACCACCAAAGTCAGCATTCGCAGACCAGGCGTCATCCGCGATCTTGAATGTCTGAGTCCCATCGGTCTTGGTCACGAGTTCGAAATGGTCACAAACATAATTGAATTTGTAGTCTTTGTTGGCATTCCAGCTGTTTCATACCGCCACGCAGATACAGCGCTGTCTCGCCCATGGGGTTGGCAACACAGGTTGATGTGCTTGGCGTATCCGGAGTCGTGGGGGTGTCCGGAGTAGTAGGGGTATCCGGAGTATTCGGCGTATTGGGGGTGAAAGTACTGTCGTTGTTACAGGCGGTGAGGGCCAGTGCCAATGAGATCGCCAGAGCGAGCCGATTGACCGGCTTGGCAAAGTGGATGTGCAAGCTTGTTGTCATGATTCCTTCCTGATTGTTCTCTTGCTCAAGAATTAAGGTTAAATGTTTAACCCACTCTTATTTACGATAATAAAATCGGGAAAACAATCACAAAACCACCGAGCTGAGGTGTGAGTCACAGCTTCTGGTTCCTATTTTTTAGTTCCGAACGAAAAGAAAGGCACCAAGAAGCCACTTACCTCCAGTCGGAATAGCCCGGAAATGAGTTTAAGGTTAAATAATTAACCTTAATGTATTCATCAACAATACCGCATTAAATTTCCTCACCAGGCATGGTCGACAAGGGCGTAGATCTATATATTGTGCACTCGCTACCGTGACGGCCGTCGCAAAATGGCAACGGCTCCTTGAGTGTTCCACCCGGATATTGACGATACGATGAAAACGCGTTTTTCCATGGGCCCCGTGGCTCTGTCCCTGCTTGCCGCCCTGTTTTTTGTCGTGGCTGGAAACCAACAGTTCTGGTCCCAGAGTCTGGCGTTTTTCAGTCCGTTACAGGGCCATAATCTGGCATTGATGGCCTCCCTGTTCAGCGTCACCTTCTGTCTGCTGGTATTCCTGCTGAATCTGATCGCCGTTCCGTGGCTGTTTCGTCCCCTGCTGACCCTGATCCTGCTGTGCAATGCCGCCGCCGCCTATTTCATGAATGGTTACGGCATCTCCATCGACCGAGACATGCTGCAAAACGTGTTCGAAACCGATCCGACAGAAGCCTTTGAGCTGATCAATCTCAAGCTCATCAGTTACTTACTGGTTCTTGGCGTGTTGCCCTGCCTGCTGGTATGGCGCATTGATCTTCGCTACACCCCTTGGGGCGCCGCTCTGGGGCGCAAGCTGGCCGTGATGGCGCTAGCGCTGGCGGTGATCGGTGGCAATGCTTGGTTCTTCTACCAAGATTACGCCTCCTTCTTCCGCAACAAGGGCGAGGTTCGTCGCTTCTTCACACCGGTTAACTTCATCTACGCCAGCGGCGACTATGTTCACCAGGTCTGGTTCAAGAAGCCCACGGTACTCGAAGCAATCGGCCAAGATGCCAAGCGTCCGGTTGCTACTGGCCAGGAGAAGCCAACCCTGTTTGTCATCGTAGTGGGTGAAACCGCCCGCGCGGCCAACTTTGGTCTCGATGGCTATTCCCGCCAGACCACACCGCAACTAGCCAAGCTGGATGTGATCAACTACCCCCAGGCCAGCTCCTGCGGCACCGCCACCGCCACCTCGGTTCCCTGCATGTTTTCCCCCATGGCTCGCAAGGAATACAAAGCCAGCCAGCACAAGGAGAGTCTTCTGGATGTGGTGCAACGCGCCGGGATATCGGTGCTGTGGAAAGATAACAACTCCGGCTGCAAGGGAACCTGCAATCGGGTGCCATCGGAAGATGTGAGTCAGAAAAAGGATCCGCGCTGGTGTCGCAACGGTGAGTGCTTTGATGAGATCATGCTCGAAGGGCTTGATCAGCAATTGGCGCACCACAAAGGCGATCTGTTGCTGGTGTTACACCAGAAGGGCAGTCATGGCCCGGCCTACTATCTGCGCTACCCGGATGAATTCGCCCATTTCACCCCTGTGTGCCAGACCAACAAATTGCAGGATTGCAGTCGTGAGGCCATCACCAATGCCTATGACAACACCATTCTCTACACCGACCATGTGCTGGCCCGGGTCATTGAACTGCTCAAACAGCAGCAGGACCACTACAACACGGCCCTGTGGTATATGTCGGACCACGGCGAGTCACTGGGCGAAAATAACCTCTACCTGCACGGGGCTCCCTACTCCTTTGCCCCGGAGACCCAGACCCATGTTCCCATGGTACAGTGGATCTCCGATGGCTTCGCAGCCCGGAGCAGGCTGGATCTGAACTGTCTGCGGCAAGTCGCCAACCGGCCGGTCAGCCATGACAATCTGTTTCATTCGATGCTCGGCATCCTCGACATCCAGACCAGCGCCTATCAGCCGGAGCTGGATCTGTTCAAAGCCTGCAGGAAAGCACCCTAGCCAGTATACAAGTGACATCAAAATCAGGGGGTGCACGCAAGTGCCCCCCCTGGTCATATTGGCGCGTCGACTATCCGCGCAGGCTTAGGCCTCTGACCAGCGCTTGAAGATCAATGAGGTATTGATGCCGCCAAAAGCAAAGTTATTCGACATCAGGTAGTCAATCTGCAACTCCCGCCCTGGGCTCAGGATATGATCCAAAGCGCCGCAGGCTGGGTCCGGGGTCTGTAGGTTCAAGGTCGGCGCAAACCATCCCTCCTGCATCATCTCCAGGCTCAACCAGGCTTCGATGGCACCACAAGCCCCCAAGGTATGACCGAAGAAACTCTTCAACGACGAGATGGGTGTCCGGTCGCCAAAGACGCCATGAGTCGCCTGGCTCTCGGCCACATCGCCCCGATCAGTCGCCGTACCGTGGGCGCTGATATAGCCAATCTGCTCCGCTGTCAGGCCTGCTTGGTCCAGCGCCATCTGCATACAGATCTGCATGGTTTCCTTCTGTGGCTGAGTGACATGGGCCGCATCGCAATTGCTGGCAAAGCCAACCACTTCAGCAAGAATTGTCGCACCACGGGCTAGAGCATGATCCAGTGACTCCAGCACCAGAGTTCCAGCGCCTTCCCCAATCACCAACCCATCGCGTTGCGCATCAAATGGCCGAGGCGAGAGCTCTGGTTGATCATTCATCTGGCTGGTGGCAAACAGGGTATCAAATACGGCCGCCTCGGAAGGACACAGCTCTTCGGCACCACCTGCCACCATCACCGTCTGATACCCATGACGGATTGCCTCAGTCGCATAACCAATCGCCTGACTACCCGAGGTGCAAGCGCTGGAGGTAGGGATCACTCGCCCCCGCAAGCCAAAGAACAATCCAGCATTCACTGCCGCCGTATGAGGCATCATCTGTACATAGGTGGTGGCTGTAATCTGTTCGGTACTCTTGTCGTTGAGCATGGTGCCGAAAGCACTGATCGGCGCCGTACTGCCGGTCGAGGAACCGTAGGCGATACCGGTCCGTCCATCCGTCAACACCGGATTACCCAACAAACCCGAACGAACCAGCGCCAACTCGCAGGCCACGGTCGACAATTGGGAGACTCGCCCCATGCCCCGTACCTGCTTCCGGCTGTAATGGCCCGGCAGACTGAAGTCGGTGATAGGGGCCGCCAAGCGGGTATTTAGACCGGCATACTCAGCCCACTCGGGCATGGCCATCACAGCACTGCGTCCGGATTGCAGACGCTCCCGAATGGTATGCCAATCATTGCCAAACGCTGTCACCCCGGCCATGCCGGTGACTACCACTCGTTTCACTCGTTCTATCCTCTTCGCGGGCGCCAAGGCGCGCCAAATCATTCAGCCATCCCGGCGGGATGCACTGCTCACTCGCTATTCGAAATAGCCGATCACTCTCGATAGCGCCTTCCGGTCGATGTAGACATTCAAACTGTCTATGGATGCTAAACCATGCCGCCATTAATCGAGATCACCTGGCGAGTCACATAGGCGGCAATGTCGGACATCAGATAACTGACCAGCCCCGCGACTTCATCAGCCTGCCCCATGCGCTGGGCCGGGATCAGCTTCATTGCCTCGCTCAGCACTTCGGGGTTCACCATGCCAGTGTCAATCAACCCGGGAGCCACACAGTTGACCGTGATCTTGCGCTTGGCCAACTCCAGAGCCAACGCCTTGCTAGCACCTATGATGCCCGCCTTGGCCGCACTGTAGTTCACTTGCCCCCGATTTCCCATGATGCCGGAAACCGATGACAGGGTGACTATCCGTCCACCGCGACGAGCCGCAATCATGGGCATGATACAGGGGTGCAAGACGTTGTAGAAACTATCCAGATTGGTATGGATCACCCCATCCCAGTCACTCTCGCTCAGGGCTGGAAAGGCCGCATCGCGGATGATCCCGGCATTACTGACCACGCCGTAATAGGCACCATGCTGTTCGATATCCTGCTCCAGCACATGACGGCAAGCCTGGCGATCGGCAATATCAAATTGCAGTAGACGACCACGGCCACCCAGGGCCTGCAAGTTGCTCAGGGTCGTCTCGGCACCCGCTCGGTCGGAATGATAATGCACCAGCACACAAAATCCGTCAGCGGCCAATTGCCGGGCAATGGCCTGACCTATGCCCTTGCTGGCCCCGGTGACTAATACGGTACGACTCATAAACCCTGACTCCCGAATAATGTTTGTAATTGTGCGGCGTCCGGCTGAATGGTGCTCAGGCGCGCGCTGGCCACCAGCTCCTCCTCGCAATGCAGATCGCATTGAAAGCTGGCCAAGGCACCGTCCTGCAACAACTGCTCCACTGTTATCGTCAGCACAGAGCCCGCAGGCAGACAGGCGCAGTGACTCTCATACTTGCGGGCGCCCAGCAGCAGGCCCACCTGGGGGGGCTCCTGACGCAGAAATCCTTGATACCCGGACCAGGCCGCCACGGTTTGTGCCATCAACTCGATCCCTACCCAGCCCGGCAGGCCGCCATCGGCATCGAGAAACAGTGCCAATGTGGGACCAACCCGCACCTCGCATCGGGCCGTGCTGTCGGTAGCCGCACAGAGGCGTTCGAGCAGCAGCATGGAGCCGGCATGGGGCAATAACTCGGCAATCGCAGGATAATTCATCAACCTCTCCGCGCCAGTAATAGGCTGACATTATTGCCACCAAAGGCAAACGAGTTCGATAACACCACAGGTCGCTGCAACGAGTCACGCCCGGATACCAGCCAGATCGGCGCCAGAGACTCATCACGCGGATATAGGGCGAAGCTCTGCTCGGGCAACGGCAACTCCTCGGTCAACAGCAGATATGCCAGAGCCGCCTCGGTTGCCCCAGCGGCACCGAGTGTGTGTCCGGTGAGGGGTTTGGTCGAACTGCAAGGCACCCGGTCACCAAACAACCGATGTACTGCCTTGGCCTCCATCGCATCATTGAGTCGGGTGCCGGTGCCGTGCAGATTGATGTAACCCACCTGCTCCGGGGTCATTCCAGCCTGTTGCAATGCCATACCCATGGCGACCTCGGCACCCACTCCTTCCGGGTGTGGAGCCGAAACATGATGCGCGTCGGAAGACTCTCCCGCCCCCAACAAGACAACCGGCCCCGGTTCGCGCGTCAGCAGACACAAGGCGGCTGCCTCGCCAATATTGATGCCATCCCGTCCGGCTGCAAAAGGGCTGCAGATATCGGCCGATAACGACTCCAGGCTATAAAAACCATTGAGAGTCAAACCACATAGACTGTCGGCACCGCCAATCAACACCACATCGGCTAGGTCAGCAGCCAGTAACCGCTGTCCGCTGATGAAGGCTCGTGCGCTGGAGGAGCAAGCGGTAGATAGGGTATAGGCTGGCCCGGTGACCCCCAGATACGCCGCCAAGAACATCGCCGGTGACCCCAACTCCTGTTGGGTATAGTGATAATGGTCGGGAGCTGTGGCGCCCAGAGCCCGGGTCCCCTCATCAATTCCCGAGGTGCTGGTTCCCAGAACAATCGCAATCCGCTCGCTACCCACTCTGGCTCGCCAGCCCTCCAGCGCTTCACGGATCTGAGCCAAAGCAGCCAGCAGCAGGCGGTTATTGCGACTAGCATGCTCGGAAAAGGCGGCAGGGACCTCTGGCAGCTCCGCCTGCACGGCACCAACCATCACCCAACGACCATCGTGCAACGGCTGTGCATGCCGACTCAGTCCATGGGCAGGCGGATGCCGAAGCGACTGCGTCACCTGCTGGATGTCGGCACCCAGCGCATTGACAAGGCCAACGGCCTGAATGTAACAAGGAGTCATACGCTTACTCATGAGAGGGACTAGGCTCCGGCGGCAAAACAGTTTGAATGGTCAGCCGATAGCCGAACGCATGTTGCCATAACTGACTCGGCTCCCGGGTGTCGCCCTGTTGCTGGTAGTGGATTTCGCTGATGAGCTCACCCTTTTCATTGCGGAGTTCCCGACGCAGCGGAAAGTCCTGCAATTGCCAACCGACCGGGAGTGTCGCTAGCCAGGCCTGACGGGGCCAATAACTGAGTAACACATCCGATAACACCTGCGTCACCGGTGGCAAGGCCCCCATAGCCGCCAATGCCGGTAACTGCTCGACATGGATGCCGGTCGCATCATAATCGACCTTGAATAACCGCACCCCCAGCAATGAAAAACCAACCAGACTCAAGCGATCGCCATCAGCCTCCAGCACCACCAGCAAGCTATGCCCGGTGGCTGCCCCCTGAACCTTGGCCGTCAGCAGTTGCTGTACATGTAGCGGTTCGCTGCGAGTCGGTGCGGGCAGCCGCACCACCACATCCGGAGCCAGCGCGGCTTCGGGCGCAGGCACACTGGCACAGCCTCCCACACCCAGCAGAGTCATACTCAAAGTGAGCGCCAAAAGCAGTGACGGGATCACCCCCCCACCCCGCCGACACCCGCCATCATGCGTCATGGGAGATCTCCTTCCGGCTCGCGGCTGGCATCACCAGAGGAGCCAGTAAAAACGAGACAAATACCCCGACACTCAACACCAGTCCGAAGCTGGCAATGGCCTGGGTATGGCTCAAAGCCAACAATCCGAACGCCAGCTGAGTCGTCAGATTCGCCAGCAAGACCGCCAGCAGTGTAGCCACCAGTCGCTCCTGTTGGGCGGGATGACGACCAAGGTCATGTTCTTGACTGGCATGAGCAAAGAACAACCCATAGTCCACCCCAATGCCGAACACCAGACTCAAGGCCAGCAGGCTGAACAGGGTAAATGGTAGCCCGCAGAAACCTAAAGCCGCAGTCGCCAGCGCCATAGCAATCCCATTGCCAACCAGAAGACGGAGCGTCATCTCCCGGCCCAGCTTGTACCATAACAGCCCGGCGGTCAGCGTCACGCCTAAAGCTAGAAACAACCCCAGCAGCCAGCGATAGCGGGCAAACAGATCGCTCCAGCTCTGTCGTTTATCCTGCCAATGTACCCCACTCAGACCGCGAGTGGCCTCCTGCAAGCTGGCCAGATCGTGAACCTCGCTCACCGGCATCAGGATCGCCACCCGCCCTTGAACATCGGACAACCAGAGCAAGCGTAATCCCTCGCTCACCGGGCTGTGTAACCACACCTCGGGCGTAAGAACATGCAGCGGTGGCACCCGGTTCTCGATCTCCAATCCGGCTTGCTGCAAACGCGCAATAACCTGGGGTTGTAACGCGCTCAGGGCGCTATGGGTCGCCTGTTGTCTGGCGCGGGAGGGCAAGCTGGCAACCGGATCCCGGAATTCGCCGATCACCTTCTGCTGCTTGAGCCGGGTCAACACCTGGCTCAGTACTTCCGCTCGTTGCAGTGCCTGCTCCGCCTCATCCCCCAGCACCAGAAAACCAGTCAGCTGGCTGCCTTGCCCCGTCAGTCGGCTCACCTGCTGCTCCTCCGCCTGTAACTCTTGGGGCAGCGGCTGCAAACGCCGGATATCATCATCGACAACCAACCGCGATAGCCCGATGGCGGCTAACGCCAACAGCACCAATGGAAGACCTATTCGCAACCGATGGTTGTATTGCCACAACCGAAGCCAGCCCAGCATCAAGCTCCGACCGGGGACAGGCCGTTGAGTCATGTTCCCGACCAGGAACGGGAACCAGCAAAACATGGTGACGAAGGAACCAATCAAACCTGCCAGCGAGAACACGGCCATCTGCTGTAAACCAGGAAACGGCGCCAGCCAGAGCAACATATAGGCAAACAAGGTGGTCACCAGTGCCAGCAACAGCGGCTGACGCAGGCGCAAAGCGGTTGCCAGGGGTGATTCTTCATGGCCATGCAGACGGCGTTCACTCAGGTAATGCAGGGAATAATCGTCGGAGATGCCAATCAGACTCGAACTGATGACCAAGGTAAACAGATGGATCTGCCCAAAACAGAGCAAGACGGCCAGCAAGCCACTCACCATACCCACGGCCAATGGCAACATGCACAACCATAACGGCCGAAGGCCGCGGAATACCCACCAGATCAGCAGTAATATGCCCAGCAGGGAGCCCAGGCCTATGGTCGAAATATCGGCCTTCGCCAGCGCGGCGGCATGATCGCTGTAATACAGAGTTCCCCGACTCAGGATCTGACTACCAGGGTAGTGGCCTTGTAGCTGCGTTTCGAGTTGTTGCAGACGAGCCACCAGAGCGCGCCCCGAATTCAGATCGAAAGCAGAACCCTGAAGTTCGGCACGTAACAGGAACCAGCTCCGCCCTTCCTCATCCTGGCTGACCAGCCACCCCTGCCGTAACCGCAGCGGTCCGGTGACTTGCCCCTGCACCGCGGATCGGGTCAGCAGCAGAGGATCTTGCTGCCACTCCCGTGGACTGACGCCAGCGAAGGGCGAGTAGATTTGACTCAACACCCATTGGCTCCAACGCTCCGTCCCCTGCTCCAGCCGTGTCTGACTGACAGGGTCCAGGCGCTGATAACGGTAATCCTGCAAAAATTGCTGCCAAACGCGGGGAGCCACCTGATCCGGCCCCTTGACCTGTTGTAATTCGGGGAGCTGTTGCAACGCCTGATACCACCAGGTCGCCGCCTGCTCACCGGCTTGCCCCTTGGGCAGACTGACTAACCAGACCAGTTGCCGATCAAGCCGATTACTGAGTTGCTCCTGCCATTGCGGGTCCACGCCCGGCATCTCATCCTGCGGCAGCAGAGCCATGACACTGCTGTTGATCCGCGCCGTTGGCAACAGTGACAACAGAGCCGCCAGCATCAAGAGGGAGGCGAACAGCCAGGCCCAGCCCAACCGTCGCCAGCGACGCAGCTGCGCCAACTCATCCGGTCCCTCGGGCACCCCTCTCACCTGCGAGTTAGCGGGCAAAGCGTTGCTGTTCGACATCACTCAGCTCCCTGGGCAGATGCTGGATCGCTGAAAACTCCAGCAAGGTTTCATCACCCTGCCGATCGCGGATCTGCAGTTGCCGCAACTCCTGAGCCCCCTCGAGCGCCAACTGGTCAAAGACCTGATTCAACGGCGCCTGCCGGGGGGTGAGCGTCAGCCGCCAGCGCTCGACCTCAGGGCTGAATACCAAGGAAAAATGTTGTTGCAATACCGCTTGATCGGCCGCGAACAGGCTCAACAACAGATGGGAAAATTCGAATAGCTGCGGGTTATCGGCCGCACGGATCTCCTCGGCCGGCTGCCCCGCCAACTGCTGGCGTAACCGGCTTTCATCCAGGATCAGTGTCAGCTCGAAAGGCTGGGTCTGATGCCACCAGAGCCCATGCTGCCGCGAAAACAGCAACTCACCGCTGGAGCGCAGCGGTTGCGCCAGACCCGTCACCTGTTTGAGCTGCACAAACGTCGCCCGCAGGGTGGGCTCCCGAGTCAGCTGTTGCTGTAACTGCGGCAGAGTCTGGGGAGATGCCAGGCAATATCCGGCAGCCCAGAACGCTATCAGCACCCCCAAAAACACACGGCCCGTCATGATGCCAACCCCAGTTTTTGCAACAAGATGGGCGGTGACACCAGCCGCATCTCGCCACTGGGCATCGCCACCGCAACCTGGATGGTGTACCCCTTGCTGGTTCGGGTGCCGCTGAGCGCATCAAAAAACTCATAGTCGATACGCAAGCGGTTCTCATACTCGCTGAGGCGAGCCTCGATACGCACAAGTTGATCGAAATGCAGGGGGGCGATGAACTTTAGCCGGGTATCTATGATGGGCCAGGCAAAGCCCGAACGCTCCATCTCCCGATAGCCATAATCGATCTGCCGCAACAGCTCGCAGCGCACCTGCTCCATATAGCGAAAATAGTTGCCATGCCAGACCACCTGCATCGGGTCCACATCATGAAACGGAATGCGCAGGGTCAGTTCGGCGCGTGGCAGTTGTCCTTCAGACATGGGAATGCTCCGGATACAGGGGCCAAGTCGCTTGCTGAACCGTGGCAATCAGCGCCCGTAATTCGGCTTCGAGTGGCCGATCCTCAACCAACGGCGGGCTCAGTTCACGAACGGCCGCCAGAGTCTGCTGTAACTCGGGAGCCAGCTGGGAGCTAGGTTGACCATTGAGCGCCAAACGCTGCTCAGTTCCCTGCACGGCCGCCAGCAAGGCGGCAACTGCGACCTGTTCGGTCAACTGCAACACCCGCAGGCAATCCCGTGCGGCTATGGTTCCCATGCTGACCTTGTCCTGGTTGTGACATTCGGTGGAACGGGAAAAAATACTGGCGGGAAGCGTCAGCTTCAGGGCTTCCGCCGTCCAGGCCGAGGCCCCAATTTGTAGTGCTTTGAAACCATGGTTGATCAAGCGTCGCTCGCCCTCGGCACCACTGAGATTACTCGGTAACCCCTTGTTGAACTTCACATCCACCAGTTGGGCCAACTGCCGGTCCAGCAAGTCGGCCAAATTGGCAACGGCTGTCTTCATGCTGTCCATCGCCATGGCAATATGACCGCCATAGAAGTGGCCGCCATGCATCACATGTTCTTCCTCACCATCGATCAGCGGATTGTCATTGGCACTGTTGAGCTCGTTTTCGATCAACTGTCGCCACCAGGGCAGGCTGTCAGCGACCACACCGATGACATGGGGCGCACAGCGCAACGAGTAGCGATCCTGCAGACGATCACTGTGACGAGGCAAAGCCTCGGCTTGCAGATCAGCGCGAAGCCAGGCCGCAATTTGCTGCAGCCCAGGGTGGGGCTTGGCAGCAAACAAGCGGGCATCGAAGTGAAACGGATTGCCAGCCAGTGCTTCTGTCATCAGCGCCGTAATGCGGGTACTCAGCCGCATCAAATAGTCACAACGGCTATAGGCCAGACAAGCCAGAGCCGTCATCACCGAGGTGCCGTTCATCAGTGCCAACCCCTCCTTGGGCCGCAGCACCAGCGGGGTCACACCCAACTCGGCATAGACCTCGGCACTGGCGCGCCAGTCGCCATGCCAGTTCAGCTCCCGCTCACCGACCAGTGCCGCCGCCACATACGAGAGCGGCGTCAGGTCACCACTAGCGCCAACTGAACCCTCCTCGGGGATGCGAGGGATCAAATCCTGCGCCAATAGCCAGGTCAAACGCTCCAGCAGCGACGGGCTGACACCCGAAACCCCTTGGGCCAGCGAACATAGACGCGTAGCCAGCACAGCTCGCCCCGCCTCCAGACTGAGATTGGCTCCCAGGCCACAGCCATGGAAACGGGTCAGATGCAGCGGCAGCTCCGCGACCAAGGACGCCGGCACCGCATTGGTCACCGAGTCGCCATAGCCGGTGGTCACCCCGTAGATGACCCCCTCCTCGCTCAATAGGCGATCCAGAAAATCGGCCCCATTCTGGATGCGGCGGCGAAAATCGGGATCGGGATTCAATTCCGGTTGCGCCTGACGCCTAGCCAGAGCCACGACCTGTTCTATGGTCAGACGAGTCGCACCGAAAATCACGGAGCGGCAACATTCACTCTTGTTCTGTGTTGTCATCGGATAAGCGCCAAAAATCAAAAAAATTAAACCACTCCAGCGGCGCCTTCAGGCAGTAAAACTGCAGGCGGTCAGCATAACGTTGGACCAGTTGCTGCAAAGCAGAAGCCCGCTCCTGGCGTGGCAGGTGCAATCGTTCGGCAAAAAGTTCGAAGTAGACGCGAAAACGACCCTGCTCGCGCAGGCCAAAGAGCAGATAGACAGGAACTCCCAGCACGGCGGCCAAGGCAAAAGGCCCTTGCGGAAAAGGGGCTGGAGCGCCGAGAAAATCGGCCCAGAGCACCCGTCGTTCACGCGTCACCGAGGTGCGATCCCCAACCAGAACCACCCACTCGCCGGCATCCAGCTTACTCTTGAGCAGCATACCGGTCTCCGGACCCAACTCGCTGACCTGGATCAGGTTCAGATTAGCCGCTGGGTTAGCCGCCTTGAGTAATCGGTTGAAGCGCTCGGCATGCTGGGTAAAGACCAGCGCATTGATAATCACATCACCAAACGCGGTTCCCAAGGCCCGACAAAGCTCCAGATCACCCAGATGAGAGCCGAGAATCAAAGCACCCTGTTGCCGAGCCACCAATTGGCGATAGGCCTCTATATCGGCAAATTCAATCTGCTCAGCGCGGATCTCGCCACGCCAACCCGCCAGCTTGTCCAGCATGGCCTCGCCGAAACGCAAGAAGTGGCGGAAGCTGCTGCGACGCTCGACGGGCAAGTCGATGCCCTGACTGGCGGCATACTGCTCAATGCGCCGCAGATAGTCGACCGAGGCCCGGCGCTGACGCGTACCGGTTAGCCAGAAGTAGCCAATCACCGGGAAGAGGAAGAGACGAAAACCCGGACGCCCCAGCGTATCGTAACTCCAGAGCATGAAACGAAGACCCCATTGCACACCTCGCTCGGGGGTTCGCGACCAGTGCAGATGCCGGATGCACTGGCCCCAGGTCAGGTCCAGCAACCGCTCGCAGACCAATCGGGTATGCATCCAGGAGATGCGCACATTATCCCGCCACAGATCAAAGTGCGATAAACCATCCTGGGGATAGATGACCCGGGTTGGAATGAAGCGCATCGGCACCCCGGCCCAGTACAAGCGGACCAACACTTCGATATCAAAATCCATGCGCTGCCCCAGATCCTTCCGTGCCAGTAAAGCCAGCACAGGGGGCAATGGATAGACACGAAAACCGCACATGCTGTCGCGGATCTCGAAGGATGCCGTTTCCAGCCAGACCCAGAGATGTGTGAAATAGCGGCCATAATGCCGCCCCTTGGGCACAGAGGCGTCATAGATAGGCGCCCCGGAGATCAGCGCTTGCGGGTATCGCCTGGCTTCGGCCAGCAAACGGGGAATATCGGTCCAGTCATGCTGACCATCGGCATCGAGTTGCAGGGCATGGGTAAATCCCAGCTCGCTCACCCGACGCAGACCACTGATGACGGCGCCGCCCTTGCCCTGATTCTGTCGATGGCGCACAAGCATCAGCTCCGGGAAGCGCGAGCTTAGATCATCCAGCAAGCGGCTCGTCTCTTCGCCGCTGCCATCGTCCACCACCAGACAGGGCAAGGGCAGTTGCCCACCGTGTTCCGCAGTCAGCTCATCCAGAGTACGAACCAGGGCCGGGCCATGGTTATAGCAGGGGATCACCAGACAGGGACGAAACTCGGCTACGTCTTGAATCACGGCCTCACTCATAACTTGATCCTGCCACTACTGGCCAATACACCGTCACGCACAAAGCTGAAGCTCAGTTTCCGGTTTTCCGGCTGCCAATTCAGGCGCAGCGTGACTTCGCACCCTGGGCGCAGAGGGTGCTGAAATTTCACCATCTCCATGCCACCGAACTGGGGTGCGATCGCCCAGTAGCGGCAGGCATGATGGATGGCCAGATGGATCTGCACGACCCCCGGCAACAGTGGCATCTCGGGAAAATGGCCCGCAAACCATACCAGTTCCGGATCTAGAGCCAACTGAACCACCAGTTGCTCGCCTTCGGTCTGCTGGCGCAAGACGACGGGCCAGCGCTGCGGCTCATGAGGGAACATCAAACAACTCCTTTAACTGGGCATAGGGGCGTTTGCCCTGACTATTCAATGGTATGGCATCCAGACAACGCAGCCGTCGCGGCAGAGCAACCGGCTCCAGCCAAGGACGCACCCCCTGGCGAATGGCCAGCAGGAAACGCCCGGCCCCCAGCGCTTGCCATTGCCGCATCCCCTCGGCGCTCAGGATCAGCACAGCCCCCAGAACCTGACGGGCTTCCTGCTCCAGAGGCAGTACGACGGCCTCTTGCACCCAAGCCAATTGCTGCAACCGACGCTCGACCTCATCCAGGGAGATGCGTTTCTCCGCCAGCTTGACGATTCGATCTTGACGCCCCAGCAAGGTAAAACCTGCGTCATTGAACGCGATCCGATCCTCGGTACGCCACTCTTGATCATCCGGCAAGAAAGGGGAGCGCAGGCACAGACAGCCCAGTTCATCCTGCGACACGGTCAACCCCGGCAGCGGCTGCCAGGGTGTACAGGCCAATATCGCCTGACGCCAGGCAATACCGCCAGTCTCGCTGCTGCCATAGATTTCTATCGGCCACTGACCGTACAGCTGCTGACTGAGCGCAGCCGCTGCATGCGGCAAGGGACCACCGGAGGAATAGAGAGCACTGCATCCATCAACGGCCAGCGAGCAATCCAGCCGCGACAAAAAGGCCGGTGAACTGATCAAGATCCAGGGCTGGCCGGGATGACGCTCGACCCACCAGGCAATCTGCTCCTGATACTCCAGCGTCTCCGCAACAAATGGGATCCCGGCACACACGGGAAGCAAGGCTCGAAACAGCAAACCGTAGATATGCTGATGGCTCACAGTGGCCAGCACCAACGCCGACCCCCAGTGCGGATGCCATAGCGTCCATTGGGCGGCCAACTCAGCCTCCAACTGAGCCTGGGACTTCACTATGGCCTTGGGTTGGCCGGTCGATCCCGAGGTAAACAGGGTGCAACTCAACTCACGAGGCCAATCCGGTAGGTCGCGGTCACTCCCCAGCAGATCCGGCGTGAACAGCAGTGGCCAGTTCACGCTTGACGGTAGGGCCAGCGGCAGATCGGTGAGCACGCCATCGATGGCATTCGCGAGTTCCGCCAACTGGGCGGTGCGATGATGACCGGGAAGCACCACGGCACACCCGGTATGACCGCACGCCAGCAGAGCAACCAGAAAATGGTAACAATCCTGATAGCACAAGGCCCAGCGTTGAAGGGTGTGAGTCTGCAGTTGCTGCACGACAGCGGCGACATCGCGACGTAAATCGCCGAGCGTCAGACAGTGCTCGCCTCGCCACGCCACCTGGGTCGTCAAGGGGCGGTCGCTGAACAGGCTGGAGAGACAGCTCAGAGGTTCCATCATGCTGCAGACTCTCCCGCTGCCCGAGTCGCCTGACGCGCTTGCACTCGACGCCGAACTAGCCACTCGCCACCCATCAAGGCCGCCATCAACAGGTAGCTGATCAGGCCGTTATACAGACTCCACCACGCCATGTTTCCGATCAGGACGGTACCTAATGCCAGCGCCCCATTGAGGATGAAAAACAGGCACCAGACCTGAGTGACTCGCCGGGTATAGACAATGGCCGCCTCCGGTAATGTCGGCTCCTGCAAACGAGCGAAGCGTTCGACCAAGGTCTGGGGTTGCCACAGGCTGTGAGCGAACAAGATGAGCAGCAGAACATTGACTAACACCGGATAGAAGAGCAACCAATGGCTGGCTCGACACGTCAGCGATAGCAGTGTCAGCAACAGACCACAACCCGCCATCCAGCGCCCCAGCCATAACCACTCGCCCAGACGCCCGGCGGAAGGGTACAACCGCGCGATGAACAGCAGTGTCAACATCACGCCCAGAAGGGTCAATTCGCCGCTATGCACTCCCCAATACACCAAAAATGGATAGAGGAGCACTCCCAGTGCCATCAGCCCATGGGATAGACGCCTCATCACGATTGGGCGAGCAACTGGGCAACCGCCTCAACCACGTCGGCCACGGTGCGCACTGTTTTAAACTCTTCCGGCTTAATTTTCTTGCCCGTTAATTTCTGCAGACGCACCACCAGATCCACGGCATCTATGCTATCCAGTTCCAGATCCTGATACAGATGTGCATCCATAGTTACCGCGGCCACATCCAGCTCGAACAACTCGACCAGTGCCGCTTGCACCTGATTAAAAATTTCTTGTTGGTTCATTGTCAGTTCCTGCAACTCAAGCTTGCGATGCGACGAGAGTGGCCAGTGCGGCCACAGAGGCAAAATGGCGACGGGTATTTTGATCATCGGCGGCCAATACCAACCCATATTTGCCCTTGATAGCCAAACCCAGCTCCAGGGCATCAATGCTATCCAGCCCCAGGCCACTACCAAACAACGGGGCTTCACTGTCGATATCCCCAGGCGTCAGCCCCTCGAGATTCAGACTTTCAATGATGAGTTGTTTGATTTCAGAATGTAATTCGCTCATTGCCTTTCCCATGCAAAACCCTGTTCGTCTGGCGCCAGGGCATTAGTTAAAAATTCGGTCAGATAACGCGCCGCGATGGCCGGTGTCGAAGCAGCCTGTAAATAATCATCCACCACGATTTTTTCGCGGATCGTCACCTGGAAGTGCGGCTTACGGGCCGGGATATGATACCAAGACTCCTGCTTGGTCAGGGTGGTCGGGTAGCACTGAATGTGCGCCAACCGCAAGTCCGCGCGACAGCGCACGGCGATATTAGCCGCCCCTCGCTGCAACTGTGGACGCTGACCTGGGGTGGTTCGAGTCCCTTCCGGGAAAATCAGCAGCACACCGCCAGCCGCTAGTTGCTGTTCACACAACGGCAACAAGCGCTCCGGAGCCATATTCGGCAAATACCCGGCGGCCCGCACGACCAGAGCCACAAAAGGATTCCGCCACAAGGCCTGTTTAACGATGCAATCACAGCGCGGCAGCACAGACGCCAGTAATACGTAATCAATAAGAGTGGGATGATTGGCGATCAAGAGACAGCCGCTATCCTGCTGCAAGAACTCGGCACCCTCGATCTGATAACTCATGACACCGAGGCGCGACATCAACTGCAAAAAGGCACGGAAACAGCAGCGGATCGTGCTCTGGGCGCTATGCTGACGTCGGCTGGGACTTCGGATAAACAGCCAAAGCAGCGGAAACCAGACTAGCGATAACAGCAAAGCCCCCAGACCAAACAAGGTGAAACAGATCCCGGTGCCCAACAGGCGACCACCTCGATTCATGAACGTGCCCATGACCACCCCTGATTGGTGGTCGGCCCCGGCAAAACCAGAGTCGCATCGTTCAGCAGATGATGGCGCCAAAAGGCCAACGCCTGATTCAATGGCTGTGCTGGCGCGACGGCTCGCCCCTGATATTGCCACTGTTCGCCTCGCTGTATGACCAGGGCCACAGCGTGCGCAGACTCCCGCTCGGGAACCCAGGGATGATAGAACTCGGGAACCATACCGTCGAAATAGAGCAACAGGAGCGGCCCCGGTTCGACCGCAAGGGTCGCACAGGCTTCCGTCAGGCCAGCCTGAAAACTGTCCGGACCGGCGGCCAACGAGGAGGCTGGCATAGTCTGTTGCCCCACGATTGTGGTCAATCCCGCCACCGTATTGTGAACCGACATCGAGAAATCAGTAGGCGAAAGAGGCTGTTGCCGTATCAACTGCTGCAGCAGACCAAAGGTGCGAACCAGTTCACCATGCCGACTGACACATAGCAACCGGGTCGGCTGCCAACGGGCCACCATCTCAAGCCCCAACTGCACCGCCAGGCGTGCCGATTGACTCAGCCGCCGTGCCACCATGGGCGGGATCTGTGGCGTCATGGGCATGGCTGCACCCTGTGGCCAGCCAGGCTGCTCTGCCCAGCGTTGCCAACTCGCCGAGGAATCCAATCCTGGTGATAACGCCTGCATAGCCAACAGAGTGAATGACATCGCCATAGAAAATTGATCGTCCTTGTCTCAGTACAACACCATATTCCCGAAACAAAGCAACCGGCCTCATCGTGGAACAACTGGATCACGGCAGTTGTTATCAACTGTCACGCAACAGCAATAATAAAATAACATCCCTGCTGCATCTATTTAAAATATCTTATTAATTCAATTAGATAAGATCTCACCTTTCTCGCCACGGCAAAAGTGAAAAAATGTAAAGATGCGAGCAACTTCACCGTTAACAAGCAAAAGCTCTACTTCGGCCAACATAGTCAAACAAAGCCCTGTAATCCAGAAGGTTTCAGCTGATATCATGCTTGCCAACTCGGGAAAACGGATATTTATCAATAAGATTGCAGACTTAAATCATCTGCCTCATGAGGAAAAAAAATGCACGGATCTATTTTTCGTCTGATTGTCATCGGTCTGTTTATGCTCGGCGGCTGCGCCAACATGACCAGTGTGGAGCTCAAAAATATCGAGCAGGAAAAAATTACCCAGACCCTGACACAGGCTCAGGTCGAAAAAGCCATTTTAAAGGCAGGACTGGCCAAGAACTGGGAAATGAAAGTGACCGAGCCAGGATTAATTCGCGGCCATGTGACAGTACGAAACCATGAGGCGACTATCGATATTCGCTATAACGAACGCGACTACTCCATCCGCTACGTGAGCAGCGTCGAACTCGATGATGACGGCAAAGGCAAAATTCACCGCAACTACAACAAGTGGATCGCCCTGCTGGACAATACCATCCAACAAGAACTGCTGGATGCTGGCCATCCCTGAGTCAGGCATTTGTCTTCCGTCGTCTACCAACAAGGAGTTTTAGTTGTCTCGTATCCCCACCGACAAACCACTATCGGCACTTGATGCCATCACGGCGGCGCAAAAGATTGCCTTCGCTCCCGTCCTGTTTCAAACCGCCTGGTGCCTGCGGGAAACCGGATTGTTGAGTTTCCTCGATCAACATCCAACCGGAGCCTCTGCGGAAGAGGCGGCAGCAGCCTGCGCCTTGACACCCTACGCCGCCAGCGTACTGCTGGATATGGGAGTCAGTGGGGAGATCGTTTTGCAACAGCCGGTCGGCTACAGCCTGAGCAAGATCGGTCACTTCTTACTGCATGACCCCATGACACGGGTCAATATGGAGTTCACCCAGCATGTCTGTTATCAGGCCATGGGACATCTACTGGAGGCCATTCAACAGGGCAAACCGGCTGGCCTGAAGGTATTCGGGGACTGGCCAACCATCTACCCGGCCCTGAGTCAGTTGCCCGAGGCCGCCAAAACCAGCTGGTTTGATTTTGACCACTTTTATTCCGATCACGCCTTCGCGGCAGCCCTGCCCCATATCCTCGATCTGCATCCCGGCCACCTATATGACGTGGGAGGTAACACCGGAAAGTGGGCCCTGATGTGCGCACAAGCAGACCCTCAATTGCAAGTAACTCTGCTGGATCTCCCGCAGCAGTTGGCCCTGGCCCAAGTCAATATCGAGGCGGCCGGAGTGACCGATCGGGTGCGTGGCTATGCCGTCGATCTGCTACAAGCCCAAACATTACCCGGCGAAGCCGATATCTGGTGGATGAGTCAATTTCTCGATTGTTTCAGCGAGGCTGAAATCATCAGCATTCTGAGCCTGATCCGCAGCAATATGAAGCCGGATGCCCGGGTCTGTATTCTCGAGCTGTTTTGGGACCGCCAGGAATTTGAAGCCGCCAGTTTCAGCCTGAACGCGACCTCGCTGTATTTCACCTGTCTGGCCAATGGCAATAGTCGCTTCTATCACTCCAAAGTCATGAATCGCTGCCTGCGAGCCGCCGGATTCCGTCTTGAAAGCGAGTTTGACAATATAGGCCGCGGCCATACCCTGCTGGTTGCCGCTCCCTGCTGAACGGTACTACTCCGCTGGCATAACCGGGCGCGTAGTTGTCGCGCCCCCCGTTCGGCGATCTTCTTCAACACCCGCGAAACGGCCGCAAAGCCGAAGGTGGCGGTGACCACGGTCGTAGCGCCAAAGCCGGAGGCACAATCCATCTTCAGAGTGCCATCGCTCTGGGCCTTGTTGTGGCAGACACCGCCTGCGCCATCGGGATAGCGCAACTGTTCGGTGGAAAACACACACTCCACCCCAAACTTGCGTTGCGGATTCTTGCTGAAATTATGCAAGCGCCGCAGTTCGCCACGCACCTTGGCGGCCAGCGGGTCCATGATGGTCTTGCTCAGATCGGCGATCTGGATCTGGGTCGGGTCCATCTGCCCACCTGCACCGCCGGCGACTATGATCGGGATCTTGCGATACTTGCAGAAGGCAATCAGCGAAACCTTGGCCTTCAGGCTGTCGATAGCATCAATGACGTAATCAAAGCCGCCATGAATGTGTTCGTCCATGTTCTCGGCGGTGACAAAATCATCCACGACGGTCACCTGGCACTCCGGATTAATGGCCCGAATGCGCTCAGCCATCACCTCGACCTTGAGCGCGCCCACCGTCTGTTGCAGGGCATGGATCTGGCGGTTGGTATTGGTGATGCAGATATCATCCAGATCAATCAACGTCAGTTGGCCGACGCCCGAGCGAGCGAGCGCCTCGGCGGCCCAGGAGCCAACCCCGCCGATACCCACCACACAGACATGAGCGGCTGCAAATTGGTTCAGAGCCTGCTGGCCATACAGGCGGGCGATACCGCCAAAGCGTTGTTCATATTCCGGGCTCATGGCTTCCTCGATTGGCTGGTCTGACGGCTCAGGGGCGGGAGTATAGCAAGTCAGCGGCGGAACCCAAATCAGGCCCGAGAGAGCCTGAAGCTCGTAGAATGGATTACACTCAAAGCAACCGCCCCTCACTGTGAGGCTGATGGCATGCTCAAAGGACTACCAGGCATACTCAACTGCACCGAGATGCACTTCATCGCTCAACCGATCCTGCATCGGGATGGCGAGTTGTTCGGTCATGAGCTGTTGCTGCGCTTCAAGCAATATCCAGACCCCCAAGCCTTGCTGAAGATCGTCAAGCATCTGGATCTGCGGCATGCTCTGGATATGCAGGTTTGCGAAATGGCCACCACCTTGACTGCCGTCAAGCAAGATGAGGGTTGCTGGCTGCTGAACCTGTATGCCGAATCCTTGCCCAAAGCCGATTTGCAACTGGCGCTGGAAGCTCTGGCCGAAGTCCTGCAACCGGCCACCTTATGGCTGCATGTACTGGAGCTCGATCAGACTCAGGATATGCCCCATCTGCGCAATGCCATGCGCCGACTCCATGAAGCCAATATCAACTTTGCCCTCGATGTTGGCGATCTGCAGCATCCCTATAGCCAATTTCTGCCCTTCGATCTGTTGCGCATGAATGTGAACGAGATCCAGCATTCGGGTTGGAGCCTGTGGCTGGAGGAGGCAAGAATGCGCGGCATCCCCCTCTTGGCCTATCGGGTGGAGAATGAAGCCCAAGTGCATGCGCTGAGCCAGCAACGTATCGACTTCCTGCAAGGCTATGCAGTACGGGATGTGATGACCCTGGAGTTACCGCATTACACCATCTAGCCACCCCACGGCTGTCGGCGACTGACGCCAGGCAATTTACACTGGCAGCCCGCTGGGGCAAAATAGCCGCCCGTAAGCCTTCTCGCCGGTTCGCCGTCGATCCCAGTCAACCGCAAGGACTCCGTCATGAGTGAATTGCTACCCCAGCAAACACCCGCTGTCTCCATCGTCATACCGGCAAAAAATGAAGCGGAAAACATTCGTCCGCTGATCGCCGAAATCCAGGCTGCCATGGAAGGTCGCTTCACCTATGAACTCATCTACATCGATGATGGCAGTACCGACACCACATGGGACGAGTTACAGGCACTGCGCGCCACGGGGTTCGAGCAGCTGAAGCTGATCCGTCACCAGCAGAGTGTGGGCCAGAGCCTGGCCATCATGAGCGGTGCCTGGGTGGCACAGGGAGAGTGGCTGGTGGTACTGGATGCCGACGGCCAGAATGACCCGGCGGATATCCCCGGCATGCTGGATGCTGTACAAGCGGCACACGCGCAACAGGACCAGGTGTGGGGGGTGATCGGTCACCGGGTTAATCGTCGTGATGACTGGGTCAAACGTCTCTCCTCCAAGGTCGCCAATGGCTTCCGCGACTGCGTACTCAAGGATGGAATTCCGGATACCGGTTGTGGTCTCAAGGCGGTTCTGCGTGAGCGGTATCTGCGACTGCCCTCGTTCAATCACATGCATCGCTATATTCCGACCCTGATCCAGGCTCAAGGTGGCATCATGCAGGTACATCCCGTCAATCACAGACCCCGAATGGCCGGAACATCCAACTATGGCGTCTGGAACCGGCTCTGGGTGGGTCTGGTTGATGTCCTCGGTGTCTGGTGGCTGAAACGTCGGGCTAAAGTGGTACAGGTTCGGGACTACATCGCATGAGCTGGCTTGACCTCCCCATTAGCTGGCTGTTCTGGACCGGAATTCATATTACCGGCTGGAAGTTGATCGGTTATACCGGAGCCCTGATGTTCGGCGGCCGCTGGCTGGTGCAATTTGTCGCCTCCAAACGCGCCGGCAAACCGGTTATTCCGCGGATGTTCTGGTATATGAGTGTCGTCGGTAGCCTGATGACCCTGAGCTATTTCCTGTTTTCAGCCAAACAGGACTCTGTCGGCGTCTTGCAGAATCTATTCCCGGCCTTTACCGCCCTGTATAGTCTCTATCTGGATATCAAACACCGCGGCTGGCACCGGGATCTGGCAGGCCATTAATCCCTGCCGTGCCGGCTGCCATGCCGGCATCCCTTGCCATCGCTGGCCTCTCAAGGATTCCGCTATGTTGACCGATCATCGCACCCTGCACGGGCCCGACTCCGAACGCCTGGCCTTCTGGCTGTTGCTGTTGTTGGGTCTGGTCATTCTCGGCGCTGGCATAGGGTTACGCGACCCCTGGCCCGCCGACGAACCCCGTTTCGCACTCGTTGCCAAACAGATGGTTGAATCCGGGCAATGGCTGTTCCCGTTCCGCGGCGGCGAAATCTACCCGGATAAACCGCCGATGTTCATGTGGGCCATAGCCCTGTTCTATCAGCTGACCGGCTCGATGCGCGTCGCCTTCCTGCTGCCCAACCTGCTGGCGGGTCTGGGCTGTCTGGCGCTGGTGTTCGACATCGCCCGTCGGGTGTGGAATCCGCAGATCGCCTTTCGTGCCGGCCTGTTGCTGCTGTTCACCGTCCAGTTCACCGTCCAGGCCAAGGCGGCGCAGATCGATGCGCTGGTGACCTTCTACATCACCCTAGGGCTCTATGGTTTTCTGCGCTTCTTGCTGTGTGGCGGCGAGTGGCGCTGGTACTACCTGGGCTGGTTTGCGGCGGGTCTGGGCATCATCACCAAGGGGGTGGGTATCATAGCTGCTCTGGTGCTGATCCCTGCCCTCTGGACCCACAGAGCCGAGATCCGGGCCGCCAACAAGCGCGCCTGGCTCAAGGCACTGGCCGGTCCACTGGCCATGTTGACAGCCATAGCGCTGTGGCTGATCCCCATGGTGTTGGCCGTCGCCTCCAGCCATGAGGCGACCTTCGAAGCCTACCGCAACAATATTCTGTTCCGGCAGACGGTGACCCGGTATGCCAATGCCTGGCACCACGTCAAACCCTTCTGGTTCTATCTGACCAGCGTCATTCCGCCCTTCTGGCTGCCGCTCTCCCTGCTGCTGCCCTGGCTCATCTGGCAAAGCCGGAAGGCATTTCAGCAGGGGGATCGCGCCGTGATCCTGCTGGTTGGCTACCTGGTAATGATGCTCTGTTTCTTCTCGTTTTCACCGGGCAAACGCGGGGTTTACATCACCCCAGGCACCCCGGCGCTGGCTCTGTTGGCCGCCCCTTGGTTGCCGTTGTTACTGGATCGCCGCTGGCCCCGCCGTTTACTACAAGGCTTGGGTTGGCTCATCAGTGGCCTGTTCCTCGCTATGGCCATCGCCCTGCTGGTCAGCCCGAAACTGGCAGCCAAGACCGCCGAGCTGGGCAGCAACCCCTGGCTGCTGGCTCTGTCCGTCGGACTCTGCAGCCTGCTGGTCAATACCCTGTTGCGACGAGCACCGCTCAGCGCCGTACTCGGCACGCTGGCCGTGGTCTGGCTGCATTACAGCCTGTGGGCCTATCCGCTGATGAACGACGTGCGCACCCCGCGCGGCATCATGGCCGAAGTCAGTACGCTGGTTCCGCCACAGGATGAGCTGTTGATCGTCAAATTCCGCGAGCAATTCCTGCTGTTTGCCGACCGGCCAGTACAGCACTGGTCCTATCAGGCCGAGAATAAGGCACAGATCCAGTCCAGTGCCCGCTGGATACAAGATGGCAATAACCGCTGGCTACTGGCTCCGGCCAGCATGCTGGATGCCTGTTTTGATCCCGCCAAGGGGCAAGCGCTGGGACTGCGCCACGGCGAGGTCTGGACCCTGTATCGAGCCGAGGCCCTGCGTCCGGCCTGCCTGCAGGCCAAGGCCGAGCTCAGCCCTTATCGTTATGTGCCCCAGCATGGCTACCAGTAAGCGAGAACAGTAATGAAGGTATTGATCACCGGCGCCGCCGGATTTATCGGTTTTCATGTTGCCGAACGTCTACTGGCCCAAGGTCACGACGTGGTCGGCATCGACAACCTGAATGACTATTACGACGTCAATCTCAAGCTGGCACGTCTGGCGCGTATCGAGTCACAGCCGAATTTCCGCTTCATCAAGCTGGATCTGGCGGATCGTATCGGTATGGCTGAACTCTTTGCCCGCGAGCAGTTCGAGCGGGTGATCCATTTGGGGGCCCAGGCCGGAGTGCGCTACTCCATCGACAACCCCCACGCCTATGCCGATGCGAATCTAATCGGGCATTTGAACGTGCTCGAAGGTTGTCGTCAGAATGGTGTCGGTCATCTGCTCTACGCCTCGTCGAGCTCGGTGTACGGCCTGAACCGCAAGACACCGTTCTCCACCAGCGATAGCGTCGATCATCCGGTCTCCCTGTATGCGGCCACCAAGAAAGCCAACGAGCTGATGAGCCACAGCTACGCCCACCTCTATGGTCTGCCGACTACCGGGCTGCGCTTCTTCACCGTCTACGGCCCCTGGGGTCGTCCGGACATGGCATTGTTCAAGTTCACCAAGGCGATCCTCGAAGGCAAGCCCATCGACGTCTACAACCACGGCGATATGCGCCGCGACTTCACCTATATCGACGACATCGCCGAGGCGGTGGTGCGGCTGATGGCGGTGATCCCGACACGGGACCCCGAGTGGTCGAGAGAGACCGGCTCTCCGGCCGAGAGCAGCGCCCCCTATCGGATCTACAACATAGGCAACAGTCAGCCGGTCCAGTTAGTCGAGTTTATTCGCCAACTGGAACAGGCGCTCGGAGTCGCAGCACAGATGAACCTGCTGCCGATGCAGCCGGGCGATGTGCTGGAAACCAGCGCCGATACCTCGGCCCTGGAAGCCGCCATCGGCTTTAAGCCGCGCACGGATTTACAGGTGGGATTGGAGCAGTTTGTGGCGTGGTATCGGGAGTATTACCAAGCGAAATAGGCCACTGATAAAAACGCCTCCCAAGACGGAGGCTTTATCGCGCAAGAACATTCCTAATATAGCTTTTTAATTCGCTATCTGATTTAGGAAGCCGTAGTAGAAAAAATACCGCCATCCGCACCCACACCAAAAGGCGTATTCTCAGTCGAGCCAGAAATTTCACCCAGCTCGATTAATTGCGGTGCCTGCCAAGTTTTTACGTTTTGAATTTCCTGTTGATTCTGCATGTTGCACTCCTCGCGTATGAGTTAAGGTTTTTCGACGCTGAGTCGAAACTGGCAATAGCTTACCAGCTCATCACTTTTCGGCACTAGAGGGCATCGTCAAATTTGTAACAATTGATTATCATCTGCCGCAGATCTCCTCTCGAGCCTACCTTTATGTCCAACATGTACCCAGCACTGCCCTTCCCCCTGCAACTGGCGCGTCTCTGTGCCTGGCGTCCACTGGATACCGGGGCGCGCGACCGGCAACTGGTCGAGCTAGCCGGCCAACCTCAGGATCAGGATGCCAATTGGCGTTATCTGCAAGATCACCGACTGTGGGGGTTGGAGGCGGAAGCCTTGGGCGAGCGCTGGGGCGCTCATTTTTTGGGGCCACATTGGCAAGCCTTGCAACAACGCGCCCGGCAACAGAAGCTGAGCCTGCTGAAACTGGCCGCCATGCAGCAACGACTGGAACAGACCTTTGCTCAGGCCCAGCTTGGTCTGCGGATACTGAAAGGGCCGGGCCTGAGTCAGCGACTCTACGGCGATGCCACCGTGCGCCATAGCAAGGATCTGGACTTGCTGGTGCCCGTTGACCAGCTCTGGCAAGCCTGCGACTTGCTGCAACAACAAGGATTTGTGCTGCAAGACGCCCCCCCCTTACTGGCCGAAAACCGCCGCCTGATCGCCCGCCATTACTGGCATCTAACCCTGCAGCACCCCCAACATCAGGTGTTAGTCGAGTTGCACTGGCGCTTCGAGCCGGTACAGGCCCCCAGCCGCGAGCGGCTGTGGCCGGAGCAATTTGCCGTGAACCGGATCGATGAGGCGGAGTTCCTTTATTTGATCCATCACGGCAGCCGTCATCATTGGTTCCGCTTGAAATGGCTGGGCGATATTCTGGCCATCAGCGAGCGCCAACCCAGCCTGTGGCAGAGCTGCCAGCCGCTGGCTGAACGTTTGGGACTCCAGGATGCACTGGCACAGGCCCTCCATTTAATCCAATGGTTGTGGCCAGAACAGATGACGGTCGCCATGCAGACCATTCGGCAACAGGGCAGTATGAGGGCCAGCTGGATGGCCGATGAGGCCCGTCGCTATCTGCTGGCCCACGACTATCCGGAGCTCAAGGGCAAGCTCCTGCTCTCGGACCGGTGGCGGATGCACCGTTACCAGTGGCAGCTGAACACCCGTTACCGGCCCCCGCGAGCGCTGGAGCAATTTGCTGGACCGGCTGATGTACGCCTCCTGCGACATCGAGCAGTTGCAGTTAGCCGCCCACCGGCACTGGTGCTACCCGCTGCTACGTCTGCCCTTGCTGGCGCGCCGCTGGTGGATAGCTCGTACCGATTTAAAAGCGGTCCGTCACGGATGAAATCTCTGCTCAGCGTTTTCCGCAGCTATTGCAGACTCACGCCGCCACGGCGTCGGGAAGCCTGGCAGTTACTGCTGGCTCTCGCCCGCGCCCGCTGGCAGGTGCGTGGGCTGCCGATCCAGCAGCTCTTCGGGCAATTACCACAGGGGTATCCAGTCTCGCCGCATCTTGAGCTACGCGAGATCCGTCTGCTAAGTCGACGATTACAACGGCTGGCGGGCTGGGTGCCCTGGCGCGCCAAGTGCCTCGAGCAATCCCTGGTAATGAGCCAGCAGTTGGCCGCCCAGGGCATCCCCTATCAGCTCTGTATCGGCGTGAAACGGGGTGAACAGCAAGCCTTTACTGCCCACGCCTGGATCCTGGTGGCTGGCGAGGTGGTGCACGGTGGCCCCGTGCACTCCTACGCCCTGCTTAGTCAGCACGCCAGTCACTCATAACCCATAGGCTCCGGCTTTTACGCTGGAGTCATAGACTCGGAAGCCGACTCTCCCACCCCGGGCGCTGACCAGGCAGCTGCATAGCGGCCGCCTTGCGCCATCAAGCTGGCATGGCTGCCCTGCTCGACGATCTGGCCCTCCTCCAGCACCAGGATCCGATCCGCCTGCCGGGCAGCACTGAATCTGTGGGTCACCAACAGGATGGTGCGTCCCTGAGCCCATTGGCGGAGCCGGGTAAACCAGTCGATTTCCGACCAGCCATCCAGGGCACTGGTCGGTTCATCCAGCAAAATAATCTCGCACTCCCCCAGCAGCACCCGGGCCAGACACAACCGCTGCCACTCACCACCACTGAGATCGACACCGCCAAACAATCGCCCTAGCGGGGTGTGCAGACCTGCGGACAAACTTTGCATCAGGCTATCCACACCCGCCGCCTGCAGCGCAGGCTGACAGGCATCGAGCTCCAGCTTCCGATCCAGCAGCAGGTTATCCTGCACTGTGCCCTGAAAACGGCTCGGCTCCTGTAACATCAAGCCAATCCGCCGTTGACGCTCTTCGGACGTGAACTGATCCAATCGCTGACCCTGTAACCAGATGGCACCACTATCGGGGTGATAGAGGCCCGCCAACAGTTTGAGCACAGTGGATTTTCCAGCACCATTACCGCCTACCAGCGCGCAAATCTCGCCGCGCGGAACCGACCAGGAGAACTCCTGCAGCGAAGCCTGAGAAGCCCCCTCATAACGAAAGCTCACTCGATCAAAACAGATTGCCGCCCCCGGATCAGGGCAGGGCACCGCGAGCGGGCAAGAAGAGACCGGATAGCTCGGCGGTTGCAACAGAAAATCTCGTACCTCATGGAGGAACAAACCGGCACGGGCCACCCGGATGGCACTGTCCACTAACTGGCCCAGCATGCGGATCGCCAACCACAGGGTTTGGGCCCAAATCACCAGATCCGCCACCGAGGTTTGCCCAGACTTCCAGCTCTGATAGAGACGGCCAGCGGTCCATAGCAGGCCACAGCCCAGCAATAAGGCACCGAGCAGATTGACCCACCAGCCCTGATTATCCAGTCGCCGTTGCATCTGCTGCTGGGCCTGCTGGGCCTTCAAGAATCGTTGCCGGAAATACTCCCCCAGACCGAACAAGCGCAAATCGGCGGCATGCAGACGATCGGTCAGTACATGGCTCAAGTAATTGGCCTGACGCTGCAGCTGGCTCAACCGCTGGTGATGCTCGACGCGTCGCAACGCATGCCACAGCCCGACCACCAATGCCAAACATGCTGCCAATCCCAAGCCAAGCAAAATATCCGGGCGGTAATAGAAAATGCCGCCGGCAATCAGCGTCAAAAAGAGTCCGCCATGAACCAGCTGCCCCAGATGCTCCACCAGCAGCAGCGGCTGACTCAGTAGATCGGCCCGCACCCGATGGATACGATCATAAGTAGCACGCCGATCCAGCAACTCGAAAGGCAGCGCCGAGACCACTTGATGCAGCTGATCTTGCATCCGGATCTGGAATTGCTCGGCCAAGCGACCATGGAGCCACTGTTTGCTATGATTCAGCAGCGGTAACAACACGAATGACAGAGCCAGCACGGCCATCAGCGGCAGCAAGCCATGCTGTTGCCCCTGCTGCAGCTGTTGCAATAGCCGATGCAGCAACGCCAGCACGGCAAAAGGCGCTGCCGCCGATAGGAACAGTAAACCCAGCCAGCTCCATAACCAGCGGGAACCCGCCAACTGCAGCTGACGTATCCCCCAGCCACAGTCGATGAACCATTCGCGAAGTCGCTGGGGCATCAATCCGCCTGCCGAATCAATAAGCCTACCGCCAGCAAGCGCTCGATAAAGGGCGCGGAATCCTGGCGACACTGAGATTCGGCAATCCCGTACTCAGCCGCCAATTGGCCATACAGGGAGTCCTCCTCCTGAGGTGTTTCCAGTAATTGCCAGATGGCTAGTCCAGTATCCTTCAGGCTGTAGTACTTACCGGTCTCCAAATCCATAAACACCTGCTCACCATTCAATTCGGTGCTCGGCACGGCCGGGTTACGTTGCAACTTCATCTATGTCTCCTATGACAAACCATGACGGGACGGATATCCCACTCTTCCCTCATACCAAGCAAGAGAACATGACCATAGCTGGCGCAGATTCACACCCTTCCGCTATGATGCCGGCTCATACTAACGAGCCCACATTCTGTTAACAATGTTTGCCTTCTTGCATCACACTTGTACTCCTCTTAAACCCGATCTCTGTGAGCGGTTGACCTTGTTGTTTGCAGAGCGCGGCCCGCTGCAGCAACGACTGGACGAAACGGAGAACACGGCGCTGTTTGCCGCAGTACCGCACAGCGAATGGGACGATCCGCGACAAGCTCGTATCTATGAATCCGATGAATGGCTGATAGCCGCCTGGGCGCGATTGGATCAGCCTGAAAAATTGGCGCAGCAATTGGGCATGGTCACTGGCGAAATCCCGGATGCCGAGCTGATCTGCCACTATTGGTCCCGTTTCGGAGCTGAAGGATTGCCCTCGATCTATGGGGATTTCTCCTTCGTGGCCTGGCATCGCCGCGAACAGACGCTGCATCTGGTGGTGGATCATCTAGGCAGCCAGCCGCTGTTTTATTATCAAAACGCCGAAGTGTTGCTGGCAAGCCCACTGCGCCAGGCCCTGCTGTTGCATCCTCAAGTACCCAAACAGCTCAATCCACGCACACTCGCCGAGCTGGTCACCGCCCATATGCCTGAGGGCGACCCCTGGTCGGCACTGCAGCATGTTCCCGGCGGCCATCAGGTCATACTGCAACCTGGAGCCGAACCCCGTGTTGAGCGTTGGTGGCAACCGTCGCTGCAGCACAACCTCTATTACCGCACCCCCAAGGCCTACGCCAGCGAAGCCCAGGCGCTGTTTGCCCAGGCGATGAAACATCTGCTTCGCGGCAGACAACCCATAGCCAGCACCCTCTCCGGTGGGCTCGACTCGTCTCTGGCTACCGCCTATGCCGCCGAGATCCTGGCGCAGCGAGGGCAGACACTGGACAGCTACACCTCGGTGCCCCAACCTGGCGATTATCAACATATCCAGCGCGCCAATTGGGATCTGGACGAGTGGGCCCTAACCCGGGAGCTGGCCGCTCATTATCCGAATATGCGCCATCACAGTGTTCAGGCTGATAGCACCAGCCTGCTGGAGAAGCTGAGCCAGCAACAACAGGACAGCTGGAATCCGCTGCGTAACTGTGCCAACTACAACTGGCTGGAACAGATATATAGTCGCGCCCACGATCAAGGCTGCGCCATCCTGCTGACCGGCGGCAAAGGCAATGCCTCCTTGAGTTATGCAGGAACTGGCGGTTTGTCGCGTTTGCTACCCCGCGGTCTGCTGGGCTGGGCTTGGCAGCATCTGCGTGGCAAACAGCTGACGCCGCGCCAATGGTTGGGGCAACTGGCCGAGCTATGCGGTGTCGCGGCGCCCCTGCGTCAATGGCGTTCCGGCCAACCGCGGAACCGGATCCCGGAAGGGATCAATCCTGAATGGTTGAACCCGCGCTGGCGGCAGCAGGTGGATTTTCTCTTCCCGACCCAATCCCCCAGGAAATGGAGCAATAGAGTCGAATTCCTGATCAAACCACGGCCTGTGTATGGCCAGAATACCCTGTGGCAATTTGATCTGCTGACCGTCGATCCCTTTGCCGATCGCGCGCTGATCGAACTGCTGCTGCGTTTTCCGCCAGAAGCCTACATCGGAATGGGTTATCCCCGCCTGCTGGCCCGCCTGGCCGGTGAAGGACGTGTCCCGGACAGCATCCGTTGGCGCACCAAACGCGGCGAACAGGCCCCCGATGAGGGATTCTGGATCCAACGGGATGGTGAACACTATCGGCAGATCTGGGCCCGGCTACGCAAGATCCCCGCTATTGCCGAATTATTCGATCTGCCCGCTATCGATGCATTGATGGCCGACACCACTAGTCGAGCGGTTCCGCGCCTCCAGAGCAGCAGTCTGCACCGGATCCTCGACATCGCCCTATTTATCGAGCAGAGCCAGCAACGCTGGCATGCCGAGCTGGATTTATAAGGAGACACAATGCTCACCCTTCCCCTTGAAGCCTGTGAATTGACCCTGACCAATCAGGCGACCGAGCTGATCGGCCCCTGGCGTCTGGATCGTCCACACTGGAAAGCGCGCCGGGATCTGATGTGGATCCGGATTCCGGGACTGGCCGAATACACGGTCCGGAATGGTCGTCAGATTGAGGTTTACCCCTTGTCCAACGAGGCGTCTGCGCTCAATCTGCAGCATTTTTTGCTGTCGACTCCGCTGGCCGCTATCAGCCTGCAACGGGGCGAGCTGCCCCTGCATGCCGCAACTCTAGTCTCCCCCAACCACAACGACGCCATCTTGTTATGTGCTCACTCGGGAACCGGCAAATCCACCACGGCTGCCGCGCTATGCCAGCAAGGTTGGCGCCTGATGAACGATGATATCAGTCGTCTGAGCCTGCAAGAGGGGCGTATTCAGGTGTGGCCAGGCGTTAGTCAGATCCGTTTATGGCCAGAGTCCTGCGGGCTACTCAGCCTCGACACCGAACAACTGGCCTTCAGTCAGGGCATGAAGAAAAAACTGCTGTGGCAACCGGAAGCGGATATCACACCCCGTCCGATACGAGCCATCATAGAGCTGGTGCGGCCACGCAAGGAAGGGCTGACCGACCTTGAGACCGGCTGGCAACCCATTAATGGCAGTGCCGCCATCGGCCTGCTCAAGCTGCATACCTTCCGGCCACCGCTGATTGCGGCTCTGGAGGCGAGCTTGAGCCACTTCCAGATCAGTGCGCAACTGGCTCAAAACGTCACCCTGGAACGCCTCACCCTGAGCCCGGAGCTGACGCCTCAGCAAGTCGCGACCACGATAGCGGAGCGCTGGATATGAGCGCCTCCATGATTTTGCTGGCCAGCTACCCGAAATCCGGCAACACCTGGTTGCGCATCCTGCTCTCCAACCTGCTCTATCCGGCGGAAGCACCAATCTCCATCAACGATATCCGGGTCGGCGGCTTTCACTGCGATCGTAGGGAGTTGTTTGACCAGCTCGCCCCCTGGGATGCCAGTGACCTGAATCTTGCTCAAGTCGATACCTTTATCCCTGAAGTCTATCGGGAGGCCTTGCAGCAACGTCAGCAGCCGGTGTATCTGAAGACCCATGATATGGCACGGCGAAACCCGCAAGGGGAGTGGATTTTCCCCGGCGACTGCGTGAAAGCGGCGGTTCATATCGTGCGTCATCCGCTGGATGTGTTGCCCTCCTACGCCAAGCATTTCGGCTTGAGTCATGCCGAAGCTCTGGAGTGCATGCTGACGCCGGAGCAAAGAAGCAGCAAACCCCTGATCCGCGATAAGCGACGATTACCGGAGCAGCACGGTAGCTGGAGAGAACACACAGCGAGCTGGCAAGATCCAGAGTTGCCCTTTCCGGTCTACCAGGCGCGGTATGAGGATTTGCGCCGCAATCCGCAGCAGGAGTTTGGCCGTCTGTTGCGCGCCATTGGTCTGAGTTTCAGTGAGCAGGAGCTCGCCACGGCGCTGGAATACAGCAGCTTCCAGGCCTTGCAGCAACAAGAAAGCCAGAGTGGGTTCAAAGAGCGGTTACGCAAGAGCGCGGCCCCCTTCTTTCGCAAGGGTGTAATTGGCAGTGGACGTCAGGAGGTTGAACCCGAGTTACAACAACGCTTGCTCGAGACTCTGGCTACTGAGTTGACGACCTGGGAATATGATTCGAAACAGCCGTAAGCTTCCGTTGTTACAGAAAACGGATGCATGAAAACAAGAGAGCCATTGTGCTGTCTTGATGATGCGCTGAGTTTGTCGATGGCGACAATTTTTCCAATCGCGGCTTGCCAAGCGGTACCGTGTGACCCCTTAATGGTGACCTCATATTGTCGAGGAGGAGTTTATCGTGAGCCTGGACCCTATCCTTGCCGCCGTGGGCGCACGTCTGCAACAACAGCTGGATCAGGACAGCTTGGTATTACCCAGCCTGCCGGAAGTGGCGCTGCAGGTGCGTTACCTGGCTCAGGACCCGCGTTCCAGTCTGAAGCAGATTGCCGATGCCATCAGTGCCGACCCCGCCATGGCTAGCCAGCTGATGCGCCTGGCGCAGACCATGCGCTACAGCCATCCCGGCCAACCGATTACGACCTTGCCCATCGCCATCTCGCGGATCGGCCTGCAAGGTACCGTCAATGTGGCACTGGCGTTGGCTATCCAGCAGCTCTTCAGCTTCCACTCTCCGCAAATTCGCCTGCTGTGTCGCGAGATCCAGCAAAAATCCGCCCATATCAGTCGCTTTGCCCTGACCCTGAGCGATACGCTGCTGCCCGAACAGGCACACCAGGCGGCTGATTTCATCGTACTAGCGGCCGTGCTGCTGGATATCGGTTCTCTACCGTTGCTGGCCGAACTGGATCAACTGCTCACCACAGGCGTACGCCTGCCGGAGAACCCAACGTTGTTGACTTGGAGCCAGCAATTACGGCTGCCTCTGGGCTTGGCCATGTTGAATAAGTGGCAATTGGATGTCAGCTTTGCCGAACTCTTGCCACTTCAGCTGACCGCGGAGACACCATCCGCGGCCAGGATGCTGATCCTGGCTCACGACTACTATCTGCAGCGGCAATCGGATCCTGAGCGGCCTGCACTGCCAGAGGTGCGTAACGACCAGGCACTGCACCCCTTGTCGGAGGGCGAAGAATACGATCGGCTACAGACATGGGCCGGCGAGAAACAATAACGGCGCCTCCGGGGCGCCGTGTCATTCGGGCTGTCAATCAGGCTACCGCCTGAACCAGCACCTTCTTCTCCCACCGGCGGCTCTTCCAGCGCCAGTACATGGCCAGACCGCGGATCCATTCATCGGCAGCAAACGCCAGCCAGATCCCCACCAGTCCCCAGCCCAGATGCAGCCCCAGGAACCAGGCTAGCGGGATGGCGATCCCCCACATGGAGATCAACGCCATCATCAACGGGAACCGCGCATCGCCAGTGGCCCGCAGCGAGTTGATCACCACGATATTGAAGGTACGCCCTGGCTCCAGGACCAGGCTGATAAAGAACAGTTGGGTCGCCATGGTCACGATCTCAACATCCGGGGTGAACAGCCCCATCAAAAAGTGGCCGCCGCCAAAGGCCATCGGGATCACCACTATGGCCGTGACCAACAACCCCAACTTCAGGCTATGCAACAGTTGGCGATAGGCCAGTTCGAACTTGCCCGCGCCCACCATATGTCCGATCAGGATCTCGGTTCCCAAGCCGATGGAGAGCCCAAACAGCAGGATGAACAGGCAGATCTGGAAGAAGAACGACTGGGTCGCCAGCGCCTTGTCACCCATCAGGGCCACGAAGGAAGTTATCACCATGAACTGCAACATCCAGGAGAGATTTTCCCCTGCGGCCGGCAGCCCTATGTGCATGATTTTGCCCAGCACCTCCCGTTGCCACTGGAACAGCTGACGGAACACCAGACGAATACCGGTACGCTTCTGCAGCAGATAGACCAGCAACGCCAATGCCACCAGACGGCCGACCACAGTACTCCAGGCCACCCCGGCAACCCCCATTTTCGGCAAACCGAAGTAGCCGAACAGCAGCAAGGCATTACCGACAAAGGTAATCAGGTTGGCCACCAGGGTGACATACATGGCTTCCCGGGTATGACCATGCGCCCGTAGAGCGGCGGCCATACACAGGGCGGCGGCTTCCGGCAGCAGACACAAACCAATGACCGTCAGATAGGTGTGTCCATCCGCCATCAGATTTTCCGGCATGTTCATCAGGTGCAGCAGGCCATCGGCCCCGAACATCACCACCAGCGCCGTCACCAGCCCCACCAGCAGATTGAAGCCGATGGCGGTGTGAACCACCCGGCGAGTCATCTGCTTGTCTCCGGCCCCCAGATATTGGGCAATCACCACACTGGAGCCAATGCCAATGAAGTTGAACAGTGTGATACACAGATCCAGGATCTGGTTGCCCACCGCCAGTGCCGCGACCGATTGGTAGGAGACACGCCCCACCATAAAGGTATTCAGGGCACCGGTCAGGAAATGGAAGGCAATGTCGATAAACAGAGGCCAGGTGAGCTGAAACAGCGACCCGGGCTGGGAGTGTGGAGTGGCCATGAGATGTTCCTGAAACCAGACAAGAGATGGAAAAATGTGATCTGCGATGGATTAAACGCCAGAGTCCAACACAATGCAATCGGTTCCAGGGTGGAGTCTGGGGGTTGAGTCCAGCGGCTGAAACGTGGCGGAGGAGCCGACACCCGCATTCAGCCCTCCGGACCACATTGGCCGTTTGCCCCAGTCGTCATCCCCCGCTTTCCGGCGTGCTGACAAACGCCAGTTTGTGCAAACCATGTCGGGATGCCATGGCCATCACCTTGGCCACCTGACCATAATCCACCTGTTGATCGACCTTGAGTTGCAATTCCGGCAGCGGCTCTTGGGTGGCGGCCGCGCTCATCAAAGGTTCCAGCTCGGCAACCGTATGAAGCTGGCCCTTCCAGTGCAGCGTCCCATCGGCGGTAATCGCTAGCGTAATATCGGCCGGGTTGGGCTGGTTCTGCTGACTGCTGGCGGTGGGTAGATCCAGTTTGACCGCATCGGTCAATAAGGGGGCGGTAATCATAAACACGATCAGCAACACCAGCATCACATCAATCATGGGGATCATGTTGATATCCGACAGCGGCTGATCCTCGCCCTCATCGGATAAACGACCAAAGGCCATCAGACCACCCCCAATTCAGTTGCAGGAGTTGCCCTGGCGTCTGTTGAGCGGACGGAAGAGGCTTCGGTCACCAGCGCACAGGCCCCAGTCGTCAGCAGGGCAAACAGGTCATGGGCAAAACCATCCAGCGCCGCCAGTTTCACGCGGTTGAGACGAACAAACAGGTTGTAGATCAGTACGGCAGGCAGTGCCACCGCCAGACCAAACCCGGTCATGATCAGCGCCTCCCCCACGGGGCCTGCCACCTTATCCAGACTGCTTTGTCCGGCGGCACCAATCGCCAGCAGGGCATGGTAGATCCCCCAGACAGTCCCAAACAGCCCGACAAAGGGGGCCGCCGACCCCACCGAAGCCAGAAAGGTTAATCCGGTTTCCAGACGCAGGCGTTCACGACTGATGGCCTGGCGCAATGCCCGCAATACAAACTCATCGGCCGACCCCAGGCTCAACAAACCGGAGCAGCCATCCCGTCGCTCAAGCTGTGCCCTGGCGGCCAATGCTGCCGCAGCTAGGCGGCCATAGGCCTCCTGAGGCGGATGTTGCTGCAACTGCCGCGCCACCTCATGCAGATGGCAGCTTTGCCAGAAACGCTGCAGAAACCATCGGCCCTGCCGCTGCTCCTGCCAGCCTACCCAGCTTTTCAACAGCAGGGAGTAGCAGGTACCTAGCGACATCAACACCAGTAGCACCAGCGGCAACAAACCCATGCCGCTGCTTTGACTCAACACATGAGCTATGCCCATGGCACCCGGCTCCATTGCACCATTCATCACTTATCTCCTTAATTGAAAAACCACAGGAACTCGTAACCAGGTCTGGAGGGTTTCCTGACCTCGTTGGGCGGGAATAAAACGCCATGTGGCGACCATCTTTCGCGCCGCCTCATCCAGTCGCGGGTGACCGCTACTGGTGAGCAGCTCGACCGTCAGCGCCTCCCCGGACGAAGAGACCAGGACTCGCAACACGACGCGACCCTCCTCCCCGAAACGCCGGGATAACGGCGGATAACTGGGTGCGGGATTACGCAATGAAGCCGACTGATACTGCGCCTCATGAACCGGCTCTGCGGCGGCCGGCTTGGCCTTGGCCGCCATCACAGGTGGCGATGACGGAGCGAGCGCGGCCGCAGGCGCAACCCGTGGCCGCGGGGTAAGCACCTTGACCGGATGCGGTTTTGCACTCGGTTTTGGCCTGACGACCGGCTTTGGTTTGTCGACCGGCTTAGCTTGGGCGACCGGAGCCACGTCAGGCGGCGTGGGTTGCACCGTCGGTTCGACAACCGGAGGGGATTGCATCGCGGCGGGTGGCGTCGATGCGACAGGCTTCTGAGGCGCAGCAGGTTGCGACATCGCCATCCAGCGCACCGCGACGACCTCAGGCTTGAGCTGGGCCATCGGCTCGGCGCGGGTGAGCATCATCACCACGGCCAGTAACAGGTGCAGCAGTAGCACCAAAGTGCCGCATATCAGCCGTGTACGCCATGGCGTACCGCCACTTAGGTCACGCGAGCAAGACGACCAGAAGCCAGAGCCCACGTCCCGGCGGCCCTCCGAACCCGTCGTCTGAGGCGACGGCTGATCCGCAAGCACCTGATCATCCAAACGGGTCATCACAAAACCATTCATCCTCGACTCCTTGGTGGCCAATCCGCTAGTTTCGGGCCTCGAATGGAGAGCTGCACCATGCCCGTCATCTCAAGCGCCTTCATCCACGCCGCCATAAGCCAAACAGAAAATAGCCACCGCCCAGCAGGGAGGCCATCAGCCCGGCGGGGATCTGATCCGGGAACAACCATTGCCGTCCGGCCCAATCCGCCAGCACCATGACCACAATGCCGCACCCCATGGCACCCAGCAGCTGTTCCCGCGCCCGACATAAACCCAGACGCCGCGCCAGATGGGGCGCCAATAGACCGATGAAGCTGATCGGCCCCACCAGCAGAGTCGATGCCGCCGTCAGCACGGCGGCCAGCAGCAAGATACCCAATCGGCTACGCGCCGGATCGACACCAAAACTGCGGGCCGCGACCGTCCCCAGCGGTAACAACTCCAGCCAGCGGGTCAACGGCCAACTCAGCCCACCCAGCACCACCATCACCAGTAACAGACTCCAGCCCAAAACGGGGGTCACGTAATAGGTAGAGCCGGACATCCAGCTCAGCAGCTGTACCCCTCGCGGATCGCCAGAGCCGAGCAGCAGACTCTGGCTGGCCGCAAACAGTGCCGTCACCGTCATGCCACAGAGCAGCAGACGCAGGGGGGCAAACTGGCTGCGACGACTCCACACCAGCATCAGCCCGAGCAGCCCCATGGCACTCAGGCTCCCCACCAGCAGTTGCAGGGGCCGACCGGCCTCGGGATAACACAATCCCAGCAGGATCAGACCCAACCCGCAGCTGCTGCTGATGCCGAGCACTTCCGGGCTGGCCAGCGGGTTGGCCGTCAACCGTTGGATCAGCACACCCGCCAGAGCCAGCATGCCTCCGGCAGCCACAGCGGCCAGCACCCGGGGCAGACGCCATTGCTGGATCAGCATCCAGTCACCCTGGGCCCACCAGCTCCAACCCTGGGCATCCCGAGCCAACCCCAGCGCCAACCCCAGCCCGAGCAGACACAAGAATCCGATCCCCAACAGCAACCGCTGCGGAACCGCGTGTCGCGCCCCCAAGCTGATGGCGCTGGCGGGCGACTCTGGCAACCGCACCCGCAGCACCAACCAGAACAACAAAGGAGCCCCCAACAGGGCCACCAGACTGCCGGTCGCCCAAGTCTCAGCGCCAGGAAACAGCGCCAGCAGTTGATCGGTCATCAGCAACAGACTGGCGCCCAACAGCGCGGCACAACCCAGGCGAGGCAACAGCCGACGGGCACCCGCCAGACGCGCCAGCAGTGGCGCCGCCAGCGCGACAAAGCTGATCACCCCCACCTGACTGACCAGATTGGCACTCAGATAGATGGCTAACGTCAGGGTCAACAGACGCAATAACACGGGCGAAGTACCGAAGCCGCGGACTCCCTGATCGCCCACGGCCAGCAGCCGTAACGGACGCGCCAGGAGACAAACCAGCACCACCACCCCCAACAGTCGTGGCCACAGCTGTTGCACCGGTTGCCAGCCATCCTGAGTCAGGGAGCCTGCCTGCAAGGAGAGCAGACTGACCAGCGCCAGATCATGATTCAGCATCAAGATCGTCAGCAGGGAGCCACAGAGCAGACTGACCAACATACCCGCCAGCAGGAGAGCCAACGGCGAGTTCTGGCGACGGGCGGCCAGAAGCAGCACCAATCCTGCGGCCAGCAAGCCACCGGCAAAGGCGATCCACTCGCTGCCGAACAGCGTCAGCCACTCTGGCCGATACAGCACAACCAACGCCAATGCCAGTAAGCCACCGCCTTGGATACCCAGCGTCTCCGGTGCCGCCAAGGGGTTGCGCAACCCCTGTTGCAACAAGGCACCCGCGCCGCCCAACGCCGCCCCCACCAGCACCGCCATGGTGAGTTGAGGCAACAGGGTAAAACGCCAAAGCAGTGCCTGCAGGCTCAACTGCTGGCTTGGCAATAACAGCGCCTCCACCCATTCCTGGGGCGGCAAGGCCGTGGCCAATCGCCATCCGGCAAACCAGAGCAGTACAAAACTGCACAACCCCGCCAGCAACAGAGCCCGCTGATCCCCATCCGGCGGTTGTCGATCCGGGGTCACGGCCACATCAGGACGCGCCCTGAACAAGATCGATAAACGGGGGCTTTGCTCAACGGACAGAGACATAGGGTAGGCTCCTTGGCCGAGACTCGTCGCCAGCCCGCTGAGGCCAGTGGTCTGCCAGCAGACGAGAAAAATAGATGAGGCTTGGCAAGCCATTGCCCAGCCAGACGGGGGGTAAGCCCAGGACGCGTCCGGAACGGACCGCTGGTAAGCTCTGCCAGAGCTGATTGCCCTGCAGGGCGCTCATATCCGCAAAGGGCAGTGGCGCTATATAGACCACCAGGGCCTCCGGCTCCGCCATCAGGGCCGTCAACGGCACCGAGGCAAAGCCCCAGAGATTGGTCGCCTGTTGCCACGCCAGCGGGATTCCGACGGCCGCCAGTCCACCACCAAACAGGCTATTGGCCCCCAGTACCCAGCCATGACGCCGGTCGGCAAACCGCAGCAGATAGATGGAGCGCACGGCCTGACCATCCCCCTGCACACGCTGGCGCAACTGCTGCAACGCCTGAGTACTGGCGACCAGCAAGGCCTCGCCCTGTGCCTCACGGCCCAGCCACTGCGCCAGTTGCCGAGTGGCCCGGCGTGCCTGCTGATAGCTATCCGGCTGTTCCGGTGAGTTGAAGGCCAGGACCTGCACGGGGGCAATACGTTGCAGCAGAGGCATGGCCCCCTGCTGCATGGGCGAAATTACGATGAGATCTGGGCGTAAGGCATGAATAAGCTCCAGATTGGGCTCCATGCGCAGGCCCACATCCACCACAGTCGCCGGCATCGGCATGTCACCACTCCAGATGTGGTAATCGGCCAGCTGCGCCATCCCCACCGGAGTCACACCCAGCGCCTGGGCGGTCTCGGCAGAGGCCCAATCCAGAGCCACCAAGCGAATCGAGTCGGCCCGAACCGGCGTGGCCAGCAGCAGTGCGAGCCATAGCAACAGCGGGAGCAATCGGGGGGCGCCCATACGGCGAGACCAGGACCCCATCACAACACCAGGCTCACAGGTTCCCCGGTCACCGGATGAGGAACGACCTGCATGGGCAGCCGATAGATGTACTCCAGCGTCGCGGCAGTCATCAGTTGCTGCGGCGTTCCCTGCACCAGCAGGCGGCCGTCCCGCAACGCTACGAGCTGGTCGCAATAACGGGCCGCCATGTTGATGTCATGCAGCACCACCACGACCCCCAGCTCCAGCTCATGGCTCAAGGTCCGGATCAGCGCCAGTACCTCGACCTGATGCGCCACATCCAGCGCCGAGGTCGGTTCATCCAGCAGCAGATAGCGAGTCTGCTGGGCGATCAGGGCCGCCAGCCAGACGCGCTGCCGCTCCCCCCCCGACAAGGATTCCACCAGTCGATGGGCATAGGCTTCCACCTGGGTCAGCGCCATGGCGCGTGCCACGGCTTGCCGATCCGCCTCGCCAAACCGGCCGAACAGCCCATGCCAGGGCTGACGGCCGAAGCGCACCAACTCTTGTACCGTTAGTTGATCGGTACTCGCCGGTTGCTGCGGCAAATAGGCCACCCGTTGCGCAAATTCCCGACTGGTGTAAGACCCCAGATCTCGACCATCCAGCCGGATACGTCCAGCCGTGGCGACCTGTTGCCGGGCCAGCAACTTGACCAGCGTCGACTTGCCGGAGCCATTGTGACCAATCAGGCCGCAGACCTGACCATGGGGTAGCTGCAGGTCCAGAGGGTGCAGCAGGGTACGACTTGCCAACTGGAACTGTACCTGTTCGAGCGTGATCATGAACAAACTCCTGTAGGGCCTGATGCGGGCGCCTGCAGCAAGGGGCAGTAGCTGCACAGCGCCAGACCGGGCAACTGGTAACGTTGGCAGCAGATGCGCCGCACCCAGATAGGTTGACCCGCCGCCGTGCGCAATCGCAGCGGCTGGTATAGCGGATTACGCGGCAGAGCCAGCAGTCGCTGGGGTTGATAGCAAATCGAAACCGGGAGCTCAGGCTGCTCGATGAACCGCAAAGCCGCCTGGCGACGACCCTCGGCCAATGGCCGTTCCTCCGCCGTCAGTCCGCTCAGGCGCTGAATCAACGCCTCCGAGTGCAACCACCAGCGCCAATAGCTGGCCAAGGTGCACCACAACACGCGACTCCGGCAGCCCGTGACCCGTTCCAGTTGCTGGATCAGCGGCCCCAACCCCTGCTCCAGCCACAAGGACAAGGTGGCTATGGTCAGGCTCTCCTCGTCCGGCATCAGCTCCTCGGCGTTTATTGACGCGGATGAAGACCACAACATGCGTTGCGGGACGCCACCATCGGCGACTAGCACGCCATCCACCGTCAACTCCGCACTCAAGCGCAACCGAAGCGGCAGCAGGGGTAAGGCCCGACCCGTCAGCAGCAACACGCTCAGCGCTGGCACCGACAGCCGATAGAACAGCGAGCGCGCCCACTCGGAAGCCAATGCCTCCCGCTGACTCAGCGACCAGTCGGCCCATGTCGCAACCGGTGCTAGCCCAGGGTGCTGCAGCCGGGCGTAGCGCCACAACCACTCGGCCAATGCCTCATCCCCCTGCTCAGGGACAAAGAGCGGTACCCCAGCCGCTACCTCGTCGCACAAGACCGACTGCCAGACCGCGAGTTCTCCCTGCCAGAGACCTTGTAGCGCCGGCAGGGGAACTCCTTGTGCAGAACAGGGGACAGAGGTTGCCACCACACCCATATCGACTCCCGACTCAGACCCCATAACGACACACCTTGCAGATAGGACGGGGCGTACCGCTTATATGACGCGGCTTAGTAGCGCCAGCCCGCCGTCAGCATGAAGCTGCGTGGCGCGCCATAGAACCCCTGATCCCAGTACAGGCTGTTCAGGTACTTCTTGTCGGTCACGTTGTCGATGTTCAACTGGGTGTGCCACTGCTTGTTAAAGTCGTAGCGCGCCATCAGGTTCAGCAGGGCATAGCTACCCTGCTCCGTCGTCGTCCCGGCACCATTGGTGCGGAAAATTTCATCCTGCCAGTTCAAGGAGCCACCCAGCTTCAACTTGGCCAACTGATAGGTAGAGGCCAGCTTGACCAGCTTCTTCGGGGTATAAGTCTTGGTCGCGTTGCCATCCGCATCTTGAATCGAAAGGTCGGTATAGCTGGCGGCCAGCTGCCAATCGGGCCGTACCATGCCGGAAGCCTCCAGCTCGTATCCTTGACTGCGCACCCCATCGACGCCCTCGTAGTAGTTCTCGGTGGCGTTGTCCGGCATCACACCAGCGATCTGGGCCAGATTGTTTTGCCGGGTCTGGAACAAGGCCAGGCTGGTATTCAAACCACCATCGAAGAATGCTCCCTTGACCCCGGTTTCGTAGCTGATGCCGTCGATGGGATCGAGTTGCTCCCGATGGATATCCATGGCTTTTTGCGGGGTGAAGATGGTGGTGTAACTGGCATAGGTCGACCATTGATCCGTCAGGTCATAGACCAGACCGGTATAAGGCGTCAGCACACCATGGGCCGAGTTGCTCTTGGCAACCCCATAATTCTGCCCTTCCGTTTCCCAACTGGTCAGGCGGCTGCCGACAATCCAGGAGAGATCGCGCAGGACACTGAAACGTGCGGCGAGATAGCCAGCCACCTCTTTATCCGTCCAGTGACTGCCATTGGGATAGAGATCAAACGCGGGTTGGGTATAGCTGCCATCCCACGCGTCCAGCGGTGGCAAGGCAGTACCGATATCATTGCTATACAACGACAACTCATCCACGGTGGCGCGTGACACAGTACTGCCTACCACCAGTTGGTGTTCACGGCCCAGCAAGCGGAAGGGGCCGGAGGCATTCATGTCGATGACATGCTGCTTCATGTGCATCTGGTACAGACCCGGATAACTCAGCAGGCCTTCGCCCGTGGTTTTATCCGGAGTGCCATAGATGTAGAACAGGCGGGAATCCTGGCGGGTATCGATAAAGTTATAGACCGCCTTGCCTTGCCAACCACTGCCGAAATCGTGACTCAACTCGGCAAACGCCCGGCGATTATCCACATTCCAGTAGGACCAATCGGAAGAGGTGCTCGTGGAGACATCGTAATCCGTCGGAGAGCCGTCGGTATAGAACAGCGGCAAAGCACCCCACATAGGGCTGTCACTGTCGTTCTGCTGCAAGCTATACCCCAGCGTCAGCAGGCTGTTGTCCGTGACATCACCTTCGACTACACCGTAAATCACCGTCTTGTCCGTGGCATAGCGATCCAGGTAAGACTCCTTGTTCTGCTTCACCAGCACGGTACGGCCCCGCAGTTTGCCGGAATCCACCAGCGAACCGGAGACATCCACTTCGCCCCGGCCATTCTCCCAGGAACCCGCTGAGCCCTTGACCGAAGCCTGAAACGCCTGTGTCGGACGTTTGCGGACCATGTTAACGGTCGCGGACGGATTGCCAGCGCCGGTCATCAGGCCGGTGGCGCCACGGATCACCTCGACCCGATCATAGATGGCCGTATCCAGATCGCCGTTGACGTTGCCATTGGCCAAAGGCAGGCCCAGGCCATCAACCTGGAAGTTGGTGATGTCAAAGCCACGGGAGCTGTAGTAGGTCCGGTCGGTTTCGATCTTTTCAACCGTCACCCCGGCGGTGCCTTCCAGTACCTGATTGATGGAGGTCTGATTGAAATCATCCATCTTCTCGCGGGTCACCACGGTAACCGATTGCGGCGTTTCGCGCAGGGTCAGCGGCAGCTTGGTCGCAGTACTGGTACTGCCGGCGGTATAGGAGCCAGATCCCTCGGTAGTGCCCGCATCCTGGCTGGCGGTGACCAGCACTGTATCAACCTGGGTCTCGGTAGCGGCGGACGAACCCGCCGTCACCGGCGCCCCATCAGGCTGTTGCGTGGCCGCCAGAACCGGAGTCGCCACCATGGGAGCCAGGACCACCAGGCGGATCGCCAAAGCCAGAGGGGATGCAGCCGAACCGACAGCAGGTGCCGTGCGCGGGAAATAAGACATACGCCATTCCTTGTGTGCTGAGTCATAGTTTTTGAGACGGCGCAGTATAGATCTAGATGAGAAGAGATCTCAACTATAAATGAGAAAAGATCTCAACATGGGTGCTTGTTAGCTATGTTCCAGTTGGCGGCGAGCAGGGGATGCCAGCATTGAGCGAGTCATCTGGAGCGAGTGATGTGAAGCGAGAGGGAGGCGAGAAAGTGCTGTGACCTGGCGGCCAGAAAAAAGAAAACCGCCTGGATAAGGCGGTCAAAGAAACCCTTGTGGGGTAAGTGACGAACCAGCCCAACGGCTGGCTCGCACAGGGAAGAAAAAAGTTGCGAAACGAACGGATTAACCGCCGACAGCGATGCGCTTCATGTCTTTCATGTAGCCGCGCAGCACCTTGCCGATCGCTTCGATCGGGTGGTTGCGGATGGCGTCGTTGACCTGAACCAGGACCACGTTGTCCACACCGTTGGACTGAACAGCCAGACCCTTGCCGATCACGTCCAGGTTCACCTTCGGCATGATGTGATCACGCAGCAAAGGCACAGCGGCGTTGGCAAACAGGTAGTTACCGTATTCGGCAGTGTCGGAGATGACCACGTTCATCTCGTACAGGCGCTTACGAGCTATGGTGTTGGCGATCAGCGGCAGTTCGTGCAGTGATTCGTAGTAGGCAGACTCTTCGATGATGCCGGAAGAGACCATGGTTTCGAACGCCAGCTCGACACCGGCCTTGACCATGGCGACCATCAGGATGCCGTGGTCGAAGTACTCTTGCTCGCTGATGTTGCCAGCGAAGGTCGGAGAGTTTTCGAAGGCACTCTTGCCGGTCTCTTCGCGCCAGCCCAGCAGCTTGGCATCATCATTGGCCCAGTCGGCCATCATGCCGGAGGAGAAAGCACCACCGATGATGTCATCCATATGCTTCTGGAACAGCGGACGCAGCAGATCCTTCATCTCTTCCGCCAGTTCGAACGCCTTCAGCTTGGCTGGGTTGGTCAGGCGATCCATCATGGTGGTGATGCCACCCTGCTTCAGCGCTTCGGTGATGGTTTCCCAACCGAATTGGATCAGCTTGCTGGCGTAACCGGCATCGACACCACCGGCCACCATCTTGTCGTAGCAGAGAATGGAGCCCGCTTGCAGCATGCCACACAGAATGGTCTGTTCACCCATCAGATCCGACTTCACTTCGGCAACGAAGGAGGACTCCAGCACACCGGCACGGTGACCACCGGTCGCGGCAGCCCATGCCTTGGCGATGGCCATGCCTTCACCACGCGGATCGTTTTCCGGGTGAACGGCGATCAGGGTCGGTACACCGAAACCACGCTTGTACTCTTCACGCACTTCGGTGCCCGGGCACTTCGGAGCCACCATGACCACGGTCAAATCTTTACGAACTTGGGTGCCCTCTTCGACGATATTGAAACCGTGGGAGTAACCCAGAGCAGCGCCTTCCTTCATCAGCGGCATAACGGCCTTGACCACGCTGGTGTGCTGCTTGTCCGGAGTCAGGTTCACCACCAGATCGGCAGTCGGAACCAGGTTTTCGTAGGTATCAACCACGAAACCATTGGCAGTCGCCTGTTGCCAGGACTTGCGACGTTCGGCAATGGCTTCAGCACGCAGGGCATAGGCCACATCCAGACCGGAGTCACGCATGTTCAGACCCTGGTTCAGACCCTGGGCACCACAACCGATGATGACGACTTTCTTGCCCTTGAGGAAATCGCAACCAGTGGCGAATTCATCACGGTTCATGAAACGGCACTTGCCCAGTTGGGCCAGCTGCTGACGCAGGTTCAGGGTATTGAAGTAGTTAGACATGCTTGACTCCGTAAAAAACTGTGAAATTCGAGTGCCTGAAAGAGGCAGCAACCGCAGCACTATAGCCCAGGCAAATCGTTGCCTGAAATGATATATTCGAAACAGACTGTTGCATTTTACGAAACGTGAAGTCTCTCCGCCTGGACCCAGCCGAAGAGGCTAGCTGGAGGATTAAATTCATGGACCTGCGCAACCTGGAGTTGTTTCTGCATCTGGCTGAGAGTCTGCATTTTGCCAAGACAGCCGATGCCATGGCGGTGAGCCCCTCGACCCTGAGTCGTGCCATCCAGCGTCTGGAGCAGGAGGTCGGTTGCTCGTTGTTCGAGCGCGATAATCGCAGCGTCAACCTGACTCCGGCCGGTGACCGGCTGCGGGAATTCGGCTTGCACCTGCTGGATGAATGGCAAAAGTTGCGCCATGAACTGCGCCACGTCGGCGAGCCCCTGCAAGGGCGGCTGAAGGTCTACTGTTCGGTGACCGCCAGCTACTTCCTGCTCCCGGACACCCTGGGGCGTTTCCGCGCCCGTTATCCGCAATTGGAAATCAAGCTGGAAACCGGCGATCCGGCTCTGGCCGTCGACAAGGTACTCTCCGAAGAGGCGGATATGGCCATTGCCGCCCGACCGGACGCCCTGCCCGGTAAGTTGCATTTCATCTCCCTGCGCCGGGTACCGCTGGTGTTTATCGCCCCCCGCGCAGCCAGCCCGATCTCGCGCTGGCTCAAGGAGGATGAACCGGATTGGGAACACCTGCCGGTGATCCTCTCCGAACAGGGGTTGGCCCGAAAACGCTGCGATCAATGGTTTCGGAACAAGGGGATCAGCCCGAACGTCTATGCCGAGGTCGCGGGCAACGAGGCGATTGTCAGCATGGTGGCCCTGGGTTGCGGCATAGGTCTGGTTCCCGAGGCCGTCATCGACCACAGCCCCATGGGCGACAAGGTGCGGATTCTGGAGGCCCGTCCGGCGTTCAAGCCCTTCGATGTCGGCCTGTGCGTGCAGAAACGCCGCCTGGATGAACCGCTGATCCGTGCCTTTTGGGAAACCGCCCAGCAAAGTGGCGGTTAACCGGTTGCGTGATCCGCATGCGTTGCCCAGTGAAAAGGGTTGCACAGCCCCCATCAATTCCGGTATGAGTTAAGTCACGCTTAAGCAAGCGCATCTAAACTGTGTACTGACATTCCCCAAGGTGAGAGCTCGACTATGAATAAAATCGCGACCCTGTGCTGCACATTATTGTTAACCGCCAGCTTTACCGCTCCTGTTCTGGCGGCGAACCCGGTCAAGACCGATATGAAGGCCATGGGCAAGAGCCTGCGTGCCGCCAGCGAGGCGAATGATGCCGCGGGTATGAAGGCCGAACTGACCAAGCTGCGTGAGTACTCGGTTCATGCCAAGGAGCAGATCCCGCCAGATTTCAAGGATCAACCCGCTGACGGCACGGAACGCAAAGCCTATATCGAAGGCTTGGATATTCTGATCAAGCAAGTTGATGATGCCATTGCCCTGCTGGATGCCGGTAAGCTGGATGAAGCCAAAGCAGCCCTCGACGGCATGGTGAAAACCAAGAAGGAATACCACAAGAAGTTGAAGGTTTAACCACCTCCTTTTAGTAGTTGAGGGCCAGCTTGCTGGCCCTTTTTATTGGTGCTATCCCAGTGAGGCGTTGTTCGGGTCAAAACCTGTCATTAGTCTGGTATTCAGGAGTCAGGACGAACACAGACACGCCGTGCATACGTTCACGTAGGCTCGATGGTGACTTCCCTGCCGCCCTCGGTCTGCTTTTCGTCCACGACTCCATCACCGGTGATGAACAACACTGAATTGGTACATAGCCTTTTTATGGGTTCTCTCCCAACGACGTGCTCATGAGTCCCTTTGCTATCCAGGCTCAGTATGTATGCCGGCTCGTGTACCTCATCATGGAGAGAGAGCCCTCCTATCAACAGAGTCCGTCGCCCACCACAAATGAGAACGAGTGTAACTACACTGATTAATAAAGGAATTTATGACTGAAAGCCTCGACGAATGATCTCGGACAGCCTTATCCTATTTCGCTCAGGCACCCTAGACTCACTGGTCTGGGGTCGTAGATTGGCAGTACCAGATCCCATCCGGAGATCCTTACATGAACAGGAAGTCACGGGCAGCCATGCTCTCGATCGGCTCGAATATCACCCTCATCATCATGAAGGTGATCGTCGGGGTCATCAGCGGCTCGGTCAGTATCATTTCGGAGGCCATCCATTCCGGCATGGATCTGGTGGCGGCGTTGATCGCCTTCTTCTCGGTGCGGAAATCCGATGCCCCGCCGGACAAACGCCACCCCTATGGCCATGACAAGATCGAGAACGTCTCCGGAGTGATCGAGGCGGTGCTAATTCTGATCGCCTCCGGCTGGATCATTATCGAGGCGGTGAAGAAGTTATTTAACCCGGGCGACATCGAAGGCATAGGTCTGGGATTCATGGTCATGCTGGCTTCGGCGCTGGTGAACTGGATCGTTTCCGGCCATCTGTATCGGGTCGCCAAAGAGGAGGACTCCGTTGCGCTGGCAGCCGATGCCCTGCATCTGAAGGCGGATGTCCTGACCTCCCTCGGCGTCGGCTTTGGTCTGTTCGGCATCTGGGCCGCCAGCCACTTCGGCTATAACCTCCACTATCTCGACCCCATAGTGGCCATCGGTGTGGCGTTGTTCATCACCAAAGAGGCCATCGACATGCTTAACCATGCCTTCCAGCCGCTGGTGGATCACAGCCTGAGCGAGGAGGAGCTGGCCATTACCACCGAGGTCATTCGCAAGTTCCGTCCGGAGAGCGATGGTTTTCATGATCTGAGAACCCGTCGGGCCGGGCGTCGCCGTCATATCGACTTCCATCTGACCCTACCTCGGGAGATGACGGTAGCCGAATCCCACACCATCTGTGACCAGATCGAGCGCGGCATCGAAGAACGTCTGCCCCATGCCGTAGTCCTTATCCATGTGGAGCCGGAAGGCCATCCCTGACGGCAAGGCTTGCGCCACCTCCCAAGTGGCGCAATTTTTCTGCCGCGACAGAGGAAAAACGGCCCATACTTCAACTTACTTGTCAGATCATGCAGTACTCGCCCACGGACGACCCCATGACCTCCATGAACGCCCTGCTCATCCACCCACAACCACTCCCCAGCATCCCTGAGGTCGTTCGCGAGCTGATTCATACTTTTCATGACCCCGACCCGGATCTGCTCTTCATTGCCCACCAGATCAACAAGGACCCGGTGATCTCGGCGCAGCTGCTCCGTCTGGCCAACGCCGCGCAGTTTGGTTGTTACCGCCAAGTCACCACAGTCCGGGAGGCAGCCGTGCGCCTTGGCCTCGACTCGGTCCGGAATATGGTTCTCGCCTGTGGGCTGACCGGTGTGCTGAAACAGGTTCCTGGCATCGACCTGCATCATTTTTGGGGTAAGGTGTTTGACGTCGCCGCCTTGAGCAAGCTGCTGGCAGAGCAGGGGCATTTCCGAGCTGAAGAGGTGTTCACCTGTGCCCTGCTCCATGATCTGGGCCGACTCATCATGCACCTGAGTCTGCCCCAGGAAACGGTCCGGGAAATTAACGAGCTGGAACCCCGACACGGACGAGCACAGGCTGAACAGATGGTGGTGGGTTTTACCCACGCCGAACTGGGAGCCAAGGTGGCGGGGCTATGGAATTTTCCACTCTCAATCTGCGAGGCGATCCGTCGGCATACAGCCCCGTTTGCCGAGGACCACTTTTGCCATCAGGCGGGTTTTATCCACCTGGCATTGATATTGGTTGCACTGGATTCAATCCCTCTGGAAGCACCGGTCGGGTGGCCTTTGACGGTGGCCAGAGCGCTGGAGCTGGAATGGCCCGTCTGCCGGGAATTGCTGATCCGGTGTCGGCAGCAGGGCCATGGCTTTGCCGCCTTACTGGCGGCCTGAACCCACGACGGCGGCAGTGACAACGCCACGTTCAACTACAACCGTCGTGAGATGGTGCGGGGCTCTGATGGACAGCGCCTCAAGCCACATCATCAGCGAACAATTTCAGAACCGCTTGACCCCTTTGCCATCCCCAACCCCTCCTGTCGGCGCCGGTTTATGCGCTAGCGCAAACGTGTGACGCAGCTTCTCGCGCATAATCGCCGCAAAAACGTGTAAACTGTCGCCGGTTTTCGGCTTGGCGCGCCGCCCGCAGCGGTAACCGGTGTCAGCAAAGGCGCACAGGACGCAAAGGTTTTATTAATCGACTCTTAGGAATGCGAACCGATGAAAAACATCAACCCGACCCAGACCAAGGCCTGGAAGGCGCTGGAAGCCCATTTCGCCGCCAACAAGGATCGTCAAATCAAGGATCTGTTTGCCGCCGATCCCACCCGTTTTGACAACTTCTCCACCACCTTCGGTGGCGAGATCCTGGTCGACTACTCCAAGAACATCATCAGCGAAGAGACCCTCAAGCTGCTGACCGATCTGGCCGAAGAGACCGATCTGCGCGCAGCCATCGACGCCATGTTCAACGGCGAAGCCATCAACCAGACCGAAGGCCGTGCCGTGCTGCACGTGGCCCTGCGCAACCGCTCCGACCGTCCGGTGGAAGTGGATGGCAAGGACGTGATGCCGGAAGTGAAGGCGGTACTGGAGAAGATGAAGGGCTTCTGTGCCAAGATCATCTCTGGCGAGTGGAAGGGTTATACCGGTAAGGCCATCCAGCATGTGGTCAACATCGGTATCGGCGGTTCAGATCTGGGCCCGGTGATGATCACCGAAGCCCTGCGCCCCTACAAGAATCACCTGCAGATGCACTTCGTCTCCAACGTCGATGGTACCCACATCGCCGAGACCCTGAAGAAGATCGATCCGGAAACCACATTGTTCCTGGTGGCCTCCAAGACCTTCACCACCCAGGAGACCATGACCAACGCCCTGACCGCCCGCGACTGGTTCATCAAGACCGCCGGTGACAAGGCTCACGTTGCCAAGCACTTCGCGGCGCTCTCCACCAACGGCAAGGCCGTGGCCGAGTTCGGTATCGACACCGACAACATGTTCGAATTCTGGGATTGGGTTGGCGGTCGCTACTCCTCCTGGTCTGCCATCGGTATGCCCATCGCCCTCTCTGTCGGTTTCGACAACTTCGAAGCCCTGCTGCAAGGCGCCTTCGAGATGGACATGCACTTCGCCACCAAGGCTTACGGCGAAAACGTCCCGGTACTGCTGGCCCTGATTGGCCTGTGGTACAACAACTTCTACGGCGCCGAGTCCGAAGCCATTCTGCCCTACGACCAGTACATGCACCGTTTCCCCGCCTACTTCCAGCAAGGCAACATGGAATCCAACGGCAAGCAGGTGGATCGCAACGGCAACAAGGTCGACTACCAGACTGGCCCCATCATCTGGGGTGAGCCGGGCACCAACGGTCAACACGCCTTCTACCAGCTGATCCACCAAGGCACCAAGCTGATCCCCTGTGACTTCCTGGCCCCGGCCGTCAGCCACAACCCGATTGGCGATCACCATCCCAAGCTGCTGGCCAACTTCTTCGCCCAAACCGAAGCCCTGGCCTTCGGCAAGAGCAAGGAACAGGTCGAAGCCGAGTTCCTGGCCGCTGGCAAGACCCTGGAGCAGGTGAAGGATCTGGTCCCCTTCAAGGTGTTCGAAGGCAACCGTCCGACCAACTCCATTCTCTTCAAGAGCCTGACCCCCAAGGTGCTGGGTGCCCTGATCGCCATGTACGAACACAAGATCTTCGTTCAAGGCGCCATCTGGAACATCTTCTCCTTCGATCAGTGGGGCGTAGAGCTGGGCAAGCAACTGGCTAACAAGATACTGCCAGAGCTGAACTCTGCTGACGCCATCAGCAGCCACGACAGCTCCACCAACGGCCTGATCAACACCTGGAAGGCGTGGAAGTAAGCTTCCACCTGCCCATCTGAATCAAAGCCGCCGTAATAAGGCGGCTTTTTAATTTCCTAGCTGGGCATGCCGGAACTCTGTTTCCATCCATGGCTGGAGTTGGGCATAATGCCGGCACTTTGAACTTGAGGAACCGCGAGACCCATGTCCGATATCATCAACAGCATCATCCTCGGCATCGTCGAGGGTATTACCGAATTCTTGCCCGTCTCTAGTACCGGTCACCTGATCGTAGCCCAGGAGATTTTGGGCTTTAAAGGTAGCGATACCTTCGAGATCGTCATCCAGCTCGGTGGCGTGCTGGCCGTGCTCTGGTTTTATTTCCAAACCCTGTGGCATCAGGCCAAGGCCGTGCGCACGGATCGTCAGGTACAACGTTTCTGGATGGGAGTCATCCTCGCCTTCCTGCCCGCCGCCTTCGTCGGTCTGGCGCTGCACAGCTACATCACTCACTACCTGTTCAATGGGGTCACAGTAGCCATCAGCCTGATCGTGGGCGGTATGGTCATGTGGTGGATTGAGGGACGACCACAACAGGAGGTGGTCACCACGGAACTGGAACAGATCACGCCGAAACAAGCCTTCACCATAGGTTGTGCCCAGCTCTTCGCCCTGATCCCGGGCGTCAGCCGCAGCGCCTCCACCATCATGGGTGGCATGCTGGTCGGTCTGAACCGACCGACCGCAACCGGCTTCAGCTTCTTCCTCTCCATCCCGACGCTGGGGGCCGCCAGCCTCTACTCGCTGATGAAGGATCTGCAAGGCGTGGGGGAACATGGCCTGGTCAATATCTCGATTGGCCTCTTTACCTCCTTTATCGTCAGTCTGCTGGCCATCGGCTGGCTGTTGCGTTACGTCAGCAAGCATAACTTCCGCGGCTTTGCCATCTATCGCATCATCGCCGGCGTGGTGATCCTGGCACTGACCTATTCGGGCTTCCTGCAAGTCGGCGCCTGATCCCCGATTTCCACCCCTATTGACCAGGGCTGCCATGTGCAGCCCTGGCTATTTATACCGGGCCCTGTATCGCCGTCTACACTTGAAGCAGAGTGGCAATGAGGAAGCATGATGGCGCCCATACCGGTAACACAACCTGGTGAACAACCCGCGTTTCGGGCGGCGATTGTGACAGCCAAGGATCTGCTGCGTCTGCCCCTACCCAACCAGGAGGATGAGCAGCTATCCACCCGACTCTATGAAACCCTGAATGTTTGCGTCCCCCTGACCCATATCTCCGCCATCTATTGCCATGACAACGAAGCGCTGGTGCAGGAATACCCGTCTCTGAGCGATCCACTCCCTTTCACCCCTTGCCACCAGGATGGTAAATGCCAGGTGGAACTGTTGAATGCCAGTGCCGGATGGTGCTGGGTCAAGGTCGAACATGGGACCTTGCACTGGCTGATAGCCAAGACTCAACCGGCACAACGGACCCTGCTCCTGCATCTGCTGGAGATAGTCGCTACCCACTATTCCCTGCTACAGGCCAACCGTCAGTTGGATCTGTTCAACTCACCACTCCTCAACCGCATCCCTTTCTGGCAGGAAAAACTGGAGAGTCTCACCCGCCTGTTGCGGTTAGCGGGGAGTCTGCCAGCTCGGCAACTGCTGGCACAATTTGATTCGACCTTACGCTTCTGGATGGGAGCCCAAGAGGTGTTGTTGATACAACGACAGGACGAAAAACCCCAGTTGCTCTACCCGCAGACCAATACTCATACCGAAGCTCTGCTGACCCTGCTCAGTGATGACCGCCCGCAACAGACGGAAGAAAACTGTCTGTTCTGGTACAGCTTTCCCATCCTGTTACGACGCCAGTATCACGCCAGTCTGGCGCTGGGGCTGCAACGCCCGCTGGTGAATGAGGATCGCCAATTGCTGTTTTTTGTCGCCGAAGAGTTGGGTCTGATGACCGAGTTGTATGAGCTGCGCCAGCACAAGAAGGCCACGACGGAACAGAGCGAGCTGGCACCGGAAGAGGTGGCTCGCCTGCGCGAGCTGGGGAAAAACAACCTGAGATTGCAGAAACAGCTCAAGCAGCGCGACGAACAGGAGCGCCAACTGCAGCTGGATTCACAACGGGACCCGCTGACCCAACTGGCCAATCGAGCCATGTTTTTGCATCGATTGGATCATGGCTTCAAGCACTACCAGCGCTATCCGGATCAGGGCTTTGCCATTCTGCTGGTCGATCTGTTATCGCTCCATGAGGTGAATGAACAATATGGTGATGAACTCGGTGACCTGCTACTGAAGAGCATCGCCCAGCGCTTGCGTGTTTCAACCCGGCAAAACGATCTGGTTGCCCGACTCAGCGGCGATGAGTTCATCATCTTTCTCGATGCCAGCCAGAGTACCGATGCCATTACGCCCGTCATCAGCCGCATTCTGGAACAGTTGCAACAGCCTCTGCTCATTGACAACCACGAGATCACAATCCACGCCTGCCTGGGGGTCGCTACCGTCAACAGCACCATCGACGACGTCAGCCAACTGCTGCGTCAGGCAGATATCGCGACCTTTCAAGCCAAACGTCGCGGCCAGGACCATGCGGTCTTCTACTCGGAGCTGTGCGACATCCCAGACCGACTATCCCCGGAGCAGACGCTGCACCAGGCCCTGCAAGAAAAGCGGCTACTTCCCTACTTCCAACCCATCATGCGCTTGCGGGATCGCCGCATCGTCCAGCTGGAACTGCTGGCGCGTTTGCTGGATGAAGAGGGAGAAATCCATGAGGCAGGCAGTTTTATCCCCCTGGCCGAGCAGAGTGATCTCATTCTGGAGATTGATCGCATGATGCTACGTCACGCCTGTGGTCTGCTGCAGGGGCTGTTCCGCCCGCTGATCAAGCAACACAGTCTGCGCATCAGCATCAATTTATCCGGCAAGCATCTGGCGTCCCGGGACCAGATCCAGCAGTTGCTGCAGATCATTCAGGAGTCAAACGTACCGCCCAAGCTGTTCATCTTCGAGTTCAAGGAGCGAGATCTGACCCGCCGCGACAGCCAGACGCTGACCCTGCTGCATGAGCTCAGAGCCAAGGGGATCGGTATCGCCGTGGATGATTTCGGTACCGGCTTCGGTTCGCTGAATGCACTCTTCCACTACCCGGTCGACTTCGTGAAGATCGATGACAGCTTTACCCATCGCCTGTTAAAGTCCACCCGGGATCGGGCGCTGATCCGTGCCATCCGCGATATCAGTCATGATCTCGGCATGCAGGTGATCGTCGAAGGCGTCGAGCAACGGGAGCAGCACCTGAAACTCAGTGAGATGGGCTGCGATCTGGCCCAGGGTGATTTTTTCTCCGCCCCCATGCCCCCGGATGCCCTCTTTAGCCTGTTGCCCAATCGGGCCGCACCGCCGGAGGTGAAGAAAGATTAGTCCTTGTCCTTGAACAGGGCCCGCAGGTTGGCGATGCCGACCTGTCCCTTCTGCTGACGCTGCTCGGCAGTGACTTCCCGCTTGTCCCCTTCCCACTCCAGATCGTGTTGCGGCAGCTCCAGAAGGAATCGGCTCGGTTCCGGTCGCACCGACTCGCCGAACTGGCGGCGCTCTTTACACAGGATGAAGGTCAATTCAGTCTGGGCCCGGGTGATGCCCACATAGGCCAGACGCCGTTCCTCATCCACATTGTCCTCATCGATACTGACTTGATGGGGCAACAGCCCCTCTTCCATGCCGATCAGAAACACGTAGGGAAACTCCAGTCCCTTGGACGCATGCAGCGTCATCAACTGCACCTGATCCAGCGCCGCCTCCTCCTCATTGCGTTCCAGCATGTCACGCAGGGTCAGCCGCGCCACCACCTCCGGCAGTGTCATGGGGGCCTCATCGGCCTTGGCATCCCCCTCCAGCATTTCGGTGATCCAACGGTAAAGGGTCGAGACATTCTGCATCCGCATTTCTGCGGCCTTGGGGCTCGGTGAGCTCTCGTACAACCACTCTTCATAGTGAATACCGTGGATCATGTCCCGCACCGCCTCAACGGCATTACCCCGTTTGGCCTCATCCCCCAGCCGAACCAGCCAGTCGCAGAACTGACGCAAGGCAGTGAGTCCACGACCGCTGAGTGTCTGTTCTAACCCCAGCTCGAAACTGGCGGCAAACAGACTCTTGGCCCGCTCGTTGGCGTAGTGGCCCAGCTTCTCCAGAGTCGTTGGCCCAATCTCGCGACGGGGCAGGTTGACCACCCGCAGGAAGGCGTTGTCATCGTCCGGATTCACCAGCAGCCGCAGGTAAGCCATCATGTCCTTGATCTCGGCACGCGCAAAGAAGGAGGTGCCGCCACTGATGCGGTAGGGGATGCGGTTCTGCATCAGCACCTTTTCCAGCAAGCGGGACTGATGGTTACCCCGATACAGGATGGCGTAATCGGCCCAACGTGAACGATTCATGAAGCGATGGCCGATGATCTCCATCGCCACTCGCTCCGCCTCGTGCTCCTCGTTCCTGGCCTGCAACACCTTCACCGGCTGCCCGTAGTCGAGCTCGGAGAACAGCTTCTTGTCGAAAACATGGGGATTGTTGGCAATGAGAATGTTAGCGCACTTGAGGATGCGCCCCTTGGAACGGTAGTTCTGCTCCAGTTTGATGACGTTCAGTCGTGGGAAGTCCTGCTGCAACAGCACCAGGTTTTGCGGCCGTGCCCCGCGCCATGAGTAGATGGACTGGTCATCATCCCCCACCACGGTGAAGCGAGCCCGCTCGCCCACCAGCAGTTTCACCAGTTCGTACTGGCTGGTGTTGGTATCCTGATACTCATCCACCAGCAGATACTGGATCTTCTGCTGCCAGCGTTCGCGCACTTCGGCATTGGTCTTCAGTAGCAGGGTCGGCATCAGGATCAGATCGTCAAAATCCAGCGCATTATAGGCGGTCATCTGCCGCTGATAGCGCTCGTAGAGCAGGGCCAGCCGCTGCTCATCCGGGTCACGAGCGCGCTTCAACGCCACGCCAGGCAGCACCAGATCATTCTTCCAGTTGGAAATGGCACTGAGTAACTGGCTCAGCTGTTCCTTGTCGCCCTGCAGCTCGACATCGGTCAGCTCCTTGAGCAGCGCCATCTGATCGGTGTCATCGAACAGGGTAAAGTTGGCTTTCAGGCGCAGGATCTTGTGTTCGCGGCGTATGATATCCAGCCCGAGGGAGTGAAAGGTCGAGACCATGAGACCGCGCAGGAACTTGCGATCCAGTGTCTGCGCCACCCGCTCCTTCATCTCCTTGGCCGCCTTGTTGGTGAAGGTCACGGCGCAGATCTGCTTGGCCTGATAGCCACACTTCTGGATGAGATAGGCAATCTTGGTGGTGATCACCCGGGTCTTGCCTGAACCGGCACCGGCCAGCACCAGACAGGGGCCAGAGACATGATGCACCGCCTCCAACTGCCGAGGATTCAATTTCATGACCACACCACCCTACTCGAGATTGCCGGGCCGCGATTGTAGCAAAAAAGCAACGCTGGCGGACACGGAACCTGCCCTTGGTAAGTTAGTGTAAAGAGCCTAATCATTCGCAGGGGCCTGCCGATAAGGGAAGGACCCAAACCAGTATCCCTTCAGGAGGCGATATGACTCAAATCGACGGTACATCACTCAGCGCCCTGAGCACCTCGCTCAGACAAGTCACGGCCAGCATCCCGAGTAGTGATGATCAAAGCAGCAGCGCCAGTAGCCGCGCCGCCGCCAGCAGTTCCACCGCAGATCAGGTGACTATCTCGGACGAAGCCAAAGCCCTGCAACAGGCTGACGCCTCGCAAACGTCCGCCACATCCTCAGCAGAAGGCGAAGCCAAGCCTGCCGGTGGTTCCGGAGGCCCAGCCGGTGCCGGGGGCGCCGCCAAGAGCAGCAGCAGCGATTCCAGCGGCAGCGTCGTAGACGCCACCATAGAGCGCATCAAAAAACAGATAGAGGCGCTTAAGAAACAGATTGCCACCGCACAATCGGATACCAGCGAAGCAGGCAAAGAGAAGCTCAAGGCGCTGAATAATCAGTTGGTGCAGCTCAATGGATCTCTGCTGGAGGCCCAGCAAAAGAAAACCGAGCTGGAAAAAAGCAGTAGTTAACCCAGAACCACGACCGACGACGCCGAAGACTGGCTATCCCCTTGTCAGTCTCCGGTGGTCTACCCTCGACTGAGTCCAATCTCTCGCCACTTCGTTGCTTGTTTCGCCTTCTCGGTTCCCTTTATTGCCTTCGGCCGTGCTTTTGCCGATCATAGGGCACTGAACAGGAGAAACCACCCATGTCATCCGATTTCGAGCTGGCCGCCATCCGCGCCCAGTTCCCTGCCCTGCAGCAAGAGGTTAACGGCCAGCCGCTGATCTACCTGGATAATGCCGCCACCACTCAGAAGCCTGAATCCGTGCTGCGGGCCATGGATGACTACTACCGACACGACAATGCCAATGTCCATCGTGCCTCCCATGCCCTGAGTGCACGGGCGACCCAGGCCTTCGAGTCAGCACGGGAGCAGGTACAGCAATTTCTGAATGCCCGTTCCAGCCAGGAAATCGTCTGGACCCGGGGCACCACCGAGGCCATCAACCTGGTGGCTCACAGTTGGGGATTGAGCACTCTGCAAGCTGGCGACGAAATCCTGCTGTCGGCTCTGGAACACCACGCCAACATAGTGCCCTGGCAACAGGTGGCGGCCCGCACCGGGGCAGTGCTGCGGGTGATTCCGCTCACCGGCAGTGGCGATCTGGACCTGGCCGCCTTTCATGCCTTGCTCTCGCCGCGCACCCGTCTACTCACCCTTGCCCAGGTATCGAACGCCTTGGGCACTGTCAATCCGGTGGCCGAACTGATCGCCGCCGCCAAAGCTGTCGGTGCCGTGACGCTGATCGATGGCGCCCAGGCGGTGGGTCACCTGTCTGTGGATGTGCAGGCGCTGGATTGTGATTTCTACGCTTTTTCCGGCCACAAGTTGTATGGCCCCACCGGTATCGGGGTGCTGTATGGTCGTGCCGAACTGTTGGCGCAGATGCCGCCCTGGCAGACCGGTGGCGAGATGATCCAGCGGGTCAGCTTCAGCGGCAGCAGCTTCAATCGCCCGCCGTTTCGTTTCGAGGCAGGTACCCCGCCCATCGCCGAAGCCATTGGACTCGCCGCAGCGCTGGAGTTCCTCGCCAGCCTGCCCAGTGGCTGGCGCCACCATGAAAGGGCGCTACTGCAACGCCTGCAACGGGGGCTGGCCCAGTTGCCGTTTGTGCAGCAGCTCGCCCTGCCACGTCAGCAGGCGGGGGCGGTTTCGCTGCGCTTTACTGATATTCACCCCCAGGATGCCGGTGAACTGCTGGACCAGATGGGCATAGCCGTGCGTGTCGGTCACCACTGTGCCATGCCGTTGATGGAGTCGCTGGGCATTGATGGTACCTTGCGTATCTCGCTGGCGCTGTATAACAGCGAAGCCGAGATTGATGCCCTGCTTGCCGCCCTGGCGCGATTACCGGAGTTTTTCTGATGTCACAGGATCGGATGCCTGACGAGCAAGTCCGCTTTTTACAGCAACACCCGCTGGGCCGGGTGCCGTTCACCGCGGACGATGTACTGACGCGCTTCACTCGATCCCAGGCTTGGGAGGAGCGTTATCGCGAGCTGATTCAACTGGGCAAACAGCTTCCCGCCATACCACTGGCGTGGCGTGGTGACGAACAAGCACTGCCCGGGTGCGAGAGTCAGGTCTGGCTGCTGGCCGAACAGGAAAGTAATGGGGTTTGGCACTTTGCCGCCGATAGCGAAGCGCGCATCGTCCGTGGCTTGCTGGCTGTAGTGCTGGCCGCGTTGAACCATAAGGATCGCGAGGCCATTCTGGGTTTCGATATGGAGTGCTATTTCGAGACATTGCAACTCGCCAAACACCTGAGCCCATCCCGTGGCAATGGCTTACGAGCCATGGTGACCGCCATTCGGGAGCGGGTGCAGACCGCATCCGCCCTCAACGGATGAAGAAATAGTGAAACAGGGTACCAAACAGCACCAGAGTCGAAGCCAGCAGAGGGTAAATGACGTAACTGCCTTTACTGACCAGGTGACGATTCACGGCCGAAATCAGCATCAGGTTGTAACCCAGCAGCAAGACAGAAACCAACCAACTCAGCGTCTGGGGCAATTCAGCCACCCGAACCGCAAACAGCGACACCAGAGCAATATCCAGCAAGATCAGATACAGCAAAAATTTATGGATGCCATCCCGTGGCGACGTGCACAAACGTTCGGTATGCATAGCGATACACCCAAGCTCATTACCTTTATGAAAGCGACCGATGTGCAACGCAAGCGGAGTTCCTCGACTACGAAATACCTCGCCACGACGCGTTGGATGCGATCGCTACTCGTGGTTATAGCGCTACTGCTCTCCGGGCTTCTATCCCCCTCCGCCTCAGCGCTGAACTATCAGCGAACGGTCTGGCTGGATATAGTGCCGCCTCTGCTCACCACCGAAGCCGAACAGCGGATCGCACAGGAACGGAAAGATTTGCTGTCCCATCGTCCGTATCTGGAACAACGACTGTTGGCAGCTCAACCACTTATCCGATATATCGGCCAACAGGTTGAAAACAAAAGGCTACCCGCGATCATTATTTTATTGCCGTTGATCGAAAGTAGTTATCGCCTGGATGGTGTCTCTGGAAAGGGGGCGGCAGGGCTGTGGCAGTTGATGCCGCAAACGGCGAAGCGCTTCGGATTACCCATCAACCCCGCCTATGATGCCCGTCTCTCGGTGCCACAAGCGACCGCAGTGGCGCTCACCTATCTGAGCTGGTTACAAGACTATTTTAATGGCGATTGGCTGTTGGCGCTGGCCGCCTATAACGCCGGAGAGGGGCGCGTGCGGCAAGCGCAACAGGAGAGTGGCGAGTTGGGATTCTGGCGTTTGCCACTGCCGACCGAGACCCGGCGCTATGTGCCCCGGCTACTAGCGCTGGCGGATATCATCCAGCATGCCGAACGTTATGGTGTGCATCTGCCCAACTGGCAGCACGGCGAGAACCTGGTCAGCCGTCAGGTGACAGGTCCGGTTCAGCTGAGCACGCTGGCCCAACAGGGAAACTGGCCGTTGCGGGAGTTGGAAGCCTGGAATCCGGCGTTCCGGCAAGGATTCTTACCTGCAGGTCTGATGTACAGCCTGCTGTTACCGCCCAAGCAGGCGGCAGCGCTGGAACGACCCCCTTTGAGGCCGCCCCCCGTCGTGGAGTTGGGGCTGGATCTGACGCCTATCCCGCCGTTACTGGATCTCGGCGCATTGGATGATCCCCTGCTGATCCAGAGCCTAGCGCCAGAGCAACAGAAACGGGCCACCCTATCCCTGCAGCGCGTGACGGATCCGCTCGGCCTGCAGCGGACACAGGCGCAACCTTTAATCAGTCGCTAGGCCCTACCCCTTGCCGGGCCAACCCTGGTTTTAGCACACCATATTACAGAAACGGGCATAGCGACTGATGGCCAGCATGAGCAGACGCCGGTCCATCCGATACCATTTTGCCCCATAAAAAATGAGCGACCGATCCACGGGACGACGGTGGATGACTTCACAGACCAGTGGATATTGTCGCCCGACCATGACCACCACCCGTTTGGGTACCTGATAGCGGCGCGGTGCAATAAAGCCAATCCCTCCCAGACTTAGATCCTTGATGATGGCCGAACCGATATGGGTATCAAACAACACCCCCGGCTTCTTCAGGACGCCGGTAATACCGCTGCTCTGCTCGGCCAGCGGAACTTCCGGATCGTGAAAATACCAGCGCGGGTAGATACGCTGCCCGGTTTCCCAAGGCCGTACCGGATTGGCGGCAATCAGGCTCAGATCGTCTTGTCCGGTTTTGTCATCAGCTGTCATCATCAACGCTCGTCAGAAGAAGTGGGGGCCGCAGCCGAAGTGGTCAACATCTTGATCTGTGCCACCTGCCGGTCGAGAGCCCGTCGATCCACAGGGCTCATGGCGTCGGTGGCATAATGTAATTTGTCCGGGGGCGTACGCCGGGTGAACAGCCCGGCCAACTGAGCCTCGGCCTTGCTGGTCAGCAACAAAAGCTCAATGCGCCGGTTGGCACTGGCCGCCGGATCATCCGGCAAGGCCAGAGCTGTATCCCCCATGGCCACTACCTGGGCGACCCGAGCATCCGGCAAGCCACCAGAGACCAAGACTCGTCGCGCCATCTGGGCCCGATCCCCGGACAGCTCCCAGTTACTGTAATTGCCATCCGGATAAGGAAGACTATCGGTATGGCCCGAGATCATGATGCGATTATCCAGGCGGGCGAAGATCGGGGCCAATGCCCGCAACAACTGATGAAAATAGGGGCTGACTCGGGTACTGCCACGAGCAAACATCTGCCGGTTATCATCATCGCGGATCTGGATCCGCAGCCCCTGCGCCACAATCTGCAGCGTCAGATTGTCCCGGGCCTGCAACTCGGTCGCCATCTTGTTGACGATGCTGGCCAGTAATTTGAGCTGTTCCGGGTCATCCAGTTTGCCCTGCAGCAAGCCGGGCATGCCCCGTTGCTGATTCCGCAACTGCTTGTCCCGATGAAACACATCCTTGTTCGGCACATTGGTGCCATCCACCTTGTATTCCGGGGCAGCCTCTTCTAGGACGGAAGGCTTGCCTTCCAGATCGATGGGAAACGGGCTATTGCTGATATCGAACGGATTGGCTTCGCTATCCAACAGGCTGTAATCCCGTAAGCGGTTGGCCAATATCTGTCGCTCCTCCTGGTTAGAGACCGCCAGTATCCACAGCACCAGAAACAGCGACATCATGGCCAGCGTAAAGTCGGCAAAGGCAACTTTCCAGGCTCCCCCCCCCTTAGCGCCATGATTGCGCCGCTGGTTGCGCTTGATGATGATCTGTTCCTGATTGCGCATTACATGGCCCTGTTGGTGACGAACTCTTCCATCTCGGAAAAGCCGGGCTTGATATTCGGGTCCATGGTTTTGCGTCCGGCATCCACCGCCAGCAGCGGCATCTTGCCACGCAGGTGAGCCAGCAAGATCGCCTTGACGCATTCCAGCATCGCCAGTCGCCGCTTCACCAGCGACTCCATGGCACTACTGGCGGGCTCCAGCAGGCAGTAGCACATGAAGATCCCGATAAAAGTACCCACCAGCGCCGCGCCCACATGGACGCCGATGGCGGTCAGCGGGCCATCCAACTGCTGCATGGTGATGATGATGCCCATCACGGCGGCCAGGATGCCGAAGCCGGGACACGCCTCACCGGTACGGTGTAACGCATGAGCCGGTTTGAGCATCTCCTCTTCCAAAACCATGATCTCCTGCTCCAGCAGGGTATCCAGTTCGTGGGGCGAGATCTTGCCCATGCTCATCAGCCGGAAGTTGTCGGTAATGAAGGTCAACAGCAGCGGATTTTCCTCGACACAGGGGTAACAGAGGAACACCGAACTCTGGCTGGGGGTCTCGATGTGCTCGTCCAGCGCCTTGAACCCCTTGAGGCGGATCTCGTCCAGCAGGTGATGCATCAGGGTGAGCAGTTCCCGATACACCTCCGCTTCATCCGGATGCTTGCCGACGATCGCCTTGAGTTGGCTCTTCAGCTCCTGCAACACCTCTTTGGAGTTACCAATCACCATAGAGCCCAAGGCGGCACCCAGGATGATCACCATTTCTGAAGGCTGCCACAGGGCGATGAGTTTGCCACTGGCCATCATAAAACCACCGAAAACACACAGCATGACCAGGCCAACGCCGATAAAAATTTGCATGCAGCTCCCTTACAAGTAATCGGCCAATCGCGAGTTCAGAGTCGCCATACACTGCTTGTGCAACTGGCAAACCCGCGATTCCGTCAGACCCAGCACCAAGGCAATTTCTTTCATATTCAATTCATGCTGGTAGTACAGCGACAGCAACAGCTGTTCCCGTTTGTCCAGGGTGGCCAGCACCTTGGACAAACTCATCTTCAGCTCCAGCTCACTGAAATCATGATCATGTCCCCACTCCCGTCCCGACTGCTCCAGCAATTCCTCGAAGCTTTGCATCGCTTCCGCCTGACTGGCATATACCAGCTCGCGGATCTCAGCCATCCCCAGCCCCATGGCTTCAGCCAGTTCACTTTCGCTAGGCATGCGTCCCAGCCGATTCAGCAGCTCACGAACCATATGATTGAACTCGTTGGCTTGCTGACGGATCTGCCGCGGCCGCCAGTCCTGTCGCCGCAGCTCATCGAGAATCGCGCCGCGTATGCGCTTGAAGGCAAAAAATTCAAATTGAGCATCCGGTCGACCATAACGCCGCAGCGCCTCCAGCAACCCCAACAGACCTATCTGCTCCAGATCCTCTCGCCCCACCACGGTTCCGAACTGACTGCGCAGGTGACTGACCACCCGCTTAACGAGATGCAGATAGGGCATCAGCAGAGACTGCTCTTCCCGTGGGTCCCATTGTGGCGCTGGGAAGCTGCCATACACGGGTTCCAAGCTGGTTTCTTGCAACACATCGGCCCCCTTACTGCACAACGACTTTGGTGATCAGCACATCGTCCAGCGCCGGCTCTTCACCATAGTTCTGAAGGGTGGCCCGTAATTTTTCCGATAACTGCAACTGCAGCTTGTCCAGATCCCGCAGATCGGCATTCACCTGTTGGTTGCTCCGGCGACTGAACAGATGTACCACGGCATTACGCAGTACCGGTGTCAGCTCGGTGAATACATCCAGCTGGCGGGGATCGTGCGTCACCAGCGATACCTCCAGCATCAGATAGTGCAGGCCATCCTCCCCCTCCAGGGTGATGACAAATTTATCCATCGGCTTGAAGAGCGGTTTGGCACTCAAGGTTGGTTTGTCCGGCTGAGCGCTGAACCAGTGGCTGTACAACGACGAGTGCAGGACAAACATCAGGGTGCCGTAAGCCGTCCCCCCTACCAGCAGCAAACCACCCAAAATCACGCTGATCAGCAGACGCTTGTTACGAAACATGAAACGCTCCTCTTACACCAAGGTATCCAACAAGCCCGTATTCACGACCCTTGCTATCGAGTCCGATGCCTCACCCCCGCCGGACGACTGCAGACCATTGCTCATGACCGCCTCGTCCAGAAGCGCTTGGGCCTGGGTCTGCTGACGGTCATCGCCGCTATAATTGATTTCAACTTCAACCCCGGCCCCATATTCTGGGATCAGGATCTGGCGTAACTGCTCACGACTCTCCTGCAAGGCATCGCGCAACGAACTGTTACTGGTGGAGATCTGGACCGAGAGACGGTCGTGCTCCTGCCGCACCGTGACTTCCAGCCGTCCCAGCTCCGGCGGGTCGAGGCGAATCGTCGCTTGCTGGAGTTGCTGGCTGGCCTGCAGATGCACCCGCTCACCCAGTGAGTCCACTAACTGCTGGCTCCAGGTGCTGCGGGAGGTATCGACCACCAACGGGCTTGATGCAGAAGGGGATAAAAACGAGGGAACCAACAGACCGCTACTGGTCAACGGAGCTGTAGTCGCCCCCGCCACCGCACTGCTGGCCGCCATCCGGGTCCCATGGGGGCTCTGGCGTAATGCCTCCCCATCCTCCCCGACGGACAATATGGCCCCGGCAGCCAAACCTGGAGTGAGAGGAGCGGAGGCCTCCTCACCGGGCATTTGTGTCATGGCAGAGACGGTCGTGGAACCGGATAAGACGTCACTGTCTGCCGTAGAGAACCCCGACTCCCGGGCAGCGTTCGAGGCTGAAATGATCGGCGCGGCGAGCGTGATGTTGTTGGCATCGAGAGACTCTGGCTCGACGGCATCGAACCCGTCAACGGGAGAACTCAGAGCCAATAGGGTATCGACCATAGTGCCGCCAGAGCTGGCCTCAGCAGAGGTATCGACCTGAGCCGTCACAGGCGTCGTCAACCAAACACCCAGCGGAGAGGTGATGAGACTCGCACTCAACACTGTCACAGCCGGGTCCACGGCTGTCTTGGTGGTCGATGCCGACAGGGTGTGCCGATCCGGTACATCGGCGGGCAGCGCATCCTCACTCACGGAACTTGTCGTCTCCGCCAACACCGAGGCCAGCGCGGTAGTAACTTCGCTGGCCGACTCGGTCGTCAGTTGGTTCAGATCGGCCTTCAGCAAGGCGAGAAAATCCTGAGGTTGCATCCAGATCATGGAGTCCGGTAACGCCGAGAGCGTCGAGGAAGGGGCTTCATCGCCCTTCACCATCCCCTCGTCCGTGTCAGCCATCACTGCCGACTCGAATGACGAGGTCTCGTTCTCGATGACGCGCGCGTCCTCATTACCATGCTGCTCCATGGTTTCGGTAGCGGACCCGGATGACGGTTCTGTCGTCGTGTTGCGGGGTGAACAGTCAGACTCACTCGAGTTATCATGGAGCACAAATGGCGTGTCTGACTGATCCTCTCCAGACCGGGTGAACGAACACTTGGCGATTGACGACAACCGTTCACCCGGAAAGGCAAGATCCAGGCTCAAGCCCATTGCTGGGCCTCCTGGTAAGCACGGAGCCCTTCCCGATTATCCCGCAGGTGGGACATGGCCCGCTCCAACTCCTGACTACGAGCAGCCGCACCTTTCCAGGCCAATTGGCATAATTGCTTGAGCAGTCCCAACTCGCGGACAAAAGATGCCCGCACTTCGGGGTATTGATTCAAAGTCGCCAGTTTGGGCTCCATCTCGCGAGCCAATAGACCAATGGCCTGCCATTGCTGCTGTCCCACCAACTGGGTCAGCTGTGGAACCCAGCGCCGAAGCTGCTGCTGCCAAGCCTTGAGCTGTATCAGATGCTGCTGTTGTTCCTGCGTCATGGCGCACCCCTTGTCTGCTGAGCTCGGGTCTCTGAGACCCGAATCTGGGCTCTTGAGAAAAATTCAATGGATAAAACGTATGGCAATCGCCATGCCATAAATATATTTGTTATAATTCAATAAGTTACACAAATGCAAACAAGTAAGGGGAAGCATTCCTTCCGTTATTTATCCCGAGCAGCGGAAACGGCTCAGGCCACTCGGGCAGCAAAGCCCAACCAGCCTTCGCGGACCGTCCGAACTAACTGAGCGACCTGATGGATCCCTTCGAGATCATTTTTCATGCTGGCCTTGAACAGACGTTTGCCGCAAAAGCGGTATAGGTTGTGCAGATTTTCCGCCACCTCACCGCCTTGCTGGCGGTCGAGTGAGACATCGAGTCCACCGAGGATGCGCATGCACTTCTTGATGCTGATGCCTTTGCGTTCAAAGTTGCGAGCCAGTAGATGGCCCTCGGCGCGAGCCATCTCATCGAGCAGGCCATCCAGTAGCATCAGTACTAGCTGCGCGGGTGACGCTGTGGCCGCCTTCACCTGGATTTCGGCTTGGCGATAGGAGTCATAACCGGTGTCGTACATGGCAAACCATCCTGAAAATTACAGATAACTCATGCTGGATTCGAGAGTCGCCATGGTGGCAATCATGTCGTTGAATTCAGCCAGATAGCGGGTATAGAGCTTGCTCATCTTGGTATCCCACTTCTCCTGGCGGGATTCGATGCTGTCGAGACTGTTCTGGGCGCTCTCCTGACGGCTAGCCAGCAAGCCCCCCGTCTTGGTGTAAGGCGTCAGCAAATCGTCCAGCGCATCGAAAATGCCGCCCTTGTCGGTGAAACATTCGGTCAGCAGATCCGGGTTGTCCGCCAACGCATCCTCCAGCGCATCCGTATCGATGGAGAGGGTCCCGTTGCTGGAAAACTCCAGGCCGATGTCCGCCAGGGTCACGCCATCGGGCAATGAGTTCCTCATGGTGCTTTTTAGGCTGCTGATGAGGTTCCGCACCGTCGAGTCACCATCCAGATCCCCATCATCGCCATACAGCGAAGAGAGAGAGGAAATGAGCGAATTGAAGCTGTCGACCACATTCTGCAGGTTGTCGACCACGGTATCGGTGTCGGCCTCGACCACCACGTTGATGGGGTTTTCGCCGCTATCCTGGGCTTTCTTCAGCTTGATGGTCAGGCCATCCAGCACGTTTTCCAGAGTGTTACTGGACGAGGTGATGGTGACCTTGTTGGTAGTCCCCAGCTGAATTTGTGCATCCTGAGCCTCACTCAGCACACTCAAGCCATCGTAGGCACTTTGAAAGGCTGTCGTGGCATCTGTGCTGGTTCCGGCGGTAAAAGTGATGGCATCGACACCGGCTTCTTCACCGGATTCATCACTGGTAATCATCAGCAGCACACTGTCACCGCTAACGACCAGACTGGCGGTCACCCCTGGATTGTCCGGGGCTTTGTTAATCGCGCTAACCAGATCCTCCAGCGTTGCCCCCGAACTAAGGGTCGACAAATCCAGAGTCAGGCTGTCATCGCCCACCGTCACCGAGAAGGTGCCATCGCTGGGGATCTCGGTACTACCATCCGCCGAGTCGAAGGTCATCGCCGCCTGATAGGTCTGGGCCAACTGAACCACGGTAATGCGGTATTGACCCGAGGCAGCACTGCCATCGGAGGTGACGGTAAAATAGTCTTCGTCACTGACAGTTGCGGTTTGAGCCGCCAATGCATTGTCATCCGTCAGGCTTTCTAGGCTGTCCTGAAAATCCTCCAGCAGGCTATCGAGACTCTCGATACCACTGACTTGGGTGGAATATTTGTCGTATTTGGCCGAAAGCATCTCATCGATCCCGGCCCGTTCTGCCGTCACCATGGCACTGGCCAGCGCCGCGGCATCGTAATCGCTATAAGACATGAGGGGCTCCTGGAATAGGCCTGGACACGAGCAACAAAAAACGACCATCCCCGGGAGGATGGCCGTCTACAGCACTTATTGCAGCAGGTTGGCCACCAGGCCTTGCGCATCGCTGACAGAACCCAGTACGGAAATACCAGCCTGTTCCAGCAACTGTTGCTTGCTCATCTCGGCGGTTTCGGCTGCATAGTCGGCATCCATGATGTTGCCGATGGCGGTGTCGGTGTTTTCCTGCATGTTGGTCAGGTTGTCGGAGATATAGTCCAGACGGTTGATAGAGGCACCGACTGAAGAACGCACAGCACTGACGTTGGTCAGCAGGGTGTCCAGATTGTCGATGGTCGTGCTGGCATTGGCGGCGGAATCCAGAGTATCTGCCGTGGAAGTCGTGACGGACGTGCTGACGCTCGTCAGTTCGGTAGAGATATCGACCTTCAGCGTTTCGGAGGAAGAGGCGCCCACCTGAAAGCTAACCTCACCCGCGCCCAGAAGCCCGGTGGAAGAAAGCAGATCGGTACCACCGAAGGAGGTATTCTTTTGCACGTCGCCCAGTTGCGCGGCCAGATCGTCATACTCGGTCTGCATGGCGGTACGGTCATCATCAGAGTAGGTATCGTTCGCTGCCTGGGTTGCCAGATCTTTCATCCGACCGACGATATCGACCATGGATTCCAGCGCACCGTCGGCGGTAGAGAGCATGGAGGAGGCATCTTCCACGTTGCTCTGGGCGACAGAGATACCGTCACTCTGGGCTTGCATACGAGTGGCAATAGAAAGACCCGCGGCGTCATCGGCAGAAGAGTTGACCGCGTAACCGGTCGACAGACGCTCCATGGAGGTGGTCAGTTTGTCGTTGGCGGTAGACAGTGAGCTCTGAGTAACAGCGGATGCGTAGCTGGATTGAATGGATAAAGACATAGGAATCTCCTTGGGGTTATGGCCACATTTGCAGCCCTGGACATGAGTAAAAGAGCGACGTCCCCCGACGGAAAATAAAATGGCTTTACGAAAAATTTTCTCTTTCCTCCGTCAATAATTCAGGCAAGCCAGATGCCCGCAAGCCCCTTCACTCTCGTTCCTGATGGCCGCCTAAAAAAAGCAGCATAGGAATTACATTCCGATTGTTCTTGGGTCGCTTATCTCTGTCAGATACCCAGTTCAGGGGCTGCCCTGAACTCTTTGCGGGAAGAGGTGGCATAGAGATGAAAGCAATTCAGAGTCGGCGCGCCAAAATCGTCCACCCCCTCAGCAATTCAGCGGCGGCTCCTGTCTCAACGCCGGCATCGTGCGGCTTGCCAGTCGTCGTTTGGGATACTCATTCACCGACAGAGCTGTAGCACGCCATGCCAGCATCAAACCGGATGTCGAAGCCTGATCCGGTACCACTCGCCGATCGTCTGTTTTTGCACGGCGTGCAATACCATCACCAGCAACAACACGAGGCCGCCCGTCGAGCCATGGAGCAGGCGCTGGCGCTGCAGCCGGATCATCCGGATGCCACCCTCTGGTCCGGTATTCTGGCCTATCACCGAGGCCAAGCCGCCATCGCCGCCGACTGGTTCCAACGCACACTACGGCTCGATCCCAAGCTGGGCAGCGCCCACTACAACCTCGGCCTGTGCTTGCAGGATAGCGGGGATATCAACGGCGCTCTGGCGGCTTATGATCAGGCCATAGTCCTGCAACCGGACAAAGCGGAAGCCTATAACAACCGCGGAATGTTGCTCGCCGAACTGGGTGACTATGCTCGTGCCTGCGCCAATTACCAGATTGCCATCGCCTGCAAACCCGATTATCTGGATGCCTGGTTCAATCGGGGCGTGGCGCGGGCCGCGCAGGGCCAGTTTCAACTGGCGGAGCAGGATTACCAAGCGGTAGTGGCAAGAGATCCCGGGCACGCAGCAGCCCAGTTTGCCCTGGCTATTATTTGGTTGACCCTTGGTCACTGGGCCGCAGGTTGGCCGCAATATGAATGGCGCTGGCACTATCCGGCAGTACGGCTCCGCAAGCCGGAAACCATAGCTCCGCCATGGGATGGCCAAAGCTCGCTCGTCGACAAACACCTGCTGCTGGATGCCGAACAGGGACTTGGCGATACCCTGCAGTTTTGCCGTTATATCCGCCCGCTGCAGGATTTGGGAGCCCGCATCACTCTCAGACTTCCCACTGCAAGCAGGCCCCTGCTGATGCCATTGCTGGAGGCCATGCCCTCCCCCTGCGACGTACTGCCTGCCACAACTTGGGTGAACTGTGACTATCAGCTCTCGTTGATGAGCATCCCCGCATTGCTAGGCACCACACCCGAGAACATTCCAGGCCATACCGGTTACCTGCAAGTGCCCGAAAGCTACCGGTTACGTTGGCAAAAGAGACTCGGCCCCAAAGGCGAGACGCCACGCATTGGTCTGGTATGGGCCGGGAACCCGCACCACAACAATGACTCCCATAGGAGTCTCCCCCTGCGACAGCTGCTCTCCGCACTACCGGTCGGTTATCAATATCTGGCCTTGCAGAAAACAGTGCGCCCCGAAGATCAGGCCCCGTTAGCGAGCAGAGATGATATCGATTGGCTAGGCAATGAACTGCTGGATTTTTCCGATACCGCGGCCGTTTGCAGCCAACTGGATGTAGTGATCTCGGTGGACACCGCAGTCGCCCATCTGGCCGGAGGACTGGGCGTGCCGGTATGGCTCCTGCTGCCGCAGGTGCCGGATTGGCGCTGGCAGCTCCATGGCGAAACCACCCCTTGGTATGACAGTGCCCGATTATTCCGTCAGGAAAAACAAGGGCACTGGAGTGGAGTGCTCAACGACATCCGGAGCCTGCTGTCACAGCATGATGTGTACACCCAAATTGGCAACGTCTCAGCCGAGGCCTCCTCATTGCCACATCGGATATTGTCATCACGGCAAAGCGGCGCAGTGCTGTGATTGCCGACATGGGAATGTGACTTAACTGGGTTCTGGTATTTCGGTGGCCACGCCGGATGCCGCAGACAGCACAGCCACCTGCTCGAAAGGCATGGGCTCGCCGATGTAATAGCCTTGCAGATAACGGAAGTTGAGCCGTTTCAATTCCTTGATCTCTTCTTCACAGCTGACATGTTCCGCAACCAAGGGAATATCCAGCTCCAGCGCAAACGAGGCGATCGCTTTGACGATGGCGTGGGCGGTTTTATCCTGACGGAACCGTTGAATAACGGCACCATCCACCTTGATATAATCCACATCGAATCGGGTCACATACTCGAAGTTGGAATACCCGACCCCGAAATTGTCGATTGCCAATCGAATGCCGTTTTTTTTCAGATGGGCAATACTTGCCATCATTTTGTCCAAGTCGCTGACATATTCGGCCTCGATCAGTTCAATAATAACCCGCCCAGCCATGTCATGAGCTTTTACGCCGTCAATCAACGCATTGATAATGCCCTCATCCTTGATGTCGATAGCATCCAGATTCAAGGAGACGGTTAAACCGGTCTGCGCCATATCATCCAATGCTGTGTGTATCATCGCCAGCGTCAGTTGCCGATATAAGTTGCTGCGTTTAACCACATTTAAAAAAGTACCAGGTGCATAGACATTCCCTTCCGGATCGCGTAATCGAACCAGCGCCTCGTACCCCATGATCTGATTCGTATAAATATCGAGAATGGGTTGGTAATAGGGCAAAACCAACCGTGAACGCAGCGCGTGCTGTACCCGGTTCAGAATATATAAATTCTCCTGATGGGCTTTTTCCAAGTGCATTTCTTTCTTGTAAATCACCCAATCCTTGCGCTGACGCCGAGCCTCTTCCTTGGCCAATCGCGCATAGGCGAGTGCTTTTTCATGATCATTAACTCCGAGTGCAATACCCGCGGTAATGGTGAGCAGGGTGGCATGGTCATGAATATGATAATTTTCATTGGTAATAAAATAGATAATTTTACCGATCAGATGAACCACAGTGTTGTGCTGATTATTCTGGCAAACGACCAGATATTCACCCTGATTCAGTTTATATAGCTCGCCATGGTCACGACAGATCTCCTGCAATAGTCCAGCGGTCTTCCGCAACATCTGTTGACCGGCCTCATGGCCAAAAATAACATTGATATCGTTAAACGAGTTCAGCTCAATCAAAATGAATGCGGAAGTCAGCGACTTATTGCGCTGTTGGCTATTTAAAACCAGCTGCTGCTCATTTGGTAATCCAGTCAGGGTGTCCACCAACATGGGAGGCCATAATTTATTGCTTTTTGAATACAGGCAAAACCGATAGAGAACAGCACACACCAGTACTACGAAAATACAGGTGAGCGAGAAATCAATAGCCATTGGTAGATAGTCCATGGGTTGCTCTATGGGCAGAGTTAAATTGCAAACCGAGCCACTCTATCCGAGCCAGAATATTGGGTCTGACAGATGACACGCAAATGCAGAAGGAAACAGGGCTGTATAGTCGCGATGTTAATCCGCTCACATCGCCGAGCCAGAGCCATTAGCCCAATAAGGCGACGACCGTCTGACGCGTCACATTCGCCTGAGCCTGCAGGGTAGCAGCGACCGACTGATAATCGGTCTGCCCCAAGGCCGATTGCAACTGACGCTGGCTTTGCAACAGCTGGCTCTGACTCAGGTCTGATTCCACAGCCCGGCTCTGTTGTTCCGCCTGATTCTGTACCTGCTGCCGATAGCTGCGCAGTTGCTGCACGGTCTGCTGGATCTGCTGCTGCAGCTGCTGGATCTGCTGCTGCACTTGCTGGCGTTTCTGGCTATCGCTGGTAGTTTCTACCTGATCCGCCAGTTCGGAGAGGGTGCTTTTTTCGGCACTCAACCGCACCGACACCGCATTCCCCGCCGGAACCCGCACGCCCTGTCCCGACATCAGGATCGGCTCACTGAGTTTGCGCTCGTTGCCTTCGCTGGCGGTAAAACTCAGACGGCCACTCTCATTCAGGGTGACCTGGATGCCCTCTTTTTGCAGCGCCTGATCCAGACTTGTGGCCACCGTCTGGCCACTGCTACCGGCAGGGAGCGCCACGGTTACACCACTACGACTGGAAGGGAAATAGATGCGCACCTGCTCGTTCGTGGGCTTCGCCGCCAACAGGTCCCCTTTATCGAGAACATAGCTCTGGTCGCTCGGCGTGTCGGATAACACTTCCGGCTGGAGCTGGCTGTTGAGGGTCCCCTGATTCTGCAACGCTTGATCCAGTTGTCGCAGGTTCTGAGCCAAGGCATTGGCCTGAGACGTATCCTGTCCCAACTGGTTCTTGAGCTGACCCAACTGGCGATAAGTTTGAATCAGTGCCACCTCACTGGCCTGGGTTTCGGCGACCGTGGCCTGGGCATCCCCCAGCATGGACCAATTCTGAAACCGGGCGACCCACTCGGCGGTAGTGTTGACACCCGTAGCAATCCCGGCCGATCCCTTGGTTCCCGTATTCTGTTGGCTGCTATTGCCAGATGCGACCGTGGTCTGATCATCCAGATAGGCACTCTTGTCACCACGGCCAACGGCCAGATCCTGAGCCGCCTGACTGGCATCGGGAATGCGGGTACCCTCGGCCGTCGGCTGCCAGGCTGCCGTCAGTGCTGTGGTGTCTGCGCTCGGGGTGGATGCCGTGATCGCCATGGGGTCAGCCGCCGTTAGAGTTCATCAAAAAGACTCAATCCGAGGATAGCCGAGAGCACCTGCTGGGTGACCTTCAAGGTGGTGAGTATCTCCTCGGAACGCACGGTAGTCTCGGAATAATCGGCCTCGGAAATCGATGAGCTGAGCTCTTGGCTGTAGAGCAAGGTTTCATTGTGTGCACCGGACAGTGTATCCAGCTGGTTGGAGCGGGCGCCGATACTGGCAATCGCCGAGCTGAGGCTGGAGCTGGCACTGTCGATGGTATCCAGCATACTGCTCGCCGTCGCGTTATCACCGCTGGACAAGGCCGACACCAGGCCACTCATATCGTCAAAAAAACTGCTCCCCACCACTGAAGAATACATTGGACAGATTGTCGGTACTCGCGACCGTAATGCCATCACCCACACTAACTTCCCGCTGGTAATCATCGCCAGCATAGCTGTAGGTTCCCGTGGTTTCGTCATACGCCACAGGCGCCGTCGAACTCTGACTACCGGAGAAGAGGTAATTGCCACTGGCGTCGGTCTGGTTGCACAAGTCGACCATGGTATCCATCAATCCACTGATTTCAGTGGCGATATTCGCCAGATCCTCACTGTTATAAGTGCCGTTGGCCGCCTGTACCACCAGATCCCGAATCGACCCCATCACATCGGTCATCGAGGAGTACTGGGTCTCGGAGGCGCTGAGCTGGCTGCTGGCCGTGTCGATGTTATCGATATATTGCTCGAGCTCGGTCTGCTGCGAAGTCAGATTGCTAACCCGGGCATAGCCGATGGCATTGTCGGAGGGTTTATTGATCGACGAGCCCGTCGAGAGCTGTTCGGCGATGCTGTTATATTCAGAATATTGATTCTGCAGGCTTTTCAGCAATAACGCCGTAGTTTGAGAAGAGCTGACGCGCATCGGGCCTCCCTTAGAACATATTCAGTACGGTATCGAACAACTCATCGGCCACAGTCAGCACCTTGGAGTTGGCCGAATAGATATTCTGGTAACTCACCAGATTCGCGGCCTCTTCATCCAGATTGACCCCGCTGATGGAAGAAAGACTGTCCTGCAGCGAACTCTGCAGCGAGGTACTGGTGGTTAACGCTGAAGAGGCTTGGCTGCTGATCAGACCCAACTTGGTGACCAGAGCCGTGTAGGTATCCTCCTGCTCCCCCTGCAGATCCAGCATGCTCAGTAGATTGGTGTTGTCTCCGGTGCCTGCCGATGCCGAGCCCGCGAAGGCCAGATCGTCTCCGCTAAAGTCGTCGGTAATCGCCAGGGTGCTAGCCGCATCCGCACTGTCATAGCTGAACATCTCGGTACCGGCATTGCTGTCCAGATCATAACCGGCGGTTTGCAACTCATTGAATTCATCTGCAATGGTCGCCGCCAGCTCGTTCAAGGAGTCCTGGGTGGGTGCCAGCACCTCGTTGCTGAAGGCCAGCAAGCCACCCAGACTACCGGACATCTCTTCGTTGACCGAACTGGTCTGCTTGCCATAGGTCAGGGTCAAACCGGCGTCACTGGCGTAATCCAGGGTGCCGGATTTATTGCCACTCACCAGGGTCTGCCCCTGGGGAAGCGTGATGCTGTAGGAACCGTTATCCTGGGCCACTATGCTGATATCGACCAAGGCGCTCAGACTGCTGATCGCCGCATCCCGGCTATCCGCCAGCGAGCTGGTATCACCACCGGAACTTTGCAACACCACGATCTTGTCGTTCAGGGCCGCGACCTGGGAGGCCAGATCGTTGACCGTCGACAGTGTCGAACTGATCTGGCTGTCAATCTGCCCCTGCAGATCATCCATGTAACCAGCTAGCGAGTTAACCGCATCACAGACCGCCTCGGCATCGGTGAGCACAGCGGTGCGCAAAGCGTCGTCATCCGGGGAACTGCTGGCGGCCTGCAGAGCCGAATTGAAGGTGGTCAAGCTGGTGGTAACATCCAGCGAGTCACTACTCATCAGCTCTTCCAGATAGGTCGCGTTCTCGCTATAGCTGGTGTTGTAGCCCACATCGGAGGTGGTACTCCAGCTCTGCTGGCTCAGATAGAAACTGGTCTGTCGATCCACACTGCTGACCGTAACCCCGCCGCTGACCACGCTGGAAAGGCTGACGGTCTGCCGGCTATAACCATCGGTATCCGAGTTGGCGACGTTATTACTGATGGCATTCATCACCACCTGGGTAGACATCAGCCCCGAGGTGGCATTGGAAATCATGGTCATGGCTGAAAACCCCTATGGCGGCATGGCATGCGATACAAAGACCTTATAGAGGTGAAGCGACCGCCTAGCCCGGACTCTTTAATGGATCGGGCTGCTTTGTCTCGTGCCCCCCCATCTGCTCGACGATCGTGGCCTGCAGCCCTGTGCTGTCCTGATTCGCCATCACCATGGCCAACTGACTGTCACACATCTCCTGATAAAAACGGACACTGTCACTGCTCAGTAGGCTGTCATCCCCGGCAATGGTTTCGGTCGCCTTGCGCATCTCACGTAGCACCTGTTGCAGAAACTGCACTTCAAACTGGTTAGCCACACTATCCAGTGCCGCGGTGGAATCCGGGTTGTGCTTGATGGCATTCAGCCCTTGTATATCCTGATAAAAACTCAGGTTCGTTGACTCATTTGCATCAATTTTCATCGTCAGATCACCATCAATTCCGCATCCAGCGCCCCAGCCTCATGCAGCGCCTGCAAGATCGCCATCAGATCATCCGGATTCGCACCCAACGAGTTGATTGCCTTCACTATGACTTCCAGCGATGTCCCCTCCGGCCAGATAAACATATTCTGTTGCGGGTGATTGACCTGGATGCTGCTGTTGGGCGTGACGGTGGTCTGACCCTGGGACAAGGCATTGGGCTGGCTGACATTCTGACTCTCGGTGATGCTGACGGTCAGGTTGCCATGGCTGACGGCAGCCTTGCTGACCCTGACATCCTGACCAATCACCACGGTGCCGGTGCGGCTGTTGAACACCACCCGGGGGCGTTCGCGCCCCATATCCACATTGATGTCCTGCAGCAAAGCGAGAAAGGAGGTACGTTGGCTTTCATCTTGCGGCGCGCGCACCAGAATGCGCCCCGCCGAGACCGCCTTGGCCACAGGCCCCATCTGCTGGTTGATGGCCCGTGCTACATTGTTGGCGGTGCGAAAATTCGGACTCAACAGATTCAACACCACCTCGGGTTTGTCCCCGAAAGTCATGGGGATCTCCCGCTCGACAATGCCGCCACTGGGAATGATGCCGCTGGTCGGCACGTTGATGGTCACCGAGGAGCCAGAGCCCCCTTCGGCCTTCAAACCGCCCACCACCACATTGCCCTGGGCCACGGCATAGACCTCACCATCAATCCCGCGCAAGGGCGTTAACAGCAAGGCCCCCCCGCGCAAACTTTTGGCATCCCCAATCGAAGAGATGGTGACATCCAGTTGCTGACCACGACCGGCAAACGCCGGTAACCGGGCCTGCACCGAAACGGCGGCCACGTTCTTCAGCTTCGGGTCCAGATTGTCCGGTAACTGCACGCCAAACTGCTTGAGCATATTGGTCATCGACTGGCTGGTGAACGCCACCTGATTCCGATCCCCACTGCCCGATAAACCAACCACCAGTCCATACCCCACCAGCAAGTTATCCCGCACCCCCTGGACATCGGCAATATCCAGCAACGGCCGGGTACGCACCGTCTGGGGCAGGTTGACCCTGGCCTGAACCGGTGCCAGCAACAGGGCCAGCGCAAAGTAGATAAGAGCTTTCATATCGGTTCCTACAGGGGTGATAAGGCACTATTGAAGAAAGTGCTGAGCCAGCCCGACTGGTTGGTATCCGCCAAGGCGCCACGCCCAGCATAGGTAATATGGGCATCGGCAATCCGCTGGGAGGAGATGCGGTTGGCCTGATCGATATCCTCGACCCGGACCGTGCCGTTGAGCCGGATATATTCATCCCCCTGATTGAGCCGTATCCACTTCTCGCCCCGGATCTGCAACACACCATTGCTCAGCACATTAGCCACAGTCACCGTAATGGCGCCGGACAAGCTGTTTTGCTGACTGGATGTTGCTGAACCATCAAAGTCCCGATCCGCCTCTAGGCTGGTCGCCCAACTGTTCTTCGACTTGCCGCCGATCGTGGGCGTCGGCAAATCCAGACTGCTGCTCTTACCCATCTTGGTCGCCGCCTTCTTGCTGGATTGGGTACTCTCTTCCAGAGTCACCGTCAGGATGTCACCAACCCGATAGGCTCTGCGGTCCTGAAACAGGGTAAACATGTAATCACGGCGATAGAGGCTGCCATCCTCGGCCTTGGCCGTCGTTCCAAGCGGGGCTGTGGGGCGCCACTCGGCCTCGTCATCGGCAGGCGGAATCACCTGATACGTAGAACAGGCGGTCAGTACCAGGGTGAGCGTCAACAGGATGTGTCTCATAGCCAGGTTCCGGTTACATATTCTGAGAGACGTATTGCAGCATCTCGTCCGATGCGGATACGACCTTGGCGTTCATCTCGTAAGCCCGTTGGGTGGCAATCATATCCACCATCTCTTCCACCACGCTGACGTTGGAGTTCTCCAGAGCATACTGTTTGAGTGCGCCGAAAGAGTCCTCACCTGGCACCCCCTCCACCGCATCCCCCGAGGCATCGGTCGCCTGATAGAGGTTGCCCCCATTGGCGACCAACCCGGCCGGATTGACAAAATTGACGAGCGTGATCTGCCCCAACTCCTGGGCCTCGGACTGGCCACTGACAGTGGCGGTCACAGTGCCATCGGTGCCAATGCTGATGGCGGTAGTATTTTCCGGCACCGTGATCTGGGGTTGTAACGGCAAGCCCGAAGCATTGACCACCACGCTGTCGGAGTTGACCTGAAACTGGCCATCCCGGGTATAGGCGGTTTCGCCGTTAGGCAGTTCCACCTGAAAGAAACCCTGACCATTGATGGCGAGATCCAGTTGATTGCTGGTGGTCTCGTAATCGCCGGTAGTAAACACCTTCTGGGTGCCGACCACCCGCACCCCGTTCCCCAGCTGGATGCCGCTGGGTGATTCGTTCTGCTGATCCAGTTTCGCCCCCGGTTGTACCTGCACCTGGTAGAACAGATCCTGAAAGGCGATCCGATCCTTCTTGAAGCCCGTGGTGTCCACGTTGGCCAGGTTGTTGGAAATCGTCGTCAGCTTGGCATCCATTGCCGCCAGGCCGGTCTTGCTTACCCACAAGGCTGTTTGCATCTGTTCTTTATCCCGTTAGTGTCCGGCTCAGGCCGACATCATCTCGTTGCCCGATTTCGCCTGTTCATCGGCGCTTTGCATCAACTTGACCTGCAGCTCGAAATTACGCGTCATCTGTAGACTCTGGATCATCTCGTCCACGGCGTTGACGTTGGAATCTTCCAGATAGCCGCTGGCCAGGATGACGTTCTCATCGCTCTCTGCCACTTCGCCGCTGTCGAGCCGGAACAGACCATCGGTGCCCTTAACCAGCTGACTGGTGTCCGGGTTCACTAACTTGATCCGCCCCGCCTCAATCAGCGCACCTCCCCCCGGAGGTGTTACTGTGATGGTGCCATCGCTGCCGATATCCAGAGCCCGGTACTCGGGCAAGACCAGCTCGCCACCCTCACCCAGCACCGTGCGGCCATTCACCGTCAACCGCCCGTCCGACTCCACATTCATGTCGCCAGCCCGGGTATAGGCCTCATCCCCCTCGGCTGTTTGCACGGCCAGCCAACCGTTGCCGCGAATACCGACATCCAGCGTGCGCCCGGTATTGACCAAAGCAGCCGCAGTAAAATCGGTCCCTGGCGTCAGCTCACTGGCCAACACCCGGCTGTCAAAGCCATCGCCCTGCAGGGCGGCAGAGCTGACGCGTTCAAAGTCGGCACGAAAACCCGTGGTATCGACGTTCGCCAGGTTATTGGCATGGATCTGTTGGGCCATGAGGGCATGCTGTGCCCCCGACATGGCGGTATAGATGACTTTTTCCACTGCTTATCCATTATCAGAAGGTATTGAATAGAACGTCGGAGAGGTCACCCGCCGTGGAAAGCACCTTGGAGTTCGCCTGGTAGTTGCGCTGCAGCGCCATCAGGTCCACCAGCTCGGCGGTAATATCGACGTTTGAATCCTCATAGGAGCCTACGGTCAGAGAACCGGCCACACCGTCACCGGCCGTACTCAGCACCGCATTGCCGGAATTCTTGGTGGCATACCAGATGCTGCCATCGCCCTGCTCCAAACCATCCACATTGACGAACGTGGCCAGCACTACCTGTCCCTGCAGCTGAGTCTCGCCATTGCTGTAGGTGGCATACAGATAGCCCTCATCATCGAAGTAGGTATTGGACAAGGTGCCTGCCGTATACCCATCGGCCTCATTGGTAGTGGTGGTGGAATCCATCGAATATTGAGTGAAGTCGCTGTAATCGATACTCAGGCTGACATCCTCGGCACCATCTGCCGCGAAGTTGAGGCTGATGGCAGCCGTCGGCGAATCGAGGGTTCCCGTCGAGTTAAAGGTCAGAGCCGTGGTATCCGTCAGTTGCCCCCCATCGACGCTGTAATAGGCCGACCAGCTGTTATCGCCGGTCTTGACATAGTACTGACTGAGGGTGTGCTCCGAGCCCAGCGAGTCATACAGGGTCGAGGTCGCGGAATAGTTGTAGGTACTGCTGTCGTCGATATCGAAGCTACCGGTCATCGTCGTAGCCGAGGCGTTCAGATTCGCCACCAGATCCAGAGTGGTCGAGGCTTCCGCCGCCAGCGTGGTGGTAGTGATCTGCAGGTCAGTGACCTGTCCCTCTTCCAACTCGCCGTTGGCATTGACGGTATAGCCCTGCAAGTTCCAGCCATTGCTGGCCAAGACGTAGTTGTCAGAATCCACCGAAAAGTTGCCCGCCCGGCTATAGGCGGTCTCTTGCCCATCACTAATAACAAAGAAACCACTACCCGAGATCGCCAGATCCAAATCGCTTCCGGATTCGACCAGGGAGCCATCGGTGGAGAAGCTCTGGGTCACAGTCGAGGATTCCACGCCGCCCGCCTGACCGCCACTGTAGATGGCTGAAAAGGCTGTCGATGACGATTTGAAACCCGCCGTCGAGGCATTGGCAATATTGTTACTGACGGTATCCAGGGCATCACTGGTCGCCAGCAGGCCACTCATACCAATAGAGTACATAGACATAATTCAAGATCCTTCGGGTTAAGTCTTGGAAACCGCAACCACATCGTCCAGAGCCACGGTACCCGCGCCAGAGACCTGCAACTGCACGCCATCGTCATCCAACACCACCGACTCCACTTCGGAGTTGAGGTAGGTGGTTTCATTCGTCGTGGCGCCATCGCTGCTCGACACGGCGGTGACGGTATAAGTACCGGCGCTGAGGCCATCAAAGCTGAAGTTATAGCTGCCAGCGCTCGAGCTACTGCTGGTTTCCGTGTTGATCAGGGTGCCATCGGCGTCATACACACTGATGGTCAGGCTGTCGGCGGCGTTGTCGAGGGTCACTTGCCCGCTCAGGGAACCCTCGGCACTCAGGGTCGTGCTGCTGCTTTTCACCAATACGCTCTGACCCACCAGATTGGTGCTCTGCAGCGCAGTCAGATCCTCCACCAGGCTGTTGGAGGTGGTCTGCAAGGAGCTGAGATCTTCCAACGATTGCACCATGCTCAGTTGCGAGAGCTGGCTGACATAGGTGCTGGAATCCACCGGGTCGGTCGGGTCCTGATTCTGGATTTGTGCCACCAGCAGATCGATAAATTCAATCTTCAAATCCGACGAGGTACTACTACTGCTGACGGTCTCATCCTCGCGGCTACTAGTACTACTACTCGATACTGCGGATATAGACATAACCGGACTCCTTAACTCTGTTCACCCAAGCCCAACAGCCCTTGCTGCATGGTGCCAATGCGTTTGAGCACTTCCACGCTGCTCTCGAAACTGCGGGACGCGCTCATCATGTCGGCCATCTCCTCCACCGTATTGATATTGGCGTAGTAGACATGTCCGTCGGCGTCAGCGAGGGGATTGCTCGGCTCATAGCGCTGCAACGGCTGGTCATTACTCGGCACCACATCGGCAATAGCCACGCTGGCAGCGCCCAGTTGCCCCAACTCCTGCACCTGCTGATAAACCGACTGGAACACAGGCCGCACGGCACGATAGGCTGCATCGGCACTGCCAGCGGCACTGTCCGCGTTGGCCAGATTGGAGGCCACGGTATCCAGGCGCACCGTCTGGGCACGCATGGAGCTGGCGGCTATGTCGTAAATACTGTCGAATGACACGGATTAGCTTCCTTCAATTGCGGTTGTCAGCCCTTTAATCGTCAGATTCAGGAAGGTCAGACTGGTATCAAAGGCCACCGAGTTGGCGGCAAACTTGCTCTGTTCGACCTGTAACTCGACCGTATTGCCATCCTGGGAGGTCTGGTAGGGGATGCGATATAGCAGATCGCTGTCGCTGGCCGGACTGACCATCTCGCCCTGACGCTGTTGACGGGCGATATCACCCATCACCACCTGGTAATCCAGATCTTGAGCCAGATAACCCGGGGTATCGACGTTGGCCAAATTGCTGGCAATCACCTGCGCCCGATCCAGCTTGGTCTGTAAGGCATAAGGGGAAACCCCCAGCGCATCATCCAGACTTATTCCCATTGCCGCCTCCAGTTGAGCTGAACATGACTCTCTGCCAGAATCGAGATAACAAGAGTCGTGCCATCTATTTGAGGCGATAAAAATCAATAGCTTAAGCAAAGGCGCCCCCCCTGAGCGGCCCGAATGAGGAAGCACCTCTTCCGGATTGGCGCCGCCTATTCACCCTGAGCCTGCTGCTCTTTCCGCTATGGAGTCTGGCGACACCTGTGGAGCCGGTTGCTCTGCCACAGGCGCTGACCCGGTACGCGAGTCAGGAGTTGGAGCAGCAACTGACCACGCTAGGCTGGCAGGCCGTTGCGGTTCACTACGCACCTTGGCTACCGGAGGGCGCACGTCAGCTCCCGCCCTGCAAACAACCGCTGCAGATCCAGCGCAGTAATCCCCAGACCCCGGCCTGGGGCCGGTTAAGCTATCAGCTAAGTTGCCCCACAGAGCCGGTATGGCACACCCGGGGGCGGGTCGATGTCAGCCTGAGTCTGGAATTGTGGGTCGCCCGTCAAGGGCTGAAGAAGGGACATGTATTACAAGCGAGCGACCTGCAAAGCCGGGTGGTGACCGTGGACCGCCTGTTCCGCAGTTTCACCCCGATCCAGCAATCCCTGCTCGGCTATCGCACCTTGCGCAAGATCCGCGCCGGGCAACTGCTCAGTGCCAGCGACCTGGGCGCCCCGCTGGCCGTACACAAGGGCGATGAGGTGGCCATCTATGCCCGCACGCCCGGGTTCAGCGCCAGTATGCGCGGCATCGCCCTGGCGGATGGTGAACTGGGGGATACCATTGCGGTGCGCAATCTCAGCAGCAACAAGGAGTTGCAGGCTACCGTCACTGCCGCAGGCGAAGTTGAAACCCGGTTCTAGGTTCGCAGCAGCCGTTAGCTGAAGAAGACAAACCGGCCTAAAGTTTTCCGCCAGGTCCGTCGCTTCTTTTCAAGTAGCACACTTATTTGCAGGAGGCGGCATGAAAATTACCAATGATGCCCGTGACTTCACCAGCAGCGCATTATCGTCCAGTTCCACCAGCCGGAATTCGACGCCTCAGGAAACCACGCCAGGCACCACGGCCGTGACGGGATACCAGAATCCGGAAAGCAGTATCAGCCGCGATGCCTTGTGGCTGGATGCCACCCAACAGGAACTGGCAACCACCAGTGATGTGGATATGGAGAAGGTTCAACAGTTACAGCAGGCCATCGCCAACGGCGAACTGAAACTGGACACTCAGGCACTGAGCGAAGCGATTCTGGAGATGCACCGCGAATGACCCGAAGTGACATCATCAAGAGCCTGATTCTTGGAATACAAATGGACGTTGCACATTATGCCGAGTTGCAGCGTTTACTCGAACATCAGTTCCAGTTGCTCAAGGCTCGGGATACGGCCGCCATTACCGCCCTGAATCACGACCACCAAACCCTGGTCGCCAAATTACAGTGTTCCGCCGGTGAACGCTCCCGCCAGTTGGATTTGTTGGGAATTAAACCCGATGACCATGGCATGACGACTCTTCTGGGACAGTTGCCGCCAGTACTCAAACTACGACTGAAACCCGTGTGGAATCGATTGTGCAAACTGCTGCACCAGTGTCAGCACCAGAACGAGATCAATGGCCGGCTGTTGCGTTGTCAGTACGATGTGATTCAACGCATGCTGCACGGCGAACCCAGTTACGATTACGCCCCGCAACTCTTCGGTGGCCACAACGCGGGTTATTAAGCGCCTCGACGCGTCCCATCAGCGGCCAAACCGCTGGTTATTGAACTCATCCAGACTCTGTTGCTGCCGGCGGTGCTGCTGATATAGCACCGCCTCGGCCCGCTGCCGCAGTAACAACTCAAGCCCTTTGACCTTGCCAATCTGCGCCCGTAACAGCCCTTCCAAATGACTCAGATCCTGTCGCGCCAGCGCCACCTTGTCCACCTGCTGCAGCCAGAGGCGCTCCATCTGCCGTCGCATATGGTAGTAATTTTCCCGGATCAGCAGTTGCCGCAGATCCAGTCCCTGTTCCATCTCGGCCAGCAAGCGCGCCAGCGTCTGCTCACGCTCCTGCTCCCGCTGGATGCGCTGCAGGATTTTGCCACGTTCAGTCCCCAGCCGCTCCAGCTCCTGACGCTGCATGTCCAGATAACGGTTCAGCATCAGCTCAACAACTGCCGCAGATCGTGAAGACTATCGGCGAAAGAACTTTGTTCTTGCAGCCCTTGTTGCAAAAAGTGGGCAATGGCCGGATGCCGACGTACCGCCTCATCCATATCCGGGTCTAATCCGGCTTGATAGCCGCCCAGAGGCAGCAACTCCCGCACCTGCTGGTAACGCCCCGACAGCTGCCGTAAGCGGGTCGCCAGCGCCAGTTGTTCACCCGCCACCACCTGTGGCATGACCCGACTCACAGAGGCATTGATGTCGATGGCCGGATAATGGCCCTGCTCGGCCAACTGGCGACTGAGGACTATATGACCATCGAGGATCGCCCGCGCCGCATCGGCAATCGGGTCTTGCTGATCATCACCTTCGGCTAATACGGTGTAGAAGGCCGTCAGACTGCCGCTGGCCTGCTCGCCGTTGCCCGCCCGTTCCACCAACTGGGTCAGCAGGGAGAACACCGAGGGCGGATAACCCCGGGTCGCCGGAGGTTCCCCCAGAGCCAGACCGATCTCCCGCTGGGCCTGGGCATAACGGGTTAACGAATCCATCAGCAACAACACATCCTGACCCCGATCCCGATAGTACTCGGCCAGGCGATGGCACAACTGGGCGGCGCGCAGCCGCTGCAACGGCGATTGGTCGGCGGGCGCCGCCACCACGATAGACTTGCGGCGCCCTTCGGGCCCCAGACAGTGATCGATGAATTCACGGACTTCCCGCCCCCGTTCGCCAATCAGCCCCACAATCACCACCTGAGCCTGGGTGTAACGGGTCATCATCCCCAAGAGCATACTTTTCCCGACCCCGGAGCCCGCAAACAGTCCGAGGCGCTGCCCCTTGCCGGGAGTCAGCAGGGCATTGATGGCGCGGATGCCGACATCCAGTGGTTCGGTCACCGGTTGGCGTAATAGCGGGTTGGGGGTTGGCATGATCAACGAGGCGGCGTGGCCCCGGTTCGGCAAGGGCAGGCCATCCAGCGGCTGCAACAGCCCATCCACCACCCGCCCCAGCAGATGATCACCCAGCCACAGCTCAACCTCATGATCCAGCGGCTCCACCCGGGCGCCAACACTCAACTGGCGAGTCAGCTCCAGGGGCATCAGATAGGCGATCTCGCGATCAAAACCGACCACTTCAGCGGCCAGCTGGCGTCCATCCCGGGTCGAGACCCGACAACGTTGCCCCAACGTCAACTGGCAACCTGTCACTTCCAGGGTCAGACCCGTCACCCGCACCAGACGCCCGTAATGTCGCGTGATCTCGATGGCTGGCAACGGCGACTGCAATCGCGCCAACCCCTCCTCCCAGCGACTTAACATGGCGCCTCGGTCAGTATGCTACGCACATGAGCCATGGACTGGGCCAGGCGATCCGCGCACAAGGATTCCACCGTACTGTCCGGGCTACCTATCCGGCAGTCGCCGCGGGCCAACTCGGGCTCCGGCAGCAACAGCCAGCCCTGACATTCCCGGATGCCGACCGCCTGCAACGCCGCCACATCCTCCGGATGCAGCCACACCTTCAAGGGCCCGATATCCGAGGGCAAGCCCGCCAGGACTTGCTCAACCAAAGTGGCCCGTCGTTCCGGCGTTTGTTGCAGCTCATGTTGCACCACCTGCTGGGCAACCTGTTCTACCAATTGCAGCAACATCGCCTGTTGACTGGAGAGCTGGGCCTGTTCCCACTCAGCCAACCGGCTGATCAGGGTGGCGAGCGGCGCCATCGCTTGGTCGAAACGAGCACGTCCCTGCCGTTCTCCCTGTGCGAGCCCCTTGGTCACGCCCTCTTTGAGCCCCTGCTCCAGTCCTTGCTGATAACCTTCCTGATGCCCACTCTGCTGACCGGCAGCGATCCCTTGCTCCACGCCTTGCTGATAACCCTGCTGGAAGGCTTGATGGGGATCTGGATGGGACATGCCGGGTACCCGCTGCGTCAACGCCGGAAACCGATAGGGCCGGATGGCGCTCTGCTCGTCCATCTGCAGGATATGCGGGGTTTTGCCCATCAGCGCACCACCAGCTCATCAAACAGCATGTATTCGATCTCGCCCTGCTCCACCATGTCACGCACAACCTGCATGATCTCGCTTCGGGCCTGCGCCACCTTGCTCAGAGAAACCGAACCCTGTCCCTGCATCTGGGTCTCAATCGCCAGCCCCATCCGTTTGGGCAAGGCACCCAACACAGCTTTGCGGAACTGGGTCTCGGTTCCCTTGAGAGCCACAGCCAACGTCTCTGACGGAACCTCCTGCAGTAACTGCTGCAGCACATCGGCACCCTGCCGCTTGAGGGTGTCGAAATCGAACATGTTCTTCTCGATATCCCCTGCCACCTTGGCATCGTACAGGCGCAGCATCTCCAGCATCTGGGAGCGATCCCCACGATACCGGTTGAGAATATCCGCCACCTGACGGACGCCATCGACCTGAGCGCCCGCCTGTTCGGCCACATAGGCCAGACAACGCTCCAAAGTGCCGCGCAGCTCCTGCAGCACGACCTCACTGATCTCCTTGAGATTCGCCACCCGGAACAGCAGTTCGTCATGCTGGCTCTGGGGTAGAGTGTCCAGCACGGCCGAGGAGGTCTCGGACGGCAGAAAGGCCAGCAATACCGCCTGCATCTGCGGGTGTTCGTTGACGAAGAAGCGGCCCAGAACCTCGGGGGGCACCCACTGCAGCAGTTGCACATCACTCTGCACTTCGTCGCCATACAGGCCATCGAGCATGCTGCGGGCAAACTTGGGCCCCAGCGCCATATCCAGCGTCCGCTGCAGGTAGGAGCGCGAGGCACCGCTAATCCCACTTTGCTGCTTATACTGACCAAAGAACTGCTGCAGTATCCACTTCGCCTCTATGGTCGAGACATTGTGCAACTTGGAGATGGCCCGGCTCAAACACTGGACTTCTTCACGATTCAACCGCTTGAAGATCTTGGCCGCCGACTCCTCGCCCATGCTCAACATCAGGATGGCCGCCTTTTCCAGGTCCTCAATCTGCAGGTCAATGGCAGACTGGTTGATATTAAGATCGATCATTGTTGCCATTCACCCACAGTTTGATCACCTCGGTTACCCGGGTTGTTTCCTGGTCTACCAGCAGCTGCAAATGCTTGAGCTGCACATCATAGTCACTCCCCACTGGCGGCAACTCTTCAAGCCCCAGGGGCGGCAAGTCCATCTCGCCGGGCAACATATCTTCCAGGACCGCCATCATGCTCGGTGTCATCCCGCTCTTGCCACCCGACGATTCAACGCCCACGCCAGGTTCACGCTCCCTGGTAGCCACCTGTTCTACCAGGGCCGGCTTGTTCTGCTGCACCAGATGCTTGACCAGCGGACGTATGCCCAACAGGACCAAAACTAGACACAAAAGAGTACCTATGCCATAGCGCAAGGCACTCAGCAGGATCGGTTTCTGCCACCAGGCTTCGCCATAGGAGCTCGGGTCCACCGCCGCCGGTGTAAAGGGGAAACTGGTCACACTGATTTGATCACCGCGGTCTGCTTCGAAGCCCACCGCTCGCTGGACCATTGCCTCCATTTCCGTCAACTGCTCCTTGCTCCACCCGGCCTTCGGGGCAATGCTCTGATTGAGCAACACGGAAACATGCAAGTGCTCCAGTCGCCCCATCTGGAACTGGGTATGGGTTACGGAGCGACCATTTTCATATTCTCGATTGAATTCACTGCGCTGGCTCCGTGCATCGGCCGGTGTCTGGGTTGGCGCAGCCTTGTTCTTTTCGGTATCGGTCGCCGTCACCGGCGGCCGGTTCGAGAGCGAGCCCGGAATGCCAGTGGCAATTTTGTCCACCGAATCATTGTTCTTGCCGGTCTCACTGCGCAGCACCGGCGTCGGGTCCACGGTTTCGTGGGTCTCTTCCACCTTATTGAAATTGACGTCGGCCGCGACCTGAATGCGGAAGTTGTCATTACCCAGCAAGGGATACAGCATGTCGGCAGCACGCTGGCGAATGTAATCCTCCAGACGGCGGACATAATCGATCTGCTGCAGACTCATTTGCCCCATGCTATCGGCATCGGCCAGCTCGGCACTCAACAGTCGACCGGTCTGGTCGACCACGGTCACCCCCTCGGGCTTGAGTCCACTGATGCTACCCGCCACCAGATTGACGATGGCCTCCACCTGCCCACGCTCCAGCCGTTGCCCGGCGGCCATATCCAGCATCACAGATGCGGTGGGACGCTCCTCATCACGACCGACAAACAGGGTGCGCTTCGGGATTGCCAGATGCACCCGGGCACTGCGTACCGCATCCAGTCCTATGATGGTCCGGGCCAGTTCACCCTCCAGAGCGTTGCGATAGCGCATATTCTCCATGAACTCGCTAGTACCCAGGCCGACCTTGGTATCCAGCCCTTCCATCCCCGAAGGCATGGCCGCCCGCACTCCACGCGCCGCCAGGGCGATCCGCACCTGAGCCAACTGAGCTTCCGGTACCAACACTTGGCCACTGGCGGTGTCCAGTTTGAACGGCACCTGTTCCTTTTCCAGCAGCTCCAGAATGTTGGCGGTGTCGTACATCTCCTGACGGCCGTACAGTGGGACATAGTTCTGGCTGGCCGTCCACAGAATCACCACGATACTGGCAGCCACCACAGCCGCCAGCAGTGCAATCACCAGCACTGAACGATTGTCCCGCGACTGCTGACGCCAACGAACCCACCAGCCGCTCAGGCTCTGTTTGGCATCCTGGGCCCGGATATCGAGCCCACTCTTCTTGATCAACTCGCTCATACCGATCCCTACAGCGCCATATTCATGATGTCATCGAAGCTCGTCATCACCTTGTTCCGACTCTGCACCAGAGCCGAGAAGCTCAGACCCGCTTTTTGTGCCGTAATCATGGCACCGACCATATCGGTACTCTGCCCCAGCTCCACCGCCTGCATCTGGGCGGCGGCGCTATTCTGCAAACTGTTTACTTGATTGACCGCTGAACTGAAAACATCCGCAAACGAGGTGGCAGACACCTCACTTCCCGCCAAGAGGGTGGCTGGTGCTATCTGTTCGCCTGCGGCGACTTGGCTCATCTCTTCCATACGACCCAACAGGGTGGCCTGGCTCGCCAGCATTTCTACTTGCATTAACTCTTTCCTCTTACTGACGGACCAACTGGTCGATATCGATTCCCTGTTCCCGCATCGCCGCTAACTTGTAACGCAAAGCACGAGTCGTCATACCCAGCGCTTCGGCCGTTCGGGTACGATGGCCGTGAAAACGGCGCAGGGTTTCGAGTACACATTGAAATTCAGCATTGCGTTTACTGCTATGCAGATCGGTGATTGGAAATGGCATCCCCGCCGATGCGGTTTCGGCATAAGGTTCCGCGATCGGGAACTGGGGGCAGTGGCTGGTGACCCCATGGGGTAATTGCAGATCATCGGGTTGCAGCGACAGGCCGCGGCACAGGATCAGCGCTCGTTGCACCACATTCTCCAGTTCACGGACGTTCCCCGGCCAGTCGTAACCGAGCAGTAACTGACTCGCCTCGAAACTCAAGGTATGACCCTGCTGTGGCGCATAGTGGTCGATGAAATGCTGGGCCAGCGGCAAGATATCTGCCGGGCGCTCCCGGAGTGCCGGCCAGCTGAGCGGCAGTACGTCGAGACGATAAAACAGATCCTGTCGAAATTCCCCGCGCGCGACCATAGCCCGGAGGTCCCGATTACTGGCCGCTATCACCCGGACATCCAGTTGAATAGCCTGATGACTACCCAGACGCTCCAGCGTGCGCTCCTGCAACACTCGTAACAGTTTCGCCTGCAGTGCCAGCGGCAGTTCGCCTATTTCATCCAGCACCAGGGTTCCCCCCTGAGCCTGCTCGAATTTACCCGGCATCGACTGGATGGCACCGGTAAAAGCCCCTTTGCTGTAACCAAACAGCATGGACTCCAGCATGTTTTCCGGTATGGCCGCACAATTCACCGCCACATAAGGGCCCTGTCGACGCGGCGACTGAGCATGGATGAATTGGGCCAGACACTCCTTTCCCGTCCCCGACTCCCCGGTAATCAGCACGGAGGCCGATGTGTGAGCCGCCCGCCGTGCCAACTGGATCACCTGACGGGCGCCATGGGAGCGCACCACCAGGTTGGGCATCGGATGCAGCAGTAGCAGCATCTCCTGCAAAGCATGTTGCAATTGCTCTGCACTGAAAGGCTTATGCCGATAATCCACAGCGCCCAGCCGCAGCGCTTCTCCCGCCTCACGGCTCTGATGGGGCTCCACCAGAATCAGGATCAGCGCCGCCGGATAGCGACGGTGCAGATCCGTCACAACCCGCCCGACGGGTTGGCTCAGGGAGTCTGTGTCGAGCAAGACCAGCGTCGGAGCTCGGCGCGGTGCCAGAGCATGGCTCAGTGTCGTCACCCACTCTGCATCGACTCCCCACGTCTGTAGGTTACTGGCATGCTGACGCAGTAAGCTTTGTCGAGGATCGAGAGCCAGAAGAGTCATTCCATCTAGGGCTCGCATGGATTCATATAGTGGAATCGGCATGAAGACGTTCTCCGTAGACATCCAAGACAAGAGAACGGGAAAACAGCAGAAAACCAGAGGATCATGTGCTCACTCGTTCATACACAATTTGTATCTGAGACCGGCTCGATACGAGATTGCTGACAATAAGCAAATGCAACGGAAGTGAAGGACGGACAGCGGACAGATAAACACGCCCTCCTCCTGCGTCAATCACGCAAGAGGGCGAAAGCAAACAGGAGCAATACAGCGGACTCCCGACAGATCTGCTATCTGGTAACCCCGCTTTCATAGCTCCGAAGCGGAGCGGTAGGCCGGAGGCTTTGCGTCCTGAGCTTTCGCTTCAGTTTGCCACTTTTTTAACACCAACTAGCTCAAAACGACCAATGGGGGTTAAAACCTTAATGCAGCCGTCGCATGCTGCGATTTTAATTTCTATTCATGTCAGTTCATGCAGGCAATATGTAAAAAAACGTTAATAATCATAAATATATTGGTTTTACCTTCACGCAAATTGCGCATAATTGACTCAAAAGAAGAATAAACAATCAAAGTGTGGAATCTTTACTCACCCCAGCGAACCCAGGACATCTAACTGCACCGTCTCTGTCATTTCGTTGTAGGAGAGCACTTGTAGTCCTCTGGCAAAACTGCGGGCATAGCGCGACATGATCGGCCTCAATTGCGGCATCACCACCAGCGTCGGCACCTGACCGGCCCGTTGCATCTGATCCCGAATCATCGGCATCCGTTGCTGCAACTGAGCCAGCAATTGCGGTTCAATCGGGAAGCCATCCAGCGCCACTTTGCCCTGTTGCTGAGCCTGACGCAGAGCGGTCAGCAGCGTCTGTTCCAACTTTTCATCCAGGGTAAAGGTTTTGAGAGTGGGCTTATCGCCCACCAACTGACGGATCAGACCCCGCTTCAAGGCACAACGCACATCGGAAGCCAGCAGGATCGGGTCCTTGCTCACCTCACTACTGTCCAACATGCTGGTGGCGATGGCCCGGATATCCATGATGCTCATCTGTTCGCGCAGTAAGTAACGCAAGACGCGCAGTTGTTGCATCGGCGTTAGGGCTGCCATCAGGGATTCAGACAGCTTGGGTGCCAAATGACTCATTCTCTGATGCCATTTGAGGATCTCGTCATGACCAAACAGCTCTTCGAGATTCTCGCGGATCACCTTGCTGGCATGGGTTGCAATCACCGAGGCCGGTTCAACCACGGAATAACCCATGTTCAACGCCTTGGCCCGATCGGTAGGCATGATCCACACGGCTTCCATGTCATAGGCCGGGTCCCGTGCCAGTATGCCGTCCAGTTTTCCATACACATCGCCATTATTGATGGCCATCAGTCGCTCTGGCTCGATGCGTCCGTTGGCAACCGGCACCCCATGCAACCGTATCTGGTACTGCTCCGGTTTCAGATGCAGATTGTCCTTGACCCGGATTTCCGGCAACAGGAACCCCATCTGCTCGGAGAGGGTTTTGCGAATACCGCGTACCCGTTGCAACAGCTCGGCGCCACGCTCCTTGTCCGCCAACCTCACCAGGCGATAACCCAAGTCCACCACCAGCGCATCCACGAACGGCAGATCCGGCCAATCCAGTGCTTCGCCATCCCGGGCTGGCATCTGTTCGACCACGGCCTCGGCGGCACGCAGGCTTTCTATGTCCCGTTGGTAGTGCTGGGCACGCCAGCCGGAGTAGCCCAGTACGGCGGAAAAACTGAGAAACGCCAGCGTCGGCATGCCCGGCACCAGGCCGAGGATCAGCATGATGATGGCCCCGGTCAACATGACGCGGGGCGAGGCCAGCAGCTGCCGCCCCACCAGATCGGTCATCTCCCCTTCGTCATTGACCCGGGTGACGATAATAGCGGCGGCGGTCGACATCAGCAGCGACGGGATCTGCGCCACCAGGCCGTCACCAATCGTCAGCAGGGCATAGCGCTGGAAGGCGTCGGCCGCCAGCATGTCATGCTGGAAGATACCGATGGCCAGGCCACCCAGCATGTTGATGACCAGCACCAGCAGACCGGCAACGGCATCACCCCGAACAAATTTCGAGGCCCCGTCCATGGCACCATAGAAGTCCGCCTCGCGGGCAATCTCCTGCCGCCGCCGCTTGGCCGTCTTCTGATCCAGCAAACCGGCATTCAAGTCCGCATCAATAGCCATCTGTTTGCCGGGCATGGCGTCCAAGGTGAAGCGTGCGGCCACCTCGGAGATCCGCTCCCCCCCTTTGGTGATGACCACAAAGTTGATGATCATCAGGATGACGAACACCACCATGCCGACCACATAGTTACCGCCAACCACGACCTCACCGAAGGACTGAACCACCTTACCCGCGGCATCGGCACCATTCTGACCATGGAGCAAGACCACACGGGTCGAGGCCACGTTCAAGGAGAGTCGCATCAGGGTGGCGACCAGCAACACGGTCGGGAAGACCGAGAAATCGAGGGGTCGTCGCGCCGAGACCGAGACCAACAACACCAGCAGCGCCAGTACTATGTTGAAGGTAAACAGGGTGTCCAGCAGCCAGGCTGGCAAGGGCAAGATCACCATGGCCAATATGGCCAGCACCAACAGCGGCACCCCGGTATAGGATTGTGTCAACGTACGCCAGTTCACAGGTTACCTCTTGGGAGTCAGTAATTCGGCCGGGATCGGCAGGTTGGCCAATGGCATGGGCTTCTTACCCCGCCCGGCCTGATAGGCTTTCAGTTGCATCACATGGCTCAACACATGGGCCACTGCGTTGTATAAAGCGGCAGGAATTTCCTGATCGACCCGGGTCGAGTGGTAGATGGCCCGGGCCAGCTCCGGCAGTGGTAACAGGGGCTTATCCAGCTCCTGCGCCAGCTCCCGGATCCGCAGCGCCATCTCGTCCACCCCTTTGGCCACCACATAGGGAGCCTTGGCCTTGTTCTGGTCATAGCGGATGGCGACGGCATAGTGAGTCGGGTTGACCAGCACCACATCCGCTTTCGGCAGGCGTCGTTTGAGTTGAGATCGCGACAGCAACACCTGCATACGGCGGATGCGCATCTTCACCTCGGGGCGACCCTCGACACTGCGCCGCTCTTCTTTGATCTCCTGCTTACTCATCCGCAACCCCTTGAGCAGGGTCCATTGCTGATAGGGTAAGTCCATACAGGCAATCACACCCAACAGCATCCCCATGAAAAGCCAGGACTGGGCAATCAGCTGCAACCCCTGACTCATGGCTTGGGAAAACGACTGCTGACTCAATCCCATCAACATGTCCCAGTTGCGATGCAGTAACAGCAGCAAGGACCCACCGATCAACAGCACTTTCAGGATCGCCTTGCCCAGTTCTATCCAGCTACGTGACGAAAAAATTCGGCCCAGGCCAGTGAGCGGATTAAAACGTGACCCCTTGGGTAATAAATTGTCCCACACCAGCACGGGACCGCCAGGCAACATGGCCAGAATGATCAGCCCCAGAGCCAAGAGAGCAAACGGCGCCATCATCACAGTCAACATGTCAGTCAGGGCGACGCCCAACTGGCTGACCATCAACCAAGGCGCGCGTAACGACTCCGCATCAAACGTAAACTGTCGTCGCATCAGGGTGGAAAACAGATCGCCAAACGCCCTCGCCCAACTATCCAAGCACAGGCTTCCCAGTAACAGCAGACCGGCGCTGACCAGCTCCCTGGAGCGCGCAACTTGCCCCTTCTTGCGCGCCTGTCGCAGCCGTCTGGGAGTTGCAGCTTCGCTCCGGTTCTGACCGTCGGACTGGCTCATGCCACCCCCAAATGGGACAGCTCGGTGAGAAGATGATCCACTAGTTCCATGTATCGCCCGGGTATCCCGCTCAGGGTCAGCAACAAGGCATACAAGCCAATCAGCATGCTCATGGGAAAGCCCATGGAAAATATATTGAAACTGGGGGCACTGCGGTTCATCACCCCGAAGGTGAGATTCACCAGCAGCATGGCGATGATGGCCGGAAAGGCTAGGGTGATGGCTCCGGCAAATGACCAGTGAACCAGGTGCCAGACGATCGACAGATCCAGGGTTGCCAGCGAACTGCCAGGAGGCCACTGCCGCAAGCTGCGCACCAGTAACTCCATCACCACCAGGTGGCCATTCAGGCCGAGAAACAACAGGCTACAAAGAATGGTGAGGAATTCGCCCACAATCGGTTCGTTTTCGCCATGGACCGGATCATTCATCACCGCCATCGCCAGCCCCATCTGCTGGGAAAGGATGTGTCCTGCCATGCCCAGCAACCAGAACAGTGTCTGGACGCAAAAACCGAACAGCAACCCGAACAGTATCTGTTCCAACGTCATGACCAGGGCGCCGAGTGAAAAAGGGTCCACCACGGGCGCTCGTTCCAGCAGGGGGGCCACCAGCAGACTCAGCAAGAAGGCCAGCAACAGGCGGAGCTGGATTGTCACTCGATAATCACCCAACAACGGCATGATCCAGAATGCCGCGCTCAGCCGCACGAAAGGCCACCACCAGAGTCCAAGCCAGCTCACCAGCTCGGCAGCACTCAACTGCCCCCAACCACTCATCAGCCCATCAACCCCGGAACCTGGGCAAAAATAGCCCGGAACAGATCGATGATCTGTCGCAGTATCCAGGAGCCGGTAAAGACCAACGTCAGCAACGTCACCACCAGTCGCGGCAGAAAGCTCAGGGTCTGCTCCTGAACCTGAGTCGCCGTCTGGATGATGCTGACCAATAAGCCCACCACCAGGCTCGGCACTATAAGCACCATCACCAGGCTGATGACCAACTGCACCCCCTGGCTCACCAACTCGATGCTCTGCTCGGGTGTCATGACCCGCCTCCGTGGAAGCTCGCTGCCAGCGAACCCACGGTCAACGCCCAGCCATCCACCAGCACGAACACCATCAACTTGAAGGGTAATGAAATCACCAGTGGTGAGAGCATCATCATCCCCATGGCCATCAGCACGCTGGCCACCACCAGATCGATGACCAGGAAGGGAATGAAGATCATGAAACCAATTTGGAACGCGGTATTGAGTTCACTCAGCACAAAAGCCGGCATCAGCACCCCGAACGGCACATCCTGAGCCGCCATATGAGTCGACTCCCCGCCAATGCGCAGCACCTGCTCCAGATCCGATTCCCGGGTCTGCGCCAGCATAAATTTGCGCAGAGGCTTCTCCGCCACTGTCAGTGCCTGAGGTAAGGTGAGACTCCCGGCATCGTAGGGCACGAAGGCCTTGCTATAGACCTCCTGCCAGACCGGCCGCATGATCAGCAGGGTCAGGGTCAGGGCAATGCCGATCAGCACCCGGTTCGGCGGGCTGGATTGCAAACCCAGGGCCTGCCGCAAAATAGCCAGCACTATGATGATGCGCGTGAAGCTGGTCATCATCAGCAGCAGGGTCGGCAACAGACTGAGCAGGGTCATGAAGAGCAGGATCTGCAACTTGATGTTGTAATCCTGTGTCCCACCCTGTCCCGGAGCCACCGAGAACAGCGTCAGATCGCTGGCATGGCCCAGCCCGCTGAACCCCAGTAGGACCAATATCCCGCCCCATCCGAAAAGTCGCTTCATCGTCTCAATGACCCAGATCATCCAGCAGTTGCTCATCGACAATTTCGACTAACCGCAAGCCATATTTGCCATTCACCAGCACCACTTCACCCCGTGCCAGCAAATGGCCATTCACCCGCACATCCAGCGGTTCACCCGCCGCTTTATCCAGCGCCAATACGGCGCCGGCCCCCGCGCTCATCAATTCACCCAACGGCAGCTCGACACTGGCCACTTCCAGCGTCACCTTGACCGGGATCTGGCGAAAGAAACCGAGACCCCGCCCCTGAGGCCGAGTCGTGACCGAGTCGGCCAGTTGTAATTCATCGTCCACCTGGTCAAACAGGTTATCGAGCCCATCCAGGCCCAGACCCAATAGATCGGTGTTGTTCTCTTTCATGTTCTTACATCCTCACGTTCAAACGTCAGTGACCTGAAACACCAGATGACCCTGGTGTTCAGCAACCTGGCCACGGAAATAACCTCGGGGTCCGATGGCTGCGATGACAGGCTCATTCAACTCCAACGGCAAAACATCGCCCACTTGTAATTCACTGACCTCGGCCAGATTCATGGCCCACTGCTGCATGAGCACCCGCAGGCGGAACGGTACTGTGGTTAGGGCTTGCTCCAGAGCCGCGGACAGCTCGAACGCTGGTTCCTCGGTCGCAATCGGGGTACAGGGCCACCAGATGAACCAATGGCTGGCATGCTCTCCCACCATCATGGTGGCCTCACTCACCAACCACTCACCCTGCACAGGGAGCTGCTCGGCACTGGATGATGCAACCACCCAACGCATTTCCGGCTCGGTTTGCAAATCGGAGCAAATATCCAACTGATGTTGAAACAGTCGCTGTAACAGACGGATCTCGGTGTCGGTCGGCGTTCTTTTGGCTACCTCCTGATCCGAAGAAAGCGGTATTCCACCGAAGAACAACACCGCCAGCCGATACAATACCGGGGCCGGAATCGCCAACAGAGCCTGTTGCCTGCAGCCGCTTGGTCCTGTTTTCCCCTCGGCTTGCAACCAGATCCATCCCTCCCCCTCGGCCATCGGAGTTTGTCCCGGTTGTGACCACTCGAACGGTGAATACTCCAACTCGCAGGGGTGCCCGTTAAATAATTGGGCAAAACAGCCTCCGCAGAGGGCTGAAAATGCTCGCCGCTGGCCGTTCAAACGCTGCCCGAATTCATGAACCGAGCGGTCCGGTCGCAATAGCTCAAACAGAGGAAAAGCCAGCGCTTCATCACCCGTCAAAAGACGGGTACCACTGCGATTTGCAGCCTGAATAGCCATTAGTCCCCCTGATCCACAGATTTAATAAATAGAAAACCAGATGATCAAAGCGACCCGCTCCCGCCACGACTTAAATGGAAATTGAAAAAAACAACAATTAGTTATAATTAATTGATTTATATTGAATTTAATCGACTTAAAATCATGAAAAATCGCCATTCGGCGACTTTGTATGGGTATGGGCGAGAACTGGAGGAGCCGAATCCGGGCCGGAAAAAGGTGCGCTATGGCCCCCCGCAGGCTTGCCCCGGAGGGTGGAAATCAGAAGTTGTAGCGATAGCTCAACCCGACGGCGACCGCCTCGGGGCGATAGTTGCCGACGTTGAGCAGGTAGAGGCGCTTGTTAAAGCGTTTGTCGAGCAGTCCCAACAGGTTGTAACCATTCAGACTGAATTTGCCATAGTCCTGGGTCTGGTAGTGCAAGCCCAGATCGAGGAAGGCCGCCTCCTGCACCGAGTCGTTATACCCCGGATCGGTGAGATTGGTGGCCGAGGAGTTGGGGTTGTTCTCACGGGCATCATTGGTACTGTCAATCTGATCCTGCGCCCCTTCATAGCCCCAGAAATAACGCAGACTACTGGTCAATTGCCAAGCCGGGTCCAACTGCCAGGCGGCAGTGAACTTGGTGATGTGATTGCTCCAGTTATTCAGATCGTTGCCATAGCCCAGGTGAGAGGCAGTAATCCGGGTTGACCCACCGGGAGCCAGATCAAAGTCATCGAGCTTACTGTAGGAGTGGGAGAACCCTAGCGTGACATCCGCCAGTTGGTAGTTGAGCTCGAACTCCAGCCCGCCGTATTTGAATTCTCCCACCGGCTGATTACGCAACGAGGAAAAATTGAACCCCAGGATCTCGGCCTTGTTATAAAAACCGGTCAGGGTCATACGAGTGCTGTCACTCAGCTCACGACCATAGATCAACTCGGCGCTGGAGAGTTCTTCTGACTCGGCACTCTGCCCGGCCAGATGCTGGGCCCGCAACTCCTCGGCGTTGTTCTTGCGCATGGATCGGCTGAGTATCCCCTTGAGGGTATCCCGTTCGCTGAGCGTCGCCACCAAGGCCAGTCGGGGTGACCACATCCAATCGGTGTATTGGTCCTTGTCGGCGCGCAGCCCGGTAAATTGAGTCAGCCAGGAATTGATCTGCCACTGATGTTCGCCAAACACACCGACGGCATAGGTGTCCCAGGGGTCCATCTCTCCCAGCACCGAAGATTGGGCATGGTCATAATCCGAAGTCGATAACCCCCAGCGGGAGTAGATCACTTCGCTGCCCAGAGCCGTGGCATGGCTGGCACTATGGTTCCAGTTCAGCGTCCCCCGCAGCAGATACTCTTCTTCACGGTGGTTTTCCGGTGTGACGTCCGGCTGGGACGAGTTCCACAGCTCCCGAACATAGACGGTGCTGTCATAGCCCCCCTTCATCTCGAACCACATCTGGTTGTTGAGAACCCACAGCTGGGACATATCGAAGGTCAGCTGCTGATACCCCACCCCATTGGTGGCATAAGCATCCTCCGGTGTGCCCGGAGTTGCCGAGCCATTGGGTGCGCTATAGATGGTCTTGTGCTCCCAGGTCAGCTTCTCCCCACCCTGAGTGAAGCGCAACCAGGCATTGAAATCCTGCTTCTGATAGTGGGCATGCAGCTTGAGCTTGGGTCGGTCATGGAATGACTCGTGGTTATTCGGCGTGCTGTAGGAGACAGGCTGCCCACCGGTGATGGTGTCGCCCCAGCTGGTGGTGCTACTCAGGCCATAGGTCAAGGGGGAGCTGCCACTGCTGGCACCGGCATAGTCGCTGATCCCGGCGTACAGCAGGAGACCGTGATCCAGGCTATCGCCAAACTGCACGGCATGCTTGAGCTCAACCGAGCGAAACGCCTCACCTTCCCCCCATTTGACGGTCATACCATCGGGGCCGTGGTCGGCAAAGGTATCGGTCTGGATGTTGATGACCATGGAGACAGCCCCGGGACCATACACCACAGATCCGGGTCCACGAACCACATCGATCTTGCGAATGTCGGCCAGTAAAGGCGTATCCCGTTCACTCAGGGCGCCGAAGTGGGTCTTTTCATTGAGCACCCGACCATTGACCACCAGCAGATATTTATCATCCCGATCGCCAATCAGGCCGCGCATCCCCATGTGCGGGGCTTCCCAGTGATGGGGCAGGTAATGGAAGTTGGGGACATAAATTTCCAGCAGATCGAACAGGCTGCGGGCACCGGATTGCTCGATCATCGAGCGATCGATACTGGTGATGGAGGCCGGCATCCGGCGAGTTGCGGTCGGTGTCAGGGTCGCAGTGCCCTCCAGCTTGACCTGCATCAGCTGATCCAGATCCATCTGTAGCAAGTCATCATCATTCGAGGCGGCAATCGCGCTGATTGGCAGCAGCACACCCGCAACCAGCCAATACACTTCTCTCATCATCCACTCTCCCGAACCTGTCGGCCCGCGCAACATCCCTGTTCTTGTTATCGATAACAGTAACCAGCGCCGAGGGCTTTGTGCAGGTGTCTGACCAGAGCCTGTGATCGAGATTGTATTGAAGGGATAAATAAGTTCGCGGAAGGTCTCGTAAGAGCCCTGATGCTGTACCTGCAGTTTGAACTGGCTCGCGCTCTGCTATCAACACAGCAGCTTGTTGCACCGCTTTCCTCTATAACTATTCAAAATGACACAAGAATCCTGCCCGCAAGATGGATCTTTTCCGCACCGGCTCCGACCAAGAGATGACCAGGTCCAGGTGTGATGAATGGCAGCAAGAAGGATGCAAATGAAAACCCACAAGCCGAGTCTGTGGTGATGGCGCACGCCAGTTCCCGCGCCTCTCGATACCATGCTCATCGCTGGTTGTGGGTGCTGCTGCTATTCGGTTGCCTGCACGGAGTTGCCGATAGCGTCTTGCGTCTGGAACAGCTCAAGGCCGCCTATGTCTTTAACTTCTTGAAATTCACCATCTGGCCCGCCGAGGGGACTCAAAATCTCCCTCTGTCGGTCTGCCTGGGAAACAGTGATGCCTCACTACAGCGGGCGTTCGCCTCCCTGCAGGGGCGGCAAGTCAACGGGCGGAAAATCTACATCCGGGCCTTACCCCGCAACGCCGAGGTCGCAGGTTGTCATGTCTATTACCTGCGGCAAGGCGGCGCCCCCGTGGCATTACGCACCCTGGTCCAACGTGATCCGGGGTTATTGACCATAGGCGATGGCGAAAATTTTGTCGCCGATGGTGGCATCATCGGCTTACAAGAGGTCGATGGCCGACTGCTATTTGACATCAACCTGGAGCTGATCCGCAAAGGCGATTACCACATCAGTTCCCAATTACTAAAACTGGCCCGTAACGCAGGGATGAAACAATGAAGCTGCTATCACTCTGGCACCGTTTTTCCCTCTCCAAGAAGGCCACCACTCTGGTGGTTATGGTCTGTGTGCTGACCCTGGGGTTATTCTCCGTCGCCTTCTTGTCCCAGCAATACCATATGTTGCGGGACCAGAGTCGGGGGGCACTGGAGGTGTTATCCCGCAGTGTGGCCTTCAACAGTGCCGCAGCCGTGACCTTCCTCGATGCCTCTTCGGCCAATCAGACGCTGCAATCCTTGCAATATTCCCCCGAAGTGGTGCTCGCCACCATCACACTGAACAACGGCAAACTGCTGGCACGCTATCACCGAGATCAGATCGAACACAGTGACGCCGAAATGGTCCTGAGTACCCCCATAGAACTGCAGGGTGAACGCCTTGGCGTCCTGCAGTTGCACGCCCAGCTCACACCGCTGGAACGCGTCATGCGCAAGAGTCTGTTCACCGGTCTGTTGCTGGGCAGTATCGCACTTCTGCTGGCCGGTTGGCTGGCCAGGCTCTCTGGTCGCATCCTGACCCAGCCCCTGATCCGGCTGGCTCAAGTCGCTAGTACCGTCGCCCAGGATAAAAACTATGCCCTGCGCGCCGACAGCGGCGATGATCAGGATGAGGCGCGGCAACTGGCCGACTGCTTCAATGACATGCTCAGCCAGATTGAACAGCGGGATCGGGTACTGGAGCAGCATCGCGACCATCTGGAACAAGTGGTGCAGTTACGGACGGCTGACCTGGTACAAGCAAGGGATTCTGCTGAATCCGCCAATCAGGCCAAAAGCGAATTTCTAGCCATGATGAGCCACGAGATCCGCACACCGCTCAACGGTGTTATCGGCATGACCGACCTGCTGAACTCGACACAGCTGGATGACAAGCAACGCCGCTTTGTCCGCATCATCCGCCGCTCCGGCGAGGATCTGCTGACCATCATCAACGACATCCTCGACTTCTCGAAGATCGAGGCCGGCAAACTGGATCTGGAACGCAGCGTCTTCAATCTGAACCTGCTGCTGGAGGATCTGGTCGAACGCTTCGCCCCGGTAGCCCATGGCAAGGGCGTGGAGATCCTCTGCTCGCCACCACCCCATGCAATCCACCTGCAAGGGGACAGTAAACGACTGAGTCAGGTCCTAACCAATCTGGTTGGCAACGCCCTGAAATTTACCGAGCAGGGCGAGGTGGTAGTCCGGGTCGAGATCCTCGCCCAGGATGACGACCTAGTTACGTGCCGCTTCAGTGTCCGGGACACCGGCATCGGCATACCGCTCGAACGGCAAGCAAAACTATTTCAGGCCTTCTCGCAAGCCGATAGCTCGACGACCCGTCGCTTTGGCGGCACGGGTCTGGGGTTGGCGATCTCCCAGCGTCTGGTACAGCTGATGCGCGGCCAAATCGAACTGCGTAGCGAGAGCGGCAAGGGCAGCGAGTTCTTCTTCAACCTCACACTGCCGCTGGAAAAGGCTATTCGAGTCCAGCACAACTCTCGTCAACTCGATCACCTCAAGGTCTTGATCGTGGATGACAACACCACCAATCTGGAAATCCTGACCCACCAACTCACCGCCTGGCATTGCCAAATCTCGTTGGCCCAGAGCGTGCAACAGGCGATGACCCTGTTGCTACAAGCGCACACGGTTGGCAGTCCGTTTACTATGGTACTGACCGACATGATGATGCCGGATGAAGATGGTCTGGGCCTGGTTTCCCGCTTGCAGGCCGATCCAGCGCTGGCCCCCACGCCCATCATCATTCTCAGTTCGGCGGGCCATTCGGAACCCACTCAGGAGTGCATGCTGGTGCAAAACTGCCAGCAACTGACCAAGCCTGTCCGCCAATCCGATCTCTACAACGCCATGGTCCATGGCCTGCGTCAGCCGCTTCCCCTGCCGGGAGCCTCGCCAACCACGGGTGAGTGGCAGTTCCGTCTGCAGGGGCGAGTCTTGTTGGCCGAAGATAACCAGGTCAATCAGGAGGTAGCACTCGCCATGCTACAGAATTTGGGGCTGGGTTATGAGGTGGTCACCAACGGTGCGGATGCTCTGGAGATCCTGCAGAAGCAGAACTTCGACTTGATCCTGATGGATTGCCAGATGCCGATCATGGATGGCTTCCAGGCGACAGTGGCAATCCGCCAGCAGGAACAGCAGAGCCATCACCACATCCCCATCATCGCCCTCACCGCCAACGCCATCTCCGGGGATCGGGAGCGGTGCCTGGCCTCTGGCATGGACGATTATCTTTCCAAGCCCTTCACGCAGGAACAATTGGCGAATCTATTGGCCCAGTGGTTACCCTCCCATTCTGCCGCCATTCCAAACGACGCCAGGCCGGTATGCCGCGAAACCGCCCCAATGCCACTGCGGGAGCTCGATCTGCGCGCCATCGAAAATCTACGGACTTTGCGAGCCGGTTTACTGGTGAAAGTTCTCGCTGCTTGGCTTCAGGAGTCTCCCGAGCTGTTGAGCCAGATGCAGCAGGCCGTCCGTGAACAAGACTCGGCCCTGCTCCTGCGCGCCGCCCATTCGCTGAAGAACAGCGCCGCCAATCTGGGTGCCCGAGCCCTGTCCCAACTCTGCTTGCAGATCGAGCAGCAGGCCCGCCAGGGAACGACTCAAGGGCTACAAAATTTAATGGTCGAGATAGAGTACCGATTTATGCTTACAAAGGATGAAATCGTGCACTTGCATCAAGGGGAAGAGCAATGACCGAGCAGCGTTTGTCCCGGGTCCAGCCCCTCGTTCTGGTGGTCGATGATGAGTTGAGCGCCCGGCTTATCATGCGCGCAACTCTGGAAGAGTCCGGTTTCGAAGTCATCGAGGCCGCCAGCGTGGCCGAGGCCTTGCAGCAATTCCATGAGCAGCAGCCGGACCTCATCATCCTCGATGTTATACTGCCGGACGGTAATGGTATCCAGCTCTGCGCCCAACTGCGGCAAATGGCCCAAGGCTACAATCTGCCCATCGCCATGGCCACCGGTCTCGATGATGTACCCTCCATCCAGCAAGCCTACCAGTCCGGGGCCACCGACTTCATCACCAAACCCATCAGCTGGGGGACTCTAGGCTATCGGGTGCGCTATCTGCTGCGCGCCCACCATGCCTTCGAAGAATTGGCGCTTAGCGAAAGCAAGAACCGGGCTCTGCTTTCCGCTCTCCCCGACTTGCTCTTTCGCATCAATGAAGAGGGGGTCATCCTCGACCGCTTGGCGGGTTCCGAAGCGCCAGACTGGGCGGATTGGGATCTGCATCCCGGAACCATGCTGCAGGATCACCCCAGCGCTCTGGTGGCCGAGATGATCCGTCGGGAGATCAAACTGGTACTGGCACAACAATCCCGGCACACGCTGGAGATCGCCCTTCCCCGCAGCGATGGGGTTTGTTGGGAGGCGCGGATACTGCCACGCAGTGAGAGTGAGGTCCTGCTGGTACTCCGGGATATCAGCCGTCGCAAACAGATGGAAAATCAGCTGCGACTCTCCGCCAAGGTATTTGAATCCAGCAGCGAGGCCATCCTCATCACCGACCGTCGCAACCGGGTGATTTCGGTCAATCAGATGTTCGAAAAAATTACCGGCTACCAGGCCAAGGAGATCCTGGGTAAGGAGCCGGCCTTGCTCGGTGCCCGACAGGAGAACCGCAGCCTGTATCGCAATCTGTGGGCTCTGTTGTACGAAAATGGCGCCTGGCAAGGCGAGCTGACGGATCAACGCCGGACTGGGGAAAGTTACCCGGTCTGGCTCTCCATCAGCCTGGTCCGCGATGCTCAGGGAGAGCCGGAATATCATATTGCCAGTTTCTCCGACATCACAGAACGCAAGCGGCAGGAGGCGCAGATCGAGCATCTGGCCTTCCACGATGTGCTGACCGGCTTGCCCAATCGCCGACTACTGACCGACCGGATCGAGGTCGCCATCTCCCAAGCCCAACGGGAACACAGTGGTCTGGCATTGCTGTTCATCGATCTGGACCGTTTCAAGACCATCAACGACAGCCTGGGACATCAGGCCGGGGATCAACTGTTACGCGAGGTAGGACGCCGCCTGGGACAATGGGTCCGCAGTGGTGACACGGTCAGCCGGGTCGGGGGGGATGAATTCATCGTTCTGTGCCCGAACTGTGGCAGTCCCGATGATGCCTCCATACTCGGCGAGAAATTGCTCGAGGCCCTGGCCCAACCCTATCACATTGCGGACAACCAGCTGATCATCACCGCCAGTATCGGCATCGCCCTCTACCCGGACAATGGCAGCGAAGCCAACACACTGATTGGCAATGCCGATGCCGCCATGTACCTGGCCAAGGAGAATGACCGCAATAACTGTCAGTTCTATTCGCCGGAATTGAATGAAAAAAATCTGGAACGTCTGCAACTGGAGCTGCGACTCCGACATGCTCTGGAAGCCAACGAATTTGTGCTCTATTTTCAGCCGCAGATCGATGCCCAAACGGGTGCCCTGGTCGGTGCCGAGACGCTGATCCGCTGGCTGGACCCTATTCATGGCCTGATCCCGCCGGGTCGTTTCATTCCGTTAGCCGAAGAGACCGGGCTGATCCAGCCGATTGGTGACTGGGTATTGCGTGAAGTCTGTCGTTATCTGCGCCGTTGGCAAGCGCTGGAATTTCCGCGCTTCCCGATCGCCGTCAATTTATCAGCCCGACAGTTCAAACAAGCCAACTTTATCGAGTCGATTGTCGAGGCCTTGGCGGAAACCGACATCGAGCCCCGGCTCATCGAGCTGGAGCTGACCGAGAGTATGCTGATGAAGGATATTCAACAGACCACGAATAAGCTCAAAGAACTCAAGGCGATGGGATTCAGCATTTCGGTGGATGATTTCGGCACCGGCTTTTCCAGCCTCAACTACCTGCGCCACTTCCCCATTGATGTGCTGAAAATTGATCAATCCTTTGTTCGCGAACTATTTGAAGATGATGCGGCCCTGGCGATCATCGACTCCATCATAGCCCTGGCCAATGCCTTGGGGATGAAAACCATCGCCGAGGGGGTCGAAACCGGGGATCAGCGGCTGGTTTTGCAACACCATGGCTGCGACTCCCTGCAAGGCTACCATATAGCCCGCCCACTGCCGGAACAGGAGTTCATCGCCTGGGTACAAGCCTACCAGACAAAAACCCGACCAACGGAGTAAGCGTCCGGTGGTGAGCGCCAGAACCACCACCAGGCTATTTCTGCCGGTTGCGATGGGGTATGGGGGTCTTGGCCGCGAACTGTTTGATGCTACGCTTCTGAGCCGTCCGACGATTGGCCTGCTTGTCCCGCGGTTGGCGTTTGCTTTCGGCCACCCCCGCAGGCTGATCGGTGACCGGAAACTCCGCCAGCTCCAGCTGCGACATCCTCTCACCAGTCAAGGCCTCGATGGCCTGCAATGCGGGCATATCACCATGCGCGAGTAGAGAGAGCGCCAGACCTGAATGCCCTGCTCTTCCGGTACGCCCAATCCGGTGGACATAGGTCTCCGCCGCCTCCGGCAACTCGAAGTTGATCACCAGCGGCAGAGCACTGATGTCGAGTCCCCGCGCCGCTAGATCCGTCGCAACCAGCACGGATAGTGCTCCGGACCGCAGTCGGGTCAGAGCCTCGCTACGCTCGGTCTGGGATTTATCCCCATGCAGAGCCGCCGCAACCAGCCCCTGCTTGCACAACCGCTTGACCAGAGTGTCGGCTGTGGCCCGTTGATTGACGAATACCAATGCCGCCTTCCCGGCCTGTTGTTGCAACAGATGCAGCAACAGCGCCGCTTTACTGCTTTTGTTGACGTGGTAACCCAGCACCTCGATGACCCTCTCCGCTTGGGGCTCGACTGTGATGTACTGAGGATCTCGCAGCAGAGCCTGCGCCAGCGTGACAACATCATCCGGGAAGGTGGCAGAAAACAACAGCGTCTGCTGGCGCGCCGTCACCCGAGCCAGGATCTGCTCCAACTCCCGTCGAAATCCCATATCCAGCAACCGATCCGCCTCATCCAATACCAGTTGCTGCACCTGTGTCAGCGTCAGAGCCTCTTGCCGCACCAGCTCCAGCAGACGACCCGGTGTCGCCACCAGCAGATCACAACCCGCCGCCAGGGTCTCAACCTGAAGCTCAATGGCTTCACCACCCAGAACCACCGCAATCGTCGGCCGAGACGCCAGATGTGCAGCCAGTGTTCGCGCCACCTGACTGACCTGTTCCGCCAGCTCGCGGGTCGGCACCAGCACCAGTGCGCTCGGTGCCGCCATGAGGGAGGCATCATCGCGAGGCGCCATCAGCCCCCGTTGCAGTAACGGCAGTAAAAAACCAAGCGTCTTGCCCGTTCCCGTCGGTGCGCACACCTGCAGATCCAGCCCGGCCAGCGCTGGGGGAATGGCCAGCTGCTGCACCGGAGTCGGGCTGAACAACCCCAGTCCGGCTAATGCTTGCAACAAGTCGGTATCCAGTGGCAAATCAGTAAATCGAGACATGGTTTTTCCTGTCGAAGGCGAGCAAGAGACGACAAAGGGCCCGCAGGCCCTGTAGCAACAATGAGTGGAGCATGAATTAATGATCCGACAAAGCGTCGGGCTCTTCCATGATGCGGGTTGGCCAGCCCATCAGCATCTGGCGCTTGGCCTCATCCAGCAGCTCAGACGCGCGCAGATAGTGAACCTGCGGCCACCCTTGCGGCAACCAGATGGTCAGGTTGTCCTCTTCGGCCTCGAAACGAAACTCCGGAACCGTACCTTCGGTGCGGCGCATGCACAGAATGATGGAGAGTCGCAGGATGCGAGCCAGGCGACAGGCCTGGGTCATGGAGACCGCATTCTGACGCTCCAGTTCATCCAGTTTGAATTCATCGCGCTGATTGAGTAGCAGAGCCGATAACAGCTGTTTTTGGGCCGGAGTAAAACCAGGCATATCGATATGATCGATGATATAGGCGGCATGTTGTGGCGCCTTCTTGTACTCGATGCACAATCCCAGTTCGTAGAGCATGGCGGCCCAGCGCAGCATGGGCCGACCGTATTGTTCGCTCAAGTGCCAGCTGAGTTGTAATTGGGTAAAAGCATTCAAGGCCGCATTGCGCACCCGTTCAGCCTGTTCCCGATCCAGCTGGTAACGGGTGATCAGGCTCTCGGCGGTGCGCTCACGAGCATCGCAATCCCGTTTACGCCCGACCATGCCATAGATCAATCCTTCACGCAGAGCTCCACCGGCCAGTGTCATGTTGTCGATCAGCAGAGTTTCGAAAATCGCAATCAGGATGGCCAAACCAGATGGGAAGACGGTCAACCGTTCCGGGGCCAAGCCCTGCAGCGCCAATTGATCGATACGACCACACTGGATCGCCTGGAGCTTCAATTCATTGAGTTTGCTCAGGGTGACCCGCTCGCTGCGTCCCTGGGCAATCATAATTTCCTGCAACGCCTGCACGGTACCGGAAGCACCAACACAGGTGATCCACCCCATGTCGAGGTAGCCCTGTTGCACCTGAGCCAGCACCGCCTTGGCACCATCAATGGCCGCAGCAAAGTTCGCTTCGCTGAGCAATCCGTCAGTAAAATAGCGCCTGAGCCAAGTCACGCAGCCCATATGCAGGCTATTCAATAGCTTGGCATCGCTTTGTTCACCAATCACCAACTCGGTACTGGCACCACCGATATCGATCACCAGGCGATTACCTTCCCCGCTGGAGGTCCAGGAAACCCCTTGATAGATGGTTTTGGCCTCATCTTCACCGGTGATCACCTCGATGTGATGACCCAGAATGCGCTCCGCCTCGACCAGAAAATCCGCCACATTGCCAGCCAGCCGCAGGGTGGCGGTGCCGACAATACGGGTATTTTCTTTCGGCACATCCTGCAACTGCTCGGCGAATAATCGCAAACAGTCCCAGCCCCGAGCCATGGCCTCCTGACTCAAACGGTTTTCCGCATCCAGTCCAGCCGCGAGCCGGACCTTGCGCTTGACCTTGGCAACGGTGCGAATGGCGCCCGAAACCTCACGCACCACCAGCATATGGAAACTGTTGGAGCCGAGATCGATGGCAGCATACAGAGGTGACTGGTTCACGGGCGACGTCCTGTCAGGGTTTACGCGGGCTACTGCGACGACGGCCAGCACTCGGCTGACGCTCGCGCAGATTTCGATTCACACCGGCACGATGGCGATGGATTCGTTTCGGTGCGACGACATCCGTCAGCAACGCCTGACGATCATACTTGCTCATCGGGATCGGATGACGAATGTACTCTTCGATAGCTGGCAAATTGAAGGCATAGTCTTCACAGGCAAAACTGATGGAGTGACCACTCTTGCCCGCACGCCCCGTACGGCCGATGCGATGGACATAATCTTCGCAATCATCCGGCAGATCGTAGTTGAACACATGAGTCACATCGGGGATGTGCAAACCACGGGCGGCAACATCGGTAGCCACCAGAATGTCCAATGTTCCCTTGGTGAAATCCTCGAGAATCTTCATGCGTTTTTTCTGCGGCACATCACCAGTCAACAGACCGACACGATGACCATCGTTTTCCAGCCAGCCATGTACTTCTTCGCAAACATGCTTGGTATTGGCAAACACAATGGCTTTATCCGGCCACTCTTCTTCGAAGAGCGTCAGTAACAACAACATCTTGTCTTCGTTGGAGGGATAAAACAGCTCCTCCTTGATGCGCTGACCAGTCATCTGTTCCGGTTCAATCTGCACATGCTCGGGTTGATTCATATGCTCGTAGGCCAGTTCCTGAACGCGCAGCGACAGGGTGGCAGAGAACAACATGTTCAGACGTTGGCTCGGTGCTGGCATGCGGCGAAACAGGAAGCGGATATCCTTGATGAAACCCAGATCGAACATGCGATCGGCTTCATCCAATACCACAGCCTGAATCCGTGACAGATCGATGATGCCCTGTTTCAGGTAATCGATGATGCGACCTGTGGTACCGATCAGGACATCAACGCCTTGCTCCAGCACAGCAAGTTGCTTGTCGTAACCGTCGCCACCATAAGCCAGGCCCAGCTTGAAGCCAGTGCTCTCACCCATGGGCACGGCATCGTTATAAATCTGGATGGCGAGTTCACGGGTCGGGGCCATGATCAACACGCGAGGCTGATTGGTTTGACGATCAGGAGATGCCGGGTGCATCAGCAGGTGATTAAAGGTCCCCGCCAAAAAGGCGATGGTCTTGCCGGTCCCGGTTTGTGCCTGGCCCGCAATATCTTTGCCTGCAAGGAGAATAGGAAGGGAAAGCGCCTGGATCGGCGTGCAATAGTGGAATCCCTTGGCTTCCAGACCGGCGAGAACTTGCGGTTCCAGCCCCATCTGGGCGAATTTACATTCAGTTAAGTGTGTTTTGCTCATGGCAGACAGGTTATCAGGTTGGGCTTGCAATAATAAACAGGATCATTTCAAATAGGGCAACTATTTGCCTTTTATTTACATCTATTGGTTATATTTGCCAACAGATCCCCAACAATAGACTGGAGTGGTAGATGAGTGACAAGATTGTTCAGCTGACCGATGCCAGCTTTGAAGCTGACGTAATCAAGGCACAAGGCCCGGTACTGGTCGACTTCTGGGCTGAGTGGTGCGGCCCGTGCAAAATGATTGCACCTATCCTGAATGAAGTTGCTGATGAATATGCTGGCAAGCTGACCGTTGCCAAACTGAATATTGATCAGAACTCCGAGACCGCGCCTAAGTACGGCATTCGTGGTATTCCGACCCTGTTGCTGTTCAAGGACGGCGCCGTCGCCGCCACCAAGGTTGGCGCTTTGTCCAAGACTCAATTGAAAGAATTTTTGGACGCCAACGTCTAAATCATCCCAGAGCGCTCCTTGAGCGCTCTTTGTTTTTACCCCGACGCAATAGACGCCCTCGCGATTTGATGCTAACTTATACAGCGACATACGTAATCCACCCGCGCTGATCTGCGCTCTCTCCTATCGAAAGCAGCCTCAACCCAGCGACCGTCTAACCGCTTCATTTCCTGTTGATACCCATTCATCGCCATGAATCTTACTGAATTAAAGAATACCCCCGTCTCCGAGCTGGTACAGCTTGGCGAAAATATGGGCCTGGAAAACCTGGCCCGTTTGCACAAAAAAGACATCATCTTCGCCATCCTCAAGGCACACGCCAAGAGCGGTGAAGATATCTTCGGTGATGGTGTGCTGGAAATCCTGCAAGACGGTTTCGGCTTCCTGCGCAGTGCCGACAGTTCCTATCTGGCAGGTCCGGATGACATCTATGTCTCCCCGAGCCAGGTTCGCCGCTTCAACTTGCGTACCGGTGACACCATTTCCGGCAAAATCCGGCCGCCGAAAGAGGGCGAACGTTACTTCGCACTGTTGAAAGTTGATACCGTCAACTACGACCGTCCGGAAAATGCCCGGAACAAGATCCTGTTTGAAAACCTGACCCCTCTGCACCCGACCAAGCGGATGCGTTTAGAGCGGGGCAACGGCAGTACAGAAGATATCACCGCCCGTGTCCTGGATCTGGCCTCGCCAATCGGTAAGGGTCAGCGCGGTCTCATCGTTGCACCGCCAAAAGCCGGTAAAACTATCCTGTTGCAGAATATTGCCCAGAGCATCACCAGAAATCACCCTGAGTGCGAACTGATCGTCCTGCTGATCGACGAACGTCCGGAAGAAGTGACCGAAATGCAACGCATGGTCAAGGGCGAAGTCGTGGCCTCTACCTTCGATGAGCCTGCGACTCGTCACGTACAAGTCGCTGAAATGGTTATTGAAAAAGCCAAGCGTCTGGTCGAACACAAGAAGGACGTGGTGATTCTGCTCGACTCCATCACCCGTCTGGCCCGTGCCTACAACACCGTCATCCCCTCCTCTGGTAAGGTACTGACCGGTGGTGTGGATGCCAACGCCTTGCATAGACCCAAGCGCTTCTTCGGGGCAGCTCGGAACGTGGAAGAGGGTGGCTCGCTCACCATTATCGCCACCGCTCTGGTCGACACCGGCTCCAAGATGGATGAAGTGATCTACGAAGAGTTCAAGGGGACCGGGAACATGGAACTGCATCTGGCGCGCAAGATCGCCGAGAAGCGCGTCTACCCGGCCATCGACATCACTCGCTCCGGTACCCGCCGTGAAGAGCTGCTGGCCTTGCCGGAAGAACTGCAGAAGATGTGGATACTGCGCAAGATTATCCACCCGATGGGTGAAGTCGAAGCCATGGAGTTCTTGATCGACAAGCTCTCCATGACCAAGACCAACGACGAGTTCTTTGATGCCATGAAACGCCAACAGAAATAACCGCTCGTGAGTGTCATAAAAATACCGGCCCTGAGGCCGGTATTTTTTTATCTGCAAACGAACAACATCTCAGACCTAGTGAGCACTAATCAGGCTTCACAGCACTCAAGATGCACTGATGCAGGAACTGGGCAAAATCGTGACCATGATGTTTTAGCATTTGGGGGAACATGGAGATTGGCGTCATCCCCGGGAAGGTGTTGATCTCGTTTAGCAGGAACTCGCCATCGGTCGTCAGGAAAAAATCGACTCGCGACAGATCCTTGAGCTTCAGCTGGGTAAAAGCCTTGAGTGCCAGAGTCCGGATAGTCTCGACCTGTTCCGCGCTCAAGTCGGTTACATCCAGTCGTGTGGTGGTATGGCTGGCTTGGCTGTACTTCTCGTCATAGCTATAGAAGACATCTCCCGGAACGCAGATCTCGCCAGGGCAGGTCGCCACCAGTTCGTCACCGTACTGATAGACAGCCACCTCCAGCTCACGAGGCTTGACCGCTTTTTCCACCAACACCTGAGCGGAATAGCCAAATGCCTGATGAATGGCATCCGACAGATTGGCCAGCTCGGTGACCTTGTAGCAACCCACCGAGGAACCCTGGCTCGCCGCCTTGACGAAGACGGAACCCCAGCGCCGCATGGCCTGATGAGCCTCGGCATGGGCTGAGCTGTCATCCTCAGAGAGAAACAGATAAGGCGTGTTCGGAATGCCCAGGGCCGTCAGCCACAACTTGGTACTGACCTTGTTGAAACATAACTTGCTGCCTTCGGAGCCACAGCCCAGATAGGGAAGCCCGGCCAGATCCAGAAAAGACTGGATGTCACCGGTCTCGCCGGGAAAACCATGAATACACGGCACCACATAATCGATACGATGTTCGTAGCTGCCCACGCGCAACACCTTATCAAGACCCAGGGCACAGTGCTCGCCACTGACGGTCTGCCAGCGATCCGCAAATAATTCGACCCGCGTCATGACAATGCCAGGCAGAGTCCGGAGCTGTTGTTCGAGAAAATCGGCACTCTTGAGGGAGATTGAATGCTCGCTGCCGCCACCGCCGCACATCAAGAGCACATGAAGCTTATTCATCAGAGGATTCCTTGCATCTAGACTCGCCGGCCGCGAGGCGGTCGGTATGACAATCACGCAGGGCAGTCTATCAACGGGATTGGCAGGGGGAAAGGGTTCAGCGCACAAAGGTATGGTTCCCGCTGCAACGAGTCGTCGTTTGCCCTCGGAGGCTGAATTCCCTATGCTGACCACTGTGATCACCGTTCATGTGTGAAGGAAATTCGATGCGTCTGCTTTGTCTGCTCTGCGCCCTGTTGCTGAGTGCCTGCGTCACTGTCGGCTCCGATACGGATAAACCTCAGGTACCCAAGTTGGAATTTCAGGGGGAATTTGCCCAGTTTCCCCGTCAGCAAACCGAATCGGCGGTGAATGACCTGCTCACCGGTAATAATCAGACCCTGGAAGCTGTCCTCACAGACCCGAATATCTATACTCCGCCAGTACTCTTTGCCCTCGCTCATCAGTTGTATCAACAAGGTGAAATCACTCCAGCCCTGTTCTGGTATTACACCGCACAATTGCGAGCCCGCTCCGATGCCAACAAATCACTCGATCCCACCACCCAGCAAGGGGTTACCGAACTCAGTAGCCAGTTTGCCCAGGATATCAACCGCTATGCGTTGAGCCACATGGATGAGTTGACCCTTATCGTCGGGCGAGTATTGACCTGGGATCGACAGACCACCCGGTATTACGACCCACGCTGGGTTGCGCTCCATGGCCGGGATGCCTATACCAAGACCACCATCGCTTTCAAACCACAGAGTGAGTGGAAAGCCATCGATGAGTTGACCCGTCAGGGTTTCGACAAGGGCTTTCAGCAATTGGTACAGAAGGTCAGAGGCCAATAGCAGTAGGGAGTACACCATGGATCTGTCGTCATTACGGGATTACCTCGGCGCCAAACCCGGTGCCAGCGAAGATCTGCCGTTCGGTCCCGAGGTTTTGGTTCTCAAGGTCGTCGGCAAGATGTTTGCGCTCATCGCCTGGCAGGAGATGCCACTGACGCTATCCCTTAAAGCCGAGCCGCAACAGGCATTGCTGTGGCGCGAGCTCTATCCGGCCGTCACGCCCGGTTACCACCTGAACAAGCAGCACTGGAATACGGTGCGGCTCGACGGCAGCGTACCGGATGAGGTGTTGCGCCGTATGATGGACGACTCCTGGCAACAAGTGGTAGCCGGACTGAAGAAAAGCGAACGGCAGGCACTACTGGGACCACCGGCTAATGGCTAACGAGCCAAATTCCACTCTGCCCCGTATAATGACTCCAGACTCAGTCGTAGAGTAACCATATGAAATATAAGGATCTGCGTGACTTCATCGCCCTGTTGGAACAACGAGGGCTGCTTAAACGTATTCAGCAGGAAGTCAATCCCTACCTGGAGATGACGGAGATTGCCGACCGCACCCTGCGTGCCGGTGGTCCCGCCCTGCTATTTGAACGCCCCACTGGCTATGACATGCCGGTGCTGGCCAACCTGTTTGGCACACCGGAGCGCGTCGCCCTCGGCATGGGCCAGGAGGAGGTTTCCTCTCTGCGTCAGGTGGGTGAATGGATGGCCATGCTCAAAGAACCGGAGCCCCCCAAGGGGCTACGGGATCTGATGGACAAGCTACCGGTGTTCAAACAGGTGTTGAACATGCCGGTCAAACGTCTGAACAAGGCCCCCTGTCAGGAGGTTATTTTCAGTGGTGAGGCCGTCGATCTCGGTCGCCTACCCATCCAACACTGCTGGCCCGAGGATGTGGCTCCCCTGTTGACATGGGGACTGACCATCACCAAGGGCCCCTACAAGAAACGGCAGAATCTGGGCATCTATCGCCAACAACTGCTGGGTAAAAATAAGCTGATCATGCGCTGGCTCGACCATCGCGGTGGCGCCATCGACCTGCGCGAGTTCCAGGAGTTGCACCCCGGAGAGCCGTTCCCCTTGGTGGTAGCCATCGGTGCCGATCCGGCGACTATCCTCGGTGCCGTCACACCGGTCCCCGATAATCTCTCCGAATATGCCTTTGCCGGTCTGCTCCGCGGCAGCCGGACCGAAGTGGTTCAGGCGCTCTCCTGTGATATCGAGGTTCCCGCCAGTGCCGAAATCGTCCTGGAGGGGGTCATTCATCCCGGCGAATTTGCACCGGAAGGCCCCTATGGGGATCACACCGGTTACTACAACGAAGTGGATGAGTTTCCAGTCTTTACCGTCACCCATATGACCATGCGCCAGAAGCCCATCTATCATTCCACCTACACAGGCCGTCCACCCGATGAGCCCGCCATGCTCGGCGTAGCCCTCAACGAAGTTTTTGTTCCTCTGCTGCAGAAGCAATTCCCTGAAATCGTGGACTTTTACCTGCCACCGGAGGGCTGTTCCTATCGCCTGGCAGTGGTCACCATCAAGAAGCGTTATCCCGGCCACGCCAAGCGGGTGATGCTCGGGATCTGGAGTTTCCTGCGCCAGTTCATGTATACCAAGTTCGTGATTGTATGTGATGAAGATGTTAACGCCCGTGACTGGAATGACGTAATATGGGCCATCACCACCCGGATGGATCCGGCCCGCGACACCACCCTGATTGAGCATACGCCCATCGATTATCTGGATTTTGCCTCTCCGGTGTCCGGTCTGGGGTCTAAAATGGGATTGGATGCCACCAATAAATGGCCCGGGGAAACCAACCGGGAATGGGGTCGCCCCATCGTCATGAGTGACGACGTGAAACAGCGGGTCGACACCCTCTGGGACTCGCTGGGTATCCTCGACTAGAGGCTTAGGCCGCAAGGAATTTGCATGCAACGAATCGAATGCCGACTGCTGGAAATGAATGAATGTGCTGAACACATCTGGCACATTCGCCTCGACCCGGCGCAACCGGTCAACTTCAAACCCGGCCAATATTTACAGGTCGTGATGGGCGACAAAGACAAGCGCCCGTTCAGTATTGCCAGCTCGCCCACGCGCAACGGACTGGAGTTACAGATTGGCGCCACGCCCGGCAACCCCTATCCAGGCGAGGTGCTGGAGCAATTGAAAAGCGCTGGGGTACTGACCGTCGAGATCCCGCTGGGCAAGGCCTGGTTGCGCGAAGAGTCCACCCGTCCCATCCTGCTCATCGCCGGTGGCACGGGTTATTCCTATGCCCGTGCCCTGCTGCAGTATCTGATGGATACCGAGATGAACCGCCCTGTCTATCTGTACTGGGGAGTGCGTCATGAAAGTCAGCTGTATGAAGGTGCCGAAGTCATTGCCTGGACGGATGAATATCAGCAACTGACCTACATTCCTGTCGTGGAGCATCCGGATAGCGACTGGCAAGGCCGGACCGGCATGGTGCATGAGGCGGTGCTGGCCGACTTCGCCAGCCTGGATCAGTACGATATCTATGTCGCTGGTCGTTTCGAAATGGCTGCGGTGGTACGCCAGACCCTGCACCTGCGCGGCGTACAGGACGAACACCTGTTCGGGGATGCCTACCAGTTTATCTGACGCGGCCAACGACACGACGTCGCGTTTTACCAGGGAACACCCCCCCTCCTATTTCCATCACTCTGAGCCCGGCATTCAAACCGGGCTCAGGCTCAGCTTACGCCAGCAGTTTTTGCATCGCCTTGTTCAAATCGTCGGCAGTGAGGTGCAGTTGTTCACTGGCACCCTGGGTCCGCTGTGCATTCTGCTCGTTCTCACCGGCAATGCTCTTGATATCCACCAGATTGCGGGCGATATCCTCCACCACCAGGGTCTGCTCCTCGGCGGCGGTCGCAATCTGTTGGTTCATGTTGTGGATCTGGCTGATGGAAGCCGCGATGCTCTGCAGTTTGGAGCCCGCCAGCGTCACCTGATCGACACTCTGAGCACTGAGTCGCTGGCTACTGTGAATCGCTTGCACCGCGTCCTGCGTTCCTCGTTGTACTTTATCAATAATCTGGTTGATCTCGGCCGTCGAGTCGGCCGTCCGCTTGGCCAACGTTCGAACTTCATCGGCCACCACCGCAAAGCCGCGCCCCTGCTCACCGGCCCGCGCCGCCTCGATTGCAGCATTCAAGGCCAACAAATTGGTCTGCTCGGCAATAGCCCGGATCACCTCCAGCACTGTGCTGATACGACGACTGTCCTCATCCAGACGATTGATCACGCCAGCGGTATTATCAATCTCGCCCCCCATCTGAGTGATTCCGCCGATGGTCGCCTGCATCACCTGCTCCCCTTCACGGGCGGTCTGGTCGGCCTGATCGGCGGCCTGCGCCGCAGAGGCCGCATTTTCAGCCACATTCTGGGCCGTCGCCGACATCTCATGCATGGCTGTCGCCACCATATCGGTACGCGAAAACTGTTCGCGCGTTCCAGTGATCATCAGACCCGCAATCTGTTTGAGGTCATGGCTGGCACCATTCAGTTGATCACCACTCAATTTCAGCTGAGAGAAGGTTGCCGCCAAAAAGTCCCGTAGAGTATTAGCCGCCCGAGCCAAAGCCCCCAGCTCATCTTGACGTTGCATGATGAGTGGTCGATCAAACTTGCCATGACTCAGCAGGCTGATGTAGTCCGTCAACGCCTTGATCGGTACCAACAGTTGGCGATTTACCAACCACAGACCAAGCAGGCCAACGAGCAAAGAGGCAATAACTAATACCGAAACGCCCACAATGGTATCGGCATGTGTACTATCGCTGATGCGCTGGGCACTCGTCTTCCCCTCCGCATGCAGGTGTTCCACTAAAGCCGCCATCTGCTCGCTGGTTGCCCGATCAATCCCTTTGACCGCTAGATCACCGACATAGGGGTCGGCCTGAGCCGCGAGAAATTTATCCTTGCCCGCACGGTAGGCCTGGCCGAGTTTCTGATGTTCCTCACTCAAAACCCGGATCTGGGTCAGTAGCTCTTCATCCTGCCACTGGGTTGCAACCTGGGTTAGCTGAGCCAGGGTTTTCTGCACCAACTGCTCTTGCTCTTCAAACTGAGACCAGTACTTGGCCAGCGCCTGCGGCTCCTTACCGCGCAGCAGGACATTTTTCCACTCCTGAACTTGGATCTTAAACTCCAGATTTGCCTTATCTACCAGGCCGGACTCTTCCAGCGTACTGTTGACCAACCCCCGGTAATCCTCGACCCCTTGCGCCAACAGGCGAAAACAGAACAGCGAGATCATCACCACGAGCAGAAGACTCCCCCCTAACAACACCAGTAATTGCGCTCTCAACGAACCGTGCATAGACATACATTCTCCTTGGGGAAATAGCCAACGATGGGACAGTGATACAAGCCATTCAACTCAACCCCGCCATCATCCTGGAACTAGGATAACGTGCTATCCAGCTGGGTTGTGACATTAAAGCCTAGTCAATCAAGATGTTTTTGAAAAACATCAATAAACCGGCATACCGTCGCCAAGAGACAAGGCAGTATCGATTTGCAGGCTCATCTGGGTGAAAAATACCGGCACGAGTGAATTGCCAACCCGTTCAAGTGGCGTTCAGGTTGTCTAATCCAGATTATATATAGCCATTTCAACTAGTTAAGATACAAAATCCTTAAATTCGCTTTTACCGATGATTTCGGCAAGGATAACCGTCAGCAGCCATTGGTCTCATCGGTTACAACTACTACTGTGTGAAGGGCACTTCCGCAGCAAGCTACAGTTTTTCCGTCGGGCCTTGAGCCCGACTTTTTTTTATTCATCCACCTCTGTTATCCTTAGCCGCCTTATCCCTGACTCCACGACTGTGATGCCAGCCCGCGCCTTGCCGCAGGCGGCGTCCGCTATGACATAGGTTCTGATATGGCGCATCTTGGCACCCTGTATATTGTCTCCTCGCCCAGCGGTGCAGGAAAGTCCAGCCTGCTCTCGGCTCTGCTGGCCCGTCACAATGACGATGGCCGGATGCAGATCTCCATCTCCCATACCACCCGCGCCATGCGTCCGGGTGAAGAAAACGGCGTACATTACCATTTTGTCGATGTTCCCGAATTTCAACGCCAGATTGATCGGGGCGCCTTCTTCGAATGGGCTCAGGTCTTCGGTAACTTCTACGGCACGTCCCGCGAGACCATAGAGCGCTGCCTGGAACAGGGTATCGATGTATTCCTCGACATCGACTGGCAGGGCGCCCGTCAGGTGCGGGATCAACTCCCGGCGGCACGGTCCATCTTCATTCTGCCGCCCAGTTTGGCAATTCTCGAACAACGCCTGTGCGGTCGAGGTCAGGACAGCGAGGCTGTGATCCGGGGCCGCATGGCCGAAGCCGTTGCCGAAATGAGCCACTATGCAGAATACGATTATCTGATCGTCAACGACGACTTCGAGACCGCCCTGCAGCAGCTGATCAGCATCATTCAGGCCGAGCGCGTCCGTTTGCCCGCCCAACGCCTACGGCACGCCGACTTGCTGGATCGCCTACTGGCGGAATAAGCTAAAAACAAGTACAATTTCGCGTCATATTTTATCTCTGGAGTTCCCATGGCACGCGTTACCGTTGAAGATGCAGTAAAACAGGTTGGCAACCGATTTGATCTGGTATTGATCGCCTCCCGCCGCGCGCGTCAGCTCGCCGTTCAGGGCCGTGATCCCTTGGTGGATGAAGAAAATGACAAGCCGACCGTGATCGCGCTGCGTGAGATCGAAGAAGGATTGATCTCTCATGAATTCATGGATGCCCAGGATCGTCAGGATCTGCAAGAGCAAGAAGCTGCCGAGATGGCTGCCGTCTCCGCGATGACGGAAGGCCGTGGTCTGAGCCTCTGATTCTTCCTGAGAACGGCACCTTTTGGTGCCGTCCCTCCCGCGACCGATTTACAATCACGAAATTTGGCAGCACACTCAGGGTCACATCCCGATCGGGAACACCTGCTGTATCTCGCAGTCGTTGAAGTGAGCCGGAGTTAGGCCTTGTATCTGTTTCAAAGTCTTAAAGATCTGATTAGCACCTATCTACCTGCCGACCAGGTCGCTCTGGTGCAACACGCCTATCTGACGGCTCGGGATGCCCACGAGGGACAGACCCGCTCCAGTGGCGAACCCTATATCACCCATCCGGTGGCGGTTGCCCGTATTCTGGCCGATATGCGTCTCGACCATGAGACGCTGATGGCTGCGCTGCTGCATGACGTCATCGAAGATACACCCGTCACCAAGGAACAGCTGGCCGAAATGTATGGCACAGCCGTGGCCGAACTGGTGTCCGGCGTCTCCAAGCTCGACAAGTTGAAATTTCGCGATCGCAAAGAAGCCCAGGCTGAAAATTTCCGCAAGATGGTGATGGCCATGGTGCAGGATATTCGCGTCATCCTGATCAAACTCGCCGACCGCACCCACAACATGCGCACGTTAGGCTCCTTGCGTCCGGACAAGCGGCGCCGCATCGCCCGGGAAACCCTGGAAATCTTCTCGCCGATTGCCAATCGCCTCGGCATCCACAGCATCAAGACCGAACTCGAGGAGCTGGGCTTCGAAGCCCTCTATCCCATGCGTTCACGGGTACTACGCGAATCCGTCAAGCGAGCCCGTGGCAATCGCAAGGAGATTATCGACTCCATCAAGACCGAGATCGGGGGGCGCCTGGAAGAGGTGCACATAGGTGCCGAGATCAAGGGACGCGAGAAACACCTGTTCTCCATCTACACCAAGATGGTGAAGAAGGAGGTGCAGTTCCACGAGGTGATGGATATCTACGCCTTCCGGGTCATAGTCCGCGACATCGACACCTGCTATCGGGTGCTCGGCCAGATGCACAGCCTGTACAAACCGCGTCCCGGTCGTTTCAAGGATTACATCGCCATCCCCAAGACCAATGGCTATCAGTCGTTGCATACCTCCCTGGTTGGCCCTCATGGCGTACCGGTCGAAGTGCAGATCCGGACCGAATACATGGATCAGATGGCCGACAAGGGGGTTGCCGCCCACTGGGCCTATAAGCAGGATGGCGACACCTCCGGCACCACGGCGCAACGTCGCGCCCAGCGTTGGATGAAGAGCCTGCTGGAATTGCAACAGAGTGCAGGCAGTTCGTTTGAATTCATCGAAAGCGTCAAGACCGACCTGTTCCCCGATGAAATCTATGTCTTCACCCCGGAAGGACGCATCCTCGAGCTTCCCGCCGGCGCTACGCCGGTGGATTTTGCCTATGCGGTACATACCGATATCGGCCACGCCTGTGTCGGAGCCTGGGTGGATCGCCAGCCCTATCCTTTGAGCCGCGCCCTGAGTTCCGGGCAGACGGTCGAAATCATCACGGCTCCCAGCGCTCGCCCTAACGCGGCCTGGTTGAATTTCGTGGTGACGTCCCGGGCCCGAACCAAGATCCGCCAGTTCCTGAAGAATCTGCGCAGTGAAGAGTCCATCGTGCTGGGCCGTCGCCTGCTGGGCCATGCTCTGGGTGGCAAGCGCCTGGAAGAGATAGCACCGGACAACATCAAAAAAGTACTGCAGGATACCAAGCACGAGACAATGGATGGTCTGCTGGCCGATATCGGCCTCGGTAACGCCATGAGTGTGGTGATCGCCCGTCGTCCTGTTGGGCAATGTGGAAGAGCTGAATCTCGAACACACCCTGCCCCAACATGTGCGCAAGCTGCCGATCAAGGGGGCCGATGGCATGCTGGTCACCTTTGCCAACTGCTGTCGCCCCATCCCTGGCGACCCGATCATTGCCCATATCAGTCCAGGCAAGGGGTGTTGGTGATCCACCTGGAAAGCTGTCGCAATATTCGCGGTTACAGTAAAGAGCCGGATAAGTACCTGCCCGTACAGTGGGACCCGGAAGTCACGGGTGACCACGAATTCCGTACCGGCATCCAGATCGAGGTGATCAACCATCAGGGCGTGCTCGCCCAACTGGCCAACACCATAGCCGCCACCGGCGCCAATATTCAGGGCATCAGTACCGAAGAAAAGGATGCCCGCGTCTATCAGGTCAATCTGCTGATCACCACCCGAAGCCGGATCCATCTGGCGGATGTGATGCGCAAGATCCGGGTGATGCCCGATGTTCTGCGTGTCAGCCGTAGCCGCCAGTAAGACCCCTAGAGAGTGCCATGAATCCTGAACGTTTCGCGCGTATCCGCCAGATGCTGGCCATGCGCCAGCCCGATCTGACCGTCTGTCTGGAGGAGGTGCACAAGCCCCACAATCTGGCCGCCATGATCCGCACCTGCGACGCCGTCGGCATTCATGATGTCCATGCGGTCTGGCCCCAGAGCATGCGCATGAACAATCATGCCGCCAAGGGCAGCCACTACTGGGTCAAGGTCAACCAGCATGAAACCATCGCCGACGCCGTAACCATCCTGCGTCAACAGGGCATGCAGATCCTCGCCACCCATCTGTCGGAACGGGCGGTGGATTTTCGCGCCATCGACTACACCCGGCCGACCGCTATGTTTGTTCGGGGCCGAGAAGCGTGGTATCAGCCCCGAGGCACTGACGCTGGCGGATCAGGACATCATCATTCCCATGGTCGGTATGGCTCAGTCGCTGAATGTTTCGGTGGCCAGCGCCCTCATCCTCTACGAAGCCCAGCGCCAACGACAGAATGCCGGTCTCTATCAACAGGAGTGCCGTCTCTCCCGCACCGAACAGGATCGTCTGTTATTCGAGCGCGGTTTTCCCCTCTTGGCGCGGGTCTGTCGCCAGAAGCAGTTGCCCTACCCGGCGATTAGCGATGAGGGTGACGTCATTGCCGACGAGCGTTGGTGGCAACAAATGCAACTGAGCCAACGGGGCTGGCAAGCGCTGATGCAACAGGAACAGCTCGAGAGCCGCGAAACGATCGACTAAGGCATTGAACGTGAATTCGACTTGGCGCCCAGGAGGCTCTGGTGATAGCGGTTTCATTTGGCTAAACTGATTTCAGCAGTGAAAATTCCGGCCGACGGGAGAAGAATTCTGATCTGGCTCGCAATTTTCTTTTATACTGGACAGCCTTTATCTGTCCCTCTCGAGACACTTCGCATGCTAGTTCGTGCCCTGATGGGCTTGTGGTTCCTCTTCTCTCTGACCGGTAGCGCCCAGGCTATGGATAACCCGTATCGACTGCTCACCTCCACCGAACTGCCGGAATTCTTCGCCAATACCCTCCCTGTTTTCTGGCAACAGCATGCCCAGCCTGGTGAATTCAGCGGTGTCGATGGTGTCCCGATCCGCTATGTGGCGCTGCGTAATCCTGTCGGCCACAAGGCCATACTGGTAGTGAATGGTCGCCTCGAGAGTTACATCAAATACCAGGAACTGGCCTACGAGCTATTCCAACAAGGCTACAGCGTCTATCTGTATGACCATCGCGGGCAAGGCTTCTCCGGCCGCATGCTCAGTGATCCCCAAAAAGGCTATGTACAACGCTTTGCCGACTACGTCACCGATCTCAAGTCTTTTCCACGATCAGGTAGTACTCGCCGACCAGCCAAACCAGCTCTACCTGCTTTCCCACTCCATGGGTGGAGCCATTGCAGCCCATTATCTGGAACTGTATCCCCAGGACGTCAAAGCCGCCTGTCCTGTCCTCCCCCATGTTCGGCATCGAGCTGGGTGCCCTACCGACCTGGCTGGCTCGTTTCATCACCTGGCTGATGGAGTGGTTCACCCAGTTGCTGGGTATCGAATCACCCTATGCTCCAAGTCAGGGCCCCTACGACGCGCGGCCCTTCGCCGATAACGATCTGACCCACGACGCCGAGCGTTACGCTCAATTTCGCAGCGTCTATCGCACCTATCCGGAAGTTCAGCTCGGCGGGCCAACCACGAGCTGGATCCATCAGGCCCTCGACTTTTCCGCTCAGGCGGTGGCCGCCGGAGCCCGGATCACGACACCCGTGCTGGTGCTGCAGTCGGGTGCCGATACCGTAGTACGCAACGATCAGCAGCAGCTATTCTGCCAGCAGATGAGTGCGGCCCATCATCCCTGTGCCGGAGATAGCCCGCTCACCATCGCCCAGGCGCGGCATGAACTGCTCAATGAAAGCGATGAGTTCCGCATTCCGGCCCTGAATGCAACCCTCAACTTCTTCAAACAAAACCCGTAACTTCCGAATGAAGAATGCGTTTTCAGATGGCGGTCAGTTTAGGTAAACTGGTCGCCCATCCCGCTCCCCAGAGGTCCGTATGTTTAAAGTGGTCGTTTCCGATCTCGATGGCACCCTGCTGAATAACCAGCATCAGATTTCCCCCCACACCCGCCGCACCCTGCATCGCCTGACCGAACGAGGCATTCGCTTCATCGTCGCCACCGGTCGTCATCACATCGATGTGCAGAGCATTCGTGACACTCTGGGGCTGGATATTTTCCTCATCACCGCCAATGGCGCCGTGGTCCACGACAAGCAGGACAACTGCATCTACAACCAGACCCTGCCGCCACAATTGGCGCAGGAGTTGGTGGAGATCGAGCGGCTGCCGGATATCGATCTGCATCTGTATCAGGGCGATGAATGGCTAGTCGAGGCGGAAAGCCCGGAATTGCTGGCCTACCACAAGGAGTCCGGTTTTACCTACCGGGTAGTGGATCCCGTCACCCTGGATAAACAGGGGATCAACAAGATTTTTTATACCGGCGAGCACCCGGATCTGGTGGAGCTGGAAAATCGTCTGCTGACCTGCTTCGGGGATCGCCTCAGCATCGCGTTTTCAACACCAACCTGTCTGGAAGCCATGCCCAAAGGGGTGAATAAGGGCAATGCGGTCAAGGCCGTGCTGGAGCTCAATGGTTACCAGTTGCAGGATGCCATCGCTTTTGGCGACGGCATGAATGACTTCGAGATGCTCTCCATGGCTGGTCGTGGTGTGGTGATGGGCAATGCCCACTCGCGACTCAAGGATGCGTTGCCCAGCCATCCACAGGCACTGACCAATGATGAAGATGGCGTTGCTGAATACCTGATCGAGCTCTTCTCCTGAGCCAGGCCGCGGACGCTAACGTCTCTCACGCCACCTCATCCGGGGTGGCGTTTTGCTATCCATCAGGCAGACTATTCTGTAGGTATCTCCGTTTTTGAGCTCCGAATTGAATCCCTACAAGGAATTGTCATGATTGCACGCCTCGTTCCCATTCTGTGCGCCCTGAGCTGTCCCCTGTGGATCACCGCCTGTAGCCAGAGTGCAGCCCCACCCTCTGCTGCAGCCGAAAACACCCCCCAGCCTTCGACCCCGGTGGCATTGTTGCGCGGCCAACTGAGCCGGCAGAGTGACGGTGCGGCATATCTGACTCCCTGTGGTAGCCAGCAGCGCTGGCGTTTTCGTGCCGATCCCCTCTTCTGGCAACGCTGGGCCCAACTGGGAAATCCCTCAGAACTGTATGTCGAACTGGAAGGACATCTGGCCCTGAGCAACGAGCGCGGTGGCGATCTGGAACTGACGCTGGAGCGCGTCGACCATCTGGGTCCGGAGAGCCAGGGCTGTCAGCGAGATACCGACTTCACCTTCCACGCCGTGGGTCAGCAGCCCGCCTGGACCCTGACGCTACAGGGTGACTCCGCCCTGTTCAGTTCACCCGCAGGGAGCAGCAGTTATCACCTCACCGAGAGTCATCAACAGGCTTCAGGTGAGCAGGTGCTAAAGCTGACCGCCTTGAATGGTGAGGCGGCCAGCCTCAGTTATGTGCCAGCGCTGTGCCAACAGACCGAGCTCAACCAGATCTGGGGTTATCAGGTGACCTTCTCTCAAGGAGATACCCGCCTCGAAGGTTGTGGCGAGCGAGGTCGCCCCATGGCGGCCGTGTTGCCAGCTCCCAATTGGTACGGGCTAGCCCCCAGCATGCAGGCCCAGATCGGTCTGACCCTGAGCCCGGAACATCAGGCCAGTCTCATCTACTACCGGGATTCCGGGCCGCAGATTGACTATCAGGGTGCCTGGCAACCGACGGAGCAGGGCATCACCCTGTTGTTTAACCAACGGAACGGCCTGGCAGCCAACGAAAGCATACCCCTGCATCGCCAGGGCAAGACTCTGCAGGCCAGCTATCGCCTGCTCAATGGCGGCAAAGCCTACTTCGATGAACCACTGAGCTTGCAACCCGGCACTCCGGCGCTGCCCCTGCCACCCCAGGCTCAGGCCAGCGCCTATGGCAGCAACGCCACTCCGACCCAGGCCGCGTTTACCCCCGTGGTGCTACAACCGACACCACAACCAGACCCGGCCATTCAACAAGCGCTACTGGATTATTTCCGTATCAACCAGAGTAATCCCTCCGGGGTGCGGTACCGGGCTATTCGCTATGACTTGAATGGGGACGGTCACCCCGACGCCATAGTGCAGATGAACTGGTGTGACAAGACGGGTTGCGTCTGGTTGCTGTTCCAGGGGTCGGTGGATGGCTATCGTTTCCTGAGCCGGTTGGAGGGGATACAAAGCCCGCTGCTGATCGCCCCGACGCGCCACAAGAGCTGGCATGATCTGGTGGTGCAGTCCGGCTTTCAGCAGTGGGCCAGCCTGATATTCGACGGCATCAGCTACCCAACCGCTCTCGCCGCCGCGACCCCGGTCGAGACGCCCGCCAGCAACAGCCATAGTGAGCTGCGCTTCGATGGCAGCAACTGGCTGACCCTGCCCTGAACTAGGATGTAACACCCGATAGAGGGCCAGGGAGCCATGGGCTCCCTGGCCGTCGGCATGGCAGAGGCGTCAGACTTCACCGACCTCGCTGCGATCCAGAAACGCCTCGTGCTGCGCCAATGCCTTCCAGCCCAGAAACCACGGGTCGGCGAGCGCAGTGTTCAGATAAGCCCTGGATAATTCCGGAAGCTGCACCCCGTAGGTATGGAACCGGCTCGCCACGGGTGCATACATGGCATCCGCAATGCTCCAATGGCCAAATAACCAGGGTCCCTGCGCGGCATACTCCTGGCGGCACGCTTCCCAGATGCCAATGATGCGCGTGATATCCGCCTCCAAAGCGGCGGTCGAGGCCACATGGCGCCCGGTCGCCCGTACATTCATCGGCATCTGCTGGCGCAGAGCCGGAAAACCGGAGTGCATCTCCGCACTGATGGCCCGGGCCTTGGCACGATCCAGGGCCGCAGCAGGCCACAACCTTGGCACCAGCTCGGCCAGATACTCGGCAATGGCCAGCGAATCCCAGATCGGCACCTCACCCACCAACAGCACAGGCACTCGCCCCGCTGGCGAGAAGAGTGCAATTTGTTGTTTGAATTCCGGAGCCTGCAACGCCAGTTGTCGTTCATCGAACGTCAAGCCGCTATGGCTGGCGACCAGCCAACCGCGCAGAGACCAGGAAGAGTAGTTCTTGTTGCCAATCACCAGCGTCAATGCTGACATTGATATTCCCTCGCTCAAGATGTAATGGGTTCGTTCCAGTAACCGCCATCCATTGGGTAACGCCGGAAGGTGGATCAGACCATTCATGCTACCGGCTCAACCTCTCACCGGAATAAAAACAGGGCAACCGTATGGTTGCCCTAGCAGCATGAATCAAGCGTCGCGCGGGCGCAATCCCGGACCGGGTCACCGACCAGACAAGGCATCAAAAGAAGCCCGTCATGACCGCCGCCAGCACTCCGCACCAGAAGCGGCAGGGCTCCTAACCCACGCGCCGCCGCGGCATAGGGTCTGGCAACAACGCGACCACCTCATCCAGCGACCCGACACTGTGCGGTATCAGCGCCGCCAAGGGTTGATACTGCTCCCAGTCGAATAGCCCGTTGCGCACATGCAGGGTCTGGATACCTAACTGATGCGCCGTCAACAACGCCAGCGGACAATCATCCAGATAGAGCACTTCGGCCGCAGGAATGGCTAATCGGTGCAATAGACGCTGAAAGTCTCCGGGATTGACCTTGGAAAACAAGCCGTCGGCCCAGAGCCGCCCCTCACCAAGCTCCTCCCGCAAGGCCGTAAATTTTGGATCATCGCCATAGGAAGAGGAGAGCACCATGAAGGAGAGTCCCTGCTGCTGACAGTGACGCAACAACGGCCGATGAGCCAGCGGTCCATGGGCGACACCTTGCAACGCATGAAGCAGCTCGCTCCTGTGTTGCTCCATTCCCATGGACTCCAGTAAAAACTGCAGTGAGCGCTGCAGCGGGAACGGCACCAGGGTACGGAACAGTTGCCGGAATGCGCTCTCCGGGAGTGGCCGGTATTGCCGGATAACCCGATAACTGGCCGCACAGAGCGCCTCGGTACTGGCCGGGCTGATCACGCCATCATAATCGCAAAGCACCAACCGGATATCAGAATAGGGCATGGGCAACCTCGATAAAGCTGCTGCGGGCGTCAAAGTCCAACTGCTGCAGCATCGCCGGACTGATGTCCCTGACACCGTCCACCAGGAAGCGTACCCCCGTCAATTGCATATCCTGATACTGCCATCCCCACTCGTGGCGGGATGGGACGCCGATAAACGGGCATCCCAGCTGCTTGGCCTCTTCGGCTACCGTGTTGACATCATCGATGAACAGCACTTGGGAATAGTCCAGATGGGCATGATCCCGGACGATTTCCCGCAATCCGGGACGGAAGTCATTGGTACAAACATAGCGGGAGAAGTAGGGGCGACACAGGGCGTAGTCGGTATGAATTCGTGACTCCTCCAGACCGCCATAACAGATCATGGGGATCGACAACGCCGTCATACGCTGCAGAAAATTCAACGCCCCTGGGATCAATCCCCCTTCATGATCCTGCAGATAGAGATCCCGCAGGCGAAAATACTCCTCGATGATGGCGCTGGGTGACAGGGCCAACCCCAGTTGCTGGCTGACATAGTGGGCCGCACTTTGCTGATTGCGGGAAAACACATTCCGCTCCAGTTCACGGGTATAAGTGCCACCATATAGGGTCACCAATTGATGCAGCACAGGGCTAAAGGTGTCCTGTAACAGGACACCATCAATATCCACCGCTATCAATTTAATATGTTCCATAACAAACCTCACTTATGACTCAATGCAACGTTTGCGAGACAATGGTGCCACCGTCTTGAGGGAAATAGGGGCCGAAGTAGGGCTCACGAGCCAGACGGACTACATACAACATGCTGAAGGTATTCGGCGCAATCCAGCGACACAGTCCTTTTCGATAGGGCTGTTCATTGTTTAGAAAGCCACCGATCAAACGTACTGTGCCACCAAATAATGCGGCTTTTTGATGAAATAGTTGTGCGACCTGGGCAAATTCTTCCGGGGTTGTGGTACTGGGAATTACATCCTTATCGGTATGCCATAAAATAACTTCCTGATAGGCATTCATCTGGATGGGATATTTATTCTGGTAGCTGCGAAACGCGGCCGTTACATCCTGTTCGCTGAAATTATAATCCAGCCAGAGTTGATCGAGATCCTTGACCTCCTCCTGGTTGAAACTTTCCTTGGCGAACAGACTGAATAATATTTTTTTCGCTGGCTTGCCGGATAGCTGATCATAGAGCTCACCGGCATAAAGCCCATGACTGAACATCAACAGGACAAAGCACCATAAAACACCCATAAAATTACGCATATTTGACTCCTTGATGATTTAAAGAACCAGCTTCCATGAGTTCCGAAAAATAACGATTGACACATTGCGCGCTGCTTTCAGCTTCCAGTCCCAGATCCTGGACCGAGGCCGAAACATCAAAATTCTCTTTACACTGATAATAAAAATTAACTTGGCTACGCAGCAGCTGAGGTTCGATACCAAAGCCTCTGGCCAGCCACTCGCTGAGCAACCCGACCAGCAGCAATACGGGTTTACCGACCCGGATCGGAGCATGCACCTTGTGATTGTATTGCTTGGCAATGGAAGCAATATCGCGGATGGAAATGCCATGGGGGTTGGCCAATATGTAGCGTTGACCGACGTTCCCCTGCTCCGCCGCGGCCACCATGGCCTGGGCCACGCGTCGCACATCGACCAGATTGATCTCGAAATCCAGATCCAGCGGCAGCTCCCCCCGAAAGATCGCTTCCAGAAACTTCAGGGTCGGGGTATGCCAGAACTGACCACTCCCTATCATGGCCGCAGGTAACAGGCTGATCAGTGGCAAATCCAGTTCACCCGCCAGTCGCTGCGCCAGTTTCTCGGCCCCCACCTTCGACGCAAAATAGGGGTTACCACAGGAATCCTGACACCAACCCTCTGCCCCTTGCGCGGCACCGCTCTGATCGCGGGCCAGGGTTCCAGTGGAGCTGACATAGACCACCCGCTTCACTCCGGCCTGATGGGCGGCGCGTAGTACATGTTCCGTCATCTGCAGATTAGCCTGCTCGATCTCCTGTTCCGGAGCCTTGCTCCAGTGTGCAAAATGGGCGGCGGCGTGATAGAGCACATCCACGCCCTCCAGCGCCTGCGCCAAGCCATCAGGACACAACAGATCCATGACCACCGGCTCCCCGGTCAGGGTTCCCAGAGCTCGGGCACGCGCCAGATCCCGGACCCCGGCCTTGACCCGATAACCCGCCGCCGAAAGAGCCTGTGTCAAGTGACTCCCCAAGTGTCCGGTCGCACCGGTCACCAATACCGTTTTTTGCATCGCTACTCGCTCCTGTTTCGATTGCATGTTCATCCCCCCACGACAGAGCTCAGTACCGGTACCGGTTGCAGTTTTTTCTGCAACGTCCGGATACTCTTCTGGATCGTAATATTTGCCAGTCGCTGCTCTTTCTGGATTATTTTTTGTTTGTCCGTCGCGGTAAAACTACCTCCGGTGGCGACAACCTTTTTGCCGTTTTGCAAAAACTCCACATTGATGACAAATATCTCTTCACCTTCATCGTTGAATCTATTTTCCGTTATTTTCAATATGACTTTTGTTTCTATAGGAAAGGCAAAGTTGTGATATTCAGCGTAAATATCATGCATCACATAATATTTACCAATGGAGGGACGAATCATATCGGTAACCGCAGAGGCTATTTGGCGTGTTGCTTCTAAGAACACCATGCCCTGAATATGGTAGCCGGTTGTATGATCCAGCAGAAACTCATTATCGGCATGCAGCAAGAGATCTGAGCAATAAACGCCTGAGGACGTTTCTTCCGGTGTAGTAATAAGAATATTCTCGCAGCGAGCCTTATGAGTCTGCTTGTTAGTCGCCAGTTTTTTTTCATCCGCCCACTGATCAGAGACATCAATATATTGATGATTGATTTTATCGATATAGGCTTGCTGTTCAAAAGTCAGCCCTTGACCTGGACACGCGACAGCCGGATAGCTGCTTGTGCTTTTTCGCACGGAGTCCGCCCACTCTGAATAATGAACAGCACCATCAACTTCTTTGAAGTTTTCGAATACATCACCGATGACGTAAATTATTTTATTCATAACAATATCCTGTTTTGGTAAAAAAAATACGTGTGAACTTATGCATCACATAGGTCGATGGGCAGATAGGCATCCACATAATTAACCTGTTAATTAGTCAAACAGACACCAGTTGCCCTGGCTAATTAAACACTTTAATTACCATTGGTAAATTAACTTTTTATTAACCTGTCGTTTCTGACAAGTACCGGATAAATATTGCCAACTTGGCACGATAGATTAATAAAAAATCTGGTTTGAATTTTTATTCAAATAATAGAAATGTCATCTGACATGATTCATTTGATAACAATACGGGGGGTATGGAGACAGGGCACCGCAGCACAAAGCGCTCTGCCGGTCCCATAAAACCGCAACAGAGCGCCATGTATAAATTGAAAAGAGAGGCGGTGGAGAACAGCGGGAGCTTAGCCGCCCAGCCAACCATTCATCAAGGCCAGATAGAACAGAGTGCCGCTCAGGATGCTGACCATCGCTTGCCGACGCCAGGCTTGCAGTCCAGCCACCACCAACACGGCGAGCAGTTGTGCCTTCCCTTGAGACAACGACTGCCATTGGTAAACCCCCATGGCATACAGGGTCAGCAACAACATCATGGCGATCGGCAAACGCTGCCCCAGGATCTGGATCCGGGGATGATGGGCAATCAAGTGGCGAGCGACAAAGGGAAAGGCGCGCAGCGCAAAGGTCACACCCCCCATGATCAATGCCGCCAGCAGATAATCAGGGGTGGTCATCAACCGCCTCCTCACGAGCCGGCAGAGGCCAGGCCAACAACACCAGCACCAGGATCACAGAGGCTGCCAGCAAAAAATAATGGGGGAACCAAAGCCCGGCCACCAAGGCAGCCGAGGCGCCTAACAGCACGGCCCCCCAATCCCGTTTGGCGCGAATTTGCTCCACGGCCAGCACGGTGAAAAGTGCCGTCAGGGCAAAATCCAACCCTTGCAACCCGGGCGGGAGCCCCTTGGCCAGCAGGACTCCGGCCAACGAGCCGATGATCCAGTAGCTCTGGTTAAGAAACACCACGCGCAATGCCTGCGTCCGGTCAGTGACCTGCCCCGAAGCACTCAACAAGGAGTAGGTTTCATCCGTGATGCCGAAGATGAAATAGGCACGCCCCAGACCGCGACCCGGCAACAGCTGGTAGAGCGACAAGCCGTAGAAAATATGCCGGAAGTTGACCAGCAGCGAGGCAACCGCCAGATCCAGCCAGCCGGTCCCAGCGGCCAGCATTCCTACCGCCAGATACTGCAAGGCACCGGCGTAGACCAACACACTCATCAGTGGTGCCCAGTACCAGCACAGCCCGGCGTTCGCCCATAACACACCAAATACGGCCCCCAGAGGCAGATAGCCCATCATCACCGGGATCGTCAGCGGGAAAATTCCCTGCCAGGAACGCATCGTCTTCATCCATAAAGCCCTCATCAGGAGCGAAAACTAAGCGATCCCTCGCCACTGGGCAAGACAAACCTCTGGCATCAACCGCTATCGGCCAACCGGCTCCGCGAAAGCGGCGAGGTGGCACTTTCTACATAGCTCAGTGCCGCCTCTGCAAAAAAACTTGTATTTGTTATACATCTAACGATAATCACTCTCACTTGCGATGAGAGTTATTCCCATTAAGGAGTTCCTATGTTCTTCGTTCCCTTTCTGATTATGTTCCGTGAAGGACTGGAAGCGGCCCTGATTGTCAGCCTGATCGCCGGTTACCTGAAGCGTACCAGCCGGGATGAATGGCTGAGTTCGGTCTGGATCGGTGTGGCGCTGGCAAGCCTGCTCTGCTTCGGCCTGGGTTGGTGGATCAACCAAACCACCGGCGAGTTTCCACAGCAACAGCAGGAGCTGTTCGAAGGACTGGTGGCGGCCGTGGCCGTCGTGGTGTTGACCTGGATGGTGTTCTGGATGCGCAAGGCAGCCCTCTCCATCAAGACCCAATTACAAGACGCCGTGGATAACGCCCTGAATTCCGGCGCTGGCAGCGGCTGGCTGTTGATCGGCATGGTGTTTTTCGCCGTCGCCCGCGAAGGGCTGGAGTCGGTGTTCTTCCTGCTGGCCGCCTTTCAACAAGACGTTGGCATGGCGGCCCCGCTCGGTGCTCTGACGGGCCTGTTCGCCGCTGCACTGGTCGGCATGATCATCTACTGGGGTGGCGTCAAGCTTCCGCTGGCGCAATTCTTCCGCTGGACCGCACTCTTCATCCTGTTTGTCGCCGCAGGTCTGACCGCCAGCGCCATCCGGGCATTTCATGAGGCCGGGCTCTGGAACCATCTCCAGGCCATGGCCTTCGATCTCAGCGGCATCCTCTCGACCCACACCCTGTTCGGCACCCTGCTCGAAGGTCTGCTGGGCTACCAGGAAACGCCCAGCGTCAGCGAAGTCGCCGTCTATCTGCTCTATCTGCTGCCAGCTCTCTATCTGTTTTTTTCCAAGCCCAAAGCCGCCACGGCGACCGTGACGACCATGAACGCCACTCATTCATAACTCGACATAACTCTACAGGGAGTGTTACCCGATGCGATTCCACCCAACGACGCTGATCACCGCCTTGATGACCCTGGCCGCCATGTCCCCGGCGCAAGCCAAACCGGACCCAGCCGCACTCATAGGCCCGATTGCCGAATACAAAATGTACGTCATAAGCGAGGTGAAGCAGTACGTCACCGCCACCCAGGCGTTCACCGACGCCGTCAAGCAGGGGGATGTTGAAGCCGCCAAGCGGCTCTATGCCCCGGCCCGTCAACACTATGAACGCATCGAGCCGGTTGCCGAGCTGTTTTCGGATCTGGATGCCGCCATGGATGCCCGTGAGGATGACTACGAGCAGGGTGCCAAAGATCCGGCCTTTACCGGTTTTCATCGTCTGGAGAAGGCGCTCTGGGCTGACAACAGCACCCAGGGCATGGCCCCTTATGCCGACCGGCTGCAACGGAACACGGTGGAGTTGGAGAAACGGCTAGCGACTCTGGCCTTCCCGCCCAGCAAGGTGGTGGGTGGTGCATCGGCACTGATTGAAGAGGTCGCCGCAACCAAAATCAGTGGCGAGGAAGATCGCTACAGCCGCACCGATCTGTGGGATTTCCAGGCCAATGTCGATGGTGCCCAGAAGATTGTCGATCTGCTGCGCCCACTGCTGGTCAAGGAAGATGCCGCTCTGCTGACCCAGGTGGATGACAACCTGAAAACAGTACACAGCACATTGGCCAAGTACCGCACGGCCGATGGCTTTGCCTCCTATGAGCAACTCACCGACGGCGATCACAACACCCTGAAGGGTCCGATCACCGCACTGGCGGAAGATCTGGCCAAGTTCCGCGGTGTCTTGGCGCTGAACTAATACCGGGAGCCGAACACCAAACACCACTCATTCCCGAGTGACCCACGAACCAGAACGGAACAACCGGCCGGTTGTTCCGTTGCATGCTTGGAGATATGTATGCCCTTTCGCCTGACCTGCTCAGTGCTGACACTCCTGCTCGGCGCCACCTTGCCCCTTGCATCAAGCTGGGCTGATGCAATCCACCAGATAAGTATTCGCGTCAACGATCAACAGTGTGATCCCATGGCACTCACGGTGCCGGCCGGTAAAACCCAGTTCATCATCAAGAACGAGAGTCGCCGGGCACTGGAATGGGAGATCCTCAACGGGGTCATGGTGGTGGCCGAGCGTGAAAATATCGCCCCCGGCTTCATGCAGAAGATGACGGTGGAGCTCGAACCGGGGCACTACCAGACCACCTGCGGTCTGTTGACCAACCCGCGCGGCACCCTGACCGTCACCGCTAGCGGCGTCACAACGCCCGTCAAGGCGACGGCCACCGACCTGATTGCGCCACTGGCGGAGTACAAGTTCTACGTCATGATGGAAGTGGCCGCCTTCGAGCAGAAAACCCAGGAATTTACCACCGCAATCAAGCAGGGCGATCTGGCCAGCGCCAAGCGTCTCTATGCTCCGACTCGTCAACATTACGAACGGATTGAACCCATAGCCGAGCTGTTTTCGGATCTGGACGCTGCCATCGATGCCCGGGAGTATGCCTTTGAACAGCAGGCCAACGACCCCGATTTCAGTGGTTTTCACCGCCTGGAAAGAGCCCTGTGGGCGGATAACAGCACCGCGAACATGGCACCCTATGCCGACAAGCTGCTGCGGGATGTCCGTGAATTAAAAGCGCGAATTTCCGCGTTACCCTTCCCACCCGGCAAGGTCGTGGGCGGAGCCGCCGTACTGATTGAAGAGATCGCAGCCGGCAAAATCAGCGGAGAAGAGGAACGTTACAGCCGCACCGATTTATGGGACTTTCAGGCGAATCTGGACGGCGCGCAGAAGATCGTCGAGCTGCTGCGGCCACTACTCGTCAAGGTGGATGCTCCTCTGCTGACCCGTATCGATGCCCACTTCCAGAGTGTGACCACCCTATTGCACAAATACCGGACCGGCAACGGCTTCGCCGCCTACGAGCAGTTGTCGGCGGAAGATCGGCAGGCCCTGCAGGGGCCCATTACCGCATTGGCTGAAGAGTTGGCCAAGCTGCGCGGCACTCTGGGGTTGAACTGAAGATGGCCTGTCCGTTTAGTGCCTTATGGCAAACCATGACCGGTAAGGGAGCCAAGGCTCCCCATGCCACACCCCAAGCGAGTGGTGCCCCAAGCGAACCCTCTCGCCGTGCCCTGCTGCTCGGTCTGGGCGCCACCGGTGGCGCTCTGGCATTGGGGAGCTGGAGCGGCGGAGGCGCCGCCCAGGCCGCAACCCAAACGCCGACCATATTTCCCCAGGATGCCAAGCAACAACGGCAGCCCTTTTACGCTCCGCAGCAAAGTGGCATCACCACCCCTCAGCAGGCCTCCATGCTACTGGTGGCCTTCGATGTTCTGGCTACCGACAAAGCGGCCTTGCGCCGGCTGTTCCAGCTGTTGACCGAACGCTGCGCCTTCTTGATGCAGGGCGGGGAAACCCGGCAGGTAGATGATAAATTGCCACCGCTGGACTCCGGCATCATGGGCCCACAGATCTACCCGGATAACCTGACCATCACGGTTTCGGTCGGCCATTCCTTGTTTGATGGTCGCTTTGGTCTGGCAGGCTTGAAACCCCGGCATCTGCAAAAGATGACCCGTTTCCCCAACGATGCCCTGGATGGTAAGTGGTGTCATGGAGACCTCTTGCTGCAGATCTGTGCCAACAGCAGTGAGACAGTGCTGCACGCCCTGCGGGATGTCATCAAGCACACCCCGGATCTGCTGAGCGTGCGCTGGCGTCGGGATGGTTTCATCTCCGCCCATGCGGCTGCCAGCCAGGGTCAGGAGACCCCGATCAATCTACTAGGGTTCAAGGATGGCACGGCTAACCCGGACACCCGGCAACACGACCGGATGCAGCAGATCCTCTGGGTCAACCCGGTCCATCAGGAACCGGCCTGGTGTACCCATGGCACCTATCAGGCCATTCGGCTGATCCGTTTTCCGCGTCGAATTCTGGGACCGTACCCCGTTGCAGGAGCAGGAGGCGATCTTTGGCCGTCATCGGAATACCGGCGCTCCGCTGGGCAAACGTCACGAGCATGAGGACCCCGATTATGGTTCCGACCCGCTCGGTAAACGCATCCCTCTGGATTCCCATATTCGTCTGGCTAACCCGCGCACGCCACAGACTGAGAAAAACCTGATCCTGCGCCGAGGTTACAGCTACTCCGCCGGAATTACCGGCTCGGGGCAACTGGATATGGGGCTGTTATTTGTCTGTTATCAGGCCAATCTGGAGCAGGGCTTTATTGCGGTGCAGAAAAAACTCGATGGCGAGCCACTGGAGGAGTACATCAAACCTTTTGGCGGCGGTTACTTCTTTACGCTGCCCGGCGTTCCGGCCCCCGGCCATTACCTGGCGCAACCCCTCCTCGAAGCCAGCTGAGACCGGTGCAGAGGATGGGAATAGGCCCCTTCGGTTCCGACCCGAGGGGGTCATACCATCACTGAAGGAGCGATAGCCTAGCTGGGTACAGGTCACCGGTCGTGGGCGGTAAAACCGGATACCACATCGAACAACTCTTCATCCATGGCGCTCTGCCGCAATCGATGATAATCGCTGTTCAGGGTCTCCAGTAGTTCCCCAATATTCTTCTCGGCGCGCTGCATGGCAGCGAGACGGCAGGCGTTTTCGCTGGCCAATGATTCGGCACAGGCCCGGAACAACGAGACGAACAGATATTCACTGACGAACGAAAATAGCGTGGCCTCACCGCCATGCATCACTTCCGGCAGGTTGTTGGTGGGCCACTTCCGGCTCGCCATCTCCTGACGCCACGCCTCGTCCAACGGCAACAGGCGCTGGCTGACCGGTTGATAGAGGGCGCCTGAGAGCGGGCGATTATGCAACAGGTAAACCGCCCCTATCTCACCACGCACGCGCCAGTTTTCCACCGCCAGCAACACCTGCCCCACCAGCGTGGCAATGCTGGAGAGCGCATTGGGCAGCGGAAAGCTGGCCGTCACGCCGAGCTCGCTGGCCGCCAGGCGAGCCTGGACCCGCTCCCCCACAGCCCAGACCCGCTTCTTGCCAGGCCATGGCTTCAGCGTATCGACGGCGAAGTCGACGAGCAGATCGTTGAACTGGCCGACCAGCCCCTGATCCGAACCAAACACTATGGCCCCCACCGCATCGTCCGCCGAGTGCGGAGGCGCCCCTGGTGCCTCAAGGTGACACTGGCGAAAGCAGGCCAGCAACCCCAACTGTACGGTTTTGTCATAGTCATCCAGCGCACGCACAGCGTTCTCGTACTGGCTGATCCCTGCCGCGGCCATCGCCTTCATGGTCCGCACCACGGACGCCAGATCGCCCGCAATGGTGATCTGGCGCTGCAGGCTGGCTGCCGTGTGACTCATGACGAGACCTCACTCTCTGGCACCGGCAAGAAGGGGGTTAACGCCTGGGCAGCCAGTCGGGTGATCTGGCTCCGATCTTCCGCAGTCAAGGTCTCCTCCAGCTCCAGACGCTGGGCCAATTCGCTCGACATAGTGGCAGCGGCACTCCAAACCGCCCGCTCGGCTTCGTCCATTCGAGGCAGAGGAACTCGATCGAACAGGCCCGCAGTCAAAGCCAGCAGCACGGTGATTTGTACCGGGACCGCCAGCGGCGAGAACTCCTGCTGCTTCAAACAGGCCCGGATACGACGGCCATGTTCGAGTTGCTGGCGCGTGGGCTCATCGAGACGGGCACCAAAACGGGAGAAGGCCTCAAGCTCTTCGAACTGGGCATAGGCCAGTTTGAGCGCTCCCGCTACAGCCCGATAGGCGGCGCGCTGGGCCTTGCCGCCAACCCGGGAAACCGAGCGTCCCACATCCACCGCAGGCAGAACGCCCAGCTCGAACAGTCCGGGAGACAGGTAGATCTGACCATCGGTGATGGAGATCAGATTGGTCGGAATATAGGCCGAGATGTCCTGAGCCTCGGTCTCGATGATCGGCAGCGCGGTCAACGAGCCGCCGCCGAGCTCCGGACGCAAATGGGTTGCTCGTTCCAGCAACCGCGAATGAATGTAGAAGATATCGCCGGGAAAGGCTTCTCGGCCTGGGGGCCGACGCAGCAACAAGGAGAGTTCGCGATACGAGCGGGCATGGTGGGTCAGATCATCGTACACCACCAGCACATCCCGCCCTTGAGCCATGAAATGCTCGGCTATGCTGGTCGCCGCATAGGGCGCAATATAGGCCAAACCCGGGGGATCATTGCCTTCGGTGACCACCACCACGGTATAAGCCAGAGCCCCTTTCTCACGCAGGGTGGCAATGACCTTGGCCACACCGGAAGCACGTTGGCCGATGGCGCAGTAGACGCACAGAACATTCTTGTCCCGTTGATTGAGGATGCTGTCGAGGGCTAGGGCCGTCTTACCGGTTTGCCGATCACCGAGGATCAACTCGCGCTGACCTCGACCGACCGGGATCAGGGCATCGATCACCTTGAGGCCCGTCTGCAGCGGCACCGTCACCGGCGCCCGATCCATGATATGGGCCGCAGGGCGCTCCACGGGGAGCCGGTCACCACCCGACAAAGGTCCCAGCCCATCGAGGGGCTTGCCCGTTGGATCGATAATGCGCCCCAGCAGTCGATCACCCACAGGTACGTCGACCACATGTCCGCCTCGGGCTACCGGATCGCCAGCCTGTAGCTCCCAGTAATTGCCCAGCAAGACCACGCCGATTTCATCTTCATCCACATTGAAGGCAATACCCTCGATCCCCCCGGGGAACAGTAACACCTCCTCAAAACCCACGCCGGGCAGGCCAGAGACCTTGGCGATACCGGATGCCAGACTCAAGATCCGGCCGAACTCACGGGGTTGCAACCGGGGCTCGAAGGCTTCACAACCGCGGTCAATGGCAACCAAGGTTTGCTCCAGAATGGCCTTGAGCGGCTCACGGCTCATCGGCAGTCTCCTTCTTCGGCACAAGCTGCTGGGGCTCCTTGGCCTTGAGCAGTTCACTGACGCTGCTTTCCAACTCCGTCAGATAGGCCTCGATATTCCACGCCACCTGTTGTCCATCGGCGTTCAGCTCGATCCCGCTGACCAGATCCGCGGCCGTTTCGAATTGCAGCGGAATTTCAGATCCGAACAATTCCCGTATCCGCGCCTCAAGCCCCTCCTGTTGGGCCTCTGGCAGCTCAACCGTGGTGCGAACCACCAGCGGGTGTCCGCCCGTCTGCAGGGCACGGGTCAAGGCCTGTTTTTCATCGTCACTCAGGGCCTGCAGACGCGCCACAAAAACCTCGACCATGCGCTCTTCCAGCGTCGCACCGGCCAGCTCGACCAGCGCCTTGCGCGCAATAGCAAACACCTGCTGGCATGTGCGGCCACGGATCTCCTGGTTCAGCGCCTGCGCCTCCCGTTGCAACGTCTCCTCGCGCTTGCGGCTCAGGAGCGAAGCCTCATCCCGTGCGGCATCCAGCAGGCGCTGGCGTTCAGCATTCGCAGCCTCCTTGGCCTCGTGCAGCAACGCCGCCTTCTGCTGCTCGAAGTCGGCATTCTTGCGCGAAAACTCGTCCCGCTCCGCACCGGCCTCACTCTTTTTGGCATCCGCATCGGCCAGCTCTCCGGCTATGCGTTGCTCGCGCGCATCGATAGCCTTGAGGATGGGCTGATAAAGAAAGCGTTTCAGCAACCAGACCAGGATCAGGAAGTTGAGGATCTGGGCGCCGACGGTGAACCAGTCAATCAACATGGCTTACTTTCCCGCCACATGGGCAATGGCATAGTTCCAGAACGGGTTGGCGAAGAGCAGTATCATCGACACCACGAAGCAGTAGATGGCGACCGATTCGATCATCGCCAGACCGACAAACAAGGTACGGGTAATGGTGGCTGACGCATCGGGTTGTTGCGCCAGAGCGCTCAGTGCCGTAGCCACTGCCCGCCCTTCACCCAAGGCTGGACCTATGCTGCCAATGGCGATGGTCAGACCGGCGGTAATGATCGATACCACCGCAATCAGTGTCATGCTATCCATAGTCACTCCTGTATATGATTCATTGAGTCATGGTCGGCTCATCGACCTTCTGCGGTTTGCCGTGCCGAGTTGCCGCCGCGATATAGACAGCCGCCAGTATGGTGAAAATGTAGGCCTGTACCATGCCGGTCAACAGCCCCAGTGCACTCAGGGCGATGGGAAAAATCAGCGGCGTAATGGTCAGCAGGATGCCGAGAATCATGGTGCCGCTCATCATGTTGCCGAACAGACGAGCCGCTAGCGCCAAGGTACGCGACAGCTCGCTGATGATATTGAAAGGCAACATGATGACCGTCGGTTTTAGGTAGGCGCTCAGGTACTCCTTCACCCCCTCCTCGGCAATCCCGTAGAGGGGCACGGCGATGAAAACGCAGATCGCCAGAGCTGTCGTGGTCGAGAGCGACCCGGTGGGAGGCTCGTAGCCAGGCACGATCGTTAACATAGTGGCCGTCCCGACGAACAGGAACAGGGAGCCCAGAAACCCCAGGTAATGGCGCGGCTTGGTCAGCCCGACCTCACCAAGCTGGGTGATGATCCCCAACACCAGGATCTCCAGCAGATTCTGCCACCGGCTGCGCTCCAGCCCGGATGACAAATTTTTCGTCACCAAGTGGGAGCCCACGACCAACAGCAGCATGATGAGCCAGGTGAAGAGAATGGTGGCATTGAGATGCAACCATCCCCAGTGCAGGAAGATAACGTCGTCGGGACTAAGATGCATGAGGCTTCTCCTGAGTCACTACGACCGGGCGCGTGAACCGGGTGATACCCCAGCGCGCCAGGCTCACACCGAGCAAGGCGGCCAGCCAGCGTGGCCACTGGTCGCCACAAGCCCAATAAAGACCGGCCATGAGGCAGCCGAGACGTATCCACAAACTGCAAAATAACCACAGTGCCACATGGGCCGATGCCATCGCCCGTCGCACGGTCCAGTTCAGGCCACCAAAGAACAGGCCCCCCAGCAGCACGCCAACCAGCAACGGCACGAATAGCGCGGGATCATTCATCATCACTCTCCTGATCGCGGATTTCACGTTCCTCCTTGGCCACCCAATGCCAGGCGTTAAAACAGCCCAGCGCTAAACCTGCGACCAGGAGCGCCAGCGTCCAGGAGCGCACGCCCGGATAGCGGGCATCCAGCCAGAGTCCCAGCGCAGCGCCGAGCAGGGTCGGTATCGCCACCGACCAGCCGACCAACCCCATCATGCCGAGCCCGGACCAGACAGTCCGTGTCACCTGACGTTGCGCCTGACGTTTACGCGCCGCCTTGCGGCCCACTTGCCGACTGAAATTGCATGGGGCTGTGGGCTCCTGCTTGCGTTTGTCACTCATGATGCAGACTCGCAAATCGGTGAATAAAGCCGCCTTCCAGTTTTGCCAGCACAGAACGCACGCTCTTTTCCTGCTCGTCCAGATCCAGAAATTCCCTCTCGATCGCCTGATGCAGCTCCTCCAGCGCCATACCGCCGATGGCATTGCGCACCGACACCAGCACCTGGTCGCCGGTTTTGACCAGCACACCGGCATCCACCGCCAGACAGACCTCCCCGCCGGTGGCCATTTCGTAAGTCAAGATCCCCGGCACCAATGCCGCCGCGCAGTCGAGGCGATTCGGCAGCAGGCCGAAGGAGCCGGTGCGTGCTTCGACGACGATGCGCAGCACATCGCCAAGATCGGCGAATACCCTGAAGGGCAGCAGAATCTTAAGCCGCATGCTCGTTGCTGCCATCACTTGCCTCCGCAGTAGGTTTCGACTTCGCCTCGGCAATGGCGCCGATCATGTACAGGGCGCTCTCCGGCACATCCTTGAACTCGTCACGCAGAATGCGCTCGCACCCATCCAGGGCATCTTCCAAGCGGACCAGCTTGCCTTGCAGCGTGGTGAATTGTTCGGTGGTAAAAAAGGGCTGGGTGAGGAAACGCTCCAGCCGACGCGCCCGCCCGACCAGATTGCGGTCGTCATTGGATAGCTGCTCCAGCCCGAGCATGGCGATGATCTCTTTGAGATCGGCATATTGCGCCAGCGTGCGGCGGATCTCCTGGGCCAACCCATAGTGCCGTTCGCCTATGATGCCGGGCGTGGCCATTTTCGAATTTGACTGCAGCGGATCTATGGCCGGATAGAGGCCCTCACTGGCCATTTTGCGTGACAACACGATAGAGGCCGACAGATGCGAGAAGGTATGCACAGCGGCGGGGTCGGTGAAATCATCCGCCGGCACATAGACCGCCTGGATCGAAGTAATGGCCCCGGTATCGGTATTGGCGATGCGCTCTTCTAGCTGCGCTAGCTCGGTGCCCATGGTCGGCTGGTAACCCAGACGGGCGGGCATCTGCCCCATGAGCCCGGAAACCTCCATACCGGCCTGAATAAAGCGGAAGATGTTATCGACCAACAACAGAACATCACGATGTTCATCGTCGCGGAAATATTCAGCCATGGTCAGGGCGGCATGTCCCACCCGGAAGCGAGCCCCAGGTGGCTCGTTCATCTGGCCAAACACCATGACCATGTTGTCGAGCACACCGGCTGCCTTCATGTCGCGATAGAGCTCCTCCCCCTCGCGGCAGCGTTCGCCAATACCGCAAAAGATACTGACCCCCTCATGCTGACCCACCATGTTGTGGATCATCTCGGTCAGCAGTACCGTCTTGCCCACTCCGGCACCGCCAAACAGCCCGGCCTTGCCACCGAGCTCCAGCGGCATCAGCACATCAATCACCTTGATGCCGGTCTCGAAGACCTGGGATCGGGTCGAACGATGGGCTAATGAGGGGGGCGCTCGATGCACACTGCGCCATTGCACATCGGGAGCCGGTAACCGGTCGATGGCATTGCCAAACACATCAAACATCCGTGACAAGATGGCTTTGCCAACCGGCGCCAGCAAGGGGCCGCCGCTATCGACCACCCGCATGCCACGGGTCAGCCCCTGAGTCGGAGTCAGGGCTATGCCGCGCACTCGCTGCGCATCCAGTTGGGAAAGGACTTCTATGGAAACCACATCATCGATTCCCGTGTGCAACAGGGAATGGATGGGTGGCAGTAGGAATGGAAAACGAATATCGATGACGCTACCGCGAACCGAAACGATGACGCCACTGTTCAATGAACCGGTCATGTGGGTTATGCCTCATGTCTGCATACCATAGTGTAGTGCAGAAGGGCAGACCTGGCGGTTTTACTGGGCGCCGAGGTAACGACTCACCGGAAAACGTAAGTGATTCATTCGGCACCGCAAGCGATTATTTTCCGGGCCCATGCCTATATCTGGATATGACTAGACGAACTGACCGGCAACCCAGCCGGAGCTCCAGGCCCATTGAAAATTGAACCCGCCCAGATGGCCGGAAACGTCCATCACCTCGCCGACAAAATAGAGACCTGGCACCTGCTTGGCTTCCATGGTCTTGGAGGAGAGTTCGTCGGTATCGACGCCGCCCAGCGTCACCTCGGCGGTGCGATACCCTTCGGTGCCGTTGGGTAGCAGGCTCCAGCCGCCCAACACCCCGGCCACGGCGCTCAGCTCTTTCGGCGTGTATTGGCGCAGCGGCTTGCTGTGCAATTCACCCCGTTCCAGCAACTTTTCCACCAGCCGTTTCGGCAGTTCACGGCCCAGAACCGTCTTCAACTCCTGAGCCGAATGCTCGCTCTGCCAGCGTTGCAGCAGCGCCGGAATATCCTGCCCCGGCAACAGGTTGATGCGGATGGTCTGGCCTGGCAACCAATAGGAGGAAATCTGCAGGATCACAGGCCCCGACAGGCCACGATGGGTAAACAGCAGCGCCTCGCGAAACGTAGTGCCATCCTCGGCACTCACTTCGGCGGGCAGACTGATGCCGGAGAGTTCGGCGAACGCCTCCTTGTCGGCGGTGTGCAGGGTAAAAGGCACCAGACCGGCATGGGTCGCAATGACCTTGAGACCAAACTGCTCGGCTAGCCGATAGCCATAAGGAGTTGCCCCCAGCTTGGGCATCGAGAGCCCGCCAGTGGCCACCACCAACGACGAGCAAGAGAGCGCACCACGACTGGTTTGCAGGGCAAAACCGCCACCGGCCCGAGAGTTAACACTCCCGATCTCGGTGGGCAATTGCAGGGTCACACCGGCCCAGTCGCACTCAGTAAGCAGGACTCGGACTATCTCTTTGGCGGAGTCGGTACAAAACAGCTGGCCGTGATCCCGCTCTTCGTATTCCACACCATGACGCTCCACCAGCTCGATAAAATCCCGCTGGGTGTAGCGCGCCAAGGCCGATTTGGTGAAATGGGGATTACGACAGAGAAAGTTCCGGGGGCCAGCCAGTAGGTTGGTGAAGTTGCAACGGCCGCCACCGCTGATCAGGATCTTGCGCCCCGGCTTTTTGGCATTATCTAGCACCAGAACTCGACGCCCCCGATAGGCTGCCTGCGCCGCACACATCAATCCGGCGGCACCCGCTCCTATGATGATGACATCCCACTCATTTTGCTGACTCACAACGGGTTCTCCTGCCGACCGGCCTCATGGCGGGCGCCATTGTAGCGGGGCACAGGAGCAGAATCATCCTCGGGATCGGAGCACCCGACGTTTTAGATGCCGCTGCCGGGCCAGCCAAAACCGTTCAACTGCAGGAACTCCTGCCGCAAGCCCTCAAAATCGCCCAACTCACGAAAGTTGTCGACCGAGAGCACGCCCCGTAGCGCCAGCACCTCCTGCTGCACATCCGCCCGCAGTTCCCGCTCGTCCAGCCGCCAGCGCCCCTGGCTGTCCACACGCACATCGCCCTCCCCGAATAGCTGCCCGGCAAACAGGCGGGACATCTGCTCGATACAGCCCTCATGCAACCCTTTGGCCTTCATCACCTTCATCAACAGCATCAGATAGACCGGCAGGAAGGGAATCACCAGGCTGGCCTTGGTGACCAACGCCTTGCAGATCACCACCCGCGCATCACCGCCCAGTGGCGACAGCAACGGCCGCAGTTGACCTGCCGTGCGCTGCAGATGCTGCTTGGCATGGCCGAGGGTGCCATCCCGATACCAGGCATGGGTCATGGCAGGGCCTTCATAGGAGAAGGAGAGCGTTCGGAATCCCGGAGCCAGACAACCGGCCTGTTGCAGCAGCTGCACCCAGTTCTGCCAATCCTCGCCCCCCATCACGCGCTCGGTGGCGATAACTTCCTCGGCGGAGGCGACCGCCATTTGCTGCTGGATGAGTTGCTGCTGCCCCAGATCCAGCCCCCAACCGGTGATGGGATGCCCGAGACTCTTGAGCACCGATTGATAGCGCTGACCATCCGCCATGACACGCACACCAGTCGCCAACGAGTAGACCAGCAGATCGATCTGCCCCCACTGCTCGCGAATCCAGTCCATGGTCTCCTGCTGCACCGCCGGGGAGAACGCATCGCCAAACCGGCTCTCGGCGCTATGACCAGCCGCATTGGCCAGACGGGTCACCACCTCCTGATTATGCCAGCCCGCACTGCCGGTGCTCTGTTCGGAAGGGGCGCGCTCGAAGGCCAAACCCAGAGTCTCGGCACCGCCGCCGAATGCCAGCGCGATGCGAGCCGCCAGACCGAATCCGGAAGAGGCCCCCAGAATCAACACCCGTTTGGGTGCCGCAAATCCAGGTTGCTGGCTGATATAGGCAATCTGGTTTTCCACTGCGGTCTGGCATCCGGCAGGATGACAGTTTCTGGCGACACAACCCTGGATCAGGGGTTCCAACATGGCTCACCTCCGGACAAGAAAAACGGAGGAAAAGATCTGCGACCCTCTCCCCGGCCTGTGTGTGCGATGAATCGGTATCTGTAGCGGTCACTTGCGAACGACTGTTTCAGGCTAAAGCCGATGGCCCCAGTTGACAATCATCTGGCGTGATCCGGCGCGAATAATTGGAGCAAGTATCCGGTTTCGCTGAACGACAACATGGCGCACACTATAGTCATACCTACATGGCCCCCTTCGTGGCGCCTTGATTCCATGGACTTTCCAACACGGAGGCTCATCATGAGCGGTCAAACCTACCAGCATATTCTCGTCGCCATCGATCTACGGGCCGATAACCACAAGGTTCTGAATAAAGCTATTGGTCTGGCCAAGACCCACTCGGCCAAGTTGTCCGTGATCCATGTCGATGTTGACCTGCGCGAGATCTACACCGAGATGATCGATATCGATCTGGGGGAACTGCAAAACCACGCCCTGACCGAAACCAAGCAAAAGATGGAAGAGGTCATCGAAGGCATCGGCTTCCCGCTGGAGAAAAAACTGGTGATCTGTGGTGATCTGGGCGAACAGGTGAATGAAGCCATCTCCCGCTATGGCATCGACCTCCTGGTCTGCGGCCACCATCAAAATTTCTGGAGCTTGCTGATCTCCTCGGCACGCCAGCTGATGAACAATGTGGAGTGCGACATGCTGGTGGTCCCCATCAAGGATTAATCGCCCTAAAAGGTGGGATTGTCCCGTCACATTTCTCGCTGCTCGCTGAATTTTGTGGGTCTCTTTCACTAGCCGGTTAATTTTGTGTATAGACTAGGAATGCCACCCCCCCAATGAAGGAGAACACTCATGGCAGGAAACGACGATTACGATCCGGATGACGCTGTTTTTGAGGATGACGGCGACGAGGAAGGCTACGAAGAAGATTGGGATGATGATGACGAAGGCTCTTGGGAAGATGATGATCTCAACGATGAGGATGACTTCGACGACGAAGAAGAGTAGTCGCTCATACTGACCCAAGGCCAGCCAAGTGCTGGCCTTACTTTTGTTATCGACCGACCACAAGCTGAAGAGAGCGAAGGAGGTGCCATGGAGCCGCTGATCGCGTTTTACCACCATCAGGCCCCCGACCATCGTGGACGCTGGTTACAGGAGATCTGGCAAGCCACACCGCTCTGGCTGGAACAGACCCACGACTACATCCAGTGGTTGTTTCCGCTACCAGAACCCAGCCCCGTTAATCCACGGGCACCGCTGCTCACCGTGGAGGCGCGGATACTTTTCGCCAACGACCCTGTCTTGCAACAAGAATTACGCCGCAGTCTGCAGTTGATGCTGAAGTTTTTAGGGTTAGAGCCCCACGAAGGGGAAATATCATTACGTCTCGGTCTGACGCCGGAAAAATTGCCCTGGCTCAGCCACAGTAATCACAACCAACTGCGGATTAGCCGCATGATCCGCTGTCTCGTAGCCTGCGGGCTAGTTTCGGAGGGGTTACAACTGCAACACCAGGTCTTGCTGTTGGGCCAGCACAGGGTAAACCCCGACACCTTGGAATATTGGCGGCATGCTCATGAACAACTCCCGCCACTGCCTGTGACAACCCCGGCATCACCTCCGGCACCGAGCCCATTTCCCCGACGTCATTTGTAGCCCTTACGTTCCAACCAGCGCACCGCATAACTGCAGGTGGCCACCAGTTGATAGTGTTGCTGTTCGCACCAACGCGCGCAGGATTGCATCAGTGCATCGGCGACCCCCTGCCCGCGCAGAGAATCTGGCACCCAGGTGTGGACAATGTTGACCCAGGTTTCCTGTAATGAATACTCCAGCCGCGCCTGCCCGGCGGCCAGCGAGACGATAAAACGGTGTTGTGCCGGTTGATGTTCGACCTGCATATGAACCTCCTGTCGGCGATGAAAAGAGACAATCAGCTGTCTAGTTACCAGAGTGGCGCAGGTCGTGACCGGCTGCAAGCGCTTGCAATTCACAGCACTCATCCGACCAGAGCCCATGAAAACGAAACCATTACAAAATCAACCGTTTTCATAAAAATAAAGATTGATCCAGCTCGCAAAAAACCTAACATCAAACGTGACAAGGGTCACAAAACACCACGAGGTGCATCATGAAAAACTTATATCTGAACCTGACTACTCTGCTGAATGGCAAATCAGACACCCAATATGCTCCGGCCACCCGCCAGTACTTCTTCCGCTACGAGCGTTGATCCGGTACTGCTGCGCCACATTAGCCAGCATTCATGACAAACAAGCCGCGCCCAAAGCGCGGCTTGTTGTTTTTTAGCTCACAGCCTTGGATAACGGCTTGCGGTATAGTTATTTGCTGTCACCACGCCGCTTGCACGAGGATGCCCCATGTCACTCACCGAACGCTTACGCCAACTCCGTCTGGTCCCTGTGATCGCCCTGCATCAGGCCATGCAGGCCATACCCCTGGGCCAGACCTTGCTGGATGCCGGGCTGCCCTGCGCCGAAATCACCTTCCGCACCCCTGCGGCCGCAGATGCGATCCGGCAGATGCGCGGGGCCTTTCCCGAACTGCTGATCGGTGCAGGCACCATTCTCACTCCGAGCCAAGTGGATGCCGCCATGGCCGCGGGGGCCGATTTTATCGTCAGCCCCGGTCTCAACCCGACCACGGTCCGCTATTGTCAGCAACAGGGCATTGCCATCATTCCCGGCATCAATAATCCCAGTCAGGTCGAACAGGCACTGGAGCTGGGGTTATCCACCCTCAAATTCTTCCCGGCGGAAGCCTCCGGCGGTATCGCCATGCTCAAGGCCCTCAGTGCCGTCTATCCGGTTCAGTTCATGCCCACCGGCGGCATCATGCCAGCCAACCTCAATCACTATCTGGCCTTGCCCTCCGTGATCGCCTGCGGCGGCTCCTGGATGGTTCCCGGCGAGCTCATCGATCAGGGCGATTGGGCAGCCCTGAATCGACTGATCCGTGAGGCGGTCACCCTGCTGGCCCAATCCTGAGTTCCGCCTCTCCATCCCGGCCGTTGGCGTCAGACTTGCGCTTCGCCAACGGCTGGGCAGAATAGCAGCCACTTTCTGTTATTCCGCAGGTTGATTGTCATGCCGCCAGAACGCGATACCCGAATCCCCGTCACCGTCATCACAGGTTTTCTCGGCAGTGGCAAGACCACGCTGCTGAACCACTGGGTCAAGCAACCCGAACTCAGCGATTGTGCCGTATTGATCAACGAGTTCGGCAGCGTCGGGCTGGATCACCAGCTAGTCAAGCAGGTGGATGAACAGGTGATGCTGCTCGATTCCGGCTGCATCTGCTGCTCGGTGCAGGGCTCGCTGGCCACCGCCCTGCAGGAGCTGTTCATGAAGGCGCTGCGCAAGGAGATCAAACCCTTCCGCCGCCTCATCATCGAGACCACCGGCCTGGCCGATCCGGCCCCTGTGCTGTTCACCCTGCGTCAGGATGACTTCATCGCCCAGCGTTACCGCTTCGATGGCATAGTCACCCTGGTCGATGCGGTGCATATCGAAGGGCAACTGGCGCGCCAGTACGAGGCAGTGAAACAGATTGCCCTCGCCGATCTGCTGGTGATCAGCAAGAGTGATTTGATCCCCGCCGGGGCTCTCGCGGCCCTGCAACAGCGGCTGGGCCAGCTCAACGGTGCCGCGCCACAGCATGTGGTGCAGCAGGGGGAACTGAGCCCGAACGTGCTGGAAAAGATTGGCCCCTACAGTGCCGAGCGCGGCAAGGATGTCCGCAGCCTGCTGGCCTGGCTGCGCACCGAGGCACCGAATCTGGGGATCGCCTCGCCGTTGCGGTCGGTGACCGCAGCCCCGACCACTATTGGTGTCCAGCCGACGCAACCCAGCAGCCACGCCGATGTAGCCAGCTTCAGCCTGCGCTTTGGTTCGCCGCTGCAACCGGCCCGCCTGATCGCGGCCGTCGAAGCGGTGCAGGCCCAGTTCGGCGACTCACTACTGCGACTCAAAGGCATACTGCAGCTCGCAGGTGAAAGCCAGCCGCTGGTGATCCACGGCGTCCACGGCCAACTCTACCCCCTGACCACCCTGGGTGACTGGCCGGAGGGCAAGGCCCAGAGCCGGTTGGTGTTCATTGTCCGCGCCGCAGCAAAAGAGCCGATCGAGGCACTTTTTCAGGAGGTTTTGGCGAGCCCGGAGCCCAGCCTCGAAGAGCAACTGCGCGCCATGTTTAACCCTGCAGAGCAGGGGACAGACCAGTAAATGGTTCCTAAGTCACACTTTTGTGGCGTAAGCTGGCCTCTTGATGGTGCTGCGACCAGGAACTAGCCGCAGCACCAGATGCCCGTTACGCACCAGCCAACGACAGGATGTAGCATGATCCGTAAAAATCCTTCCGGCCATTTGCCGGTCATCGACGAGTCCGCTTATATCGACAAAACCGCCATCATCTGCGGCAAAGTCATCATCAAGGAAAATGTATTCGTCGGCCCCTATGCGGTGATCCGTGCCGACGAAGTGGATGAGAACGGCGATATGGAACCCATCATCATAGGTGCCAACTCCAACATTCAGGATGGCGTGGTGATCCACTCCAAGTCCGGTGCCCAGGTGGTGATTGGTGAATATACCTCCATCGCCCACCGCTCCATAGTCCATGGCCCCTGCGAGGTCGGTGATCGGGTGTTCCTTGGTTTCAACAGCGTGCTGTTCAACTGCCGCATCGGTGAAGGCTGTGTGGTACGCCACAATGCCGTGGTCGATGGCTGCAACCTGCCCCCCGGCTTCTATGTGCCCTCTACCACCCGCATCGGTCCCAAAACCGACCTGACCCAGATCCCACGGGTCAGCGCCGATGCCACCGAGTTCTCCGAAGATGTGGCCCATACCAATATCGACTTGGTCAAAGGCTACAAGGCACTCTCCAACGAGTTCTGAGTGCGCAGCAACAACAAAGAAGGCTCCCTCGGGAGCCTTCTTCATGATGAACCGCGGACTATCAGGCCAGCGCCGCCAGTGCCGCAGCGTAATCCGGCTCTTGAGCCACTTCCGGCACCAGCTCGCTGTGCAGCACCTGATCCTGCTCATCCAGCACCACCACGGCCCGGGCAGTCAGCCCCACCAGCGGACCGCTGGCGAAGGCCACACCGTAATCCTGCAGGAAGGCCGCACCGCGCATGGTCGACAAGGTGACGACCTTATCCAGCCCCTCGGCACCGCAGAAACGGGCCTGGGCGAACGGCAGATCGGCCGAGATGCACAGCACCACGGTATTGGCTAGGGCGCTGGCCTCGGCATTGAACTTGCGGACCGAGGTGGCGCAGACGCCGGTATCAACACTCGGGAAAATGTTCAGGATCTTGCGCTGCCCGCCAAAGCTGGCCAGGGTGACATCACTCAGATCCTTGGCCACCAGTGAGAATGGCTTAGCTTGGGAACCGACAGCGGGTAAATCACCGGCGACTTCGACCGGATTGCCTTGCAGGGTAATGGTGTGGCTCATGTTCACTCCTGAATTCGATAGTAAAGAGAGGCTTTAACTCGTCGAGTATAGGCGCCTGCAACCATCATAAACACTGGATAAATGCAGGGTTATCCCAGCCACCGGGGGCGGCTTTTTATCCGCGCCCGCGTCCTGATGGGATCGCAATATAGGAGAGGGACTCGACCCCCACGAGATCCCCCTGGAGCAAAGGATCACACCAGCGGATGTGATACGTCTCCAGCTCTGACATTAATCCCACAATAAATGCAAGGTTATGAGTGATAAAAGTCCCGACCTGACCCATGGTGAATATTCACCATCTCAATGGACTGACCTATGAATACCCATCCGCTCGGCCAACTCGGCCTGTTCAGTACCCTGATCCTCACCCTACCGCTGACCGCCTGTAACAGCGATAGTCCGAAGCAACAGGTCCGGTCGTGGCCTATCAGTGCCGAGGTGTACACCACAGCCGAACATCAAATCCAACCGGTGCCGGTCAATCCCGATGCCCCCCAAATCAATCCCAGTGCCGTCGCCCAATATAGCCAGTATGGCTACAGCGCCTGGAAAGTGGGCCCCGGCTTAGACTCTGTAAAACGCACCGAGTTGGCACCGGATTCGACAGATGCCACCAATGTGGCGCGTCTGCTCTCCTTCTTTGCCATCACCGATATTCACATCTCCGATGAGGAGTCACCCGCCCAACCCCTCTACTTTGGCTGGAGTGCGCTCTATGGCCCGAGTTCGGCGGGAGCCTCCTCGGCCTACTCGCCAGTGCAGCTCGGCTCGACCCAGGTACTGGATGCTGCCATCCAGACCGCCAATGTCCTGCACCAGAGAACCCCCTTCGATTTTGCCATCTCTCTGGGGGATGACATCAACAACACCCAATACAACGAGCTGCGCTGGTTTATCGATGTGATGGATGGTGGTGTGATCCACCCCAGCTCCGGCGCCCACGTCGGGGAAAAGAATATCGACTACCAGATGCCCTTCCAGGCCAAGGGGTTGGATAAGAACATTCCCTGGTATCAGGTCATCGGCAACCATGATCAGTTCTGGATGGGCAGTGCCTATGAACAGGAGAAGACCCTCGCCATCCATGTCGGCGATACAGTGCTGAATATGGCGAACGACCCGGCGCCCACCCCCGATGGCGTCTATGGCCACGGCGTCTATGGTGGCGTGGTCGATGCCTCAACCCCCTTGGGGGATGTCATCAAGGATGGTCTCGAAGCGTTCTTCACCACAGCCCCGACTGTGGTCGCCGATGCGAACCGTCACTCGTTGGCCACGCTGGATTCGTCGAGCCATGACTGGATGGAGCAGTTCTTCCACACCAGCAGCCAGCCTGTGGGTCATGGTTTTTCCCAAGAGAATCTGGATCAGGATCTGGCTAGCTATGTGTTCCAACCCAAGGCCGAGCTGCCACTCAAGGTGATCGCTCTAGACGATACCTGCAAAGGGCTCGGACAGTTCAGTTATGCCGCCGCCTGTCTCGACAGCGACCGTATCGCCTGGCTCAAGGAGCAATTAGACGCCGGACAAAGCAATGGCGAGCTGATGATCATAGCTGCGCACATTCCCATCAACCCACAGAATGATATTGACGATACCAACCCCTTCCCGCAGCCGCTGTGGGGCGCCAGCCCGGTCCCCCAGAGCGAAGTACTGACCCTGCTGCACAACTATCCCAACCTGATCCTCTGGATTTCCGGTCATCGCCATATCAATGCGGTCACGCCGCAACCCTATAACAGCGCCGATCTTACCGATCATCCGGAGCTGAGCTTCTGGGAAGTGGAAACCGCCTCGCTGCGCGACTTTCCCCAACAGTTCCGCACCTTCGATATCCGCCGCAATCAGGATGAAACACTCTCCATGCTGGTCACCGATGTGGACCCGGCGGTCACCCTAGATCCCAACGACAACAGCACTCCGGCGATCAAGTCGCGCGGCTATGCCATAGGGGCGGCGCGGATCTTTGGTGCCACGCCCACCAGCATTGCCGATGTCCGCTCCCATGCCTACAACGCCGAGTTGATCAAACAATTGAGTCCTGAAATGCAGGCCAAGCTGGCGAGCTACGGCACGCCATTGCATCAATAACCCACGCCCCGGAGCGGTGACGGCCCAGAGATCGTCACCGCTCAGCAGGTTACCGACACCCTCATCAGCGCCAGCCCGTCGATGACTTAAAATTGCCAGCTGATGCCCGCCTGATACTGCCATATCCAGGGTAACCAACCGTACGTGGTCCCCTCGTCGCCCAGGCTTCGCTGCGCCTCCAGCCACCAGCGCCATGGTTGTTCATGCAGCCAGGTGTGACGCAATTGGGTGATGGCACTGCCATCCTGAGCCAGCATGGCCGCCAACCGGACCTGCCGCTGCTCATTCTCCCAGTCATATTCCCCATACAGACTCTGATGCTCAGTGTCATGGCTCTCATCCAGCCAGCTCTGTTGCGGCAGGCGCAGCCCGTCACGCCCGGTCAGCTGTTGCCACAGTTGGCGGTAGGTATAACGGCTGCGATCATAACCGTACTCCAAGACCAGCATCTGGCTGTCATCCTGCCACACCCCGCCCAGCATCAGATTCAGCTTCTCGTCACCCTGCCCCCGACTGACCCCAGGAGCCATGCCACGACCACGCCTCATCGTCGCTGTATGAATAGGTTCCACCGATCGCAAGCGGTGAACTCTGGTACTGCTGCAACAGGCCGGTCAACGTCCATCCCTGTGCTTCGTATTGCACCACGCCCCCCCACTGCGCCTCCCCTTGATACTGGCTGGCGGGTCCCTCACTGGCCGCGACCAGATGGGCACTCCAGCGCTCATCGAACCAGTGCGTCAACGTCACCATCGGAATGCCGACATCGGGCAAGAAATCATCGAACGGGCTGGTAGCCGCCTGAAAGAAACCCGCCGGATGAGTGGTATAGGACGGGTCCAGATCCAGCGAAAACTTGCCGATCTGCAGTTGCCACGACTCACCCAGCAGCGGGTGCCAGTACAACTTCCCCAACTTATACTGGCTGGCATCTTGATCCTGCCCGCCCAACCACTGATGTTGCAGATCGAGGTAACCACTGGCCCACCAGCTATCGGCGGCCCACTCCCCCGCCAGCAGGGTCTCGGCGGTGTTGCCCCGTGCGGGTAACAACACCAAATCACGCAGCTCATAATCGCGCAGCCGCCCACTCAAGGCGACACTGCCGCCGAGCTCCGGCGGCTCCTCCGCATCGGGACGCGACGGCAATCCCGCCTGAGCCAGCAACGACACCCCGAACAAGCCCGACAGGCCAATCCCCATACCGAGGCGCCGCCAGATACGCTTCATATTCAACCCCTTGCACAGACCCGTCGGCCACCCGCGACGCCACAAGCGTACAGTTGGCCGTAAAAGAGCGGTGTCCTGATGCAGCATAGAGCCATCCGGCAACCACCGACAGGCTACTGCGAACGGAGGCCCTTGCACATCCCGCCCGCAAAATTGTTCTGGCCGTCGACAGGTGTCGGCACACAGGACCCCCTGCGCCCGCTTCTGCTACCATAGCGCCACTCCTGCGGCCCGGGTGGTACGAACCCCGTCCGCCGCCGTCTCACTCTTTTGCTGTGGTACCCGTTATGTCGTTTGCCGATCTTGCCCTCGCCCCCGTCCTGCTGGAGAACCTGCAGCGTCTGGGTTACAGCCAGCCCACGCCCATCCAGCAGCAGGCGATCCCGCTCATTCTGGCGGGTCAGGATCTGCTGGCGGGCGCCCAGACCGGCACCGGCAAGACGGCGGCCTTTGTGCTGCCGATCCTGCAACGGCTGCTGACGCAGCCGGCGGCCCAGCCCACCTCGACAGTGCGCGCACTGATCCTGGTGCCGACCCGCGAGCTGGCGGTGCAGGTGCACCAGAGCGTCGAGCAGTACGCCGCGGGCTGCCCGTTGCGGGCCGCGCTGGTCTACGGCGGCGTCAGCATTGCCGCCCAGGCCGAGCTGCTGCAATCCGGCGTCGAGCTGGTGATCGCTACCCCGGGCCGTTTGCTGGACCATCTGCGCCAGGGAGTGGTGTCGCTGGCGGGGGTCGAGGTGCTGGTGCTGGATGAGGCCGATCGCATGCTGGATATGGGCTTTGCCGACGAGATCAACGCCCTGCTGGCGCAACTTCCCGACGCACGCCAGACGCTGCTGTTCTCCGCCACCTTCAGCGATGGCGTCTACCAACTGGCGAAGAGTCGGCTGCGAGATCCGCAACGCATCGAGGTGGCAGCGCGCAACAGTACCGCCCGCGAGATCGAACAGCGGGTCTATGCGGTGGATAACGAGCGCAAGACCGAGCTGGTCAGTCACCTGATCCGGGTCAAGGGCTACCAGCCGGTACTGATCTTTAGCCGCACCCGCCAGGGCTGCGACAAGCTGGCCCAGCAACTGCTGCCGCAAGGGGTGCAGGCGCAAGCCCTGCACGGCGATCTCTCCCAGGCGGCGCGGGAGAAGGTGCTGCAGTCGTTCCGCGATGGCACCCTGCAGGCGCTGGTCGCCACCGATGTCGCCGCCCGCGGGCTGGATATTCCCGAGCTGAACTATGTACTGAATTTGGAGCTGCCCCATGTAGCCGAAGATTATGTGCACCGCATCGGTCGCACCGGCCGCGCCGGTAAGAAAGGGCTCGCCATCACCCTGTTCAGCCCCGAAGACGCCCTGCGGTTGGAAGAGGTGGAAGCCGCGCTGGATCAGCGCCTGCCCCAGCAGTGGTTCCCCGGCTTCGAGCCGGATCTGACCCGCGCCGCCCCCGACCCCAGACGCCATAGCAAAACCGCGCAGAAACAACGCGCCAAGAAACGGGCATTAGACAGCAAGGGCAAGCGGTAGCAGCAGTTAGCGGTTTGCCGTTTACCGAGCACCAGAGCAAGTAGCAGGTATGGAACATCACCTCGTCGTTGTAGGTTGGGCTGAGTCATGCGAAGCCCAACATTTTCCGCGAACAGGACTCCATCCATGCGCTACCGCCGATCCAATGTCACAGGAGCCACTTGGTTTTTTACCGTCAATTTGGCTGACCGCCAGCAGGATTTGCTCACTCGCAACGTCGATCTGCTACGAAAGGTCATCAGCAAGGTAAAGGCACGACACCCGTTTGAGATAGTTGCAATGGTCGTCATGCCAGAGCATCTGCATACCATCTGGACGCTACCGCCAAACGATGCCGATTACGCCACCCGCTGGGCGTTGATCAAAGCAGGTTTCTCCCGCGCCCTGCCGGAAAGTGAGCCTATCCGGGACAGTCGGCGCCACAAACGCGAGCGCGGCATCTGGCAACGTCGTTATTGGGAACATCAGATCCGGGATGACGCCGATTTACAGGTCCACGTTGACTATATCCATCACAACCCGGTTAAACACGGTTACGTCCGTTTGCCATCAGAATGGCCTTATTCCTCGATCCACAGGTTTATCGAGCGGGGTTGGCTTAGTGCCGAATGGTGTGACGAAGGCACCACATCCAATATCCGTGAATAAATTCCACAGTAAACATTGGAACGGTGTCCATGCACTCAACCCTAGGTAGGTTGGGCTGAGTAATGCGAAGCCCAACAAGCCAGCCAACAGATCACCACAACCACATCTCGGTTACACCAACCAGACAACCATGGTGCAGAGGCGGTTTACCCAAGGATGGCGGCTTGATGGTAAAAGGTGAAAGAGACAAGAATGAGCCACGCGGTAAACGTTGGGCTTCGCCCAACTCAGCCCAACCTACGTGTTGACATGCTTCGTGAGGTCAGGGCGTTCACCGGCCCTCTGCCGCCCCGAGCGTGAGGCTGGCTGCAGGGAATGAGCCGCATGGATGCGGCGAGAGTCAGCGCTGGCACAGGGATGTGCCATCGCTGATGGTCACGGAGGTCAGCCGGTAAGCGAGGGATCAGGCGGCAGCGGGCATCAGGCCGGGGGTTAAGGGGGCATGGCCTTATGCCCCCTTACCGCCGCCGTCCGCCGCAGGTGGGCAAATCACCGCAGCCTGCAAGGCGGAACCGGACCACTCGGTAGCCTGAATCAACAAGTAATCCGCCCTCACTCTATTCACCTAATCAGCCAGCAAATGGTTCACCATACCCACACCCCGGTAACACCAACCAGAAAACCTGGGTTCGGAGCCCATTTAGCTGGGGTAAAAACTTGATCACGCAAGGGAAAAGAGACAAGAATGAGCCTCGCGGTAAACGTTGGGCTTCACCCAACTCAGCCCAACCACATATCTTTATACCGAAGATAATGGTTTTATGAATAATGGGCTGTTAACAGGGACAGTTGGGAATTAAATATTAGCTCGTGCAATAAAAAAGGCTATTGGAGCAAATAAAATGCTGCGCATTAATTATTTTTTTGAGTTGATTATTTTTTTTGGTTGTTTATCTATGGGGCAAGCTGCATTGGCTGGGGAACCTTTCGGTTTATGCGAACTCTCTGTAATAAAAGAAAAAAACCTTAGCCAAGCAGAGATTAATACGATATCTAAAATGGGTGGCAAGTTCAATAAGTTGATTATTAATGACGCGTTTCACTTGGTGGAAATAAGCAAGGTTACAATGCGAGATATGCTTTACATATCAACCGGGAAAAAGATTAATCAGTTGTTAGCACAAAAATCCCCTTTGCTGGCAGAACAAAAAGTCCCTTTATTGGCATCATCTGATGATCAACGCGTTAAAATGCAAATAAAGTTTTCCAAACCATTTACATATATGATTGCTGAGCAATTAAGGGAGTGTGATTCACTTACATCGGAACACTCATATCATGAGTATCTTGAGAGGTTTATTTCAAAAGCAAATGGCTTTAGTGTGGGTGACTTTATTCTTTCATCTATTGTTTTGATAAATGACATTGACAGGGCGAAAGATATTCACGTCATATTTGATAGATCGAGATCCATTATTATCATAGCAATTCACAGTGATGCTTATTTTCCTAAAGCATATATTTTTGAAAAGGAAACAAAAGATATGCCTGGGTTGGAAGGGCTCGTAATTTTCGACAGCGACAATGAATATTTTGCTTGGCTTAATAAGATGGAGAACATAGTTAAGCTAAACAGCAGCCTGTAGGTTGGGACTGAGCTTGCAAGCCCAACGTTTACCGAGTGAAATATCCGGCGATATTCCATAGCCACAAATAGCGGAATTAATTTAATTACGTATCCATCATGCGGAAATAGATAAGGCTCCCATCGGGAGCCTTATTGGATAAATCACGACACGCCGAGAAGGCGCAGCACCGCAGGCAAAACTACCCCTGTAATTCCGGTGTTAGCAGCTCCTGCAGCCAGGTCATAAAGCGGCGTACTCGCAGGGGTAGATGGCGACGGTTGGCATACAGCAGCGAGACCGGTAACGGCAGCGGGGTATAGCCGGGCAGGATCTCGACCAGGCTGCCTGCATCCAGCCAGCTCTGCACGCCACGCCGGGGCACCTGGATAATGCCGAGCCCGGCCAGGGCCGCCTGCTGATAGGCATCGGAGTTATTCACCGTCACGCAGCCTGCCATCGCCAGCCGCTGCGGCTGGCCTTCGCTATCGAGATATTCAAAGCCGCCCGGTCGGCTGCCGAGGGATTGGGCATAGTGCACCAGCTGATGGGCGGCCAGATCGGCCAACTGCTGCGGCAGACCATGGCTCTGCAGGTAGCCGGGGCTGGCACAGTTGCACTGGGTCAGCTCGCCCAGGGTTATCGCGATCACCCCCTGCTCGCCCACACCGCCGACGCGCACCACGCAGTCAAAGCCCTCGCGCACCATATCGACCCGCCGATCCGTGCTGCTGAGTTCAATCTCCAGCTGCGGATGGCGGTTCAAGAACTCCGGCAGGTGCGGGATCACCAGGTTGCGCGCCAACGCCAACGGCATATCGACCCGCAAGCGGCCGCGCAGTTGCCGATCGGCACTGGCGCTGAACAGCGTGGTCAGCTCCTCGAAATCCGCCAGCAGATCGCGGCAGCGCTCATAGTACTGCTGGCCATCTTGCGTCATCTGCACCTTGCGGGTGGTGCGGTGCAGCAGCCGGGTGCCGAGTTCATTTTCCAGCTGCCGTACCGCATTGGAGACGCTGGCCTTGAGCATGCCGAGGTTGTCAGCCGCCGCCGTAAAACTGCCGAGATCGGCAACCCGCAGATAGACCCGCATGGCCTGTAATTGGTCCATATCGCCACCATTGTCAAAAATAGATGAACAATCTAACAAATTAAGACGGATTTATCCGCCGCCGCAAATCAATAGAGTGGTGGGCATGGGGATGACCCCACATCAGGAGACGAACAACATGAACCGAAAGATTGCTTTGATTACCGGCGGCAGCCGCGGCCTGGGACGCAATATGGCGCTGCATCTGGCGCAACGCGGTATGGATCTGATACTGACCTACCATAGCCGTCGCGACGAGGCCGAGTCGATCGCCGCCGAGGTGCAGTCCCTGGGTGCCCGGGTGGGCGTGCTGCAGCTGGATGTGGGCGACAGCAGCCGTTTTACCGGCTTCGCCGCCGAGGTGCGCGCCCTGCTGGAGAGCCAGTGGCAACGCACGCAATTCGATGCGCTGGTGAACAATGCGGGCATAGGTCTGCATGCCGCCTTCGTCGACACCACGGAGGCGCAGTTTGACGAACTGTTCCGCATCCACCTGAAGGCCCCCTACTTCCTGACCCAGGCCCTGCTGCCATCACTCGCCGATGGCGGGCGTATCCTGAATATCTCCAGCGGACTGGCGCGCTTTTCGCTGCCGGGCTCCTCGGCCTATGCGGTGATGAAGGGCGGAGTCGAAGTATTGAGCCGTTATCTGGCCAAGGAGCTGGGTAGTCGCGGCATTTCGGTCAATACCCTGGCACCCGGTGCGATTGCTACCGATTTCAATGGCGGTCTGGTGCGGGACAATCCGGCCATCAACCAGATGGTAGCGACCCATACGGCGCTCGGAAGAGCTGGCCTGCCCGATGATATCGGTCCTGTGGTCGCCGCCCTGCTGGCCGACGACAGCGGCTGGATCACCGGCCAGCGCATCGAAGCCTCCGGCGGCATGTTCCTGTAACCCGTCCAATAAAAAAACCACCTGCCGATAATCCCCGTCCGTCGGCGAAGGCGAGATAGCCGATTGAGCCAACCGTTGGCGGCAGGGATGCCGCCATCGAGCCCCCAGGGAAGGGTTTACGGCGAGTTGGCGAGAGAGGTTGTCTCGCCTGAACTGATGAACTCTGAACCTCAAAACCTCTGAACGGATAAACATAAGGCTCCCATCGGGAGCCTTATCGGATGAATACCTGCGAGTCGAACAGGTATCAGGCCAGCGGCGGCGTACGCGGCGGGATCTGGCGCTTGCTGCCGGTGGCCTCGAACGCGGCGGCGACGCGCAGCAGCTCGTTGTCGTCGTAGGCGCGACCGGCGAAGGTCAGCCCCACCGGCATGCCGATATCGGCCATCACGCCCATGGGGACGGTCACGGTCGGTACGCCGAGATGGCGAATGGCCAGGTTGCCGTTGGCAACCCAGATGCCGTTGCTCCAGGCGATATCGGCGGAAGCCGGATTGACATCGGCATCGGCCGGGGCGACGTCGGCGACTGTGGGGAACAGCACGGCGTCGAGCTTGAGCTCATCCATCCAATCCTCCAAGTCCAGCTTGCGGGTCTGCTCCAGACCACGCAGACCGTCTGGCACCGAGGCGATCTCGTCGAAACGCTTGAGGCCGCGTTGGGCCATGGTGACGTACTCGTCCATACCGGCCGCCAGCTCGCCCTCGCGGTTCGGCAGTGTGCCCGGATCGTGGGGGAAGATCTGCGGGCCATCGACATCGGCCAGTTTATTGAGCTTGGGATCGCCGTTGGCGCGCAGGAAGTCGTCGAACGCCCAGCCGGAGAGCGCCCACAGCTCGTCATGGAGAAATTCCGGGCTGACGATGCCGCGATTAAACACGGTCGGCGCACCGGGTCTATCCCCTTCGCAGTTGGAGACCAGCGGGAAGTCCACCTCTATCACCTCGGCACCCGCCGCTTCCAGCGCCTGACGGGCCTGCTCCCACAGGGCGATCACAGAAGCGCGGGTGTGGATGCGCTGACCGGTCGGGCCGCCGATGCCGGGGTTGTCGCTGGTGCCGGCCAATTCATCTTTATTGATGAACATGCGCGGCACACCGAGGCGCTTGCCCTTGAGGCTCTCCGCAGTGGCCGCCAGTTTCAGGTAGGAGGCCGGACGCACGTCGGAGGCCTTGGGGATCGGCACCCAAGGCTGCAGACGCCACAGATCGCCGCGGGTGTCGGCATCATCCGCCACCACCACATCCAGCACTTCCAACAGGTCTGCCATGGTGCGGGCATAGGGCACCACCACGTCCATGGTCGGGGTCAGCGGCCAGTTGCCGCGCACCGAGATGACGCCACGGGACGGCGTATAGGCACACAGACCGTTGTTGGAAGCCGGGCCGCGTCCGCTGGACCAAGTCTCTTCGGCCAGACCAAAGGCGGCGAAGCTGGCGGCGGTGGCAGTACCGGCGCCGTTGGAGGAGCCGGAGGCAAACGGCGCGGTCAGATAATTGGCGTTGTAGGGGCTCTCGGCGCGGCCATAGACGCCGCGCTGCATGCCACCATTGGCCATGGGCGGCATATTGGTCTTGCCCAGACAGATGGCCCCGGCAGCGCGCAGCCGCTCAACGGTGAAGGCATCGCGCTGGGCCACCAGATCCTTGAACGCCGGGCTGCCGGAGGCGGCGGTCAGCCCCTTGACCAGATAGCTGTCCTTGGCGGTGTAGGGAATGCCATCCAGCGGGCCCAGAGCTTCACCACGGGCACGGCGGGCATCGGAGGCTTCGGCCTCCTTGAGCGCATCGGGATTGGGCACCACAAGGGCGTTGAGCTGGGTGGTGGTCTCGGGGCCGTTGTAGGCGGCGATGCGGGCCAGATAGGCCTGAACCAGTTCGACCGCCGAGGTGCGGCCGGATTCGAGCGCGGCACGCAGCTCGGCAATGGAAACTTCGGTCACTTCAATCATGCTGGAGCTCCAAAAACGGTGACGATTTGGCGAGGTGATAGCCGCTGTTTGCAGCCGACCTCGCGATCATTAAAGCGATAAAATCCTGGCAGCGGGCGATGCTCATCCGCTAAGGCAGGAAGTGTTCCCATTGAACCAACCGTTGGCGGCAGGGATGCCGCCATCGAGCCCCCAGGGATGGGTTTACGGCGTGTTGGTGAAAGGGAACCTCCCTGCATTTGCTGCTACGTGAAGGCACTGCCAGCAACCTTGGGTAGCGAGCTGCCACCCCTGGGGATGACAGATCGCTCAGGTTCTATTGGTTGCCCAGAATCTATTTACCGCTCGGGATCTGCTGGGTGATGCAGTGGATATTGCCACCGCCGAGCAGGATCTCGCGGGCCGGCACACCGACGACTGTGTGCTCGGGGAAGATGGCTTCCAGCTTGGCTTGGGCCAGACCGTCAGTGGCCGGGTCCAGCAGCGGATAAACGATGCGATCGTTGGTGATCAGGAAGTTGACATAGGAGCCTGCCAGACGGTGGCCGGAGTCGCGCGGTACGCCGCTGCCATCCACCACGCCTTGCGCCTCTGCTTCGCTGCAGAACAGCGGGCCCGGTTGCGGGATCAGCCAGACTTTCAGCTTGCGGCCCTTAGCGTCTGTGCTGCTCTCTAGCACCTCCAGCGCCGCCTTGGAGCGGGCATACTGGGGGTCGTTCACATCGTCGGTCCAGGTCAGGAGCACTTCCCCAGGACGCACGAAGCAGCACATGTTGTCGATATGGCCGTCGGTCTCGTCCAGATAGACACCTTCGTCCAGCCAGATAAAGCGCTGCACGCCCAGATAGTCCCGCAGATGCGCTTCGATCTGCTCTTTGCTCAGGTGCGGGTTGCGGTTTTCATTCAGCAGGCACTCGGCGGTGGTGATGCAGGTGCCTTCGCCATCCACATGAATCGAGCCGCCTTCCAGGATCAAGGGTGCCTTGTAGCAGGCAAAGCCGTGCTGATCGGCCATCTGACCGGCCACCCGCTCATCCTGGCTCCATGGGTGGTAGAGACCGCCCTTGAAACCGCCCCAGGCGTTGAAGCCCCAATCCACGGCGCGGCATTCACCGGCAGCGTTGATGACCACGGTCGGGCCGGTATCGCGGGCCCAACAGTCATCGCTGGCCATCTCCACGAGCGTGACATGGGTGGGCATGATGGCGCGGGCCTGCTCCATAAACTCGCCAGGCACGCCCATAAATACCGGCGTGGCGCCGCCAATGGCATCCGCCACCAAGGCAAAGGTCGGCTGGGCAAAACGCCCCGCCTCACGCCAGTTGTCCGGACGGAACGGCCAAATCATCCAGACCGCCTGTTGCGGTGCCCACTCGGCGGGCATAAAGAAACCGTCGGCGGCAGGCAGGGTGCTCAAAAGTTTGCTCATTACTGATTCCTCACGCTAGCAGGGGACTGCCAGAAAAGCGGCCACGGGCGTCGCCAGTTAAGGCAGCCCGCATACAGAAGTTGGGGCCAGTGTAGAAACTTGCGCCATCATCCATCAAATGAATAATATTCATCTAACCATTAGCCAGGCGAATAAAGCGAATCATGAAACTGCATCAGCTGGATCTGAATCTGCTGCTAGCGTTTGACGCCCTGATGACAGAACGGAATGTCACCCGCGCCGCCCAGCAACTCTATATTAGCCAACCGGCCATGAGCCATGCCCTGAACCGGTTACGCCAGTTCTAATCGGTGACCCATTACTGGTGCGCACGTCCCAGGGCATGATGCCCTCACCCCGGGCCTTGAAACTGCATACTGGAGTCCGGCAAGCGCTGCTGTTACTGGAGCAACAGTTTGGTGATGAAGAGACGTTTATCCCAGCCGAGTCGAGCCGTCGTTTCGTCATCAGCACCACGGATTATGTCGAGTGCGTGCTAATTCCGCCGCTCATTTCACGTCTCAAGCAGCTGGCGCCCCATGTGCATATCGAGATCCTGATCCTGCGCGATACCCTACCGGAACAGGAGCTGGCGAGTGGCGCCATCGATCTGGTGCTGGGGTTTGATGAGTATATGCAGGTACCGTCCCACCTGAGTCGGGAGACCTGGCTGACCGAGCCCTTGTGTGGTCTGGTACGGCGAGATCATCCACAGATCGGCGATATTCTGAGTCTGGAACAGCTGATTGCCACGCCTCACGTCTTCCACTCGCCACTGGGCACCCGGGAGTCCATTGTCGACCACTATCTGGCGAGCCAAGGGTTGCAACGCGACATCTCGGTCAACAGCCAGAGTTATATGTCGGCTGCTGCCATTGTCAGCCAGAGTGATCACTTGCTGGTATTACCGAGTAAGGTAGCCGAACTGCTCACCACCGGCTGGGCTCTTAAGCGAGTTAGCCTGCCCGCCGAGATGCCCAGTTACCACCTCAACTGCGTCTGGCATCCGGTTCATGACCAGCAACCGGCACAGGCCTGGCTGCGGCAACTGATGCGGGAATTAGTCAGCGCGCCATAAACAAAAACGCCAGCCCTGAGGCTGGCGTTTGCAGTTCACATTCCGCCGCGAAGGACGAAAATATTACTCGGTTACTTCTTTGGTGCCGGTAACAGAGATGGTCACGCGACGATCCGGTGCCAGGCAAGCGATCACCTTCTTCTTGCCCTTCACAGTATCGCACTGGGTACCGGTCACCGGGCTGGATTCACCACGGCCTTCGGTGGCGATCTTGTCAGCCGGGATACCCTTGCCCACCAGATAGTCGGCAACAGACTTGGCACGCTTCTCGGACAGAGCCTGGTTGGCCTTGTCGGAACCGATACGGTCGGTGTAACCGATCACCACAGCACGACCATCCTTCGGCGTTTCGGCCTTGATTTGACCATACAGAGTATCCAGAGCTGCCACACCGGCAGGCTTCAGACTTGACTTGCCGAAGTCAAACAGTACGTCAGAGGAGAGGTTGAACTCTTTGGTGACAACAACCGGAGCTGGAGCTGGCTCAGGAGCTGGGACCGGAGCCGGGGCCACAGCCGGGGCAACTTGACCGAAACGGTAGCTGACACCGACGCTTAGCAGGCCGTTGTCCGGCTCAAAACCGATATCGTTCTTGTCGCCGATTTGGCTGACCCACTGATACTCGAAACGAGCAGCCCAGTCACGAGTAATAGCGTACTCGGTACCGAATGCCAGCAGCGGAGCCACACCGGAAGAACTTTCGCTGCCATTTTCGCTCTTGTAGCCGAAACCGCCGAGCTTACCGTAGATATCGGCGCCGGAACCCAAATCGTAACTGAACTTACCAGCCAGTTGGAAACCTTGGGACTTGACTTCGCCATTACCCAGAGTTGACTTGTAGGTCATCTTGTCCAGGTAGTCATAACCGGCTTCAATCCCGAACCAGTTGTTCAACTGATAACCAGCAAACACACCCGCACCCACGCCATCATGATCGTCGACGTTGTAGTCGGTCAGCAGGCTGGATACATCACTGTGGCCAACTTGGAAGTTGGACCAACCCAGTTTGCCACCGGCATACCAGGTGTTGTCTTGCGGAGCAGCCTGAGCTGCCGTCATGGCAAACAGGCCTGCAATAGCCACTGCAATAGCTGTCTTTTTCATCGTTTTTGCCTCTTTTTTGTATGATTCCCATCGGCAACGGTGCCCTGTTGCAATCCGTATTACCCGAGTGCTCAGTCGGTGGCATCGAGAACAAGCCTACCTGAATATCCACCGACTAATATCACGCGCACACGTGATGTCGAAAATTCTAGCTCTTAAAGAGTCCCTGAGCCACACAGCACAATGAAAAAGAGTACTTGTCACTCAATGAGTGCAAATAATGACCAAAAATGAGTTACGACTCTGGCAGATATCGGTAACCGATCCCGTCTCAGTCAGTAAATAACGAGGCAATGTTGAGTCCTGCTCCAGTTTTTGCCGCAAATGGCCCATGTAGATGCGCAGATAGTGGTTATGCTCGACGAAGGTTGGCCCCCAGACCGCCAGCAGCAGTTGGCGATGGGTCAGCACCTTGCCGGGATGGGCCAGCAACTCGCCCAGCAACCGGAACTCAATCGGCGTCAGGTGAATATCCTCACCATCTCGGCTGATGCGACGGTTGACCAGATCGACGGCGACATCGCCGAGTCGAATCAGCGGAGAGATCGCCTCCTGGCTCGGCCCTCGGCGTCGCAAGGCAACCCGCACCCGGGCCAGCAGCTCGCCGATGCCGAACGGCTTGATCAGATAATCATCCGCCCCAGCATCCAGCGCCTGGATCTTGTCCACCTCATCCACCCGCGCCGACAGCACAATCACAGGTATTGGACTCCAACGCCGCAGATCCCGGATAAAATCCTGTCCATCGCCATCCGGTAGCCCCAGATCCAGCACCACCAGATCCGGTTTTCGGGTTGCCGCCTCCAGCAGCCCCCGTTGCACGCCGTCGGCTTCGCACACCCGGAAGCCTTCGGCCTCCAGGGCGGTGCGCACAAAACGGCGGATCGCCTGTTCATCCTCGACGATGAGAATGGTTACCCGGTTATCGCTCAATCAGCCTCCATCAGGTTCACAGCGGTTCATCTAGCAAGGGCGGTAGCGTCTTGAGGGGCAGGGTGAAATAGAAGCTGGCCCCGCCCTGGGGCCGGTTCTCGGCCCAGATGCGCCCGCCGTGAGCCTCGACAATCGCCCGACAGATCGCCAACCCCAAGCCGACACCCGGGATCACCGACTCCTTGTCGCCACGGGAAAACTTCTCGAAGATCAGCTGTTCCTTGCCCTCTGGCAGACCCGGCCCCTGATCCCAGATCCGCACTTCCAGCGCATCGCCCGCGACGCGGGCCGAGATGCCGATACGGGTCTCGGCGCCAGCATATTTGCTGGCATTCTCCAGCAAGTTGACCAGCACCCGCTCCAGCATGGTGCCGTCACAATAGAGCAACGGCAAGTCGCCCGGAAGCTCCCGTTGCAGCGGATGGCCGCGTAACGGCACCTCCAGCTCGCGCAAGGCACTGCCCACCAGCTCCGGCAACGACTGCCAGTCCCAGCGTAACGCCAGGCCGCCGGACTGCAGACGGGCCATATCCAGGCAGGTTGTTCACTAGACGGGAGGTATCCAGCACCTGCTGGCGAATGGCCTCGGCCTGTAGCGCCTGGGGCAGCCCCGCCGATCCCAACTCCAGGGTCAGGATCTCGGCCTGACCGAACAGCACGGTCAGCGGGGTGCGCAGATCGTGGGAGAGCGCTGCCAACAGCGAGTTGCGCAGCCGCTCCGACTCCATCTTCAGCTGCGCCTGCTCGGCATCGCGTGCCAGGGCAATCCGCTCCAGGGCGATGGCGATCAGCACGCCGTACAAGTCCAGCAGCCGCAACTGCTCCGGGATCATCAGCAGGCGCAGGTTGGCCGGTTCAATCACCAGCACCCCCAGCGTCAGGTTGGCCGTGGTCAGAGGCAGCAACCGCTGCGCCAAAGCCGGCAGGGTATCGCTGCCCAGCCCCGCAGGCGCCTTGCGGTCCAAACACCACTGGGCCACGGCGCGATCTACGGGCAGCGATCGGCGCCGGGCACCCCATCCAGCAGATGCTGCTCGGCATCCACCAACAGCAATTGGGTGCGGGCGTGGAAACAGCGGGCGACAAAATCACAGCTCAGCGCGGCTATCTCCTCGGCGCTGACGGCGCCGCTCAACGCCTTGGCCAATTCGAACAGCTGACGGGAGCGCTGCTCCCGATACTGGGCGATGCGAGCCTGATAACGCACCCCCGGCGGTCAGCTGGCCGATCAGCAGCCCCACTGCCAGCATGACGCCAAAGGTCAGCACATACTGCACCATCGCTGACCGCAAACGAGAAATGCGGAACGACGAAGAAGAAGTCGAAGATGGCGACATAGAGGATCGCCGCCAGGATCGCCGGCACCCGGCCCAAACGCACGGCGATCAGCACCACCCCGAGCAAAAACAGCATGACGATGTTGGCCGAATCGAGGATCGGCATCAGCAGGCGCGAGATGCCCGCCAGCACACCGCCGAGCAACAGGGTCGCCAAGCAGCCCTTGAGCTGCACCTGCCAGCGCTCACTGAAGCTGCGCAGATCCGGGGGGCAGCGACTCGGCGGGGCGCGGTGGGGGAGATTCGTTCTCCACGGCCACCACGATCAGATCCAGATCCGCCCCCTGACGCCCCAGGCGCTCGGCAAAACGCCCACCCCGCCGCCAGAACGACTCCCGCTGCCGACGGCCGATGACGATCTTGCCCAGATTGTGCTCCCGGGCATAGGTCAGCACCGCCTGCACCTCATCGGGAGCCGCCAGGGTGGCGGTCTCCGCCCCCAGCTCGCCGGCCAGCTTCAGGGTTTGCAAGATGCCGCGCCGCTGAGCCTCCGGCAGCCGGTGCAGGCGCGGAGTCTCCACATAGACCGCATGCCAGGGGCTGCCCAGCCTTGCCGCCAACCGCGCCGCGGTGCGCACCACCTTGTCACTGCCATCCTGGGGACCGAGACAGAGCAACAAGGCATCCTGGGTGTGCCAGACTCGGGAAATATCGGCATCGCTGCGGTACTCGCGCATCTGGCCGTCCACCCGTTCGGCGGTGCGCCGCAGCGCCAACTCCCGCAGCGCCATCAGGTTGCCCTTGCGGAAGAAGTGCTCGATGGCCCGCTCCGCCTGACCGACCAGATAGACCTTGCCCTCCTTCAGGCGCTGACGCAGATCGTCCGGGGTCAGATCGACCAGCACCACCTCGTCGGCCGCATCAAATACCCGATCCGGCACCGTCTCGCGCACCCGAATACCGGTGATGCCGCCGACTATGTCATTGAGGCTCTCCAGATGCTGGACGTTGACGGTGGTGAAGACGTCGATCCCCGCCTCCAGCAAACTCCTCCACATCCTGCCAGCGCTTGGGATGGCGGGAGCCAGGCACGTTGGAGTGCGCCAGTTCGTCCACCAGCACCACCGCCGGGTGACGGGCCAGCACACCATCCAGATCGAACTCGGCCAGACGATGACCACGATAGAAGTGATGGGAGAGCAGCTGCACTTCGAGTCCGATCAGCAGCGCCGCCGTCTCACTGCGACCATGAGTTTCCACCAGCCCGACCAGCACATCCAACCCCTGAGCCCGCAGCCGCTGCGCCTCCTGCAGCATGGCGTAGGTCTTACCGACTCCGCGCTAGCGCCGAAGAAGACCTTCAGCTTGCCTTTTTGTCGCGTCTTGGCCAACAGCGCATCCGGGTCCGGGCGGCGCGGTTCATCCACACTCATGACTATTTCCTTGCTGGCAGGGACGCGCCGGCGGCGAGTTCATCCAGTGCCAGATTCAATGCCAATACATTTACCACAGGAGCCCCCCAGCACACCCAGAGGTGGCACCTCAATCTGCCGGGTCACCAGCGCTTCCACCTGACCGACAGGCAATTGGCGCGCAGCCGCCACCCGCACCACCTGATAGTAAGCCGCCGCCGGGCTCAGATGGGGGTCCAGTCCGCTGCCGGAACTGGTCACCAGATCCACCGGTACTCGCCCTGCCCCCAGCTGCCCCGGTGAGTGCTCACTTGCGGCACTAGGCGCCAGCCGTGCCAACCGGGTGGCGATCTGCCGCTGCAGCTCCGGGTTGAGCGGTCCCAGATTGCTGCCACCCGAGCCCGCGCCGTTGTAGGCCACCGCCGAGGGGCGGCTCCAGAAATAACCGGGCGCATCAAATGGCTGGCCAATCAGCCGTGAGCCGACCAGCCGTTCCCCTTGATAGAGCAGGGAGCCGTTGGCTTGCGCCGGAAAGGTCCACTGGGACAGAGCCGTCATCCCCAGCGGGTAACCCAGCCCCAGCAACAGGGTCAATCCGAACCATAACCGCAGGGCGGTCCCCATGTGTGTCAACATCGCGCGCTCCTTACACCCAACCGGCTGCAGACAGCAGCAGGTCGATGAGTTTAATTCCGACAAAAGGCACCAGCAGACCGCCCAGACCATAGATCGCCATGTTGCGACGCAGCAGCTTGGCCGCGCTCAGCGGGCGGTAGTTCACCCCGCGCAACGCCAGCGGGATCAGCCCTATGATGATGAGGCCATTGAAGATCACCGCCGACAGAATGGCCGACTGCGGGGTAGCCAGATGCATCAGGTTCAGGGCGTTGAGGGCCGGGTAGGTGGCGGCGAACGCCGCCGGTATGATGGCAAAATATTTGGCCACGTCGTTGGCAATGCTGAAGGTGGTCAGCGAGCCCCGAGTCATCAGCATCTGTTTGCCGATATGCACCACTTCGATGAGCTTGGTGGGGTTGGAGTCCAGATCCACCATGTTCCCGGCCTCTTTGGCCGCCTGGGTGCCGCTGTTCATCGCCACCGCCACATCGGCCTGGGCCAGGGCGGGCGCATCGTTGGTACCATCGCCGGTCATGGCCACCAGCCGCCCCTCACTCTGATACTGACGGATCAGCGCCAGCTTGGTCTCCGGGGTTGCCTCGGCCAGGAAGTCATCGACCCCGGCTTCGGCGGCAATCGCCGCGGCGGTCAGACGGTTATCGCCGGTGACCATCACCGTCTTGATGCCCATGCGCCGCAGCTCCATGAAGCGCTCCTTGATACCGCCCTTGACGATATCGGACAGCGCCACCACCCCCAGCACCTGATTGCCCTCACTGACCACCAAGGGTGTGCCGCCCTCGCGGGCCACCTGCTCGACCAGAGTCTGTGCCCGGCGCGGGTACTCGCCACCGTTCGCCTCCACATGGCGGCGAATGGCATCGGCCGCCCCCTTGCGGATCAGCCGTTGCTGCAGATTTACCCCACTCATCCGGCTCTGGGCCGAGAAGGGGACAAAGGTCGCCCCCAGGGCGTGAATATCCCGCTCCCGCAGGTTAAAACGCAGCTTGGCCAGCACGACTATGCTGCGCCCTTCCGGGGTTTCATCGGCCAGGGAGGCCAGCTGGGCGGCATCGGCCAGGGCTTGCTCGCTCACCCCCGCCAGCGGCAGGAACTGGCTGGCCTGCCGGTTGCCGAGTGTGATGGTGCCGGTCTTGTCCAGCAGCAACACATCCACATCGCCCGCCGCTTCCACCGCCCGTCCCGAGGTGGCGATGACGTTGGCGGCCAGCATGCGACTCATCCCCGCGACCCCGATGGCGGAGAGCAAGCCGCCGATGGTGGTGGGGATCAGGCACACCAGCAGAGCCACCAGCACGGTCACCGAGATTACCTGACCGCTGCCGTTCGCCTGCACGGCAAACGTTGAGAAGGGCAGCAGGGTAACGGTAGCCAGTAGGAAGATCAGCGTCAGGGCGATCAGCAGGATCGTCAGCGCTATCTCGTTCGGTGTCTTGCGCCGCTTGGCCCCTTCGACCATGGCAATCATGCGATCGAGGAAGGTCTCGCCGGGATTCACCGTCGCGCGGATCACCAGCCAGTCGGAGAGCACCCGGGTGCCACCGGTCACCGAGCTGAAATCACCGCCGGACTCCCGGATCACCGGAGCCGACTCGCCGGTGATGGCACTCTCATCCACCGAAGCTACCCCTTCGATCACCTCACCATCGCAGGGGATCACCTCACCGGCCGCCACCTGCACCACATCGCCCTTGCGCAGTGAGTCGGCGCTCACCCGCTGACTGGGGGCGCCGAATTGCGCCACTGTCAGCTTATGGGCCCAGACGGTTTGCTTGAGCCCGCGCAGGCTGGCAGCCTGGGCTTTGCTGCGCCCCTCGGCCAGCGCCTCGGCAAAGTTGGCAAACAGCACGGTAAACCACAGCCAGAGCGCTATGCTGGCGGTAAACCACAAGGGCTCGGTGCGCTCCACCAGTTGTAGCCACTGCGCCAGCCAAACTAGTGTGGTCAGGGCACTGCCCAGCCACACCACGAACATCACCGGGTTTTGCCATTGGCTGCGCGGGTCCAGCTTGAGAAAAGCATCTTTACAGGCTTCGCGACACAGCGCCGGATCGAGCAGGGAAAGCTTCTTGCGACTCATAGTAATTCCTTACTTCAGCATCATCAGCTGTTCGACAATCGGGCCCAGCGCCAGGGAGGGGATGAAGGTCAAGGCCCCCACCAGCAGCACGGTTCCCACCAGCAAACCGATAAATAGCGGACCATGGGTCGGCAGGGTCCCCGGGTGCTCGGCCTGGCGTAGCTTGCCCGCCAGAGAACCAGCCAGCGCCAGCACCGGCACTATGACGCCGAAACGGCCCAGCAACATGGCCAGCGCCAGCAGGCTGTTGTAATAGGGGGAGTTGGCGGATAGGCCGGCAAAGGCACTGCCATTGTTGTTGGCCGCCGAGGAGAAGGCGTACAGCACCTCGCTAAAACCATGAGCCCCCGGATTGAAGATGCCGGCGCGTCCCGTCTCCAGCAGCAGCGTCAGCGCCGTGCCCAGCAGCACCAGCGCCGGCGGGATCAAGAGCGCCAGGGCCACCAGCTTCATCTCGCGGCTTTCAATCTTCTTGCCCAGATATTCCGGCGAGCGTCCGATCATCAGACCGCCGATGAACACCGTGAGCAGCACGAATAGCGCCATGCCGTAGAAACCGGCGCCGACGCCACCAAAGACCACCTCCCCCAGCTGCATCTGCAGCAACGGCACCAGGCCACCCAGCGGCGTAAAGGAGTCGTGCATGGCATTGACCGCGCCACAGGAGGCCGCCGTGGTCACCACCGCAAACAGGCTGCTGGCGGCGATGCCGAAGCGGCTCTCCTTGCCCTCCATATTGCCGCCGGGCATCAGCGGCGAGGCCTGCTGATCCAGCCCCAGCGCCGCCAGTTGCGAGGTTCCGGCCTGTTCCGCCTGGGTGACCATCACCACCGCCAGCACCAGCATCAGGGTCATGGCCGCGACAATGGCGATCCCCTGCCGCCGATCCCCGGCGACCCGGCCGAAGGCCAGCACCAGGGCCGCCGGGATCAGGAAGATGGCCAGCATCTGCAAGAAATTACTCAGCGCGGTCGGATTCTCGAAGGGATGGGCCGAGTTGGCATTGAAGAAGCCGCCGCCGTTGGTCCCCAGCATCTTGATCGCCTCCTGGGAGGCGACCGGGCCCATGGCCAGGGTCTGTTCGGCACCGCTCAAGGTGGTCAGCGACAGGTAGTCGTGCAGGTTCTGCACCCCGCCCTGCTGCACAAACAGCAGGGTCAGCAGGCAGGAGAGTGGCAGCAACAGGTAGAGGGTGATGCGGAACAGATCGAGCCAGGCGTTGCCAAGGCCGCTGACGCCGTGACGGGTCAGGCCGCGGATCAGTGCGAAGGCCACGGCGCCGCCGCTAGCGGCCGAGAGGAAGTTCTGCACCGTCAGCCCCACCATCTGGCTGAGGTAGCTGAGGCTGGTTTCCCCGGCATAGGCCTGCCAGTTGGTATTGGTCATGAAGCTGATGGCCGTGTTGAGGGCCAAATCGGGCGACAATCCGGGCAGGTGCTGGGGATTGAGCGGCAACACCCCCTGCAGCAGTAACAGCACGAACAGCATGCCGCCACCCAGCAGGTTAAAGACCAGGATGGCTAAGGCGTAACAGCGCCAATCCATCTCTGCCGAGTCGTGCCCCAGGCACAGTCGCTCCAGACGCCGCAAGGGACGGGGCAGTTCCCCCTCGATGAGGCGGGCCAGCAACTGGCCCAGTGGCCAGGCCAGCAAGCCCAGCGTCAGTAAAAACAGCAGTAACAGCATCCAGGCATCGGAATTCATCAGAATTTCTCCGCGTTAAGCAGGGCATACAGCAGATAGGCGGCCAAGGCCAAGGCCCCCAATCCGCCCAGTAACATCCAGATCGACATCTTCTCTCTCCATGGCGGCGGCAACGGAGCGCCGCCTCTGCATCAAAGGCTAAGAGAGTGGCGGCAAAAATGGGGTAAAAAGGTCGTGGCTGGCTGTAAAAATCCCGTAAAGATGGGCCACACACCTAGACCCGGCAATCGCCCCGTTAGTCCGGTTTAGTGCCAGCGCAGTCAGTTAACGCTTGGTAAAAATGTTAAAAACATGTTATTTCCTCCAGATTCCCCCCTGGAGTTTCACCATGACTGAACGAATGACCCCACACCCAATGGCTCCGAGTGAACGCCAACCCGTAGGCACTTTATTGCTCAGGACGCTGGCGATGCCTGCCGATACCAATCCCAGCGGTGACATCTTCGGCGGCTGGCTCATGGCGCAAATGGATATGGGCGGTGCCATTCTGGCGAAAGAACTAGCCCGCGGCCGGGTCGTGACAGTGGCTGTGGATGCCATCACGTTTCTGAAACCCGTCGCCGTCGGTGATGTGGTCTGCTGCTATGGCGAATGCGTCAAGGTGGGCAACAGTTCGTTAAAAATCAAACTGGAAACCTGGGTCAAGAAGGTGGCAAGTGAGCCGATTGGTGAACGCTACTGCGTGACAGAAGCGGCCTTTACCTACGTCGCCGTCGATCGGGAAGGGCGCCCGCGTCCCCTGCCGACTGGGCAAGCATCCAGCCAGGGCGAATAACAGGACTGCGGCTTGGTGCTGTGCGGACTCGAATCCGCACCAGCAACCGGCACACAACCATATTCAAAAGGTACACCCGTGTCTGGGTGGGGGTATGTGCAGCTCACCACAGGATGATGGCGCAGCTCCATCTCTGCTGACAGCCCTATGTCGTGCTATCCGGCTCAACTCCATCGGGTTGAATGCTATCTGGACCCGCAATCGGCAGATGCAGAGTAAAAGTGGTGCCAACCCCCTCGGCGCTGGTGACCTCGATGCGCCCCTTATGTTTTTTCAAGATGCCATACGCCAATGAAAGGCCCAATCCGGTACCTTGGCCCACAGGTTTAGTGGTGAAGAAGGGCTCAAAAATTCGCGCCCGGACCTCCTCCGACATGCCTTTGCCATTGTCACGAATTTGCACCCAGACCCACTCTCCCTCCCGCCCGGTGGTCAACCAGATGTCCCCCATCTTGTCGATGGCATGGGCGGCATTGACCAGAATATTCATAAAAACCTGATTAATCTGCGCCGGTACGCAACGAACCAGAGGCAGTTCGCCGTACTCTTTATGCACCTTGGCCTTGTACTTGAGCTCGTTCCAGACCACGTTCAGTGTGCTATCCAGCCCTTTGAGCAAGTCCGCTTCCTGCCATACTGCCTCACCGGCCCGGGCAAAATCTTTGAGGTCTTGCACTATCTGTTTGACTCGGTCCAACCCCTCCGCAGATTCAGCCAACAGTTCAATCACATCCTGTCGCACATAATCCAGCTCTATGGTCTGTCGGTACGAGGAAAGGCGAACCTGGACCGAGGATGGCAACTCATCCGTTATCTGTTCATAAGTGCTAATTAAATCGAGCAGTGTAGCGACATAGCTTTTCAGGGTACTGAGATTGGCATTGACGAAGCCTATGGGGTTATTAATTTCATGGGCAACCCCGGCCGCCAACTGACCGATAGCGGCCATCTTATCGGATTGCAACAGCTGCCCTTGCGTACTATCCAACTGCTGATTCAGCTGCTGCAATGTCATGTAATCTTCACGCAGCTTATTATTGGCTGTCGTTAATTCCTTGGTGCGCTGGGCCACTCGATCTTCCAACTCCTGGTTAGTTTGCAGGAGATTATTCTGTGTTTCCCGCAACCGGCTATTCTGCCGAACCACCCGCAACTGGGAGTCATATAGATCGGCATAGGTCTTGTGCATCCCAGCCTGCAGGATCGGCATCGCCCGTTCAGCCACCCGGGCCGATTGCAGATAGGCATCCTTGGGCGAAGCCCCCTGCTGGATGGCAAGGATCTGGAAACAGACGGGTTTGTCGATGGTAAGGACGTGATAGCGCAACCAGAAATTCATGTAACGCAAGAAGACTCGCAGCTCATCCAGCGTCAACTCTTCCTTACAGGCTTCGTAGAAATGGTGCAAAAATAGCTGATGGTCCTTGGCATGCTCAATCATCACATCCGGCAGACATCCAACCTCGAACATGAGCTCCTCTTCATGATTCATATGCTCGCGCAACAAATCGGTCATGGATCTCAACTGAGACTGAGCCTCTTTGCTCGTCGCCCCCTTCAACAGGCAAAGCGCCAGATCACCGACCCCACGGAAAAGTTGCTTGTGCTCTTCATCCACGAGGGCAATGCCAGTGGCATAATTTTCGTTCCAATCCAGCGCCATAGCCACCTCGACTCACAGCCAAAACAAACGACCCGGGCTATTGATCCTCATCCAGCAGCAGTGAGCCATCCGCCCCCCAATTCACATTGGTAATGCCGGGCTCTTCCTGCTCCAGACGCCGCCGCTCCCGCTCTTGAGGGGATGAATGACTCATTTTCAAACGACACATATCGGCCAGCTTCTTGTTTTCCAGCCACAATTGGCGATAACGCAGTGCCTGGGCTACGGTCGTCACCAGTTCATAGTCACTCCACGGCTTGGCGATAAACCGGTAGATCTGCGCCTGATTGATTGCTCCGATGAGCGCATTCAAATCAGCATAACCAGAAATAATCAATCGAGGCACCTCGGGCTGGAGAGCCAGGCACCGACTGAGCAGTGTCACGCCATCCATTTCAGGCATTCGATAGTCCGAGAGGATCAACGAAACCGCGTGCGCTTCGATATAGGCAAGCGCCGCATAAGGGTCCGTAAACGAGACAACGTTCAATGGATAGACCTGACCATCGAAAGCACAGGGAATACGCATCAGCAAGCGGCTGATAGCCCTGAGCATCATGGGTTCATCATCAACCAGCACTATCTGTTCCATTCTCACCCCTATCCCACAAATAATTGAGAGATCACTATGATCCCGCCCCAAACACACTCGCTATGTTTGCAGGACATACACTGTGATTGCCTTACCCTCCGTGCGCTCAAAATGCGCTATATGTTGAATAATAGCCTCATCGAGCACCCGCCCTCTCGTCAGCAACAGGAAGCGACCCGCACTGTACAGATCCCGTGACAACACCATGCCCCTCTTGAGCTGGCTACAACTGACGGCCTGTTCCCGCACCCGCTGCTGCATCTCATCCACCACACGGATGAATAATTGCACCAGATCTGGATCGTAACGCTGTCCCTGATTCTCGCGGATGTAGAGTTGGGCGAGTTCAGGCGTCAGCTCACGAGGCAGCAACAGACCCATCTGCAGTTCGTCGTAATCCATGGCGATTGCCAGTATACGGGCTCCCAGGGAGATAGAGCGGCCACGCAAGCGATCTGGAAAACCGGAACCATCAAAGTTTTCGTGTTGATGGCGAATAATTTCTCCGGCCCGATTCAACTCGGGGATCGGCAGCAGCACCATCTGGCCCAGAGCTGGATGCTCCATCACCTCACTCCGATCCTGATGGCTACAACTGAAAAATGGTTTATTCACCAGCGCATCAGGCAGGGCTATCTTGCCAATATCATGCAATTGGGCGGCATTACGGATGTCTTCGCCTTCCTCTTCGCTCACCTTCGCCATGCAGGCTAGTTGCGCCGCAATATCAACGACCCGCTGACTGTGGCCCGCCCAGTCGGCAAAGCGCATATCCAGCATGTTAGCCAGCACCTGCAACGAGGTGCGAAACGAGGTCTTCAGCTCTTGCTGGGTAATCTCCAGAAAGGAGACCAACTGGCTCAACTCGGCGGTGCGCTGTGCCACTTTCAGCTCCAGAGTGGCATTCACATCTCGCAAGGCTTCATTCTGTTCGGCAGTGAGTTGCTGCAGACGGGTGTTTTCCCGTTTTAATTGTTGCTGCTCCAACGCCTGAGACACGATGAGCAGCAGTTCGCCATCGTTCCAGGGCTTGGCAATATAACGATAAATCTCCCCCTGATTGATGGCGGCTACGGTCTGCGTCATATCGGCATGGCCTGTCAAGAGCAGGCGCATGGTGTCCGGCCACTGCTGACGTATCCGCGACAACAACTCGGCGCCATCCATCTGCGGCATGCGCATATCGGAAATCACTAGGTCTACCGGCTCTCTAGCCATCAAGGCCAAGGCCTCCACACCACTGGCCGCCATCAGCAAGCGATAGTTGTGGGCATGCAGCAGTCGCATCAACGACTTGAGGACATTCACCTCATCATCGACTAACAACAGCGTGGCAGTAGGAGTCATATCGGTCATCCCTTCATCTCACTGGTCGGCTAGAATGCGCCTCGATTCAATGCACTCTGCTCATCATATTTATCAAACGCATCGTTGATCGCGATCTTGAGCTCATCATCGTCCCATGGCTTGCTGATAAAGCGGAAAATCTCTCCGGCATTGACCGCCGCCGACAGGGCCTCCAGATCCGCATAACCACTCAACATGATCCGCACCGTCAGCGGGTAACGCGCTTTCACTTGCCGCAACAACTCAATCCCCGTCACCCCAGGCATCCGGTTATCACTGACAATGACCCCGACCGCATGATGAGCCAAGAAATCAAACGCTTCTTCGGCACTCGTCGCCATAAAGAGATTATATCTCCCGCCCCGTAGCGTCCGTCGCAAGGCATTGAGGATCGAGAGTTCATCATCCACCAGCAACAGGGTCTGCGGTTTGCTTTCATCCGAACGGGTAAGTCTGACGCCACTCGCAGCCATCGCCGCCATCGCTGCTACGGCGGCGGGTAACTGGCTGGCGGCCATGGGCCGCCCCAGCAGAAATCCCTGCACCTCATCGCAATGCAACAAGTGCAAGTAGACATTCTGTTCCTGGTTTTCCACCCCTTCGGCAATGACGGTCAACCCCATGGCATGGCCCAATGCAATGATGGATCGTACGATCACGGCATCACTATTGGAGTTGAGCAAGTCGGCCACAAACGATTGGTCAATCTTCAACTTGTCGAGAGGGAACAATTTCAGATAACTCAAACTGGAATAACCGGTGCCAAAGTCATCCACTGACAAGCGAACCCCTAGTTGCTTCAATCGAGTGAGTGTCGAGATGGCCAGTTCGACATCGGTCATGATGCAGCTCTCGGTCACCTCCAGCTCCAATCGTTCCGCTGGCAATCCGGTCACTTTCAGGCAGTGTTCCACTTGTTCCACCAGCAGACCGTGCTGAAAGTGGGTGGCGGAGATATTGACCGCCATATTCAGCTCCATGCCTTGCGCCAACCAGGTCGCCGCTTGCTGGCAGGCCGTCATCAGCACCCAATCGCTGATCGGTAAAATCAGGCCACTTTCCTCCGCCAAGGGAATGAACTCCTTGGGCGGAATAACCTGCTCCAGCGAACGCCAGCGTATCAGCGCCTCCACGCCGATGGCCTGACCACTGCGCATATTCACCTGGGGTTGGTACTCCAGAAAGAACTCTTCGTGCTTCAGGGCATAGGCCAAGGCCTGCACCGTATCCGTCTGTTGTTGCAACCAGGAGGCCAGTTCGGGGGTAAAGCGTTTGACATACACGCGGCCGTTCTTGCGACACCAGTCGACGGCAGCATCGGCATTGCGCATCAACTCCAGAGCAGTAGCCCCCTGTTCCGGATAATCGCTCATCCCGATCACGGGCGGACAGATGAGCTCTTTACTGTCATGCAGCAGGGGCAAAGAGAGCTGATCGATGATCTGTTGCGCCAACTCGAACACGCCATCCAACTCGTCGAGACGCGGCAAGATAACGGCATAATGATTGGCCTCCAGGCGGGACACCAACCCGCGAACCCCGACCAAATCCTGCAACCGCTGAAGCTGGGACATCAATATCCAATCGCCAATGGCATAACCAAACTGCTCGTTCAACGCCCGGAAACGGCGCAAATCGACATGCAGAACCGCTACCTTCTGGTGCGCACTCTCGGCCTGGCGAATATCCAGCGTCAACCGTTCCTCAACCAGTATCCGGTTCAACTCGGACAAGGAGCCGGTGCGTGAGAGCTGGATAACACTCTCCTCCAACTGCCGGGTTGTTCGCAGATCGGTGACAACACCTATGTAGAAACCGCACCGCTTCGGGGTCAGCGCCGGTTGATCATCCGGAACGTGGTGCACGGTCAACCAGAATGGAAAGAGTTCCCCCTCCTTGGTGCGACCACTCAGCTCACCGTTCCACTCTCCCCACTGGCGGATCCGTTGGGGAAAATCTGCACACAGATCGCCCTGGGCAAAGAGTGGTAAGAATGCCGAGGCAGGACGACCCACCAGTTCATCGGCACAATAGCCCGACAAGGCACAGAAGGCCGGGTTGACCATACAAATCAGCCCCTGCAGATCGCAGATAAACATACCCTGGGACGAGGCAGAAACCAGCTCACGATAGAGTGTCGCTTCCAACTCACCAGATGGCTCCCACGCGGTAACATTCACAGACGATGCAGGTTTCACCGAGGGCGAGAGCGACTTGTTACTGAACTGCCCGCTGGTACCACTGGCCGCCAGTTCCCAGAGATGGGCGCTTGCTTGTAACCGCACCCAGTGCATCAGCTGTTCACGAAACTCATCACCGGTCAAGTCGATGGACAGCAGCGCATCCGCCTGCGAGGCCAGCGACGATTCCGGAGGATCGCCATCCCTGAATAGCAACAAGATCGGTGCCGAGTCAGGTCGTAACGCGGTTCGATAGGCGTGCAACCATGCCTGATGCCGTTGCATCGCCAAAGCATCGAGAATATACACACAGGCGGTGCCCAGCTCGGCAGAATCCGGTGCCCCCTGAACCAGACTAAAAACGCTAGGCAATACTCTGGAGAGCCAGTGCCGCAGCTTGGCATCATCCACCAGGATGCCAATCTGTGGCCGCTCACCCGACATGTTCTCCATTGGCTAGCCCCCACCGCAACTCATTCGACACCACTTACCGCCACACTATAGATCATCCTGATCCGGGAACTTTTGAGTCACAACGCAAGTTGAAATAAATGACTTTTGTTTTAATAAAAAGAGGGGGGCTGACAGCTTGGTAAAGGAGAAATCCCGCTGACGGGCTGTCAGCCAACAGCATTGGGAATTTCCCCTCCTCGTCTTCATGTACCCATTGATGTCCGACGGCGCCCTTACTCTTCCAGCGTCGACAGATCTCCCTCGTCTTGTCCCAGGGCCCGGGCTCGCAATACCCGCCGCATGATTTTCCCCGAACGGGTCTTGGGCAGCGAGTCGACAAAATGTACCGTCTCCGGCGTGGCGATCCGCCCCAGCTCACGAGCCACATGCTCCTTGAGCTCCGACTCCAGGTGCTTGTCGCCACTGGCGCCGGTTTTCAGCAGCACATAGGTATGGATGCCAGTCCCTTTCATCTCGTGGGGCAAGCCGATGGCTGCCGCCTCTGTGACCATGGGGTGACTGACGAGGGCGCTCTCGATTTCGGCCGTCCCGAGACGGTAGCCGGAGACCTTCAACACCTCATCCATGCGGCCAATGACCCAAACATAGCCATCCTTATCCATCTTGGCGCTGTCCCCAGCCTTGTAGTATCCCTGGCTCTGGTAATCCCCCCAGTAGAGCTCGGCGTAGCGGGCGGCATCGCGAAAGATGGTCCGCGCCATGCCGGGCCAGGGATTCTTGATCACCAGCTTGCCCTCTTCGCCGACCGGCACCTCGTTACCCGCATCATCCACCACGCCAATCTCGTTGCCGAAGAAGGGCTTGGTGGCCGACCCCGGTTTGAGCGGGGTGATCGGCAAGGGGCAAATCATGAAGCCGCCGGTTTCGGTCTGCCACCAGGTGTCGATGATCGGGCAACGCTTGCCGCCGATGACCTCATAGAACCAGCGCCAGGCCTCCGGGTTGATCGGCTCCCCGACCGACCCCAACAGCCGCAGGCTGGAGAGGTCATAACGGCCGGGCCAACGATCCCCGAAGCGCATCAGCCCCCGGATGGCGGTAGGTGAGGTATAGAGAATGTTGACGCCATATTTTTCCACCATCTGCCACCAGCGGCTGGGATAGGGATAATTCGGCGCCCCTTCATACATGATGAGGGTCGAACCATTGATCAGCGGGCCATACACCATGTAGCTGTGGCCGGTGATCCAGCCCGGATCGGCGGCACACCACCAGCGGTCTTCCGGCTTGATATCAAACGCCATGCGGTGGGTGGTCGAGGTGTAGACCGCATAGCCGCCATGAGTGTGCACCAACCCCTTGGGCTTGCCGGTGGTCCCCGAGGTGTAAAGGATGAACAGCATGTCTTCCGAGGACATCACCTCGGTCTCACAACGGGGGCTGGCAATGGGCAGGGATTGCAGGTCGTGATACCAGAAGTCCCGCTCGCTCTCCATCTGCACATCCAGCCCATTGTTGCGCACCGTGATGCACACCTCGATGCTGGGCGAACGCTGCATCGCCTCATTGGCAATGGACTTCAAATCAGTCGGCTTGCCGCGGCGGAAACCGCCATCGGCGGTGACCAGCACCCGACTGTCGGCATCCTCGATTCGAGCGGCCAAGGCTTCCACGGAGAAACCACCATACACCACCGAGTGGGCGGCCCCGATCTTGGCACAGGCCAGCATGGCGAACGCCAGCTCGGGGACTTGGGGCATGTAAATGGTGACTATATCCCCCCGCTTTACCCCCATGCTCTTGAGCACATTGGCGAACTGGCACACCTCGCGGTTAAGGGCGTGATAGGAGAAAGAGCGGACCGCGCCTTTTTCACTTTCCCAGATGATGGCCAGTTTGTTACGGGTCGCGCCGCTCAGGTGCCGATCGATAGCGTTGTGGACTATGTTGATCTCGCCACCGACAAACCACTGGTAGAAGGGTTTGTTGCTCTCATCCAGAACTGTATCCCAGGTTTTGTACCAGCTCAGGTGTGCCGCCTGCTCGGCCCAGAAAGCGGCGCGGTGTTCGATGGAGTAGCGATACAGCTGGTCATATTCCTGAATATTGGCCTGAGCCAATACCTCAGCATTCGGGTAATAGAAGGTTTCGGTCATGTACGGGGTCCTCGGCATCCGCCCCCGACGCCTCAGCGGCGCGGAGAATGGATCTAAGCGTAGACCCCGTAGCCCACCGACGGCATAGCCGCACATGAAAGGTTAATGAATTGTTACGCAGCCGTCGGTGTGGTCACGTTTTTGAGAATGCACTCGGCGGCCGGATGGGGATTGCGCTGACCCGGCACGATCAGAAACACCTCGCTGTGCAGGTCGGCACAGATACCCAGGCTCTGCAAACCATGATGCTCGGCCAGGGAGTCGATCATATGTTCCGGCGCTGGCATGACACCATCACCGGCCTCAGCCATCACCTTCAATAAGGCGCTGTCACTGATCTCAGCCCGCACCCAGGGCGTGATACCCTGATCGTGCAACCAGCCCAGCAGTTGGGCATGCAGGGGATGGTCCTGATCCGGCAGCAGCAGCGGCAGCTCGGCCAGACATGCAGGAAAAGGCAAGCTGCTGCGCGCTGCCAACTCGGGAGCCACAAAAAAACGCCACCGGTGAGCGCAGCAAGGGATAGCTGCGGGCCTGCACATCCAGACCGGCGCTGTAAGCCACTTCCGAGAGCACGGCATCCAGGGCATGCACGCCCAACTGCCCCAGCAGGCGGATCATGGGGCCCTCCTGGCAGCGAATACTGAGATGGGGCTGGACGACAAACAGCGGTGACAGCCAACTCTGCACCAGACGTTTCGGCAGCGCATCCGTGATGCCGAGCCGGAACTCCGGCCAGCTTCCCTGCCGCTTACCATCAAACAGGGTCGCCAACTCCTCGCCAATGGCAAACATGCGGCTGGCATAGGCAAACGCCTGGTGCCCCTCCACCGTCAACACCAATCGACGCCCCTGGCGCTCGAAGAGTGGATGGTCCAGCCGCTCTTCCAGCAACTTGATCTGATCACTCATGGTCTGGGGGGCCAGATGCAGACGCTGAGCGGCAGCCCGCAGACTCCCCATCCGCGCCGTGACCCAAAAATAGTAGAGATGATGGTAATTGAGTCCGCGCATGTCTGCTTTTCCCTGTTAATGGCATCTATTGCTATCCGTTTATTAACGCGTTTTTTGCGCCGATTGGCTAGTCCTCGCTCCCATCATTACCGCTCTACCGATCAAAAATCAGCGGCCAAGGGGTCGGCGGCAGCCATGAGCCAGCAGCAAACCCCAGCCGATCATCAATGCCAGACCACCGAGTGGCGTCACCCATCCCAGAGGCAATCGGGCGAGCACCAGCAGATAGAGGCTGCCGGAAAACAGCAGCATGCCGAGGGCAAATGCCCAGCCGGCGGTGTGCAGCAGCCGGCTGGGCTGTTGGCTACCGAGCACCACGACCAGCAGCAATGCCAAGGCATGCCACAACTGATACTGCACGCCGATCTGCAAGGTCTGTAGCAATTCAGGCGTCAACACTCGTTTCAGGCCATGAGCGGCAAAAGCTCCCATGGCGACTCCACTCAGACCGGCAAAGCCGGCAATAGCAATCCAGACCCGCACTCTTCTCTCCTCTTCCCACGCGAGACGCTCATCTCAGCATCGATGGCACAAACAACTTAACGGCGACGTGTTATGGTCATGCAAGTTGATTATGATGCCAGCAGAGCACCGGGATACCGAGGAACACATGGCGAAAACACGGAAAAAGATCGGGCTGGCGCTCGGCAGCGGCGCGGCCCGAGGCTGGGCCCACATCGGCGTGATCCGGGCCTTGATACGTCTGGGCCTGCAGCCGGATCTCATCGCGGGTTGCAGCATAGGAGCCCTGGTCGGTGCCGCCTACGCCGCCGATGAGCTGGATTCTCTGGAGCAGTGGGTGCGCGGCTTTACCCGATTTCAGGTCATGGGCCTGCTGGACCCCACCTTCTCCGGTGGCCTATTCCGCGGCGACAAGGTGTTCGGGATCGCCGAGGAGCGAGTGGGGGAATTGACCTTTTCCCAACTGCAACGCCCCTTTGCCTGCGTGGCCACCGAACTGGAGACCGGCCGTGAGCACTGGCTGCAAGAGGGCGCCGTGATGAGTGCGGTCCGTGCCTCCTGCTCCATTCCCGGCATGTTTGTTCCGGTACAGCTCGATGGCCGCTGGCTCATCGACGGCGCTGTGGTTAATCCAGTCCCTGTGTCCCTATGCCGGGCCATGGGCGCGGATCTGGTCATTGCCGTTAACCTCAACTCGGACACCAGCCAGAGCTGGGCCATTCATGACGACATCGAGATCGCCGAGCGACACCCCTTGCTGCAATGGTTACCGAAACGCAATCACAATGGCGCCCCCAGCATGCTCGGGGTGATGAATAGCAGCATCAGCATCATGCAAGAGCGGATCACCAAGGCGCGTATGGCCGGGGACCCACCAGAAATTGTGCTCAACCCCCATCTGGGTGGCTTGGCTGTCATGGATTTTCATCGAGCCAATGAAGCCATTGCCGAAGGAGAGGCTTGTGTCGAACGCATGATTCCCATGTTGCACGCCGAAGCTCGCCGTTTTGGCATCGAACTCTCACTCAACAGCGTCGCGACTCCCGAGAGTTAAAGCCAATACCTCAACCAGACTCCGAACAGGTCATCTTCCCCGTTTGAGTGCCCATCAGGGCGTTGGCTTGCACTCCATCCGCGAAGCGAACTGAGTGACAACCGATCGAGTTCATCCCTGGCCATATAGCCCATATTGGATATGGCTATCGAGATCCGCATGGCCGGAACGCGTACCCTGGCAAACCCACGGATTCAACGCCGAGTCACCAAGCTCCCGCCACACGGCACACCCTATCCAGCACCCGCATAACAAACCATAGATCACAGTGAAGGCATAAACTTAACAAGTTGATTTTATGCTGTTTTATTTACATGACTCGAACCGCACATAGATGATAACGATTACATTATTGTGTGAGAACGATCGCTATTGTGTCGAGAAACATCGTTTAGACTCAGCCACTGCAAGCGGTTTCATCGATTGTATCAAGGAGTCACACATGGGCTTGGCGCAGATTCTGGCACGCCGCGATTGGGAAAATCCGGGACTGAGCAACTGGCACCGGTTGCCAGCCCATACCCCTTGCTCCAGTTGGCGGCAGTTGACCACAGCTCGTGACGATGGCCCCTCAACCTCTCGCCTCTGCCTGAATGGTGACTGGAGCTTCAGCTTCTTCGCCGCCCCCGAACTGGTCCCAGAACGCTGGCTCGAACAGGAGCTGGAGAATGCCTGCATCTTGGCAGTCCCCGGCAACTGGCAGTTACAGGGCTTCGATACCCCGATCTACAGCAACATCAAGTATCCTTTTCCCTGCCAGCCGCCCCGGGTTCCCGCTGCCAACCCGACCGGTTGTTACTCCCGAACCTTCACCTTGCCCATGGAGTGGTTGCCGGAGGGGCAAGTGCGCATCATCTTCGATGGCGCGAATAGCGCGCTGCATCTGTGGTGCAACGGCCACTGGATCGGCTACTCCCAGGATAGCCGTCTGCCCGCCGAGTTCAATCTCACCCCCTTTCTGCGGCCCGGCGAGAATCGGCTGGCGGTGATGGTGCTGCGCTGGTGCGATGGCAGTTACCTGGAAGACCAGGACATGTGGCGCCTGAGCGGGCTGTTTCGCGATGTGACCCTGCTGCATAAGCCCGATAGTCACCTGAGCGATATCCAGATCACACCGGATCTGGATGCCTGTTATCGGGACGGTCAATTGCAGATTGTGGCCCATGTCGCAGGCGTGCAACCGGGCTTGCAGGTTCGGGCAACGCTGTTTGAGGGAACTGAAATCCGGCTCACCAGTACTCATCCCCTGGGCTCCGCCGTAGTCGACGAGCGGGGCAGCTACCAGGATAGGGTCGAGATCCGCTGGTCGGTAACCCAACCCCGGCAGTGGAGTGCCGAGACCCCGCATCTCTATCGCCTGACGGTGGAGCTATTGGACGCGGCGGGGCAACTGATTGAAGTCGAAGCCCATGATGTCGGCTTCCGGAAGGTCGAGATCCGAAATGGCCTGCTCTGCCTGAATGGTCAGCCGCTGCTGATTCGGGGCGTCAACCGCCATGAATTTGATCCGGAGCTGGGTCAGGTGATGACTCATGAGCGGATGCTGCAGGACATACGGTTGCTGAAACAGAACAATTTCAATGCGGTCCGCACCTCCCATTACCCCAATCATCCAGAGTTCTACCGGTTGTGCGATCGCCTCGGTCTCTATCTGGTCGATGAGGCCAACATTGAAACTCACGGCATGGAGCCGATGAACCGCCTGACCAATGATCCCCTCTGGCTCCCGGCGATCAGCGAACGAGTCAGTCGCATGGTGCAACGGGATCGCAACCACCCCTGCATCATCCTCTGGTCACTGGGCAATGAATCCGGATACGGAGCCGCCCATGACGCCATGTACCAGTGGCTCAAGCGTCAGGACCCCAGTCGTCCGGTTCACTATGAAGGGGGCGGCGCCAACACCGCCGCCACCGATATCGTCTGCCCCATGTATGCCCGCGTCGATCAAGACCAACCCTTCCCGGCCGTTCCCAAGTGGAGTCTGAAGAAGTGGATCGGGCTGCCCGGCGAGAACCGCCCCTTGATCCTGTGTGAATATGCCCACGCCATGGGCAACAGCCTCGGTGGTTTTGCCCATTACTGGCAGGCCTTCCGCACCTATCCCCGCCTGCAGGGCGGCTTTGTCTGGGACTGGGTGGATCAGGGCTTGAGTCGTCGTGACGAACAAGGACAGCTTCAGTGGGCCTACGGCGGTGACTTCGGCGATGTCCCCAATGACCGCCAGTTTTGTCTGAATGGCCTGGTGTTCCCGGATCGCAGTCCGCATCCGGCGCTCGCCGAGGCCAAGAAAGCCCAGCAATTCTTTCAATTTGAACTGATCAGTAAACAACCGCTCCACCTGCGTATCCACAGTGAGTTCCTGTTCCGATCCAGTGATAACGAAATACTGCACTGGCGCATACAGCAGGCGGGAGAAACGCTGCGGAGTGGGCAAATGCCCCTCGATCTGGCCCCCAGTAGCCACATAGAACTGCACCTTGCTGACGAACTTCCGGACTTCGCAGCCCATCAGCCCGCCTGGCTGGACCTGGAGGTGTTACAGCCACGCGAAACCCCCTGGTCATCTGCCGGGCATTCTGTGGCAATAGAACAATTCGAACTCCCGGTGCCCCTGGCTCTTACGCCTTCATCAATCACGAGCGAACGGGATGATGAGGTGCAAGTCACGCCCACAGAGGAAGGCTGGCTCATCTCAGCCAGCGGCCACAGTTGGCAACTGGATCGGCACAGCGGGCGCATCAGTCAATGGTGGCCCAGCAATCAACCGGCACAGTTGCTGGCTCCAATCTGCGACCACTTTTACCGGGCGCCCCTGGATAATGATATTGGCACCAGCGAGGCCGATCATCTGGACCCCGCTGCCTGGATTGCCCGCTGGGCAGCCATTGGTCTGGGCGCATGGCAACACCAGTGCCTGGAAATTCGAGACGGAGTGACGGGGCCCGAGCCGGAATTTGTCATCACTCATGGCTATTCCCATGCCGGACGCCTGCTGCTGCTCAGTCGCTGGCGCCACCGCTTCGACCGGAATGGCCAACAACACCTGGATATTCAGGTAGAGCTTGCGGATGGCCTCCCCTCATTGCCGCGTATTGGGCTATTGCTCCAGTTGACGGACCCGGTCACACAGGTCAACTGGCTGGGGAGAGGTCCCCACGAGAATTACCCGGATCGCCAACTTTCCGCGCATCTGGGGCGCTGGAGTCTGCCCCTGGAAGCTCTGCACACCCCCTATATTTTCCCCGTGGAGAACGGCCTGCGCTGCGATACCCACCAATTACAGCTGGGCGCACTGCTCATCCGTGGACACTTTCACTTCAGTGTCAGTCGCTACAGCCCACAGACACTAGCCCACACCCGCCACCAGCACGAACTGGTCGCCGATCCGGGTCTGCATCTGTGTCTGGATGGCTTTCACATGGGGATAGGTGGCGACGACTCTTGGAGTCCCAGCGTGCGCAATGAGTATCTATTGAATCTTCGACACTACCGCTACCAACTCACGCTCGGCGTGAAGTCGAAGTAACAAATATTTCTACATGGCCAAGAAAAATACAGAAATAGGTCAATAATTGGCTGACATGTACAAAAGTTAAACCCAACGTAACATTATGTAAGCGATTTCATACTGTCGAGGCGATCACAGACTGAAATGTAACAAATTGGCTACATTGGTTTAACCATCGGCTCTGGTGAAGAGATGCCGGTGTGTGCCCTACGACCCAACAACATAGAAAACCGGAGAAGGATAATGAAAAAACTGACCACAGTTGCAGCCCTGTTAGCCGGCATGACCCTGAGCTCAATAGCTTCAGCTGAAACCACCATTGGCTTTACTATCTACAAGTACGATGACAACTTCATGGCCGTGGTACGCAAGGGGATTGAAAAAGAAGCAGCCCAGTATCCAGACGTCAAATTGCTGATGAATGACTCGCAAAATGACCAGTCCAAACAAAATGACCAAATCGACGTCATGCTGGCCAAAGGGGTAAAAGCCCTGGCCATCAACCTCGTCGACCCGGCTGCCGCTCCGGTTGTGATTGACAAGGTTCGTGCCGATGGTATCCCGATCGTGTTCTACAACAAGGAACCCAGTGCTGCGGATATGGCCAGCTATGACAAGGCCTACTACGTCGGTACCGACTCCAAGGAAGCGGGCATCATCCAGGGTGAGCTGATCGCCAAGCAGTGGAAAGCCCATCCGGAATGGGATCTGAACAAGGATGGCACCCTGCAGTACGTGCTGCTCAAGGGTGAACCAGGCCATCCGGATGCCGAAGCTCGTACCACCTACGTGGTCAAGACTCTGAATGAGAAGGGCATCAAGACCGAGCAACTGCACATGGACACCGGTATGTGGGATACCGCCATGGCCAAGGACAAGATGGACGCCTGGATCTCCGGCCCGAATGCCAACAAGATTGAAGTGGTCATCGCCAACAACGACGGCATGGCCATGGGTGCGGTCGAGTCATTGAAAGCTCAGGGCAAAACCGCCATTCCGGTATTCGGTGTCGATGCACTGGCCGAAGCACTGGCGCTGGTGAAGAGCGGCGCCATGGCCGGAACCGTGCTGAATGATGCCAGTAACCAAGCCAAGGCGACCTTCGATCTAACCAAAAACCTGGCCGAAGGCAAGGCAGCTGGCGAAGGAACCAAGTGGAACATAGTCAACAAGGTGGTCCGTGTTCCCTACGTCGGGGTCGACAAAGACAATCTGGCCAAGTTCGAATAACCCACCGCACAGGCAAGGGGGGCGACCTCCTTGCCTTTTCTGACTACTAGATGTGATGGCTGATATGACAACACAGCAACAATCAGAATGGCTGTTGGAGATGATTGACGTCAGTAAGAGTTTCCCTGGCGTCAAGGCACTCGATAATGTCAATTTACGGGTCCGTCCTCATTCTGTGCATGCGTTGATGGGTGAGAATGGCGCGGGTAAATCCACGCTGCTCAAGTGCCTGTTCGGCATCTATGAGAAGGATCAGGGCAAGATTTTTTTCCAGGGGCGAGAAGTCAATTTCACCTCATCCAAAGAGGCACTGGAAAATGGTGTCTCCATGGTACACCAGGAGTTGAACCTGGTTTTGCAACGTACCGTCATGGATAACATGTGGCTCGGCCGCTACCCCACCAAGGGGATATTCGTCGACCACAGCAAGATGTTTACCGATACCAAACGCATCTTTGACGAACTGGATATCGATATAGATCCCCGCGTCAAAGTTGCCACCCTCTCGGTATCGCAGATGCAGATGATCGAGATCGCCAAAGCGTTCTCCTACAACGCCAAGATAGTGATCATGGATGAACCAACCTCATCCCTGACCGAAAAAGAGGTCAACCACCTCTTCAAGATCATCAACAAGCTGAAGAAAAAGGGCTGTGGCATCGTCTATATCTCCCACAAGATGGAAGAGATCTTCCAGTTGTGCGACGAAATCACCATTTTGCGTGATGGGCAATGGATCGCCACCCAACCGCTGGAAGGCATGACCATGGATCAGATCATCGGCATGATGGTCGGTCGGGAGTTGACCCAGCGCTTCCCGGAAAAAACCAACCAACCCAAGGAAGTGATCCTCGAGATCGAACACCTGACGGCCAAGAACCAACCCTCCATTCAGGATGTTAGTTTCAATCTGCACAAGGGCGAAATTCTGGGGATCGCCGGGCTAGTCGGCGCCAGGCGTACCGATATTGTCGAGACGCTGTTCGGCATCCGGGAGCGGACTCAGGGCAGCATATTGCTGCATGGTCAGATCGTGGAAAACCAGAATGCCCATGAAGCCATCCAGAACGGCTTCGCGCTGGTGACCGAAGAACGCCGCTCCACCGGCATCTATGCCCAGCTGGATATCGCCTTCAATTCGTTGATTGCCAACATGGACCAGTACAAGAGTTCCATGGGGCTACTCAGCAACAAAAAAATGAAGAGCGACACTCAGTGGGTGATCGATGCCATGCGGGTCAAGACGCCGAGCCAGCAAACCAGCATAGGTTCACTCTCCGGCGGGAATCAGCAAAAGGTCATCATAGGCCGCTGGCTGTTGACGCAACCGGAAATCCTGATGCTCGATGAGCCCACCCGCGGTATCGATGTGGGTGCCAAGTTTGAAATCTACCAACTCATTCTCGAGCTGGCGAAGAAGGACAAGGGCATCATCATCATCTCCTCGGAAATGCCTGAATTGCTGGGGATCACTGACCGCATTCTGGTCATGAGCAACGGCCGGGTGGCCGGTATCGTCAACACCAAAGAAACCGACCAGAGCGAGATCTTGCGCCTGGCATCTCTGTACCTCTAGACAGGAAGATACATATGGAGTGGGCTAAAAAATCCAACCTGATGCGCACCCTCAAAGAGAGCGGCATCTATGCAGTACTGTTGATTTTGTTACTGATTATCGTGGTCAAGGAACCCTCCTTCCTGAGCCTGACCAACTTCAGTAATATCCTGACCCAATCCTCCGTGCGTATTATCATAGCGCTCGGGGTTGCAGGGCTCATCATCACTCAGGGGACCGACTTGTCAGCCGGTCGCCAGGTGGGGTTGGCGGCCTTGATTGCCGCGACACTGCTGCAATCGCTGACCAACGTCAACAAGGTCTTCCCCAGCCTCGGTGAAGTGCCGATCCCGGTGGTGATTCTTGTCGTCTGTGTCGTCGGGGGCCTGATTGGTCTCCTCAACGGCCTGATTGTCGCCTACCTGAATGTCACGCCCTTTATCACCACCCTGGGCACCATGATCATCGTTTACGGCATTAACTCGCTGTACTTTGACTATGTCGGAGCCTCACCGGTTGCTGGATTTGACCCCCGCTACTCCAGCTTCGCTCAAGGATTTATCAGGATCGGGGGCTTCAAACTGTCGTATCTCACCTTCTATGCGGCGGCGGCAGTGGCTTTTGTCTGGGTGATGTGGAACAAGACCCGCTTTGGCAAAAACATCTTCGCCATCGGCGGTAATCCGGAAGCAGCCAAGGTTTCCGGGGTCAATGTTGCCGTCAATCTGGTGATGATCTATGCCCTGGCGGGTGTGTTCTATGCCTTTGCCGGCATGCTGGAAGCGGGACGCATCGGCAGTGCCACCAACAACCTCGGCTTCATGTATGAACTCGACGCCATCGCAGCCTGCGTGGTCGGCGGGGTGTCATTTGCCGGTGGAGTCGGCACAGTCGCGGGGGTCGTGACTGGGGTCATCATCTTTACCTTGATCAACTATGGTCTGACCTATATCGGCGTCAGCCCCTACTGGCAGTTCATCATCAAGGGCGCCATCATCATTCTGGCGGTTGCCCTCGACTCGCTGAAGTACGCCAAGAAGAAATAATCCCGAGCTACCACAGGGAGATGCCACTGGGGCCGGTTGATTCCGGCCCCGGTTATTCACAAAGTCGACGGTCCCCACAATTTATCTTCCGTGTCCGGCGTCGTTTCTGGTTTAGCGGCTATACCTAGAACAAACCAGCCCCAATCTTGTGCAAGAGACCACACCTATGAGAGTCATGCCCTTTAAAACCAAGATTTATGTCCTGTTCTGCTCGGTGATTTTTATTACGGTGCTGACCTCCTATTTCAGCGTCAATTACGTGGTCAGCCGCTACATTCAGGCCTCGCAAACCGCCAGCATCAATCAGCAGATAGCACTGGTGAAAGACAAACTGATCGGCGACATTCATCAGAAAATTCTGCTGGCTGCCAACCTCAACTTCGGAGTTACCAACGTCAAAAAGACGCTGGAGGAGACCGGTTTTCACAATATCGTTAAGGTAATCGGCGATATGGCCTTTGATGGCGGCGGCGTCATCGAGGATACGGCCCGGGTCAATGAGCTGCGGGCTCTGATCGGTCCTGCAAACAACCAGGTACAAGTCAGCCCGATCCTGTTCGAAAACAAGAAGCCTCTGGTACGTATTTTGGTGCCCAGAGGAGCGGATTCTGCCTATTTTTTCTATCTGGATCTGACCCCGTTACAAACGCTGTTGCGCTCGGCCAGCCAGAATGGCAGCCATTTTGAGCTGAAAGACAGCCAGGGAACCCTGTTGTTCAGTGATAAATCGGAGGGTAACCTGATTCCGCTAGCGCACCCTCTGGATGTCAAAGGCAAGAACTGGGTGCTCACAGGTTTTGTGGATACCGACTACATCCAGGGCATTACCGACCAGTTAAACCGCACCATTACCCTGACCCTGCTGGTGGCTGGCATCCTGATCATGCTGCTGTCGATAGCCGCAACACGGATTGCCTACCGCCCCATCATCTCACTACGCGAGCTGGTCACCGAACTCTCTCAGGGCAGCGGCGATCTGACCCGCCGTCTGGCAGTCAGCGGCCAGGATGATCTGGGACAAATCTCCAGTGGCATCAACCGCTTCATCCAAAGTTTGCAGGAGATGATGCTGGAGGTAGACACGGCAACGGCGCGCCTGAGCAGCGGAATCCAGCAGCTCACGCAACAGACCGACGCCAACAAGCAGCTCATCGACAGCCATGTCCAGGAAACCGATCAGGCGGTCACCGCCATCACCGAGATGAGCAGTACTGCCAGCTCGGTCGCCGAAAATGCCGCCGCCGCCGCCCGTCTGACTCAGGAGACGAGCGAACAGGCCAATGCCTCCCGCCAGGTAGTCAATACCGCCATCACCAGCGTCACTAACCTGGTTGATGAGGTAGAAAGCACAGCCCGATCCATCCAGACCATGCAGCAGGATGCCGAGCAGATTAGCTCCGTACTCGGCGTGATTGGCAGTATCGCCGAGCAAACCAATCTATTGGCGTTGAATGCCGCCATCGAAGCCGCACGGGCCGGAGAACAGGGGCGAGGCTTTGCGGTAGTCGCGGATGAGGTCCGGGCCCTGGCCGCTCGAACTCAAAGCAGCACCCGGGAAATCAAAGAGATGCTCGGCAAACTACAGAGCGGCACCCAGACTGTGGTGCAATCCATCGACAGCACCAAGAGCAGTTGTTTGCGTACGGCTGACAATACCAGCCTGGTCACCACCACACTCGACGAGATGTCGACTCATATTGTCGATATCAATGATCTCAGCACCATGATGGCAACGGCGGCGGAAGAGCAACGCGCCGTCACCGAAGAGATCAGCCGCAATATGAATGCCATCAAGGATGTGATTTTGAACCTGCAGGAAAACGGCGAGGAGACCATTCACAGTACCGCCAGCATGGGAGAAACCTATCGCCAGCTCAGCCAGATTGTCGGTCGTTTCAAACTCCGGGAGTAGAATCTAGCGGCCAGAGATGAGCCGCCCATTGATGGGCGGCGTTTTATCCGATGCAGCGTCCGTCAGGGCTGACCCAGGTTGTGCTGCAAAGAAAAGATTAACCCTCGAACCAGAGCCTCGGCATCAACTGCCAAATCGAACTGTTCATGCTGATTCAACCAGTTGATGATCAAGCCATCCACAGCGCAGTGTAACAAAATAGCAGCACGCTCCACCGGCAGCGTCGACGGTAACTGGCCGCGACGCACAGCATTGCCCAGCGAGCAGCGCATATTCTGTGTATGTTGCTGAATTTCCTCGCGGATCAATGCACTGATGGCACTCAATTCACTATCCGGCAACATCATCTTGAACATGATACGAAACATCTGTTGATGCGCCGGGCACGATGCCACAGTGCGTAATACCTCGACGAGAAAGATGGTGAATTTGCCGAGCGGATCCGGCTCATCCACATCGATACTGGCGTTCAACAGATGGGACAGGGGGGCACACATCTCATGCCACAAGGCCAGAAACAGCTCCTCTTTATCCTTGAAATGCCAATAGATGGCACCCCGTGTCACCCCCGCCGCCTTGGCTATATCACTCAGACTCGTCGTCGCCACTCCCTGCCGACAAAACAAGCCCAGAGCCTCCATCATGATGGTGCTGCGTGTCTCTTGTGCTTCTTCTTTGGTCCGACGGGCCATACTTAACTTCCAACCGTTAAAATGAGTAAAAACCACTTACATACATTCACTTCTGTATGTATATTGCCATAGTCTTGGCGTTCCGCCAATTTCAATGATCACAACTCGAATGATAGATAGCCGTTAGTAGACAGAGGTTCTGGTCCCTATGCATAAAAATATACTCGCGAGTTCCATCGGTGTAGCCCTGTTGGCGAGCACCATGTTGATCGGTTGCGGTGAGGCACAACAGGCTGCTCCTGGGGCCATGCCACCCACAGCGGTAGATGTCGTCACGCTACAGTCTGCACCACTCCAGTTAACCACTGAACTGACCGGTCGCACCTCAGCCCTACGTATCGCGGAAGTTCGTCCCCAAGTCAGCGGCATCATTCTGAAACGCTACTTTACCGAAGGCAGCAACGTCAAAGCCGGACAACTGCTCTACCAGATCGATCCAGCAACCTATGATGCCGCCGTTGACAGTGCCGATGCCGCCCTGGCCAAGGCCCAGGCCAATGAACTCAGTGCCCGCATGAAGGCACAGCGCTATGCCGAGCTCGTCAAGGTCAAGGCCATCAGCCGCCAGGATTATGATGATGCTCAAGCCGGCTGGAAGCAGCAGGTTGCCGAAATCGCCGCCGCCAAGGCAGCCCTCAAAAGCGCAAAAATCAACTTGGCCTACACCCGGGTCACAGCGCCCATCTCCGGTCGCATCGGCAAGTCTGCCGTCACCGAAGGCGCTCTGGTCACAGCCCAGCAGGCCACAAGCCTGACGACCATCCAGCAGTTGGACCCCATCTATGTCGATGTCCATCAGTCTGCCGCCGACATGCTGCGCCTCAAGCAACAACTGGCCAGCGGCAAGCTGGAAACCAACCAGCAAAAGGCCGCCGTCGTCCACTTCCGTCTGGAAGATGGCAGCGATTATCCCCAGGCAGGCGCCCTGCAGTTCTCCGATGTGACCGTCGATGAAACCACAGGTATGGTCAATCTGCGAGTGCTGGTTCCCAACCCGGACAAATTACTGCTGCCCGGCCTCTTTATGCGCGCCCAGTTGCAAGAAGGTGAGCGCAGCAATGGTCTGCTGGTACCACAAACTGCCGTCAGCCGTACCCCTAACGGCGGTGCCAGTGTGCTGCTAGTCAATGCAGAACAAAAAGTCGAACAGCGCACCATACAGGTGAGTCGCGTGATCAAGGATAGCTGGGTCGTGGAATCTGGCCTCAAGGCGGGTGAACGCGTCATCGTCGCGGGTCTGCAGAAAGTCCGACCCGGTGCTGCGGTGAATGCCAGTGAACAGGGTACTGCCGCCCCCACAGCTCAACCACAAGCCAACAAGTAGGATGGAGTAATCGCCTCATGGCCAGATTTTTTATTGACCGCCCCATATTTGCCTGGGTTATTGCGTTGGTGATCATGCTTGCGGGTGGCCTGTCCATCATGAAGCTGCCGATCTCCCAATACCCGACGATCGCCCCGCCCGCCGTGGCCATCTCCGCCAGTTACCCAGGTGCTTCCGCCAAGACGGTGGAAGACTCGGTGACCCAGATCATCGAGCAGAACATGACAGGGCTGGATCACCTGCTTTACATGTCAGCCCAGAGTGATTCCTCCGGTAACGTATCCGTCACCCTGACGTTCATGCCCGGCACCGACCCGGACATAGCCCAGGTCCAGGTGCAGAACAAACTGCAGCAGGCCACCACCCAGTTGCCACAAATCGTCCAGCAACAGGGGATCAAGGTCCAGAAGACCTCCAGCAGCTTCCTGATGGTCGCCGCCTTTATCTCCACCGATGGCAGCTTGGGCAACGACGATCTGGCCGACTACGTGGTCGCCAATATCAAGGAGCCCTTGAGCCGCCTCGATGGGGTGGGTGAAATCCAGCTCTTCGGTAGCCAGTACGCCATGCGCATCTGGCTGGACCCGAATAAGCTCAACAGCTATCAACTGACCCCGGCCGATATCCAGACCGCCATCAAGGCTCAAAATGCCCAGATTGCCCTGGGCAAACTGGGAGGCACCCCAGCCGTCAACGATCAGCAATTCACCGCCACCATCATGGGTCAGACCCGCCTCTCCACCCCGGAGCAGTTTGGTAACGTGCTGCTGCGGGTGAATCAGGATGGCTCCAAGATCCGCCTCAAGGATGTAGCCCGGGTTGAACTGGCGGGTGAGAGCTTCGATGCCGAAGCCAAGTACAACGGTCAGGCCACCGCCGCCATCGCCGTCAAGCTCGCCACCGGTGCCAACGCGCTGGACACGGCCGAGAAGGTGAAGGCCAAGATCGACTCGCTCGCCCCCTACTTCCCGGCCAATATGAAGGTGGTCTACCCCTACGACACCACCCCCTTCGTGAAGATCTCCATCGAGGAGGTGGTACAGACGCTGTTCGAAGCCATAGTGCTAGTGTTCTGCGTCATGTATCTCTTCTTGCAGAACTTCCGCGCCACCCTGATCCCGACCATCGCCGTGCCCGTGGTCTTGCTGGGCACCTTTGGTGTCATGGCGGCATTCGGTTTTTCCATCAATACCCTGACCATGTTCGGTATGGTGCTGGCTATCGGCCTGCTGGTCGATGATGCCATCGTCGTGGTGGAAAACGTCGAACGTCTGATGAGCGAGGAAGATCTCTCGCCGCTGGAAGCCACCCGTAAATCCATGGATCAGATCACCGGCGCCCTGGTGGGGATCGCCCTGGTGCTCTCGGCGGTCTTTGTGCCCATGGCCTTCTTCGGCGGCTCCACCGGTGCCATCTATCGCCAGTTCTCCCTGACTATCGTCTCGGCCATGGTGCTCTCGGTCATGGTCGCCCTGATCCTGACCCCCGCCCTGTGCGCCACCCTGCTCAAGCCCGTGCATCACGGCGAGTTCGGAGCCAAGCGCGGCTTCTTCGGCTGGTTTAACCGCCTATTCGACGCCAGCGCCAACCGCTACCAAAGCGGCGTGCGCAAGGTGGTCAAACGCGGTGTGCGTTATGGCCTCATCTATCTGGTCTTGGTGGCGGTACTGGGGGTGCTCTTCATGCGCCTGCCCACCTCCTTCGTGCCCGAAGAGGATCAGGGGGTCTTGATGTCCATGGTGCAGCTGCCCGTCGGTGCCACCAAGGAGCGTACCGAGAAAGTGCTGGCCCAGATGCGTGACTACTTCTTGCAAAACGAGAAGGAGAATGTGGAGTCGGTGCTGACGGTGGCGGGCTTCAGCTTCGCCGGGCGCGGTCAGAACAGCGGCATGGCCTTTATCAAGCTCAAGCACTGGGATGAACGCAAAGGGGCCGAACATAGCGCCAATGCCATCATAGGCCGCGCCATGGGCTTCCTGTTCAGCATCAAGGAGGCTCAGGTCTTCGCCTTTAACCTCCCCTCCATTCCTGAACTGGGCACAGCCACCGGCTTTGACTTCTTCTTGCAAGATCGCGGTGGTGTCGGCCACGACAAGTTGATGGCGGCGCGGAACCAGTTGCTGGGCATGGCCGCCCAGAACCCCAACCTGGTGCGGGTGCGACCCAACGGCATGGAAGATGCCCCCCAGTTCAACGTCAAGATCGATTACGAGAAAGCGATAGCCCAAGGGCTCTCCATCAGCGACATCAACAGTACGTTGTCTACTGCCTGGGGTTCGGCATATGCCGATGACTTTATCGACCGCAACCGGGTGAAGAAGGTCTACCTGCAGGCCGATGCCCCCTTCCGGATGAATCCGGAGGATCTCAACCGCTGGTATGTGCGTAACAATGTCGGCACCATGGTCCCCTTCTCGGCCTTCGCCAGCACAGACTGGAGCTTCGGCTCACCACGACTGGAGCGTTATAACGGCGTCCCCGCCATGGAAATTGTCGGGGAAGCAGCGCCGGGCAAGAGTACCGGTGAGGCCATGGCCGCCATCGAGGCGCTCGTCAAGCAACTGCCGGATGGCATCGGCATCGAGTGGACCGGCCTCTCCTTCCAGGAGCGGCAGGCAGGCTCCCAGGCTCCGGCCCTGTACGCCATCTCCTTGCTCGTCGTCTTTCTCTCGCTGGCGGCGCTGTACGAAAGCTGGAGTGTGCCCTTCTCCGTCATGCTGGTGGTACCACTCGGAGTCTTGGGCGCCGTACTGGCAACTGCACTGCGCGGGCTGGAGAATGACGTTTTCTTCCAGGTAGGTCTGCTGACCACTATCGGTCTGTCGGCCAAGAACGCCATCCTGATCGTCGAATTTGCCAAGGAGCTCTATGAGCAGGGCAAGGGGCTCACCGAGTCGGTGGTAGAGGCCGCCCGTCTGCGTCTGCGCCCGATCCTGATGACCTCGCTGGCCTTTATCCTCGGGGTGCTGCCACTGGCCACCAGCTCGGGAGCAGGTGCCAGCAGCCGGATCGCGATTGGCACCGGCGTGATCGGCGGCATGATGAGTGCCACCGTACTGGCCATCTTCTTTGTGCCGCTCTTCTTCGTACTGGTGATGCACTACTTCACCAAGCACAAGTCCCACGACGAGCGAGCCAGCAACCACAGTCAACTGGAGACCCCTCATCATGACTAAGCACCTATTGGCCGTGACCCTGGGCCTGCTGCTGGCGGGCTGTTCCATGGCCCCGGATTACCAAAGACCAGAGGTGCCGCAAGGCGCCTCCTGGCAGGTAACACCCGATGCCAAGACCAACCTCGGTTGGCAACACCAGTTCAGCGACCCTACCCTGCAGAGCCTGATCCGCACCGCACTGGAGAATAACCGCGACCTGCGTTTGGCGGCGCTGAATGTGCAACGCTATGAGGCGCAATATCGCATCCAGCGGGCGGCCCAATTGCCGACTCTGGCGGTTGGTGCCAGTAGCAGCCGCCAACAAACCTCTGGCGACTTGAATGGCACCGGCGCGGAACAGATCAGCTCTCAGCACAGTGCTGAAGTTGGCATCACTGCCTATGAACTGGATCTGTTTGGCCGGATCCAGAGCTTGAAAGACCAGGCTCTGGAAACCTATCTGGCCCAGATCGAGACGCAACGCAGCACCCAGATTTCCCTGGTCTCCTCAGTGGCGACGGCCTACCTGACACTGGTTGCCGATCAGGAATTGCTGGCGCTGAGTCAATCGACCCTGGGTACCGAACAAGAAAGTTATCAACTGACCCAGAAGAAATTCGAGCTCGGCGCCTCCTCCGACATGGAGTTGGCTCAAAGCCGGACCACACTGGAAAGCGCACGGGTCAGTACGGCCCAGTATGGGCGTCAGGTGCTGCAGGATCGCAATGCGCTGGCCCTGCTGCTAGGAACCGGTATGCCCAGCGGTCTGCACCTGCCGGCCACACTGGCAGCGGTCAACTTTGCCCCCATCCCGGTCGGTGCCCCCTCCAGTTTGCTGCAGCAACGACCGGATATACTGGCCGCCGAGCACAGTCTGAAGGCGGCGAATGCCAACATTGGCGCCGCACGAGCCGCTTTCTTCCCAAGCATTACCCTGACGGCTACGGCCGGTACGGCCAGCAACGAACTGGGAAACCTGTTCGACGGTGGCACCGGAACCTGGTCCTTCATTCCCAAGCTGAATCTACCGCTGTTTGATGGCGGCAAGCGGGTGGCCGATCTGGATGTGGCGGAAGTTAGCGAAAAGCAGGCGGTCGCAACCTACGAGAAAAACATCCAGACCGCATTCAAGGAGGTCGCGGATACTCTGGGGACTCAGGAGTATTATCAGCAACAGTGGGAAGCCCAGCAGGCGCTGGTTAAGGCGAACCAACGTTACTACGAGTTGGCGGAGTATCGCTACACGCAGGGTGTGGATAGTTACCTGACCCGACTCGATGCCCAGCGTTCGCTATTCAGTGCCCAGCAGTCACTGGTTTCCACCCGGTTGGCACAACTGAGCAACCAGATCAGTCTGTTCAAAGCGGTCGGTGGCGGTTGGCAGTCGGAATAAGCTGAACGAAAACGCGGCCATATATACCCAGGGGCTGTCCACGGACAGCCCCTGGTTTATGGTGCAGTTGCTGCAAGTGGTTCGTCCGAACGCTGGGGCTGTTGCCAAAACAGAAAAGCAAAAACCCCGCCGAAGCGGGGTTTTCTTATTGGTCGGTGATAGAGGATTCGAACCTCTGACCCTCTGGTCCCAAACCAGATGCGCTACCGGACTGCGCTAATCACCGTTTATTTCTAGTCAGTCGACACTCGATCAACTCACCCTTGTTTTGGTGCGAAAGGAGGGACTCGAACCCTCACACCCGAAGGCACTAACACCTGAAGCTAGCGCGTCTACCAATTCCGCCACCTTCGCACATTTGTACTCTTTTACACTGGGTGAAGTGGGGTGGCTGATGGGGCTCGAACCCACGACAACAGGAATCACAATCCTGGACTCTACCAACTGAGCTACAGCCACCATTACTGTCCAATGTTTGCATCCGTAGTGAATTGTCACTGCGACCACAAAATGGTGCGCCCGACAGGATTCGAACCTGTGGCCTCTGCCTCCGGAGGGCAGCGCTCTATCCAGCTGAGCTACGGGCGCTCGTCATTGGAACGGGTGGGAATAGTACGAATCAGGTCCTGGGTTGTCCAGCATTTTTCAAAAAAAAACTCTGTTCGGTCATTTTTTGATTGAAGCGGGTGAAAATCCAACATTTTCCCTGAACCCGACGTCCGGAGGCCGGCAGATGCCCCACGGCTCGCGGCTACATTTTAATCGTCAGGACGATTGACTCTATGCCAATCGAATCTAGAATGACGGCATGAATGAACGCTCATTCAGACATCGTGGCCTTTAGTTCAGCCTGGGTTCATCTTTCACCGCAAGGACTGTCGTTATCATGAGTAAGCGCAAACAGATCATGCAAGTGGCGCTGGAACTCTTCATTGAACAGGGATTTCACGGTACATCCGTACAGATGATTGCAGATCGGGCCAGCATAGCGGCAGGTTCTTTATATCGTTATTTTCAGGGTAAAGAGGATCTGATCCGTCAGATCTACCGCATGTCTGTTCAGATGATGGTGGAAAAGCTGTTTGCCAATGTGCAGCTGACCGAGGTCAACTTCTCGACCTACCGCCAGATGTGGCTGAATGCCTGTTTCGGCATCCAGAGCCATAATCCTGTCATTCTGTTCAAGGATCTTTATGAACGATCTCCGTTTCTAACGGCAGAAGACAGGGTATGGGCTCAGGCTTGCTGGCAACCACTGGATGATTTTTATCAATCCGGGATCGATTGCGGTCTATTTCACGCCATGCCGCCCTGTTTGCTGGCCGCATTGAGTCTGTCCACGGTACAGTGTGCCATGCATGAACATAAGTTTTACGATTTTGAATTCACCGATGCACTAAAAGAGCAAATGGCCGCGGCGAGCTGGAAAGCCATCCTGGCCGAACCATTGGACCAACCTGGGAGCAACAAATGAAAAAGTGGACAGCCGTGATGCTGCTGATTGCCCTGCTGATATTCGGCAGCGTGATTGGCTTCAACCTCTTCAAGAATCACATGATGGCGCAATATTTTGCCAACATGCCGATCCCGACCTTCCCAGTCTCGGTACAGCCGGTCAAACCGGTGGACTGGACCCCGACCATAGAGGCCATCGGTTTCGTGGAGCCCAATCAAGGGCTGGATATCAGTAACGAAACCGCGGGTAAGGTGAAAACCATCAAGTTCGAATCTGGACAACAGGTCAAGAGTGGCGATCTGCTGATCAATCTGGATGCATCCGTCGAAGAGGCTAATCTCAAGGCCTCCCAAGGCCGGATGCCCGCCACCAAGGCCAATCTGGATCGGATGCGCAGCCTCTATGCCAAGGGAACCATCTCCAAAGGCAATCTGGATGATGCCGAAGCCGACTACCTGCAACTCGCCGGACAGATTGAATCCCTGCAAGCGACCATAGACCGCATGTATATCCGCGCCCCCTTCTCCGGCCAGGTCGGTATCCGCAATGCCTATCTGGGTCAATATCTGGAAGCGGGGTCGCAGATCGTCCGTCTGGAAGACACCAGCGTAATGAAGATCCGCTTCACGATTCCGCAGACCGATATTTCCAAGCTGAGAATTGGTCAGTCACTGCACATCTATGTCGATGCCTATCCGCAAAAACCCTTCCAAGGCACAGTCAACGCCATCGAGCCGGCCGTGAATGCTCAATCCGGCGTGGTCCAGGTCCAGGCAGCAATTCCCAATTCTGACAGCCTGCTGCGCTCCGGCATGTTTGCCAAGGTGCAGGTGCAACTCCCGGTTGAACCGGCCCAGATCGCCATTCCGCAAACCGCCATCAACTTCACTCTCTACGGCCAAACTGTTTTTGTGGTGGCAGAGGGTAAAGATGACAAGGGTCAAGCCCTCGTGGATGCCGAAGGCAAGCCGGTTCTGGTTGCCAAGCAGGTGGAGGTGAATGTCGGCGAACGCAAGGACGAAGTCGCCCATATCCTCGACGGCCTCAAGGCCGGCGAGCGGGTGGTCATCGCCGGTCAGGTCCGCCTCTCCAATGGCAGCCATGTGAAGATTATTGAAGATTCACTGCTGAATAAGCCGGCTACGACCCCGATGCTGTAACGGAGCAAGACATGAAATTTACAGATATTTTCATTCGGCGTCCTGTTCTTGCCCTCTCCATCAGCCTGCTGATCGTCTTGCTCGGTCTGCAGGCACTGAAGGGGATGCAGGTCCGGGAATACCCGAAGATCACCAATACGGTGATCACGGTAACGACCAGCTACTACGGGGCCAGTGCCAACCTGATCCAGGGCTTCATCACCCAACCGCTGGAGCAGGCCATAGCCCAGGCCGATAACATCGACTACATGACCTCCAAGAGTCAGTTGGGTTCATCCACCATCACGGTGAACATGAAGCTCAATACTGACCCGAACGCGGCACTGTCGGATGTGCTGGCCAAGGTCAACTCGGTGCGCTCCCAGTTGCCCAAGGAGTCAGAAGATCCGAGCCTAGACATGTCCACCGGCTCCAGTACCTCGATCATGTATATCTCTTTTTCCAGTGATGAGTTGAATGCCTCGCAAATCACCGACTATCTGGAACGCGTGATCAAGCCGCAACTCTTCACCGTCGGCGGCGTCGCCAAGGTCAACCTCTACGGCGGCACCGAGTTCGCGCTGCGCATCTGGCTGGACCCAGAGCGGATGGCGGCCTACAACCTGACGGCCAGCGAAGTGATGTCAGTGTTGCAAGCCAACAACTACCAATCCTCGCCGGGGCAGGTAACCGGCTATTACATGCTGTACAACGCCGATGCCAACACCCAGGTCGACAATGTCGCCGACCTGGAGAAGCTGATCGTCGCCAGCCGGGATAAAGCCGTCGTTCGCCTGCGGGACATCGCCAAGGTCAGCTTGGAGAAGAACCACGACACCTACCGCGCCATGGCCAATGGCAAGGAAGCCGTCGTCGTTGCTCTGGACCCCTCCCCGACCGCCAACCCGCTGGAGATTGCCGCCAGCGTGGTCGACATGATGCCGGAGCTGCAACGTAACCTGCCACCGACCATCAAGATGGAGATGCTGTATGACTCCACCGAGGCGATCAATGAATCCATCGACGAGGTGGTGAAGACCATAGCCGAAGCCGGTGTCATAGTACTCATCGTCATCACCCTGTTCCTCGGTTCCTTCCGCGCCGTGGTGATCCCTATCATCACCATACCGCTGTCGCTGATCGGCGTGGTGATGCTGATGCAACTGTTCGGCTTCACCATCAACTTGATGACGCTGCTGGCCATGGTGCTCGCCATTGGTCTGGTGGTGGATGACGCCATCGTCGTGGTGGAAAACGTCGATCGGCATATCAAGGCCGGTGAGGAGCCGTTCCGCGCCGCCATCATAGGTACCCGGGAAATCGCGCTGCCGGTTATCTCGATGACCATTACCCTGGCGGCGGTATACGCGCCAATCGCCCTGATGGGCGGGGTGACCGGCTCGCTGTTCAAGGAGTTTGCCCTCACCCTGGCGGGTTCGGTGTTCGTCTCCGGCGTCATAGCTCTGACCCTGTCGCCCATGATGTGCTCCAAGATGCTCAAGGCCCACACCAATCCGAATGCCTTCGAGCGCGGCGTGGAAAACACCTTCGAGCGAGTCACCAATGCCTACTCCCGGGCGCTGGATGCCGTGATGGAACACAGACCCGTGGTCATCGCCTTTGCGGTCATCGTCTTCGCCTCACTGCCGGTACTGTTCAAGTTCATACCGGCCGAGCTGGCACCTTCCGAAGATAAGGGCGCCTACATGATGATGGCCAAGGCTCCCAACACGGCGAACCTGGACTACATCCAGAACAGCATGAGCGAGATCACCACCCGTTTGGGCAAGGACCCGGCCATGGCCACCAGCCTGTCGTTTGCCGGTATCCCGAACTCGAATCAGGGCATGGGCATTGCGGTCATGAAACCCTGGAGTCAGCGCCCTCCGTTAAAGCAGGTCATGGAGCGCACCAACGCCCAGATGCAGGACATCCCGGAGATGACGGTCAGTTCCTTCCAGTTCCCGGAATTGCCGGGTGCCGGGGGTGGTATGCCGTTGCAATATGTCATCACCACGCCGAACAACTTCGAGAGCTTGTTCCAGGTTGCCGATGAGGTGTTGCAGAAGGTGAAGGCCAACCCGCAGTTCATCTACTCGGAACTGGACCTGGCCTATGATTCGGCCACCATGCGCATTACCGTGAATCGGGACAAAGCCGGTGCTTACGGCATCACAATGCAGGATATAGGTGTCACCTTGGGCACCTTCATGAGCGATGGTTACGTCAACCGCATCGACTTGAACGGCCGCAGCTATGAAGTTATCCCGCAGGTAGAGCGTAAATATCGTCTCAATCCGGAGTCACTCAAGCGCTACTACGTACGCGCCGCCGATGGTACCGCAGTGCCGCTGGGCAATCTGATCAATGTCGAACTGGTCACCGAGCCCCGGTCGCTGCCGACCTTCAGTCAGCTGAACTCGGCCACCATCAGCGTGGTTCCGACTCCGGGTGTGACTATGGGTGATGCGGTGAACTTCTTCGAGCAACAGATCACGCCGCAGTTGCCGCTGGGTTATCAGCACAACTACATGGGGGAAGCGCGGCAGTACGTTACCGAAGGGAATGCCCTGATGGGCACCTTCGCCCTGGCGCTGTTCGTGATCTTCCTGGTGCTGGCTTCGCAGTTTGAGAGTGTGCGCGACCCGCTGGTGATCCTGGTGTCGGTACCGCTGGCCATTTGTGGTGCCCTGATTGCCATGGCCTGGGGCCTGTCGACCATGAACATCTACACCCAGGTCGGCCTCATCACGCTCGTGGGTCTGATTACCAAGCACGGGATACTGATCTGTGAAGTGACCAAGGAGGAGCAGCTCAAGCGCGGCCTCTCCAAGATGGAGGCGGTGAAACATGCCACCCGCATCCGTCTGCGGCCGATCCTGATGACCACGGCCGCCATGGTCGCCGGTCTCATTCCCTTGATGGGCGCGACCGGAGCCGGGGCCATCAGCCGTTTCGGCATTGGTCTGGTGATCGTCGCCGGTCTCTCCATCGGCACCCTGTTTACGCTGTTCGTGCTGCCGGTGATCTACACCTATCTGGGTGAAAATCACAAACCGCTCGAAGTGTTTGATGAAAGTCTGCCCCACAAGGCCCAGGCCGAGCATTAAGCCAGCTCCTCGCGTCATCCAAGCCAGTCCCTTCGCGGACTGGCTTTTTTTATGGCTCTATCCCAGTTACCTGTTGTGAATCGAGAGGGATGGAGTCTGAACGAAAAGCAGACCGTTGGCGGCAGGGATGCCGCCGTCGAGCCTACACGGATGTATTCACGGCGTGTCTGCGCTCGATCAGACTCCAGCGCAACATCAAACTGGGTCATAGCCTTTTTTATGGTCCGCCAGCGCCAGCATGACTCCCCGTTCACCGCCGTTTGCGCCATTTAAGTGCAAGCCTCCCCTCAGCCCCAATCCGGTGCAGACCGCATGACAGCTGAGTTCTACCGCTCCACGCTGGGCTGGCACAGCCCTTGTATAGCTCTATTCGATACCCGCTCAGGATGAGCGTGATACGCCGGAACATCCGGCCCCTTTCGGAGAGTACGCTATGACACCTTCTACCCCATCGTCTGCTGTTACCCACTCCCTGCTGGCTCTGGCCATAGTGGCCGCCACCTCGGCCACCTCGGCCAGCGCCGCACCACTGCAAACCCTCGGCAAGTCGGAAGGCGTGGTCGATATCATCGCCTGGCCCGGCTACATCGAGCGCGGCGAGAGCGACAAGCAGTATGACTGGGTCACGCAGTTCGAGAAGGAGAGCGGCTGCGAGGTGCGGGTGAAGACCGCCGCCACCTCGGACGAAATGGTGGCCCTGATGGCCAAGGGGGGTTATGACCTGGTCACCGCCTCGGGCGATGCCTCCTTGCGTCTCATCTATGGCAAGCGGGTACAAGCGATCAATACCGCCCTGATCCCGAACTGGAAGAATATCGACCCTCGCCTGCTGGACTCCCCCTGGCATACGGTCAAGGGCGAACACTATGGCGCTCCCTACCAGTGGGGCCCCAATGTGCTGATGTACAACACCACCGTTTTCAAGGAAGCGCCCACCAGCTGGGGCGTACTGTTCAGCGCCCAGAACCTGCCGGATGGCAAACCGAACCAGGGCCGGGTGCAGGCCTATGATGGTGCCATCTATCTGGCCGATGCGGCTCTCTACCTGAAACACGCCAAGCCCGAGTTGGGGATTACCGATCCCTATGAACTGAACGAAGCCCAGTACGCGGCCGTGCTGGAACTGGTGCGCGGCCAGCATCCCTTGATCCACCGCTACTGGCACGACTACAACGTGCAGATGAGCGACTTCAAGAACGAGGGCGTGGTCGCCTCCGGTGCCTGGCCGTTCCAGGTCAATGCCTTGCAAGCCGAGAAGCAGCCCATCGCCTCCACCATTCCGGTCGAAGGAGCCACCGGTTGGGCCGATACCACCATGCTGCATGCCGAGGCCGCCCATCCGGTCTGTGCCTACCAATGGCTGAACTGGTCACTGACCCCCAAGGTGCAAGGCGATGTCGCCGCCTGGTTCGGCTCAGTGCCTTCCGTGCCGGCGGCGTGCAGCGCCTCCAGCCTGTTGGGTGCCGAAGGGTGCAAGACCAATGGTCTGGACAACTTCGACAAGATTGCCTTCTGGAAGACACCACAGGCCAAGTGTGCCCAAGGCAGCTGCGTGCCCTACAGCCGCTGGGTGCAGGATTACATCGCCATCATGGGCGGACGGTAATCCGGGAGGAGAGGTTATGAGTTTTGCCGTTGAATTCTCCGCCGTCAGCCGTATCTATGGCTCGGTCAAGGCCGTGGATCAGGTCTCCTTGCGTATCGAACCGGGTGAGTTTTTCTCCATGCTGGGGCCGTCAGGCTCCGGCAAAACTAGCTGCCTGCGGCTTATGGCGGGGTTTGAACAACCGGATCTGGGTGCCGTCTATCTCGGCGGTATCGACGCCAGCGGCCTGCCCCCCTATCAGCGGGATGTGAATACCGTATTCCAGGATTACGCCCTGTTCCCGCACCTGAATGTCTGGGAGAACATCGCCTATGGCCTCAAGGTGAAGGGAGTGGGTCGTGGTGATCGCATGGCCCGCGCCGAGGAGGCGCTGGAGCTGGTGGCGCTGGGCGGTTTGGGCCAGCGCAAACCATCCCAACTCTCCGGCGGCCAGCGGCAACGGGTGGCGCTAGCGCGCGCCCTGGTCAATAAACCCAAGGTGTTGCTGCTGGATGAGCCTCTGGGCGCGCTGGATCTCAAGCTGCGGGAGCAGATGCAGTCCGAACTCAAGCGCCTGCACCGCCATCTGGGCATCACCTTCGTCTATGTGACTCACGATCAGAGCGAAGCGCTGTCGATGTCGGATCGGGTGGCTGTGTTCAACAAGGGACGCATCGAACAACTCGACTCACCGCGCCAGCTCTATTCCCGGCCGCAAACGCCGTTTGTCGCCCGCTTCGTCGGCTCCTCCAACGTCATCGAAGGCGAACTGGCCGCCAAACTCTCAGGGTTGGCGGTACCGTTTGCCGTGCGTCCGGAACATGTACAACTGGTGCCGGCCTGGGGCAACCACGAAGTTCAGGTCGAAGGCAAACTCAAAAACATTCACTACCACGGCGCCTATAGCCGTTTCGAACTGGATCTGGGACAGGGTCAACAGTTGGCGATCCACCTGCCCCACCGGGAAGGAGATGAGGAGGCGTTCCCCGAAGTCGGCACCCGGCTGGGGGCGGGCTGGTCCCGTAGCGCCATGGTCCCCCTCTGCCCGGTCACTGAGCCGGAGACGCAGCCATGACCGCCACCAGCCTAACGTCACCCTCGATGTCACGCCGGGTCGCCACCTGGTGTTATCTGCACCCCAGAGCCACGCTGCTGCTCTGGCTGGTATTGCCGCTCGGCTGGTTCGGGGTGCTCTATCTGGGCTCGCTGGCCACCCTGCTGGCCCAGAGTTTCTACACCTTCGATGACTTCACCATGTCGGTACTCCCCGACTGGACCCTGGACAACTACCGGCAACTGCTCAACCCCGGCAATGTGGACATAGTGCTGCGCACCGTGACCATGGCGGTGGCGGTGACGGTCGCCGATGCCGGGATGGCCTTCCCCATAGCCCTGTATATGGCGCTGTATGCCTCACCGCGCATCAAGGCGCTGTTCTATATCGGCGTCATGTTGCCGATGTGGGCCAGCTATATCGTCAAGGCCTACGCCTGGAGCGTGATCCTGGCCAAGGGCGGCCTGCTGCAATGGCTGTTGCAGGCGGTCGGCTTGCAACCGCTGCTGGATCTGCTGCTGACCACCCCCATTGGCGGTAACACCCTGGCCACCTCGCACCTGGGGCGCTTTTTAGTGTTCAGCTACATCTGGCTGCCGTTCATGATATTGCCGATCCAGGCGGCGCTGGAGCGCATCTCGCCCAGCCTGCTGCAAGCGGCCAGCGACCTGGGGGCCCGCCCCCGTCAGGTACTGACGACCGTGCTGCTGCCGCTGGCTTTTCCCGGGGTGGTGGCTGGCTCCATCTTCACCTTCTGCCTGACGCTGGGGGATTACATCATCCCCACGCTCATCGGCCCTTCCGGACTCTTCATCGGCACCATGGTCTACACCCAGCAGGGCGCGGTCGGCAATATGCCGCTGGCGGCAGCATTCACCCTGGTGCCCTTGCTGATCATCATGCTCTATCTGTGGTTTGCCAAACGATTGGGGGCCTTCAATGCACTCTAACAACGGCGCCTCACCCCTGTTGAAACTGCTGGCCTGGTGCGGATTGGCCCTGCTGCATCTGCCGCTGCTGGTCATAGCCCTGTATGCCTTCAATACCGAGAGCGCGGCGTTCAGCTTTCCACTGCAGGGCTTCACCCTGAAGTGGTTCGGCATGGCGCTGAGCCGTCCCGATGTGCTGGCCGCCATCGGCCTCTCCTTGCAGGTCGCGGCTCTGGCCACCCTGTTGGCGATGATCCTCGGCACGCTGGCGGCACTGGCCATCTGGCGGCATAGCTTCTTCGGTCGCGACGGCATCTCCATGCTGCTGGTGCTGCCCATAGCCCTGCCCGGCATCATCACCGGGCTGGCGCTGCTGGCCAGCTTCAAGCAGTTGGGGATCGAGCCCGGCATGCTGACCCTGGTGGTCAGCCACGCCACCTTCTGCGTGGTGGTGGTGTTCAACAATGTCATCGCCCGCTTCCGCCGCACCAGCCTGACGCTGATCGAAGCCTCAATGGACTTGGGTGCCGATGGCTGGCAGACCTTCCGCTATCTGGTTCTGCCGAACATTGCCACTGCCCTGCTGGCGGGCGGCATGCTGGCCTTCGCCCTGTCGTTTGACGAAATCATTGTCACCACCTTCACCGCCGGGCACGAGAAAACCCTGCCGATCTGGCTGCTGGGACAGCTGACGCGGCCCCGGGATGTACCGGTCACCAACGTGGTGGCGTTATTGGTGATGCTGGCGACCGTGCTACCGATTTTAGGCGCCTATTATTTAACGAAAGATACCGACTCGGTGGCGGGCAGCGGCAAGTAGCCGCCTCTGGATGCACGCCAGCCACCCCGACCTTTATGCAGAGCAGGAGCGATACCATGCAGACCAAACTACTGATCAACGGCCAATTGATTCCCGGTGCAGGCACGCCGCTGCCGGTGATGAACCCCTCGACCGGCGGCGAGCTCATCGCCATCGCCGAAGCCAGCCCGGAACAGGTGATGGCCGCCGTGGCTGCCGCCGACGCCGCCTTCCCCGCCTGGGCCGCGACCCCGCCGCGGGAACGTGCTGCACGATTGCTGGCCATCGCCGATGCCATCGAGGCCAAGGGCGAACAGTTTGCCCGTCTGGAGTCCCTCAACTGCGGCAAGCCGTTCAGCGCCGCGCTGAATGACGAGATCCCGGCCATCGCCGACACCTTCCGCTTCTTCGCCGGTGCCTGCCGCTGCCTCGGCGGCTCGGCCGCCGGTGAGTATCTGCCCGGCTTCACCTCGATGATCCGCCGCGACCCGCTGGGCGTGGTCGCCTCCATAGCGCCCTGGAACTACCCGCTGATGATGGCGGCCTGGAAGCTGGGGCCGGCGCTGGCCGCCGGCAATACCGTAGTGATCAAACCTTCGGAAATCACCCCGCTCACCACGCTAGCACTGGGCGAGTTGCTGGCCGAACTGCTGCCACCGGGTGTGGTCAATATCGTCCATGGCCGTGGCGGTGAGGTCGGCATGCCGCTGGTCAGCCATCCGCGCGTACGCATGGTCTCCCTCACCGGCTCCATTGCCACCGGCAAGAAGCTGGTGGAGATTGCCTCGCAAACCATGAAGCGCACCCATATGGAGTTGGGTGGCAAGGCGCCAGTCATAGTCCTCAACGATGCCAACCTCGACGAAGTAGTCGCCGGCATTCGCACCTTCGGCTTCTACAACGCCGGGCAAGATTGCACAGCCGCCTGCCGTATCTACGCCCAGAAGGGGATCTACGACAAGCTGGTGGCCGATCTGGGCAGCGCGGTCAGCAGCCTGAAGATGGGCCTGCAGGATGACCCGACCACAGAGCTGGGACCGCTGATTTATGGCGCGCACCGGGATCGGGTCGCGGCTTTTGTCGACCGCGCCCGGGCGCAATCCCATATCGAGATCGTCACCGGCGGCAAGCTGGGCGCTGGTCCCGGCTACTTCTATGAGCCGACGCTGATCGCCGGTGCCCGCCAGGAAGATGAAATCGTGCAGAAAGAGCTGTTTGGCCCCGTGGTTTCCATCACCCCGGTCGATGATTTCGAGCAGGCGATCACCTTTGCCAACGACTCCGAGTATGGCCTCGCCTCCTCCATCTGGACTCAAGATGTCAGCAAGGCGATGGCCGGTGCCGCCGCCCTGCAATATGGCTGCACCTGGATCAACACCCACTTCATGCTGACCAGCGAGATGCCCCACGGCGGCATGAAGCAATCCGGCTATGGCAAGGATATGTCGATGTACGGGCTGGAAGAGTACAGCTGCGCCCGTCATGTCATGGTGAAGTGGTAATTCCGGCTCGGAGACTCATTAGCCCAATGATGCTCTATCGACCAGGAGGCGCACGCTGACACGCCATAAACCCATCCCTGGGGTTCCACGGCGCCATACCTGGCGCCGTGAGTCAGCTTAGCGCCACCTGGTGGCAATCGTGAGTGGTCTGCTATTCGAAGCTAGTTAAGAAATTGCATATCCCCCGACGAGACTCAGCCCGCAGCGGCCACCGTTTCATCATCCCGACACACGACTGTCACCGAATCGACACGGCCGCTTGCCAGACTCGAAACTCGGTGGAATCGATTACCCTGAGTCTTCACTCAAAGTAATTATCCAATGTCTGCACTCCCTGCACATTGCCGCCAGCCAACGCCTTATGTCACCCACAGCTTTCCTGGTGACTGACCCATAATGCACCGTGCTGACAACGACTGTTTCCAGCGCGGTTAGAGATGACAAGGATCTACCCATTCATGCGCTTACTCTCACATACCAACCCGATTGCCTTCCCTCGCACCCTGACCGCCGCCCTAGTGCTGTCGGCCCTGGGGTTGGCGGCCTGTAACGACTCCAAGAGTGAAACCAGTTATGTCGTCCCGACCGCGCCTGTCGGCGTCGGCTACGAAGAGACGGCCGATCCGGCCAGTACTGTTACCGCCTACGTCGATGCCGGTGCCAGCAACCAACGCGGTAAGGCGTGCATGGCGGCGCTGGAAACCAATGCAGGTGTCCGCGTGGCCGCTGAATTTCTGAAGATCTGGCGCCCCCGTACTCTGTTGGTCGATGCAGGACAAACGGCCGCCGCCGACGGCGACTGCCCCGCAGTCACGAGCTCTGATTGGGACGGCATTCCCGGCAGCGCCACCGATGGCACTGTGCTCAATGCCGAGGTTCATGCCGCCAATATCCAGTATGTGGAAACGCTGACCGCCGCCCGAACCAGCGCCCAGGAGCTGGCCGCCTATCTGGATGATCGCCGCGGCAAGAACTTCAGCATCTCCGATGGCATGGGCCCGCTCACCACAGCCTGGCGTGCAGGCACCCAGCAATTCACCACCATCACCGAGATCGCCGCCGATGCCACCACAGTCAAATATGACGACAAGGGCAACAACCGTGGCGTGGGCAGCGATAGCAACCCGGATCTGGGTCTGGCCGTCGACTTCATCGGCGCCATGAGCGGTGATGGCTCCACCGAGCCCGCCAAACGCTTCTATAAGTACGCCCGCCCTTGGCGCTGGAGCAGCCAGGTTCGTGTGGTTCCGGCACTGGAGCCGGCCAAGAGTTCCACACCGGCCACCGATGGCGGCTTCCTCAGTGGTCATAGCGCAGAAGCCGTGCGTGACAGTCTGGCCATGGCCTATCTGGTTCCAGAGCGCTTTCAGGAGATGCTGGCCCGGGGTCTGGAGTTGGGCGAAAACCGCATCATCGCCGGTATGCACTCGCCGCTGGATGTGATCGGCGGCCGCATTCAGGGTACCGCCGTTGTGGCCTACAACCTGAACAAGAGTGACAACCTGGGCCTCAAGGCTGATGCCTACACCCAAGCTCAAAGCTGGCTGCAGAAGGAAGTCGGGGCCAGCGATACCAGTGCCCTGTATGTCTACGCCCATTCCGGCAGCGATGATCGGTTCAGCGACTACGCAAGCAACAAAACAGACTACCTGCGCCGCCTGACGTTCGGCTTCACGCCGATTGCTGAAACCACAGCCGATGCGGTAGTTCCCAAGGGAGCCGAGGCGTTGCTGGAAACCCGTCTGCCCTACTTGAGCGCAGAACAGCGCCGGGTGGTGCTGAAGACCACCGCCCTGCCCTCCGGCTATCCGCTGCTGGATGACGCCGAAGGCTGGGGACGCCTGAACCTATTCGCCGCTGCCGATGGTTATGGCGCCTTCAATGGCGATGTCCGTGTGCTGATGGATGGCGCTCAGGGTGGCTTCCATGCGGCTGATAACTGGAAGAATGACATCACAGGCGCCGGTCTACTGACGAAATCAGGCTCCGGCAATCTGACCTTGAGCGGCGCCAACAGCTGGAGCGGTGGTACTCTGCTGCAAGAAGGAACCCTGACCGCCGCCTCCACTACCGCACTGGGCACCGGCGATCTCTTCCAGCAAGGCGGCACGCTTGCCGTGACCAGCCCGCTGCAGTTGAGCGGCAACTATACCCAGCAAAGCGGCAGCACCCTGCAACTTCAGTTGGGGAATGCCAGTGCCGGACGAGTGAGCATCAGCGGTAAAGCAACCTTAGAAGGTGCTTTGGAAGTCAGTTTCCGCAGCGGCTATCAACCCGCCGTGGGCGACACCCTGCAACTGCTGCACAGCGGTCAACGCCATGGCAGTTTCAGTACCGTCACTGCCAGCGGTTATCAGGTCACGCCCCTCTATACCGCGACCGGTGTGCAACTGCGGATCGACGCCAAAAACGCCAGCTAGCATCCTCGCGAGCCAATCGCCCGACAAGCATAAACAGGGTCCCGAACGGGCCCCTGTTGTTTTCGATTCGATGACACAACATCTGAACGCGCTCGTCTTAACATCCCCCCCTTCATGGCCCCCTCACGACTTGGTCTCCGCCCCGTTGAATCACCTGAAGTGCGTAAGTAGAACATTCACTCTAGTGACATGGGGCTGTCATCTTGCCTCGGTAGAGTGCAGCTTTTAATTTGCTGGCTAACAGCTCATCTAGGGATGGATATGTTCCGTATTTCGTTTGTATGTGCCGCCGTCACACTGGTTCTCGCCTCCGGTTGCAACTCCAGTGACTCCTCATCTTCTCCATCACCGGCTCCAGTCACCCGCTACCAGTACAGCACCAAGGCGGTCTATACCCCACAGCAGGAGGTGAGTCGCTACCAGACAGCCCCGACCGGCTTTTCACCTGTATTTACCGAACTGGTGGCCCGCCATGGTTCCCGCTCTCTCTCCAGCCCCAAGTATGACGTGCTGACCAAGCTGGTGTGGGAAGAGGCCGCCAGCCAGGGGGCGCTGACCCAACTCGGCCAGACTCTGGGCCACAAGGTCGATCTGGTAACTGCCGCCAACGAGAAACTGGGCTACGGTCTGCTCACCGAGTTGGGCAAGGAAGAACATGCCAATCTGGCCACGCGGCTGGCCGATCGCCTGCCCACCCTGCTCGAAGACAATAGCAGCCACTGCATCAAGGTCGAAACCTCCGGGAAGGACCGCGCCAACGAGAGCGCCTTCTACTTCATGCAGAGCCTGAAGAACAAGGTCAACTATGTCGCCGACAGCGAAAGTTGCTACGTGACTCAGGATGATCCGTCGGTCATCACCAAGGCACTGGCGAACAAGTACGAGCTCTACTTCCACAAGACCGAGCCCAAGGGTGACTACGCCAAGTATCTGCCCGCCTATGAGGCCTATCAGCGTTTCATCGGCGATGAGGGGAACGGCGTGGCACCGGCTCCCGAGCTGACCCAGGCGCTGGACGCCCTGAAGGCGCTGCCGAAGACCAAGGTCATGGCCCGCGAGATGCTGGAACGCATCTACAGCAAGGCCTTCGTCGACTATCTGGCCAATGGGGTCGAGTTTGTCGCCGTGAATCCGCAAGATGGCGGCATGACCTATGTGCATGACGAAGTCGATGCCGCCCTGATGCTCTACAACCTGTTTATCATAGGCCCCGGCATGGTCCGTGAAGCCGGGGCTCAGGGTGAGGCCTGGGATATGGAACAGTACCTGACACCGGACGAGTCGGCCTGGTTCTCCTACCTCTCCGACGCCGAAGATTTCTACGAGAAGGGCCCGAGCTTTGCCAGCCAGAGCGCCACCTACGACGTTGCCCAATCTCTGCTGGATGGCATGTTCAACGAGGTGCAGACCCAAATCGTCAACGGTCAGCATGAGCATGTGGCCAAGCTGAGATTTGCCCATGCCGAGACCATAATCCCGTTTGTGGCCCTGATGAAACTGGAAGGCAGTCGTCAGGGGGCCGAGGTCGGCACCCTCTATAGCCAGGAAAACAACGAATGGCGCGGTGGCTGGGTCTCCCCCTATGCCGCCAACATCCAGTGGGATGTCTACCAGAATGCCGATCAACAGGTGCTGGTGAAGATGCTCTATAACGAGAAGGAAGTGGCGTTCAAGGAGGGCTGCGTTCCGCTCCAGGCCGGTAGCTTCTTCTACGACTTCACCGAGCTCAAACGCTGTTATCAATATGCCGGTGAAGACCCGACTCAAGAGCCGATATCGTCGATGAACTAGCGATAAAACAGACTGGGAGCAACCCCAAGCTCCCGTTTGAACATGGCACTGAAGGCGCTGGGGCTGGCATAGCCCAGCGCTAGTGCCACCTCCAGCACCGACTCCCCCCGCGCCAGCCGTTCGCAAGCCAGTAACAGACGGCACTGCCGTCGCCACTGACCAACCGTCATTCCGGTTTCCCGCATGAAACGCCGCTGCAGGGTGCGCACATCCATCGCCAGCTCCGCCGCCCATGCCACCAGCGGACGCCCCTCATCAGGCTGATCGCGCAGCGCCCGACACAAGCGCTGCAAGTTGGCCGAGCTCGGCTCGGGCACCGCCAGCGCCAGACTCGGCATGCGCTGGATCTCGTCCAGCAGCAGTTGCACCAGATGACCATCGCGCCCCTGTTCGTCGTAATCCAGGGGTAAGGCGATGGCGGCCAGTATCAGTTCGCGCAGCAAGGGCGACACCCCGACCACACAGCACTCGGTGGGCAGACCCGCCAGCTTCTCGTGACGGATATAGACGGTACGCATCAGCACCTCACCGAGCATGAGGGTGCGATGCCAGACGCCAATCGGCACCCAGATACCCCGCGTCGGCGGCACTATCCACTGCCCGGCGTCGGTCTCCACCAACATGACCCCCTTCACCGCATACAGCAGTTGGGCCGTGGGATGGCAGTGCCGCGGCGACTCGGCGCCCGGCCCGCGATCGAAGGCACGGGCCACGAGCGGCGCCAAACCTGCGTCCTGATGATGCGCAATTCCGGAGACCAGCATCACTCTGTCCTTTTCGCGATTATGGTTGCCGCATAGTAGCACGAAGGACAAAATCCCAACTGATACCATGCTCACCGTCACGCCCAGTCAGAGGTTCATCATGTCATCCACGCTTGCCGCTCCCGCCCAGACCATCGGGGACACCCGATACAAGGTTCTCGGTGCCATCAGCCTGTCGCACTTCCTCAACGATTTGCTGCAATCGCTGATCATCGCCATCTACCCCCTGCTCAAGGGCAACTACGATCTGAGCTTCACCCAGATCGGCCTGCTGACCCTGACCTACCAGAGCACGGCGTCCCTATTACAACCCGTGGTCGGCATGTACACCGACAAGCATCCGCAGCCCTATTCGCTGGTGGTGGGCATGGGGTTCACCCTGCTGGGCCTGCTGTTGCTCTCCTGCGCCCCCACCTTTTCGCTGTTGCTGCTGGGTGCCGCCGTGGTCGGCATCGGCTCCTCCATCTTCCACCCCGAATCGTCGCGGGTGGCGCGCATGGCCTCCGGCGGTCGCCACGGGCTGGCGCAATCCATCTTCCAGGTCGGCGGCAATGGCGGTACGGCCATGGGTCCGCTGCTGGCGGCGCTGATCGTGCTGCCTCTGGGCCAGGGCAGTCTGGCCTGGTTCTCGGTGCTGGCGCTGCTGGCCATGGGCGTGCTGTATAAGGTTGGACAATGGTATAGCCACCAGCACCGCAACCGGCCGCAAGGTCAGCCGAAACCGGTCAATCCGCTGTCGCGCGGCCGCATCATAGCGACCATAGGGGTGCTGCTGTTGCTCATCACCTCCAAGTACTTCTATCTGGCCAGCCTGACCAGCTACTACACCTTCTATCTGATGGATCAGTTCAGCGTCAGCGCCCGCTCGGCCCAGCTGCACCTGTTCGTGTTCCTGTTCGGCGTCGCCGCCGGGACCGTGCTCGGTGGCCCCATAGGTGACCGCATCGGTCGCAAGCAGGTGATCTGGTTCTCCATCCTCGGCGTCTCGCCCTTCACCCTGCTGCTGCCCCACGCCGATCTGTTCTGGACCACTGTGCTCTCCTTCATCATCGGCTTCATTCTGGCTTCGGCCTTCTCGGCCATAGTGGTCTACGCCCAGGAGCTGGTGCCCGGCAAGGTGGGTACCGTCTCCGGTCTGTTCTTCGGCTTTGCCTTCGGCATCGCCGGGGTCGGCGCCGCCATCCTGGGCACACTGGCGGATCACTACGGCATCCGCACCGTGTACGAGATCTGTGCCTGGCTGCCATTGATGGGGATAGTGACGGTATTCCTGCCGGACTTACGCTCGGCGCGGAAGGGGTAGGCGGCCTTGCCGCCGCCCGGGTGCTGAGCCGGAGCCCGGCTCAGCCACCCAGCAACGGGGTGGCTGAGCGCCGCTGGTCTCTCGAATCTCGAATCTCGAATCTCGGGTCTCGGGTCTCGGGTCTCGGGTCTCGAATCAGGATTCTGATTGGTCCGTTCCGCCCCATCCACCGGGGCGATTTGCCAAGCTGCCGTTGGCGGGGGCGGCAAGGGGGCAGGGCCTTTCGCCCCCTTGACCCCTGGCCTTGGGTTTATGCCGACTGTCGGGAAAGCCCCTCGCGGCGGGCTGCTCTCCACCGGCCGGGAGCCACACGCCATCCCTGGCGTGACGCTCCCGGCCGGTGGAGAGCAGCCCGCCGCGAGGGGCTTTCCCGACAGTCGGCATAAACCCAAGGCCAGGGGTCAAGGGGGCGAAAGGCCCTGCCCCCTTGACCCCTGGCCTTGGGTTTATGCCGACTGTCGGGAAAGCCCCTCGCGGCGGGCTGCTCTCCACCGGCCGGGAGCCACACGCCAGGGATGGCGTGTGGCTCCCGGCCGGTGGAGAGCAGCCCGCCGCGAGGGGCTTTCCCGACAGTCGGCATAAACCCAAGGCCAGGGGTCAAGGGGGCAGGGCCTTTCGCCCCCTTGACCCCTGGCCTTGGGTTTATGCCGACTGTCGGGAAAGCCCCTCGCGGCGGGCTGCTCTCCACCGGCCGGGAGCCACACGCCATCCCTGGCGTGACGCTCCCTCTCCCGGTCATCCTGACCGCTCACCGCCTCCGATCCCCCCTCCCCTCGGCCCAACAGACGGCTCGGGGTTTTGTCGATCCGGCCCCAAAAGCCAAAGCAGCCAAAGGCAACAAAATGTGAACCCGCCCATGTGAATCCATTTTCCCCAGCAGACAAAGTGCGGTAGTTTAAAAACACAAAGGTTATTGCCGTGAATACCAGCTCCGCCCGTTCACCAAGGCACTGTGGCAGCCGCAAGCCCCTGCGGTAGCCATGCCTTTATAGCGAACCGACTGCGGGTCGCGGTTAAAACGGCAATCATCACCTTGTTCACATTGAATTAATAGAATTGCATTTATGCTCACTGGATTGAAATTATGATGAACGGACTCAAAGCAATATTATTTAGTTTTATTTTTACTATCCCAATGCTATCTCAGGCTCAAACAACATGGACTGAGATAAATAAGAAGACTGCAGACTTTTATATTCATCACGATTATGAAAATGCCTTATCCAGCGCAAAGGAAATGCTGGATTTCGCAGTAAAAAATGACACAAACAAGCCACCGATGCGGCATTTTTATGTCACAAGAAGTCTTGACACCCTAGGTCTCATATACTTTCAAAAAAGCGACTACAATAAAGCAATCGACAGCTTTAAACGCGCCATAGAAATCGAAAGGGGGCAAAGTCGATACACGAACAAAGAAACAATAGACATGGTAATTAATCTAGCAACTTCTTATGAGAAACTAGGCAAATATGATCGAGCAGAAGATCAGTACAAAGAAGCCATCAGAACATTCTCCAAAAATTATGGACATAATAACTTCATTGTAGCCAATTACATCAATATGCTCGGCTCGCTTCATGTAAAGCAAGGTGACTATATATCTGCGGAATCATTGTATATAAACTCATTAAGAAAGTTGCAAGCTATTTATGGCATCGACGATCCAATGACCATAAATAGCCTGATAGGATTGGGGTCCCTGTATAAAGCCAAAAAAGATTACTACAGCTCATCTGGCTACTATAAACAGGCACTAAAAATACTCTCAAAACCCGACAACCACATTAGCAACTCACAGGCAGTCTTGATTTTTAACGGGCTAGCATATCTATATAAAATGGATAAAAATTATAACTTCGCGGAAGAGTTATATGCAGAAGCATTGAGAGTAAACCGGAGTATTTATGGAGAGAATAATCCAAACACGGCGAAGAGCATTAACAATCTTGCGTCGCTATATAAAGCAAAGGGTGATTACCGCAAAGCGATAAAGCTTTATCAACAGGCCGCCGATATCAACATTAAAATATTTGGGGACAAAAGTCCCAAGCTCGCAATCAACATGAATAACTTAGCAAGTGTATATTTTGAAATGGGGGAATATAAAAAATCTGAAAAGCTATTCAAAGAATCTCTCTCGATCAGAGAACAAACTCTTGGAGCAAATCATCCTAAAGTCGCCACCAGTCTATTAAATCTGGCTCATTTGTATAGAAAAACAAATAGAGAAAGTGCAGCAATAGAATTGGAAGAGCGCGCACTATCAATTCGTCAAAAAGCAAAACAGTATCAGTGATACAAAATGATAAAATCATACGCTACACATATGAAAATAGTCCTGTTTTGCGCTGCATGTTTCTTTGCAAGCACTGTGTATTCTATAAATAATGAATCCTGACTAAAAATAAACAACCCTGATCATTATTATCCAGAAAGTGGTGAATATAATGCTTTGTCTGATGTCTGCAATGCAGTGACTTGTTTTAAATGTATATGGGTTTATTACGTCAGCTCGTCACTGAAAGGTGTTCGTCGTTTGGCAGTTTTCAGCCAAGATAAAAATATCTTGGTTCCTATTCAGGGTTCGAGCCGGAACCGATTCGGGCAAAAGGAAACAAGATCTTATTCCAGAAATCAGAATATGGCGACACCATAATCTTTATTGGCGCGCAACCGCCACCACAAATAGCAAGCAAATTAATTTAACCGTTGAATAAAGAATGTTTCAATTACCATCCAGGGTTCAAGATAAACAACGCTAGTAATTCTCAAACGAAGCGCAGCCATGTTTTTGCATGCGAATACTGCGATAAACATTGATGTTTAGCATATTAATTTTGGGGTTTGATGCAATAAATTGGAAAAATATACTCATTATTTTACTGGTAGTAATTTGTGTTGGATGGATTTTTATTTATGTATTTGCGCTTAAATTACCTGTGATTTTGCGGCATTCGTCGATAGTCTTCGTATATTTGTTAACTGCGGTAAGTTTTTTCTGGATTGGCACGAAGTATGAGGACCCTCTTTTTGGCGCATCGGAAAAATAATCTGTAAGTTGGATTTCGTAAACAACAGCATTGATCGTGACATATCATTCCGGAGTGAAACAAGGGCATTTGACGACTCTAGCAATGAAATAGATTTGGAATCAGTTGTTATTGGTTCTTCAAATATTTCAACGTGGGATGGTTTCTCATTACCTAAAGGGATTAAGACTAGCGTTATTATTGCATTCAAACTGGTCAACAACTCATCAAGTAAATTAACGTCTCTTCGCTTAAAATTCTCGGGCATGAATGGTATTCGTGAAGGTGTGAAATTTAATGATGTACCGATCAAGCAGTAAACACGAAACCCAGTGTCATACAGCCAGTCTATCGAGCGAATAATTGTCGATGACTCATATCACTCGAGGCCGTCTGCCGGGCCGAGTGAAGGGATGTTCGTAGCCGGTGAGCGGTCAGGATGACCGGGAGAGGGAGCGTCACGCCAGGGATGGCGTGTGGCTCCCGGCCGGTGGAGGGCAGCCCGCAGCTCGGGGCCTTCCCGGCAGTCGGCAAAAACCCGGGCCCGGGATTGCCAAGGGGGAGGCCTTTTCCCCCTTGGCCCGCCGCCGTCCACCGCAGGTGGGCAGATCGCCAACGTCGGCAAGGCGGAACCGGATCACGACATAGCCGCTATATCGGCAATCCGTCATTGCCGACCAGGGCCAGTGGCTACCGAGCCACTAAGGCGACTGGCTGAGTCGCCCCAATCAGCGATCAAGATCCCGTTCCACCCCCATAATCCGCCCCCACCCCTGTGGTGACACGACCGGAACAGGTTAGAGTGGAACCAGTTCCATCCGGCAAGCCCACGACGGCCGAGACGGATGCCCGTATCGAAACGAACCACTGGGGGAAACATGGTCGCATTAGGTCATTACTACAACGAACAGGGTCAGTCGGCCTTTCGAGTCTTCGCACCGGAACATCAATCACTGGCCCTGTTACTCGAAGCCGAACAGCAGACGCTACCCATGACCCGGCAGCCCGATGGCTACTGGACCCTGAGTCATGAGCGTCTGGCGGCGGGTACCCTGTACCGCTTCGTGGTCGATGGCACCGCCTATCCGGACCCGGCCTCCCGCTGCCAGCCCCTGGGCGTGCATGGTCCCTCCATGGTCACCGAGATCCAGCCGGTGCACACCCAAGGGTGGCAGGGCGTCGCCATCGACGATGCCATCCTCTATGAGCTGCATGTCGGCACCTTCACACCCGAAGGCACACTCGCCGCCGCCGTGCACAAGCTGCCCCATCTGCAGGCACTGGGCATTACGGTGATCGAGTTGATGCCGCTGGCGGCCTTCCCCGGCAATCGCAACTGGGGCTATGACGGCACCTATCACTTCGCGCTGCAGCACAGCTATGGCAACTATGCCGAGCTGCAACTGTTCATCGAAACCGCCCATCAACTGGGCATGGCGGTGATTCTGGATGTGGTCTACAACCACTTCGGCCCCGAGGGCAACTACGCGGGCGCTTTTGCCCCCTATACCAAACAGGCCGATACCCCTTGGGGCGCCGCCATCAACTTCGACGGCCAACACAGTGCCGGTATTCGCGATTTCTACCTGGCCAACACCCGTTACTGGCTGCAGGAAGTGGGGTTCGATGGCTTCCGTATGGATGCCGTCTCCCTGGTCTTTGATGGTTCCCCCCAGAACATTCTGCGAGAAATCACCGATCTGGGACGGGAGATTGGCCGCAGTGAAGGGCGCGAGATCCTGATGATCGCTGAACATCTGTGCAATGAGACCTCGGTGACCAGCGAGCAGGGTTATCACTACCACAGCCAGTGGAACGATGATCTGAACCACGCGCTGTTTGCCTACCTCACCCCGGAACGCACCCGCCACTACGCCAGCTTCGGTGACTTCGCCGCCATAGTGAAGGCCCTGACCGAGGGCTTCGTGCTGGATGGCAGCCGCTTCGATCAGCACAGCAACCGCAACAAGGGCACCAATAGCCTGCACACCCATCCCAGCGAGCATGTGGTGCATATCCAGAATCATGATCAGATCGGCAATCGCCTGCACGGCGACCGTATGATCGCCAGCTATGGCCGCGACAAGGCCTTGCTGGCCATTACCGCCGTCATGGCCAGCCCCTATGTGCCCATGCTGTTTATGGGCGAAGAGTATGGCGAGACGGCCCCCTTCCTGTTCTTCGAAGATTTCGGCGATCAATCGCTAATTAGCGCGGTGAAAGAGGGTCGCAAGCAGGAGTTCGCCTTCGATGGCGCTGAGCCTCGGGATGCCCATGCCGAAGCGGCCTTCCTCGACTCCAAACTGCACTGGGAGCGACTGGCCAGTGACGAAGGGCAGAGCATCTTCAATTTCTATCAGGCGCTGATCATCTTGAAGCGCAGCGGAAAACTCGGCCCCCATGATAGAAGCAGAGTCGAGATCGCCAGCGATGAGGCCACCGGCGTCATCTGCCTGCGCACCGAGGAGAGCCTGACACTTCTGAACCTGTCGGACCGGCATCAGCAGGCGCTGCCCAGCGGGGCCTGGGCCCTGTGCCTGAGCACCGATGAGCCGGGTACCGCCGGCGAGTTACCGCCCTACAGCGCCCATGTCTATCTGCGAGTTGCCGAATAGAGAGCAGCCAGACACGGGTTGACGCCCGTGGATGGAGAGCAACGACAACGGGCCAGCATCTGCTGGCCCGTTGGCTTGATGGGGGATGGCTGTGTGGATAAACCACGCTTCTGGTAAGCTTGCTGCAAACGCACGTTTGCACATCGAGGTGGCAATGGATTCCGATATTCGCTGGATGCAGCGCTTTGATAATTATGGTCGCGCCTTGAAGACACTGCGCAATGCAGCCGAGCTGGCAGCGCAACGTCCGCTCTCGGAGCTCGAACAGCAGGGACTGATCCAGGGTTTCGAGTTCACCCATGAGCTGGCCTGGAATCTGTTGAAAGATTTTCTCGAAGCCCAAGGCATTGCTGGATTGATTGGCTCCCGCGATGCGATTCGTACCGCCTTCAAAAATGGCCTGCTCGACGATGGTGAGACCTGGATGGAGATGATCAAGGCGCGCAATCTCAGCTCCCACACCTATCAGCTGGATCTCGCCACGCGTATCGCCAGCGATATTCTGACCCGCTTCTATCCGGCCTTTGTGGCTCTTGAGCAGAAGATGCAGAACTTGATACAGAGGGACGAGGCATGATGCGCTTCGGTTTACCGGAGTCGGCCATCGAGCAGATCTGCACCGTCTTTGCCGCCCATCGCGAGATCGAACAGGCGGTACTCTACGGCTCTCGGGCCAAGGGGAACTTCAAGCCAGGCTCCGATATTGACCTCACGCTGTACGGTGCCGACCTGAACCATGAGTTACTGCTGGATCTGCTGGTAGAACTGGATGATTTGCTGTTGCCCTGGATGATCGATCTCTCCCTCTTTACCAGTCTGAATCACCCGGCGCTGCAAGAACATATAGCACGGGTGGGAGTGGTTTTTTATCAGCGCCACTAACGAAACGGGCCAGCATCTGCTGGCCCGTTGGCTTGATGGGGGATGCCCCTTACTGGGCCAGGGCGTCAAACACCTTGGCCAGAATGGCCGCCCCTTCATCCAGGACTTCCATCTCTATGGTCAGCGGCGGCAGGAAGCGGATGACGTTGCCGCGCGTGCCGCAGGAGAGCAGCAGCAGCCCCTGTTCAGCGGCCTCGGCACAGATGGCCTTGGTCAGCGCCGCATTGGGCTGGTTGATATCACCAGCCTCCACCAGCTCCAGCGCTATCATGGCGCCGAGGTGGCGGATATCGCCCACCAGCGCCGGATGACGGGCCTGGAGATCCTGCAGGTGCTTGACCATACGCTCGCCAATGGCTTCGGCCCGCGCACACAGTTGCTCTTCCTGGATCACATCCAGCACGGCAACACCGGCGGTACAACCCAGCGGTGAACCGGCGTAGGTGCCGCCCAGTCCGCCCGGTTGCGGGTGATCCATGATCTCGGCCTTACCGGCCACCGCCGCAATCGGATAACCGCCCCCCAACCCCTTGGCCATGGTCACCAGATCCGGTTCGATGCCGGCATACTCGTGGGCAAACATGCGGCCGGTACGGGCAAAGCCGGTCTGGATTTCATCACAGATCAGCAGGATACCCTTCTCGTCGCACAGGGCGCGCAGCGTCTTGAGGAAGCTGACCGGTGCCGGGTAGAAACCACCCTCGCCCTGCACGCATTCGATGATGATGGCGGCCACGCGTTCGGGATCGATATCGCACTTGAACAGCTGATGCAGCGCCTCCAGGCTCTGGGCTTCGCTGATGCCGAGCAAGGCATTCGGATACGGAATGCGGTACAACTCCGCCGGGAAGGGGCCGAAACCGGCCTTGTAGGGTTGCACCTTGCCGGTGAGCCCCATGGTCAGCAGGGTGCGGCCATGGAAGGAGCCATTGAAGGAGATGACACCGGAGCGGCCGGTATAGGAGCGGGCTATCTTCACCGCATTTTCTACCGCCTCCCCCCCTGTGGTGACGAAGATGGTCTTCTTCGGCGTCGGCCCCGGCAGGGCAGCGTTGATCCCCTCGGCCAGCGTCACGGCCGATTCATAGGGGGTGACCATCAGGCAGGTGTGGCTGAAGCTCTCGACCTGCTCCTTGACGGCGGCGGTGATCTTGGGGTGACAGTGGCCGGTATTCACCACGGCGATGCCGCTACCAAAGTCGATGTAGCGCTTGCCTTCCACATCCCATAATTCGGCATTTTTGGCCCGTTTGACATAGACCTGGTACGAGTTTCCTTCACCGCGAGCGATGGCTTTCTGTTTACGTTGCTGCAATTCGCTGTTGCTCATATCCACTCCTTGATTCTGCTTGCAGGTCCGGTCAATCAGCCGAGGCCACCGAGGCAGAGGTATTTGATTTCAGTAAATTCTTCGAGTCCGTACTTGGAACCTTCCCGGCCCACGCCCGACTCCTTGACGCCGCCGAAGGGGGCCACCTCGGAGGAGATGCCTCCTTCATTGATGCCGACCATGCCATATTCCAGACGTTCGGCGACCCGCCAGATGCGGCCCATGTTCTGGCTGTAGAAGTAGGCGGCCAGACCGAACGGGGTATCGTTGGCCAGGGCAATCGCCTGCTTTTCACTGTCGAAACGCATCAGGGCAGCGACAGGGCCGAAAATCTCCTGATCGAAGATCGCCATGTCGCGCTGGATATTGCTGAGCACGGTCGGTTGGAAGAAGAGCGCACCGGCGCTGTGACGCTCGCCACCGGCCAGCAGGGTCGCGCCCTTGGCGAGGGCATCGGCCACCAGGGTCTCGACCTTGGTCACCGCCTTGCCGTTGATGAGCGGGCCTATGGTCGCACCCGCTTCAGTGCCCGGTGCGACAGTCAGGCCAGCCACCGCGGCCACCAGGCGCGCTACGACCGCGTCATAGACTCCGGCTTGCACCAGAATACGGTTGGCACAGATGCAGGTCTGACCGGCATTGCGGAATTTGGCGAGCATCAGCCCCTTGATGGCGGCATCCAGATCGGCGTCATCGAAGATGATGAAGGGGGCGTTGCCACCCAGCTCCAGCCCCATCTTCTTCACCGTATCGGCACTCTGGGCCATCAGCCGCTTGCCCACCGGGGTGGAGCCGGTAAAGGTCAGCTTGCGCACCCGACCATCACGGCAGAACACCTCACCGATGGCGGCGGCGTTCTTGCCGGTGACCATCTGGAACACATCCTCGGGAATACCGGCCTGCCGGGCCAGGGTTACCAGGGCCAGAGCCGAGAGCGGGGTTTCATCCGACGGCTTGACCAGGATGCAGCAACCCGCCCCCAGTGCCGGAGCCACCTTGCGGGTGATCATGGCATTGGGAAAGTTCCAGGGGGTGATGGCCGCGACCACGCCGATCCCCTGCTTGATGGTCAGCAGACGGCGATCGCCGCTGGCGGCGGGAATAATGTCGCCATAAAGGCGTTTCGTTTCTTCGGCAAACCATTCAACATAGGCGGCACCATAGGCGACTTCGCCACGGGCTTCGACCAGGGGCTTGCCCTGCTCCAGGGTCATCAGCAGAGCCAGCGCGTCCTGATGTTCCAGGATGAGGTCAAACCAACGGCGCAGCAGGGTGGCGCGATCCTTGGCGCTCCTGGCCTGCCAGGCGGGCAACGCGGCATGGGCACGGGCGATAGCCGCCTCGGCCTCGGCAGCGCCCTGATCGGCGACGGTGGCCAGCAGGGTGCCATCGGCGGGATTAGTCACGGCAAAGTACGGTTCTGTGCCGGAGCGCCAGGCATCCTCCTGCCAGTGACAGAAGGGTTGCAACAGGGGCGCAAGGGATGCATGAAACATAACAACACTCCGATCGAAAACTGGGCCATCGAGTATGGCGTTGTGGTTATTATTGGCCCGGTTGAGTCGAGCATAAATCAGAACCCATCAATGTTTGGTTTGAGGAAGTAACAACAATGGCGCAAGTCTCGCTGAATGAATTGGGACAAGTGGGCGACTACGAGATCCGTCTGTTGAAGGTCTTCAAGACAGTGGTGGAGTGTGGCGGCTTTTCGGCGGCCGAGACGGTACTCAATATCAGCCGCTCCACCATCAGCGTCCACATGGCCAATCTGGAGCAGCGCCTCAAGCTCAAGCTCTGCAACCGGGGGCGGGCCGGATTCGCCCTCACCGAAGAGGGCGCCATCATCTATGAATCGGTACGCCGCCTCTTCTCCCAACTGGAAGACTTCCGCTCCACGGTCAACGCCCTGCATGTGCAGATCTCCGGGGAGCTCAAGCTGGTTGCCAGCGACACCATCAGTCTCGACGAGCGCTGCCGCTTCCCCGAGGTATTGGCCGAATTCTGTCGCCAGGCGCCGGATGTCTTCGTGCAGTTCGAAACCGCGCCCATGAGTGATATCGAGCGGATGATTCTGAATGGCGAGGTGGATGTCGGTTTTATTCCCTACCACCGCCAGCTGGATGGCCTCATCTATCAGCCGCTGTATGAGGAGACCTGCTACCTCTACTGCTGCGACTGCCATCCGTTGTTTCACGAACCGGATGAGGAGAAAGTGCGGGAGGGGCTGCAAAATTGCCGCTCGGTGCAGGCCGGTATCCAGAGTAACCCCGAGGTTGCCCTGCAGATGGTCGGGCTGGCCAAGACGGCAACCGCCTACTACTACGAGACCCGGGCCGTGATGATCCTCTCCGGCGCCTATGTGGGCTATTTGCCAGAGCACTACGCCAACAAGTGGGAGAGCGAAGGACGCATGCGCAAGCTGCTACCCGCCGAGCGCAGCTACCGACTGGGATTGGCCGCCATCACCCATCAATTCGGTCGTCTGAACAAACCCCGCGACTTCTTCATGCGCCTGCTGCAACAACAGATGGAGCGCAACCGGCTGGAATAAGCGTTACGTCGAGGGAATGCGGTTCCCTCGAAAAAGGCACTGTCCCGATGATGTGTTGCATCGGCAAATTCAGGCATGAGCGTGGAGTCTGGACGATCGCAGACCCGTCGTGAATACATCCCTGTAGACTCGATGGTGGCATCCCTGCCACCAACGGTCTGCTCTTCGCCCAAACTCCATGCCGTTTGATTCACAACCCGTAACAAGGACAGAACCTTGATTACATCCTCAAACCGTTCGTCTCAGGCGATCTGCGCCTTCATCTTCTCGGCGCGACCGCGCAACCATTCCAGCGTCAGCAACATCACCACCGAGGTCAGGATCAGCAGGGTCGCCGCGGCGGCTATGGTGGGGCTGATATTTTCGCGGATGCCGCTGAACATCACTCGTGGCAGGGTCGCCTGCTCGGGACCCGCCAGATAGAGGGTCACCACCACCTCGTCGAAGCTGGTGGCAAAGGCAAACAGGGCGCCGGAGATCATGCCGGGGGCAATCAGCGGCAGGGTCACCCGGAAGAAGGTGAGCACGGGTGACGCCCCCAGGCTGGCGGCGGCGCGGCTCAGGTTCTGGTTATAGCCCTGCAAGGTGGCGGTGACCGTGATGATGACGAAGGGGATGCCCAGCGCGGCATGGACCAGGATCAGCGCCAAGTAGCTGTTCGCCAGCCCCAGCGGGGCGAAGAAGAGATAGGAGGAGACCCCCACTATCACTACGGGCACCACCATGGGCGAGATCAGCAGGCTGGTGAGCAGCCCCTTGCCGGGGAAGTTGGCGCGGGTGAGGCCAATAGAGGCCAGGGTGCCGAAGAACATGGCCACCATGGTCGCCGCTGGAGAGACGATCATGCTGTTGCGCAGAGCGCGCATCCACTCCGGTGAAGAGAAGAAGGTGTCGTACCAGCGCAGCGACCAGCCCTGCAGCGGGTAGACCAGAAAGGCCCCGCTGTTGAAGGAGAGCGGTATGATGACCAGCACCGGCAGCATCAGAAACAGCAGGATCAGACCGCAGAGCACACGATGGCTCCAGTACCAGCTGCGGTCGATGCCAGAGGCGTAGGGTTGCAGCATAACGGCTCCTTGGTTAGCCCAGTTTCAGGCGGTCGGCACCGACCAGCCAGTTGTAGACGATATAGAGCAGCAGGGTGGCGAGCAGCAGCAGACCGCCCAGCGCCGTGGCCATGCCCCAGTTGATGGTGGTGTTGGTGTAGAAGGCGACGAAGTAACTCACCATCTGGTCATTCGGGCTGCCCAGCAGGGCCGGCGTGATGTAGTAGCCGATGGAGAGAATGAACACCAGCAGACAGCCGGCGCCCACACCGGCATAAGTCTGGGGAAAGTAGACCCGCCAGAAGCTGGCAATCGGTGAGCAACCCAGCGAAATAGCGGCACGCTGGTAGCTGTTGGGGATCGACTTCATCACGCTGTAAAGCGGCAGCACCATGAAGGGCAGCATGATGTGCACCATGGCGATGTAGACGCCGAGGCGGTTGAACACCAGCTGCAGCGGTGTGTCTATGAGGCCCAGTGCTTCCAGGAACTGATTCACCAGCCCGTTGGATTGGAGCAGCACGATCCAGGCGGCGATCCGTACCAGCACCGAGGTCCAAAACGGCAGTAGCACCAGGATCATCAATAAGTTGGCCGAGCGAGCTGGCAGAGTAGCCAGCAGGTAAGCCAGCGGGTAGGCCAACAGCAGACAGCACAGGGTGATGACCAGACTCATCCAGAAGGTGCGGATAAAGACATCCTGATAGATGGCCTGATCCTCGCTGACCTGAACGATCTGCCCGGCATTGTCACGTTGCAGATCGAGAGCAGAGAGTAGATAGGCATCGGTATAGGGAGCGCGGTTGCGGTAAATGGCCTGCCAGTAAGGCAGCTCACCCCAGCGTGGGTCCAGCTCCAGCATCGCCTCGCGGTAGGAGTTGGGGGCCGGATCGAAGGGTAGGCCATCGGCGGTATTGTTCAACAGGCTGCGATAACCGGAGATCTCGCTATTCAGACGTCTGCCGAGGTTGCCCAGCTTGTCGGCCTCACTGGCGCTGGCAATCTCGTCGGCCAGCGCCTGGAAGGTGGCATCATTGGGCAGCGCCTTGCCATCCCAATCGGCCAGCGCGGCGCTAGTCTGGGGGATCAAGGTTGCCACATCCGGGTTCTCGATGCTTTTTTTCAGCATCAGACCCATGGGCAGCAGGAAAATAAGCAGTAGAAACAGCACCAGGGGGGCGATGAGAGCCAGCGACTTGAACCGGTTGCGGCGTTCGGCCCGATAGAGTTGTTGTTGCAGGCTGCTGGTATCAGCCGGAGAGATGGGGCCGGTGGCAATCGTCGCACTCATACGCATCATCCTGATTGAGTGAAAGAGGGGGTCAGGAGCCAAGGGCCCCTGACCGGGCGGGCTTGGCCGAATTTATTTGGCAGCCCAGGCGTTGAAGCGACGCTCCAGCTCTTCACCGTGATCCAGCCAGAAGGCGGGGTCGATGGCGGCAGCCTGTTTCATATTCGCTTCGGAAGAGGGCAGCACAGCGGCCAGTTCAGGGGTGATCAGGCTGCTGGCACTCTTGCGAGTCGGGCCGTAGGGGATGAGCTTGGAGTATTCCACCTGACGTTCCGGCAGCAGGGTGGAGGCGATAAACTTCATGGCCTCGGCCTTGTTGGGCGTTCCCTTGGGCACGACCCAGTACTCCATTTCGTAGAGACCACCATCCCAGACAATTTCCAGATCGGTATTGCCCTCATTGCGCGCATTGGTGATGCGACCGTTATAGGCAGAGGTCATCACCACGTCACCAGAGATGAGGTATTGGGGGGCCTGGGCACCCGCTTCCCACCACTGGATATTGGGCTTGAGCACATCCAGTTTCTTGAAGGCGCGATCCACACCGGCCGGAGTGGCGAGCACGGAATAAATATCCTTGGCGGCGACACCATCGGCCAGCAGGGCCGCTTCCAGGGTGTACTTGGCGGTCTTGCGCATACCGCGTTTGCCCGGGAACTTGTTCACATCCCAGAAATCGGCCCAGGAGGTGGGTGCGGTCGCAAGCTTCTTGCTGTTATAGGCAAAGATGGTGGAGTAGACGAAGAAGCCAACACCACACTTGCTGGCGGCACCGGGAATCAATTCGGACTTCTTGCCAATCACTTTATAATCGAGTTTCTCGAAGAAACCCTCATCACAACCACGAGCGACCTCAGAAGATTCAACCTCCACCACATCCCAGGAGACACTCTTGGTTTCCACCATGGCCTTTAATTTGGCCATTTCACCGTTATATTCACCACCAATCACATTAACACCGGTATCTTTGGTGAAGGGCTGATAATAGGCTTTTACTTGAGCCTCTTTATTCGCTCCGCCAAAAGAGATGACGGATATATCCTTGGCCTGCGCGCCTAAAGAGGCAATGGCGATGGCACTCATTAATAAGCAAGATTGATATTTCATGACGGTTCCTTGTGGGGCAAAATTAATCCATGACATCCAGTGCTCGGGTATATTCCCGTTGCCAACCGATATGGAGTTGATCACCAAACTTGATATTGCCGTCGAACTGACCGGCAGGGATTTTTACAACAAAATGGTCCGAGCCACAGGTATCGAGGCGCAAACGAATATGGTCACCGAGATAAACAAATTCCTGGATCTGGCCACTCACCACATTGTCACAACCCTTGGCGGCTTCGCCTAACAGGATGCGTTCCGGGCGCACCGAGACAGTGGTGGCTTCACCCTCAGCACCAATATTGATGGCCATGGCCTTGAGCAGAGCGCCATCGGCCAGACGGACGTCGCAGTGGTCGCCGCTGATGCTGGCGATGGTGCCGTGGATCTGGTTGTTCTCGCCGATAAACTGGGCAACAAAGGCAGTCTTCGGCTCCTCGTAGAGCACCTTGGGGGCATCAACCTGCTGGATTTCCCCCTGGTGAAATACGGCGACCCGATCGGACATGGTCAGGGCTTCGGACTGATCATGGGTGACATAGACTATGGTCAGACCGAACTTTTCGTGCAGCTGCTTGATCTCCAGCTGCATATGTTCGCGCAGTTGTTTGTCGAGGGCACCGAGAGGTTCATCCATCAGCACTAGACGGGGTTCGAATACCAGAGCACGGGCTAGTGCGACCCGCTGCTGTTGTCCACCAGAGAGCTGGCTGGGATAGCGGTGGGCAATGTCACCCATCTTGATCATGTTGAGGGCGTTAGTGACCCGCTCCTGGACGTCGCTCTTCGCCAGACGGCGCACCGTCAACGGGAAGGCCACATTCTCGGCCACCGTCATATGGGGGAAGAGGGCATAGTTTTGGAACACCATGCCGATATCCCGCTTATGGGGCGGCAACTGGTTCAACACCTTACCCCCCAGGGTGATCTTGCCGTTGGTGGAGGTTTCAAAACCAGCCAGCATCATCAGGCTAGTGGTCTTGCCTGAGCCGCTGGGGCCCAGCAGGGTCAGGAATTCCCCACGATAAATATCCAGATTGAGATCTTTGACGATTAAACTTTTACCATCATAGCTTTTTTGAATATTTTCAAATTGCACAAAAGGCGTCTGCTGCTTCATAGGGCTCTCTTACACCATTTATTTATGATGTTAAAAAGTGGGGCCGAGACCAATACGCAAACATCCAGATATAAATAGAATTTAATATATTTAACCGGGCGTCGTCGGCAAGACCAATTGAGCACACTATAAAGGTGAAAGCTTAGGTGTATAAATGGCAGCATTTTAATGTTCACATTGAGGAACACTAAACAATGAATTGATTATTTATCTTGTATAACGGAGGTAAAGATGGGATATTCGATGGTTTTGCCGAAATTCATATCAAACAATCACAGTACACATACCAATATACACCATTATTCTCCCAGATGTGTAGCCCCATTTTGGAATAATTGATTTAACTTGGTGCATTAATTGATAATGATGTTTCATGTTAACTGAATGAGCCAATTATAGGATGCCAACGAACAAGTTAATATCGATTCAAATGACCGATGGTATGACCTGCCACGGCGTCAGCCAGGAAACGGCGTTCACTACAAAACCAGCGTGTGCTGACCAGCGCCAAGTTGTCGGTAACGACAGTTGAGGCTGATACAGTGCAATCGCGCAGCCTTCAGACTCAGCAGTCACTATATGACCCGGAGCCACCTCATCGGTCGCGATGAGACATACCTCAGGATCGAGCCTCAGCCTGGATAATCCAGCTAGACCCCGACCACTAGCTTTCAAAACCGCCTCACGCAGTGTCCACAAACGGTAAAAAGCCGACAATTCATCTTCCTGGGTCGCCATCCAGTGCAATTCGAGGTCCGAGAGTACATGGGCCATCAGCTTGGCCAGATTGCGCCGAGGTCTGTGCTGTTCGACATCCAAGCCAAGTGAATGATGACCGATCGCCAGCCAGAGCCACTCTCCACTATGACTGATGCTGAAATCCGGCCAGTCAGAGTCCATAAAAGCAGGGCGACCGTGAGGGCCAGTAACAATCTCGGGCAACAGCGAGCAGCCATAACGCTCATAGCACCAGGCAGCTAACAGAGCCCGGCCCGCGATGAAACTGGCCTGACGGGTGGGGGAAAAGTCTGCGGCAGCAGACAGCAGAGCCTCCGGCAATAACCGGGTGGACAAACGACAGGAATCCGCCATCCGCAAACCAATTAGATCACTCACTAAATCCCTCACCCAGCCCAGATGAATAGGAAAACAGGCAGGGATCAGACCCGATTAGCCGCAGAATTGCAAATTTTGCTACCCAGAATAGATGAGGCATTGAGGGATGTAGTCACTTATCCCGGGCTAACGCTCGGTTTCATCAACAGTTTGAAACGCGCGCAAAACAAAAAGCCCAGACGTCTGTCTGGGCTTTGATGTAGTGGCGGAGTGGACGGGACTTGAACCCGCGACCCCCGACGTGACAGGCCGGTATTCTAACCAACTGAACTACCACTCCGCATATTGCTTCGCGCTTGTCAGGATAACGGGTCAGGTATCCGCGCTTTTTCTCGCTGACCTTACGGTCAAACTGGTCGCCTGCGCGTAGTCTCCTACTCGCATGCAGGTCTCTCGACCTAATTGGGTGCCTGGCAGTGTCCTACTCTCGCATGGCGAATGCCACACTACCATCGGCGCTACAGCGTTTCACTTCTGTGTTCGGCATGGGTACAGGTGGTTCCACTGCGCTATTGCCGCCAGGCATAAATCTTCAATCTGGGAAGAAGCTGACTCGTTCTGTCTACCGTCACAAGCATTTAAAACTTCTTGGGTGTTGTATGGTTAAGCCTCACGGGTAATTAGTATGGGTTAGCTCAACACGTCACCGCGCTTACACACCCCACCTATCAACGTTGTAGTCTTCAACGGCCCTTTAGGACACTTAAAGTGTCAGGGATGACTCATCTCAGGGCTCGCTTCCCGCTTAGATGCTTTCAGCGGTTATCGATTCCGAACTTAGCTACCGGGCAGTGCCATTGGCATGACAACCCGAACACCAGAGGTTCGTTCACTCCGGTCCTCTCGTACTAGGAGCAACTCCCTTCAATCATCCAGCGCCCACGGCAGATAGGGACCGAACTGTCTCACGACGTTCTGAACCCAGCTCGCGTACCACTTTAAATGGCGAACAGCCATACCCTTGGGACCAACTTCAGCCCCAGGATGTGATGAGCCGACATCGAGGTGCCAAACACCGCCGTCGATATGAACTCTTGGGCGGTATCAGCCTGTTATCCCCGGAGTACCTTTTATCCGTTGAGCGATGGCCCTTCCATTCAGAACCACCGGATCACTATGACCTACTTTCGTACCTGCTCGACCTGTCCGTCTCGCAGTTAAGCTAGCTTATGCCATTGCACTAACCTCACGATGTCCGACCGTGATTAGCTAACCTTCGTGCTCCTCCGTTACTCTTTGGGAGGAGACCGCCCCAGTCAAACTACCCACCAGACACTGTCCCTGGCCCGGATAACGGGCTGAGGTTAGAACATCAAACATACCAGGGTGGTATTTCAAGGTCGGCTCCATGACAACTAGCGTCGTCACTTCCAAGCCTCCCACCTATCCTACACAAGTAGGTTCAATGTTCAGTGTCAAGCTGTAGTAAAGGTTCACGGGGTCTTTCCGTCTAGCCGCGGGTATACGGCATCTTCACCGCAATTTCGATTTCACTGAGTCTCGGGTGGAGACAGCGTGGCCATGGTTACACCATTCGTGCAGGTCGGAACTTACCCGACAAGGAATTTCGCTACCTTAGGACCGTTATAGTTACGGCCGCCGTTTACCGGGGCTTCGATCAAGAGCTTCGCTTGCGCTAACCCCATCAATTAACCTTCCGGCACCGGGCAGGTGTCACACCCTATACGTCCACTTTCGTGTTTGCAGAGTGCTGTGTTTTTGATAAACAGTCCCAGCCACCTGGTCACTGCGGCTGACAATAGCTCCGGATGTGCATCCTTCACCACCATCAGCGTACCTTCTCCCGAAGTTACGGTACTATTTTGCCTAGTTCCTTCACCCGAGTTCTCTCAAGCGCCTTGGTATTCTCTACCCGACCACCTGTGTCGGTTTGGGGTACGGTTGGCGGTAATCTGAAGCTTAGAGGCTTTTCCTGGAAGCATGGCATCAGTGACTTCGCATCCGTAGATACTTCGTCTCGGGTCTCAGTGTTAATGCCGCAGCGGATTTGCCTACCGCGACCACCTACTTCCTTTCACCAGGACTACCAACGCCTGGCCCACTTAGCCTTCTCCGTCCCCTCATCGCAATTACCGTCAGTGCGGGAATATTAACCCGCTTCCCATCGACTACGCTTTTCAGCCTCGCCTTAGGGGCCGACTCACCCTGCCCCGATTAACGTTGGACAGGAACCCTTGGTCTTCCGGCGAGGAGGTTTTTCACCCCCTTTATCGTTACTTACGTCAGCATTCGCACTTCTGATATCTCCAGCATGCCTCACGACACACCTTCACAGACTTACAGAACGCTCCCCTACCACTCAATCTATTGATTGAATCCGCGGCTTCGGTGCCTGATTTGAGCCCCGTTACATCTTCCGCGCAGGCCGACTCGACCAGTGAGCTATTACGCTTTCTTTAAATGATGGCTGCTTCTAAGCCAACATCCTGGCTGTCTGAGCCTTCCCACATCGTTTCCCACTTAATCAGAACTTTGGGACCTTAGCCGGCGGTCTGGGTTGTTTCCCTCTTCACGACGGACGTTAGCACCCGCCGTGTGTCTCCCATGATTGCACTTACTGGTATTCGGAGTTTGCATCGGGTTGGTAAGTCGGGATGACCCCCTAGCCGAAACAGTGCTCTACCCCCAGTAGTGAGACATGAGGCGCTACCTAAATAGCTTTCGGGGAGAACCAGCTATCACCGAGTTTGATTGGCCTTTCACCCCTAGCCACAAGTCATCCCCTAACTTTGCAACGTTAGTGGGTTCGGTCCTCCAGTAAGTGTTACCTCACCTTCAACCTGCCCATGGCTAGATCACCCGGTTTCGGGTCTACTCCCAGCGACTAATCGCCCAGTTAAGACTCGGTTTCCCTACGGCTCCCCTATACGGTTAACCTCGCCACTGAAAGTAACTCGCTGACCCATTATACAAAAGGTACGCAGTCAC
>CAXXIF010000012.1:410000-431330 GCA_963677375.2 Aeromonadaceae bacterium
ATGCCTGTCGGCGTATGTCACAGGATGTAGCCCTGGCCCAGGAGCGGCAAGATTTCATCAATTTGACCCGAACACCTCAGGCCCAGGCTCTGGTGGGTAACTTCCTGAATGAACAGTTAGTCAAAAATAAGGCTAAAGCACTGGCGGCACGACATAGTGTTCACTCTGCGGCTGTGCTGGGTGCGGGCATCATGGGCGGAGGCATCGCCTATCAATCGGCCAGCCGGGGCATACCGGTACGACTCAAAGACATTCGAAGCAGTGCGCTGCAACATGGAATGACCGAGGTCACAGAGCTGTTAGGAAAAGCTCTGAATAAAGGCACCATCACGGTTCAGGAGTTGAGCCGCACCTTACAAGCCGTTATCCCGACACTTTCTGATGAAGGTTTTGGCAACGTCGATCTCGTCGTCGAAGCAGTGGTCGAAAACCTCGACATTAAACGTCAAGTACTGGCCGAGACTGAGTTACAACTTCCGGCGCATGGAGTTCTCACCAGTAATACCTCCACCATTCCCATCTCGGCGTTGGCCACCGCATTACACCGTCCGGAGTTATTTTGTGGCATGCACTTTTTCAACCCAGTGCCCAAGATGCTGCTGGTAGAAATCATTCAGGGAACCCAAACCAGTGAGGAGACCATCGGGCGCGTCACCGCCTATGCTCTGACGCTCGGCAAGTTGCCCATCGTTGTCCACGATGGTCCGGGGTTTTTCGTCAATCGCGTTCTGTTTGCCTATTTCATCGGCTTTCGCCTGTTACTAGCCGAAGGACGGGACCCCTATCGTATCGATCAGGTCATGGAGCGCCGCTTCGGTTGGCCAATGGGACCAGCCCGATTGCTGGATGTCATTGGCTTGGATATCGCCCATCATGCGGCACAAGTCATGGCACAAGGTTTTCCGGAACGAATGGCCCCGGACGTCGCGGACCCGGTTGCCAAACTGTATGCCGCCGGTCGTCTGGGACAAAAAAACCAGCAAGGCTTCTACCTCTATCAGATTGACGCACGAGGCAAACTGACCAGACAGCCCGACCCGGAATTCACCGCATCATGGTTACCCGCCGCTCACCAGACACCTCCCTGTTCTGATGAAGAAATTGAGAGTCGGATGATGATTCCCCTGCTCACAGAGGTCGTCCGCTGCCTGGAGGAAGGCATCATAGCCACGCCCGCAGAAGCAGATATAGCACTGCTGTACGGTCTGGGGTTTCCACCCTTTCGCGGCGGCCCCTGCCGTTATCTGGAGCAGCTAGGCATAGCTCAGTTTGTGCAACAGGCCGATCAGCATGCCGCCTTGGGGCCGCTCTATTCGGTGACGCCCCAGCTTCGCGACCTGGCGGTCAGTGGCGGGCACATTTATCAAGGATCTCAACATGCATGATGTCGTGATTGTCGATGCTGTTCGCACCGCCATGGGTAAATCCAGAGCCGGAGGATTCCGCCACATACGGGCTGAAACCCTGTCGGCCGAGTTGATGAAAGCCCTGTTGCTGCGCAACCCCGGCCTGCCACCAGAAGAGATTGACGATGTGTATTGGGGGTGTGTGCAACAGACTCTGGAGCAGGGATTCAACATCGCACGCAATGCCCTGCTGCTGGCTGGCTTGCCGGTCAGTGTGGCCGGAGTGACCATTAACCGCCTGTGCGGCTCCTCCATGCAGGCACTGCATGATGCGGCGCGCGCCATCATGGTGGGAGATGCCACTGTCTGCCTGGTGGGTGGAGTCGAGCACATGGGACACATCCCCATGACACATGGGGTAGACTTTCACCCAGGGCTCAGTCATCAGATTGCCCAAGCGTCAGCCATGATGGGGCTGACCGGCGAACTCCTGGGTCGCCGCTATGGCATCAGCCGGGAACAACAGGATGCCTTTGCGCTCCGTTCACATCAGAAAGCGGCGGCAGCCTCTCAGCGAGGCGCCTTCGCACAACAACTGATACCCCTCCTCGGTCACGACGCCGAGGGAGCTCTCATTTCCATGAATCAGGATGAAGTGATCCGCTTCGATGCCAGCCTCGCTGGGTTGGCCCAGCTAAAACCAGTGTTCGATCCGGTACACGGCACCCTGACCGCAGGGAACTCGTCCGCCCTGTCCGATGGCGCCGCCGCTCTGTTGATCATGTCGGCTGAACATGCAAAAAACCTGGGCCTGCAACCCATGGCCAAACTCAGGTCTATGGCCGTAGCCGGTTGTGATGCTGCCTTGATGGGCTATGGGCCGGTTCCGGCTAGCCGCAAGGCGCTGCAGCGGGCCGGACTACGCATTCAGGATATCGATCTGGTCGAAATCAACGAAGCATTCGCCGCGCAGAGCCTGCCCTGCTTACGAGAACTGGAACTGGAGGAGGAGCTGGAGCAAAAAGTAAATCTGAATGGCGGTGCCATAGCTCTGGGGCACCCGCTGGGCTGCTCCGGGGCCCGCATTTTGACCAGTTTGGCGTGGTTGATGACAGAACGGCAAGCCAGATTAGGCTTGGCTACCATGTGTATTGGGCTGGGACAAGGCATTACCACCATCATTGAAAAATGTTAAAACAGGCGCTGATGGTGCCGGTCCTGAAAGATGCAGTACCACAAGCTCAAACCATTTGCCCCGGACTTTGAGCAGACTCCGGTCCGTCATTGAGTCCATATGCCTGGCCACGGCCGCCGCAGGCTCACATCTTGTAGGCCATTTTCTTGCATTTTCGCCCGCAAATGTGTTCAATCTGCGCTCTTGTAGCGGGGGGTCGGGAAGAGATGGCGAAAGGTAAGCAAATTCTCATCGTAGATGACGACCAGGAGATCCGTGAACTACTCAAGGAGTACCTCACTCGCTCGGGCTTCGATGTGCTCGCCGCCGCCGAGGGCTCCGAGATGTACCAACACCTGAGTAGCAACAGTCCGGACCTCATCATTCTCGACATCATGATGCCGGGCGACGATGGTTTCAGCCTGTGTCAGCAGATCCGCCGCAACTCGCAAGTTCCCATCATCATGTTAACCGCAGCCTCCGACGAGGCAGACCGAGTCATAGGCCTTGAACTGGGTGCCGACGACTATATCGCCAAGCCTTTCAGCCCGCGCGAACTGATGGCCCGCATCAAGGCGCTGTTGCGCCGTGCCGAATTCCGCCAACCGGAAAAAGAGAGTGGTCGTCGCATCCGCTTCGCCGACTGGGTATTGGATACCCTGAGCCAACACCTGATCAACGATGATGGCAATGAGATGGATCTGACCGGCAGTGACTTTCTGTTGTTGTCGTTGTTCCTTCAGCATCCCGGCCAGGTGATAGATCGCGACAGCATCAGTGATGCCACCCGCGGTCGGGAAACCCTGCCCATGGAACGCGGGATCGATGTCCAGATCAGCCGCCTGCGCCAGAAACTCGGTGACAACGGCAAGAGCCCGCGCATCATCAAAACCATCCGCGGCAGTGGCTATATGCTCATTGCCGAAGTCCGCCATGAAGATTAAGCGACTATTACTGAAGCTGGTTCCCCGTTCCCTGCTCTCTCGCATGCTCTGGTTGCTGCTGCTGGCCATAGTGCTGGCGCAAAGCCTGATCTCCGGCCTCTGGATGCAACAACTGCAAAAACACGAGTTGGACGGCATGATGAGTGCGACTCGCAATCTGGCTAACTCGGCAGCGTCCACCATCACCTTCTTCCAGTCGTTGCCTCTGCAATATCGGCAAATTGCTCTCGACCAACTGCGCAACATGGGTGGCAGCCGCTTCTTCGTGTCACTGAACAAAGAGGAGATCAAGCTCGACTTGCTGCCAGACTCCAGCCGCAAGACGTTGGTGATCAATGAGGTACGCAACGTCCTGCACCACAAGTTAGGTTATGGTCTAACCCTGCATGTGGATTTCTCCTATCCGGAAGAGTTGCACGTTTTCGACAACCAGACCCTGCTCGCCGATATTCCGCCCTCCTGGGCTCGTCATTCATTATTGATGGAACCTCTGAACCCGCCGATCCTGGTGACCCAGATCGAGCTGTCCAAGGGCGAATGGCTCTATCTGGCGGCACTGCTTCCTGCTCCCTACATGACTTTGGAAGAGGCTTCATTGCCACCGCACCAGTTCCGTTTCATCATCTTGCTGAGTGCGATTCTATTCCTGTTTACCTTCCTGTTAGTGCGCTGGCAAACACGCCCCCTGCGCCGCCTCGCCTCGGCGGCGGTCACCCTGGGTAAAGACATTGACCAAGCCGCACTGCCCGAAGAGGGTGCCAGCGAAATCGTTGCCGTCACCCGGGCCATCAACGTCATGCAACACCGCATCCGTCGTTATATTGATGATCGGGAGCGGCTGTTCAGCTCCATCTCCCACGACCTGAAAACCCCGATCACTCGGTTGCGCTTGCGGGTCGAACTACTGGATGATGAAGAGCAGATTGCCAAATTCAGTAAAGATCTCAATGATCTAGAGATGATGGTCAAGGGCGCCCTGCAAACGGTGAAAGATACCGATATTCACGAAAACGTAGAACTCATCGATATCAATCTACTGCTTGAGCAGACAGCCGAAGACTATAACCTCGGCGGCAAATCAGTGATGCGGATTGAGGGCAGGTGCAAGAAACCCTATCGCGGCAAGCCGCTGGCACTGAAACGCTGTATTGGAAATCTGGCGGACAATGCCATCAAATATGGTCAACGGGTACGCATCATCGTCATGGATGATATCGAAGAGCAGGATGAGGCCGAAGTTGTCATCCTCTACTTCATCGATGAGGGCCCTGGGCTACCGCCGGATCAGTTGGAAAAGATTTTCGAGCCCTACTACCGGCTGAGTCACGACACCCCCGGCACCGGACTTGGGCTCGGTATTGCGCGTAGCATCGCCCATGCCCATGGTGGCGATCTGGTATTGGAAAATCGCCCCCAGGGCGGGCTCCAGGCCGTCCTCTCATTGCCGAGACACTAAGCATGCGCCTCGTCCCGACACTTCTCGTTGCTCTACTCTGTCAGCCCGCACTGGCTGGCGAAATAGAGGTTCTTCACTGGTGGACGGCCGGAGGCGAAGCCCGAGCCGCCGATGTCATGCGTCAGCACTGGCAGGCGCTCGGCCATCGCTGGGTGGATGCCGCCATTGTCGGTGGAGGAGGCAACTCGGCCATGATGGTGTTGCGCAGCCGGGCCTTGAACCACACCCCCCCACAGGCGGCTCACCTCAAGGGAGTCGAACTGCATGATTGGGCCGAGCGTGGTTTCTTGCGCAATCTGGATGACATAGCCCGTCGCGGACAGTGGCAACTCCGGCTCTATCCCTTTGTCAGCTCGACCCTCAATCATCAGGGCCATTTCATGGCGATTCCGGTCGGCCTGCACCGGGTCAATTGGTTGTGGATCAATCAATCCCTGTTTAGCCGATTACAACTGACGCCGCCCCGCAATTGGGAAGAGATGGTGGTGGTGGCTCGCCGCCTCAAGCAAGCCGGTATTACGCCGTTGGCGATGGGCGATGACCCCTGGCAACTGGCGATCCTGTTCGAAGCCATAGCCCTGGGTGAAGGTGGCAGTGATTTTTTCCGACGAGCCTTCGTCAATCTGGAGCCCGAGGTCCTGGCCGGGGTCCAGATGCAGCAAGTTTTGCGTCGTTTCCACAGCCTGCGTCCCTTCCTGCCCGCCAACCACATTGGCCTGAAGTGGAACCAGGCCACTCATATGCTGGTTGAAGGGCAAGCGGCGATGCAACTGATGGGGGACTGGGTGAAAGGCGAACTGCATGCGCCCGGAAAGCCGATGAATCCAGCGATCCGTTGTCTGCCCGCGCCGGGGACTGCGGGCAAATTCAGTTATAATCTGGACTCTCTTGCCCTGTTCCAGCAACGCGATCCCGGACGGGATAAGGATCAAGTGCAATTTGCCGAGCTATTGATGAGTACCGAGTTTCAACAGGAGTTCAATCAGGTCAAGGGCTCGATCCCACCACTGGCGGATGCCGACCTGAGCCAATTTGACTCCTGCGGCCAGGAATCCGCTAAAGCACTGCAGTATGCCAACCAGCATGGTGATCTGGTGCCGAGCATGGCTGAAGGTATGGCGATCCCGACCAATGTCCAGCAGGCTATCTTTGACTTGTTGGCCAGTTACTTCAGTGACCCACAGGGCGATGCCACCCTCACGGCCCGACAACTGGCCAGAGCCGTCCGGGCGGTGAGCGCCGAACAGTGACGCTCATTGACCGAAACCTATTCAACGTCTGGATAGTCGCTCAATTCCCACCACAGCGCGATACCACAGAGGAGCAGCGCCGCTAACCACACCCCGCTACTGCCGATCGGACTCCCCAACACCAGTAGTCCGAAGGCAACCGCAGCCATGGCGGCATAGACCTTGATGCGTCCCCAGTATCCCAACATACGACCTCCCTGGTCCGCTCTCCTGCTACTGTACCCGAGCCAGCTTCCTGCTGACGCCATTCATTCTTTGTAGCGTACACGACCATGGCATGGCAATCCCATTCAAGCCGACGATAAATCGGCATGATAGACTGGTGCCGTCAATGCTGAAAAAACGGGAGGTTGAAATGACAGGACAGGGTTCCGCTGGCAATGTAATTGCCGCTTTATGCAGTTTTTTTATTCCAGGACTGGGACAGCTGGTCCAGGGACGGCTGTTGATGGGAGCCGTCCATTTTGTACTCGCCGCTCTGCTCTGGATTATTTTACTCGGCTGGATCATCCACCTCTGGTCCATCCTCGATGCCGCGCTCTGGAAACCCAGAACCAGCGCGTGATGAGACGATGAGCCCCTTGATTCCCGACCATCCACGGGTATCATCCGCAACCAGCCTGCGGAGGAATACCCCATGAATGATCTGTTTACTCAAGCCCAACATCATCTGGATGCCTTGGGACTGCGCTGCCCGGAACCCGTGATGATGATCCGCAAGACGGTGCGCGGTATGCAGGAAGGCGAGACGCTACTGATTCTCGCCGATGACCCGGCCACCACCCGGGACATTCCCAGCTTTTGCCTGCACATGGATCACACCCTGCTGGCCAGTGACACAGCCCAGAAGCCCTATCGCTATCTGCTCCGTAAAGGGCTGTAATTCCATTGCCCCTTTCACAGCCAGCGATGTAAACGCAGCCAGATCGCCAATCCGCCGATCAGGCCAGCTAATATCGAGACAAAAACCAGAAAACCACTGGCCGATTGGCCCCCGGGAATCCCTCCCAGATTGACGCCAAACAGACCAGTGAGAAAGGTGGCGGGCAAAAACACCATGGCCATGATGGACATGATGTAGGTTCGCCGCGTCATCGCCTCGGTCAGGCGCGCGTTGATCTCATCGGCCAGCAACGAGGTACGCGCAATACTGGAGTCCAGATCCTCCAACCAGCGCCCCAACCGATCCGCAATTTCCTGCAAGCGCCTCAGGTCATCCGCCTCCAGCCAGCCTATTTTTTCATTGGCCAGACGACTGAATAGATCCCGCTGCGGCGCCAGATAACGGCGCGAGACGATCAACTGGCGACGAATATCGGCCAGATCCACTCGATCTATGGCTCGCTCGTTGAGCAGATGCTCCTCCAGCAGGGCAATCTGCTCCTGTAATTCATCAATAAAATCCCCAGCTTGCTCTGTGATATGTTCACAGAGGTCGACCAGCCAGTCCGCGGTATTCAGCGGCCCCATATGTTTGGCCAAATCCCGCATTATCTCCTCAACGGCATGAACCCGCCGGCGCCGGGTCGAGACTATGATGCGGTCACTGATATAGAAACGGATCGCCACCATGTGATCCGGTCTCTGCCCCTCGTTCGCATTGATGCAACGCAGGGTCAGTAGCATACCGCCATTGGCCTTGACCAGTTTGGGGCGGCTGCTATCCCCCTGCAAGGAATCCCGCACGCCATCCGGTAGCAAGGGCGAGCTCTTGATCCATTCATAGGCATGGGGTGAGGAGTAATCCAGATGCATCCAGACGTCCTGCTGCGGTATCTCGGAACCGGGCAGCAAGGGTTCCGCCCCGCCCTCGCCATCGAACTGCAGAGCCAAAACAGCCGCATCGGGGACATGATGAGTCATGCGCGACCTCGCTCGCTTGCCAGACAAATACATTCGGCATGACAGGGACAACCCACCTCATGGTCATTCACCATGCCGACCGCCTGCATGAAGGCGTAACAGATGGTGGAGCCAACAAAGTTGAAGCCGCGCTTCTTCAGCGCCTTGGACATGGCATCCGATTCCGGGCTGGTCGTCGGTGCATCGCCCATACTCTGCCAGTGATTGATCTGGCTCTTGCCGCCCACAAACCCCCACAAAAAATCGGCAAAATCGACGCCTTCTGCCTGCATCGCCAGATAGGCACGGGCATTTTTGATGATCGACTGGACCTTGAGCCGGTTACGAATGATGCCGGTATCTTGCAGCAGCCGCTCGACATCCGCCTCGCCAAAGGCGGCAATTTGTTCCGGATCAAAGTTGGCAAAGGCACGACGATAACTCGCCGTCCGCTTGAGAATGGTGATCCAGGAGAGCCCGGCTTGTTGACCATCGAGGCACAGTTTTTCAAACAGCTCCCGGCTGTCATTGACCGGACGCCCCCACTGCTGGTCATGGTAGGCAATGTACTCCGCATCCTGTGTCACCCAGGGACAACGACCTTGCATCTTGATCTCCTTCTTGGATAGCCATAGCTCAGGAACCGGGAAAACCCCGCGAAATAGATGTTTTCCCTAACGATATGGGCACAAAGACAATTCAACCTATATTCCCGCCAGTGCAGACGGTATACTCTGGCGGTTTATTTCCGCTCAGTATGCACTGAACTAATCGCGCGAACAAAATCATGCAAAAATTCGATATCAAGACCTTTCAGGGACTGATCCTGACCCTTCAAGATTATTGGGCCAGGCAAGGTTGCGTTATCGTGCAGCCCCTCGATATGGAGGTGGGTGCCGGTACTTCACATCCAATGACATTCTTGCGCGCCATCGGCCCCGAGCCGATGAACTGCGCCTACGTTCAACCCTCACGCCGTCCGACCGATGGCCGTTATGGTGAGAACCCGAACCGCCTGCAGCACTACTACCAGTTTCAGGTAATGCTCAAGCCATCCCCGGCCAACATTCAGGAGCTGTATCTCGGCTCGCTGCGTGAACTCGGCTTCGACACTCAGGTGCATGACATCCGCTTCGTTGAAGACAACTGGGAAAACCCGACTCTGGGTGCCTGGGGCCTGGGCTGGGAAGTCTGGCTGAACGGTATGGAAGTCACCCAGTTCACCTACTTCCAGCAGGTCGGTGGTCTGGAGTGCGCTCCGGTAACCGGCGAGATCACCTATGGTCTCGAGCGTCTGGCCATGTACATTCAGGGCGTCAACAGCCTGTATGATCTGGTCTGGGCCGATGGTCCGCTAGGCAAGATCACCTATGGCGATGTGTTCCACCAGAACGAAGTGGAGCAATCCACCTACAACTTCGAACACGCCGATGTCCCCTTCCTGTTCCAGATGTTCGATCAGAGCGAGAAGGATTGTCAGCATCTGCTGGCCCTGGAAACACCACTGCCGTTACCGGCCTACGAGCGGATTTTGAAAGCAGCACACGCCTTCAACATGCTCGATGCCCGTCACGCCATCTCCGTTACCGAGCGTCAGCGCTATATTCTGCGCATTCGCACCCTCTCCAAGGCGGTGGCAGAAGCCTACTACGCAGCCCGCGAAGCGCTGGGTTTCCCGATGTGTAAGGAAAAGGTGTGAGCATGGTCACTGAGAATCTGTTGATTGAACTCGGCACCGAAGAGCTGCCACCGAAGGCGTTGCGCAAGCTGGCAGAAGCCTTTGCCGAGAACTTTACCCAAGAATTGACCAAGGCCGAGCTGGCCTTCGAGCGCGTCGAGTGGTTTGCGTCTCCCCGTCGCCTGGCGCTGAAAGTGCACCAGTTAGCGGCCACGCAGCAAGACAAGCAGGTCGAAAAACGCGGTCCGGCCGTCAGCGCAGCCTTTGTTGATGGCAAGCCAACCCAGGCCGCTGCCGGCTGGGCCCGTTCCAATGGCATCGAAGTCGAGCAGGCTGATCGTCTGGTCACCGATAAGGGTGAGTGGTTGGTATTCCGCGCCACCGTAGCCGGTCAACCGACCAAGAATCTGATCGCCACCATGACTGCCACCGCACTCGCGGGTTTGCCGATCCCCAAACTGATGCGTTGGGGGACTTCCCGGACTCAGTTTGTGCGTCCGGTTCATACCCTGTGCCTGTTGTTTGGGGGTGAGCTGGTCCACGGCGAAGTATTGGGCCTGCAATCGGCACGCATAGTGCGAGGCCATCGCTTCATGGGCGAAGCCGAATTCGAAATCGAGCATGCCGACCAGTATCCTGGCTTGCTCGAAACTCGCGGCATGGTGATTGCCGACTTCGAACGCCGCAAGGCGTTGATCAAGGCCGGAGCCGAAAAAGCAGCCGCCGAACTGGGTGGTATTGCCGATCTGGAAGAATCCTTGCTGGAAGAGGTGGCATCCCTAGTCGAATGGCCCGTGGTTCTCACCGCCGCCTTCGAAGAAAAATTCCTGGCCGTGCCCGCCGAGGCGCTGGTTTACACCATGAAGGGTGACCAAAAGTACTTCCCGGTTTATGACAAGGCTGGCAAGTTGGTGCCGAACTTCATCTTCGTCACCAATATCGAATCCAAAGATCCGAGCCAAATCATCGGCGGTAATGAGCGGGTGGTTCGCCCTCGTCTCTCCGACGCCGAGTTCTTCTTCAAGACCGACAAGAAACAGACGCTGGCAGCCCGCCTGGAAAGCCTGGAAACCGTGCTGTTCCAGCAACAGCTGGGAACCTTGAAAGATAAGTCGGTGCGCATTGCCGAACTGGCAGCCTTCATTGCCCCCCGAATCGGTGCCGATGTAGAGCATGCCACCCGCGCCGGCCTGCTCTCCAAATGCGACCTGATGACCAACATGGTGATGGAGTTCACCGACACCCAGGGCGTCATGGGCATGCACTATGCGCGTCACGATGGTGAGGCCGAAGACGTAGCCGTTGCTCTGAATGAGCAGTACATGCCGCGCTTTGCCGGTGATGCTCTGCCTGCCGGTCTGGTGGCTTGTTCCGTTGCCATTGCCGACAAACTCGACTCGTTGGTAGGTATCTTTGGCATCGGCCAGGCACCAAAGGGAGATAAAGATCCCTTCGCGCTACGCCGTGCCGCCATCGGAACCTTGCGCATCATAGTCGAGAAACAGCTGGATCTGGATCTGGCCGATCTCGTCGCCAAGGCCACGGAGTTGTACGGCAGCAAGTTGTCCAACACCAAGGTTACTGACGAGGTGATCGACTTCATGCTGGCTCGCTTCCGCGCCGCCTACCAGGAAGAAGGTATCGATGTGGATGTGGTGCAGGCCGTATTGGCCAAACGCCCGACGCGTCCGGCCGATTTTGATCAGCGCGTGAAAGCCGTGAGTCATTTCCGTGGTCTGGAAGCCGCCGATGCGCTGGCTGCTGCCAATAAGCGGGTTTCCAACATCCTGGCCAAGTTTGAGGGTGAACTCAATCCAGCCGTCAATACGACCCTGTTGCAAGATGCCGCCGAACAGGCACTGGCCACCCAGGTTGCCGAGCTGGAACAGCAACTTGCGCCAGTCTTCGCCGCCGGTGATTACCAGCAGGCTCTGACTCGCTTGGCAAGCCTGCGTGAAGTGGTGGATACCTTCTTCAATGACGTGATGGTGATGGCAGAAGATGAGGCATTAAAGCTGAATCGTCTGACCCTGCTCTCCCGTCTGCGCAATCTGTTCCTGGAAGTGGCAGATATTTCTCTACTGCAGAAGTAATCGTTGCTTCATGCACAGTAAAAGACCCGGTTATGCCGGGTCTTTTTATTTTTGTAGTTAAATAGCATAAAAACCCCGCCACTACACCGATAAACAACTAGCGCTTATGATGCTAGATGTTTCACATGAAACAGCCTATTTGCCATGGCAGACTTGACTAATAATCTTGGCACGTTAAAACAGATCCCCTCTTGTTCGTTGAGCTATAGCTACAACCTTTCGTAATCTGGACATCATCATGGATTTCTCGCTTTTTGGCCGTAAATTTACTCGTCACGCTGGTATCACCCAACTCATGGATGATCTGAATCAGGGCTTACTGGACCCTGACGCCATCATGCTGGGAGGCGGTAACCCGGCGGCTATACCCGAGATGCTGAAAGCCTTCCATGATGAAGCTTGTCAGCAGTTAGCTTCCGGTGAATTGCTAAAATCGATGATCAATTACGATGGTCCCCAGGGTAAAGACAAATTCACGGCTGCCCTGGCCGCCTTGTTGCGCCGGGAATATGGCTGGGACATCAGCGCTAAAAATATAGCTCTGACCAATGGCAGCCAAAACGCCTTCTTCTATCTGTTCAACTTGCTGGCTGGCGAGTTCAGTGATGGCCGTAAGAAAAAAGTGCTGTTTCCACTGGCCCCCGAATATATCGGCTACGCCGACTCTGCGCTGAGCGAGGATATGTTTGTAGCCTGCAAACCGACCATTACCCTGCTGGACGACGGTCTGTTCAAATACAACGTCAATTTCGATGCGTTGGAGATCGGTGACGATATCGGCCTGATCTGTGTTTCACGCCCCACCAACCCGACGGGGAATGTATTGACTGATGAGGAGATCCAGCATCTCGACGAACTGGCGCGTAGCAAGGGGATACCTCTGCTGATCGACAACGCCTACGGCACCCCCTTCCCGAACATTATCTTCACCGAGGTAAAGCCCTTCTGGAATGCCAATACCATCCTCTGTATGAGTCTCTCCAAGCTGGGGCTCCCAGGTACACGCTGCGGTATTGTGATTGGTCCAGAGGTACTCATACAAGCGCTGGGGAATCTTTCAGGAATCATCAATCTGGCTCCAGGTGGGGTTGGCCCGACTCTGGTACAAACCTGGGTCGAGAGTGGTGACATCATTCGCCTGAGCGAACAACATATTCGCCCCTTCTATCAGGCCAAGGCCCAGCAAGCTGTACAATGGCTCCAGGAGGCGATTCCTGACCCCAGACTGCGGATCCATAAACCCGAGGGGGCCTTGTTCCTGTGGCTATGGTTTGATGGCTTACCGATCCACAGCCAGGAGCTGTATGAGCGGTTAAAACAGCGGGGCTTGATTGTAGTACCTGGTCATTACTTCTTCCCTGGCATTACAGATCCCGCATGGCAGCATCAATACCAGTGCCTGCGACTGAACTACGCACAGGATGCCGGAAAAGTGCAACAGGGGATCGCCATTCTGGCCTCGGTGTTAGCTGAACTTAGCTGAAATTTGCTAAACAGGACGGGCACAGAGACTGAAATAAGCTGAAGGCCATATGTTTAGCGACTTGGTACGCAATTTGACTCTCTGCTCTACTCGATGCGTTGTAAAACTGAGCAAGCGTGACACAATAAACATTGTCATAACCAGTTCAGTCTAACTCCATGTCCTATTCAGTCATTGTCTGTGATGATTCCCGCTTTGCCCGCCAGCAGCTGATCCGCGGCTTGCCGGTCGGGCTAGCCCGTGAAGTATTGAGCGCTACTCACGGGGAGGAGGCACTGCAACTGCTGCGTGCAGGTAAAGGCGAACTACTGTTTCTGGATCTGAATATGCCGGGACTGGACGGCTATCAAGTGCTGGAAGCGATTCGAACCGAGGGTTTAAACGTCTTGGTCATTGTGGTATCCGGTGATATCCAGGCCCAGGCTCATCGAAGAATTCTGGAGTTAGGCGCACTGGCTTTTTTGCAAAAGCCACTGAATAACGACCTGTTACTTCAGTTGCTGGAGCAATTTGGCCTGATGCCAGCAACGAGTGACATGCTAGTTCCGGCACCGGTAACCTCAGCACAAGAGTTCGCACCGGTCAGTTATCAGGAAAGCCTGCAAGAGATCGTCAACATAGCCATGGGTCAGGCGGCTCGTCAACTTGCCGATCTGTTGAATCTATTTATCCACCTACCGATCCCCAAAGTACAACTCTGCTCCAGTGACTGTCTTCATCGCCAAATTGAAGAATGGCTGGAGATGCCCGGTAATATGGTGGTCAGCCAGGGCTTCATTGGTTCCAGTATTGCAGGTGAATGCCTGATTCATTTTGGTGAGCAGGATATCAGCCGCATAGCTCCCCTGCTTGGATTCAACGATCAGGATGAACTGGACCGCAAATCCTTACTGATTGAGCTCTCCAGTATGTTGGCAGGGACTCTGCTGTTGGGACTTTCCGACCTGCTGGGTCTCCGTTTCAGTCGTAGCCATCCCGCCTTGATTAGTCTTGGCAGTGACAGTATTTTGGCTCAACAGGCCCAGGCTCAGAAGATCCTCAGCGTCAGCCTGACCTACACCATTCCGGCACATCAGATTAGTTGTACCCTGTTGCTGCTGTTGACCGATACTTCCTTGTCGTCGCTCGAGCGACGACTCAGCCTGATAGCCGAGTGATATATGGATCTAATCGAACTGGATGATTTTCATTGGTTGATGGATATCTTACAGACCATAGATGTCGGCCTAGTGGTGATTGATCGTCATTATCGTGTTCAGCTGTGGAATGGCTTCATGGAAAACCACAGCGGCCAGTTGGCTAGCCACATTCGTGGAACAAATCTGTTAACCCAATTCCCCGACCTTCCCGTTACCTGGTTACAACGCAAGGTGGAAGAGGTTTTTGCCCTGCACAGTCCAGTTTTCAGCTCCTGGGAGCAGCGGCCACGATTGTTCGATTTCGGTAGTACCCGCCCCTTTACCAGTAACAGTGCTCTGATGTATCAGAACATCACCCTGATGCCGCTGGTCTCCCGTCACGGCGATTGTAATAACATCTGTATCATTATTTATGATGTCACCGACGCCGCCGTCGGTAAGCAAGGTCTTCAAGACGCCAACCAGCAGCTCAAGGCACTCTCCATCACGGATCGGTTGACCGGTTTGTACAACCGGGGGCACTGGGAAGAGAACATGCGGCAGGAGTATCAGCGCCATTTCCGCAGCGGAGCTCCTGTGACGCTGCTCATGTTTGATATCGACTTCTTCAAGAAGATCAATGATGGTTATGGCCATCCCGCAGGCGATACCGTGTTACGTGATGTCTCGACCCTGCTTCGGCAACAGCTCAGGGCCACAGATATTGCGGGACGCTACGGTGGTGAGGAGTTTGGTGTACTCCTATTGGATGCGGACAACCAGACCGCCTGGCTCATCGCAGAACGTCTGCGTATCGCCATAGCCCAGCATCAGGTCCAGTATGAGGGCCAATGCATCGAGTTCACCATCAGTATTGGTCTTGCGGTACTGGATGCTGCTACAGCGACTCCAGCACAATGGCTGACTCGTGCCGATGATGCCTTGTATCACTCCAAGCGAAACGGCCGTAATCAGGTATCCATAGCAAGTAGTGCGGGCCTCAAGCCTCATCTGGCATCCGCAGCCACCACTGAGTCATCGGTATTGACCGTAGCCGCGCAATAAGCCTGCTCACGTTTCATGTGAAACAAAAAAAGCCAGTCGAATGACTGGCTTTTTTATCCTGAATCTCAAACCTAGATATCCAGGTTTGCCACTCGCAGGGCGTTGTTCTCGATAAACTCACGACGTGGTTCAACAGCATCACCCATCAGGGTAGCAAACAGCTGATCGGCCGCGATGGCATCGTCAATGGTAACCCGCAGCATGCGGCGCGAAGCAGGATCCATGGTGGTTTCCCAGAGCTGATCCGGATTCATCTCACCCAGACCTTTATAGCGTTGGATATAAACCCCACGCTTGCCCTCATCGACGAGCCAGTTGATGGCCTCGTCGAAGCTGGAGACCGGCTTCACTTTCTCGCCACGCTTCACATACCCCCCCGCTTCCATCAGGTTCGCAATTTGTGCACCCAAGGCCACAATTTGCTTGTACTCGTTGGAATTCAGGAAGTCATAGCTCAGATGATACTTATGGTCGATCCCGTGCTGACGCAAGCTGACAAGTGGCAGGAAAATCTGACGCTCCACGTTATGCTCGATGGCGATATTAAACTGCGAGCCATTGGTTCCTTGATCCAGCAGCACCTGTTGCAACTGGTTCACCCACCCCTTGACCTGCTCCTCATCCTGCAACAACTCAGCAGACAGTGCCGGTTGATAGATGAGCTGGGTCAATACCGCCTCAGGCAGACGACGCGACATGCGGCCAATCAGACTCTGGACCGCGCGGTATTGCAATACCAGGCGCTCCAACTGCTCGCCGCCGATGCCAGGAGCCGATTCATTGACATGGATCGCGGCTCCATCCAGTGCCAGCGTGGTCTGGTACTGCACCAACACATCTTCATCCTTGATGTATTGCTCTTGTTTACCCTTCTTCACCTTATACAGTGGTGGTTGGGCAATGTAGATATAGCCACGCTCAATCAGCTCGGGCATCTGACGGTAGAAGAAGGTCAGCAACAGGGTCCGGATGTGGGCACCGTCGACGTCCGCATCGGTCATGATGATGACGTTGTGGTAGCGCATCTTGTCCGGGTTGTACTCGTCCCGGCCAATGCCACAACCCAGCGCGGTAATCAGAGTGGCGACCTCCTGGGAAGAGAGCATCTTGTCAAAGCGTGCCTTTTCGACGTTGAGGATCTTGCCCTTCAGCGGCAGTATGGCTTGGTACTTGCGGTTGCGCCCCTGCTTTGCAGAGCCGCCCGCCGAGTCACCTTCCACTATATAGAGTTCTGATAGTGCCGGATCTCGTTCCTGGCAATCCGCCAGCTTGCCGGGCAAACCCGCCAAATCCAGAGCGCCTTTCCGGCGAGTCATTTCGCGGGCCTTACGCGCGGCTTCGCGGGCACGGGCAGCATCGATGATCTTGCTGACGACAACCTTGGCATCACCCGGGTTCTCCAGCAGGTACTCATCGAGCTTCTCGCCCATGCACTGTTCTACCGCCGTCTTCACTTCGGAAGAGACCAGCTTATCTTTGGTCTGGGAGGAGAACTTGGGATCTGGAACCTTTACCGACACAATAGCGGTCAGACCTTCACGCGCATCATCCCCGGACGTCGCCGTCTTGGCCTTCTTGCTGTAGCCCTCTTTATCCATATAGGTGTTGAGAGTACGAGTCAAAGCGGCCCGGAAACCGGCCAGGTGAGTACCACCATCCCGCTGTGGAATGTTATTGGTAAAGCAGTAGACGTTTTCCTGGTAGGCATCATTCCACTGCATCGCCACTTCGACGGAGATGCCGTCTTCGCGTTCCTGAGTGAAATAGAACACCTTGGGATGGATCGGCGTCTTGTTGTGGTTCAAGTATTCCACGAAGGCACGGATTCCGCCCTCATAGTGGAACTGCTGTTCACGGCTGTCGCGCTCATCTTCGAGGCGAATCATGACCCCGGAATTCAAAAATGATAATTCACGCAGGCGCTTGGCCAGGATCTCGTAATGGTATTCGATGTTGGTAAAGATGGTCGGGCTTGGCCAGAAGCGAATTTCAGTACCAGTCTGGTCGGAATCGCCAATCTGCTGCAACGGAGCAACTGGGTCGCCTAGATGATAGGTTTGCTCATAGACATGGCCACCACGGCGGATGGTCAGCAGCAGCTTGTCGGAGAGGGCATTCACTACCGAGACACCAACACCATGCAAGCCACCAGAAACTTTGTAGGAGTTGTCATCAAACTTACCACCGGCATGCAGAACCGTCATGATAACTTCAGCAGCCGAAACCCCTTCTTCCTCATGGAGATCAACGGGGATACCGCGACCGTTATCGCGTACCGATACTGAATTGTCGGCGTGGATTTTAACTAGGATGTCACTGCAATAACCGGCCAGGGCTTCATCGATAGAGTTATCGACCACCTCGAACACCATATGGTGCAGACCAGAGCCATCATCAGTATCGCCGATATACATGCCGGGACGCTTACGAACTGCATCCAACCCCTTCAATACCTTGATATTCGAAGAGTCGTAAGTGTTGTTCTCACTCATGGCTTACTCTCGCTCTCTCGTGCTTGATATTCGGTAATAGTGCCCTGCTCCACGTGAAACAGGTGACACTCGAGTTCCGACATCATGTCGGCCAGTGGCGCCTCATCAATGGCGGTGATGAAGACCTGGCTAGCACACTGTTTGAGTCGTTGTGCCAGCCGACGCCGTTTCTCCGAGTCGAGCTCGGAGGCAAAATCGTCAATCAAAAAAATGCACTGTCGCTCGCCCTGGCGGTTCAGGTAAAGCCCCTGAGCCAGCCGCATGGCGCAAACCAGCAACTTGAGCTGGCCCCGCGACAGCATATCTTGTACCGGCACCCCATTGGCCTTGAGCCTCAGGTCTGCCTTGTGGGGACCAACCGCGGTATGGCCCATTAGCCGATCGCGTTCGAACCCTTCCTGTAACAATTCTTCGAGCGGTCGCTGTAGATCCCAACCGGGATAAAACGCGATCTTGAATTCGAATTCTGGCAGAAAATCGGCGGTAATTTCCTGCAACAGCGGCAAAATCGCCGCACAATACTGGGCTCTGTGTTGAGCCAACTCCAAGCCCAGACGAGCCAACTCCAGATCCCAGAATGCCAATGGCGCGTAGTGCTGGCTTTGCCGCAACAACGCATTACGCTGCTTCAACAAACGCCGGACTCGGGACCACAGAGGAAAGAAGCCCTGCTCCACGTGAAACACACCCCAATCGATAAAGGCGCGACGTTGCTGCGGCCCCCCGGTCAACAGGCTGAAGCCTTCCGGGTGAATCAACTGCAACGGTAATATTTCGGCCAGTTGCGCCAGTCGTTCTGCGGGACGACCAGCCAATCGGAGCTGGGTCTCACCCGTTCGACTCTTGGAGAGACCAACGGGGATCTGGGTTTGCTGAACAGAGTCAACCTGGGCAAACAGAGTAAAGGCTTTCTCACCATGACCAATGACTCTATTGGTCAAATGGGTACGGAAAGAACGCCCCAGGCCGAGATAATGAATGGCCTCCAGCAAGCTGGTCTTGCCACTCCCATTCAGCCCCAACAAGACATTGAGCCCCTTACCGGGGCTCAACTCTGCCAGTACGATATTACGAAAATCCCGGATCTGTAACTTGAGCAATGCCATGGTTACAGCCGCATCGGCATCACCACATACAAGGCCGCATCACTGCTGGCATCTTCCAGCAGAGCACTGCTGTTGGCATCCGTCAGGCTGATTTTGATCTGTTCACATTTTAACGTATTCAGCACGTCGAGCACATAGGAGACGTTAAAACCGATCTCCAATTCGGGACCTGCGTAGGTGACATCCAGCAACTCCTCCGCCTCTTCCTGCTCGGGATTGTTCGCCGTGATGCGCAGCAGGTTCTCTTGCAGATTAAGACGCACACCGCGCAACTTGTCGTTGGAGAGAATGGCAGCCCGGGAGAAGGCCTGACGTAGCCCCTCACGATCTGCCAGAACATACTTATCACTGTTACGCGGCATGACCCGACGATAGTCAGGGAAGCGACCATCCACCAATTTGGAGGTGAAGACAAATCCTTCGGAGACAGCACGCAAGTTGTTACGCCCCATCTGCAGACGGATGGGTTTATCCTCGTTCTCCAGCAGACGTACCAGCTCCAGCACCCCTTTGCGCGGCAGAATCAGCTGCTGCTCCGGAAGTTCCTGAGCGACCACCTCACGGCGACAAGTCGCCAGGCGATGACCATCGGTAGCCACGGTGCGCAGACTGCGGCCCGAGGCCTCGAACAACATGCCATTCAGGTAGTAACGGACATCCTGGCTGGCCATGGAGAACTGGGTCGACTCGATCAGTCGTTTCAACTCCAGCTGACTGAGGTCAAACTCGAGCAGAGACTCCCAATCTTCGATGTTGGGAAACTCTTCGGCCGGCAATGTGGAGAGGGAGAAACGACTACGCCCGGAACGCAGGATTAACCGATCGCCTTCCAGGATAAAATTGATGGCCGCCGACTCCGGTAAGCCGCGGCAGATATCCAGCAGCTTGCGCGCCGGGACAGTTGTCTTGCCCGGCTGAGTGTCACCCTCCAAAGCCACCCGACCGATCATCTCGACCTCCAGATCGGTACCTGTCATCGATAAGCGCTCGCCATCGACATTCAGCAGCACATTGGAGAGGATCGGCAGCGTCGGACGCCCACCTAGGGAGCCAGACACCAGTTGAAGTGGACGCAATAGAGTCTCACGATTGATGGCAAACTGCATCTAAGCTCTCCGTTATCTCAGGATGAAAGGGTGCGGATCAGGTTGGAATAATCTTCTTTGATATCGTGGCTCTCTTCACGCAACTCGGCAATCTTGCGACAGGCATGCAACACAGTCGTATGATCTCGACCACCAAAGGCATCACCGATCTCCGGCAAGCTGTGGTTGGTCAACTCTTTGGCCAAAGCCATGGCCAATTGGCGTGGACGAGCCACCGAGCGCGAGCGACGTTTCGAGAGCAGATCCGCCACCTTGATTTTGTAATACTCGGCCACCGTTTTCTGGATGTTATCGATGGTGACCAGCTTCTCCTGGAGTGCCAGCAGATCACGCAAGGCTTCACGCACGAAATCGATATTGATGGCTCGCCCGGTAAAGTTGGCGTTCGCAATGACCCGGTTAAGAGCACCTTCCAATTCACGCACGTTAGAGCGCAACCGCTTGGCGATAAAGAAGGCGACTTCATCAGGTAGATGAATTTTGCTCTCTTCGGCCTTGCGCATCAGGATCGCCACCCGGGTTTCCAGTTCCGGCGGCTCGATCGCCACCGTCAACCCCCACCCAAAGCGCGACTTCAAACGATCCTCGACACCATCGATCTCTTTCGGATAACGATCCGAGGTCAGAATGATCTGCTGATTGCCTTCCAGCAGCGCATTGAAGGTATGGAAAAACTCCTCCTGGGAACGCTCCTTGTTGGCGAAGAACTGAATGTCATCGATCAGCAAGGCATCCACACTGCGGTAGTAGCGTTTGAATTCCTCAATCGCATTGGTCTGCAACGCTTTGACCATGTCCTGGACGAAGCGCTCGGAGTGCATGTACACCACCTTGGCATCGGGATTCCGATCCTTGATGGCGTTGCCGACCGCATGCAACAAGTGCGTCTTACCCAGGCCGGTACCTCCATATAAAAACAACGGGTTGTAAGCTGTCCCCGGATTGTCAGCGACCTGACTGGCTGCCGCACGCGCTAACTGGTTGGATTTACCTTCGACGAAGTTCTCGAAGGTATAGGTGACATTGACATTGCTCTTGTGGTTGATCTCGGGCCGATTCTCCGCCGAATGGCCCCAACTCGGGCCACTCACGGCCGCAATACGTCCCTGCACCGGCTTATTCACTAAAGGGGCTGCCGCATGATTGTTCCGGCTACCGATATCGAAACGCAGCGCTG
>CAXXIF010000013.1:0-47778 GCA_963677375.2 Aeromonadaceae bacterium
CGGCCACCGCCAGACGAGCGGAGGCACCATAGTTAAGCAGAGCCACTGGAGTCCGCTCACCCATGGACATGGCTTCACCGGCATAAGTGTCATAGCTGGCCGCCGTGACGGCACAGTCGGCAACCGGAACCTGCCAAGGGCCTACCATCTGATCCCGGGTAACCAGACCGGTTACGGTCCGGTCGCCAATGGTGATGAGGAAGGTCTTCTCGGCCACAGTGGGCAGACGCAGAATTCGTTCGGCGGCATCTCTGGGCGTGACCGAGTCCAACACCAGCGCTTCACCAATGGCCTTGAGGCTGGTGACATCGCGGTGCATCTTCGGCGCCTTGCCCAGCAACACTTCCAGCGGTAGATCGATAGGTTGATTGCCAAAGTGGCTATCGGAGAGCACCAGTTGCTGCTCGGCAGTGGCTTCACCCACCACGGCATACTGAGCCCGTTCCCGACGGCACAACTCTTCAAACTTGGCCAGTTGATCCGGGGCCACCGCCAGCACGTAGCGCTCCTGGGATTCGTTACACCAGATTTCCAGCGGGCTCATACCCGGCTCATCATTGGGAACCTTGCGCAGATCGAAACGCCCACCACGGCCACCGTCGTTGACCAGCTCCGGCATCGCATTGGAGAGGCCACCGGCGCCGACATCATGAATGAACAGGATCGGGTTGTCTTCGCCCATCTGCCAGCAGCGGTCGATCACCTCCTGACAACGGCGTTCCATTTCCGGGTTTTCACGCTGTACCGAGGCAAAATCCAGATCCTCGGCGGATTGACCGGACGTCATGGACGAAGCGGCACCGCCACCCAGACCGATATTCATCGCCGGGCCACCCAGGACGATCAATTTAGCGCCGACCGTGATCTCGCCCTTTTGCACATGCTCGCTGCGGATGTTACCCAGACCACCGGCCAGCATGATGGGTTTGTGATAACCACGGATCTCGCTGCCGTTGTGGCTCGTCACCTGCTCTTCATAGGTACGGAAGTAACCCAGAATGTTCGGACGGCCAAATTCGTTGTTGAATGCGGCGGCGCCTAGCGGGCCTTCCAGCATGATGTCCATAGCACTGACGATCCGGCTGGGTTTGCCGAAATCAGTTTCCCAAGGCTGGACATAACCCGGAATGCGCAGGTTGGAGACCGAGAAGCCACACATGCCCGCCTTGGGCTTGGAGCCACGACCAGTTGCCCCTTCATCACGAATTTCACCACCGGAGCCAGTCGCAGCACCCGGGAACGGGGAGATAGCCGTTGGATGGTTATGAGTCTCGACTTTCATCAGGATGTCGATGGACTCCTGATGGTACTCATATTCACCGGTTTCAGGGCTGGGGAAGAAACGCCCGGCCTCGGAGCCCACCATGACGGCGGCGTTATCCTTGTAAGCCGAGAGCACATAATCACTGTGCAGCTCATGAGTATTCTTGATCATCTTGAACAGCGATTTTGGCTGCTTGATGCCGTCTATGGTCCAGTCGGCATTGAAGATCTTGTGACGGCAATGTTCGGAGTTGGCCTGGGCGAACATATACAGTTCGATATCGTTCGGGTTGCGCTTGAGCTTGATGAAGCTATCAACCAGGTAGTCAATTTCATCTTCGGCCAGCGCCAGACCCAGTCGAATATTGGCCTCTTCCAGCGCGACACGACCACCGGTCAGTACATCAACCACGGTATGGGGAGCCGGTTCATGATGCGAGAACAGAGCCTCGGCGGCGGCCAGATCGGCAAACACCATTTCCATCATACGATCATGCAGCAGGCTTGCGACCTGTTGCCGCTGTTCAGCATTCAGCTCGGGCGCATCCAGATAGTAGGCAATACCGCGCTCCAGTCGGGAAATCTGGCTTAGGCCACAGTTATGGGCAATATCGGTAGCTTTGGAAGACCAGGGAGAGATGGTGCCGGGGCGAGGCGTAACAAGAAACAGGAGACCAGTGGGGGTGTGTTCAGCGATGGTCGGGCCATACGTCAGCAGTTTGCCCAGGGTCGTTCGTGCTTCTGGACTCAGCGGCGCCGATACATCGGCAAAGTGTACGAATTCGGCATACACATCCCTGATGGGCAGCCCCATCTCTTCAAAGCTTCGCAACAGTTTGCTGACACGAAAGCCGGATAAAGCGGGCGCACCTCGTAAGATTTCCATTTTGCCTATTCTCACAGTGTTGAAAGGGGGGAATGAGGAAGTGCGCGTATTATAGGAATCCGACACTGTGATGTCGACCGCAAAGACAAACGTTTTAGCGGCTTTCTTTGCCGTACGGCATCCCTGCCAACCATCCATGCTACCCAAGTCAGCATGAGACTAAATTTGTTATTTTTCAGTATATTAAAAACATTCATATCTATATGACCTCGCTCCTCTGCCCTAGCAAAATGACACTCAGCCGTTTGTTCCACCCAAAGACCCCGAATGAAGCTTTTTATGGCTGTTTTCTGGCAGGATATGCGCCGTTCCCGAACGCCAAATGTGAAATATACATCTCATAATTCCTAATTTTATTAGTAAGTTGTCTGTTGTGAGTGCATATGATAGCGTTATCTTGTACAGAGCCAGGTAGTTTGGCAGGAGGACGCACTATGATTCGAAGAAGAAGATTGTTGACCCAAAAACGTCGGCTCAACCGCGCCCCCAATCGCCGCAGCATCTTGTCGTCGACCAAACGCAAGATCCGCCTGCGTCGTCAGGCGTTATTCAGCTGTCAGTTGCTCGGGTGAGCCACCCGGATTGATCCCTTTCGGGAGCATGGATGCAAAAAAAAAGGAGCCATGGGCTCCTTTTTAGTGTCTGTCAGTTGGCATCGCCGCTTGAAACGTTAAATGCTAACCCACCTTGGTCATGGCAAACCGCGCACTGCGCTTGGACACCAGACTGTTGCAGCTGTTGCAGAAAAAGTCCACGGCCCCACAAGCCTGCACGCGTTCCAGAACCGCATCACACTGCGGGCAATGAGCCACCAGGGTGAAGGTATCCCCGCATGCGGTGCAGCTGGTCTCGCTACGACGCGGATCCAACCCCTCTTCCCCGCAAGAGGGGCACGCCAACATAAATGCCATGACTATCTCCTAAATCAAACGCCAGTTGCTGACCGTTTCGCCTTACTTGACATGCTTCATCAGACGACGACGCTTGCGGATCTGGCTCTGGGTCAGCTGATTCTTCTTGCCTTCGAACGGGTTCTCCCCTTCCTGGAACTCAATATGGATCGGCGTACCCATGATCTTCAATGACTTACGATAGTAATTCATCAGGTAACGCTTGTAGGAGTCCGGCAGATCCTTGACCTGGTTACCGTGGATGATGATCCGCGGCGGATTATAACCACCGGCATGAGCATACTTCAGCTTAACGCGACGACCGCGCACCAGTGGCGGCTGGTGATCCTCTTGCGCCATATGCATGACGCGAGTCAGCATGGAAGTACCGATGCGACGCGTTGCCGATTGATAGGCCTCTTGCAACGACTCGAACAGATGACCGACGCCACTGCCATGCAGGGCAGAGATGAAGTGGATGCGGGCAAAGTCCACAAAGCCCAGACGGCGCTCCAGCTCGGCCTTGATCTCTTCTTTGACATCCTGGGCCAGACCATCCCACTTGTTGACCGCAATCACGATAGAGCGGCCACTGTGCAGAATAAAGCCCAACAGGCTTAAGTCCTGATCCGAGATCCCCTCACGGGCATCCACCACCAGGATCACGACGTTGGCATCCTCGATAGCTTGCAGCGTCTTGACCACAGAGAACTTTTCGACCGCCTCATACACCTTCTTCTTCTTCCGCACACCAGCGGTATCGATGATGATGTATTGCTGATCGTCACGCTCCATCGGGATATAGATAGAGTCGCGAGTGGTACCCGGCATATCGAATACGATGACCCGATCTTCACCCAACATGCGGTTGGTCAGCGTGGACTTACCCACGTTAGGGCGTCCGACGATGGCGAATTTGATGGGCAGATCGGCAAAAGGCTGGGCATCTTCGTCCTCTTCCTCTTCCGGCTCCAGCTGCGCTGGTTCATCCCAGGCATCATCCCATTCGTCGTCAGCCGACTCGTCTTCCGGATTGTTCTTCTTTTGCAACACTTCCAGATAAGGGGTCAGCGCCTGCTCCAGCAAACTGTGAACACCACGGCCATGAGCGGCGGCAATCTGGTAGATCTCGGAGCCGAGTCCCAACGCATAAAAATCACCTACCACCAGATCGGCATCGATACCGTCGGTCTTGTTGGCGACCAGGAACACTTTCTTCTGCTGCCGACGCAGATGACCGGCAATGACGATATCACCCGGTGTCACACCCGCACGGGCATCGACCAGGAACAGCACCACATCAGCTTCTTCAATGGCCAGCAGGGACTGCTCGGCCATCTTCAGCTCGATTCCCTCTTCGGTACCATCGATACCACCGGTATCCACAGCGATGAATTCCATTTCGCCCACTTTGGCCTGACCATATTTGCGGTCACGGGTCAGCCCGGGAAAATCGGCCACCAGAGCGTCCCGGCTTCGGGTCAGGCGGTTAAACAGAGTGGACTTGCCCACATTCGGGCGGCCCACCAGGGCTACAACTGGAGTCATAAACGACCTCGTTTTTAAATGACAAAGGCTCCTGATCCCAGATCAGGAGCCAAAAAATTACTGGTTGATCGGGCTCAGGGGCGTTTGAGTGCCACCAGATCACCACTCCGTGTCTGCACATAGAGCACATCGCCATCGGCTACCGGCGCGACATATAAGCCATCGCTATCCAGCTCCTGCATGGCCAAAATGCGACCACTGGTATTATCCAGCCAGTAGAGATAGCCTTCACCATCCCCGACCACCACATAATCACCAAAACTCACCGGAGCCGTCAGATTACGGTAGGAAAGCTGGGTATTCGCCCATTTCTCACTACCATTGCTGCGGTCCACGGCATAAACATGACTCTTGGCGTCGGTCAGTATTAATTCCAGCGGACCAACACCCATATTCTGATAAGCGGAATACTGACGCTTCCACAACTCTTCGCCGCTGATGAGTTTACGCGCCATCAGTTGCCCGTTATAGGCCACGGCGTACAGCTCATCCCCGATGATCACCGGCTGGGCATCCACATCGACCATGCGATCCAGTTCAGTGGCACCACGAGGAGATGCAACACGGGAGACGTTCGCCAGCATGCCACTATCCAGCAACACAACACCGATGCGACCATCGGCCCGGCCATAGACCACACCACCCGCCGCCAGTACCGGCGTGGATTGACCTCGCAGGGTCAACTTAGGTTGATCATCACCCGTGCTCCACAGGATGTCGCCCTTTTCGGCATCTAGGGCAACCAGCTTGCCGGAGCTGGTCACGACCACCACGCGACCGGAATCTGCAACCGGTGCAGCCAGGATTTCACCTGGAACCTGCTTGCTCCACAACAAGGAACCATCGTTCTGATCGATAGCGTAGACGTAGCCATTTTCAGAACCAAGGAACAACTTGCCGTAAAAGGCCGTCAAACCACCAGACAGACGCGCGCTGCGTTTGTCAGCATTTTCAGGCCGGTCGGACAAGTCCAGAGTCCACTTGCGCTCTCCGCTTTGCTTGTCAAACGCCATCACATCACCGTCGCGAGCGGCAGCGAAGACCAGAGCATCCGCGACAACCGGGCTGAGTTGCGAGTAAAATTTACCCACTCCGTTCCCGACCGACTTGCTCCACAACACCTCGGGCTTGAAGCTCGATTCCACTTGGGGAACCGGGGCCATCTTCACCACATCTTCCTCTGAGTTGAACAGGGAGCAGCCTTGCAGCACAACCCCCGCAACCAGAGTCATAGCCAGGTTTTTCAACCAGTTATGCATTCGGTTTCTCTTCTGTGACAGGAGACTTAGGGAGTGCCAAATCATCAAGCTTCATTTGCAGCTCAGGACCAACCTTTCCGTCGCTGGCCGTAGCAGCCTGCTGATAAGCCGCCAGAGCCTTGGCGCTATCACCCTGTTTGCTGAACAGGTCGCCACGAACTTCGGCGACAATGGCCTGATAAGCCGGTTGCTTGATGCTATCCAGACGCTTGACCGCCTCATCAAACTTGCCCTGTTCACCCAGGACCCGGGCCAGACGTACGGCGGCCAGAGGCTTGACGGTGTCGCTGTTGCCATGGTCTGCGACCTGTTGCAGCTGAGCAGCCGCCAGATCCAGTTTACCAGCCTTCACCGCGGCAGCAGCCAGTTGCAAGGCAGCAAGGTCACCATAGCTGTCACTCGAGTGGTTTTTGACAAAGGTTTCTGCTTCCGCAAATGCCTTTTCCTTGTCTGCACCCAGTTGTTTGACGATGGCATCATAGGCAACTGCGCCCTGCTCCATCTGAGCCTGCCGATATTCGTTAAAATAGCGCCAGCCGAACATGCCGACCAAGCCCAGAGCAGTGCCGACCAGAATGGCCTTGCCATTCTCTTTCCACCACTCTTTTATCGCTTCGGCCTGTTGTTCGTCGTTGTTATAAATTTCCACTTATTATTCTCCTTTGCTGGCCAGCAATTGGATGAGTTGATCCAACTTCAGCGTCTGCTGGTCGCCTTGTTCACGCAGATTTTTAATGCCAATCTCGCCATTAGCCAGCTCGGCTTCCCCTAAAATAAGTGCCATCTTAGCGCCGACCTTGTCGGCACGTTTTACCTGTTTCTTGAAGTTACCGCCACCACAATGACTCATCAGCCGCAACGAGGGCAGCGCGTCACGGAGTTGCTCTGCCAATTTCAGGCCCGCCGTCAAAGTTCCTTCACCCACCATGCACAGGTAGACATCCACCGGGGCTGCGACCCCTTCGGTCCGCTCCAGAGTTTCCAATAGCAGGACCAACCGCTCCATGCCCATGGCAAAACCCACCGCTGGTGTAGCCTGACCACCCAACTGTTCGACCAGACCGTCATAACGGCCGCCACCACAGACGGTACCCTGGGAACCCAGGCTGCTGGTGACCCACTCAAAGACGGTGTAGTTGTAATAATCCAGACCACGCACCAGACGCTCGTTCACCTCATAGGCAATTCCGGCATCATCCAGCAGAGCCTGCAAACCGGCAAAGTGCGCCTGTGTCTCGGCGGTGAAGTAATCTGCCAGACGCGGCGCATGGGCCAGTAGCGCCTGAATGCCTTGATCCTTGGTATCCAGCACCCGCAACGGATTGGTATACATCCGACGCTTGCTGTCCTCATCCAACTGATCTTGATGCTGTTCAAGGAAGGCGACTAGCGCATCGCGATAACGGGCCCGCTCTTCGGAGGAACCCAAGGTGTTGAGTTGCAAGCTCAGGTGTTCGCTAATACCGAATGCCTTCCATAGACGGGCCGTCAACAGGATCAATTCGGCATCTACATCAGGACCATTCAAACCGAAGACTTCAACCCCGAATTGATGAAACTGACGGTAACGTCCTTTTTGTGGACGCTCATGCCGGAACATGGGGCCGATATACCACACCCGACGTTCCTGGTTATAGATCAGTCCCTGTTCGATACAGGCGCGGACACAACCCGCAGTTCCCTCGGGACGCAACGTCAGGCTATCGCCATTGCGATCGTCAAAGGTGTACATCTCCTTCTCAACCACATCGGTGACTTCACCGATGGCACGTTGAAACAGGTTGGTCATCTCGACGATCGGCATCCGCATCTCGGCATAGCCGTAGGAGGCGACAACCTGACGCAGGGTGGACTCCACCATCTGCCAAAGCGGGCTCTGCTCAGGGAGACAATCATTCATACCGCGAATTGCTTGGATCTGTTTAGCCACGTTGAATCTCGAATGCGTTAGAAAGCAGGGGAAAAGTTGGCCGCATTATAGGAACTTTCATCAGCCAGGTAAATTAAAGGGGCTAAAGGCGACCCCTGGTCGCCTTGGCTCTCATACTTCATCGATCGGGATACGTTTCTCAGCATCCAGTCGGGATGCCCGAGCCCGGATCCGTGCCTCCAGCGTGTCGATCAGGGTATCGTTATCCAGACGGTCGACCCGTTCACCCTGTTCATAGAAGGCGCTCTTCTTGTTGGCACCCGCCAGTCCCAGATCGGAGACCAAAGCCTCGCCCGGACCATTGACCACGCAACCGATGATGGACACATCGATGGGCGTGGTGATGTCTTCCAGCCGTTGCTCCAATGCATTCACGGTACCAATCACATCAAACTCCTGACGGGAGCAGGAGGGACAGGCGATGAAGTTAATGCCACGGGAGCGGATACGCAGGGACTTGAGAATATCGAAGCCGACCTTGACCTCTTCCACCGGATCAGCCGCCAGCGAGATGCGCAGGGTATCGCCGATCCCGTCGGCCAGCAGCATGCCCAGGCCAATCGCAGACTTGACGGCCCCGGCCCGGAAACCACCGGCCTCGGTAATCCCCAGATGCAGAGGTTGCTCGATTTTCTGCGCCAGCAGGCGATAGGCACCCACGGCCAAGAAGACATCGGAGGCTTTGACACTGACCTTGAACTGATCGAAGTTCAGTCGCTCCAGAATATCCACATGACGCATCGCCGACTCGACCAAGGCTTCGGCCGTCGGTTCACCGTAGCGATCCATCAGATCCTTTTCCAATGAGCCACCATTCACCCCGATGCGGATGGGAATACCCAGGTCACGGGCGCAATCCACCACAGAACGGACACGACTCTCGTTGCCGATATTCCCCGGATTGATACGCAAGCAATCGGCACCATATTCGGCAACCTTCAGGGCGATGCGAAAATCAAAATGGATGTCGGCAACCACAGGAATGGAGACCTGTTGCTTGATGAGACGAAACGCTTCTGCGGCATCCATGGTCGGCACGGAAACCCGGACTATATCGGCGCCTGCACGCTCAACAGCACGGATTTGCGCCACAGTGGCCGCGACATCCGTGGTACGGGTATTGGTCATAGTCTGAACCGAGATAGGCGCATCACCACCTACCGGAACATGACCAACCATGATCTGTCTGGAAAAACGACGCTTAATCGGAGAGCTGGACTGACTCATAGACTCAATTCTTCAACGGCAACTCAAAACGGGCAGGACGGCCAACGGGGAAGCGCTTCATATCGACCGCATTACCCATGAAACTGACCGTAACAAATTTGGGGGCACCGATGTTCAACTTAAAGGGCGCCTTGCCCTTCAAGACATCCCGTTGACCCGCACGACGGGTTGCAGACAACACCTTCTTACCCGAGGCATCGCTGACTTCCAGCCAGCAATTCCCCGAATAACTGATCACCAGAGCATCTGTCTCGACGATAGCCTCTGCCGCCGGGGTGGATGCAGTTTGCACCGCCGCGACCGGCTCTGGTGCATCAGCAGGTGTGACAGACTCCGCCGTTGGCGCCGCAACATCCGTCGGCTCGGCACTTGAAACAGCAGGGACACTCGCTCCGGCCGCAGAGACAGCAGGCTGCAAAGCGTCAGCGGGAGCTGGCGCAATGGTCACTTCATTGCGTTGCTCGACGGTGTTGGCGCTTCCGGCATCATGGCCCGACTGACCAGCAGCCTGTAGCAAGGACTGCTCATCCATTTTCACCACGGCTGGTTTTTCTGCCGGGCGACCGAGTATCCAGTACAAGGCACCGGCGCCCAGGGCAATAAACAACAGCCAGGAACCCAGTCGCATGCGGTTTTCATTCGCTTCCAGACGTGTCCGGCCAGAAAAGCTATGCATTTCCGCATACTTGACTTCGGACAACCCCAGGTGCTCATAGGCCGCCACGACTTGCTCTTCCGAAGCCCCTACCAGCTTGGCATAGGTCTTCAGATAGCCTCGGGTGAAGGTACTGGCGGTACGCTGATCGAAACGGTCATCTTCGATGTCCCGAACAAGCGAAACACGAAGATTAAGGCGTGCCGCCACTTCAGACTGAGTCAGCCCGCGAGCTTCACGTGCAATACGCAACAGCAGGCCGGGGCTGTTATGAGCAGTCGGCTCGACATGGGGTTGTTCGTGTTGTTCAGTAGTCATTATTTAAATATCTTTTTGCCTGATCGGATTTCGGAAATTGTTGCACCAGTTCACTGCCATATTTATGCAGTTGGGCCAATTCGCCCTGAGTCTGGGCCAACTCGAGGTTCAGCCAGAGGCTTTGTGGCGTGCTTTTGCCACCCTTGCTGTAACGCTGCATATAACCGGCAGCCTTACCCGGATTATTCATTTTCAGCGCCAGATCGGCCGCCTCAAGCAACAGCTTACCGCGATTTGGACTATAACCGAGTGCCAAATCGTAGTACCCGGCGGCTTTCTGTTGGTTGCCTGCCTGTATTGCACAGAGCGCACCGTTTTCATAGGTGTCGTCCATACGAATATACTCGGGCTGCGCTAACGCCAGTTGGAAATGCTCATCCGCTTCGGTATAGCGTTTCAGACCGCACAGAAAAACACCGTAATTGTTATGTGCATCCGGGTTGGCACTATTCAAAGAAATAAGCGACAGATAACTGGCTTCGGCTGACTTCATATCGCCAACCTTTTGAAAATAATATGCTTTTGCCAGATGGATATCTGGATTATGGGGATCAAACTGGTAGGCTTTTTCCAGATTGAACTTCGCCTGGGTCATATCCCCTTTGGCCAGATAACCCATTCCCAGATTGAGCCGGGTTTTGGCGGCGGACTGGAGATCAACATTGTTGCGCACCGTGTCCTTGCCGATATAGGTCGTTTCCGTCACGCATCCAGGCAGCACAAGCAAGAGTGCCCAGACAAACAATATGCTTTTTTTCATGCGTTTGTTCATTTCACGCTGCAATAACGGACTGGATTTCAAAGCATTTTGACGGAAATCCCCTCCTCTTGCATCCGTTTTTTCATGGTGCGCTTGGTTCTGTCGATGACGTCACCTACCAGTTGTCCACATGCCGCATCAATATCATCACCACGGGTCTTGCGGACGATCACGGTATAGCCGTGTTCCATCAGTACCTTGGAGAAACGATCGGTCCGACTGTTGCTGGGTTTGCCATAGGGATTGCCCGGAAACGGGTTGAACGGAATGAGGTTGATCTTGCAGGGCGTATCCTTGAGCAGTTCGGCCAACTCATGAGCTTGCTGCATATCGTCGTTGATATGATCGAGCAGTACATACTCCACCGTCACCTGGCCTTTATTGGCATTGGACTTGGTCATGTACAGACGTACGCTGGCCAGCAAGCTCTGGATATCATACTTGTCATTGATCGGCATGATCTCGGAGCGCAACTGATCATTCGGCGCATGCAGGGAGATAGCCAGAGCCACATCGATTTCATCCCCCAGCTTATCCAACGCCGGAACCACACCGGAGGTCGACACTGTAACCCGACGTTTGGAGAGGCCAAAGCCGAAATCGTCCAGCATCAATTCAAGAGCCGGAATCAAGTTCGCCATATTCAGCAACGGCTCCCCCATCCCCATCATGACCACGTTGGTGATCGGTCGTTTGCCGGTTTCTTTAACGAAACCCACCACCTGAGCCGCACGCCAGACCTGACCAATGATTTCCGAAACCCGAAGATTGCGGTTAAACCCCTGCTGGGCGGTCGAACAGAATTTGCACGCCAGCGCACAGCCGACCTGGGAGGAGACGCATAACGTGGCCCTATCCTCTTCCGGAATGTAGACAGTTTCGACTTCCTGATCACCAACCTGCATGGCCCACTTGATGGTGCCATCTGCGGATCGTTGTTCACGACTGATTTCCGGAGCCCGGATCTCGGCGATCACTGCCAGCTTCTCGCGCAATTGCTTGTTCACATTAGTCATCTGGGCAAAATCATCGCAGCCGAAGTGATAGATCCACTTCATGACCTGATCGGCGCGAAACGGCTTTTCGCCTATCTCGGCAAACAAGGCACGCATCGCCTTGCGATCCAAGTCCAGCAGGTTGATTTTAGTGTCGCTCATGGAAGGCTCCGGAATAACCAATAGTAACCAACAATCTACGATAAATCGGTTACGAACGAAGGCGTATCTCGACTCATCACGCCCTTATCTTGCGGACAAAGCCTGAAAAGGGGGCGCGCATTGTACAAATATTACCTGCTGGTTTCCACTGATGCCGTGTAGGGTTTAAAAAATGAAACAAGGAGCCGAAGCTCCCTGGAAATCATCATGAGGCAGGCTGATTAGCGGGTGCGGGGACAAATCTCGTCATCGCTGAAGAAATAAGCCATTTCACGTTCGGAAGACGGGATACTGTCGGAGCCATGCACCGTATTTTGATCCACGGAAGTCGCGTAATCCGCACGGATAGTCCCCGCTTGTGCCTTCTTGGGATCGGTGGCGCCGATCACCTCCCGATGGCGACGAATGGCATCTTCGCCTTCGAGGACCTGCACCATGACCGGACCCGAGGTCATGAATTTAATCAAAGGGTCAAAAAAGGGTTTGCCCTTGTGTTCGGCATAAAACCCTTCGGCTTGTTCACGGGTCAGGTGCAACATTTTGGCGGCAATGATGCGCAGACCGGCATTCTCAAAACGGTGGTAGATGTCGCCGATCAGATTACGGCCAACCGCATCGGGTTTGATGATGGAAAAGGTGCGTTCTGTAGCCATAGAAAGAGATCCTTAAGACCGAGATAATTGTCGATTTGCAGCCCGATTATATGGCAAGCCCACGTCAGGTCATGGCTTTATGTTACTTTTTGTTAAAAGTTTTAACCAACTCCCAAACAGCAGCCCCGCTGCTGGAAAAGCCGCATAAAACCCACCCTCGCAAGTTGCTTTCACCCCCGAATGGGGTTTGCTACCCTTGTGGCCCGTCCAGCGGTTCATCACAAGTTCCCAGATCCAGGTTCCATGGAGGAAACGATGCTCGAATATATCAACGCAGGCTTGATTGGTTATGGTTATGCCGGCAAGACATTGCATGCGCCCTTGCTCAACAGCATTTCGGGCATCCGCCTCAAAACCATAGTCTCGCGGGATGCCAGCAAGGTGAAAGCCGATTGGCCTGAGATCGAGCATGTCACCACCACGGAGCAATTGTTGGCCGATCCAGCCATCGACCTGGTGGTCATAGCCACACCAAATGACACCCATTACCCGTTGGCCAAAGCCGCCTTGCTGGCGGGCAAGCATGTGGTGATCGACAAACCCTTCACCCTAGATAGCCGCGAGGCGCGCACTCTGATTGGCTTGGCTCAGGAACATGATCTGCAACTATCGGTGTTTCATAACCGCCGTTGGGACGCGGATTTTTTGACCCTGCAACAATTAGTGCGCTCCAATAGCCTGGGCGACATTCTGCATCTGGAATCTCACTTTGACCGCTTCCGTCCCGAAGTCCGGGATCGCTGGCGGGAACAGGCCGTGCCCGGCAGTGGCCTCTGGTACGATCTGGGGGCACATCTGCTCGATCAGACGGTACAACTGTTTGGCGCCCCGGAAACTCTGTGGCTGGACATGACCCAGCAGCGGCCGGGGGCCAAGACCGACGACTTTTTTCATGCTGTGCTGCAATACGGCCCACGCCGGGTCATTCTGCATGCCAGCACTCAGGTTGCCGATCCGGGGCCTCGCTTTACCGTACACGGCAGCCTCGGCAGCTACCGCAAGTTCGGGCTGGATGTGCAGGAGGAACAGCTCAAGGCTGGACTCTCGCCACTCGATGACCGCTTTGGTTGCGATCCGCTTCCGGGCCTTATGATCACCCCCACGGCGCAGGGCCAACGCCAGCAGAGCATCGTCAATCAGACCGGTCACTACCTCGCCTTCTATCAGCAGATGTGCGATGCCATCCAGCGCGGCACGCCAGTACCGGTCGAGCCCGAGAGCGTGGTAACTGTCATGGAGCTGATTGAACTGGGGCTGCGCAGCAGCCGGGAAGGACGCCGCCTGCCGGTCGGGCAACACCATATCGACTCTGTGGTACAACAGGCGGGTCGCCATCAGCCCTCCCACGCCGCACCGCTGGCCATGCCCCTGAGTCCCCGACCGAGCGTCGCACTAAGCACCGGCGAACCAACTCGCGCCAGCTCGTCCGCTCCGGGGCAGACGACAGAGACAACAAGATCTTTCCGGCAACCGCCCGTAGCCACAAACCCCATCCATTCAGAGCCCGTATCACAGCGTCCTGCTGGTTCGATTCCGCCATCTACCACAACCGTCAGACCCAGCCCGCTGCCCCTCGCCTCCAGTCCGAACGCGACCCGAGCCCCACAGCCCGGCATTACACCAGCACAGCAGGCACTCGCCCGTTCAACAGGCAGCACCCCGGAGACACACCGCCAGTCACAGTCCAACTTTCGCACACCGACGCCGCTGGATCGTTGGCAGTTGCAACAGGAAGCCAACCGGACTGCGGCTGCACTTTCCAACAGTGGCCGAAGCCCATCCACCCCGACACCCGCCCATCCACTACGTGATGCGCCGAGCGCCGCCGCACAGTCCTCTTCGGTTCAGCCCTCGGCCGCACCGACCAGCATGCGACCACAGGCGCCCGCCACGCCGGAATCGATGCTCAAGACCAGCCATCAGGCAGCAGCCGACGCGCCCTCACCATTTCAACGGTATGCCGCGACCGGCCCTCGCATCCTTCCGGAAGAGCTGGACCCGCATCCAGCGCCTAGCCTGACAGGCCCGCTCCCGGAGTTTGATGACGAAGATCTGCGCAAAGAGCCCAGATTCAGTGCCTTACCCGTTACGCCGCCAACACAAACGCCGGGCCTGTTTACCAGCGATTCCTCAACCCCATACAACCGGCCGCAGGAATCATTACCTCGCCTGCGTATCGATGATGTGGATGATGCAGATGACGAAGATCTGCCGCCCTTCACGGCCAGTTGAGCGACAGCAAACTCACAGCATGCAAAAAGGGGAAGCCAACAGGCTTCCCCTCTTTTTTAGAGCCCTAGTTATCGCTTAGTCGGCGGTTTCAGTCAGCAGGCAACGCGCAATAGTCGTCAGACCAACCGCCGTGGCACCAGCGGCCCAGAGCGCACTGCCGTTGTCGCTGAAGGCGGCGGCTAAATCCAGGTGTAACCAGCCTTCGCCATCCCGCGGCACAAAACGGGAGAGAAAACCCGCGGCATTGGAGGCACCACCTGGCCCACCGCCTTTGACCGGCCGCGAGTTGGCGGTATCGGCATAGTGCGACGGACATTGCTGACGGTGCCAGCGCGCCAGGGGCAAAGGCCAGAAGGCTTCGCCCTGCTGCTCGGCGTATTCCATAAAACGCGCTTGCAAGGGAACATCCAGAGCAAACAGAGCGTGGTAATGCCCCCCCAGTGCCATGTAAGCCGCCCCCGTCAGAGTGGCCGCATCTATGATAAGCGGGGCGCCGGTTTCGCCAGCCGCCAGTAGCCCATCGGCCAAAACCAGCCGCCCCTCGGCATCTGTGTTAACCACCTCGACACTCAGCCCGTTCTTGTAATGCAGTATGTCTCCCAGCTTGAAGGCATTGTCGTTGACCAGATTCTCGGCGCAGCACAGGTAGAGCTTGACCCGCTTACTCAGGCCTTGCTGGATGGCAAAGCCCAGCGCCCCTGCCAGCAGGGCCGCACCGCCCATGTCACTCTTCATGGTCAACATGCCTTCAGAGCTCTTGAGACTGTAGCCTCCGGAGTCAAAGGTGATGCCCTTGCCGACCAGACAAGCCGCAACCGGCGCCCGACGATCCCGGGTCGGGTTAAAATCCAGCTCCAGCAACACAGGCTCGCGGCGACTGGCCCGACCCACGGCATGCAAACCGACCCAACCCGCCTCCAACAGGGCATCCCCTTTGAGAACGCGATGGCTGATCTGGTTCGGTGCCAGCTCGGAGAGAAAGGTAACACTCTCCAGCGCCAGCTCCAGAGGTCCCAGCTCTTGGGGGGACAGGTTGGTCAGACGCCGCACCCAGTTGGCGCAATACAGTCGTTGCTCCAGCTCGATCAGCTCCACTTCCGGGGCATCCGCCCAGCGCAGAGTTACGGCATCGCCATAACCGGCCGTCGGCATGAACCCCTGAGCAAAAGCCCACTGCTGTGCCAGACTCCAGGCCCCAGCCAGTTGCACCGCTTTCACCCCAAGTCCAGCGACCCGGCGGGCCGCCTGTTGCAGCAGCATGAGTGCTAGGCCGTCCGGCAAATGGATCTGCAACCCATGGGAGGAATGGGTGAGCAGATTGTCCCCTCCCCATTCGGCCGCCGCGCCATGAGAGACCAGATGAACCTGCATCATGCGCAGACCTCACGCAACCAGCGGGCTATGGTGCGGACCCCGTGCCCCTTGGCACCGGCAGCCCACAGATCATTGCCATTTTTCTGATAGGAGGCGGACAGGTCCATGTGCACCCAATCCAGTCCTGGCGTAACAAACCGGGAGAGGAAAGCTGCCGCCGTCGTGGCTCCGGCCGTGCCTTCCGCCGAAGCCACATTGCCCAACTCGGCAAAACTGGAGCTCAGTTGCCCCAGATGCCAGCTTTCCAGCGGCAACGGCCAGGATTTTTCCTGCTCTTCGCTGGCCCAGCGACACAGTTGCAAGGAGCGCATTTCATCCAGACTCAGCACCGCATGGTAATCTCGGCCCAGCGCCATCTTGGCCGCACCGGTCAGGGTGGCGGCATCCAGGATATGACGGGTCCCGGTCTCGACCGCACAGAGGAGACCATCGGCCAGCACCAACCGGCCTTCGGCGTCGGTATTGAGAATTTCAACGCTGACCCCGTTGCGGTAGGTAAGAATGTCCCCCAGCTTGAACGCATTCCCGCTGACCAGATTCTCGGCGCAGCACAGGAATAGTTTGACCCGCTGTTTGAGACCCTGACGGATCGCCAGCGCCAAGGCGCCACTGACCATGGCGGCACCGCCCATGTCGGACTTCATGGGCAACATGTTGTCCGAGCCCTTGATGCTGTAACCCCCCGAGTCAAAGGTGATGCCCTTGCCGACCAGACAGGCGGCAACCGGAGCCAGAGGGTCACCACTGGGGTTGTAATCCAGCACTAGCAGGGCGGGTGCCCGTTCGCTACCACGACCGACCTGATAAATGCCGACATGGCCCTGCTCCAGAAGCGCCTCACCGCTGATGATCTCGAAGCTGATGGCTTCGGGCGCCTGCTGGCCGATAAAGGTCGCAGCCTGTTCCGCCAAGCTCTGCGGGTAAAGCTCCTCGGGGGTGGCATTGGTGATCTGTCGCACCCAGCGAGTCACCTCCAGCAACGCATCGAGCTGGCGCTGTTCAGCGGCGGCCATATCCCCCAGATAGAGACTCTGTCCGGCCCGGGGATTATAAAAGCCCTGGTAGAAGGCATAGCGGCGCTCCAGATCCCAGTCGCTCCCGACCAGAGCCACCTGTTTGATACCCTGACTATCCAGACGACGACCGGCGCGCTGAATCAAGCGCAGGCAATCGGCCTCACGGCCTTCGATATGAATGGCGGTGCCACTCTGGTTGAAACTGATAAGCGCCTTCTCGCCCCATTGCGCATCGGCGGCGTGATCGGAAAGCATGATTTTCATAATGGCGGACATAAGGCTGGCAATCCTTGTAGACGGTTAACAAACGATGAATGCAAAAGGCCACACCTAGGTGGCATGGCCTTTAATTTATGCGGCTTTAGCGATCCAGACCAGCACATTTGCCGAAGAGTGGACCCTTGGTGACCAGAGACCGGGTGAGCCCGAGCTCAATGACGTTCCGAGGCCAGATTGATGGTGTATTTGGGGATGTCCACGACCAGATCGGCATCCGCAACCCGGGCCTGACAACTGAGACGGGACTCCGGCTCCAAGCCCCAGGCTTTATCCAGCATGTCATCTTCCAGCTCGTCGCTGGGCTCAAGAGAGTCGAAGCCTTCACGCACCACGCAGTGGCAGGTGGTACAGGCACAGGATTTCTCGCAGGCATGTTCGATATCGATGTGGTTACGCAGCGCCACGTCGAGGATCGTTTCACCGCTGGCTGCATCGACAACCATACCTTCCGGACACAGAGTCTCGTGGGGCAGGAAAATAATCTTCGGCATATTACACCTTGTCTATCTGTTGCCCTTGCAGGGCGTGGCGAATGGAAGCGTCCATCCGGCGGGCGGCAAACTCGGCCGTAGCATGGTCAACCTCGGCGATGGCAGCCTTAATAGCCTCCACATCCGATCCCTGACGACAGGCTCGCAAGATCGTCAAGGCCGTGTCGATCACGGCACGATCACCACGCTCCAGCAGAGTGGCCCCATCTTTTAATAACGCCTGTTCGACACCCTCAACAACCCGGTCGGCCTCGACCTGTTGTTCGGCCAGCATGCGCGCCTGAATATCCTGCTCGGCGAACCGCAACGAGTCGCGCAGCATGTTGGCGATCTCGTCCTCATGCAACCCATAGGAGGGTTTGACCTCAATGGCCGCCTGGGCACCCGAACTTTTTTCCAGAGCACTCACCGAGAGCAGTCCATCGGCATCGACCTGGAAGGTCACCCGGATATGTGCGGCCCCAGCCGCCAGCGGTGGAATATCTCGCAGAGTGAAGCGCGCCAGGGAACGACAATCGCTGACCAGCTCTCGCTCGCCCTGCACCACGTGCAGCGCCATCGCGGTCTGACCATCCTTGAAGGTGGTAAACTCCTGGGCCCGGGCCACGGGTATGGTGGTGTTGCGAGGAATGATCTTCTCCACCAAGCCGCCCATAGTTTCCAGCCCGAGGGACAGCGGGATCACATCCAGCAGCAGCATTTCAGCATCTGGTTTGTTGCCCACCAGCACGTCGGCCTGAATGGCCGCACCGATAGCCACCACCCGGTCCGGATCAATACTGGTCAGTGGCGGACGTCCGAAGAAGGCTCCCACCCGCTCCCGCACCAGCGGAACCCGGGTCGAGCCACCCACCATAACCACCTGCAACACCTCGACCGCGTCGACCTGAGCATCTTTCAGCGCCCGGCGACAGGATTGCAGGGTCTTTTTGACCAGTGCCTCGATCAGCGACTCGAACTGTTCGCGGCTCACCTCGCCCTGCCAATCTAGAAACCGGACGGCGACGCTCGGGGCATCCGTCAGTTGCTGTTTGACCGCACAGGCCAAATCCAGCAACTCACGCTGTTGTTCCGGCGTCAGCGCCTGGGTCGGAGCCGCCTGCGCCAGCAGCCAGTCCGCCAGCAGATGGTCGAAATCATCGCCTCCCAGTGCCGAGTCCCCCCCGGTGGCCAGCACCTCGAACACACCGCGATGCAGACGCAGGATGGAGATGTCGAAGGTGCCACCGCCCAGATCGTAGACGGCGATGAGTCCTTCCAGACCCGAATCCAGACCATAGGCCACGGCAGCGGCCGTCGGTTCATTCAATAGACGCAGCACATGCAGACCAGCCAACCGGGCGGCATCCTTGGTGGCCTGGCGCTGGGCATCATTGAAATAGGCCGGTACTGTAATCACCACACCATCCAGTTCGGCCCCCAGCGCCTGGGTCGCCCGAGTTGCCAGTGCCTTGAGAATTTCGGCCGATACCTGCACCGGGTTGACGGCGCCTTGCACCGTCTCGATCTGCACCATGCCGCTGGCATTGGCACTGAATTGATACGGCAGACGTTGACCATCCACGTCGCTGGCAGCTTTGCCCACCCAGCGTTTGATGGAGGACAAGGTATTGCGCGGATCTAGTACCGCACCTTGCTTGGCGTCGTGACCGACGCGCAGCCCTGTGCTCTGGTAGTGAACCACCGAAGGCAATAGGTGACGCCCTTGTTCATCCGCCAGAGTTTCGGCACTGGCGCTACGCACCACGGCCACCAGCGAATTAGTGGTGCCCAGATCGATGCCCACAGCCCATTTGTGCTGGTGTGGGGCGGCGCTGAGGCCGGGTTCGGCAATGTGTAATAAGGCCATGAAAAATTACAAATCCATCAAAGAGTCTTCGAGACGGCCCAGTTCTTCGCGCAGTTTGCGCACGAACTTGAGCTTGCGGATAACATCGGCGGCTGGCGCCAATTGTTCCGCCAGGAGGGCCTGCTGCAAAGCAAGCATCAGCTGATTGTATTCACTACAGATCCGCTGTTCAAACACCGGAATACCGGCTTGCGGATCGGCGGCATCCCGCAACTCCTCCAGCTCTTCGCGCCAAGTCAGTTGCTGGATCAGAAATGCGGTATCTTGCAGGGTCTGCTGTTCGCCACGAATATCCAGCCCTTGCAGCATGAGCAAATACTCGGCACGGGCGAGCGGATCTTTGAGGGTCTGGTAGGCGGCATTGATGTCGCTGGCCTGCTGCATGGCGAGCAGACGTTCACCTTCTGGCGCCGCTGCAACGCGATCTGGATGATGCTGCTGTTGCAGCTGCCGATAGGTAGCTGCCAGCGTGGCGCTATCCAGCTCGAATTGTGGGGGAAGATGAAACAGTTCGAAATAGTTCACGATGCACTCTCAAACCAGGCGTCAGTGAGGATGGTGGGCGTGGCAAGCCAATGATGGCTCGCCACTTCCGGGAAGCACTAAACCGTGAAGCTCTCGCCGCAACCGCACTCCCCTTTCTTGTTCGGATTGTTGAACTTGAAACCTTCGTTCAACCCTTCCTTGACGAAATCCAGCTCGGTACCGTCCAGATAGATGAGACTCTTGCTGTCGACGATAATGTTGACCCCGGCGATGTTGAACACTTCATCATCGCCTTGAGTCTCATCCACAAACTCCAGCACGTAAGCCATGCCAGAACAACCGGAGGTTTTCACTCCCAGGCGCAGGCCTATGCCTTTGCCGCGACTCTGCAGGAATTTCTTAACACGCTCGGCAGCGGCCTCTGTCATGGTTACAGCCATCTCTCATCCACCTTCTAAAAACTTATTCGAGACCTTTCTTCTGCTTGTAATCAGCAATTGCAGCCTTGATGGCATCTTCAGCCAGGATCGAACAATGGATCTTGACCGGCGGCAATGCCAGCTCCTCGGCAATGTCGGTATTCTTGATGGCCTGCGCCTGATCCAACGTCTTCCCCTTGACCCATTCGGTCACCAAGGAGCTGGATGCAATGGCCGAACCACAGCCATAGGTCTTGAACTTGGCATCTTCGATGATGCCGGCATCGTTGACCTTGAGCTGCAACTTCATTACGTCCCCGCAGGCCGGTGCGCCGACCATGCCTGTTGCCACGTTAGGGTCATTTTTATCAAAGGAACCAACGTTACGTGGGTTTTCATAATGGTCAATGACTTTCTCGCTGTACGCCATGTCTCACCTCCAACTAACTGCATCCTGACGGATTAGTGATGTACCCATTCGACCTTGCTCAGGTCGACACCATCCTTGAACATGTCCCATAACGGTGACATTTCGCGTAAACGACTGATCGATTCATTCAACAGCTTCACCGTATAGTCGATCTCTTCCTCGGTAGTAAAACGGCCGATAGAGAAACGAATGGAGCTGTGTGCCAACTCATCACTCAATCCCAACGCCCGCAGCACATAGGAGGGCTCCAGACTGGCCGAGGTACACGCCGAGCCGGAAGACACCGCCAAATCCTTGAGCGCCATGATGAGCGACTCACCTTCCACATAGGCAAAGCTGACGTTGAGATTGCCCGGCACCCGACGATCCAGATCACCGTTGATATAAACTTCTTCAATATTTTTCAGGCCGTTCCACAGACGATCCCGCAATGTCAGGATCCGCGCCTCTTCATCCGCCATTTCCAGCTTGGCAATACGGAATGCCTCGCCCATACCCACAATCTGATGGGTTGCCAGCGTCCCGGAGCGCATACCGCGTTCATGGCCGCCACCGTGCATCTGGGCTTCCAGACGAACCCGCGGCTTGCGGCGCACATACAGGGCGCCGATCCCCTTGGGACCATAAATTTTATGGGCGGACATGGAGAGCAGATCGATCTTCATCGCATCCACGTCAATGGCAATCTTGCCGATGCTCTGGGCGGCATCCACATGAAAGAAAATCTTGCGGGCCCGGCACAACTCACCAATGGCGGCGACATCCTGGATCACGCCAATCTCGTTGTTGACGTGCATCAGGCTAACCAGAATGGTGTCTTCCCGCATGGCAGCTTCGAGCTGCTGCAGAGTCACCAAGCCATTGGGCTGTGGGTCCAGATAGGTAACTTCGAAACCCTCACCTTCCAGATAACGGCAAGGGTCCAGCACCGCCTTATGTTCGGTTTTGCAGGTGATGATGTGCTTGCCCTGCTTCTGGTAGAAGTGGGCAATCCCCTTGATCGCCAGGTTGTTGGATTCTGTGGCCCCGGAGGTAAAGACAATTTCACGGGGATCGGCAGCAATCAGATCGGCGATATGGTTGCGCGCCTCATCAACCACCTCTTCAGCCTGCCAGCCAAAGCGGTGCGAGCGCGAAGCCGGGTTGCCAAAAATGCCATCCAGGGTCAGGCATTGCATCATCTTCTCAGCAACGCGGGGATCCGCAGGGGTTGTGGCAGAGTAATCCAGATAAATCGGCAGCTTCATTATTCAAACACCTCGAAATAGGGATGGCGTATCGCTCAACCGAGTTGGACGGTGACATTCACCGGATCGATTTCCAACTTATGGCCATGGGATACTCCCACCTGCTTTTGTTTGTCTTGTCGTTCGGCGACCCGCTTCACCTCGGCCTGAGTCACCAGCTCGCCCAGTGTAATCTCGTCCAGAAAATTGCTGATCCGGCTGCTCAGGTCACGCCACAGAGAATGGGTCAGACACTGAATTCCACCCTGGCAACCATTCTGGCCATGACAACGAGTGGCATCAACCGACTCATTCACCGCTGCAATCACTTTACCGATCGGGATGGCATTGGCATCCATACCCAGACGATAACCACCGCCCGGACCACGAACACTGGCCACCAGACCCTGCTTGCGCAGCTTGGAAAACAGTTGCTCCAGATAGGAAAGTGAAATGCCCTGCCGCTCGGAAATATCCGCTAGAGGAACAGGCCCCTGCTCGGCATGTAATGCTACATCGAGTAGTGCGGTAACGGCATAACGCCCTTTAGAAGTCAGTCTCATGGCAAAGCACCCTATCACATTAAGCTGTGATGATGCTCCCATGCCTGAGTCTTTTAGTCAAGTATTTAACCCTGCACGTTGGTCAGGTATTGCGCAGGGTTTTCTGAATGGCTGTGAGGACACCCCGCAGGATATTCAATTCCAGGCTATCGGGGCGTGCTCGATTAAAGACCCGACGCAACTTGCTCATGACCTGACCAGGATGCTCGGCACGCAGGAAATTGACCTGCTGCAGCAACTGCTCCAAATGGATATAGAAGCGATCCAAATCCTGTTGCTGGGGATATTCATCCACCACAGCGGGAGCTGTGTGTCCAGCCAGATGATGCATGCGCACTTCGTAACAGATCGTCTGCACCGCCATGGCCAGGTTCAGGGAGCTGTAGTCCGGATTAGCCGGAATGCAGACATGATACTGACACTGTTGTAACTCCTCATTGGTCAGGCCGGTACGCTCACGACCAAAGACCAAAGCGACTTTGTGCTGGGCCGATTCGGCCACCGACTTGGCACCGGCCTCGCGGGGATCGAGCATCGGCCAGTCCAGAGTCCGGTTGCGCGCACTGGAACCAATCACCAGACGACAATCCGCGACAGCTTCTGCCAGCGTCGGGACTATCCGCAGATTAGCCAACACATCGATGGCACCGGCAGCCATGGCCGTAGTCCGGCCATCTGGAGGTTCGACGGGATCAACCAGAACCAGATCATGGATCCCCATGGTTTTCATGGCGCGAGCCGCAGAACCTATATTGCCGGGATGGGAGGTATTGACCAGAACAATGCGGATATTATCTAACATTCCAAAGCGGCTAAGTAAGTCAGGAGAAGGCAGGAATACTAGCATGCGAGGGCAGGCTTGTCCCTCATCCCGAGACCCTCCTTGTCGAACCTGCATTTACTATCTATCTTTTTAAGGGGCACATCACTGCGAGGACGCCACTATGCTGCCGCGCCTCATCTATGAATCACTTCCTTTGCTGTACATAGTGAGTGGATTGTTTCTGCTGTTGATCACGCAACAACCTCTGCTGCTGTTTGCTGGCCTGATGCTCTACACCAGCGGCACGCTAGTCTGGGTATTGCGCTCCTCCAATCGCCGATCAGGCGCCATTCAATACCCCATCAAGAGCTGGTTTCAACCGGAATGGCTCTACGAGCTGCAACCCTTCATCCAGATAGCTCTGGTGCTCCTGTTATGGCGTCAACCCCTCGACTTGGGATTACAGCTACTCAGCTTGCCACTCGCCGGCTGGGCACTCATATGCCTGCAGCGGCGCAAGCAGGCCCGGCAGCACAAGACCCCGTCTTGATCGACCGTGACTCGTCAGGCGGCGTGAGCTTTAGGGATCTGTAGGCCCTGTTGCACGAAACTGGCCAGATCGGTCAGCCCTCGTTTGAGCAGGGATGGCAGCAAGTCCAGGTCGATGCTGTCCATCAGGTTTTTAACTTCCAGTCCCAGCTCCGTATCCCCTTCAATGCGCAGCCGCCGCTGGAAGAACAGGCTGTCCGGATCTTCTTTCCGGCCCGCAATCAGAATCAGATCATTCAAGTGAGCCTCAAAGCTGACATCCACGGCAGGCGCTTCGGGAGCGATCAGCAATTGCTCATTCTGGTAACTGATAAACCACGCCAGCTTCAAATCGCAGATGGAGATTTTTAGCCATTTATCCTGCAAAAAATCAAAATCGCCATCCGCTAACGCGTCCTTAAACACCAGGTGCAACACCTGGCCCATCACAGCTTGTTGCAAGGGAAACGGCAAAAAATGGGCCGGAATACGTAAGACATCAGGGGCACGCGATACCAGCGTGCGATGCAGACGAGTGAACATCATGCGATCTCCTTCAAAAACAGAGCCGTATCTAATCACATTTCGAGTCTGTGATTTCTGTTGAAAATCAAGTTTATCCCGTGGGGGTGACAGAAAACTGCCTCAAGTCAAAACGAACCCCTACTCGGCTCTTTACAATTCCAGCCATTCAACGAGACGTGGAATTTGTCATGGAATTACTCTGCCCGGCAGGTAACTTGCCCGCGCTGAAAGCAGCCATTGATCAAGGCGCTGATGCGGTTTTTATCGGCTTTAAAGACGATACCAATGCCCGGCATTTTGCCGGTCTGAATTTTGATGACAAAAAACTGGCGCGTGGCGCCGAGTACATACATCAGCATGGCCGTAAATTGCATGTTGCCATCAACACCTTCGCCCATCCCGATGCCGGTAATCGCTGGCAGCAGGCGGTTGATCGCGCTGTCAATCTCGGTGCTGATGCCCTGATCATCGCCGACATTGCCGTGCTGCACTACACCCGCCAGCGTTATCCGCAGATGGAGATCCATCTCTCGGTACAAGCCTCGGCAACCAACAGCGCCGCCATCCGTTTCTATCAGGATAACTTCAACGTCAAACGGGTGGTCTTGCCCCGGGTGTTATCCATTCACCAGGTTAAACAACTTTCCCGCGAGACCTCGGCCGAGTTGGAAGTCTTTGCCTTTGGTAGTCTCTGCATCATGGCGGAAGGCCGTTGCTACCTCTCCTCCTATCTGACTGGGGAAAGCCCGAATACCGTCGGCGCCTGTTCGCCAGCCCGTTTCGTGCGCTGGCAAGAAACACCGAGCGGACTGGAATCGCGCCTCAATGAGGTACTGATCGATCGCTATGCTCCAGGGGAAAATGCAGGCTATCCGACCCTCTGCAAGGGACGCTATCGCGTCGGGGAGCAGTTGTTCCATACCCTGGAAGAGCCGACCAGTCTCAACACCCTCTCCCTGCTCCCGGAGTTGTTTGCCTGTGGTGTTCGTTCCGTGAAAATTGAGGGGCGCCAACGCAGCCCGGCCTATGTGGAACAGGTTACCCGGGTCTGGCGCGCCGCTATCGATAGCTACATGGCCAATCCGCAAGCTTATGCCGTCCAGGCCGCTTGGGATCACCAATTAGCCGCTGTATCCGAAGGTAGCCAGACTACCCTCGGTGCCTATCACCGCCAGTGGCAGTAAGGAGTTTTAGATGAAATTATCCCTGGGGCCCCTCCTCTATTTTTGGCCTAAGGCCACCATCAACCAGTTTTACCTGCAAGCCTGCGACAGCGCGGTGGACGTGGTTTATCTCGGAGAAACCGTCTGCAGCAAGCGACGCGAGATGCGATTGGGTGACTGGCTGCAACTGGCGCAGCCTCTTCGTGAGAGCGGCAAGCAGGTGGTGCTTTCTACGCTGGCCTTGATCCAGTCCCCGTCTGAACTCACTGAGATGAAGCGCTGGATCGACAATGGCGAGTTGATGATTGAAGCCAACGATCTGGGAACTGTGCAACTGGCTTATGAGGCAGGACTCCCCTTTGTCTGCGGCCCGGCCATCAACTGCTACAACGCCGATGTAGTTGAACTACTGGTGCAAAAAGGCATGCAACGCTGGGTCATGCCGGTAGAGCTTTCTCGTGACTGGTTGCAACAGTTGCTGGCCGATTGCTCAAGCCGCCAGATCCGGGATCGTTTCGAGGTGGAGCTCTTTGCCTATGGTCATCTGCCTCTGGCTTATTCCGCTCGCTGTTTCACGGCCCGGGCCGAAAATAAACCCAAGGATCAGTGCGAGCTGGCTTGCCTGAACTATCCACAAGGGCGCGTCGCTCATAGTCAGGAGGGAGACGCCGTCTTCGTACTCAATGGTATCCAGACCCAGTCAGGCTATTGCTACAATTTGCTGAGCGACCTGCCCGGAATGTCAGAACTCGTGGATGTCGTACGCCTCAGTCCGCAAGGTGATAGCACCTGGCAATGGCTGGAGCAATTTGATCGAGTGCGCTCGGGTCACCTGCCATCACTCAAACCACAAGCTGGGGAGTGTAATGGCTATTGGCATCGCATCGCCGGTATGGCTATCAGCGCGGAATAACGACTCTTACAGCAATAAAAAAACGAGGCTAACCGCCTCGTTTTTTATTGTATAAGCAACCTTGAACGCCCTGATAGTCGGCGGACTTAGCCAGTAACATCATCACATTGTGGCTTCTTCGGCCAATTTAGGGTCGAGTAGCAACAACTCCAGCATGGCATAACGATGCTCAATGAAATCGTAAACATTGTTAGCTAAGGAAAGCTTGAAATAACTCTCGGCCAGAGCCTTCTGACCATTAAGCAGGTGCAACTTACCCAAGTAAAAATAGGTTTCACACAGGTGCTCGGCCAGCTCTTTATTGCTGCGTGAATGTTGAGCCAGATCGGCGATGAACTCTGATTCCGACTGCTGACCGGCAAATACCGACACTATGGCCCAACCCCACTCATCGCCCGCATGCTGCTTGTAACGACGCGATAACGCCTTGTCCGCCTGTGCTTGGTCGACCTGCCGCTCAGCCAGATAGAGCCATAACACCCGATAGGGGTCCTCCGGGCGGCGGCGATAAAACTCGGAGAGATCCTCCACGGCCAGCTTCGCTCTCTGGCCGTAATACAGAGCAATCCCCCGGTTCAGGAAGGCATAATCATAATCCGGAGCCAACTCCAAGGCCGAATCGAACGCATCATAGGCTTCATCAAAACTTTGTTGTTGGGTCAGATAGACACCGATGAAGTTGTAAGCTTCTGCAAAATCAGGCCGTTCCCGTAATGCACGATTAAAATCAATCCGCGCCATGGTTCGCAACCCGACCCTGTCGAAGACAACACCGCGTTCATAATAGAGTTCGGCCCGTTGATCCGGGTTCAAATCGGGGGATGACAAAAGTTGTCCGATTTTAGCCAACGCCAACTCATTCTGATAACTGACCTGCAAGGGAACCGCCAGAATTGCAGCAGGCTTATCACGACTAACCTGGACCGTTGTTGCGGCATCCATGCTGCTGCAACCATACAGTGACGACAACACAACAACGCAAGCAAGTTGCGCAAATCCATTTTTAAAATCCAAGGAGAACTCCAAAACCCGGACAGGTTTGATTCCGCTAATGTTAAGGGGCGCGCTAACTTTTGTCATGCGAAGTTAAGAGGGATTTCCCAACTTGGCCCGTTTTTCGAACCATGCTCAGGAGCGAAGAGCGATGGCAGTCGTCGTTTCCGACTTGGAATAGAAAAAGGCGCCTTGAAGGCGCCTTGTGCAGAGTCAAATCTCAGAGTGATTCAACCTCTGAGTCATCCTTACTCACCTCAACCGGCAACAGGTGTTCACGACGAACCTTCAGATACATGGCCCAGGCACTGGCCACATAAATCGAAGAGTAGGTACCAAAACCGATACCGATCAGCAGTGCCGTCGCAAACCCATGGATCAAGGGTCCGCCCATCACGAACAAAGCCACTACGGTAAACAGGGTCGTACCCGAGGTAATCAGAGTCCGGCTCAGAGTCTCGGTCATCGAGATATCAATGATTTCCCGCATGTCACCCTTACGCAAGCGACGCGCATTCTCCCGGACCCGGTCAAAGACCACGATCGTATCGTTCAACGAGTAACCCACGACCGTCAAGACAGCCGCCAGTACTGTGAGATCAAACTCGAACTGGAACCAGGAAAATACCCCTAAGGTCAACAGCACATCGTGGGCCAGGGACAAAACGGCACCAGTCGCCATCCGCCACTCAAAGCGGAAGCCGACATAAGCGAGGATACAGAGCAAGGAGGCCAGGATGGCCATAAAACCACTCTGCGCCAGTTCGGCACCCACCGCGGGACCAACAAATTCGACCCGATTCATTTTGACTGAATCAGAGACCTGTTTAGCCGCCGTAATCACAGAGGTTGCCAACTGCTGCTGACTTGCCTCACCCTTGGGGGCGAGACGAATCAACACATCGCGAGTAGAGCCAAAGAACTGCACTACAGCACCATCGATCTTTTGTTCAACCAATGCAGAGCGGATGTCATTTAATTTTGGCGGTTGCTCGAAATTCAACTCGACGATGGTACCGCCGGTAAAATCCAGTCCCCAATTCAAGCCACGTGTTGCCAGACTGAACACACACAGGACAACTATGGTCAACGACAGTATTGTGGCCGGCAGAGCCAACCGCATGAAGGGGATGACATGACCCGGTTTTAAAAGTTGGAACATTACATCACCCTCAAATGGACAGACTGTTCAAACGCTTACCACCCCACAACAGGTTAACCACAGCACGGCTTCCTGTAATGGCAGTAAACATGGAACTGGCAATACCGATCATCAGTACCAGTGCAAACCCACGCACCGGACCTGAACCAACAGAGAACAGGATCAGGGCGGTGATGAAGGTCGTGATATTGGAGTCGGCTATGGTGGCAAAGGCGCGCTCATACCCCATGTTGATGGCCTGCTGCGGACTGCGACCACCGCGCAGCTCCTCACGGATACGCTCGTAAATCAAAACGTTGGCATCCACCGCCATCCCGAGAGTCAAGACGATACCGGCAATACCGGGTAACGTCATGGTTGCCCCCGGAATCATCGACATCAGACCGACCAGCAGCACTATGTTGAAACACAGAGCCAGGTTGGCCACCAGACCAAACTTGCGATAGTAGAGGGCCATAAACAGCACCAGCACCACCATACCCAGCTCCATGGCATGCAAGCCGCTATCGATATTCTGTTGCCCCATGCTTGGACCTATGGTGCGCTCCTCCACGATCTGGATAGGCGCAATCAAGGCACCAGCGCGCAGTAACAGCGCCAGATTATGAGCCTCCTGCTGATTATCGATACCCGTGATGCGGAAGTTGTTGCCTAAACGGGACTGGATCGTGGCAACGTTGACCACTTCTTCATGCTTGACGAACTTGCGCTTGCCATCAGCTGCTGGCTCACCGGCAGGCTTGAACTCGATGAAGACAGTTGCCATCGACTTACCAACACTGTCTTTGGTAAAGGTGGACATCTTGTTGCCACCCTGACCATCCAGACTGATGTTGACCTGGGGCCGTCCATTTTCATCCACGCCGGATTTGGCATCGACGATATGGTTCCCGGTCAGGATGACACGCTTTTGCAGCACGACAGGACGACCATGCTTGTCCGTGTACAGCTGAGAGTTCGCAGGAACTCGACCGGCGGCCGCACTGGCCAGATCGGCAGAATCATCGACCATCCGGAATTCTAACGTGGCCGTTGCCCCCAGGATCTCCTTGGCACGGGCCGTATCCTGGATACCAGGCAGCTCAACCACAATCCGTTCCGCACCCTGACGCTGAACCAGCGGTTCGGCCACACCCAACTCATTCACCCGGTTACGGATGATGTTAATGTTTTGCTCTAGCGCGTAACTCTTGGTTTCCTTGAGCTTGGCTTCACTCATGGTGGCGGTAAGCAGGTACTGCCCGCTCTGCTCTTTGTCAGCAAACAGCAGATCCTTGTGGCGGGAGCGCAGCTCAGAGAGACCCTTTTGTTGCTGTTCCTGATCACGGAAGGCGACAACAACGCCCGAGGCATCACGACGCACGCCTGAGTAGCGAATATTCTGCTCACGCAGCTCGGTGCGGAAGTCCTGCACCATCTGCTCCTGAGACTTGCTGACTGCCTCAGCCATGTCGACTTCCATCAGGAAATGGACACCGCCGCGCAAATCCAGACCCAGTTTCAAGGGGCCGGCACCGATAGCCGTCAGCCACTCCGGTGTCGCTGGTGCCAAGTTCAACGCCACGATGAACTGCTCACCCAAGGCCTTCGTCACCAATTCTTTGGACTTGAGCTGATCGTCAGTATTGGTAAAACGAACCAGGATTTGTCCTTTTTCCAAAACCGCTGACTTGAACTTCAGATCCTGTTCTTCGAGAGCTTTTTTTACACTATCCAGCGTCGAAGGTTGCACCTCGACGCCTCGAGCGCCCGAGACCTGCAGCGCAGGATCTTCACCGTAAAGGTTAGGGGCAGAGTAAAGAAATCCTATGATGACGACGAACGCCACCAGCAGGTTTTTCCATAATGGAAACCGATTTAACACGGCTGACTCCTAAGCGGAAATTACAGAGACTGAATGGTGCCCTTGGGCAATACAGCTGTGATGTAGTCTTTTTTGATGGTGATCTGGGTTTGGTCATTCAAGGCCAACAGCAGGAAATCACTATCGGCTGCCACCTTACTGATCTTGCCAACCAGACCACCAGAAGTCAGTACTTCGTCGCCCTTGCTCAGGGATGACATCAGATTTTTTTGCTCTTTAGCGCGCTTGGACTGCGGACGAAAAATCATGAAATAGAAGATGACGCCAAAGACGGCCAGCATGATGATCATTTCCATCCCGCCACCAGCTGGACCAGGTGCTGCGCCTTCGGCATAAGCCTTAGAGATAATATCCATTGTTTTTCCTCGTTATTACTTATGTTGATGTTGTAATTAGTCGACCAGAACTGGCATTGGTTTGCCTTGACGACGATAGAATTCTTCGACAAAGGCGTCTAATGTACCCGCATCGATTGCGTCCCGCAAACCTTGCATCAGACGCTGGTAGTAACGCAGGTTATGAATGGTGTTCAGACGCGCGCCGAGGATTTCATTACAACGATCCAGGTGGTACAAGTAGGAGCGCGTATAATTTTGACAGGTGTAGCAATCACAATCCGCATCCAGAGTCGATGTGTCATCTTTATGCTGGGCATTGCGGATTTTTACGACACCGTCCGTGGTGAAGAGATGACCATTACGCGCATTGCGCGTTGGCATCACGCAGTCAAACATGTCGATGCCACGGCGCACGCCCTCGACTAAATCTTCTGGCTTACCGACGCCCATCAGGTAGCGGGGTTTATCTTCCGGGATCTGTGGGCACACATGTTCTAGTATCCGATGCATGTCGGCCTTAGGTTCACCAACAGCCAAACCGCCGACGGCATAGCCATCGAAGCCAATCGACATCAGTCCCTTGAGCGAAATATCCCGTAAGTCTTCATAGACCCCTCCCTGAATAATACCGAACAGGGCATTAGGATTATTTTGCAGATTGAAATGCTGACGAGAGCGATCGGCCCAACGTAAAGACATCTCCATCGACTTCTTGGCAACTTCCCAAGTCGCCGGGTAGGGAGTGCACTCGTCGAAGATCATGACGATGTCGGAGCCCAGATCGTACTGGATCTCCATCGACTTTTCTGGCGACAGGAAAATTTTCTCGCCATTTATCGGATTCCGGAAATGGACACCTTCTTCGGTAATTTTACGGATATCACCCAGGCTGAAAACTTGGAAACCACCGGAGTCCGTCAGGATCGGGCCATGCCAGTTCATGAAGTCATGCAAATCACCATGCTTCTTCATGACCTCCTGCCCGGGGCGTATCCATAGGTGGAAAGTATTGCCCAGCAAGATCTGTGCGCCCGTGGCCTTGACCTCTTCTGGGGTCATCCCCTTGACGGTGCCGTAAGTTCCCACCGGCATGAAGGCGGGAGTCTGCACAGTACCGCGCTCAAATACCAGCTGACCGCGACGCGCCCGCCCTACTACCTTTTTCAGTTCAAACTTCATAATGACCTCAATGCCAGAGAAACAGTCTGACGAAATGAAGACAGCAATCTACTGCTGTCGGGTTACAAACATGGCGTCACCATAGCTAAAGAAGCGATAACCTTCGGAAACCGCTGCCTTATAAGCCGCCATGACATGCTCGTAGCCAGCAAAAGCGGACACCAGCATGATGAGAGTGGATTCAGGGAGGTGAAAATTGGTAATCAGAGCATCCACCACCTGGAATTGATATCCAGGGAAAATAAAGATGTCGGTATCACCATAAAAAGCAGCCAACTCGGTTCCCTGCTGCTGACTGGCTCGAGCCGCACTTTCTAACGAACGAACCGAGGTAGTGCCTACCGCGACCACGCGACCACCGCGTTGTCTGGTGGCGGCGATCTGCTGGACGACCACCTCCGGGACCTCGACATATTCTTTGTGCATATGGTGGTCTTCAATGTGATCCACTCGGACCGGCTGAAACGTCCCCGCCCCCACATGCAAAGTCACGAAGGCAAACTCGACACCTTTTTCACGTAAAGCGGCCAGCATCTGCTCATCGAAATGTAAACCGGCCGTGGGAGCAGCAACGGCTCCAGGCTTGGCATTATATACCGTCTGGTAGCGTTCTTTGTCTGCCTGCTCATCGGGTCTATCAATATAAGGAGGTAGCGGCATATGCCCCACCGCCTCCAGAATCGCAATGACGCCTTGATCCCCCGCGAAATGCAGCTCGAATAACGCATCATGCCGAGCCACCATAGTGGCTTCTATGCCTTGCTCAAACTGCAGCAACGTACCGGGTTTGGGGGCCTTGGAAGCACGGACATGGGCCAATACCGACTGCTTGTCTAAAATACGCTCGACCAGCACCTCGAGTTTACCGCCGCTGGCCTTTTGTCCAAACAAGCGTGCCGGAATCACACGCGTGTTGTTAAACACTAACAAGTCCCCGGGGTGCAGCAGCTCCAACACATCCATGAAACGGCCATGCTCAAGTTGACCACTCGCTCCGTCTAATTTCAGTAAGCGACTTCCCGTCCGCTCAGGCATTGGATAACGCGCGATCAGCTCATCGGGCAACGCAAAATTGAAATCAGAAACCTGCATGTCCACCTCTCCTTTAACAGAAGCGCACAGTCTAGTGACGCCACTGGTCTGGATCAAGCCGCATGCACAGGGTCTTCGGGGTAAGAGACCACCAGCTCCATCGTTGGACATCAGGAAGCAAACTCGTCACAAACCGATGGGCGAATCGATTCATCTTTTTTATGTAAAAAAGCATCACAAAGAAGAAATATTACCACCCAACAGCATGAAAACAGTTTCATTAGTGTCTTTTTTGGAAACGAAAGTCGTGAAATGTTGAAATAAAATTACAATTCAAATACTATCGCAGCATGCTCTGTGGTTGGTTAGTACTAACGACTCCGAGCGAGTTTGCAACCCCTTTGTTTAAGATTTAGCCCCTTATAACCCGGCCTGGTGCCGGGATTTTTTTATCGGCAGCAAGCCGTAATACACTCGGTCACAAGATCGCCGAATGCATAAAAGGTTTCCACCCGCGTGGTACTCGGGCGCCAGACCAGACCAATCTCTCGTGATGCTCCCTCCACCGTTGGCGATAACGCTACCAGCTCAGTCTGTTCCAATAATCCGCTATTAATCGCCATCTGTGGCAAAAACGTGGCTCCAGCACGCGCTGAAACCATCTGTATCAGGGTATAGAGACTGGTTGCTGCAAAGGGGTTAATTTTGCTTCGGTCGGCTAGGTGGCACGCAGCCAACGCATGTCCCGTCAAGCAGTGTTCTTGTTCCAATAAGAAGATAGAGTCTTCCGGTAGCAAGCGGTAATCGAGTGGCATGCTCAGTGTCTGCGCTAAATTCCGATGCACAACCAGCTTGAAAGGATCATGACCGACGATTCGACTATGCAAGCCACGGAGTTCGTAAGGTAGGGCCAATACCAGCAGATCCAGCTCCCCAGCCTCCAGTTGTAGTAATAAATTTGCCGATGTGTCCTCCCGCAGTAACAGCTGAAGATCGGGATAATTCAACGAACTCCGATTAACTAGCTCAGAGAGCAGGAAAGGAGCTATGGTAGGGATACACCCTAAACGCAGCGTACCGCTCATCACGCCCCCCTGCAACGTGGCTAAGTCCATCATGTCTTGGGTCTGTGACAAGATGCGCCGAGCGCGTTCGACAACCTCCATACCCACCACTGTCATGATGAACGACTTATGATCACGTTCAATCAGTTGCACCCCGAATAACTCTTCTAGAGTCTGGATACCCGTACTCAGGGTCGACTGGCTGACAAAACACTGTTTTGCTGCGCGATTGAAATTCTGGCATTCAGCAAGAGCAACCAGATAGTGAAGTTGTTTAAGACTTGGCCAACGATTCATCGAGAAATACGATTAAGGTTATCTAATTTTTTTAATTTAACACAAATGCCACAGGGTTTAGACTGAAGCTTGTCTAATATAAAAACGTGCATGTCACTTTGTCATCACTCAAAGGAGAACAACATGGTACTGGTAGGTCGTCCTGCACCGGACTTCACCGCTTCAGCGGTACTGGGTAACGGTGAAATTGTAGATAACTTCAATCTGAGTTCATACATCCAGGGTAAGGCTGCGGTTATCTTCTTCTATCCGCTGGATTTTACCTTTGTTTGCCCATCGGAGCTGATTGCATTTGATCATCGCTTTGAAGAGTTTCAAAAACGTGGTGTCGAAGTAATTGGTGTCTCTATTGATTCCCAATTCACGCACAACGCGTGGCGGAATACCAAGATTGCAGATGGCGGCATCGGTGCGGTGAAGTATCCACTGGTTGCCGACGTTAAACATGAAATTTGCAAAGCCTACGATGTAGAGCATCCTGATGCAGGTGTTGCATTCCGTGGTTCCTTCCTCGTTGACAAGGCTGGTTTGGTTCGCCATCAGGTGGTTAATGATCTGCCTCTGGGTCGTAACATCGATGAGATGCTGCGTATGGTTGATGCCCTGCAATTCCATGAAGAGCACGGTGAAGTTTGTCCCGCTCAATGGCAAAAAGGCCAGACAGGCATGGAAGCATCACCTGAAGGTGTTGCCAAATATTTAGCCTCGAATGCTGACAAACTGTAATTTATAAACACAAAAACGCCGCTTGAACAGCGGCGTTTTTAATATTTGAATCATATAAAAAAACGGGGCTTGTTAGCCCCGTTTTATAACATCCGTTAGCAATTAAGCACGGTTGTATTTGGTAGTCCGAGCGAACGCCTGTTCTTTGCTATCAAACAGATAACACGCCTGAGCAGGAACGCCGACTTCCAGAGTATCACCGGTATCAACCGGGATTTCACTGGCAGCCTTGACGGTAAAGTCCTTACCATCCACTTCCATATACACGAAAGATTCAGCACCTAAGTGCTCAGCAACCTGTACCAACCCGGACAAACGACCAGCCGCATCCGGATGATCAACAGGGACCAGATGCTCAGGGCGAACACCCAGCTCAACTTTGTCACCCACTTCTGCACGACGCGCATCAACACAGGCAGTAATAATATCGCCGGTAGTCAGCTTCACCTTGCACTTGTCTTCACCGATCTCGATCAGCTCACCATCCAGGAAGTTCATTTTTGGCGAACCAATGAAGCCAGCAACAAACTTGTTGGACGGGTTATGATACAGCTCCAGAGGCGAGCCGTACTGCTCCAGGTTAGTCTCCGCAGTGTCTCTCAACGGACTCAACACCACAATCTTGTCGGCCAGGGTCATTGCTTCAACCTGATCGTGCGTTACATAGATAATGGTAGAATTCAGTTCCTTGTGCAGCTTGGCAATTTCGATACGCATCTTCACACGCAATGCCGCATCCAGGTTTGACAACGGCTCGTCAAACAAGAATACCGACGGTTGCTGCACGATTGAGCGACCAATAGCCACACGCTGACGTTGACCACCAGAAAGTGCCTTGGGCTTACGTTCGAGCAGAGGCACCAGACCCAGAATATCCGCAGCACGGGAAACACGCTTGTGGATAGTATCTTTGTCCAGTTTCTTCAGTTTCAGACCGAAGGCCATATTTTCGTAAACATCCATATGCGGGTAAAGCGCATACGATTGGAATACCATGCCGACGTTCCGTTCTACCGGAGGTACATCGTTCATGTAACGTCCGCCAATGGTCAACTCACCGGTAGTGATGTCTTCCAGGCCGGCAACCATACGCAACAGCGTAGACTTGCCACAACCAGACGGACCTACGAAGACCACGAACTCGCCTTCTTTAATATTGAGATTGATGTTACGCAGTGTGTCTTTCAGAGAAGAAGGATCATAATTTTTGCGAACATTATTCAGAACTACTTCAGCCATGAGTCGCTCCGCTGTAGAAATCGATAATTATATGGAAACCAATTCAGGGGAGAGGCTTCTCTCCCCCTAACATATTAACCTTTCACACCACCAGCGGTCAGGCCGCCAACCAGCCAGCGTTGAGCCAGCAGGAATACGATGGTAATAGGTAAGCCTGACATTACAGCCGCAGCCGCAAAGTCACCCCACAGATAGTTCTGTGGATAGAGGTACTGTTGAGCACCCACAGCCAGAGTCAGATTGTTTACATCTGACAGCAGGATGGAGGCCATTGGTACCTCTGTGATTGAACCGATAAAGGAAAGGATGAAAACAACCGCCAAAATCGGAACAGAAAGAGGTAACAGAATCAAACGGAATGCCTGCCAAGGCGTAGCTCCATCGATTGCTGCCGCTTCTTCCAGAGACGGATCAATCGTCTCAAAGTACCCCTTGATGGTCCACACGTGCAGAGCTATCCCCCCCATGTACGCCAAAATCAGGCCGCCATGGGTGTTCAGACCCAACCAGGGAACATAGTCGCCGATTTTGTCAAACAGGGCATAGATGGCCACAAGAGCCAGTACTGCAGGGAACATCTGGAATATCAACATACCCTTAAGAATTGTTTCTTTACCCCGGAACCGCAGACGTGCAAATGCATAAGCAGACGTGGTGGAAAGAACAACAATAAACAAGGATGTAATACCGGCCACCTTGATGGAATTCCACAGCCACAACAGGACCGGGAACGGCGGTGGTGTCACATTCCCATCAGGGCTGGTGATGCTCATCCCCAACGCCAACCGCCAGTGATCCAGCGTAGGATTGGACGGAATGATCTCACCGACCGAGAAGTTACCGGTACGGAACGAGATGGCAATAACCATGATGAGTGGAAAAGCAATCAGTGCGATAAAACACCACATCACCAGGTGGGTTGCCCAGAACCGATATTTGATTGATTTAGGTTGAACGATAGCCATTGTCTAGGTCCTCAAATCTTGTCAACTTTGGACAGCTTCAGGTTGATCAAGGCCAAGGCACCAACGATCAGGAAGATTGCCGTTGCAATAGCACTTGCCAAACCATAATCCTGTCCACCGGCACCCTGGAAGGCGATCCGGTAGGTATAACTAACCAGAAGGTCGGTTGTGCCTGCAGGAGTCGTCGCACCAATAATGTCCGGAGAACCGTTGGTCAACAGTTGGATCAACACAAAGTTGTTGAAGTTAAACGCAAAGGAAGCGATCAACAGCGGAGTCAACGGCTTCATCAGCAGAGGAACAGTGATCCGGAAGAAGTTCTGGATTGGCCCCGCACCATCCATTGCTGATGCTTCATACAGATCTTCAGGAATAGACTTCAGCAAGCCCATACACAAAATAATCATGTACGGATAACCCAACCAAGTGTTCACAATCAAAATCATGGTCTTTGCCAGCATAGGGCTGGTATACCATTCTGGCTTCTCGAAACCGAACATATCAAACAGCATGTTGATTTCACCAAAGTTCTGGTTGAACAGACCCTTGAACACCAGGATTGAGATAAAAGCAGGAACCGCATAAGGCAAAATGAGCATCACGCGATAGAAGCCACGACCACGCAGCTCGTCCCACTGAACAAGGCAGGCAAGCACCATACCGATAGCCAGAGTAAAGCCGACGGAACAAGCAGCGAATATCACGGTCCAGACGAAAATCTGCAGGAATGGTCCTTGGATACCCGGGTCAGTCAACACGCGGAGGAAGTTCTTCCAACCCACATTGACGATAAACCCTGGAGCAAAGCCTTCACCGACAAAAACATTCTCATCATTCACGTACTGGAAGTAACCTGTTTCCATATTCGGAAGCATGATTTGCCCAGTTTCGTTATTACGCAGTATGTACGGATCGTTCAGCTGAATACCGGACTTGAGAGTAAAACCGCTCTGCAAATGAGTAAAAAGTGACTTTTGCGCCGCGAATTTACGCATCCCGGTCATGCTGAGCTGAGTACCATCCGGCAATACCAGGGTCATTGCAGTCAGATGACTCTTATGACCTACGATTTCCCGGATTGGCGCTTCAGGTGCCGGAGCCTCGCCGTCAAAAGGAACTAGCTTGATTTCCGCTTTCGCAGCAAGACTATTCGCAGATGACTTGAGCTCAGCATTCGTCCACAGTTGCAACGGATTACTGATATAAGACACGCCATCCTGTTTGAGCAGCAGTTGGAAACGCTGTTCACCGCGATCAAGCAGAGAAAAATCATACTCACCACCCTTGACCTTGTAAGTCTTCTTCAGGTGATAAGCACTTGCGTGTTCCAACGATAGCAGGTTAGCACCTGAATAGTTGGTGAAGGCAATACTGATCGTATATGCCAACGGGAAAATGATAAACGCGACCATACCCGCCACACCCGGGAAGATGTAACGATGGGCATAAGTCTTCTTGTTAAGAAACACAAAGACACCGGTCGCAACGAGAACCAGGTCTAACAAAGCAAATGCTATTTCGCCGCCAGCGTACATCATGACGACAGCATAGCCATTTAATATCACAACCAGTGAGGCAACCAACCACTTAACCCAGGAAGACCTGGTGGCAGAAGCCGCATTGGTATCAACAGACTGGATTTGTTCCATGCCCAAAAACCTTCATAACGCCAAAAAAAAATGGAGGCCCCGGTCACAGGGCCCCCCAATCATTTATTGCACGATTCGACGTGCTGCGGTATCCAGAGCTTCGTCAAGAGACTGACGGCCCGTGGTCGCATTTTTCAGTGCAGTTTCAAAAGAAGACCAGAAACGAATCATTTCAGGGACGCTAGGCATCGGCTCACCATTCAAGGCGTTAGCCATGGTGGACTGAATACGTGGGTCCTTAGCCAAAGTTGCCTGGAAGGACTTCAGAGCAACGGCACCCAGTGGCTTATCACTGTTGACCAACTTCAAGCCATCATCAGTCAGCAGGTAGTTTTCCAGGAACTCGGTAGCCAGATCTTTGTTCGGGCTAGCCGCGTTGATGGTAGCACCCAAAACACCGACGAAGGCCTTGGCCGGCTTGCCATTCAGAGTCGGCAGCGGAGCTACAGCATAGTCAACCTTGGCTGCATCGTAGTTGCTCCAGGACCATGGGCCATTGATAATGGCAGCCACTTCACCCTTGGAGAACTTGGCATCCATTACACCGTAATCAACACCCTTTTCCATATGGCCACTCTTGACCATATCGACGATGAACTTTACACCAGCCTTAGCACCAGCGTTGTTCACGCCAGTATCTTTGACATCATAACCAGTTGCGGTCTTCTTGAAGGCATAACCACCGTTCGCAGCAACCAGCGGGTAGCTGAAGTACGGAGTGGTATAAGCCCACATGATAGCGCGCTTGCCTTCTGGCTTCAGTTTTTCATCCAGCTGATTCAGCTCTTCGAAAGTCTTCGGCGGAGTCGGCAGCAACTTCTTGTTATAGATCAGGCCAACAGCTTCAACAGCTACTGGATAACCGTAGTACTTGCCATCAACTTGCATGGCATCCCAAGCAAAGTTTTCAAACTTGGCCTTGGTGGCAGCATTAGGGGTAACAGGAACAATCAGACCTGATTTAGCCCACTCGCCGAAGCGGTCATGAGCCCACAGGAAGATATCAGGACCGTTGCCGGTAGCTGCGGTCTGCTGGAACTTAACTTCTACTTGGTCAGGGTGAGCAACGGTTACTTTAACGCCTGTTGCTGCTTCGAACTTCTTACCTACTTCAGCCAGGCCGTTATAGCCTTTGTCACCGTTGATCCAAATGGTGAGCTGACCTTCTTCGATTGCTGCACTGGCAGCAGATGCCATACCCAGTGTTGCAAGCCCGATAAAAGACGCGAGAATTTTCTTTTTCATTAGCCTTTCCTTACTTAGTTGTTAGTCCCACGCTGGACACGCTGTAATAAGCCTGTGTGCGGGGTGCATATTAGTGCATGCCCCCTATTGCTCCTATGACGGATCTCGCATTTTTGGAAAGACAGAAGCGAAACGCAGATAAACACAAACTGAAACCATTTTCTGGTATCGGTTTCATTTCAAGGTATTTATTACAGGTCGACTTAAATCAGTTTAAGAGACGCAAGTAGCTATTTCAGCAATGCCAAAATTTTGAGAAAAGCTCGCAACATCTATAAATACCGTTGCTGGTCTCTGATTAAAAAAACCGCGTATGATGAACGAGTTGCTATGCCTCATTAACGATTGTTTCGTAGTAATTGGTCTTTTAAGTTAGGCGGGATGCCGACGATCGTTAGCGTGTCTGTGGTTGAGTCATAGGCTATTCGTTGGCCGAGCAATTTTTGGTCAAAGCTGATGTTTAGTCCTCCTCCAGAACCAACATACTTGGTCATGGTACGCAATGTACTTTGACTAGGGGGAAAGCTTTCAGGAAGACCCACGTCAGTGGTTAGGAAGGTATAAAAGTCGCTCGACTCTGCCTCCGGAAGGATCTCACCGATCCGCTTTACGTCAAGATTATCTCCGGTTTTCAATTGTTCCCGGCAATAACTTTGCAGTTCTTTTTTAGCATCGAGTAATTGCTCCATCGGGACTTGGTTAGTATCGGCATATGAGGTAATTGCTCTGATTAATGTTTCATTTTGCAATTTTTTGTCGACCCCTTCTTCCGCAGTCAAAAAGCTCATTAAAAAATCTGATATTTTTCGCCCCGACCGACCTTTAATGAAAGAGATATATTGCTTCTTTTCTGCTGCGATGCGATGTTGAGTCAAATCGATTCTCATCGATATATTCATGCGACTTAAATCAATATACTTAACCCGCTGAATATCAAATTCACCGCTAAAACTTACGCTTTCTTCCGACTCCAGAATGCCTATCATTAAAAAATCGTTGCCGACATACTGATAATGTAAAAAATAGACATACCCATCACAGTCTAATGCATGTTTATTAATTGAATCGGCAAACACTTTAATTGCTTTACGGGAAAACTCAACAAAGGTTTCAGCTCCTGAAACATAGGCTTTTAATAACTGTGGGAAATTGGTTTCATCTGGTGATTCTTCATGAAAAAAAGCCGTGGAGCGGTTATTTTTTTGTTGGAATGTTTGATGAAGATTCAGCGTCAATTCGGCAACCTGCTCTGTCGCCGTCAATACGTGGTGGCTAGATTCAACAACGACACCAGAATCAGCCTCTTTACGCAAAGCATGTAGAACCATGGATATATTTTGTACACTCATAGCGATCATAGTGTTAGTTAACAATGTGCAGTATTATAAACGCCTTTAAGAGAAAAGGACTGATCCAATGCCCATTCGCTCAAAATACAGCAATGAACAAATAGAAAGCCTTGTAAATGAATTGCTTACCGTTTTGCAACGACATAAGACCCCAGTAGATTTATCGCTAATTGCCATCGGTAATCTGGCGACTCATGTCATCACAGAACGTCTGCCATTGGCACAGCAACACAGCATGGCAGACTCTTTTGCATCCGCACTGATGCAATCCGTCAAACTTCCTGATGCTAAGCACTAGAGTCGGATTACCGTCAACATGAATGACATTTTTACTAAAAAGACCAATTCACAATATGGCGAAAACGTTTCGCGCCTCATCAGTTGGGGCCATTGGTTTCTTTGCCTGAATATCATGCTTGCCATGCTGATTGCGGTTCGTTTTATCCTTGCCATGCCTTGGCCAACCACTGGGCTCGGACAACTCTATCTGCTGATTAGCTGGATTGGGCATTTTGGTTTCATCGGCTTTATGTCTTTCTTGTTGACTATCTTTCCTCTTACCTTTCTCTGTACCAATCAGCGGGTACTTCGCAGCTTATCCATTCTGATTGCCGGTTCAATACAGACCTTGTTACTTATTGATACACAAGTGTATCAATTACTTAAATTTCACCTGAATCCTTTTGTCTGGAGTCTGTTGTTCGACCCTCTCCAGTCTAAATCGAATCTGAATTGGAATTTCCTGTTCATTGCTATTCCAACTATTGTTCTCTTGGAAATCATTTTTTCGAATCTAGCGTGGAAACGACAATTCAGACGCACCAGCCCAGTTTGGGGTCGGAGCTTGGCAAGTCTATTTCTCTGTAGTTTTTTGATTACTCATTTGACTCATATTTGGGCGGACGCGCATTTCTACATGCCCATTACGGCGCAGAAATCTACGTTCCCACTCTCCTATCCCATGACAGCCCGTTCGTTCTTGGCTCGACACGGTTGGCTGGATCTGCAGGAGTTCCGGGCTCGAGAGAAAAACACGTTGGAACAGCCTCACAGCCGTTTGCTTTATCCACTCACTCCCCTGCAGGTTTTGCCCCATGACAAGAAGCTGAATTTATTAGTCATTGTCTTGGATGGCTTACGGCAAGACATGCTGAACAATATCACCATGCCGAATCTGTATCGGTTTTCACAGCAGTATCAAGGATTTAACAATCATGTTGCAGGGGATAATGAAACTGAGACCAGTCTGTTTACGCTGTTTTACGGCCTACCGGCCCAATATGCAGAGGATGTACTTGCAGACAAGCGCCCTCCCCTATTGATTGACGAGTTGCAACGCCAGGAGTACCGCATCAAGGCATTCGCCACCGATGGACTGGCTCTTCCCATTTATCAACATGCCATTTTTAGTGGTATCCGGCACAAACAGCAGATCGACGTCACGAACAATGACGAGCTTGCACTAAAAAGCTGGTTATCCTGGCAACAGGCACAACCCCAGGATAGTCCGTGGTTTTCCTATGTGGCCCTCAATGGTCCAGGAAGTCTCATTCTCCCCGCCAATTACCAAGGCCCCTACCAACCCGAGATAAAGCGCCTCGATCCATTCAGTACTATCTCGCAAGAACAGAGACCACTATTGATCAATCGCTATAAAAATGCGGTGTTTTACATGGATCAGCTATTAGGTCGCTATTTTGATCAGTTAATGATTCATCAAGTTCTGGACAACACCCTGGTCGTTATCACCAGCGATCATGGTTTTGAGCTGGGTGACGAAAGTTCCCACAACTGGGGCAGCGGCGGTAATTACTCGAATAGCCAGATGCGAGTTCCCATGATTCTCGCCTGGCCTGGTCACATCAATCAGCAGTCCGAAGAGCTAACCAGTCATCAGGATCTGGTACCAACCCTGCTGCGAGAGTTACTGGGTGTCATCTCGCCGGAAGCTGATTACTCGACAGGACACTCCCTGTTCCAGCCTCAAGAACGCAACTGGATCATCAGTGGAAACAATCGTCATTCCGTGATTTTTGGACCGCAAGAGATCACACTTTTTGATCGGCAGGGCAATTTTGAGGTTCGTTCAAGCAATAACTACAAAATTATTGATAACGGACGACAGGACATGCCCGCCCTCTTGAAGGTAATGAATGATTTGAACCGCTTTAAAGGGACTCTAGATAGCAACGGTTCATCCCATTGATTCGCGTTGCCCTCGAGATGTTAGACTCGGGGGCGCTTGAAATGGTCGGCAATCCAACCCATATACGTTGTACATCAACAGCAGAGTATTCCCATGATCATCCAGATTACCCCTGAAAATTTTCACGCTGAATTGATTGAAGCCTCCATGGTCAAGACGATTGCGGTCTATTTTTATGCGGATGCACTTCCAGAATGCCAACCCGTTACCCTGGAACTCGAAGCGTTAATAGGGCCAAGCAATCCAAACCTGACTCTGGCCAAGGTCGATGTCAGTAACCCCCAACTACAAAGCCTTGCACTACAGCTCGGACTGCAAGCGCTTCCAGCCTTAGTGTTATTTAAGGAGGGGCGTCCGGTCGATGCCATCATGGGGAGCGAGCAGTTGGCGGGGGTTCGACAGTTCTTGGCAAGCTATCTGCCTAAAGAAGAAGATCTTTTGTTGGAACAAGCTAGAAACGCCTTTATTGCTAGCGATATTCAAGCAGCCTACGACACGCTGAAACAGGGGCACCAGATTGCCCCGACACGGACAGATATCACCCTGTTACTGATTGATTGCTGCCTGCATTTGCAGAAGTTGACTCAAGCCAAAGAATTACTGGCACTGATCCCTATGGTGGCACAAGACACGGACTACCATCGGCTGATCGCCGCCTTGGAGTTGGCAACACAGGCCGCCGATAGCCCAGAGATCCAGTCTCTTGAAGCCAAGCTGCAGCAAGATGCTGGCAACGGGATGCTAAAACAGGAACTCGCGATTCAATACAGTCAGGCAGGACGTAAAGAAGAGGCTCTTGAACTGCTGCTGGGCGTCCTTAAAGTGGACCTCAATTTTGGTGACGCCAAGAAGATCTATCTGGATATTCTGGCCACCATGGGCGGTGACGCAGTTGCCAGCCGTTATCGTCGCCACTTATACACCCTGCTCTACTGAATAAATCGCCTCATGATGAGGCGATTTTTCGATCCGCGTCCTTCGGTAAGGTCAACTTATCCTGAATGGGTTTATCGGCCTTCTGGCTGCTCCCGGGCCACGCATTCACCACAGCCTTGACGAGCGTGGCCAGAGGGATCGCAAAAAAGATCCCCCAGAATCCCCAAAGCCCGCCAAAAATCAGTACCGCGATGATAATGGCGATCGGGTGCAAATTCATGGCTTCAGAAAACAGTAGTGGTACTAGAAGGTTCGCATCCAAAGCCTGAACGATCAGATAGGCGACCACTAAATAGGCAAAATCCGGGCTAACACCCCATTGGAACAAACCAACAATGATCACTGGAACACTGATCATCACGGCGCCGACATAGGGAATTAATACCGACAGGCCAACCCCCACCCCGAGTAGCAACGCATAATTGATCCCCATGAAATAGAAGACCAGATAGTTCGCTAGACTGACGATCAAAATATGGAATACCTTGCCGCGGATGTAATTGACGATCTGCTCATTCATCTCGATCCAGACTTGGGTCGCCAATGCACGATTACTGGGTAAAAAGCGGTAGACCCCAGTAAGTAGACGCTCCTTATCCTTCAACATGAAGAACACCATCAGGGGCACCAGGATCAAGTACACCATCACGGCCACCACGTTGATGAGTGAACTAACGGATGCAGAAACAATCAACTCACCCAATTTGACAAAGCGGGCCTGTACCGTATTCAGCAGCGTTTCCGCCAGTGAAACATCGATCAAGTCGGGGTAGGATTCGGGAAGCCGCACCATATAAACTTTGAGATTGCCCAGCATATTGGGCGCCTCCCTGGCTAGATTGACTCCCTGCCGAACAATGCTGGGCAATAGACCGGTTAGCAACAACAACATGAGCCCGATGAACAGCAACAAGACCAGAGTGACACTGAGTGTTCTGCTCCAGCCTAGGCGCATCAAGCGCTGCGTCGGCCAATCCAGCAGATAGGCCAATACCAGAGCAACCAAGATGGGACTGATCAAGTCGCCAAAAAAATAGATAGTGATAAACCCAGTCAGCAATAACAAAAACAAAGTGACTGCATTGGGATCGGAGAAGCGCCGCTTATACCAACTAATGAGAATATTAAACATTGAACACCCTGTACCAGCCCATCTTCAAAAAGCCATTTGACGCCCAATCAGGCACAATTCAACTGAATATAACATCCGTAAAGTGGCATCAACCCGACGCCATAGCAGAGAAATTGCCTGGGTTGATGTCCGAGGATTATCCACCTCCAAACCCAGTGAGACAACGCTTGTTCATGGACCTATTGGCAGAGTATCCTGCCGATGCTTTTTCTTGGAGGTATCCCCGTGATGTTAAAGCGATTTTTTCAATCGTTAGCCAGTACCTTACTGGTGACGCTATCCATCAGTTCGGCTCATGCGGTCAGTGAGAGCCAACTCCCCGATATTGGCACCGCAGGCGTGTCCGCACTCTCCATTGACCGCGAGGTAGAATTCGGCAACGCCTTCATGCGCATGGCTCGAGCCCAGTTACCGATTATTGACGATCCGGTACTCAATGAATATCTTGGGGATCTGGGGCAGCAGTTGGTCAGCCATGCCAGTAATGTCCGGTTTCCGTTTACCTTTTTCCTGATCCAGGATGAGACCATTAACGCGGCCGCTTTTCTAGGTGGCAAGGTGAAGGTCCATTCCGGTCTGTTTTTAAATGCGGATACCGAGAGTGAACTAGCTTCCGTTCTTGCCCACGAAATTAGCCACGTCACCCAACGCCACATAGCCCGTTATATGGAGGCTCAAACACGGCAGACTCCGGTGACCATAGCCGGTTTGGTCGGCTCCGTTGCCTTGGCAATTCTGAATCCAGCCGTTGGTATTGCCGCGTTACAAACCACCATGGGGCTGCAGGCTCAATCCGCTATCAACTACACCCGTGACAATGAATATGAAGCGGATCGTATTGGCATGCAGTTACTCTTTGATGCCGGATTCCAACCCATGGACATGGCGACCTTTTTCCAGAAGCTGGCCGCGGAATACCGCTATGCCAGCAAGCCACCCGAGATGTTGCTGACCCACCCGTTACCCGAAACCCGGATCGCCGAGGCTCGCAATCGCGCGGCTAATTTCCCGCGACAAGCGATTCATGACGAAACCGACTTCCTATTCGCCAAAGCCCGGATCCAGGTGCGTTTTAGTCGGGAAACACCCGATGGCATGCTGAGTTATTTTGAGCATCAGATCAGTCGAAAAGGCAACCAGAGTCACCTGCTCTATGGCAAGGCGCTAGCCCTGTTGGCCCTGAACCGGGCTCAGGATGCCGCCATCATTATCAATGGCTTGGCACAGCGCTATCCCGATGACCTGTTTATTCTCGACACCCAGACCGACATCGACATGGTAAATCAACATGTTGAACAAGCCACCAAGCGACTGGAAACCATGCGGACTCGCTTACCCGAGAACAGTGTGGTGATTTTCAACCTCGCCAGTTGCTACATGCAACAACACCAGTTACAGAAGGCCGCCAAATTGCTGGATCTCTATGTCCGGGCAAACCCGGAGAGTGATCTGGGATGGAAAACCTTGGTCAGCGTTTACCAACAAACAGGGGATGAAACCAACCTGCATTTGGCCTATGCCGAGAGTCAGGCGCTATCCGGAGACTATTTGCGTGCCATGGATGAGCTGAATCTAGCCCGCGCCACCAGTAGCAACAAG
>CAXXIF010000014.1:0-45000 GCA_963677375.2 Aeromonadaceae bacterium
TCCGGGCGTGGCGCGCATTAAACCCGTTTCGGCCAATGCTTGTCAATGTGATTCTGCCGGCCTGGCTGTGGTGGTCGATTTTTACGTCGCTTGCGGGCTGTCGTCCGTTGTCGGAACTGGTGCTGTGACAGGCAACAGATGGATCAAGCGGTTGGCCACTTCGGTGGCGCCGTTAACGACATGGTTGGCCCCCTGTTTCTGCAGCCAGGCGACTTCTTCATCCAGATAGGTGCAGGCGAGGATGGGCAACGAACTTTCGGCACGCTGAACGCCAATGATCTCGCCAGCCTCGAAGCTGTTGGGGATAGCCAGGATCAGAGCTCGGGCCCTTGCTATTCCGGCTTGGGCTAGAATTTCCGCTTTCACCGCATTGCCGCGGATCACGGTATGTCCTGCTGTGCGCAAGCGTTCGGTTTGCTGGACATCCAGCTCCACGATCACGAGCGGTATGTTGCTCTGCTGCAAATGGTTGGCGATCTGGCGGCCAATCCGGCCGCCACCCACCAGAACCACATGGGCGCCTGGGGCGGCTTGTCTGTCGGTGGCGGACGGTGCTTCCACATCTGAACTACATGAGCCCGACTCGGGATCTGCGGGTTGCGGGCGGGTGCTTGCGTGGCGGTCCAGCCAGGCAAACAGGAACGGATTGATCAGAATGGAGAGAATGGCTCCAGCCATCACTATGTCCCGGACATGAGGCGGGAGGAGCTCCAGATTGATGCCCAACCCCAACAGAATAAAGGAGAACTCTCCGATCTGCGCCAGGCTGACCGAGATGGTCAGTGCCGTATGACGATCATGCCCAAACAGACGGACGATCCCGTAGGCGGCAAGGGATTTACCGACCACGATAATCAGCAAGGCGGCAATAACGGCGATGGGGTCGGATAGTAAGATGGCTGGGTTGAACAGCATGCCGACCGAGACAAAAAACAGCACGGCAAAGGCATCGCGCAGGGGCAGTGAGTCATTAGCTGCCTTGTGGCTGAGTTCCGAGCCGTTGAGCACTATACCGGCAAAGAAGGCACCCAGAGCGAACGAGACATCAAACAGATGGACAGCACCAAAGGCGATGCCCAGCGCAATGGCCAGCACGGCGAGGGTGAAGAGTTCCCGGGAGCCGGTAGCAGCGCTGCGCGCCAAGATACTGGGGATCAGGCGGCGACCGACGACAATCATCAGGGTGATGAAGACGGCGACCTTGCCCAGCGTCATGAGTACTTCACCCAATATGCTTTGCAGGGGGAGTTCTTCAGCGCCACTGCGGATGATATTAGCTAGCAACGGCAGCAAGACCAGAACCAGTACCATCACCAGATCCTCGACGATGAGCCAGCCTACGGCAATCTTGCCCTCTGCAGTTTCCAACAGATTACGATCCTCCATGGCGCGTAGCAGCACGACTGTACTGGCGACCGAGAGCGACAAGCCGAAGACACTGGCGGCAAGCAGGGGCCAACCGAACAGACTGGCTAGAGCGACGCCCAGCAGTGTGGCGATGAGGATCTGGGCTATGGCTCCGGGCACGGCGATGCGCTTGACCGTCATCAGATCCTTGAACGAAAAATGGAGCCCGACCCCGAACATCAGCAAAATGACGCCCAGCTCGGCTAGCTCCGGGGCTATTTCACGGTCGGCCACATAACCGGGGGTAAAGGGGCCACTGAGTACGCCGGCAAGCAGGTATCCCACCATGGGGGAGAGGCGCAGGCGGTGCGCGAGCATGCCAAAGATAAAGGCCAGTACGATAGAGCTGACCAGGGTAGTGATCAAGGGAAGGGATGGATGCATAGGGTCACCTCAGGTCGGTGGGCTGCACAAATGAGACAGCCTGGGGTGGAAAAACCTCGTCAATCTAGAACTGGTTGTAGAATAACAAGTTTTAAATTGTGATGTCGGACCAATCTGCTCTCTGTTCTAAACCTCGCCTGAACCGTATTTATAAATTGGGTCAGCTGGAACTGTGCAGTCGTTCAAAGGCTGGTGGCAGACACTTGGTTAGCATGGTGATAATCGAGTCATCAGGAGCTGAACCATGGGGTCCCACACTTCTGCGACACATACCGCCGGCCGTAAACCCGCGGTGACCAAACCGGAACGAAAAATGTCCACAGATCCGACGCCCTCCATCTGGTGGTTTCTGGGCGTGGGGTTTGTTGCTGCGCTGATGCTGTGGGGCATGATCGAAGTACTGCTGAGCCCCCGGCTGACAGCTGTCATGCAGTTGCTTCTGCTGGGGGTCATGGGTCTGCCGTTGATGATGACCCGCCCCTTGTGGTGGCGACGGCAACGACGGGGTCTCCATTCTCGGGCTATCCATTATCAGGCTATCTACGCGCTGTTGCTGTCCGGTTTGATGTTCAGTGTGCTGGGGGGGCTGCTGGAATCATGGTTGCTGCAGCAGTCGCCCCGTCCATTCTTGTATCCGAGTCTGCTGGCCATGCTCGGTCTGCTGCTGTTGTGGCGCTGGAGCCGTCACCACTTGCGCTAAGTGTCAGAGCCTCCAGCCTTGGTGCTTTGTGCGGGTTGTTGCTGGTCGACCCTAGTGACGGTATAGGGCTGACAACTAAAGAAGGCTCCCTCGGGAGCCTTCTGCTTTGGGGGCGTGAATTGAAACTTGTCAGCCGGATGGTTAGCGAATGGTGGCCTCTTGGGCCAACATCACCCGATTCCGGCCGGCATGTTTGGCGCGGTAGAGAGCTTCGTCGGCGCGCTCTGTCATCTGGGTCAGTGTTTCGTCCGGTTGATAACAGGCCAGACCGAAGCTGGCGGTGATGGCCAGCGACTGTTGCAATAACTGACGGATGCGCTCGGCCAGAACAAACAACTGTTCGATCGCATTATCCGCCACCAGCAACATGAACTCCTCGCCGCCGAAGCGCACCGCCAGATCGGTGCTGCGCAGACACTGTCGCAACTGCTCGGCGACCCGGATCAGCAGTTGATCCCCCTCTGGATGACCGTAGGTATCGTTGAAGCGTTTGAAGTGATCGATATCCAGCAGGATCAGGCCGAAGGGTTGCAGGTTGCGCCCGGATCGCGCCACCAGGTTGCTGTAGGCGATCTCCAGATGGCGACGATTGGCCAATCCGGTCAGTGGGTCATGCAGCGACAGCACCCGGGTCTCCTCAAACAGACGAATATTTTCCAGAGCCATGCCAATCTGGCGACCTAGCGACTCCAGCAACTCGCGCTGTTGCGGGTCCAGTTGCAGGCCGATGCGGGTCTGGGCACAGAGCAATCCCACTGGGTGCTGTTGCGCCAACAGGGGAATCACCATGCGTCCGGCATGTACTGATCCGGGCTCGCACTCCGAGGCTACCGGACCAGCCAGCAATTGCAGGTGACGGCTGCTGAAGCAGGGCTGGCAATGATGATTGACCAGTTGACCGGTATTGCGCTCGTGTTCACTCAGTAAGCGGATATGGACACCGCCCGTGATGCCAAACAGCGTGGATTGATTCAGCCGATCACATACCAGCTGACAGAGTGCTCCTGGATCTCGGGTCTGATTGACCAGGGATTCGATGCCGTGCAGCAGGCGGAGCTCTTCATTGGTCTGGCGGATGGCCCTGTCCCGGGCTGATAGCTCGGCCAGGATCTGCTGGCCCTGCTGGTGAGCCTCGTTGGCTTCGGCCGCCGCCAGTTGTAACTGACGATTGAGCTCGCTCAATTCATTCTGGGTGGTGAGCAGTTCATCATTGCGCAACACCATGGCCTCGTAGGTCGCCATCAACAGATCGAGGATACGTTGCCGATCCGTGTTGATATGAAACCACTCGCCCTGAAAGAATACATCGGACTCGGTATGTTCCGGTCGCAGCCCGGCGCGGCGTTGGCGCATGGTTTCCAGAATGCTGGCCATGCGCGACAACAGATAGGATTCATTGTACGGCTTGGTGATGAAGTGGTCGGCCTTGCATTCGAGGGCCAGCAGGATATCCCGGGCGCTGGAGAGCGAGGTGAGTAACACCACGGGCAGCTCATGGTGACGGGGATGTTGGCGAATGGCCTGACACAGGGCATAGCCATCCATCTCCGGCATCAGGATATCGCTGATGACCAGATGGGGGCTGCTGTGTTCCAGCAGGGCGAGAGCCTCCTTGCCATGCAGGGCTTGTTGGACAGCAAAGCCATGCTTTTCGAGCAGATAGCGCAACTGGTTGGCCTGGGTCTGGCTGTCTTCGACGATCAGCACCGACAGATTTTCGTGTTCATGGAATCGTGACGAGAACATGGTCTTTCCTCGTATCAAGAGCGCTGGGGCTGACCGAGCAGCTGGCAGAGCTGAGCGGCCATCGCGGCCGGGGCTAATATGTGGCTGGCTGCCTGCAGCCGAATGGCTTCGCCGGGCATGCCATGAACGACGCAACTGGCAGCATCCTGAACCAGGGTGCAGGCGCCTGCATCGTGCAGAGTCTTGAGTTCGGCGGCGCCATCCCGTCCCATACCACTGAGCAGAATACCGATAGCCGCAGCGCCATAGCGTTGGTGGATGGAACGAAACAGGTAGGAGACCGACGGTGCGACCCCATGTTCAGGTGGCGCTCGGCACAGTTCGAGGCGCTGATCGGCACCGATCCCCAACTGTTGATCTTCCGGTGCCACATAGATGCAGCCAGGTTGTGGTTTCTCGCCATGACGGGCCTGCTGCACCGGCAATGCCAGTCGCAGGGCGAGCCAGCGGCAGAACCCCTCGGTAAAGCCACTGGCAATGTGCTGGACCACCAGAATGGGCAGCGGGAAGCTGGCGGGCAGGGGCTCAAGCAGACTCTGCAACGCCTGGGGGCCGCCAGTGGATGCGCCAATGACCACCACCCGGGGTAACGTGTGAGTGAGTACTTGCAGGGGGGGCGCCGTGGTGGGGCGACGTCGCACCACCTTGACACCCGCCATGGCGCGAAAGGTAAATAATAGCTCTTCCCGGTGGCGTGCCAGCTCGTGGTTGGTGCTGATGCGTGGTTTGCCCAGCGCGCCCAGTGCACCGGCTGCCAGGGCTCGCGAGCTCAGGGTCTGCTGCTCGTCATCGGGCTCACCGCTGACGATGACGATGGGGACCGGATGTCGGGCCATGATCTGGCGGGTGGTTTCGAAGCCATCCAGATCCGACATCAGCACATCCATGCTGACGATATCCGGTTGCAACCGGGCGCACAGGGCCAGAGCGTCCTGGCTGGAGGTGGCTGTACCCACCACCTCGAAATCTCCGGCCGAGACAAACAACTCGTGGAGTAATTGGGCCGAGGTGGGTGAGTCATCGACGATCAGAACCCGTATCATGCTTCACTCCTGGCGAATGCCATTACAGAAATTTGCGGATGATTTCCAGCAAATTACTCTGATCAAAACTCGATTTAACAATGTAGGCATCGGCGCCGACTTCGACGCCCCGCTGCCGATCCTCGGTGGACTCCAGGCTGGTGACCAGCACGACGGGCAACCGGCTGAACCGTTCGTCAGCCCGCAGGTGCGCCGTCAATTCGAAGCCGTCCATTTTTGGCATTTCCACATCCGAGCTGACCAGATCAAAAGGCTCACTCTGTAACAGGGTCAGCGCATCCAGGCCATCACAGGCGGTCTTGACGGTATAGCCGTAGGATTCCAGCACGTTTTTCAGCAAGGTACGTGAGGTGATGGAGTCATCAACCACCAATACCCGATGGGCTGTGCTGGTGCGGGGAGCCTCACTATCGATAGCGATAGGAACCACAGGTTGAGTACCCCGGGCCGACTTGAGCAGATCATGGGTGTTGAGCAGCGGCAGCAGGGTGCCATCACCCAGTACTGAGACTCCGGCGATGTGGCGCACCCGGATCAGCTGGGGTCCCAGTTGCTTGACCAGCAGATCATCCTCGCCCAGCACCTCGTCGACGGCAAAGGCGATGGGTTCTTGTTCGTGGCCCAGGAGTATCAGACTACGGGGGGTATCGACGACGGCCCCATCGGCGGGAATACCCAATAAACCGGCAAGGGGGATGATGGCGATCGTGCGCTCATTCAGGGTGAAGGTCGGTCGCCCTTCGATCGTCTGGATACGCGAGCTGTCGATACGCAACACCCGCTGGGTACTCAGGGTCGGCACGGCAAAGCGGCGCTGACCGATGCGGATCTGGATACCGCGAAAGCTGGCCAGCGCCAGGGGGAGCTCAAGACGGAAACGGGTAAACTGCGAGGGCTGGCTTTCAACATGGATCTGGCCGCCCAGTTTCTCGAGCTGTTCCTGAACTATGGCCATGCCCAACCCGCGGCCGGAGAGTCGGCTGACTTCCCGGCAGGTCGATAGCCCGGAGCGGAATATCAGCTGCAACACCTCGCCATCGCCGAGCCCGGCTACCTGGTCGGCGTTCAGATAGCCCTCCTGAACGGCGGTATGGCATAGCGCCTGGCGATCGATGCCTCGACCATCATCCTGGATCAGGATCTCGGCCTTGCCTTGTTCGGTGCATCGCGCCTGGATCAGGATGCGACCGCGAGGTGGCTTACCCTGAGCTTCCCGCAACGCGGGGGCTTCGATCCCGTGATCGATGGCGTTGCGCAGCAGGTGGATCAGCGGGTCCCGCAGTCCTTGCAGGATGCGGCGATCCAGCTCCAGCGTCTCGCCTTGCAGTTGCACCGTCAGCTGTTTGCCCTGCTCGTGAGCAATCTCGCGCAGCATGGCGGGCAAGCCTTCCGTCAGGGAGGCAAAGGGAAACATCAACAGAGACTTGGCATCTTCGATCAGCTTCTCGATCAGGGTTCCGGCTTGTCGGGCCTCCTGTTCACCCCGCTGTTTGAGCCGCTGCAAGGATTTGCCCAGCTCGGCCAGTTGCCGATCCAGTTGTTGCTGGGGATCTGCGGCTTCCGGTGCGAACTGGCGTTGCTGCTGTCGCAACTGCCCCAGACTGTCCAGACATCCCTTGAGTTCCACCACCTGCTGACGCAGGGCCAATTTCAACGTCATCATCTCTTCGGCCTGCAGCAACAGATCATCCAGACGTGCCACCGGCAGGCGGACACTCTCTTCACGCCCGGAATGCAGCACTTGATCCAGCGGCTCTGCATGGTGGTCGAGAGGTGCGGCCAGCAATGGCTCAGCGGAGTGATTCCGGGGGGCGGATGCCGCGGGTGGCACGCTCACTCCCTGGGCATCCGGGAGCTGGACCGGCATCGGCTCGTTGAGTGTTGGCGGCGTGCTGGGTGTCGGTGCGCTGAGTGGCGGCGTGGCCGAGAGGGCCTCGACCGCCGGTTGCGGATCGTCCCCCTGGGCTGCGGTAGCCGCTGGCGGCTGATCCGGCGACCGAGCATGTGGTGGGTGAGCTGCCAGTTGATCCAGGTTCTGACGCAGTGCCAGGGCGCGGGTTGTCAGGCGCCCGGGTTGGGGGCCATCGGCACAGGCCAGCTGACTCTCCAGATTCTCTACACTCTGGCGCAACAGTTCGAGCAGGGGAGAGGACAATGGCAGTTCATCACGACGCACCAGTGCCAGCACGCTCTCCAACGACTGGCACAGGTATTCCAGACTCGGCAGATTGACGATGCGAGCCCCACCCTTGAGGCTATGGGCCGCGCGATAGATGATCTCCAGGTGCCGGGAGCTGAGCCCTTCACTCTCCAGTGCATCCAGGGCTCGCGTCATCAGGGTGAGTTGCTCGCCCGCCTCCAGCAGGAAGGTTTGCAGCAAACGCCCCCGCAGCTGACTATCCAGTTCTGTCATCACCGGATCCTGAAACGCTCAACCAGATCCCACATCCGGTTACTCATCTGGTTCAGCGAGGCGGTAGCCTCTTCGGCCTGCCGCATGCTGATGACGATCTGGTCGCTGGCGCCCCGAATATTGTCCATGGCGATGGCGACCTGGTTTAACCCGGCAACCTGTTCATTGGTGGAGGCGAGGATCTGGGCGGCGGCCTGTACTGTCCCCGTGGCTCCCTGACCTATGGTCTGGATGGCGGTTTCGGTTTCGGCCGATTGCTGGACCCCGATTTCGACGGTCTTGCCACCCTGCTCCGTGGCCATGACGGCACCACTGATCGCTTTTTGGATGTCGTTGAGAATGCGGCGGATCTGTTCGGTGGACTCCTTGGACTGTTCGGCCAGGCTGCGCACCTCCTGAGCCACCACGGCAAAACCCTTGCCGTGCTCACCGGCTTTGGCGGCTTCTATGCTGGCATTGACCGCCAGTAGATTGGATTGCCCGGCCAAGTCGCTGACCGAGGTGATGATCTCACCAATCGCCATGCTCTGTTCACTCAAGCGAACGATGCTTTCGGCGATGAAGTCCATCTGTTGACGGATCTTGTGCATGCCTTGCAGGGTATCTCCGACACTCTTTTGACCGTGCTGGGTCATCTGGGCGGTACTGCGTGCCGAGTCCGAGACGAAGGCCGACTTCTGATTCACCTGCTGGGCGGTAACCTTGATCTCTTCGAGGGTGGTGGAGGTCTCGGAGACGGCGGCGGCGGTTTCGGTGGAGCTGGCGGCCAGTTGCGAGGTGAGAGCCGCGATCTGTGCCGAAGAACCACTGATCTGGCGTGCAGCTTCCTGCACTTCACTGACCAGAGTGCGCAGGTTGCTGGTCATGGCCACGAAGGCATGTCCCAATTCATCCCGCTCCGAGCGTGGCTGCACATCGGCACCGAGCTGGTTGTTGGCCAGCGCCTTGGCGACTTCAGCCATGCTGTGCAGGTAACCACTCATGCCGGTAAAGGCGCGCGCCAGAATCGCGATTTCATCATTACGGGTTCCAACTTCCGGCGATGACTGACTCAGATCGCCCTCCGAGATGCGCTCGGCTATCGTCGTCAGAGCATGCAGCGGGTTGCTGATGCTGCGTACCAGATAGAAGCTGCCGCCCCCGATGCCGATCAGGGTCAGCAGGGTGGCCCACCAGACGAAGCTCAGGGCGACTTGATTACTCTCCAGCAACTGTTGCTGGCGCTGATCGGCCAGTTGTTTTTCCAGCCGCTCAATCTGTTGCTGGTCGTCCTGCACCTCACTCATCAGGCGTAGCCCGACGCCTTGCTGGATCAGCTTCTGATAGTCGGCCACCTGTCCCTTGTCATACATGCTGATGCCCAGATCCAGACTATCAAAGCGATTGTTCAGCTTGTGCTCCAGCTGATTGATCAGGGTTCGGGTTTCTTGATTGGTGGTGATCTCGATCAGGCTGCTGAGGTAATGGCGTGTCTGGGCCTGATGGTCACGATAGGTTTGTAGATAGTCATTACTGCCTGACATCAGATAACCGCGCTGAGCCGCCTCGGCTGCAAACAACTGGGTGATCAGGTTGTTATTGTTGTTGATCACCGCGAAGGTGTGAGTCACCTGGCTGGTATTGTTGATCATGCGATCTATGTTGCTGTAGGTGACGAAACTGATGGTCCCCAGGGTCAGCAACATGATGCTCACCAAAGTGGCCAATTTTTTACCTATGGTCCAGCGCATGGACATTCCCTCGTGCTTGATGCCTAAAATTAATCAATATTGTCTTCGATGCGCAGCCCGGGATCGTGGAGCAGGGCTTGGGCATCGAGCACTATCAGTTGTTGTGGTCCTATTCCCTGCAGATAACGCCGTCCCTGCTCGCTCAGGGTCGGTAGTTGCTCTTGCAGACTATCCAGTGGCAGACGGCAAACGCCGTCGAGGCTCTCGATCAGCAACCCGAACTCCTGAGTCCCGGAAGCCAGGACTATGACCAGGGTTCCATCCCGGGGGGGAGTTGCCGGTAATCCCAACAGGACTGAGGGCGCCATCAGGCACAGGATGCGGCCGCGCAGGTTCATGATCCCGGCGATAAACGGTGGAACACCGGGCAAGGGGGTGATCTGGTGAGTGGGGACTATCTCTCGGATGAAACGGGATTCGAAGCCGTATCGCTCGCCAGCCAGGGTAAAGCAGGTGATATCCAGAGACTCGACCTGTGCTTCAACCTGAGCTCGGGGTTGTGCCAATTTGCGGGCTCTGGCTTGCAGGATCTCGTGGCTGCGATCCTCCGATGGTGTGTGCATCACGGCTCCTTATTCCTGCTGACGTCGTCGTTGCAGCAGTAGATCCTGCAACTGTCCGGCGGAGAGCCCTTCTGATCCGGGCAGTAACTGGTCGGGTGGAACCGGGTCCAGTAGCCGCAGGGCCTGATCCAGATGGCGCTCGCCGCTGCGGTGATCGGCCGCCTTGAGTTCCAGCATCCCCAAGGCGTAGTGGGCCATCACGAAGTTTGGCGCCAGATAGAGGACCCGGCGCAGTGCTTCGCGGGCGGCGGCTGTTTCGTCCTGCTCCTGCAGTATCATGGCGTGTAGATAATGGCCCTCATAGTGCAACTGATGGTGGAGCAACGCCTGTTCACAGAGTGTTCGGGCCTGGGCCAGCGCGCCTTGATCGGCAAGTTGTCGGGATTGGGTGAACAGTTCGCTACTCGTACTGGCGCTCGGCGTGTGAGGGGCGGGCTTGGGCTGTGACCAGCTCTTCTCCGGGGTGAGCGACGAGCACGGACAGCCGGATGTCATGGGCTCCACCGGCTCACTGGTTTTCATTTGCAGACGAGGGCCGCCCCGCTTGCGATAGAGAAAGGCTCCGCCGATCTGTACCGTCTCAAATGCTGATTGAAACAGATGACCACACTCGGTCTGGCTCAATACCAGCCAGCCACCGGGACGCAGGCAACGGGCAAAGCGTTCGGCGATCTGCGCTATGGTCTCATCATTGAAGTACATCAGTACGTTACGGCAGAAGATGACATCCAGCTCATGGGTACCGTTGAGGAGCGAAGGGTAATCCGGCGCCGCCAGATTCAGTTGGGCAAACTGCACCTGTTGCCGCAGGGCCGGGTCCAGCCACCAGCGGCCATCAGTTTGCAACCGGAAGTAACGCTGCTTGTAGTGGGTCGGCATGGCGCGAAACGACCAGGCGGTGTAGTAGCCCTGATGGGCCTTTTCCAACGACTGGCGGTTGATATCGGTTGCTAGCAGCGAGAAAGTGCCGGCCTGCATGCGGCTCATCTGATTATCCAGCGCCATGGCCAGGGAGTAGGGCTCTTCACCACTGGCACAGCCAGCACTCCATATCCGCAGCGGTTGATGGTTTGGCCGCCGTTGTCGGAGTTCTGGCCATATGGTGTCGAGCAGGGCCTGAATGGCTTCTGGCTCCCGGAAAAAATAGGTTTCACCGACGGTTAGACCTTCGATGAGCTGTAATTCCTCTTCCGCTGTCAGTTGGTTGCCGAGCAGGCGCTCACTGAGCTGTGTGCTGTTGCCGAAGCCGAGGCGCGGCGATAATTGCTCCAGCTTGCGTTCCAGTTCGGGCAGGCGCTCCGGGCTGTGATATAGACCGTAGTGCTGGGCTATGTAGTCCCCCACCCATTGCCGCTGGCTCTGGTTCAGCCCGGCAGGTGCCAATAGATCAACCATGGTATGCTCCATCGGGCATCAATTGTCTCTCTTGGCCCAGCATTTGCGGCAAGTCCAGGATCAAAACCACGTCACCATCCCGTTCAAACCACCCCAGCCAGCAACCGCGTTGCCCCAATCGTGGCGAACCCGGGCACAGGGCTTCGGGAGCTAAATCCAGAACTTGATGCACGGCATCGACGGGAAGTACCCAGCCTTCGTCGTGGAGCCGCAACAGCAAGAAGAGATCATCGACTGTGATCGGACGGGAAGGCTGATCGATCAGGTGACGGCTATCCAGCACGGGTAACAGAGCACCATGGACATTCAGCAGGCCTAGCAGCGATCGTGGCAACTGGCCAACACGAGTGACTGCCGCGGCCTGGGTGACGGATTCCACTTGGCTCAGCGGAAGCGCATAGCGTTGACCGTCGAGGCTGAACACGAACAGGGATAACGGGGACGCGCTCAAGCTCCTGATCCTTTACATCCTGACAGGACAAATAAACATCACCGTAGCGATGATGTGGGTTTTTGAACTGGCGATTCTGGCAGGTAGATCACAGTGTGACAAGTGACAATAGCGACTGAAATGGCGATTTTTCATGCGCTTAACAAACCCCCGGGGCGGGTCATACAAATGAAAGAAACTGGTTTTATTCTGAACCGTTTTCACAGAACTCCAGGCTGCGATACCGATACCCTTGCAGGCTTACGGGCCATGTTCCCTGGGGCCAGTTGCCCTTACGCAGTAACTGATCCAGAAACTGACCGGCATCGGGGATCTCGCGCCATACGGCGGGTAAGAAGGTGGCCCTGTGGCCGGGCGATTCTAACCAGAGACCGTCCACTCCTGGCATCAGCGCCTGCAAGAGCTGTTGACGGGAATTGGCGGGTAGAGGGGACAGGGGGCCGAGCAGCGAAATGCTGACCTCGCATTGCGCCAGTTCGGGTTCGCGCAGTGGCGAAAATCGGGGATCGTGGAAGGCGGCGGCACGGGCAAAGTAAACTAGCGCCTCAGCCAGCGCTTGATCGGGTTCCAGACAGCCGATGCAGCCTCGCAAATGGCCCTGCCGGTGTAGGGTGACAAAGCAGGCTAGCGGTAACTTGGCCAGCGGTAGGTTCGCTTGAGCTTGGGATAGGCTTTCATTCAGATCCGGATGCCAGTAGCTGTGGATAGCCAGACGCGCCAGCTTTAACAGACTGGTCTGCTGATCGTTGGTCAATACGGGCAGTCCATTCTGGGTGGCTGCTTGTTGTGATTCAGGCATAGAAGGCAACCGAGGCGTAGCCCACGACCCTTAGTTTTTCACCATTTTTATCGCCGGAGTTGTGCTGTCCGAGCAAGCGGGGGCGTAACCCGAGTTTGCGCGCCAGGACCAGGGCACCGTTGAGCGCCTCGCTGCCGCAGGCCTGCTCGGGAACCAACTCGGGTTCCAATGCCAGGATCTGGGTCAGAGTCATGGCATCCTGATGCTGGGCTTCCACATAGCTCAGGTAGTGGCTCAAGTCGCTGCTGATAATCAACAGGGTCTGTTCATTCAGCAACGGGCGTAACAGGGCGGCTAATTTCTTGGCCGGTATGTCGCCGATGACCAGAGGGGTCAGCAGGAAGTCGCCCAGCCGATGCTGCAGCAGCGGGAGTTGTACTTCGATGGCATGTTCATGCCGATGGGCAAGCTCCGAGCGCTGAGTTTCGGGCCGCCGGTCCAGGTAGTCCAGAAGCTCCAGATCCAGAGGTATGTCGCCCAAGGGGGTTGTAAAGGCGGTGCAATCCGCTGCGGGGAGTACGACCCCCTCGATGTGGACTCGGTGGGGAGGAGCCAGCAGTATGATGCGGGAATAACGACCGCGGGGGATCTGGTTGATGCCCAGTACCGCCAGAGAACCGGAATAGAAGTAACCCGCATGGGGTAGTAACAACATGCGGGGCGGGTAAAACTCCAGCGGCTCCGTTACCGGTTGAGACTCCAGCCAGGCCCTTAGTTCGACCGCATCTGCCGGATAAAAATGGCCCGCCACAGCCGTTGCTCGGATTGAGGTCATCAGGACTCCTTATCAGCTTGGCGCAGGTAAAACCTGGGCCCTTGCCCTAGGATTATAGAGTGGTCAGGAGGTGTGATGTGGCAGAAATCAACGGAAAATGTGAAACCCGTTACTGGCGTCAACTTGCCGATGGTCGAGTCGAGTGCACCCTGTGCCCTCGGCTCTGCCAGTTGCGTGATGGCAAGCGTGGCGTCTGCTTTGTCCGCATGGCGGAGCAGGGCCAAATCGTGCTGACGACCTATGGCCGCTCCAGCGGTTTTTGCATCGACCCTATCGAGAAGAAACCCCTGTTTCACTTTTTGCCGGGAACACCGGTACTCTCTTTTGGTACGGCCGGTTGCAACTTGACGTGTCGCTTTTGCCAGAATTGGGATATCAGCAAGTCACGGGAAATGGACACTCTTAGTGCTGCTGCCTCGCCGCAGCAAATCGCCCGCGCGGCATTGCAATATGGCTGTCGCAGCGTGGCGTTTACCTATAACGATCCGGTCATTTTCATGGAGTATGCCCTGGATGTGGCACGCGCCTGTCATGCCGTGGGGGTACAGACGGTGGCGGTGACGGCGGGTTATATCAATCCGGAACCCGCGGTGGAGTTTTTCGCCGGTATGGACGGGGCGAATGTTGATCTGAAAGGATTTAGCGAATCCTTCTATCACCGGATCTGCGGCGGGCACCTACAACCCGTACTGGATACCCTGCGTTACATTCATCATCAGACATCGGTCTGGCTGGAGCTGACCACCCTGTTGATTCCGGGGGAGAATGACAGTGATCCGGAGATCCTTGCCTTGTGCGACTGGGTGGGCCGTGAGCTGGGTCCCGAGGTGCCCTTGCATTTCACCGCCTTCCACCCCGATTACCGACTCCAGGATCGGCCCATGACTCCGGTGACGACCCTGCAACGGGCTAGAAAGCTGGCTCTGGCTACCGGCTTGCATCATGTCTATACCGGCAATGTGCAGGACCCGGAGGGAGAGAGCAGTTGGTGCTCCCGGTGTGGTGCTCTGTTGATTGGTCGTGATCGTTATCGGTTGGGTCACTGGGGCCTGGTGGATGGTTGCTGCGCGGGTTGTGGCCATCCCCTGGCCGGGCGATTTGAAATCCGGCCAGGAGTCTGGGGGCCGCGACGGCTGGCCATTACACCAGATGCCGAGTGAATGGGGGACTGGTTACTCGACACGGGCCGGAAGGCTTTCCCCAGGTTGCCAGATCCGGTACTGCACATCCAGACCCTGAGGGACATAGAGTACGATCGGCAGTCGACTGTTATAACGCACCAGATAGCCCTCACCGCCGACGGGTACCGCCGCCTCCTGTTTGGTGTCATTCGGGCAGGCCATCATGGTGCTCATGGGGCCAATCAGCTTGTCCAACTGGTAGTAGCTATAGCCCCAACCCTGCAGAGTCTTTTGGTGCAGATCGCCACCTAATCGTTGCCGGTTGCAATCCACCATCAGTCGTTTGCTGAGCAGAATTTCAACCTTGCGGCTGGCTTCATCATCCAGCTTCGGCAGGCGGATCACCCGTCGTTGTGCCCCCGGCTCGGCGGCCGGAAACATCTTGATATCGTCTTGAACTATCGCCTGTTGAGTCGCGGCTTGTTGCGCAGCTGCCTGCAGCGGTAGGCTGCAAGCCAGTAACAGGGGTGTGATACAGAGCTTGAGCATGATGAACTCCTGATGATGAACCGGGACCTGGGTAGTTTAGCCCGTTTATGGAACTCAACATTGAACCGGGGCTAAACACCGACTCATCTGAATCAATATTCTGACGGGCGTGGGTCCTGATTGCTGAAGACCCAGATATTGCCACCGTCATTGCGCAGCACCATGTGGTGTTCATCGAGCATGACGATGGGGCGGCTGCGATTGAACTGGGTAAGCCAGATATTTTTCATCGCCTGCTGCTGTTGCTCCAGCAACGTTTTGCCATTTTCATTGAGAGGTATGGCACTGTAGCTGCCAGACTTGAGGATTAAAAATCCATCACTGAGCAACCAACGACCCTGGATGGCAATCCGGAGCACGGCGTGTTGACCATGGCGTTGTTCCAGTTGCAGTTTTAGATCTATCTGGGCTTCATTGTTGCTCAGTAATCGCAGACTGCCTTGTTCGCTCCAGCTGTTAATCGGTTCCTCCAGGAGCAGGCTGGCCAGTGCGGATTGACTGAGTGTCTCGCGCTGATAACTCCATGATTTACCGGCGATGCGCTTCTGGGTTCGTAGATCCGATTTGAGCCATCCACAGGTGGTGATTGCCACGAGTAGTAACAGAGCGACTATCCCCAGCTGCCAGTTGTTGAAGCGGAATGTCATCGGCACAACTCCTGAACCTGGCCTTTCATGGAGAAGTTGAAGCTCTGATCGGCGCTGATCCAGGCTAGATACCAGGCATCCGGTGTCGTACTGATAATCAGCTGAACCGCGGGCGGTAAATTATGCAACTCTCCCCAGGCCTGTAAACAGCGTGATAATTCCGGGTCTTGCAGCGGGTTGGGGGTATCTTGTTGCCAGTTGAGTAACTGTGGCTGTCCGTGGAAAGGCGATTCTTGCACATAGACATGCAACCCATAACCACTGGTCAGTATCAGCAGGGAAAGCAGTGTCCAGAACAGATATTTCCGCCATCCGGGGGCTGCAAAGGCTTGCTGTTCCAGCAGTGCAGAAAGCTCATCCCTTTCCAAATGAACAGGCATCGTTGGGACTCAAAGTTAGGCAATGCGATGATTATCGCACCAAATGGCAGGCAAAGCGTATCTTCCCTAGAGACGAATCGAGAGATCCGCTAGCGACTGATGCGAATTCAGGTGGCCGCGAGGTGATTGCACGGTTAGAGCGTGTGGGATGGTGTGGGATGGCCCCAAGCCTGTCGCGTCGAGCGGCAGGCTTGGGGTGTGAAGGGAGTGAATTAGTTGGTCAGGGTGCCATCGACCAGCGCGTAGGTTTGAACCGCATCGCCTTCAAATTGCAGGGTGACTATCTTGTTGGCCTTTTTGGTATCCGTGCCCAAAGCGCTGGCCAGAGCCATGGCGCCGCTGGCTTTGTCACTGACACTGCTGAGGTCGTATTTCCAGATTTCGTTGCCGCTGACCGTCTCAATGGCCTTGGGGGCACCCAACTTGGCTTTCACCTCTGCTTTGGTCGCGCCGGCCTTCACCTTGGCCTTCACCAGTTCCAGGACTGCCTCATCGGTTGAACTACCAGCTCCGGTCGCCGTACTGATGGATGATGCCGTTTCGGTCACTGCATCCAGCAGACCCGCTTGGGCTGAACCTGTCAGGGTGAGTAATAAGGCGGCAGCAAGAGTTAAATGTTTCATTGTCAGTATTATCCCTGTGATGTGTGTATTAGATACATATGAATACGCCGCGAGAATGTACAAGAAGCTTGCGGGTGGGTCAATCACCATGGGTTGGCGCATGGGCCACCTCGGTTATGCCTCCGGTTCGAATTGTCCGTCGCTGAACTGGATATAAATCGACCACGAGGCGACGTGACGAAATATTTTCAAGAGATATGTGTTATTTTTCGAACTTAGTTGTTAACAAATTGTAGAAAATCATTACCCTTGCGAGATTGGATGCTGATTCGGCCGAATCGCAAGCGAGGGGTCTCAAGGGAGTTTCATGATGAGAGGAAATAAAAAAATCCAATCCGGATGGCTGCTGTGTGTCGCAGCGCTCTTCCTGAGCGGGTGCAATATGGCGTTGCTTGACCCCAAGGGGCAGATCGGGCTGGAGCAACGTTCGCTGATTATCACGGCTATCGCCTTAATGTTAATCGTAGTGGTGCCTGTCATTGCCATGACATTCTGGTTTGCCTGGCGCTATCGCGCCTCCAACACCAAGGCTACTTACACGCCGAATTGGGAGCACTCCAACAAGATCGAATTCGTAGTGTGGACTATTCCCTGCATCATTATCCTGATCCTGGGTACCATTACCTGGCGCAGTACCCATGAGCTGGATCCGCGCAAGCCGATTGTCAGCTCCGCCAAACCTCTGGTCATTGAAGCCATCTCGCTGGATTGGAAGTGGTTGTTTATCTACCCCGAACAGGGTGTGGCAACGATCAACCAGATTGCCTTCCCCGTGAATGTGCCGGTGCAGTTCAAGGTGACCTCGGGATCTGTGATGAACTCGTTCTTCATTCCGCAATTAGGCAGCCAGATCTACGCCATGGCCGGGATGCGGAATCAGGTGCATCTCATCGCCAATGAAGAGGGCAACTACCAAGGTATTTCGGCGAACTATAGCGGCCATGGTTTCTCGGGCATGAAGTTCGTGGCCGAGGTTACTTCGCAACAAGGATTTGAGCAGTGGTTGGCTCAGGCCAAGGCGTCGCCGTCCAGTTTGCAATTTGCCGATTACCAGCAGTTGGTCAAGCCCAGCCAGAATAATCCGGTAACTTACTATTCCAGCGTGGAAGCCAACTTGTATGACCGGATCGTCAATCAGTTCATGGGACATGGTCTACCCGGTGGCGCACCTCATCAGATGGTGGAGATGAGCCAGGCCGAAGCGATGCCGATGGACCATATGGACACAGAGCACATGGAAGTACATTCAGGAAATGGGGAATAATCATGTTGGGCAAACTAACGCTTGAGGCCATTCCATACCACGAGCCCATTATCATGGGCGCGGTCGGGGCCATTATTTTGGGGGGATTGGCGCTATTTGCTGCCTTGACCTATTTCGGTAAATGGAAGTGGCTGTGGACCGAATGGCTCACCTCGGTGGATCACAAAAAGATCGGCGTCATGTACATAGTGGTCGCCATGGTCATGCTGCTGCGCGGTTTTGCCGATGCCATCATGATGCGGATGCACATGGCGGCGGTCTCTGCCGGGTCGGAAGGTTTCCTACCGCCCCATCACTATGATCAGATCTTCACCGCCCATGGCGTCATCATGATCTTCTTCATGGCGATGCCTTTCATGGTCGGCTTGATGAACATAGTGGTGCCGTTGCAGATCGGTGCCCGAGACGTGGCGTTTCCCTTCCTCAACTCCCTGAGTTTTTGGTTGTTTGTGGTCGGTGTGGCGCTGGTCAATATCTCCCTCGGCGTCGGCGAGTTTGCACAAACCGGCTGGTTGGCGTATCCCCCCTTGTCCGGCAAGCTGTTCAGCCCGGGCGTCGGGGTCGATTACTGGATCTGGAGTCTGCAGATTTCGGGTATCGGAACCCTGCTGACCGGGGTCAACTTCTTTGCCACCATCCTGAAGATGCGCGCTCCGGGCATGAAGATGATGCAGATGCCGGTCTTTACCTGGACGGCTTTGTGCACCAACGTGCTGATCATCATCTCGTTCCCGATCCTGACCGCGACCATAGCCCTGCTGACCATGGATCGTTATCTGGGGACCCACTTCTTTACCAATGAGATGGGTGGCAACCAGATGATGTATGTGAATCTCATCTGGGCCTGGGGCCATCCTGAGGTTTACATCCTGATCCTGCCGGCCTTCGGTATCTTCTCCGAAGTTGTGGCGACCTTCTGCCGGAAAAAACTGTTCGGTTATACCTCGCTGGTCTGGGCGACCGCGGCGATTACCATACTGTCGTTCATCGTCTGGCTGCACCACTTCTTCACCATGGGTGCTGGTGCCAACGTCAACTCCTTCTTCGGCATCGCCACCATGATTATCTCGATACCCACGGGGGTGAAGATATTCAACTGGCTGTTCACCATGTATCGGGGGCGCATTCAATTCAGCGTGCCGATCCTCTGGACGCTGGGTTTCCTGGTGACCTTTTCGCTGGGGGGCATGACCGGAGTTCTGTTGGCGGTTCCGGGGGCGGATTTCGTGTTGCACAACAGCCTGTTCCTGATAGCGCACTTCCATAACGTCATCATTGGCGGCGTGGTGTTCGGTTATCTGGCGGGTTTCAACTACTGGTTCCCCAAGGTGTTCGGTTTCACGCTCAACGAGCGCCTGGGCAAGTATGCCTTCTGGTTCTGGATCACCGGCTTCTTCTTCGCCTTCATGCCGCTGTATATCCTGGGTTTCATGGGTATGACCCGGCGCGTCAGTAACCAGATCGATCCCCAGTATCACCTGTTGTTGGCCATTGCGGCTGGCGGCGCTGTGCTGATCCTGTTGGGTATCATCTGCCAACTGTTGCAACTGGCGGTCAGTATCCGGGATCGAGAGAAGAATCGTGACCTGACGGGCGATCCCTGGGGAGGACGTACTCTGGAGTGGTCAACTTCGTCACCACCGCCGTTCTACAACTTTGCTCAACTGCCCGAGATCAAGGATCGGGATGCGTTTTGGGCGGCGAAGGAAGATGGCAGCGCCTATCAACAGCCGGCGCACTATGAGCCGATCCACATGCCGAAGAACACGAGTGCGGGGATCATCATCAGCGCCTTCAGTCTGGTACTGGGATTCGCGATGGTATGGCACATCTGGTGGCTGGCGGTAGTTGGTCTGATTGGCGTTGTTGTCACCTACATCAAACACACCTTTAACGACGATGTGGATTATTACGTCCCGGTCGAGGTGGTAGAACGGATTGAAAATGAACATATTGCTGCACTTGGCAAGGCGGGGGTAAACCATGGCCGCTGAAATGCTCCATCACCCGGCGGCGCATGGCGCCGCTGATACCGAACATCACGCCGGGCATCACGATGCCGGTGGCAATGCGATTTTCGGTTTCTGGATTTATCTGATGAACGACTGCATCTTGTTTGCGACCCTGTTCGCAACCTATGCAGTGCTCTCGGGCAATATCGCCGATGGCCCGTCAGGCAAGGAGATCTTCGAACTGCCTTATGTGCTGGTCGAAACCTTCTTCCTGTTGTTCAGTAGCGTGACCTACGGTTTTGCCATGCTGGCGTTTTACAAGCAGCAGAAGCAGGCGGTGTTGGGCTGGCTGGCCATCACCTTCCTGTTCGGGTTCGGTTTTATCGGCATGGAAGTCAACGAGTTCATCCATCTGATCGGTGAAGGATTCGGTCCGGATCGCAGCGCCTTCCTGTCCGCCTTCTTCACGTTGGTCGGCACCCATGGTCTGCATGTGCTTAGTGGATTGATTTGGATGGCCGTGCTGATGACCCAGGTGGTCAAAAATGGTCTGACAGCTAAAAATGGCACACGCCTGATGTGTCTGAGCCTGTTCTGGCACTTCCTGGATCTGATCTGGATCTGCGTCTTTACCGTGGTCTACCTGATGGGAGTACTGCCATGAGTCATAGTAATGCACATCGTGCGGGTGCCGCACATGGTACGACTCGTTCCTATCTGATCGGTTTCGCCCTGTCCATCATCCTGACGCTGATCCCCTTCGGCTTAGTGATGTATCCCGCCTTCTCCAGCAGTGTCTTGCTGGTGGCGATTATCGGCCTGGCGTTGCTGCAGATCCTGGTCCAGCTCGGGTTCTTCCTGCATATGAACACCAAGTCAGATGAAGGTTGGAATATGCTGGCCTTTGTCTTTACCGTGCTGATTATTGCCATTCTGGTGGTCGGGTCCATGTGGATCATGTTCCATCTCAATTCCAATATGATGGCGCAATAGGGCGGTCTCTATGCTGAAACGCTACCTGCTGGTTACCAAGCCTGGAATTATCTTCGGCAATCTCATCTCCGTGGTGGGTGGTTTTTTCCTGGCTTCTAAGGGCAGCCTGGAACCGGCACTGTTTCTGGCGACGCTGGCCGGGGTTTCCCTGGTCATCGCCTCCGGTTGTGTGTTCAACAACTACATCGATCGGGATATTGATTGTCTGATGGAGCGAACCCGCAATCGGGTGCTGGTCCAGGGGCTGATTGAGCCGCGCGCGACCCTGTGGTATGCCTCTATTCTCGGGCTGCTCGGTGTGGCATTGCTATATTGGGTCAATCCACTATCGGCGGGTCTTGGTATTCTGGGGTTTGTCGTTTACGTCGGTTTCTACAGCCTGTGGCTGAAACGCCGATCCGTGTACGGCACCCTAGTGGGCAGCCTGTCGGGTGCCACACCTCCGGTGATTGGCTACTGCGCGGTCAGCAATGAGTTTGATACCGGCGCCTTGATCCTGCTGCTGATCTTCAGCCTGTGGCAGATGCCTCACTCTTATGCCATTGCGATCTTCCGGTTCAAGGATTATCAGGCGGCGGCTATCCCGGTTCTTCCGGTGAAGTGTGGCATAGCGTTGACCAAGAACCACATCATTCGTTATATCCTGGCCTTTGCGGTGGCAACCCTCATGTTGACCTTCAGTGGTCACGCTGGTTTTCTTTATTTCAGTGTGGCGGCTGTGGTCAGCTTGGTCTGGTTGGGGATGGCGCTCAAAGGCTTTCGGGTGGTGGATGATAGGGTCTGGGCCCGGCAGTTGTTTATCTTCTCGATTGTGGCCATCACTAGTTTGAGCCTGATGATGTCGGTTGATTTCCAGTCCTCGAACGGTGAATTATTTACCTTGCTCAAATGAAGTCCTAGTTTTGCCTGACAGGCGGCCTTCGGGCCGCCTGTCGTTTTTACCGTTATGCAATGCGGTCCTTTCTTATGTGAGTTGCATTGATGCCATGTGCGGGAGGAGCAGACGTTGGTTCGTTTGGGTATCCCGTTTGAGACATTTTTAATAGGCTGAGTCGTATGCATGATGAACGGATGACGGCGTTCGAACTACGCGCCACCTGGGGCTTGGGTTTATTGTTTGCCCTGCGCATGCTGGGCATGTTTATGGTCTTGCCGGTGTTGACCACTTACGGTAGCCAACTGTCGGGTGCGACACCGGCCCTGATTGGCATGGCCATCGGTATCTATGGCCTGGCTCAGGCCTTGTGCCAAATTCCGTTGGGCTTTCTCTCGGATCGCTGGGGACGATTACCGATCATAGTGACCGGTTTGCTGCTGTTTGCTCTGGGGAGTGGGGTCGCCGCGCTGTCTGACTCCATCTGGGGCATACTGGCAGGGCGGGCATTGCAAGGAGCGGGGGCGATTTCCGCCGCCGTGATGGCTCTGCTCTCCGATCTGACGCGCGAACAGCACAGAACCAAGGCGATGGCGGTCATCGGTATGAGTTTTGGGGTGACATTTGCGATTGCCATGGTGAGCGGACCCATACTGGCACGCCATTTTGGTCTCTCGTTTTTGTTTTGGGGCATAGCCGTGCTGGCTTTGCTGGCCATTGCTGTGGTGTTGTGGTTGGTGCCAAAACCGGCGCATCATGTGCAAAACCGGGAGTCAGCCCTGGTTCGAGGCAGCTTGTTACTGGTACTGAGAGAGCCCCGGCTGCTGCGGTTAGATCTGGGTATTTTCTGCCTGCATGTGGTGTTGATGAGCAGTTTTATTGCCTTACCCCTGGCGCTGGAATCGGCGGGCTTGCCGCGCCAGGCGCAGTGGCAAGCCTATCTCTGGACTATGCTGCTCTCGTTTATCCCAGTCTTGCCGGTAATTATCTATGCCGAAAAGTTTCGTCGTATGCGGCGGACATTTTTGGGGGCTATCCTGCTGCTGTTGACTTGTGAAGTGTTACTGTGGGGGGCGGGGAGTCGGGAGTGGTTACAGATGGCCGGACTGTTGCTGTTTTTCATCGCCTTCAACGTCATGGAGGCTCTACTGCCTTCTTGGGTGAGTAAGGAGGCCCCGGCTGGTTTGAAGGGGACTGCGATGGGGATCTATTCCACCGCGCAATTTTTGGGCGTTGCGGTGGGCGGAAGTCTGGGTGGCTTCTTGCTGGGCCATCTAGGCCCGAATGGCGTATTTCTAGGAGCAGCCCTAGTGGCCTTGGTCTGGTGGCTGCTGGCTCGCTCCATGCCTGAACCGACCTATGCCAGCAGTGTGCGCCTGTTGCTCTCCGGTGCGGCCCTGGAACAACGGCTGCACCTACAAGGGAGTCTGCAACGGCAGCCGGGGGTGCGGGAGGTGTTGATAGTGCCGGAAGAGGGCTGTGCCTATATCAAGGTGGATACCAAACAGACCAGCCGCCTCGAATTGGAGGCGCTGGTCGCGGCAGTGTGAGACTGGCTTAACCCAGCGCCGTATCCAGAGTCATCATCAGGGCAAAGCCCGCCATCAGACCCAGAGTCGCAAAGGTCTGGTGGCCATTGCGGTGCGTTTGCGGTATGACCTCATGAGAGACCACAAACAGCATGGCTCCGGCGGCCAGTCCTAAACCAATCGGGTAAGCCAGCGGCATGCCGCTAGCCAATCCGATGCCGAGAAGGGCACCGAGCGGCTCGAGCAAGCCACTGCCAATGGCAACCAGCACGGCAAATGGCGGGCGGAATCCTGCCGCACAGAGCGCCAAGGCTACGGCCAGTCCTTCGGGAATATCCTGCAGGGCTATGGCACTGGTGAGTGGTAACCCGACAGACATGTCCCCTTGCGAGAAACTGACGCCGATGGCCATGCCTTCCGGCAGATTGTGCAGCGCAATAGCAAATACGAATAACCACACGCGCGAACAATGTTCATAGCCTGGGCCACAGGGTCCGGTCTTGTCGTGTTCGTGAGGGGTGAACTCATCCAGCCCCAACATCAGCAAGACCCCGAGTGCCATACCGAAAACCACGACGGCAGCGGCTAGTCCGCTACTGCCGGTGATCGCCTCGGCAGCATCCAGTCCTGGCAAGAGCAGGGAAAAGGCACTGGCGGCCAGCATCATGCCAGCAGCAAAACCCAACATGGCATCTTCGATCCGTTGAGGGACAGAGCGCAGAACTAGCGCGGGTAGAGCACCGAGTGCCGTGGTCGCGAAACCGGCAAGGCCACCAATGATGCCATAACGAGTGCCAGGGCTGATGTTGCCGACCATGATCATAACCAGACTCTGTAGCAGCAACACCACCACCACGGCCAAAGCAATGGCCAGGCTGGCGGCGGTGAGCGGGTGGGCGCGCATATGACGCCAGATCACCAATGACCAGGGTTCTATATTGTCCAGGGTGGAAGTCGGGGAGCCTACATCCATAACGATAACCTCGTAACACAACTCAGATCTGTAAATCAGCAACCGGCCAACTGGATGTCAGTGCCATGAAGCCTCATTACAACGGTAACCACCTGGATTGTCTACGACTATGGAAATGAGATTTTATTTCAAGTGCAGTCAGGGTGCATAGATAGCTGTTGCCGATCGGGCTAGGACCAAGAGGACTGAGAGGTATAGATGTCAGTGGCTTATGGCGGTTGTTTGACGGTTTAACGGTGCCGTCAACAATGGTAACCGACTGACATATATGTGTTTGCAGATGAATTTCACGCGGTGAAAGTGAAACTAGAAAGCGGATAGCAGATGAAAATTAACTTAGCATTTGGCAATCGACTGGAAGGCATTGGCATGACCCGATTCAGGATAATGCTCAGCTAACCAAGTGTGCATACCACAGGCAGACATGAGCCCGGTAATTCGCTTCCATGCTTGACGCTTTTTGTTGTTGATATTTTCACAGGGTTCGTAGCAGATCCATTTTTCATTTTGCATAGCAGAATGTTTGGATACACAAAGTGTATTACTGATATTGAGTAACATATTTTCTCTTTAAATAAAGGATGTTTGCCATGAGGGCAAAAGATAGAACTGAACTGACGGATTAACTAAGGCGGTTTTATGGCGAGGGGTTAATACGGAAGCAGGAGGAAAGAAAAAGAGGATGCGGAGCACCCTCCTTTTTTTTGGCTTAGGCTGGAACTACGTTCGCAGCTTGCGGGCCTTTCTGACCGTTTTCAACGGTGAAAGTTACGCGCTGACCTTCGGCCAAAGACTTATAACCATCGCCAACAATAGCGCGGAAGTGAACGAAAACGTCCGGGCCGCCATTGCTTTGAGAGATGAAACCGAAACCTTTTTCTTCGTTAAACCATTTAACGGTACCAGTGGTGCTAGACATAATGTCTCCTGAATATTTGATGCAATTGTGTTTCTGTGTGACGTTCTATGGAGTAGACAAAGATAAAGGAGTTAACAATGAAGGAGTATTCTAGAATGACGGAACTTCATAAGAAGTGCGTAAGGCAAGAAGGAACAACTATTTGTTACTTTTTCTCTGTCTCTCGCAAGACATGACCGCTAAATTACGCGGAATGTTTAGCCATTGCAATCAAATATCGCCAATTAAATAAAAAAGATGGAAGTTTGAGCATCAACTCGACCCATGCTCTGTTCCAAAGTAATCGGCAACCATCAGAATTTAAACGCTTTTATGTAAAAATAAGCCAAATTTTTATGTCGCCAAAATCGATGCCCAATTCACCCATCGAATCCGCCAACGGCGGTGATCTCGAATTGATGGTCCTTTTTTCTGCAAAATAAATCGTGATTTTTGGGCTTAGGGCCCTGAGTGACTCTGGTGTGCAGTCATGTTTCACGATGTTACTGTCATGAAAATAGATAGTATCCGGGAGTTGTGATGCGCTGGTGTTTTAACTCTCTACTGATGTCGTTCTGCCATCCATCTTGGTGCTGTCTGTTACGGGGCCGAACGGGTGGTGTATCTGACATCGCTTGAGTGACCGCCCTCTGTCGGGGAGCACCTGCCGGAGCAAGGAGACTAAGCCTGTGGATACTGAGTGCTTTGGCTCGTGCGGGTCATCGGATCGGGACTGTTGCCGGTTATCTCAATACCCCGAGTTTGACTCGCTGGTGGCCTGTTTTCGTCATAAGCAGAGGGAGTCGCGCTCCGTGATGCTCTGAATCAGGGCTTGCTGCTGGAACCCTGATGGCGCGCTGCATAACAGGTCATTCTTCGTTAGTAAGGCGCGGGTCGATTGAGACGAACCGACCGGAGATGGCCCGGAAGCTGAAAACAAAAAGGCCTCACATTGCTATGAGGCCTGGTTGTAGATGGTGCCCAGACGCGGAATCGAACCACGGACACGCGGATTTTCAATCCGCTGCTCTACCGACTGAGCTATCTGGGCGAAGAATGGTGCCGGCTACCGGAATCGAACTGGTGACCTACTGATTACAAGTCAGTTGCTCTACCTACTGAGCTAAGCCGGCACACTTTATCTTGTTGTACTCTCGTACCTTGAACTTGTTGCCAATTCGCTACTGCGAACTTGCCTGAAAATGGTGCCCAGACGCGGAATCGAACCACGGACACGCGGATTTTCAATCCGCTGCTCTACCGACTGAGCTATCTGGGCAACGGGGCGCTATTAAACCGATTCGCACTTGGCAAGTCAACCCTCTTTTCTTCAATAATCACCGCCTATGAACCGATTGCTGAAAGCTTGCGCAGAAATGGCGAAGAATGTCACAGGAGCGGTGATTTTATAGGCTTTTTCCGCTTCCTGATCCTCAGAAGCCAGTTATCAAAAAAATATTTCTCTGTGGATCTGGTATAGATAGTTTCGTCCGGTATTATTCCATCAGTTATTAGTTGCCATCGAGGTGTCTTGAGCATGAGCTCGTGCAAGTTACCGATTGAGAAGATGATTGCCCGCTGTGAAGAACTCAGGCCTGGCACTCCGGTTGAGGAGTTACTGCTTGGGCGCCTGCTCAATGCGGCTCAACATCGCTTTGCCGAAACCAAGAGTCGTTCACTGGCCGAAGAGGGGCTGACCGAAACCCTGTTTCATGCGCTGATAGTGCTGTTGACCGCCGACGAAGGGATACAGCCATCAGAGCTGAGCCTGATGCTCGGTGCCTCGCGGACCAGTGGCACCCGGATCGCCGATGAACTAGAGGCTCGAGGCTGGGTGAGTCGGCAGGATGTGGTGGGTGATCGACGCTGCCAATTGCTGAAATTGACCGAGGCGGGACAATTATTCCTTGCCGACATGTTGCCACGTCAACGGAATCGGTTACGCGACATCTGGCAGCCATTCACCAGTGCCGAGCGGGAACAGTTTCTGGTTTTGTTGCGTAAAGTGTTGGAAGTGATGCCGGAATAGCATGCTTCACTGCCTCCTGTTACGGGGGCATCAGGTTAAAAACCATCTGGTGATTCCCACATCTAAATAGTAACCACTGAAACTATCACCAAAGAAATTAAATAAAAACAACTGGTACTCGAATACCAGTACAAGTTGACGGAGATTGATTGTATGAGTGCCGAGAATACTTCCCGCAAGAAAAATTTACTGGTGTTGAGCCTGTTCTTTATCGCTGTTGCCGCAGGGGCGGGCGCCTGGTGGTTCAAGGTGCTGCGTGGCAGCGAGACGACCGATGATGCCTATGTCGCAGGCAATGTAGTGCCCGTGATGCCGCGCGTCGCGGGTAATGTGGTGACCCTGCATGCCGAGGATACCCAGTTGGTACAGGCGGGGATGCCACTGGTCGAAATGGACCCCACGGATGCCAGATTGGCACTACTGCGCAGTGAAACCCAGCTGGCACTGGTGTTGCGTCAGGTGCAGCAGCAGATGGCTGAACTCAAGCAGTTCGATGCCACCATCGCCTTGCGTCAGGCTGAGCTGGATCGGATGGTTGGTGACCAGAATCGCCGTGAAGTCTTGGGTATGACCAATGCGGTGGGAAAAGAAGAAGTTCTGCACGCCCGCCAGAGCGCGTTGGCGAGCAGGGCGGCACTGCAGGTGGCTATCCAGCAGCGTAGTACGTTGCAAGCCAAGCTCAAAAACACGCCGCTGGCTGAACAGCCTGAAGTGCGACAAGCCGCCGAGCTGGTGCGCCAGGCATGGCTGGATCTGCAACGCACGACCATCCTGAGCCCGGTCAGCGGCGTGATCGCCAAGCGTTCGGTGCAGGTCGGTAGTCATGTGGCTGTCGGGACACCTCTGATGGCCGTGGTACAACTGGATCAGTTATGGGTCGATGCCAACTTCAAGGAAGTACAACTTGAGCATTTACGCATCGGCCAGCCGGTGGAGCTTAGAGCCGATCTGTATGGTGACAAAATTGTCTACCACGGCGAAGTTGAGGGTTTGGCTGCGGGCACCGGCGGTGTTTTCTCGTTGCTGCCAGCGCAGAACGCCACCGGTAACTGGTTGAAAGTGGTACAGCGCTTGCCGGTGCGTATCAAGCTGCGGCCCGATGAGCTCAAACAGCATCCGTTGCGGTTGGGCTTGTCCATGCTGGTGACTGTGGATGTCAGTAACACCGAGGGTTCACTGCTCACCGCAGCCGTGCCTAAGGCGACCCTGGCCACGACCGACACCTTGACTGTGAATTTAAAGGGGGCGGATGATCTGGTCGCCCGGATTATCACTGATAACAGTCAGGTTGATTGAGGGGGCTGTCATGTCGCAACAAGTTGCGTCACCCCGGCCCCTGGAGGGGATAGCCCTCGCCTTACTGACGTTGGCCCTCTCTATGGCCACCTTCATGCAGGTGCTGGATACCACGATTGCCAATGTGGCGATCCCGACCATTGCCGGTAATCTGGGGGCTTCCAGCTCCCAAGGCACCTGGGTCATCACCTCCTTCGGGGTTGCCAATGCCATCTCCTTGCCCCTGACGGGCTGGCTCGCCAAGCGTTTTGGTGAAGTGCGGCTATTCCTGTGGTCCACAGCGCTGTTCGTGATTGCCTCCTGGCTCTGTGGTATGGCCCAGAGCCTAGAGTTGTTGATCCTGTTCCGGGTGCTGCAGGGCGTGGTGGCTGGCCCCATGATCCCGCTGTCCCAGAGTCTGTTGCTGGGTAGCTATCCGGCTAAAAAACGCGGCATGGCGCTCTCGCTCTGGTCGATGACTGTGATAGTCGCACCTATTTTTGGCCCTATTCTCGGCGGCTGGATCAGCGACAACTACCACTGGGGCTGGATCTTCTTTATCAACGTGCCGCTGGGTGTGGTGGTCTTTTTGCTCTGCTCCCGCATGTTACGAGGCCGGGAGACGGCGACTCAGCGCAATCCGATCGATTTGGTCGGCTTGTCGTTGCTGGTGATTGGGGTTGGCGCCCTGCAGTTGATGCTGGATCGGGGGAAGGAGCTGGACTGGTTTGCCTCCAATGAGGTGATCATACTGGCGATAGCCGCCGTGTGTGGAATTGCATTCCTGATTGTCTGGGAGCTAGGGGACAAGCATCCGATCATCGATCTGTCGCTGTTCACGCACCGCAACTTTGCCATCGGTGTTGGCTGTATCAGTCTGGCCTACATGCTCTATTTCGGTACCATAGTACTGTTACCCCAGTTGCTACAGACCCAGTTAGGGTATACCGCCACCTGGGCAGGACTGGCAGCGGCGTCGGTCGGGATCTTGCCGGTGATCCTGTCGCCGATCATCGGCAAAAATGCCCATCGGCTGGATATGCGCGTACTGGTGACGTTTAGTTTTCTGGTGTTTGCCGCCTGTTTTTACGCCCGGACCTTCTTCACTGTGCAGATGGATATGGCCGCTGTGGTCTGGCCGCAGTTCTTGCAGGGGCTGGCCGTAGCCTGTTTCTTCATGCCACTGACTACCATCTCCTTCTCCGGTCTAAAGCCGCATCAGTTGGCCAGTGCTTCGAGTCTGTCCAACTTTTTGCGGACTCTTTCCGGCTCGATCGGCGCATCTATCATCAATACCATCTGGGAGCGACGGGAGGCAGTACATCATGAAACCTTATCGGCAGTCATCAACCCTTATAATCCGGTGAGTCAACAAGCGTTGCAGAGTCTGCAACAGATCGGAATGAGCGAGGCACAAAGCGCGGGCTATCTGGCGCGGGAGATTACGCGGCAAGGGTTCGTGATGGGTAGTAACGAGATCTTCTATCTCTCGTCCGGGCTTTTCATTCTGATGATTGGTTTCATCTGGTTGGCGAAACCGCCATTCCATGCCGGTGGCGGCGGCGGCGCGGACCATTAGCAGGGGCAGAGCCCTTTTGTGGAAAAGAAAATGGGGCCGATGAATGAATCGGCCCCGTTGTTTATGGGTTCGTCTTAGTTCGGTGTCGGCGGCACATAGCCGTCAATTTGGACGTCACCATCTTCGAACAGGTACTTCACCATCTCGGCTTGTAGTAGCGAGCGATGGTCGGCATTCATCATGTTCAGTTTCTTTTCGTTGATCAGCATGGTCTGCTTCTTTTGCCAATCGCTCCAGGCTTCCTGACAGATGTTATCAAAGATGCGTTTGCCGAGCTCGCCGGGGATCAGTTGGAAGGGCATGCCGGGCGCTTCCTTTTTCAGGCGTTGACAGAATACGGTGCGACTCATGGGGACCTCGTTTCAGATTGCAGTTCAAAATGGCCCGCAGGGGTCATGGCACTCAGGTGCACCATGTCGGGCAGTGGTTCAGGTTATACCAGAGTTGGCTGTCTGGCTCTACGCCACAAAGCGTGTGGAATTGCCGGGGCGAGATCCGGGTTGGCACGAAGAGGCCCTGGCAGCCCTCGGGCATTGGTTCTCCTGTCTCAACCCTGGTTCAGAAACTTGCGGATCGGCGCGGGTAAGCCCACGGTTTGCAATTCATCGATCGAGAACCAGGCCTGGTAGCTGGCCGCGGGTTCCTGCACTGGTATCTGCCACACTTCGGCCTTGAGTTTGTAATGACTAAAGGTATGGTCAAAGGTCCCTTTTAACCGGGCATCAGCGGATAACCGGGTATCGGCCGGTGGCGAAGACTCGGCGCTGGCGATTGTTGCCGTGAACTCGGACTCTTCGAGGAGCGCGAGTTCCGGCAGACACCAGAGACCACCCCAGATGCCCTCATCGGGGCGCTTCTCCAATAGCAGTTGACCGTCGCGTTCCTGCCATAAGAAACGACCGCTGCGGGTCGGGATCAGTTTCTTCGGCTTGGGGGTTGGCAGCTCCAGGACTCGATCCGTTTGCCGTGCTACACAGCTGGTTTCGAATGGACATTGATTACAGCTTGGAGACTTCGGAGTACAGAGCGTGGCCCCCATATCCAGCAGGCCCTGGGCGAAGGCCCGGTTGTCATGAGCCGGGGTATAGCGGTGGGCCAACTCCCATAACAGGCGATTCACCGGAGTGCTGGTGATCTGCCCCTCGATGCCAAACAGGCGACAGAACAGTCGTTTGACATTGCCATCGACGATGGGGCCAAACTCGTTGTAGGCGAAGGCGGCAATGGCCCCCGCGGTGTAACGGCCGACACCGGGGATCTGCTGCAACTCCTCCAATGAATGAGGAAAGGTGCCGCCACAGGTTTCGACGATATGGTGTGCCGCTTTTTGCAGATTGCGAGCTCGCGAATAGTAGCCAAGCCCCTGCCACAGCGCCATCACCTGATCGTCGCTGGCGTTGGCCAGCGTTTCGAGATTGGGGAAGGCGCTCATCCAGTTGGCGTAATAGGGAATAACAGTCGCAACCTGGGTTTGTTGCAGCATGATTTCCGAGACCAGAACCCGATAGGGGGTCGGGTCCACTTGCCAGGGCAAATCATGACGGCCATGTCGGGAGTGCCACTCCAGCAGCAGATGGGTAAAGCGTTGGGGAGCTAGGTTGGTGCTGGACATGAAACTCTCTTTTGTTGGGACCGGAGCTGGGTTCGCCGTGGACGATCGGCGTCCGTTCTTGCCTGGCGTTATCCCGGATGCCGGGAAATTCGAGGCTAGAACATGTGCTGCCGATGTTATTTTATGGATTGCATCACAGCTATCCATGGCTGTAAACCACGGGAAAGGTGAAGCCAAAACAGACAAACAGCCTGTTTGGCTGCTTTTTATTCGTTTTATTTCTCAGCAGACCCGTTGCGCACTTGCACCGGCGACCTATCTTTGGATAATTCGCACTCCCCATTTGATCCAGAGACAAGTCGATGACCGAGAGTAACCAGCCTGAGATGACCGAAGCCGGCCAACTTATGCGCCGTATCCGTAGCTTTGTACGCCGTGAAGGGCGTCTGACCAAGGGACAGGAGCGGGCGCTGACCGAGCTCTGGCCGGTTATGGGCGTTGAGTTCACAGGTGAAATGCTGGATCTGGCCGCGCTGTTTGGTCGTGAGGCTACTGTCGTGCTGGAGATTGGTTTCGGCATGGGTGCTTCGCTGGTGGAGATGGCCCTGGCCGCACCAGAAAAGAATTTTATCGGTATCGAAGTCCACAGACCCGGCGTCGGGGCTTGCCTGTCTGCGGCGGAAGAGGCCGGTGTTAAGAATCTGCGCCTGTTTTGCCACGATGCGGTGGAAGTGCTGGAGCAGATGATCCCGGAGCAGAGCATAGATACCCTGCAACTGTTCTTCCCTGACCCTTGGCACAAGTCCCGCCATCACAAGCGCCGTATCGTGCAGCCGGCCTTTGTGCAGATGCTGCGTCCGCGCCTGAAGATGGATGGTCTGTTTCACATGGCGACCGATTGGCAAAATTACGCCGAGCATATGCTGGAGGTGATGCAAGCTGCTCCCGGCTTTACCAACACCTCGGATTTTGGTGACTATGTGCCGCGTCCTGACAGTCGACCACTGACCAAGTTTGAACGTCGTGGCCACCGTTTGGGCCATGGTGTTTGGGATTTGGTTTTCAAACGTACCAACTGATTTTAATTTTTCAACACCAGGAGAGTTCGATATGGCACAACGTAGCCGCCGTCTGCGCAAGAAACTTCGCCTTGATGAGTTTCAGGAACTGGGTTTCGAGCTGAGCTGGAATTTCCCGGCCGGAACGGACGAACAGAAGATTGATGGTGTCATTGATGCCATGATCCTCGAAGTCATAGAGCCACGCAAACTGGCGTTTGCTGGCAATGGACATCTGGGCTGGGAAGGTCTGATCTGTACCCAACAAATCGGCAAGTGCAGTGAGGAAGACATCAAGGTTTGCTGTGAGTGGCTCAAGCAAAGCGGCATGGAAAACATCAAACATTCCAACCTGTTTGACATCTGGTATGGTGATCTCATCACCGGTTAATCACTGCATGTTAAAAAAAAACCGCCTATTGGCGGTTTTTTTTTTAAACAAGATGTCGCTAGCGGGCGACCTGCAGCACCTGCAAGGCATTGAGTAGAGCCTCGGGTTCGTTGCGATGGCGGATATCTTCATCGGCAAACGCATAGACAACCTTGCCTTGACTATCCACCAGGTAGTTCGCAGGCATGGGAAGCTCGTAGGATTGGCCCGGTTGATATCCCGGCAGATCAATTCCCAATTGCTCCATGACATCGGTCATGACCTCTGGCAATGGCATCACCAAACCGCAGGCCCGTGCGGCCTGCAGTGCCGGATCACTGAACAGGGAATAGTTCAGCCGGTTACAACGTTGCGTGGAAAAATTCAGTGATACATCTTGACCCACAATGGGCACGAAACGAGCACCCAAGGCCTGGATCTGGGGCAGTAGGGTATTGAAGGCCCGTAATTCGAGATTGCAGTAAGGTGACCAATGACCACAAAAAAAAGAGACGATGAGAGGTGAGCGTCCCAGGATGCGGGAGAGGGAAAAGTTGGCCCCGGCACTATCGAGCAATTCGAGCGCAGGGAACGTGTCTCCGACCTGCAGAGCTTTGTTGGCCCAGCCAGCGCGTTTCAGGCTGGCAATGGAAAGATCCAGGGCCTGACGAAGGTCGGGTGGAAAATGCGCATCACGCCAGGCGTGCTGTGCTGCCAGTTCGGTCTGTAAAGCCATCCGCTGCTCCTGCCACTCGCTGTGGCACTATGAATAGTGTTCTCTACCAGTATTGGATCTACATATGGTACTCGCAAGTGAGGAGCAAAAACTCGTCACCTGCTTTACATAACTTTATCCAATTTTGCAATCGAGTCGCCATTCTGACGGCCTCTAGGCATCCATCAGCAGTTGCAACAGAACATTCAGGTAGCGATGACCCAGTTCGGTGAGTTGCCAGCACTCTTCCTGCTCCTGCAATAAGCCACGGGCAATGGCCTCTTGCAGCGGGGGCGTCACCCGTTCTACGGCTAGTCCGGTTCGGCGGCTGAACTCGCACTTCGGCGTCTCTTCGAACAGACGAAAACGATTCATGAAGTATTCGAAGGGTAAATCGTCAACACCGACGGTCCAACACTCATCCAGATAGGGGCGACTCGGGTCGAGGTAGCCTTTGGGATGCTTGACCTTCACGGTGCGCTGTATGATGCCTTCATCCAGATTCGTCAACTTGCCATGGGCACCGCAGCCGATGCCCAGATAGTCACCGAAGCGCCAGTAATTCAGATTATGTCGGCACTCGAAACCCGGCTTGGCATAGGCAGAGACCTCATACTGATGGTAACCGGCGGCCAGCAACAAGGCATGACCCTGCTCTTGAATGTCCCACAAGGTATCATCTTCCGGCAACTGAGGCGGGCGCGCGCCGAAGGCGGTATTCGGTTCTATGGTCAGTTGATACCAGGAGAGATGGGGCGGATTGAGCGCAATCGCCTGCCGCAGATCGTCCAGCGCCTCTTCCAGACTTTGGCCTGGCAAGCCGTGCATCAGATCCAGATTAAAGCTGCGCAGATCCAGTTCGGCGGCTTGGCGGGCCGCGGCGCTGGCCTGGGCTGGATCATGGATACGCCCCAGTTTTTGCAACTGTTCAGGATGAAAGCTCTGTACTCCGATACTGATGCGGTTGACACCTGCGGTCTGGAATCCGGCAAAACGCCCGGCTTCTATGGTACCCGGGTTGGCCTCCATGGTGATTTCAATGTCATCTACAAACGGGATTCGAGCTCGAATGCCTGCCAGTAATCGGGCAATGGCTGCAGCGGAGAAGAGGCTGGGGGTGCCGCCGCCGATGAAGATCGAGCTGAGGCTCCGTCCGGTAACTCGGTGCAGATCGGCCTCCAGATCATCCAGCAGGGCATCGACATACTCGACCTCGGGCACACCCTGTTTGAGGGCGTGGGAGTTGAAGTCGCAATAGGGACACTTCTGAACGCACCAGGGGATGTGGACGTAAAGCGCCAGGGGTGGCAGTTGGAGCGCCATAGACCGGGAGACCGGAGGAGTCAGCACGCTTAGAAGATCTCCTGCAGGCGAGCAATCAGTTGGTTGAGAGCCTTGGCGCGATGACTCAACTCATTTTTTTGTTCAGAGGAGAGTTCGGCGGCCGTACAGGCGGCTTCCGGCACGAAAAACACCGGATCGTACCCAAATCCATTGCTGCCCTTGGGCTCGGTGACGATATGGCCTTCCCAGCTAGCCTGACAGATGATCGGGGTGGGATCATCGGCATGGCGCATGAAGACCAGCACACACCAGAAGCGAGCGGTGCGCAAAATAGGCGGCAGGAAGGAGAGCTCCTCCAGCAGTTTGCCTAGATTGTCTTCATCACTGGCATCTTCGCCGGCGAAGCGGGAGGAGTAAACGCCAGGGGCACCGCGCAAGGCATCAACTTCCAGACCCGAATCGTCGGCGATGGCTGGCAACCCGGTGACACGAGCGGCATGACGGGCTTTGATGATGGCGTTTTCCACGAAGGTGGAGCCGGTTTCCGGGACGCTTTCGACCAGAAAATCACTCTGCGGCATGACCTTGAAATTCATTCCCTCGAGCATGGCATTGAGCTCGGCCACCTTTTTCTTGTTACCGGTGGCCAACACCAATCTGTTCATCTTGCTTACTCCATGATGTAGATGGCGGCAATGATAACGACATCGCGGGGCAAAACCAAAAAAAGCGCATGCGGATGATGAGAAAGATAAGTGCCGGAAACTCGGGCGTCACAATTCATGACACGGAAGCTATGACGCAGTAGCATGGCGATCATTCAAGGCCTGATGGGCCGGACCGTATGAAAAGGATCGTGAAGATGCGTACCGCTCCATGTACCGGAGTCATCCTAATGGCAGCGCTTTGGCTTGGCGGCTGTCAGCAACCCCAGCGCGACACCCATCTGGCTGCGGCACCGCTGCTGACTCAACACGAACTCACCATGGCGCAAAATGGTGGCAGTGTGACCCTGAAAGTGGGTGAGCAGGTTGCCGTGGCCTTACCTGGCTCTCCGCAGTCCGGCTATCAATGGCAGGTCGAGCAGGCTCCGGGTTCCTTATTACAAAAGCAGGCCAGCAGTTTTGAACCCGCGCAACCCCGCGAAGTCTGTGGCATGCAGCATTTGCAGTTTGCCGCCAAAGGTGAGGGGCGAGGCTTGCTGACGCTGGCCTACCGTCCGGTGAATGGACAGGATGACGTCGCCAACTATTACACGCTGCATCTGCGTGTGGTTCGTTAACCTCGACCTGGTCGCATCATTGCTCGATCCTGTGCGGGCGAGACTGGTCATAAGGAATTAGTATGCTCTCCACGCTGGTTTTGCTCAGTTCCTTCGCGGAATTTATGGCGCAGCAGTTGACCGATCGGGTCGATGAGGGCATGGACAGTGCCCCTCGGCAAGAGGTGGTGGAATACCAGGGGCGCACCATCCAGTTCAGCCATCAGTATTGGCGCATTCAAGCCGAAACCATCTGCGCCGACCGCCAGCAACAGAAAGACTATCCCTTGTGTCGACAGCAGGCGAAGGCGTTGTTCGCGACGAGCTGTCAGCGCCTGAGCGCCAGCAACCCGGAAGATGCGGAGTCTCCGCTGCGCGCCATGTACTGTGCGGCGGCAACTGCGTCGGCAGAGACTGTATCGGGGCTGGGTTCGGTAGCGGGAACGGCCTCGGTCGCTGCATCGGCTGGCACAGCGACGACAGAACCTCCGGTGGTTGATCTGCAGCAGGGAAAGCGGGATTGTAATCGGCTGCGTTTCAAAGCCATGTTGTCGGATGATCCGCAACTGCGCGCCGAGCGGGATCGGGTCTGCGGCTCGCATTGAACCGGGGGATACTCGCTTATGAACGGGCTCTTGTCGTGGCAAAAGAGTTAAAACAACCCTCACCATGCAGTGAGGGTTGCAGTTACCGGCTATCAGGCGCCGGGACCACAATCGAGGCAACGCTTGACCATCTCCGGGCCCAGATGCAGTTTGGCATTCAAGTCACGCAGTGCAGTACGCAGACCCTCTTCAATGACCGGATGGTAGAAGGGCATATCCAGCATCTGGCTCACCGTCATCTGCTGTTGGTGTGCCCACGCCAGCAGGTGGGCAATATGCTCCACATTCGGCCCCATCATCTCGGCTCCCAGGAAACGTCCGGTGCCATGTTCGCCGTAAACATGCAGCAATCCCTTGTTGCGCAGCATGACGCGGGAGCGACCCTGATCTTCAAACGAGACTTCGCCGATTTCGAAACAGCCGCAGCTGCTGTACTGCTGGTTCAGTTCGCGCAGTGTGCTACCCACCATGGCGATCTGCGGATCGGAGAACACCACAGAGATGGACGAGCGACGCAGTCCGGCTCGAATATCCGGGAAGCGGCCAGCATTGTCGCCGGCAATACGGCCCTGATCGGCCGCCTCGTGCAACAAGGGCAACTGGTTGCTGGCATCACCGGCAATAAACAGGTGCGGCACGCTGGTTTGCAGGGTGAAACGGTCGGCGACCGGAATACCGCGGCTATCCAGCTCGGCACCACTCTTTTCTATATCCAGCTGGTCCACATTGGCACGACGCCCGGTGGCGGCGAGTACGTAGTCGACGCGAGTCTCTTGCTGCTGACCGGCCTGGTCGAGGTAGCGGATGATGACGCTGTCGCCATCCCGGAACATCTGCTCGACCTTGGCATCCGCATCCAGGTAGAACTCTTCGTTCAGCGTCTTGGCCGCATAGTCCCGCACCGCTTCATCGGTCAGTGGACCCACCAGGCCACCCATGCCGAACATGATGACTTGAACGCCGAGGCGATGCAGCGCCTGGCCCAGCTCCAGCCCGATGACGCCGGGGCCAAACACGGCGACGGCTTGCGGCAGATCATCCCAGTTGAAGACATCATCATTGATGATCAGACGATCCCCGAGTTCATTCCAGGCCGCCGGCCAGCTCGGGCGAGAGCCGGTGGCGATGACGATGCGCGCGGCATGGATCTCGGTGTGATCGTCGACCCGCAGGGTATGGGTATCGGTAAAGCGGGCATAGCCGTGGATCTTGTCCTCTGCCGGTATGCTGTCGACGCCTTCCAGGACAAAGCCGACGAAGCGATCCCGCTCGCGTTTGACCCGGGCCATGACTTCACGACCATCGATGCGGATGTCACCTTCCGGGTGTATACCAAAGCCGGGCGCTTTCTGGATCTGGTGCACGGCTTCGGCCGCCGCAATCAACAACTTGGAGGGCATGCAACCGACACGGGCACAGGTGGTGCCGTACGGGCCGCCTTCAATCATCACTACTTTCTTGCTGTGGGCCTTGGCGGCACGATAGGCGCCCAGACCCGCAGTGCCACCGCCAATGACGGCTACATCGACTTCAATCTTCTTCATGCGAACTCCTTAAACTGGGACGGAAATCAGTAAAAGCCGACGGGTGGCTCCTTGGCCGGAGCAGCTGGCTTGTAGTGATTCCCGAAAAAAGTGGGAGGTGAAGCTCCCACAAAACGGCACTGATAGGGGGTAGCCCGACACAGCTCGGGCTACCGAATCACGACTTACTTGGTGAGGTAGGTTTCCAGCTCTTCGCTACCGCCAATGTGCTGACCGCCGATGAAGACTTGCGGTACGCTGGTCCGTCCGGTAACGGCGCGCAGGCTGACGGTGGTCGCATCCTTACCCAGAATGATCTCTTCGTACTGGATACCGCGGTCAATCAGCAATTGCTTGGCCTTGGCACAGTAGGGGCAACCCGGCTTGGTGAACAGAGCCACGGACTCCTGGACCTTGAAGCTCGGGTCCAGATACTTGAGCATGGTATCGGCATCGGAAACCTTGAAGGGGTCACCTGGCTCGTTCGGCTCGATGAACATCTTCTCGACCACGCCATCCTTCACCAGCATCGAGTAGCGCCAGGAGCGCTTGCCAAAGCCCAGGTCTTCCTTGCCAACCAGCATGCCCATGCCTTCAGTGAATTCACCGTTGCCATCGGGGATGAAGGTGATCTTCTCGGCTTTCTGATCGTCCTTCCAGGCGTTCATGACAAAGGTATCGTTGACGGAGACACACAGAATCTCATCGACCCCCAACTTGGTGAATACGGGTTGCAGCTCGTTGTAACGTGGCAGATGGGTTGACGAACAGGTCGGAGTGAAGGCACCCGGCAGCGAGAAGACAATCACTGTCTTGCCAGCGAACAGTTGTTCGGTAGTGACATCGGCCCACTGGTCGCCCTGACGGGTACGGAAAGTGACGTTAGGAACTTTTTTACCTTCTTGGCTCTGGAACATGGTGGTACTCCTTGCGATGGTTTTAATTCAGTAAACAACTCATATTTTGCGGCGGCGTGACGCTTGCCCCGTCGACAGAATCATCATCGCGCAGAATGATTGATAGAACTAATCGTTACTTGCTATCCTTTTGATTGGTTTTACCTATGAGTTGTGGGCCATGAATCTCAAGGATCTGGAATATCTGGTTGCGCTGGCGGAGGAAGAACACTTCCGTCGTGCCGCCGAACGTTGTTTTGTCAGTCAGCCGACCTTGAGTGGGCAGATCAAAAAGCTGGAAGAAGAGCTCGGCGTGGTTTTTCTGGAGCGTACCAGTCGCAAGGTGTTGTTCACGCAAGCTGGATTACAGCTGGTGGCGCAAGCGCGCAAGGTATTGAGCGAGGCCCGGCGTTTTCGTGAAATGGCGGGTAGCCATGGCGAAGCCATGAGTGGCCCCTTGCATCTGGGACTGATCCCGACCGTTGCCCCTTATCTGCTGCCTCATGTGGTGCCCGGATTACGGCACACCTTCCCCAAGCTGGAGTTTTACCTGCATGAGGCGCAAACCCAGCATATTGTGACCCAGTTGGAGAACGGACAAATCGATTGCGCCATTCTGGCCCTGGTCAAGGAGACTGCGAGTTTTGTCGAGATCCCGCTATACGATGAAGCCATGGTGCTGGCGGTGCCGCTGGAGCATGAATGGCAAGACCGGGAACAGGTTCCCTTGCCCGAACTGGCCGGACATCGTCTGTTGATGCTGGAAGATGGTCACTGTTTGCGGGATCAGGCGCTGGGGTTCTGTTTTGCCGCCGGGGCGACCGAAGATAGCCACTTCCGGGCCACCAGTTTGGAGACATTGCGCAACATGGTGGCGGCGGGCGCCGGGATCACCCTCTTGCCTGAGTTGGCCGTGCCCCATGAACGGTGCCGGGATGGTGTCTGCTATGTGCCTTGTTGTAAACCTGTGCCGACACGGCGGATTGGCCTGGTGTATCGACCGGGCTCGCCGTTGCGAGCCCGTTATGAGCAGTTGGCGGACTGGATCAGGGCGCAGATGGAACAGAGGTTATGCCGATAGAAAACAAGGCACCTTGGGTGCCATGAATGGATGCTCTCGTTTCTTCTACAGCAACATGGGCATCACCCGGTTTCGCCCCAGATCCTTGGCGCGATATAGCTGCTCATCGGCACGGCGCATGACGCTCTCATAACTGTCGTTGGTGATTGCTTCGGCGACCCCAAAGGAGGCGGTGATGCTGTTGAGGTGCTGCCCACTTCTCCGATCCATGACGCTGATCTTATCGATGGCGCGACGCAAAGCCTCGGCAAATTGTCGGGCGACCGGCAGAGTCCGTCCCGGCAGTATGATGGCCATCTCTTCACCACCGATCCGAAACGGTCGCTCCCCACTCTTGCAACTATCTTTGACGCGACGGGCGATGGCCTTGAGCACCTGATCCCCGAAGACGTGGCCGAAACCATCGTTGATGTTCTTGAAGCGATCGATATCAAGAATGATCAGGGCAAAGGGTCCTTGGGTGTTCAGATGGTGGTTGATCTCCTGATCGAAGGCGCGACGGTTAAGCATCCCGGTCAAGGCATCATGAAAGGCCTCTTCTCGGCTTTTCTCCAGTTGGTTCTTGAGTTCGGCGATCTCTTTTTCGGCGTCAGTAAGCTGATTTTGAAACTGACGGGTCGACAGGCTGATATCCCGAGAGCCTTGCACCAACTCACGAACCAGACTCATGGTCTCTTCAATGGAGAGTCCTTCGTCATCGATCTTCATCAACCGAGAGAAACTCTTGTCCAGCATGGCCTGAAACTCACCGGTACCGCTGAGGGTATCCTGCATGCTGGCGGTAATCTCGGTCACCATGGCTTCCAGGCTCTGCTTCATGGTGTCGACATTGCGCTCCGTCTGGGCGGCTACATGCTGTTGATAGAGGAGTGCGCTGGAGAGTGGCGAGCAGGCGCCAGAAGCCTGGATCGTTTTGTCGACTGCCTCGTTTAACTGCGGATTGGTTTGGGCGACATAGGTGTACCAGAGCGCATAGTTGGTCGGGGTCGTAGGGATCTGATATTTGATCATCAAGGGCACCGCCTGTTTCAGGTAGGAGGTGGCTTGAGTAAAGTTCTCTTTGGGCATTGGCGACTCACACAGCAATTAGGGTCGTTATTGCACACATCATAGTCTCTGGCAGAGGAGTAATGAAACATACCGTGCTATTTGTGATGGGCTTTCGTTATACTTTTCACGACACTTCTCTTATTTCCTTCAACAAGGCCCGCCTATGTCCATTACGGATCCTTTTCGCGAACGCGAAGCCGAAAAATATGAAAACCCCATCCCAAGTCGTGAGGCCATTCTGGCCCTGATTGAGAAACAACGGACCCCAGTCTCCCGAGATGAGTTGATGAAGCTGCTCAAACTGCAAGGTGAAGAGCAGGAGGAGGCGTTGCGGCGCCGGTTGCGCGCCATGGAGCGAGATGGTCAGCTGGTGTTTACCCGGGCCAAAGCATATGCCCTGCCGGACAAGATGAATCTGGTTAAGGGTACCGTACTGGGTCACAAGGATGGTTTCGGCTTTTTGCGTCCGGAAGAGGGGGGCGAAGATCTGTTTTTAGCGCCTCGGGAGATGGACCGCCTGATGCACGGCGATTATGTGCTGGTGCAGCCAACCGGGCTAGATCCGCGTGGGCGTCGTGAAGCCCGACTGGTCCGCTTGCTGAAGTCTCGGGACATGGATATCGTCGGTCGTTACTTTGTCGAGAATGATGTCAGCTTTGTGGTGCCGGACGATACCCGGATTGGTCAGGATATTTTGATCCCGCCGGGCATGAGCAAGGGCGCGCGGCAGAGTCAGATGGTGGTTGCCCGTATCAACCAGCGTCCATCCGGGCGCATGAATGCGGTGGGTGAGATCCTCGAGGTCCTGGGCGATCATATGGACCCAGGGTTGGAAATCGAAGTCGCCATTCGCACCCATGGTATCCCACATGTCTGGCCCGCCGAGGTGTTGGAGGAGATCAAATCGCTGACCGAAGAGGTGCCTGAACAGGCCAAGGTCGGACGCTTCGATCTGCGTCAATTGCCACTGGTCACCATCGATGGTGAGGATGCTCGCGACTTTGATGATGCGGTCTTCTGTGAGCGCAAACGTTCTGGTGGCTGGCGCTTGTGGGTGGCGATTGCCGATGTCTCTTACTACGTGCGGCATGGCAAGGCGCTGGATGCCGAAGCCCATAATCGGGGGAACTCGGTCTACTTCCCGGAGAACGTGATCCCCATGTTGCCTGAGGTGCTGTCCAATGGCCTCTGTTCACTGAACCCACAGGTGGATCGCCTGTGTATGGTCTGCGAGATGACCATCAGTGAGCATGGCCGCATGTCCGGCTACAAGTTCTTTGAAGCAGTAATGAACTCCCACGCTCGCCTGACTTACAACAAGGTGGCGGCGATCCTGGATGGCGATCCCAAACTACGGCAGCAATATCAGCCGCTGGTGGGCCATATTGAAGAATTGCATCATCTCTATCAGGCCTTGAAGCATGCCCGTCAGCAACGGGGTGCTGTGGAGTTTGAAAGTGACGAGACCCGCTTCATTTTCAATGCCCAGCGCAAGATTGAACGTATAGTGCCGCTGGTCCGCAACGATGCTCACAAGCTGATCGAAGAGTGCATGATCCTGGCGAACGTCGCTGCCGCACGGTATATCGAGAAGTGCGAAGCCGAAACCCTGTTCCGTATCCACGAACGTCCTGGTGAACTTAAACTCGATACCTTCCGCAAGTTCCTGGCCGAGTTGGGGCTAGAACTTAAAGGCGGGTTGGAGCCTGAGTCCAAGGATTTTGCCGAACTGGCAGCTCAGGTATTGGAACGGCCCGATGTCGAGCTGATCAATACCATGCTGTTGCGCTCCATGTCCCAGGCGCAATATTGCGCCGACAACGTCGGGCACTTCGGCTTGGCTTTGAAGTCCTACGCGCACTTTACCTCGCCGATCCGTCGTTATCCGGATCTGCTGCTCCATCGCGCCATCAAATACCAATTGGCCAAAGAGAAGGGCAATCCCAAGCATAAGTGGACCCCGACAGGTGGTTACAACTACCTGTATGATGAAATCCAGCCCATGGGTGAACAGTGCTCCATGACCGAGCGTCGTGCCGATGATGCGACCCGGGATGTGGCGGACTGGTTGAAGTGTGAGTACATGCTGGACCATGTCGGTGACGAGATGGACGGGGTGATTTCCGGCGTAACCGGCTTTGGTATGTTTGTCCGCCTCGCCGAATTGCACATCGATGGTCTGGTCCACATCAGTTCACTGGGAAATGATTACTACCAGTTTGATGCGGCCCGTCAGACATTGATCGGTGAAAATTTCCGTCGAGTGCATCGATTGGGCGACAAGGTGCGGGTCAAGGTCATGGGCGTCAATCTGGATGACCGCAAGATTGATTTCCAACTGATCGAAGATCCCTTCTTGTTCAAGGGCAAAGATGCCAAGAAGCAGATCGAACGACTCGAAGAGATCAAGGGCGAAAAAGCCAAGGCAGCACGTCGTCGCGAAAACAAAGCCGAACAAAAAGGTGGTGAAAAACCGGGGCGTGGGAAGGTTTCAGGCCACAAACCTACCGGTAGAGACGGTGCTGGGGCTCCGACTTCTGCGGCGAAAAAAAACCGGCGCAGCAAGCCCAAGCGGAATAAAACGGCCAAGAAGGTGTAATCCAGGCTCTGTCACCGCTCAACCAATGCGCCCTGATACCCATCAGGGCGCTCGTTTTTGGGCCAGGCACAAGGGCCGGGAAGTGGCGGTTGTACCGATGGCAGGCAAGGGGCAGGATTATCTCTTCGAGCTGAGATAGAATAGCGCGCAAAGAGGAGGCTGCCCGGCTTCCTGTAGAACAAGGATTTGAATGTGAGTAATGAATTAATCTATGGCATCCATGCCGTAACCGCCTTGCTGGAACGCCAGCCTGAACGCTTTCTTGAAGCCTGGGTTCTCAAGGGGCGTGAGGACGAACGCCTCCTGCCATTACTCAACGAGTTGCAGCGGTGCGGAGTCAGTATCCAACTGGTGACCCGCAAGACGCTGGATGACAAAGCGGACGGCGCCATTCACCAAGGGATCATTGCTCGCATCCGTGAGGGGAAAAAATATGATGAGCAAGATTTATGGGCCTTGCTGGATCAGCAACAACAACCCTTTTTATTGATCCTGGATGGTGTCACCGACCCCCATAATCTCGGCGCCTGCTTACGGAATGCCGATGCTGCCGGTGTTCATGCGCTGGTGGTGCCGCGGGATAAGTCCGTCACCTTGACGGGAACGGCTCGTAAAGTGGCGTGCGGTGCCGCCGAGACAATTCCCTTCATCCAGGTGACCAATCTGGCGCGGACTCTGCGAGAGTTGCAGCAACGAGGCGTCTGGATCGTCGGCACGGCCGGAGAAGCGGATCATGACTTGTATCAAAGCAAGCTCACCGGCCCCTTGGCCCTGGTGATGGGAGCCGAAGGCGCTGGCATGCGTCGGCTGACTCGTGAAAACTGTGATGAACTGATCAGTATTCCGATGGCTGGGGCTGTTTCCAGCCTGAATGTCTCGGTGGCGACCGGTGTCTGTTTATTTGAAGCTGTTCG
>CAXXIF010000014.1:50000-53290 GCA_963677375.2 Aeromonadaceae bacterium
GCTAACGTCCGTCGTGAAGAGGGAAACAACCCAGACCGCCGGCTAAGGTCCCAAAGTTCTGATTAAGTGGGAAACGATGTGGGAAGGCTCAGACAGCCAGGATGTTGGCTTAGAAGCAGCCATCATTTAAAGAAAGCGTAATAGCTCACTGGTCGAGTCGGCCTGCGCGGAAGATGTAACGGGGCTCAAATCAGGCACCGAAGCCGCGGATTCAATCAATAGATTGAGTGGTAGGGGAGCGTTCTGTAAGTCTGTGAAGGTGTGTCGTGAGGCATGCTGGAGATATCAGAAGTGCGAATGCTGACGTAAGTAACGATAAAGGGGGTGAAAAACCTCCTCGCCGGAAGACCAAGGGTTCCTGTCCAACGTTAATCGGGGCAGGGTGAGTCGGCCCCTAAGGCGAGGCTGAAAAGCGTAGTCGATGGGAAGCGGGTTAATATTCCCGCACTGACGGTAATTGCGATGAGGGGACGGAGAAGGCTAAGTGGGCCAGGCGTTGGTAGTCCTGGTGAAAGGAAGTAGGTGGTCGCGGTAGGCAAATCCGCTGCGGCATTAACACTGAGACCCGAGACGAAGTATCTACGGATGCGAAGTCACTGATGCCATGCTTCCAGGAAAAGCCTCTAAGCTTCAGATTACCGCCAACCGTACCCCAAACCGACACAGGTGGTCGGGTAGAGAATACCAAGGCGCTTGAGAGAACTCGGGTGAAGGAACTAGGCAAAATAGTACCGTAACTTCGGGAGAAGGTACGCTGATGGTGGTGAAGGATGCACATCCGGAGCTATTGTCAGCCGCAGTGACCAGGTGGCTGGGACTGTTTATCAAAAACACAGCACTCTGCAAACACGAAAGTGGACGTATAGGGTGTGACACCTGCCCGGTGCCGGAAGGTTAATTGATGGGGTTAGCGCAAGCGAAGCTCTTGATCGAAGCCCCGGTAAACGGCGGCCGTAACTATAACGGTCCTAAGGTAGCGAAATTCCTTGTCGGGTAAGTTCCGACCTGCACGAATGGTGTAACCATGGCCACGCTGTCTCCACCCGAGACTCAGTGAAATCGAAATTGCGGTGAAGATGCCGTATACCCGCGGCTAGACGGAAAGACCCCGTGAACCTTTACTACAGCTTGACACTGAACATTGAACCTACTTGTGTAGGATAGGTGGGAGGCTTGGAAGTGACGACGCTAGTTGTCATGGAGCCGACCTTGAAATACCACCCTGGTATGTTTGATGTTCTAACCTCAGCCCGTTATCCGGGCCAGGGACAGTGTCTGGTGGGTAGTTTGACTGGGGCGGTCTCCTCCCAAAGAGTAACGGAGGAGCACGAAGGTTAGCTAATCACGGTCGGACATCGTGAGGTTAGTGCAATGGCATAAGCTAGCTTAACTGCGAGACGGACAGGTCGAGCAGGTACGAAAGTAGGTCATAGTGATCCGGTGGTTCTGAATGGAAGGGCCATCGCTCAACGGATAAAAGGTACTCCGGGGATAACAGGCTGATACCGCCCAAGAGTTCATATCGACGGCGGTGTTTGGCACCTCGATGTCGGCTCATCACATCCTGGGGCTGAAGTTGGTCCCAAGGGTATGGCTGTTCGCCATTTAAAGTGGTACGCGAGCTGGGTTCAGAACGTCGTGAGACAGTTCGGTCCCTATCTGCCGTGGGCGCTGGATGATTGAAGGGAGTTGCTCCTAGTACGAGAGGACCGGAGTGAACGAACCTCTGGTGTTCGGGTTGTCATGCCAATGGCACTGCCCGGTAGCTAAGTTCGGAATCGATAACCGCTGAAAGCATCTAAGCGGGAAGCGAGCCCTGAGATGAGTCATCCCTGACACTTTAAGTGTCCTAAAGGGCCGTTGAAGACTACAACGTTGATAGGTGGGGTGTGTAAGCGCGGTGACGTGTTGAGCTAACCCATACTAATTACCCGTGAGGCTTAACCATACAACACCCAAGAAGTTTTAAATGCTTGTGACGGTAGACAGAACGAGTCAGCTTATTCCCAGATTGAAGATTTATGCCTGGCGGCAATAGCGCAGTGGAACCACCTGTACCCATGCCGAACACAGAAGTGAAACGCTGTAGCGCCGATGGTAGTGTGGCATTCGCCATGCGAGAGTAGGACACTGCCAGGCACCCAATATACAAAAAGCCCCGATAGCAATATCGGGGCTTTTTGTATTCAATTGTCCATGAACAATTGAATGGTTTTTCCGGATACCTTCGGGCTGTTCCATTTTGCACTGACTTCTCGCAATAATACGTTTTGTAATTAACGGCTCAGGTGTGACGGCGAATGAGTGACGGCGAATGAGTGACGGCGAATGAGTGGACTGATTGACCAGTTTCTTGATGCTCTCTGGCTGGAGCGTGGATTAGCGGAGCACACACTCAACGCTTACCGCTCGGATCTGGAGAAGTTTTCCTTTTGGCTCGACAATCGAGGTGATTCGCTCCTGATGTTGCGAGGCGAAGTCCTGCATGACTATCTGGCCTGGCGTTTAGAACAAGGATTCAAGGCGACATCAACTGCGCGCCTTCTTTCTGCACTCCGTCGATTTTTCCAATATTTGATCCGCGAACAGCTCCGCGAGGACGATCCTACGGCCCTGCTGTTGACGCCCAAATTGCCCAAGCGTTTGCCTAAAGATCTGAGCGAGTCACAGGTGGAAGCCTTGCTGTCCGAGCCCGATACCGGCGCTGCGCTAGAGCTGCGCGATAAGGCCATGCTGGAATTGCTGTATGCTACCGGCCTGCGGGTTTCCGAGCTGGTTGGACTGCGAATGGAGAATATTAGTCTGCGGCAAGGCGTGGTGCGGGTCATCGGTAAGGGGAGCAAGGAACGGCTGGTCCCCATGGGTGAAGAAGCCATGCACTGGGTGAGTTGTTATCTGCGCGAAGCCCGCGGAGAACTCCTGGGGTTACAGGCTTCGGATGTGTTGTTCCCTTCCAATCGAGCCCAGCAGATGACCCGGCAAACGTTCTGGCATCGCATCAAGCTATATGCCAGCCGAGCTCACATTTCCGTCGAGTTGTCGCCACACACATTGCGTCATGCTTTTGCGACACATCTGCTCAATCATGGTGCCGACCTTAGGGTGGTACAGATGTTGCTTGGGCATGCCGATCTTTCCACGACGCAAATTTATACCCATGTGGCAGGCGAGCGTTTGAAGGCGCTCCACGACGAGTTTCATCCTCGCTCCTGACTTCACACCCTTGGCAGCTTAAAGCGGGATCTCCTGCGCTTCCGTCACCGCCTGTTGCAGAAAGAGCTGAAGTAACT
>CAXXIF010000015.1:0-134115 GCA_963677375.2 Aeromonadaceae bacterium
CTGCTTTCTTGTCCCGGACGTTGGTCTGGATGGGGGGCATACAGGCTGTTCAGGCGCCGGGCCTCGGCCTGGCGCTCTCGCTTGATTTGGCTGGCCTCAGTCTCCTGATACAACAACTGGGCTTGTGGCGCGCTACGGCGTTGCTCCGTGATCTGGAGTACCAAGATCTCTTTCTCCTCGTCACTCTGTCGTAGCGTGATCAGCGCCACCGACTTCGACACCCTTGCCGGGCTTGCTACGCTGGCCATTGTAGTGAACCTTGCCGCCTTCGATCATCGCTCGGGCGATGGCGCGCGTCTTATAGAAACGGGCGGCCCACAACCACTTGTCGAGACGCACGTCATTGTTCGCGGGTTCAGCTCTGGTCATCGATCGGCCTCACATAGTGTCACTCAGGGCGATTATAACAGAGGATATCGAATGGCAGGATTCAGGAATTTGAACTAGCGCGGACTTGATGGGTTGTCAGCTCTGGCGTGGCGGGGGAGAATACCGAGCCCGCCTGCGTGGGTTGGCGGAGCGGTAATTTGGCGATTGGTACTTCAGGGATTCGGCATGGAACCACGGGATCGTTTTATTAAATACTTGGTCAGCTTGCCCATTTCTTCCGCATCACTCAGGGCATGTTCGTGCTGTTGCTGATTCTTTGTTGTCAGCAGTTGGCCACGCTGACCTGGCAACTGCTGCCCGCTGCCAAGGGGGCCACAGCAACCCTTGCTTCGTCCACCTCTGGGTGGTTCAGGTGGCGCGCCGGAAACGAACCCGCTGGATGTCCGGGGGTTATTGCAACTGGCGCTCTTTGGTAAGGCCGAGGCGCCCGTCGCCGAGAAGTCCATGACCACCGAGGTCAAGCAGAATGCTCCGCGTACCCGGCTGAATTTGACTCTGACGGGTGTCTTAGCCAGCGACGAGTCTCGTCACTCCATTGCCCATCATCATTAATGGGGGGGATGAATCGGGGTACGGGATTGGCGGATACCATCACGGGTACCCAGGCCAAGGTGCGTAGTATCCTGCCGGATCGGGTGATCCTGAATAATCAGGGACAGGATGAGACCCTGATGCTGGATGGCGAAGAATTCAAGGCGGTAGGCGCTTCGACGCCCACAACGCCCGCCGCGGCACCGGGGGCGCCATTGACGCAGTTGCGGGATGACCCTGGTGAAAAATCCGGGTAAGCTGCTGGATTACATCAATATTTCTCCCGTGATGTCGGAAAACAAGCTTCAGGGATATCGTATTAACCCGGGGAAGGATGTGGCGTTCTTCCACCGTATCGGCCTGCAATCAAATGATCTGGCCGTCAGCATCAATGGGTATGACCTGCGCGATAATGGCCAGGCCATGCAAATCATGAATCAATTGTCTTCGATGACCGAGATGAACCTGACGGTGGAGCGTAATGGCCAGCAGCAGGATATCTACATCAAGCTGACGGAATAACCAAAACTGGAGTCATGCTGTTAATGAACAAGAAGGGATTATCTACGCTACTGGCCTGTGTGTTGGCCGCAAGCCTGTTTGGCAGCCCTCTGACCCGGGCTGCCGAATATTCCGCCAGTTTCAAAGGGACTGATATCCAGGAATTCATCAATACGGTTGGCAAAAATCTGAAAAAGACCATCATTGTCGACCCTTCGGTGCGCGGCAAAATCAACGTGCGCAGCTACGACTTGCTGAATGATGAACAGTACTACCAGTTTTTCCTCAGTGTGCTGGATGTCTACGGTTTCTCTGTGGTGACCATGGATAGCGGCGTATTGAAGGTGTTGCGCTCCAATACCGCCAAGACCTCGGGGATACCGGTTGTCGATGATGCCGCTCCGGGCTCGGGCGACGAGATGGTGACCCGGGTGGTACCGGTCCGTAACGTGTCGGTGCGCGAGCTGGCGCCCTTGTTGCGACAGCTGAACGATAATGCGGGCGGTGGCAACGTGGTGCACTACGAGCCTTCCAACGTGCTGCTGATCACCGGTCGGGCCATGGTGGTGAACCGGCTGGTCGATATAGTGCGCCGGGTTGATAAGGCGGGCGATCAGGATGTCGATATCGTACGACTCAAGTTTGCCTCGGCGGCGGAAATCGTCCGTCTGATCAGTGCCTTGACCAAGGATGACGGCAAAACCAACATGAGTTCCCTGTTGGCGCCGAAAGTGGTGGCCGATGAGCGCACCAATTCGGTGGTGGTCTCCGGCGATCCCAAGGCGCGGCAGCGGGTGATGCAGATGATTCGGCAGCTGGACAAGGATCAACAGAGTGATGGCAACACCAAGGTGTACTACCTCAAGTATGCCAAGGCCAAGAACCTGGTCGAAGTTTTGACCGGCGTCGGCAAGAGCATCCAAGACAAAAAACAGGGTGCCGGTCAGCCGGCGGGCAACAATGCCAAAAAACTGAGCATAGAAGCGGATGAGCAGACCAATGCCTTGGTCATCACAGCCCAACCGGATGAGATGCAGGAGTTGGAGAAGGTCATAGCCCGGCTGGATATCCGCCGCGCCCAGGTGCTGGTTGAGGCGATCATTGTCGAAGTGTCCAATGGGAACCAGGCCCAGTTGGGTGTGCAGTGGGGGAATACCAATGGCGGCCTGGTGCAGTTTGCCGATACAACTTCCAATCTGTCGGTCAGCAAATTTATTGATGCGACCAGCAATGACCCCAGTGATAGCAGTACGGCGGCGCTGGCCAGCCTATCCGGCGCGGCGTTGGGCTTTTATCATGGCGACTGGTTTGCCCTGTTGACGGCCTTGAAGACCGACTCCAAAAGCGATGTGCTGGCGACGCCGAGTCTGGCGACCATGGACAACCAGGAAGCCGAATTTAATGTGGGTCAGGAAGTCCCGGTCAAAACCGGCTCCCAGACGTCAACAAGCAGTAGCTCGGGTGAGCTGTTTACCACCATCGAACGGAAGACTGTGGGTACCAAGCTGAAATTCAAGCCGCAGATCAACGAAGGCGACTCGGTACTGCTGGAAATTGAGCAAGAAGTTTCCAGTGTCGACAGTGCCAGTGCCAGCAGTGATCTCGGCGCTACCTTCAACGTGCGCACCATCAAGAATACCGTACTGGTCAAGAGTGGCGAGACGGTCGTGCTGGGTGGCTTGCTGGATGAAAAGACCAATGAAGTGGTCTCCAAGGTCCCCTTGCTGGGGGATATTCCAGTACTGGGCGAGCTGTTCAAATCGACCAAAACGGATAAATCCAAGCGCAATCTGATGGTGTTCATCCGTCCGCAGATCCTGCGCGATCCTATCACCTATACCGGTATCTCCAACGCCAAATACAGCATGTTCCGCGCCGAGCAACTGGATCGGGCCAGCAAAGGTCTGCGCCTGATGCCGGATGAGCTGACCACGCCGGTCATGCCTGCCTACGGCTCAGGCGCCACCGTATCGCCTGAGCTGCAAAAAGAGATCGATGCCTTCCGGGCCAGTCAGGCGAATGCGGCTGCCGTGGGTCGTGCTGCGACTCAGAGTCAGTGAGGGAGGTGCCGGTGTTGGAACAATCACTGGAGCAAGAACACCTCACCGCAGCGCTGCCAGCGGAATATGGTGATGGTGTCCGTCTGCATTTTGCTTTTGCCCGGGACCGCGGCGTCATCCTCGAAGAGCTGGATGGTGCCTTGCGCCTGCTGTGTCGGCCGGGCGTGACGCCAGAGACCCTGCTCGAAGTGCGCCGGGTCGCTGGGGCTCCCTTTCAAGTTGCATTTCTGGAAGCGGAAGCCTTCGATGAACAGCTGATGATGAACTATCAGCGCGACTCGTCCGAAGCTCGCCAGCTGATGGAAGATATTGGCAACGAGGTGGATTTCTTCACCTTGGCCGAAGAGCTGCCGGACAACGAAGATTTGCTGGATGCCGAGGATGATGCCCCCATCATCCGGCTGATCAACGCCATGCTCAGTGAAGCCATCAAGGAGGAGGCCTCGGATATTCACATCGAGACCTTCGAGCGGCATCTGATCATCCGGTTCCGTATTGATGGCGTGTTGCGGGAGATTCTCCGTCCCCATCGCAAACTGGCTTCCCTGCTCGTGTCGCGGATCAAGGTCATGTCCAAGATGGATATCGCCGAGAAGCGGGTGCCCCAGGATGGCCGGATTGCGCTGCGGATCGGTGGGCGGGCCGTCGATGTACGGGTCTCGACTATGCCTTCCAGCCACGGCGAGCGGGTGGTTCTGCGTCTGCTGGACAAGAACAACGTGCGGCTGGAGCTCAAACAACTGGGCATGACGGCGCGCAATCGCAGCCATATCTCGACCCTGATCCGTAAACCTCACGGCATCATTCTAGTCACAGGCCCTACCGGTTCGGGCAAGAGTACCACCCTGTATGCGGCGTTATCGGAAATCAACTCCAAGGATCGCAACATACTGACGGTGGAAGATCCCATCGAATATGATCTGGAGGGGGTCGGCCAGACTCAGGTCAATACCAAGGTCGACATGACCTTTGCCCGTGGTCTGCGCGCCATTTTGCGGCAGGACCCGGATGTGGTGATGGTCGGGGAGATCCGGGACCTGGAAACGGCCCAGATTGCGGTGCAGGCCTCGCTGACCGGTCACCTGGTGATGTCGACCCTGCACACCAATACCGCCATCGGTGCCATCACCCGGTTGCGGGACATGGGCATCGAACCCTTCTTGCTCTCCACCTCCCTACTGGCGGTGCTGGCGCAACGGCTGGTGCGGACTCTGTGCCCCCATTGTCGTGAGCCCCATCAGCCAACGGAGCAGGAAAAGATCCTGCTCGGGATTGCGCCGCAGGATGAAACCACTATCTTCCGCCCCAAGGGGTGTGAGGAGTGCAACTACTCCGGGTATCGCGGCCGGACCGGTATTCACGAGCTGTTGCTGGTGGATGAGTCGGTGCGTGAGGCGATCCACAGTGAGGCTGGGGAGCTGTCTATTGAACGCATGATCCGTGCCCATACCCCGAGTATTCGCAGTGATGGGCTGGATAAGGTGCTGCAGGGCATCACCAGCATGGAAGAAGTGCTGCGCGTCACCCGGGAGGATTAGCCATGGCCGCTTACGAATATCAGGCTCTGGATGCCAAGGGGCGTCGCAAACATGGCGTTCTGGAGGCCGATTCGGCGCGGCAGATCCGTCAGCAACTGCGCGAGCAGGGGCTGACCCCGCTGGAAGTGACGGAAACCGTCGAGAAGGCGCAGCGTGAGGCCATCGGTTTCTCGCTGTGGCGTCCCTCCATCAGCACCGCGGATCTGGCGCTGATCACTCGCCAGTTGGCGACTCTGGTGGCTGCGGCTCTGCCCATCGAGGAGTCCCTCAAGGCGGTGGCGGAACAGTGTGAAAAACCCAAGCAGCGCACCCTGATCTCGGCAGTCCGCGGCAAGGTGCTGGAAGGTCATGCCATGGCTGAGGCGATGGGGACCTTCCCGTCGGTGTTTGACCAGTTGTATCGCGCCATGGTGGCGGCCGGTGAAAAATCCGGCCATCTGGAAAAGGTGCTGAACCGGTTGGCGGATTACACCGAACAGCGGCAACAGATGAAGAACAAGTTGCTGCAGGCGATGATCTATCCGATTGTACTGACCCTGGTGGCGGTCGGTGTTATCGCGATCCTGCTCTCCTCCGTGGTACCCAAGGTGGTCGAGCAGTTTGTGCATATGAAACAGCAGTTACCGCTGTCGACGCGCGTCCTGATGGGCGCCAGTGATTTTGTTCGCGATTATGGCCTCTGGCTGGTGCTGCTGGCCGGGTTGGGACTGGTGTTTTTTCGCTGGTGGAATCGCAAGCCGGAACGGCGCATTCGCTATCATGCGTTGCTGCTGCGTCTGCCGGTCATCGGTCGGGTGGCACGGGGCATCAACACTGCCCGTTATGCCCGGACCCTGAGTATTCTCAACTCCAGTGCGGTTCCCCTGCTGGAGGGGATGCGGATCAGCGGCGAGGTATTGACCAACGATTATGCCCGCGCCTGCCTGGTCGAAGCTTCCGAGCGTGTGCGGGAGGGTAGCAGTCTGCGCACGGCACTGGAGCAGACCAAGCTGTTTCCACCCATGATGCTGCATATGATCGCCTCCGGCGAGCGCAGTGGCGAGCTGGACAGCATGCTGGAGCGGGCGGCGGATAACCAGGATCGGGAGTTCGAGGGGCAGGTCAACATAGCCCTCGGGGTCTTTGAACCGGCACTGGTGGTGTCGATGGCGGCGATCGTGCTGTTTATCGTCATGTCGATCCTGCAGCCGATCCTGGAATTGAATAACATGGTGAGCATGTAACGACTCGGGTCGTTACGGTTGGCCGGATATTGTATTGCTTTAGAGACGTCATCAACGGGAGTCATTCATGTCTACACAACGTCAACGCGGTTTTACCCTGCTCGAAATCATGGTGGTCATCGTCATCCTCGGCATTCTGGCCAGTCTGGTGGTACCGAATCTGATGGGGAACAAGGAGCAGGCGGATCGCCAGAAGGCGGTCAGCGATATAGTGGCGCTGGAAAATGCCCTCGACATGTACAAGCTGGATAACAGCCGCTACCCGACGACTGAGCAGGGGTTGGAGGCGCTGGTCAGCAAACCTCAGGGCGAACCTGAGCCGCGCAACTACAAGGATGAAGGTTATATTCGCCGCTTGCCGCAAGATCCCTGGGGCAATGATTATCAGCTGATGAGCCCGGGCGAGCACGGCAAGATCGACATCTTCTCCATGGGGGTGGATGGCGAAGCCGGTACCGATGACGATATCGGCAACTGGAATATGGACAAGAAGAAGGGCAAGGAATAAATGCTCAAGCGGAGCCGTGGTTTTACCCTGATTGAAATCATGCTGGTCATAGTGATCATCGGCTGTGCCGTGGGCATAGTCGTGTTGTCACTGCCCGGTGCGGGGTCGCGGGGGGACGGTGATATCAAGAGTCAGAGCGAGCGGCTGGGGGCCACCCTGATGCAGACCGCGGAACAGGCCATGATGGAAGGGCGAACCATAGGGGTGCGTATCGATCCGCAAGGCTATCAGTTCATGGTGCGTCAGCCGAAGACCGGGGCGGAGACCCAGACTCAGAATGATGGCACCGTGGTGGCAACCGCGTGGGATGACCAGGTCTGGGTACCCTATGAGAAAGAGAAGCTCATCACCAGTGGCACTTTCCCCGAGGGTACCACGGTCGAGCTGGAGCTTGGCGGCTTGGCGCTGGACCCCGAAGAGAGTCGCTTAGGGATGGAGAAACAGGACTGGTTTGCCCAGGGCAGCGATGACAGCAGCAAGGAGCCTCAGATCCTGTTGCTACCGGGTGGCGAGATTACCCCCTTCAAGTTGACCCTGACTCAGACGACCGAGGGGGATAATGCCGATACGGTTGCCCCCTTCATGCAATTGCGTGGTGATGAGTCAGGGCAGGTGCGGGTGATGACCCGTGCCGATGTCGACGATGAGGAGAAGCAGTGAAGCACCGGGGCATGACCTTGCTGGAGGTAATGGTCGCGTTAGCGATCTTTGCCATGGCGGGGCTTGCCGTGATGCAGACCGTGACCCAGCAACTGGTTGGCTTGTCCATGCTGGAGGAAAAAACCTTCGCCGCCTGGGTGGCCGATAACCGCCAGGTGGATCTTCGATTGAGTAATAACTGGCCGGGTCTCTCCTGGACCAATGGTGAAGAGGAGATGGCCGGGCAGACCTGGTACTGGCGCTGGAAGGGAGTCGAAACCCAGGATGGCAACTTCCGCGCTCTGGATGTCGAGGTGCGAAACGATGCCAAGGCCAAGAATCCCCGACTGTCGTTGCGTACCTATGTTTCCCGTTAGTCGCCTGTGTCCACCATGTCACCGGCGACAGGATGAGTCCTTGATGCCGAACTCGCTTCGTTCCCTGCACCGACAGGCCGCTTTCACCCTGTTGGAGGTACTGCTGGCTTTGGTGATTTTCGCTAGCCTGAGCCTGACGGCGTATCAGGTGTTGCAGGGGGTCATGCACAATGACGCCCTGACCAAGGTGAAGGTCGAGCGCCTGGCGGCGATGCAGCGGGTCTTTACCATGCTGGATCGTGACTTCAGCCAGATGATACCCCGTCCATCGCGTGTCAATGGCGAGGTCAGCCGGGTGGTGTTTCAGGCGGCCCGCTTCCAGATGGAGAGTGATGACTGGTCCGTCTCCTTCGTGCGCAATGGCTGGTTCAATCCAGGGGCTCAACTGCCGCGCTCCAACCTGCAGAAGGTCGGTTACCGGCTGCGGGAGAACAAGTTGGAGCGACTGAGCTATCTGTATGTGGACCCGGTGATTGGCACCGAACCTGTGGTGACTCCGTTGCTGGATCGAGTGAAGGGCTTCAAATTGCGCTTCTATGTCAATGGTCTCTGGGCGACTGAATGGACCAACAGTGCACAGCTTCCCCGCGCCATCGAGGTTGAACTCGAACTGGAGGACTACGGCATTATCCGCCGTCGCTTCATGATTTTGAGCGAGGGGAGCTGATGAAACGACAACGGGGCGTGGCCTTGCTCGTGGTGTTGCTGATCCTCACCGTCATGGTGGTGGTGGCGACCAATATCAGTAATCGCTTCCATACCGAACTGTTCCGGACCAGCAATCTGATCCGGCAGAACCAGGCCAAATGGTATGCCGTCGGCGCCGAGGCACTGGTGATCAAGACTCTGAATCAGGATATCAAGGACAGCCCGACCCGGACCCATCTCGGCCAATATTGGGCGAGCCAGGGGCAGGTGTTCCCGGTCGATGAGGGGACTATCCACGGTGAAATTCGCGATAGCCAGGCCTGTTACAACGTCAATGGTATCAACAGCAGCGCTTCGACCAATCCGAATGAACTGCCCTACAGCGCCGACGTGTTCAAGCACCTGCTGCTTAACCTGCAGGTTGATGAATTCGAGGCCGCACAGATTACCGATGCGCTTCGGGATTGGGTGGATGCAGATGATCAGCCGGTGACCGGGCTGGGGGCGGAAGACTCCTGGTATCAATCCTTGAAGGTGCCCTATCTGACCGCGAATGCGCCCATGGCGGACATCAGCGAATTGCGGTTGGTTCGGGGCGTCAGTGCCTCCCTCTATCGTCGCTTACTGCCCATGGTCTGTGCATTACCCACGGTGGCATCGAGTACCGGCGAGCTGAAGATCAACGTCAATACCCTGCGTGAGACGCAGGCGCCGCTATTGGCGGCCCTGTTCCTCGGGCAGATGAGTAATGAGGAAGCGTTGGCTATTTTGCAGGACAGGCCCAAGGATGGCTGGGAGTCAGCCACCACCTTCATGACCATTCCCGCCATCATGAATGCCAATGCCGGCTTGGGTGACAAGGCTCAAAAGGCGGTGGATGTTGTCAGCCATTATTTTGAAGCGCGCTTACAGGTGGATATGGACGAAGTACAGGTTCGTTTTATTACGCTGTTCAAACGTCAGACTAATAACAAGGTATCGGTGATCCGCCGACAGTACGGAGGCTTGGAGTGAGCGAATATTTAGTGATCCGTCTTGGTGTCCGCGCCACGGATCCGGTGCATTGGCTGGTGTGGTCCCAGGGTGAGCGCGAGATCATCGCCAGTGGTCGTCTCCATGACGCCGCCGAGTTGTCGCAGCTCAAAGAGCGGGCCGGTGGGCGACCGATTATCGGCTTGGTGCCCTCTTCCGAGGTGCTGTTTCGCGAGGTGACCCTACCCGGAAAACTCACCCGGCAGAGTCTCAAGGCGTTGCCCTATCTGCTGGAAGAAGAGGTGGCCAGTGATGTGGAGTCCCTGCATCTGGTGGTGCTGGGTTCCCAGGGCAAGCAGGTTTCATTGCTGGCCGTGGATCACAAGCGGATGACCCAATGGCTGGGCTGGATGGAGGCTGCTGGCTTGAGCCTCAAGCAGCTATTGCCCGATGTGCTGGCCTTGCCCCGCGCCGAGGAGGGCTGGAGTGCGCTCCTGTTGGGCGAACAATGGTTGTTCCGGCAGAGCGAATACGCGGGCATGCAGGTTGAGGCCGAGTGGCTCGGGGTGTTGCTGGCCGGTTATGACCCCGAGCCCCGCATCAGCAGCTACAGCGTGCCCCCCCAGGGGGTGCCTGGCGAATGGCTGAGTGAACCGGCCGAGTTGCCCATGAGCCTGCTGGCACAGGGCGCGGCGACGGCCCGGGGCAATTTGCTGGTCGGGAATTATCGTATTCAGCCGGAATGGCAGCGGCTGTGGCAGCCCTGGCGCAAGGTCGCACTCATAGCCGGTGTTCTGCTGACGCTGGTGCTGACCAACCGGGTGTTGTATCTGTTCGAGGTCCGGAGCGAGACGGCACATCTGCGCACCCAGAGTGTGCAGCTTTACAAGCAGTTGTTCCCTGGGGAGAACAAGGTCATCAATCCGAAGTCCCAGATGCAACAACATTTGAAGGCGTTGGGGGATGAGGGTCAACAACAGGGGTTCATTCGCTTGTTATTGAAGCTGGTGCCGGTGTTTACCCAGGCCTCGGGCCTCAAGATCGAGCAGTTGCGTTTCGACCAGAAACAGAGCGAGTTCCGTCTGCAGGCGACCGGAAATGGTTATCAGGATTTTGATCGCTTCCGTCAGCTCACCGAGAGCGACTTCAGCGTCAAGCCTGGCGATATGAAGAGTGAAGGCGGCAAGGTACAGGGCACCCTGATACTGAGGAGCAAGTCATGAGCAGTTGGTGGAATAGCCTCAGCGAACGGGAGCGTCGCCTCGTCGCCATCGGCGGCAGTCTATGCGTGGTGGGGTTGCTCTATTGGGGGGCCTGGCGTCCTTTCAGCGCCGGGATCGAGACGGCGGAGCATCAACGGGATCTGCAACGCGATACCCTGGTCTGGATGCAGCTCCGAGCCGCGGATCTTCCTCGGCAACAGGGTGGCGGTCGGCAGCCTGATCTGCATACGACGCTGGAGGCTGTAGCAACCCTGAGTTCGCGCCAGCTAGGGCTTTCGCTGACCCGTCTGCAACCGCTGGACAAGCAATTGCTGGTTGAGCTGAATCCTGTGGAGTTCGAACGGCTGGTGAATTGGCTGGTGCTCATGGAGCGGGATTATGGCGTTGCGGTTCAGACCATCGAACTGGCGGCCGAAGGCGGCAAGGGGATGGTCAAGGTCCGCCGTTTGCAAGTGGGGCGTAATGAATGAAGCGTATCCTGTTGACCGGGCTGTTTGCTGTTGCCTGCTATCTGTTCTTTTTGATCGGCCAATGCCCGGTGGCACGGGTGTTGCCCTGGCTTCCGTTGCCTCCAGGTCTGGTTCTCAGTGGGCCGAGTGGCACCTTGTGGCAGGGCGATCTGGAACAAGTCTTGTGGCAGGGCAAGATGTTGCCCAAGGTGGGTTGGCGCCTGCCGCTGACCAGCGTCCTGCTGTTTGACCCTGTGATTGAACTGAGCTTCAAGGACCGCAATACCTTGTATGGCACAGCCGAGCTGGGCTGGGCGAGGGGAATGCGTCTGCGCGATGTGGATATACAGACAGATGCCGACTGGCTGCTGAGTCAGGCTCCGCTGCGTTTGCCGGTTCCCGTGACCGCAACCGGCGATGTCCGTTTGCGACTGGATGAGTTGATTGTCACACCGCAACAGTGTGTCACGCTGGCGGGTCAGTTGCTCTGGCGCGGGGCCGAGGTTCAGAGCCCGATGGGAGCCTTGCGTCTGGATGATGTGGCGGCGCAGCTGAGTTGTAAACAGGGGCAATGGGTTGCCAAGCTGACGCAAAACTCCAAGCAGCTGAAGCTTGAGGGCGATGGCGAGCTGGATTTCAAGGGCAACTACAAGTTCCAGGGTAAATTGACTCCGGGAAGTGAGTTGCCTGACTCGTTTGCCCAGGGGGTGAATTTCCTCGGCCAGCGGGACAGTCAGGGCGCTATTCGTCTCAACTATGTCGGGCGTCTCTAGGTATTTCAGAACCAGATCCGCGGCGTGACAGTCGCAAAACAAAAGGCGCCGTACGGCGCCTTTTGTCTATCCAGTGACGGCGGCCGGCATGGGATGAGCCAATATACCGGGGAGCAGTTGGCCGTAGTTGCTGATGGCCGGGATGGTGTCGAACTGCTGGTGGGGTTGCTGGCTGTCGGGGTTGAGAATGCCCAGTAGATGGGTGATGCCAAAGGTGCGCGCGGCCAGCAAAATGCGCTGGGAGTCATCGATGAACAGGGTTCGCGCCGGATCAAAGTTCAATTGCTCATGGAGGGCGTGCCAGCAGGACTGATGTTCCTTGGAGGTGCCGAACTCATGGGTGGAATAGAGACCGTCCAGATAGCTGTCGAGGGCGGTACGCTGGATTTTCAGGGCCAGACTCTGCGGATGGGCATTGGTGAATAGATAGAGCTGGCGGCCGGAGCGGCGCAGGGCGTCGAGGAAGGGGCGCGAGTCTGAGCGCCAGCACACCTTGTCGGCGATCTCGTTTTTCAGCGCCAGTATGTCGAGACCCAGTTGTTCGCTCCAATAGTCGATACAGTACCAGTCGAGGGTTCCGGCCACGGCCGCGAACACAGGTGCCAACTCCTGACGAGCCGTCTCCAGCGGCATGCCGCGTTCCTGTCCCCAACGCTCGGGAACCAGTCGTTGCCAGAAGTAGTTATCAAAGTGCAGATCAATCAGGGTACCGTCCATATCCAGCAGTACGGTATCAATCTCTTGCCAGGCGAGCATGGTGTTCCTTGTCCGACTTTGCTTACAATGACCACCTATGAGGGAATTCTCCATGCTGGAGTTCACCCTGGGTGGCGGAGGCGGCGATTATAGCCGAACAACGATGACACGGGACAAGAACAAACCCCAGATACTCAAGCAAGAGTTGGTGGCTCAAAGCCGGTTGTTCAAGGTGGAAGCACTACATCTGCGTTTTACCAATGGCACCGAGCGCATCTATGAACGGATGCAGGGCGGACATAGGGGCGCCGTCATGCTGGTGCCCTTGCTGGATGATGACACCCTGCTCTTGGTGCGCGAATATGCCGCCGGTACTCATAATTATGAGCTGGGTTTCCCCAAGGGCGTCATCGATGCCGGCGAGAACGCGGCGCAGGCCGGGAATCGGGAGCTGATGGAGGAGACGGGTTATGGGGCCCGGGAGCTGATTCATCTCAAGCAGTTGTCACTGGCCCCGGGGTTCTTTGCCAGCCGAATGGATCTGTTACTGGCACGGGATCTCTACCCGGAATGGCTGGAAGGGGATGAGCCGGAACCGCTGGAGTTAGTCCCCTGGCCGTTGGCGGATGCCGAAGCCTTGCTCGATGATCCTGAATTCAATGAGTCCCGTAGTGTGGCGGCACTGATGCTGACTTTGCGTTGGTTACACCAACACGGTCATCGTTAGAACCCGAGTGCGTGGATAGCCGTGAAACCGTTTTCCGTCACGGTCGCCAGATGGCGCGTGTATTAGAATGGCTTCATTGATTCGGCGCTTGCCTAATCCGGATCAGGAAAAATCCACTGCAAATACTGTCTTGTATTGATTTCGAGTCGCGACCCAATGGGTCGCGTTTTTTTTATGTCTGGGCTGGTGGTCGCATACAGCGCTTTGTCTGCGAATCGCGGCCAGAAAAAAGCGACCCCGAGGTCGCTTGTTATCACAACGGCCGAGTCGCGCTCCGGCGTCTATTCGTCAAATTTTTCGATGGTTTTGCCCAGCTGAACCATGATGCGCTGTGCGGTATCCGGAATGTCGTCGGGTTGGTCTTTGCGCAGATCCTCATCACCGGGCAGGGGTTGGCCGGTAAATGCGTGCAGGAAGGCTTCACACAACAGCTCACTGTTGGTGGCGTGACGGAGATTATTGACCTGGCGGCGAGTCCGTTCATCGGTCAGGATCTTGAGGACCTTGAGCGGGATCGATACAGTGATTTTCTTAACCTGTTCGCTCTTTTTGCCGTGTTCGGCATAGGGACTCACGTAATCGCCGTTCCACTCTGTCTTCATCATGCATCCGTTATCTGGTTGTTCCGGCGCGATTTTAACCCGTATAGGCAGTAATGGCAATCCAACAGCAAAGCCATTTAGACGTCTAGAAGTGTTGACGGCTTTTGTGCCGAACAGTAAGGTGTAGGCTGCATTCAACTTCACTTCGTATCGCGAGCCAGGAGAGCATATGGCGGATTACAAACAAGAGACCCACGCGGTCAAATCCGGGATTGGTGTCGATAGCCAGTATGGCGCCGTGGTTCCGCCTATCTATCTATCGACCAACTACACCTTTGCCGGGTTTGGTGAGAAACGCCAGTATGATTACAGCCGCTCCGGCAACCCGACCCGCGAGACCCTGGGGCAGGCCCTGGCTGCGTTGGAGGGGGGTTGTGGTGCCGTGATTACTGGTACCGGTATGGGGGCGATCAATCTGGTGGCCGAGGCGTTGCTCTGTTGTGGCGATCTGCTGGTGGCGCCCCATGACTGCTACGGCGGCAGCTATCGCCTGTTCCAGCATGTGGCGGCGCGGGGAAACTACCGGGTACTGTTTGTCGATCAGGGTGATCCGCAGGCGCTGGCGGCAGCGCTGGCACAAAACCCCAAGCTGGTCTGGGTCGAGACGCCGTCCAATCCGTTGCTGCGGGTCGTCGATGTGGCCGCGATCTGTGCCGCGGCCCATGCCGTCGGAGCTTGGGTGGCGGTCGATAACACCTTCCTCTCCCCACTCTTGCAGCAGCCGTTGAAGTTGGGTGCCGATGTGGTGGTGCACTCCACCACCAAGTACATCAATGGTCACTCCGATGTGGTCGGTGGCGCCGTAATTGCCAAGGAGCCGCAACTGGTCGAGAAGCTGGCTTGGTGGGGCAATTGTCTGGGACATACCGGCGGTGCCTTCGACTCCTACCTGACGCTGCGTGGTCTGCGCACCCTGGCGCCTCGTCTGCGTACCCATCAGGAGAATGCTGCGGCCATCATCGCCTACCTGCAACAGCAGCCGTTGGTCCGCAAAATCTACCACCCCAGCTTGCCGAGCCATCCGGGTCATGACATTGCCAAGCGTCAGCAACAGGGTTTCGGCGCCATGCTGAGTTTTGAGGTCGACTTCACGTTGCAACAAATGCAGCGTTTCCTGATGGCACTGGAGCTGTTCTGTCTGGCAGAATCCCTGGGCGGCGTCGAGAGTCTGGTGGCCCACCCGGCCAGCATGACCCACGCCGGTATGGATCCAGCGGCGCGACTGGTCGCCGGTATTACCGATCAGCTGTTACGGCTGTCGGTCGGTATCGAGCATGCCGATGATTTGATCGCCGATCTGGACCAAGCCTTCGAGCAGGCCAAAGCCTGCGTCTAATCTTCTTTGTTGTCGGGGAGCGTCATGTCACAAGCTGCTGCGTTGCTGGGTGGTCGTCAGGTTCACAAGTTCGGGGGCAGCAGTCTGGCCGACCCCAGTTGTTATCGCCGGGTTGCCGGGCTCATTGAACAACAAGGCCGCGGCGACGAGCTGATTGTGGTTTCGGCGGCGGGCAAGACCACCAACCGATTGATCCAGCTCCTGGAGGCCCAGGACGCGGGAGAACATGCACTGGCCGCTGTGCTGACTGCGCTGCAAACCTATCAGCAGGGGCTCATCGATGGATTGCTGGAGGGGGAATCGCACCAGCAGCTTTCGGCCGCATTGCAGGGCGACCTGCAGGATATTATGACCTCCTTGAGTCAGGCTCCGGATCATCTGGAACGTCATCGTCTGCTCGCCTTTGGCGAGATGTGGTCGGCACGACTGCTGGCGGCCCTGCTGGTGGAACGGGGCAATGCCGCGACCTGGCTGGATGCCCGGCGTTTTTTATTGGCCGAAGAGGCGGCGCTGGCACGCGTGGCAATTGCCGCCTCTCGCGAGCGGTTGCAGGCGATCCTGGAGGAGCTGGGTAACCAGCGGGTGGTGGTGACCGGCTTCATCGCCGCCGATGCCCAGGGGCGAACCCTGTTGCTGGGGCGTAATGGTTCCGACTACTCGGCAACCCTGTTGGGCGCCTTGGCGGGAGCCGAGGCCACGACCATCTGGAGTGATGTCGCCGGTGTTTATAGTGCCGATCCGCGGCGGGTGAAATCCGCCCATCTGCTGGAGCGCCTCTCGCTGGTCGAGGCAAACGAGCTGGCCCGGCTGGGCTCGCCAGTGCTGCACAGCCGGACGCTGCAACCGGTACTGGATAGCCAGCAGCGGCTGGCGCTGCGCTGCAGCTATGATGCCGATTCCGGTTCGACCCAGATCCTGCGGCGCAAATCGTTGGTCAAAGGGGCGCGTATCGTCACCTCGCTGGATCAGGTGGTGTTGCTGGAGCTGAAAGTACTGCCTCAACTGGGATATGCCGAAACCATCGCCGCCATCGAAGGGGCGCTGGCCCAGCAGCAGTTATCGGCGCTGACGGCCCATCATCAACCGGACCGCAAACTGTTGCGGCTGGCTTACACCCCGGAAACAGCCCCCAATGCCATGACGTTGCTGCTCGAATTGCAGCAGCAGGGGCTGTTCAGCGGCCTGACTCTGCGGGAAGGGTACAGTCTATTGGCTCTGGTCGGCGCCGGTGTCTGTGACCATGCCGAACAGTGCCACCGTTTCTATCGTCTGCTGGCGGATCAGCCGCTGGAGTTTATCCAGACGAATAAGGAAGGGGTGAGCCTGATTGCCGTGGTGCGGGAAATCACCCTAGAGCCACTGCTGCTGGCGCTCCATGCCACCCTGTTTCATCAGACCCGCCGGGTCGGTATCGTACTGTTCGGGCGGGGGAATATCGGCAGTCAGTGGTTGAACCTGTATGCACGGGAAAAGACGCGGCTGGAAGTGGAACACCATCTGGAGTTAACCCTGTTCGGGGTGTTTGATTCCCGGGGCGGTATGTTGGAAGAGAGCGGGTTGGACCCCTTGCAGATGGTGGATCACTTCTACCCCGAGAGCTATACCATGCCCGAGCTGCTCTCCGTGCTGGAGCAACACAGCTTCGATGGGCTGATCCTGATCGATCTGACCGCCAGTGAGGAGCTCAGTGGTTTCTACCCTGATTTTGGTCAGCTTGGTGGCCATCTGATTACGGCTAACAAATATGCGGGCTCCGCGCCCATCGACTTCTACAACCGGGTCAAACAGAGCTTTGCCGACCATCAACGGCAGTGGCGTTATAACGCCACCGTCGGTGCCGGTCTGCCGATCCAGAACACGCTGCTGATGCTGTCCCACTCCGGGGATCGCATTCACGGCGTCAGTGGTATCTTCTCCGGCACCTTGAGCTGGTTGTTCCAGCAGTATGATGGCTCGCGTCCCTTCTCCGAACTGGTGGAGGAGGCATGGCAGCATGGCCTGACCGAGCCAGATCCCCGCGAGGATCTCTCGGGGCAGGATGTGCGGCGCAAGCTCCTGATCCTGGCTCGTGAAGCCGGTTTTGCCCTGGAGCCGGAGCAGATCACCTTGCAAAATCTGGTGCCTCATGACCTGCGGCGAGTCAGTCGCGAGGCGTTTATGGAGCGCCTGAGTGAGATGGATGACACGCTACTGGATGCCATCGAAGAGGCGCAGCAGCAGGGTAAGTTACTGCGTTATGTGGCGCGTTTGGAGCGGGATGGTCGCGCCAGCGTCGGACTCGAGGCGCTGGAGCCGCACCATCCATTCGTCAATCTGCGCCCTTGCGATAACATCTTCGCCATCGAAACCGATTGGTACCGTAGCAATCCCTTGATCCTGCAGGGCCCAGGTGCGGGTCGTGAAGTCACGGCCGCTGCCGTGCAAGCGGATCTGTGGACCATCTGCGCGGCCCTCTAACAGATTGAACGGCTCGCCACATGGCACTCAACAATCAGGCCCTCATCCGAGGGGCTGATTGTTTCTGGCTTCTTGATTCAGGTGCCAACTCATTGGTTCCGTATGGGTTTTTATTCTGTGATTCAACAGGTGTCATGCCACAATCCCGCAACTTGCTTCAGACAAACTTAACCCGGCACCATTACACTCCACAGGAATGCCGAGAGGATCTGACCCGATGCGTTATCTAGTTCTGCTTGTCCTGATGGGGTGGCTCACGACCGGGAGCGCAGCTGAGCGCATCCTGGATCTGGCGCAGCCCCATGAGGCTATCGGGCAGAGTGTGGATTGGTTCGAAGATCCCGCCGGCTCACTCCGCTTGTCCGATATTCTGGCGTTGCCTGCCGCACGCTTTATTCCGCTGGGGCAGCCGGTGGCCAGTCATACCTTCACCCGTTCATCGTTCTGGTATCGCTTCAAGGTGGAAAATCGTCAAGCGGTGACTGTCTCGCGGATCATCTGGTTCGCGCAAGCCTGGCTGGATACTGTCAACGTGGCTGTGGTCTCTCCCCATGGTGAGACGAGCTGGGCCCTGGGCGGCAATGGGCAACCCTTTTCCCGGCGCGCCATCGCTTACCCGTTGCTGAATGATCGGTTGAGCTTCGAGCCGGGCCGTTCAGTGGTTTATGTGCAGGTGAAAACACCCGACCCTTTCATTGTCTCCATCAACCTGATGGATGAGCCCAGCTTTCTGCGTGCGCAGGTGATCGATGCCGCCCTGATTGGACTGGTGTATGGCGCCATCTTCTCGATGCTGTTGTATAACCTGCTGTTGTATATCGGTATTCGTGAGCGCTATCAGTTGTTTTACGTCTTCTATCTCGGCACCTTCTTGCTGATGAATGCCGGCTACAACAACTATACCTTTCCGCTGCTGTTTGCTGACAATCCTCAGGGGCAGGACTGGATGCAGTCGGGAGCCATTTTTCTGTTTTTGTATAGTGGTCTGCTATTCGCCCGGTCGTTTCTCGATCTACTACAAAGTCATCCCCGGTTATACCGGCTAACCACAGCACTACTCTATGGGGTCTTGGTGTTGGCGCTGGTGACGCCCTGGTGGGGATACCGAGTTCATGTGGAGCTATCCATCATCCTCTCGTCACTGATCAGCTTCTATGCCTTTGCCATCGGGCTCTACTCCTGGCTACGGGGTAACCGTTCCGCGCGCTTCTTCCTGCTCGGATCTATGAGTGGGCTGGTGGGCACCATGGTGACGGCATTTACTGTCATGGCTTTTTTGCCGTTTCACTACATCACCTATAAAGCGCTGGATTTTGGTCTGATGGTGGATGGCATCCTGATGTCACTGGCGTTAGCGGACCGTTTGAAATTGGCGCGAGAGGAACAATTCAGGGCTGAGTTGGACTCCAAAACCGATAGTCTGACCGGCTTGAATAATCGCCGGGCTTATCAGGAAATCGGCCACCGTGAGGAGCAGCGACTCCAGCAACATCCAGGTGAGCTGGCGGCTATTGTGCTGGATATCAATCGCTTCAAGCAGATCAATGATACCTATGGTCACGCCGCTGGTGATCTTGTGTTGCAGCAGGTTGCCACCGTCATTCGGCGCTATATCCGTACCGGTGACCATGTGTTCCGCATGGGGGGCGATGAGTTTCTGATCCTGTTGCCGGATACCGATGAGGTCCTGGCTCGGGTACTGGCGGACCGCCTGCGTCGTGCCATTGCCATACATCCGGTGGTCGACCAAGGCCTGGATTTGCCGATCAGCGTCAGTGTCGGGGTCGGGCAATATCGAGCGGGTGAGTTGAGCCTCGATGGCCTGCTCAAGCGTACCGACGATGCCATGTATCGCGACAAGCGTGGTGCTGTCCGGCTGGCGTGAACTCAGGCGGCGACGGTTGGGGTCGCCGCTGCTGTGGTGGGTTATTCGGCAATCGGTGCGATGGTGGCACCTAGCAGCTGGATGAAATCCTGGGGGCTGATACCCACCGAGAGTCCGCGGCGGCCGCCGCTCACTAAGATGGTCGTTTGGGCGAGGGCTCTGGCATCGAGCAGGGTCGGCAGCTGCTTTTTCTGGGCAAAGGGGCTGATGCCTCCCACCTTGTAGCCGGTCAGTCGCTCGGCATCCTGTGGCTTCATCATCTCCACCTTCTTCAGCTTGGTAGCCTTGGCCACCTCTTTGAGGCTGAGCATGCAAGAGACCGGGATCACCGCTGTCACCACCTGTTTATCCTGCTGGACCAATAGGGTCTTGTAGACCTGCTCGGCAGGCAGGCCCAACTGGGCGGCGGCGTGCAGGCCAAAATCCTCATGCACTTCGCAATCGTAGCTATGGGTGGTGAAGTCGATACCGGCGATTTTCAGAAAGCGGATAGCAGGGGTCATGCACCTATTCTCCTTGGAGTGATGGCTCAGGATAAACGGAGCCTGTGTCATGGTTATGACGGATGGAGCAGTTCGAGAGGTATGGTACTGCGGTCGAGCAGAAACAAAAAGGCCGAGATTGCTCCCGGCCTTTTTCAGAGTGGACTAGCCCGTGTTGCGCATCCCGGCGGCGATCCCGGCGATGGTCACCATCAATGCCTGGTCGACCTGAGGATGTAGCTCATTCGGGGTGCTGCGCGAGCGGTTCAGCAGCTCGACTTGCAAGACGTTCAACGGGTCCGTATAGGGGTTCCGCAGCTTGATGGATTCCTTGATCCAGGGCTGATCGTCCAGCAGGCCACCTTGTGGGCGCAGACCCAGCACTATCTCGGTCGAGGCTTGCAGCTCCGCCCGCAGACGTTGGCCCAACGGCCAGAGTGCTTCCGGTGCCAGACGCTGGTCGTAGTATTCGGAAAGCCACAGATCAGCCTTGAGGAATACCATCTCCAGCATTTCCAGACGGGTGCGGAAGAAAGGCCACTCCTTGCTCATCTCGATCAGCAGGTGCTTCTTGCCATCGTCGATCACGCTATTGAGTGCAACATGAGTCCCTAACCAGGACGGCAGCATCAGGCGATTCTGGGTCCAGGCGAAGATCCAGGGGATGGCACGCAGAGACTCGACTCCACCATTCGGCTTACGCTTGGAGGGGCGGGAGCCCAACGGCAGCTTGCCCAGTTCCATTTCCGGCGTTGCGGCACGGAAGTAGGGGACGAAGTCCGGTTCATCACGAATGATGCTGCGATAATGGTCGCAGGAGACTTGCGCCAGCTGCTCCATCACTTCGCACCATTCGCGCTTCGGCTTCGGAGGTGGCAACAGATTGGCTTCCAGTACGGCACTGGTGTAGAGCTTGAGGCTGGTGATGGCCACTTCCGGCAGACCGAATTTGAAGCGGATCATCTCGCCTTGCTCGGTGACGCGGAAGCCACCCTTCAGGGACCCTGGCGGTTGTGACAGGATGGCCTGATGAGCAGGACCACCGCCACGACCCACGGTGCCACCGCGGCCATGGAACAGGTTGAGCTTGATATTCTCGCGTTCGGCGATAGCGACCAGCTCTTCCATGGCACGGTATTGGGCCCAGTTGGCGGAGAGCATACCGGCATCCTTGGCGGAGTCGGAGTAGCCGATCATCACATACTGTTGACCCTGAATGTAGCCACGGTACCAGTCGACGGAGAGCAGACGGTTCATCACCAGAGCGGCATTTTGCAGGTCGTTCTGGGTTTCGAACAGAGGGGCTACCGGCATACGGAACGGGCAACCGACTTCCTTGAGCAGCAGTTGCACGGCCAGGACGTCGGAGGGCTGACGAGCCATGGAGATGATATAGATGCCAAAGGCACCCGGATCTGTCTCGGCGATGACGCGGCAGGTATCCAGCACTTCCTGATTCTCGGCGCAAGGCTGCCAATCCGGCGGCAGCAGCGGACGGCGGGAGTTGAGTTCGGTCAGCAGGAAAGCCTGCTTATCTTCTTCGCTCCATTGCCCGTAGTCGCCCAGACCCAGATAGCGGGTCAGCTCGGCCAACACGTCGCCGTGACGTTCACCGTCCTGACGAATGTCGAGTTTGAGCAGCGTGATACCGAAACAGGCCAGTTTGCGCAGCACATCCAGCAACAGGCCATCGGCGATGATGCTCATGCCGCACTCATGCAACGAGTGGTAACAGAGTTCCAGCGGTTCACGCAGTTGCTCGGTCCGACAGATGAGGTCGCGGCTTTCGGTGTATTGACCTTGCAGACGAGCGCTCAGGTTCTGCAGGGTTTCTTTGATGTCATCCCGCAGAGTCCGCAGCAAGAAGCGATAGGGTTCGGTATGGTCACCGGCCAGCTCACGCAACTTCGGACTGGCATCCATCATCGACAGTTCGGAGACCAGTTCCTGGACGTCATTCTGGAACAGACTCAACGCCACCCAGCGGGAGGTCATCAGCACTTCACGGGTCACCTTGGCGGTGACGAACGGGTTACCGTCGCGATCGCCACCCATCCAGGAGGCAAAGCGTACCGGGGCCACATCCAACGGCAGGCGCAGGCCGAAGTTCTCTTGCAGGCGCTCGTCGAGTTGACGCATGAAGTTCGGGATGGCTGGCCACAGGTTGTTTTCGATCATGGCGAAGCCCCACTTGGCTTCGTCGACCGGCGTCGGGCGTTGTTCACGAATTTCGTTGGTATGCCACGCCTGATTGATCAGCTGCTCGATGCGTTGCAGTATGATCTTGCGCTCACGCTCGCTCAGGTCACACAACTCCAGCTGTTCCAGACATTCATTTAACTGGACATGCTTGTGGATCAGTGTGCGACGAGTGACTTCGGTGGGGTGTGCGGTCAACACCAACTCGATATCGAGTTCGCGAATGGCCGAGAGGATCTCTTGTTCGGAATGGTTGCTTGCCTTGAGTTTGGCAAACAGCTTGTCAATGGCATCCGGACCACTGTGATCTTCATTATGGCGAGAAACGGTATGGAACTGCTCGGCCACGTTGGCCAGGTTCAGGAACTGGCTGAATGCACGAGCAACCGGCAACAGTTCGTCGTCGCTCAAGCCATGCAGTGTATCCAGCAGATTTTGCCGTGCCTCATCATTTCCTTGGCGAGAGGATTTGGCCAACTGGCGGATGGTTTCAATTTTTGCCAGAAACTCTTCACCCAGATGATCCTTGATGGTCTTGCCCAAAAGCTGACCCAACAGGCCCACGTTGCCACGCAGTGCCGCGTACTTCTCATGCATAATCGTCCGTCCCTTCCCTTTTGTTGTGAGGATTACCACAAAATTGCCCCCACCGGCCGAGGGTACAATCTATCCGCAATCTGTTAGCCAGGTCAAATCTTGAGCCCGATTAAAGTGCAAATTTATGCGAAATTTGCGCCGGTATGGGTCAGAGGCAGAAACGCCGCACCAGATGCTTCAACACTTCGGTCGTCGGGGTGACGAAAGAAAGGTCGAGATATTCATCGGGTTGGTGAGCCTGGGTGATGTAGCCGGGGCCCAGTACCAGGGTATCGCACCCCAGTTGCTGCACGAAGGGGGCCTCGGTGCAGTAGTTGACTGATTCCGCCGTGAGGCCCGTTGCCAGCTCGGCTTCCTGGATCAGCACCGAATCTTCGGCACAGGCATAAGGTGGGATTGGCTCGTGCATGTGGCTGATGTGCAGGCAGCCAGGATGGCAAGCGTGGATCTCGCTCAGGTTTTCTTCCAGCATCGCCATCAGCTCTTGCGGACTGACCCCGGGGATGGGGCGCAGGTCAATTTGTAATTCGCAGGCACCGCAGATCCGGTTTGGGCTATCGCCGCCATGAATGGCGCCGAAGTTGAGGGTCGGATGGGGCACCTTGAAGTGAGAATTGTGGTATTTTTTCGACAAATCCTGCTGTAGCAGCGTCAGCTTGCCGAGCACCTTGTGCATGATCTCGATGGCATTGACGCCATTGGCAGGGTCCGAGCTATGACCACTCTTGCCGGTGACGCGGATCGATTCCGACATGTGTCCCTTGTGCATCATGACCGGCACCAAGCCGGTGGGCTCGCCAATGACCGCATAATCCGGCTTGATGAGATGGGCCTCGGCGATGGCGCGGGCGCCCGCCATGGTCGTCTCTTCGTCGGCGGTGGCCAGAATACGCAGTGGCTTCTTCAGTTGGCGCAGATCCATCTCCTGCACGGCCATGGCAATAAAGGCAAAGAACCCCTTCATGTCGATGGTGCCGAGGCCATACAAGCGATCCCCTTCCCGGGTCACAGTGAACGGGTCCTTGCTCCAGCGCCCGGCATCGAAGGGGACGGTATCTGTATGACCAGCCAGCAGCAGTCCGCCGTCTCCTGACCCTAAGGTCGCCACCAGATTGAATTTCCCCGGCAGATCGGGGAGCGGCGTGATCTCGCAGCGGAAACCGAGCTGGCTGAACCAGTCGGCCAATAGTTGAATGACCCCTTGATTGCTCTGATCCCAGGCCGGATCTGTGCTACTAATCGACGGAATCGCGATGATATCGCGGTATAACTTAAAAAAATCCAGATTTGCCATACATCCTCCTTGCACCCCTCATACTAATTTGATAAATAATATAAATGCAAATTCGGTGCATAAATATTAATATGTGTCGGGCGCCAAACGGTAAGAGACTATTTGTAAGGTAATGTTGATGTTCTGTCACTTCATAAACAATCGACGACACAACCCTGCTTGATGCTGCGTTACCCTGCAGCCGTTGTTTCTCGTTATACCCCGATGTCTAAACTCTGCTGAATCATTACGGAAATTGTCATGCTGAATGTCGTCATTATTGGAGCCAGTGGTTATGCTGGTGCTGAACTGGCAGCCATGGTCCAGAAACATCCGCACCTGAATCTGAAGGGACTCTATGTTTCCGCCAACAGCCAGGATGCGCACAAGCCATTTGCTGCCCTGTATCCGCGGTTTGCCGGCTTGGTGGACTTGCCGATCCAGCCGCTGACCGAAGAGGGGATGGTGGAAGCCAAGACCGGGACCGATCTGGTGTGTCTGGCCACCGCCCATGAGGTGAGCATGGATCTGGCACCACAATTTCTGGCGGCCGGTATCAAGGTGTTTGATCTCTCCGGCGCCTTCCGGGTCGAAGAGCAGGGTTTCTACGACGAATTTTACGGCTTCAGCCATAACCAGCCCGAGTGGTTACAGCAAGCGGTTTACGGTCTGGCCGAGTGGAATGAAGAGGCGATCGCCCAGGCCGAACTGATTGCCGTGCCGGGCTGCTACCCGACCGCTTCCTTGTCAGCGCTCAAGCCGCTGATGGCTGCCGGCCTTATCAAGGCGGGCACTACCCCGATCATCAATGCCGTCTCCGGAGTCTCCGGGGCTGGACGCAAAGCGGCCATCAACACCAGTTTCTGCGAAGTCAGTCTGAACCCTTATGGGGTGTTCAAGCACAGACATCAGCCGGAAATTAGTCACCACTTGGGTACCAAGGTTATTTTTCAGCCTCATCTGGGTAACTTTGTGCGTGGTATTCTGGCTACGATTTATGTACAACTGGCCGCTGGTGTCACCGCCGAGCAGGTGGATGCCGCATACGCCAGTGCCTATGAAGGCAAACCGATTGTTCGGCTGGGCGCTCAATGGCCGTCGATTGCCGGTGTCGCCGGAACTCCGTTCTGCGATCTGCATTGGCAGGTCGAGGGGGATCAGCTGATCGTGGCATCGGCCATCGACAACCTGCTCAAAGGCGCTTCCTCCCAGGCCATGCAGTGTATCAACATCAATTATGGATTCGAGCAGACCGCGGGTCTGCTGTAACGGAGCAAATGGACATGGCCAACAATACCCTGATTATCAAGCTCGGCGGCGCCTTGCTGGAAAGTGACGAAGCGCTGACGGCGCTGTTTGACGGACTGACCCAGTTTCTGGATCAGCACCATAGACCTTTAGTGCTGGTACACGGGGGCGGCTGTCTGGTCGATGACCTGCTCAAGGGCTTGGGTCTCAAGAGCACCAAGAAGAACGGTCTGCGGGTTACGCCGTTCGACCAGATCCCGATCATCGCCGGTGCCCTGGCTGGCACGGCCAACAAGCAGTTGATGGCCAAAGCGATCCAGCATGGTCTCAAGACAGTCGGGCTGTGTCTGGCTGATGGTGGTCTGTGCAACGTTACCCAACTGGACCCGGATCTGGGTGCTGTGGGGGATTGCCAGCCGGGCGATGCCGCCTTGCTGCATACCTTGCTGGATGGTGGTTTCCTGCCGGTGATCAGCTCCATTGGTATCACGGTCGATGGTCAACTGATGAACGTCAATGCCGACCAGGCGGCAACCGCCATCGCCGAGGCGCTGGGTGCCGATCTGGTGATGCTCTCCGATGTCAGCGGTATTCTGGATGGCAAGGGGCAACTGATCCATGACGTGACTCAGGCCAAGGCGGATGAGCTGATTGCCAAGGGTGTCATCACCGGCGGCATGGAAGTCAAGGTCAAGGCCGCGCTGCATGCCTCCGCGAGTCTGGGACGTCCTATCTGTGTCGCCAGCTGGCGTTATCCCGATCAGCTGAGCAAGCTGCTGGCCGGTGACGATATCGGCACCCGTATTTCGGCCTGAGACAGACCAGCGCCATCGGGGCGCAATAAGAAGAATGACTTTTAAGGAGAACGGCATGCGGCACCTGTTAACAACCAAGGAATTCAACAAGGAAGAGTTGCTGGAGTTGCTCCAGCTGGGACGCGCGATGAAGGCCAATCCTGCCGGATTTCGTGCCAGCCTGGCCAACAAGAGCATAGTGACTCTGTTCGAGAAACCTTCGCTGCGGACCCGGGTGACCTTCGACATTGGTATCCATCGTCTCGGTGGTCATGCCGTTTATCTGGATCAACAAAATGGCGCCATGGGTAACCGGGAAACGGTGAAGGATTTTGCCGGTAACCTGTCCCGCTGGTGTGAAGGGATAGTCGCACGGGTCTATGACCACAAGACGCTGCTGGAACTGCGGGATCACGCCACAGTACCCGTCATCAATTCCCTGTGTAACCTGTACCATCCTTGCCAGGCACTGGCCGACTTTATGACCATTGCCGAAAACTATGAGGATCTGGCCCAGGTAAAACTGGCTTACCTGGGTGATGGCAACAACGTGGCTCATTCGCTGCTGATCACCGGCGCTATTCTGGGTACCGATGTCACCGTCGTGGCTCCCAAAGGTTGCGGTCCGGATGCCCAGATCTTCAATGAGGCCGCCGAGCTGGCTAAATTGACCGGCGCACGTCTTGCGGTGACTGACAGCGTGCAGGATATTATCGGCTTCGATGTGGCCTATACCGATACCTGGGTTTCCATGGGTGACAACACCCCTCTGGAAGCGGTAAAAGACAAGTTCATGCCCTACCAGATCAATCAGGGGCTGCTGGATAACACCGGGATCCGTCATGTGCTGCATTGCCAGCCGGCGCACCGGGAAATGGAAATTACGTCTGACGTCATGGATGGCCCGGCCTCCCTCATCCTGGATGAGGCAGAAAACCGGATGCACGCGCAAAATGCTGTCCTGCACACACTGATCAATCAAGGAGACAAATAATGGAAGGCATCAACAAGGTTGTACTGGCTTACTCTGGCGGTCTGGATACTTCGGCCATAGTGCCTTGGCTGAAGGAAAACTATAACTGCGAAGTCATCTGCTTCGTGGCCGACGTAGGACAGGGTGCCGATGATCTGGAAGGGGTAGAACAGAAGGCCATCGCTTCCGGTGCCTCCAAGTGTATCGTCAAAGATCTGAAAGACGAGTTCGTTAAAGACTACGTCTACCCGACCCTGAAAACGGGTGCCATCTATGAAGGCACTTACCTGCTGGGTACCTCTATGGCGCGTCCGGTCATTGCCAAGGCCATGGTCGAAGCCGCTATGGCCGAAGGTGCAGATGCCATCGCCCACGGTTGCACCGGCAAGGGTAACGATCAGGTGCGTTTCGAAGGTGCTGTCGCCGCCCTGGCCCCGCAACTCAAGGTGATCGCCCCGTGGCGGATCTGGACCATGCGTTCCCGTGAAGAGCTGTTGAACTATCTCTCCGAGCGAGACATCCCGTGCAAGGCCTCTATCACCAAGATCTACAGCCGTGATGCCAATGCCTGGCACATTTCCACCGAAGGTGGCGAGCTGGAAAGTACCTGGAATGAAGCTTCCGAGGCCGTATGGCAGTGGACTGTTTCTCCGGAGCAGGCACCGGATCAGGCTGAGTATGTGAAGCTGACCGTGGCTAATGGCGAAGTGGTGGCTGTCGATGACCAGGCACTGAGCCCCTATGAGGTGCTGGTGACCCTGAACGAACGCGCCTCCAAGCATGGTGTGGGTCGTATCGATATCACCGAAAACCGTCTGGTGGGCATGAAGTCCCGTGGCTGCTACGAGACCCCGGGCGGTACCGTCATGATGGCGGCCCTGCGTGCGGTGGAAGAGCTGGTGCTGGACAAGCCGACTCGCGCCTGGCGTGAAAAGCTCGGTGCCGAATTCTCCCATCTGGTGTATGACGGTCGCTGGTTCACGCCGCTGTGTAAGGCCATCGTCGCCTCTGCCGATGCCATCGCCGAAGATCTGTGCGGCGAAGTCGTGCTGAAGATGTACAAGGGCTCGGTGAATGCTGTGCAGAAACGCTCTGCCAATAGCCTCTACTCGGAAGACTTTGCCACCTTTGGTGCCGATGATGTGTATGACCAGAGCCATGCCGAAGGCTTCATCCGCCTGTATACCCTGGCCAGCCGCATCCGTGCTTTGAAAGAACAAAGCAAGAAATAACACTCAGCCCTTGGGCTGCCGGTCTCCTCGCTTGGGTGTGAACCAGCGGGGAGACCCCAATCTCTGACTCCTGCCTTGGCGGGAGTCGCCATTTATTTCGTTCAAGTTTTGGAGAACAGACCATGGCATTGTGGGGCGGACGTTTCAGTCAGGCAGCCGATATTCGGTTTAAGCAGTTCAACGATTCCTTGCGGTTCGATTATCGCCTGGCCGAGCAAGACATCGTTGGCTCCGTGGGTTGGTCGCGGGCTCTGGTCACAGTCGGCATTCTCAGCGTGGATGAACAGGTGCGTCTGGAACAAGCACTGAATAGTCTGCTCGCCGAGGTCCAGGCCGATCCGGCGCAGATTTTACAATCGGATGCCGAAGATATTCACTCCTGGGTTGAAGGCCAGCTCATAGCGCGGGTCGGGGATCTGGGCAAGAAGCTGCACACCGGTCGCTCCCGCAATGATCAGGTCGCTACCGATCTGAAACTCTGGTGCAAGGCGCAGGGGCAGTTACTGCTGACCTCAATCCATCAGCTGCAACAGTCTCTGGTGGCGGCCGCGCGCGTGCATCAAAGTGCCGTGTTGCCCGGTTACACCCACCTGCAACGGGCGCAACCCGTGACCTTCTCCCATTGGGCTCTAGCCTATGTGGAGATGCTGGAGCGCGACTACAGCCGTCTGCAAGATGCGTTGGCTCGTCTGAACCTGAGCCCGTTGGGTTGTGGCGCTCTGGCCGGTACCGCCTATGCCATCGATCGGGATGCGCTGGCCCTGGACCTGGGATTTGCCGGGGCGACTCGCAACAGCCTGGATTCGGTTTCGGATCGGGATCATGTGGTGGAGCTGATGAATTGCGCCAGCCTCTCCATGGTACATCTCTCCCGTTTTGCCGAAGACCTTATCTTCTTCAATACCGGTGAAGCCGGTTTTGTCGAACTCTCTGACAAGGTCACCTCGGGCTCATCCTTGATGCCGCAGAAGAAGAATCCCGACGCTCTGGAGCTGATCCGGGGTAAAACTGGTCGGGTGGTCGGTGCTCAGATGGGCATGATGATGACTCTCAAGGCGTTGCCTCTGGCCTATAACAAGGATATGCAGGAAGACAAGGAAGGGCTGTTTGATGCGCTGGACTCTTGGCACGACTGCCTGGATATGGCCTGTCTGGTGCTGGATGATATCAAGGTGAATCAGGCTCGGACGCTGGCGGCGGCGCAAGGTGGCTACGCCAATGCGACCGAACTGGCGGACTATCTGGTGGCCAAGGGGATTCCGTTCCGTGAGGCTCACCATATTGTCGGTGAAACCGTGGTGTATGCCATCCAGGTTGCCAAACCGCTGGAAGATCTGGCACTGAGTGAGTTCCAGCAGTTCAGCGCCGTGGTCGGCGACGATGTTTACCCGATCCTGTCTCTGGAATCGACACTCGGTAAGCGGGTTGCCAAAGGTGGTGTCGCAGCGGAACAGATTTCAGCCGCGTTGAACTTTATGGAACAACATCTGGCGCAACGGAACTTCAACTGAGGCGTTCGTTTGCCATGGCTGTGAGGAGGTTTCTGCTGTCTGGAGATCTCCTATTATGGGGGCCGGTTGGCCCCATTCTTTTGCGATAGATCCGGCCGTGCAAAGAATAGACAAAAAAGCGAAACATCCCTTGCAAGAGCCGGGTTGATCCGTATAATACGCGGGCTTGTCAATCAGACAGCAGAGCCAACAGGCTCGGTTCAAACGGTTCGCCGGATGAACCTCACAGTCTCCCCGATTTGGGGGGAAACGTTATGAAGCAACCTCCGGGGCCATTATGGGTTTTTCGGGCGGTTTGTTTTATGTTCTTTTATCCATTTGGAGCTCTGGTAAATGCAGAACCAAAGAATTCGCATCCGCCTGAAGGCGTTTGATCACCGCTTGATCGACCAGTCTACTGCGGAAATCGTCGAAACTGCTAAGCGCACTGGCGCTCAGGTACGCGGCCCGATTCCGCTGCCGACGCGCAAAGAGCGCTTCACCGTACTGATTTCTCCACACGTGAATAAAGACGCACGTGATCAGTATGAAATCCGCACTCACAAGCGTCTGGTAGACATCGTTGAACCGACTGACAAGACTGTTGACGCTCTGATGCGTCTGGACTTGGCTGCTGGCGTCGACGTACAGATTAGCCTGGGTTAATTACGGAATAGAGGTTGATAACAATGACAATCGGTCTTGTAGGTCGCAAGCTGGGTATGACCCGCGTCTTCACTGAAGACGGCGTGTCCATCCCTGTGACTGTTATCGAAGTTGAAGCAAACCGTGTGACTCAGGTTAAGTCTCTGGAAAGCGACGGCTACGTTGCCATCCAGGTTACCACGGGTGCAAAGAAGGCTAACCGCCTGACTAGCGCCGAAGCTGGTCACTTTGCTAAGGCTGGTGTAGATGCCGGTCGCGGTTTGTGGGAATTTCGTCTGAACGAAAGCGAAGCGGCTGACGTTGCTGTTGGTGCTGAGCTGAACGTTGGCGTTTTCGCTGACGTCAAGAAAGTAGACGTTACTGGTACCTCCAAGGGTAAAGGCTTTGCCGGTACTGTTAAGCGCTGGAACTTCCGCACTCAGGACATGACTCACGGTAACTCACGTTCACACCGTGTACCTGGTTCAATTGGTCAAAACCAATCACCGGGTAAAGTGTTCAAGGGTAAGAAAATGGCTGGTCACATGGGTAGCGAGCGCGTCACCGTGCAGTGCCTGGATGTGGTTCGTGTTGACGTTGAGCGCAATCTGCTGCTGGTTAAAGGCGCAGTTCCTGGCGCAACCAACGGCAATGTGATCGTCAAACCTGCCGTTAAAGCGTAACGTCTGAGGAGATAGTAATGGAATTGGTAATGAAAGACGCCCAAGGCGCTCTTCAAGTTTCCGAAACTACCTTCGGGCGTGAGTTCAACGAAGCCCTGATCCATCAGGTAGTCGTAGCCTACGCCAATGGTGCGCGTCAGGGTACTCGCGCTCAGAAGAACCGTTCTGAAGTGTCCGGTGGCGGTAAAAAGCCATGGCGTCAGAAGGGTACTGGTCGTGCTCGTGCGGGTAGCATTCGCTCCCCAATCTGGCGTTCAGGTGGCGTGACTTTCGCCGCTCGTCCGCAAGATCACAGCCAGAAGGTAAACAAGAAGATGTACCGTGCTGCTCTGCAGAGCATTCTGTCTGAGCTGGTGCGTCAAGAACGTCTGATCGTGGTCGAGCAATTCGCTATCGATGCGCCGAAGACCAAAGATTTGGTTGCCAAGCTGAAGAGCATGGACCTGAAAGACGTGCTGATCGTCACTCCGGAAGTGGATGAGAACTTGTTCCTGGCCGCTCGTAACCTGTACAAGGTTGACGTGCGTGATGTAACTGGCCTCGACCCGGTTAGCCTGATCGCTTTCGACAAGGTATTGATGACTGCGGAAGCAGTGAAGCAAATCGAGGAGATGCTGGCATGATCCGTGAAGAGCGTCTGCTGAAAGTTCTGAAGGCTCCGCACATCTCTGAGAAGAGCACCATGGTAGCTGAAAAGCTGAATACCATAGTGTTCAAGGTTGCCACTGACGCGACCAAAGCGGAAATCAAGGCTGCAGTTGAGAAACTGTTCGAAGTTCAAGTTGAAGCTGTACGCACCCTGAATGTGATGGGTAAGACCAAGCGTACTGGTGCTCGTGTTGGCCGTCGTTCCGATTGGAAGAAAGCCTACGTGACACTGGTTCCTGGTCAAGACATCGACTTCATGGGCGGCGCCGCCGAGTAAGAGGAGTCTTAACAAATGGCAATTGTAAAATGTAAGCCTACTTCTCCGGGTCGCCGTCACGTCGTCAAGATCGTTACCCCGGAACTGCACAAGGGCAAGCCATTCGCCGCCCTGGTGGAAGAGAAGCGTAAGAGTGGTGGTCGTAACAACAACGGCCGTATCACTACCCGTCATATCGGTGGTGGCCACAAGCAGCATTACCGTCTGGTCGACTTCAAGCGCAACAAGGACGGGGTTCCGGCCAAAGTTGAGCGTCTGGAATATGACCCGAACCGCTCCGCGCACATTGCGCTGGTGCTGTACGCAGATGGTGAACGTCGCTACATCCTGGCTCCTAAGGGCCTGAAAGCCGGTGACCAGATCGCTTCTGGTATCGATGCAGGCATCAAGGTAGGTAACACTCTGCCGATGCGTAACATCCCGGTTGGTACCACTGTCCACGCTATCGAAATGAAGCCGGGCAAGGGTGCTCAGATTGCTCGTTCTGCTGGTGCATTCGCTCAGATCCTGGCCCGTGAAGGTAGCTATGTGACTCTGCGTCTGCGTTCCGGTGAAGTTCGCAAAGTGCTGGCCGAGTGCCGCGCCACCATTGGTGAAGTCGGTAACTCCGAGCACATGTTGCGTCAACTGGGTAAGGCTGGTGCCAAGCGCTGGCGTGGTGTTCGTCCGACAGTTCGTGGTATGGCCATGAACCCGGTTGATCACCCGCACGGTGGTGGTGAAGGCCGCAACAAGGGTATGCAACCTGTATCTCCTTGGGGCACTCCGGCTAAGGGTTACAAGACCCGTAAGAACAAGCGCACCGACAAGTACATCGTACGTCGTCGTAACAAGTAATTCTTTTTAAAGAGGAATCACCATGCCACGTTCTCTCAAGAAGGGTCCTTTTATTGACCTGCACTTGCTGAAGAAGGTAGAGAAAGCGGTGGAAAGCGGGGACAAGAAGCCAATTAAGACTTGGTCCCGTCGTTCAATGATCATCCCGAACATGATCGGTTTGACCATCGCTGTCCATAATGGTCGTCAGCACGTACCGGTATACGTTTCCGATGAAATGATCGGTCACAAGCTGGGTGAGTTTGCGCCAACTCGTACTTATCGCGGTCATGCCGCTGATAAGAAGGCCAAGAAGAAATAAGGGGTAAATGATGGAAGCTATCGCTAAACACCGTTTCGCCCGTACTTCTGCCCAGAAGGCTCGCTTGGTTGCAGACCAGGTACGTGGTCTGCCGGTTGACAAGGCTCTGAACCTGCTGACCTTCAGCCCGCGTAAGGCGGCTGTACTGGTTAAGAAGGTACTGGAATCTGCCATTGCAAATGCCGAGCACAATGAAGGTGCGGACATCGACACGCTGAAGGTTGCCACCATCATGGTTGACGAAGGTCCATCCATGAAGCGTATTCGTCCGCGCGCCAAAGGCCGCGCGGACCGTATCCTGAAGCGTACCTCCCACATCACTGTGGTAGTGTCCGACCGCTAAGAGGCTAGGAGATAAGCAATGGGTCAGAAAGTACATCCTAATGGTATTCGCTTAGGAATCACCAAGCCTTTCAATTCGACTTGGTTTGCGAGTACTAAAGACTTCGCAGACAACCTGCACGGCGATTTCAAAGTCCGTCAGTACCTGACCAAGGAACTGAAGGCTGCGTCCGTGTCTCGTATCGTGATCGAACGTCCGGCCAAGAGCATCCGTGTGACTATTCACACCGCTCGTCCGGGTATCGTGATCGGTAAGAAAGGTGAAGACGTTGAGAAGCTGCGCAAGTACATCGCCAAGATCACTGGCGTACCTGCACAGATCAACATTTCCGAAGTGCGTAAGCCTGAGCTCGATGGCAAGCTGGTTGCTGATAGCATCAGCTCTCAACTTGAACGCCGTGTTATGTTCCGCCGCGCTATGAAGCGTGCGGTACAAAACGCCATGCGTCTGGGTGCCAAGGGTATCAAGGTAGAAGTTAGCGGCCGTCTGGGCGGCGCCGAAATCGCGCGTACCGAATGGTACCGTGAAGGTCGCGTGCCCCTGCACACTCTGCGTGCTGACATCGACTACGCTACCTCTGAAGCACATACCACCTACGGCGTCATCGGCGTCAAGGTTTGGATCTTCAAGGGCGAGGTTCTGGGTGGCATCGCAGCTGTTAACGCAGCCGCAGCAGCCGCTCAACAAGAACCGGCTCCTGCCAAGCCGAAGCGCAAGCCTCGCGGTAAGTAAGGAGATTCGGTAAATGTTGCAACCTAAGCGTACAAAATTCCGTAAAGTCCACAAGGGCCGTAACCGTGGTCTGGCGAATGCCGGCAACGAAGTTTCTTTCGGTTCCTTTGGTCTGAAGGCGGTAACTCGCGGTCAACTGACTGCTCGTCAGATCGAAGCAGCTCGTCGTGCTATGACTCGTGCTGTGAAGCGTCAAGGCAAGATCTGGATCCGTGTATTCCCGGACAAGCCAATTACTGAAAAGCCCCTCGAAGTTCGTATGGGTAAAGGTAAGGGTAACGTCGAATACTGGGTTGCCCTGATCCAGCCTGGTAAGGTCCTGTACGAGATGGACGGTGTGCCTGAAGCCCTGGCTCGTGAAGCGTTCGCTCTGGCGGCCGCTAAACTGTCAGTTAAGACCACTTTCGTAACTCGGACGGTAATGTGATGAAAGCACAAGATCTTCGCCAAAAGAGCGTAGAAGAGCTGAAGGCTGAACTGATCGGTCTGCTGCGTGAGCAGTTCAACCTGCGTATTCAAGCCAGCACTGGTCAACTGTCTCAGACTCATACTCTGAAACTGGTACGTCGCGACATCGCTCGCGTCAAGACTGTTCTGAACGAGAAGGCGGGTGCGTAAATGACCGATAAAATCCGTACTCTGCAAGGCCGTGTCGTTAGCGACAAGATGGACAAGTCCATCACTGTAGCTATCGAACGCAAGGTAAAACACCCGATTTACGGGAAGATTATCGTGCGTACCACCAAGCTGCACGTACATGACGAAAACAACGAGTGCAAGACTGGTGACCTCGTGGAAATCCGCGAGTGCCGCCCGTTGTCCAAGACTAAGTCCTGGACCCTGGTTGCTGTCGTTGAGAAGGCCTAAGGCCTTCGCCTGATAGGAACGGCCCTTTCCGGGCCGTTCTTTTTTTCAACTACCAATCGCGGATCGGCTGTGGTATTATGCCGCGCCTTTAGTGGGCAGCCAGTCCCGAAAGGGAACAGTAGTAAAGTAAAGCGGAGCACTCACATGATCCAAATGCAAAGTATGCTGGACGTCGCCGACAACTCCGGCGCTCGCAGCGTAATGTGTATTAAGGTTCTTGGTGGTTCGCACCGCCGCTACGCCGGTATCGGCGACATCATCAAAGTTTCCATCAAGGAAGCGATTCCTCGCGGTAAAGTGAAGAAGGGTGATGTAGTAAATGCGGTGGTCGTGCGCACCAGAAAAGGCGTTCGCCGTCAGGATGGCTCAGTCATCCGTTTCGACCGCAACGCGGCTGTGCTGTTGAACAACAACCATCAGCCGATCGGTACTCGCATCTTCGGCCCAGTGACTCGTGAACTGCGTACTGAAAAGTTCATGAAGATCGTGTCCCTGGCCCCTGAAGTACTGTAAGGAGTCGAGAAACATGGCAGCTAAAATCCGTCGTGAAGACGAAGTAATTGTTTTGACCGGTAAAGATAAAGGCAAGCGTGGCAAAGTCACTCAAGTCCTGGTTCAGCACGGCAAAGTAGTAGTAGAAGGCGTTAACTTGGTGAAGAAGCATCAGAAGCCGGTTCCGGCTCTGGGCACTGCTGGCGGTATCGTTAGCAAAGAATCCCCGATTGACGTATCCAACGTTGCGATCTTCAACCCTGCCTCTGGCAAGGCGGATCGTGTTGGTTTCCGGATTGAAGATGGCAAGAAAGTACGCTTCTTCAAATCCAATGGTGAACTTGTAAAGTAATTGGAGTTTAACGATGGCGAAACTGCATGATGTTTACAGACAAAAAGTAGCCAATGAACTGAAAACTCAGTTCGGTTACCAGACTGTCATGCAAGTCCCTCGGATCGAAAAGATCACCCTGAATATGGGTGTCGGTGAGGCCTTGGCGGATAAGAAAATCCTGGAAAACGCAGTTGCTGATCTGGCTGCTCTTTCCGGTCAAAAGCCGCTGATCACCAAAGCTCGCAAGTCCGTTGCTGGCTTCAAGATCCGTGAAGGCTACCCGATCGGTTGTAAAGTAACCCTGCGCGGCGAGCGCATGTGGGAGTTCCTGGAGCGTTTGATTTGCATCGCTATGCCCCGTATTCGTGACTTCCGCGGTGTGAGCCCGAAGTCCTTTGACGGTCGTGGCAACTACTCCATGGGCGTACGTGAGCAAATCATCTTCCCCGAAATCGACTACGACAAGGTCGACAAGGTTCGCGGTCTGGATATTACTATCACGACCACTGCGAAGTCCGACGAGGAAGGCCGAGCTCTGCTGGCTGCCTTTAGCTTCCCATTCCGTAAGTAAGGTGTAGGGTTATGGCAAAACTTTCCATGAAAGCACGTGAAGTAAAGCGTGCCAAACTGGTCGAGAAATTCTTCGAGAAGCGTTCTGCATTGAAGGCGATCATTTCCAACGTAGCTACATCTGATGAAGCCCGTTGGGAAGCTGTGCTCAAGTTGCAACAACTGCCTCGTGATTCCAGTCCGATTCGTCAACGTAATCGTTGCAATATCACTGGTCGTCCGCACGGATACCTGCGCAAGTTTGGTCTGTGCCGCATCAAAGTGCGTGAGCACATGATGAAGGGCGAAATTCCTGGCCTGAAGAAGGCTAGCTGGTAATCGATCACGGGAGTAAGACAAATGAGCATGCAAGATCCGATCGCGGACATGCTGACCCGCATTCGTAACGGTCAGGCCGCAGCGAAAGTTTCGGTTGCTATGCCTTCTTCCAAGCAGAAAGTGGCAATCGCCCAGCTGCTGAAAGAAGAAGGCTACATCGCTGATTACAAAGTAAGTAGCGACGTTAAGGCTGAACTTGAAGTTGAATTGAAGTATTTCCAAGGCAAGCCGGTTGTCGAGCTGATTCAGCGCGTTAGCCGTCCTGGTCTGCGTATTTACAAGAAGCGTGGCGAACTGCCAAAGATCATGAATGGTCTGGGTATCGCCGTCGTCTCCACGTCAAAAGGTGTGATGACTGACCGTGCAGCCCGTAAGGCTGGCATGGGCGGTGAGATCATCTGCTACGTAGCCTAAGGGGGTAGGAAAATGTCTCGTGTTGCTAAGGCACCCGTCGCGATTCCTGCCGGCGTAGAAGTTACTCTTAACGGCCAGGAAATTAGTGTTAAAGGCAAGAACGGTACTCTGAAGCGTTCTATCAATGCCGCTGTTGAAATTACCAAGGACGAGAGCGCCCTGAAGTTTGCCCCCCGCGATGGTATCGTTGGTGCAGATGCTCAGGCCGGCACTGCTCGCGCCCTGGTCAACAACATGGTTATTGGTGTTACCGCTGGCTTCGAGCGCAAGCTCCAGCTGGTAGGCGTAGGCTATCGTGCCCAAGCTAAGGGCAAGTCAGTCGGCCTCTCTCTGGGCTTCTCTCACCCGGTCGAGCACGAACTGCCGGAAGGCGTTACTGCTGAATGCCCGACTCAGACTGAAATCGTTCTGAAGAGTGCTGATAAGGCGCTATTGGGCCAGGTAGCTGCGGATATCCGTGCTTACCGTCGTCCAGAGCCTTACAAGGGCAAGGGTGTACGTTACGCCAATGAGGTCGTACGTACTAAAGAAGCTAAGAAGAAGTAAGGTAACACTATGGACAAGAAAGCAGCTCGTCTCCGTCGTGCTACTAAAGCACGCAAGAAGATGCAGGAACTGGGTGCGACTCGTCTGGTGGTTCACCGTACTCCGCGCCATATCTATGCGCAGGTTATCGCACCGAACGGTTCCGAAGTGTTGGCCTCTGCCTCTACTGTAGAGAAGGCCATCGCTGAGCAAGTTAAATACACTGGTAACGCTGATGCCGCTGCCGTTGTGGGTAAGGCAATCGCTGAACGTGCTTTGGAAAAGGGTGTTACCACCATTTCCTTCGACCGTTCTGGTTTCCAATACCACGGCCGTGTAGCCGCTCTGGCTGCCGCAGCGCGTGAAGCCGGTCTTCAGTTCTAAGGTAGGGGTCGAAAATGTCTAAAGTCGAAACTCAAGCCGGTGATCTGCAAGAGAAGCTCGTCGCAGTAAACCGTGTATCTAAAGTAGTTAAAGGTGGTCGTATTTTCTCCTTCACAGCTTTGACTGTTGTTGGTGATGGTAACGGCCGTGTAGGTTTCGGTTACGGTAAGGCTCGTGAAGTTCCTGCTGCCATTCAAAAGGCAATGGAACAAGCTCGCCGCAACCTGACCAAGGTTGAGCTGAACTCAGGTACCTTGCACCATGCGGTGAATGGTACTCACGCTGGTTCCAACGTGTTCATGAAGCCTGCCTCCCAAGGTACTGGTATCATCGCCGGTGGCGCGATGCGTGCAGTACTGGAAGTGGCTGGCGTGCATAACGTGTTGGCTAAGACCTACGGCTCCACCAACCCGATGAACGTGGTTCGCGCTACCATCGACGCTCTGGCTCACATGAAGTCACCTGAGCAAGTCGCTGCGAAGCGTGGCCTCAGAGTCGATGAAATTCTGGGATAATGCGCCATGGCTAATAAAACTGTAAAAGTAACTCAGACTCGCAGTGCGATCGGTCGTCTGCCGAAGCACAAGGCATCTCTGCGTGGCCTGGGCCTGCGTCGCATTGGTCACACCGTTGAGCTGGAAGATACTCCATGCGTCCGCGGTATGATCAACCAGGTTTTCTACATGGTGAAGGTGGAGGAGTAATCCATGCGTTTAAACACTCTTTCTCCGGCCGCTGGTTCTAAGCCTGAAAAGAAGCGTCGGGGCCGTGGTATCGGTTCTGGCCTAGGCAAGACCTCTGGTCGTGGTCATAAGGGTGCCGGCTCTCGTAAGAGCGGTGGCACTCGCGTCGGGTTTGAAGGCGGTCAAATGCCGTTGAAGATCCGTCTGCCGAAGTTCGGTTTCTATTCTCGTAAAGGCGCAGTGACTTCTGAAGTCCGTCTGCACGAAATCGCTGCCGTTGAAGGTGACGTAGTTGACCTGAACACCCTGAAGCAAGCTGGTGTTATCACCAAGAACATCGAGTTTGCTAAAGTGGTGCTTTCTGGCAAAATCGAGCGTCCGGTAACCGTACGTGGTCTGAGCGTCACCAAGGGTGCACGTGCAGCCATCGAAGCCGCAGGCGGCAAGATCGAGGAATAATAAGTACATGGCTAAGAAACCAGGATTAGATGTTAAGGGCTCACAAGGTGGTCTGAGTGAACTGAAGAGCAGATTGCTGTTCGTTCTCGGAGCGATCATCGTTTTTCGTGCTGGCTCCTATGTGCCAATTCCTGGGATTGATGCCGCCGTACTTGCCGAATTATTCCAGCAGCAAAAGGGGACCATCATTGAACTGTTCAACATGTTCAGTGGTGGGGCCCTGTCCCGTGCCTCCATCTTCGCACTGGGGATCATGCCGTATATTTCGGCATCGATCATTATCCAGCTGTTGACGGTGATACATCCTGCTTTGGCTGAGCTGAAGAAGGAAGGGGAGACTGGCCGTCGTAAGATTAGCCAGTATACCCGTTATGGTACCTTGTTGTTGGGAACGATTCAGGCATTCGGTATCGCAACCGGTCTGCCGAATATGATGCATGGTCTGGTCGCAAACCCAGGCTTTGGTTTCTATTTCACGGCTGTAGTCAGTCTGGTCACTGGCACCATGTTCTTGATGTGGTTGGGTGAACAGATTACCGAGCGTGGTATTGGTAATGGTATCTCGTTGATTATTTTCACAGGTATCATTGCAGGTCTGCCGCATGCGATTGGCGCTACGGCTGAGCAGGCGCGTCAAGGCGAGTTGCACATCCTGTTATTGTTGTTGTTAGCGGTGATTGTGTTTGCAGTAACCTACTTTGTTGTATTTGTCGAACGTGGACAACGTCGAATCGTTGTTAACTACGCCAAGCGGCAACAGGGAAATCGGGTTTTTGCTGCGCAAAGTACACATTTGCCTCTCAAGCTCAACATGGCCGGTGTTATTCCTGCGATTTTCGCATCCAGCATTATCCTGTTTCCAGGTACAATCGCTTCCTGGTTCGGTCAGGGTAACTCATGGGCTGCCAACCTGTTGCAAGAGGTCTCCATGACCCTGCAACCTGGTCAACCGCTCTATGAATTGCTGTATGCTGCGGCCATCATTTTCTTCAGTTTCTTCTATACCGCGTTGGTGTTTAACCCGCGTGAGACAGCAGATAATCTGAAGAAGAGTGGCGCGTTTATTCCCGGTATTCGTCCGGGTGAACAGACTGCGAGGTTTATTGATAAGGTGATGACCCGTCTGACATTGGCTGGCGGTTTGTATATTACCTTTATCTGTCTCGTGCCCCAGTTCCTGATGACAATGTGGAACGTACAGTTCTATTTCGGCGGCACCTCGCTGCTGATTATTGTCGTTGTTATCATGGACTTCATGGCTCAGGTACAAACTCATATGATGTCTCATCAATATGGTGATGTTCTGAGAAAAGCCAATCTTAAAGGCTACGGCCGATAAGTCTGGTTTCAAAGTTACGCGGAGTTAAGCAATGAAAGTACGTGCTTCCGTTAAGGCCATCTGCCGTAACTGCAAGATCATCAAGCGCCACGGCGTGGTGCGAGTGATCTGCAGCGAGCCTAAGCATAAACAGCGTCAAGGCTAATAAATTTACGGTTGGTACTTGAAAAAAAAAGTTAGGCTGGCTAAATTAGCCAGCCAACTTTTGTTGTGCACTATGACGGCCGCCATGTATCCGAAACGGGCTTTATGGCGGTCAACAATATATTTAGCTTTAGGAGTGGGATAGTGGCCCGTATCGCTGGCATTAACATTCCTGACCATAAGCATGCTGTCATCTCTTTGACCGCGATTTATGGCATTGGTAATACCCGCGCAAAATCAATTTGCGCTGATGCAGGTATTGCCGAGGATGTGAAGATCAAGGATCTGGACGAAGCTCAGATCGAAAAACTGCGCGAGCAAGTTGCCAAGTTTACTGTTGAAGGTGACCTGCGTCGTGAAATCTCCATGAACATCAAGCGCTTGATGGATCTCGGTTGCTACCGTGGTCTGCGCCACCGTCGTGGTCTGCCTGTTCGTGGTCAACGCACCAAGACTAACGCGCGTACCCGTAAGGGTCCTCGTAAGCCGATCAAGAAGTAACGGGAAGGTGTAGAAAATGGCTAAAGCTCCGACTCGTGCTCGCAAGCGCGTTAGAAAGCAAGTAAGCGATGGTATCGCTCACGTTCATGCATCTTTTAACAACACGATCGTAACCATTACTGACCGTCAAGGTAATGCTCTTTCATGGGCGACTGCTGGTGGTTCTGGTTTCCGTGGTTCTCGTAAGTCTACTCCGTTCGCTGCTCAGGTAGCTGCTGAACGCGCTGGCGAAATTGCCAAAGAGTATGGCGTTAAGAACCTGGAAGTAATGGTGAAGGGCCCTGGTCCTGGCCGTGAGTCGTCAATCCGTGCTCTGAATGCGGCTGGTTTCCGCATTACTAACATCACAGATGTGACTCCGATCCCGCATAACGGTTGTCGTCCTCCCAAGAAGCGCCGCGTATAACTGAGCCTCTTGGTATAGGATTGTTGGAGAAAGAACATGGCAAGATATATCGGGCCTAAGCTTAAGCTTAGCCGTCGTGAGGGCACTGACCTGTTCCTGAAGTCAGGCGTTCGCGCGATTGATTCAAAGTGCAAAATTGATACTGCACCCGGTCAACATGGTGCGCGTAAGCCGCGTCTGTCTGACTATGGTGTTCAGCTGCGTGAGAAGCAGAAAGTCCGTCGTATTTACGGCATTCTGGAAAAGCAGTTCCGCACGTACTACCGTGAAGCTGCCCGCCAGAAGGGTAATACCGGCGAAAATCTGTTGCAGCTGCTGGAAGGTCGTTTGGACAACGTTGTTTACCGCATGGGCTTCGGTGCTACTCGCGCTGAATGTCGTCAGCTGGTAAGCCACAAGGCTATTGTTGTTAATGGTCGTGTTGTTAACATTCCTTCTTACCAGGTTTCTCCTGAAGACGTTATCACTGTTCGCGAGAAGGCGAAGAAACAAGCTCGTATCAAGGCCGCTCTGGACTTGTCTACGCAGCGTGAAAAGCCGACTTGGGTTGAAGTTGACGCAGATAAGATGGAAGGCGTTTACAAGCGTCTGCCTGAACGTTCTGATCTGTCCGCCGACATTAACGAACAGCTGATCGTCGAGCTTTACTCCAAGTAAAGCTAGCTTCTAAGAGAGGACATAATGCTGGGTTCTGTAACAGATTTTCTTAAGCCACGCCTCGTTGATATTGAACAACTGAGTCAGACTCACGCGAAAGTGACGCTTGAGCCGCTGGAACGTGGTTTTGGTCACACCCTGGGCAATGCGCTGCGCCGCATTCTCCTTTCTTCCATGCCGGGTTGTGCAGTCACGGAAGTCGAGATCGACGGCGTACTGCATGAGTACAGCAGTAAGGAAGGTGTACAGGAGGATATCCTTGAGATCCTGCTCAACCTGAAAGGCATTGCTGTGCGCTTGGAAGGCAAGGATGAGGTTACCCTGTCTTTGACCAAGTCTGGTGCGGGCCCTGTTACTGCAGGCGACGTCATTCATGGTGATGACGTCGTTATTCTCAACCCGAATCACGTGATTTGTCACCTGACTGGTGCTCATGCTGAAATCAGCATGCGCCTGAAGGTACAGCGTGGCCGTGGTTATGTACCTGCATCTGCTCGCGTGCACAGTGATGATGAAGAGCGTCCAATTGGTCGTCTTCTGCTGGATGCTGCGTTCAGTCCTGTAGTTCGCATTGCTTACAATGTCGAAGCTGCTCGTGTTGAGCAACGTACTGACCTGGACAAGTTGGTTATCGATATGGAAACCAACGGCACTCTGGACCCTGAAGAAGCCATCCGTCGTGCAGCCACTATACTGGCTGAGCAACTGGAAGCCTTCGTGGACCTGCGTGATGTCAGCGTGCCCGAGAAGAAGGAAGAGAAGCCGGAGTTTGATCCGATCCTGCTGCGTCCTGTCGACGATCTGGAACTGACAGTTCGTTCCGCGAACTGCCTGAAGGCTGAAGCCATCCATTACATTGGTGATCTGGTGCAGCGTACCGAAGTCGAGCTTCTCAAGACTCCGAACCTCGGTAAGAAGTCCCTGACTGAAATCAAGGACGTCTTGGCCTCTCGTGGTCTTTCTCTGGGCATGCGCCTTGAGAATTGGCCGCCCGCCAGCCTCGCTGATGAGTAATCCAGATTACGGGTCTCACAGATTAAGTTAGAAGGATAAGGTCATGCGCCATCGTATGAGTGGTCGTCAACTGAACCGGAACAGCAGCCATCGTCAGGCTATGTTCCGTAACATGGCCAGCTCCCTGGTTCGTCATGAAATCATCAAGACGACTCTGCCTAAGGCAAAAGAGCTGCGTCGTGTAGTTGAACCTCTGATTACACTCGCCAAGATTGACAGTGTTGCTAATCGTCGTCTGGCATTTGCCCGCACTCGCGATAGCGAAGTTGTTGGCAAGCTGTTCACCGAATTGGGTCCGCGCTACCTGGAGCGTGCTGGTGGTTACACCCGCATTCTCAAGTGTGGTCTGCGTGCCGGTGACAAGGCACCTATGGCTTATATTGAGTTAGTAGGTCGCCCTGCAGCCGCTGAGGCTGTCAGCGTAGAAGAGTAAATTACTCTTCATTTATGAGAAGCCGGGGTTTTCCCCGGCTTTTTGTTTTTTGAAATTCTAATGCTTATACCGCACTGTAGGGGGCTGCTATCCGGTTTGTTCCTTGATGCGCGATTTTTAATTGTTCCTGCTGTTGAGCCAATAAAAAAACCGACTACAGGAGTCGGTTTTGGGAAGACAAGATTACCAGCGCTCTAACCCTCCAGAGCATCCTTTAAGCGCTTCAGTGCATTCTTTTCCAACTGACGTACACGCTCTGCTGAAACTCCATAGCGGTCGGCTAGCTCTTGCAAGGTTGCCTTGTTGTCATCCAGCCAGCGGCGCTTGACGATGTGCTGACTACGCTCATCCAGTTGCTGCAAAGCCTGACTCAACTTGTTCTCGGCATGATGCTCCCAGTTACTACTTTCAAAGGTAGCGGCCAGATCGGAGTTTTTATCTTCCAGATAATGAATGGGCGCATATGCCACCCCATCGCCATCATCGTCATCATAACCATCATAGGCGACATCGTGGCCGCTCATCCGGGCTTCCATTTCGACGACTTCCTGGGGTGTTACGCCCAAATCACCGGCTACGGCCTGGATCTCTTCGCCACTAAACCATCCGAGATGTTTCTTGGACTTCCGCAGATTAAAAAACAATTTGCGTTGTGCCTTGGTGGTTGCCACTTTGACCATACGCCAGTTACGCAGTACGAATTCGTGGATTTCCGATTTAATCCAGTGCACGGCAAAGGAAACGAGGCGCACACCGACACTCGGGTCAAAACGCTTGACCGCTTTCATCAGCCCGATGTTGCCTTCCTGAATCAAATCAGCCTGTGGCAGGCCATAACCGGCATAGCTGCGGGCGATGTGAACCACAAAGCGCAGGTGAGACATAACTAATTGACGCGCAGCTTCGAGATCGCCGTGTTGTTGCAGACGTTCACCCAGTTCCCGCTCTTCATCGGCAGTCAGCACCGGAATGCTATTTACCGTCTGAATATATCCCTCCAGGCTACCCTGAGGGACAAGAAACATGGAGTGCTGAATAGCTGCTGTCATCATTAACCTCTTTATCTGTTCCAGCGGACTGTACCATACCGCTTGGCTGCTATAAACGCTGGATCTACAGCCTGGCCCACTTTATATACATAAAAAAGGGGGAAACTTTCAAGTTTCCCCCTGAAAAAAGCATGTTGGTAAATGCACGAACCAGGCCCGTCAAACATGCCATCCGGAACGATGAGATTCCATCATCAGCCCCGGATCTAACCCTCGATCATCAGAGTGTCAGATCTGGGGAAAAGTTCCGTAAAAATAACGTCAGATCGTGCTTTGCTCACATTCAGATGCAAACTGGAGTTCAAATGTTTAACCGGGTTCAATTTCTCGTATGTGACGATACACAGAGAACCATGCGGCTCCGACACCAAGCAGGACGCTGAGGCTAAGCAGACTGATTCCTTCACTGGCCGTTAAACCGACGAGTCGAAACGAGCTCTCATACAATGATGCTAGCTCAACCACGACGCTTTCACTCCAAAGCATCAATACTTCACACAACCACCAGGCCAGCAGACCGCCGATAAATCCATACCAAAGCCCCAGATAAAGATAGGGGCGATAAATAAAGCGGTCTGTTGCACCGACCAATTTCATCACCTCAATCTCGGCTCTGCGGCCCAAAATGTTGAGGCGCAGGGTGTTGGCTACGGTGAGCAGAACACCCAGCAGCAGCAAGCCAGCAATGCCTTGAATCGAGTGCCGTAGCAGGTTGACGATCCCGTCTAGGCGTTCGAGCCACTGCAGATCCAGCTTGCCCTGTTCGACGTCGGCTTCTTGGGTCAATTTGCTCTGCAGCTCGCGAGCGGCTTGTGGGGAGCGGAATTCCGGTTGTGGGGTGACCTCCAATACCGGTGGGAGCGGATTCTCACTCAGATATTCCATGGCACCACTGAAGCCTGATAAGGCTCCAAATTCATCCATGGCCTGAGCCGGTGATATGTAGCGGACGGCAGCTACTTCGGGCAGCGCCTTGATCCGCTCACTCAACGTCAGTGCGGCGGCCTCCGGAGTGCCTTTGTGCAAATAGAGCGTAATCTGAGTGCCACTCTGCCATTGATCGCTCACTGTTTCGGCATTCTTCAGCACCAGATAGAGGGTGGTTGGTAACGCCAGGCTGATGCCGATGACGGCGATAGTCATCAAGGAGGTGAGTGGTGCAAACCAGATCCCGGCAATGGCCCTGCGGGCCTCATGCAGGTGGTGGTAAAAGAATAGGGACAAGATCCGGGAAAGGCTCGCGGTATGGCGCTTACGCTTCATAAGATCCTCCACTGACACTGTCAGTAATCAGCCGCCCTTGTTTGAGCGTCAGAATCCGGCAACCGCTCTCCTGGATGAGTTGTTGATCGTGCGATGCGATCAGTACTGTGACGCCGACATCATTGAACTCGGTGAATAACTGCATGATGTCGGCAGCCAGTTGTGCATCCAGGTTCCCCGTCGGCTCATCGGCCAGCAGCAGGGGAGGTGTGTTGACAATGGCTCGGGCTATGCCGACTCGCTGTTGTTCCCCGCCAGAGAGCATCATAGGCAGATAGCCAGTCTTATCATGCAGCCCGACCTTATCCAGAGCGGCCGATACTCGCTTCTGCGTCTCGGCCGGCGTAAAGCCGTCGATGATGAGAGGAAGCGCCACGTTGTCAAATACGGTCCGATCCATGAGCAGGCGGTGATCCTGGAAGATCATGCCAATCTGGCGGCGGATATAGGGGATGTCTCCGCGCGCGATCCGGCTGACATCGTGGCCGTGGAAACTGACTCGACCGTCACTGGGGCGCTCCATGACACCAATCAGTTTCAGCAGGGTGCTTTTCCCTGCTCCGGAGTGCCCGGAGAGGAAGGCCATTTCCCCCTTTTGCAGATGGAAGCTAACTTTTTGCAGGGCCTGATGCCCCCCGGGGTAGTGCTTGCTGACCTGCTCGAAACGGATCATGGTCTAGTTGGATTCCCTGCTAAACAGTGCTTCGATGAAATCGTCGGCCTGGAATGGACGTAAATCTTCAATGCTCTCCCCGACACCGATATAGCGGATCGGGATGCCAAATTTATCGGCTACAGCAAAGATTACGCCGCCCTTGGCGGTGCCATCCAGTTTGGTGAGCGTGATCCCCGTGATGCCGACGGCCTCATCGAACAACTTGGCCTGACTGAGCGCATTCTGTCCGGTACCGGCATCTAGGGTGAGCATGACTTCGTGAGGTGCTGCGTCATCGAGCTTCTTCATCACGCGGACAATTTTTTTCAGCTCTTCCATCAGATGAGCCTTGTTTTGCAATCGTCCGGCGGTATCGGCGATCAGCACATCGACATGACGAGCGCGAGCCGCCTGCAGGGCATCGAAAATGACCGAGGCTGAATCGGCGCCGGTATGTTGGGCAATGACCGGTATCTTGTTGCGCTGCCCCCACACCTGCAGTTGTTCGACTGCTGCGGCGCGGAAGGTATCCCCAGCGGCCAACATGACGGATTTACCCTCCTGCTGGAAGCGCTTGGCCAGCTTACCTATGGTGGTGGTTTTGCCCACGCCATTCACTCCGACCATCAGGATGACATAGGGGTGTTGGCCACCATCCATTACCAGGGGTTGATTGACCGGCTTGAGAATGTCGGACATCTCCTGTTTGAGCAGGTCATAGAGTGCTTCAGCGTCTTTCAGCTGACGGAAAGAGGCTTGCTGGGTCAGGTTCTTGATGATGCGAGAAGAGGTTTCCACGCCCAAATCGGCGGTCAACAACTGGGTCTCCAGTTCCTCGAACAGTTCATCATCCAGCTTCTTGCCACGAAACAGCGCCAGGAACCCGGCACCAATATTCTCGCGGGTTCGCATCAACCCCTTGACCAGTCGCCCAAAGAAACCGCTGGCCTTGGGTTTGTCCTGGGTTTCTGGATACGGTTCGCCCCTATCGTTGTCGAAGGCGTTGCTTTCGGAGTGGAAAGACACGGTAATCGTATCGGCTTCGGCTTCGGCTTCGGCTTCGGCTTCGGCTTCGGCTTCGGCTTCGGCTTCGGCTTCGGCTTCGGCTTCGGCTTCGGCTTCGGCTTCGGCTTCGGCTTCGGCTTCGGCTTCGGCTTCGGCTTCGGCTTCGGCTTCGGCTTCGGCTTCAAGCTCTACCTCATTCATGGCAGGGGTAGCGCTCGCCTGAACGAGGATCTCGTCAACGAGAACCTCGGGCTTCGAGGCCATCGACTCCTCATCTTGAGCTAACTCGGGTTGCGCTTGAACCGTCTCAGCGTCGGTTTGTGTGTCGTTGGACGGACGGCCGAGACCCAGCCACGATAGGAAACCTTTCTTTGCCATTACAACTTACTCACTCACTGTGGGGCTGCTAGAATGGCAACCCCTTGGTCGGTATAGGATGGAATAATCGACGCCTATACTATCACTATATTCCGGTGAAGAAACGCGATGCCCCGAAGCAAACCCGAGCGCTCCCCTCGCCCCCAGAACGGGAATGGCCGAGCTGGCTTTATCCGCCTGATCAGTGGTCAATGGAAAGGCCGCAAACTCCCCGTGCGTGAAGTCGAAGGGCTGAGGCCAACGACCGATAGGGTTAAAGAGACCCTGTTTAACTGGCTGGCCGCCGACGTGCGGGACAGCCGCTGTCTCGATCTATTTGCAGGGAGTGGCAGTCTGGGATTTGAAGCACTCTCTCGCTACGCCAGCCATGTCACCATGGTCGAGATGGATAAGGGGGCGGCACAGCAACTGGGCAAAAATTTGCTGGCGTTACAGAGCCAGCAGGCCACTGTTATTAACAAAGAAGCCTTGTCGCTGCTCGCCGGTCCCAGTGAGCCGTTTGATATCATTTTCCTCGATCCGCCTTTTCGCAAGGACTTGCTGGAGGCTGTGTGCCAGCGCCTGGAGTCGGGGGGCTGGTTGAGTGATGAGGCTTTGATCTATATCGAACGTGAGCGGGAAGGTGTGGCCCCACAACTGCCGGTGAACTGGCAATTGCTCAAGGACAAGCAGGCAGGTCAGGTCTGCTATCAGCTCTACCAACGGGAGAATCAGGCAACATGAAAATCGTCTTATGGTTGGCCAAATTGATAGTGCTGGGTTTCTGGGTGGGAGCCATTTATTTCAGTTTTATCCATCCGCTACCGGGTAAAATAAGCACCCTGATCCCGGCATTTGCGGTCTTGATGTTACTGGTGCATGGCATTCAGGCGGCGTTAATGACCCTGATCGCCAAGGATCTGATCCCGCTGACGGCCAGGCATTACATTTCAGTGCTGCTGTTCGGTTTTTTCACCATGCTGGAATTGCGGGAACAGCTCTTCAAGGCGGCCCAGGAGCAAAGTGCGGCGCTGCAAGCCCGGCGCAACGATCAAAAATAATATCAGCCCATTCGCCAGCAAAGTCATATAAAAAAGCCAGTCTCTCGACTGGCTTTTGATTTGGTGTTGCAAGGAGTCGAGCTCGGGATGAGTTAGCTCTTACGGCCAGCGAACACCACCATGACCTTGTCATCACCCTTCTGGCGCACGAAGGTATATGGCTTGTCGCTGAGCTTCTTGTGACTGCCTGCCGCAATGGCTGGGTGATTCTTGCGGAACTCACCGAGTTTCTGCCAGTGTTTCACCAACTCGGCCTTTTCACCGCTGGCCAATTCGCTCCAGTTCATATCGGAACGAACGGCCTGATCGAATACGCCATCGCTCTTCATCAGACCACGTCCGGACTCATCACCGTAGTAAATCTGCACGCCACCCGGTAACAACATGAAGCTGTTCGCCACGCGACGTTGCAGTGCCGTGTCTTCGTAATCACCGAAGAACAGCTTGGTGTCGTGGGATGAGATGTAACTCAGGACGTTGAAGTTCGGATCTGTGTTGATGGTATTGGCATACTTCACATAGGTCGGCTCGGCAGTCGTCATGCACTGGGCATTATTAAGCGCATCACGCTGGTAGTCGAAGTTGATGATGGAATCAAAGCCATTGTCGAACCAGAGATCCTTGTTCATACCATGATCCCAGACTTCACCAACCATGAAGAAGGGCAGATCGTCGAGCTTCTTGCTCGGGTTGTTGGCTTTCCACTCCTTGAGTGCCGCCGTGGCCTCAACTTTCAGCTTCTTCCACGCAGAAGGTTCCAAGTGCTTGACGGTATCACCCCGGAAGCCGTCAATACCAAACTTGCGGACCCAGTCGGTATGCCACTTGACCAGATAGTCGACTACGGTCGCATTCGGCAATGTCTTGGCGTTGGTGTCTTTCTTATTCTTCAGGAACTCGGGCAGTTCGACCGCCTTGGTGGACTCGGTCCGGAAGTCCGGCAGGCCACCCACGGCGCCGGTCACATCATCATTACCGGGCGCTTCGTAGCCAGGCATGGTGGCGCGCACCCAATCTGGCCCCCACCACTTGGACCACTCGGTGGACATGTAATTAATATTTTGCGAGGAGCCGTGCCAGTTGCCGTACAACCCCTTGGGTGTCCAGTCGGACCAGCGGGCAGGCAGTTCCTGCTGGTTGGTAACCACACTTTGTGGACCAACATCCTGCAGATCGGCCAGGGTGGCATAACCGGCATGATTCATGACCACGTCCAGCAGCACGCGAATTCCGCGTTTGTGGGCTTCATCGACCATCAGTTTTAGGGAGGCTTCGTCACCATAGTTCGGGTCGATTTTGGTGAAGTCCAGCGCCCAGTAGCCATGGTAGGCATAGAAGGGGAAGGTGCCGTTTTCGCCACCGCCGATAAAGCCATGCACCTGTTCGACCATAGGGGTGATCCAGATGGCGTTGACGCCCAGCGACTTGATGTAATCCAGCTCTTCGGTGATGCCCTTGAAGTCACCGCCGTGCCAGGTGCCGATTTCATCCTTGCCATCTTTCTTGCGGCCGAAGGAGTTGTCATTGCTGGGGTCGCCATTCTTGAAACGGTCGGTCAGCATGAAATAGACAGTGGCGTTGTTCCAGTTGAAGGAGTGCACCACGGGTTTGACCGGCTCCAGCAGCAGTATCCCTTCGCTCTCGGCGGCTGGGGTCATGGTGACTTTGCCATTTTTCACGGTTGCGGTTTGGCCCGAGTAGGCATCGCGTAACGTGGTGCCATTCGGCCAGGTCTTGCCAACCTTGACCGTCACCGGACCACCATCCCAGGAAATACAGTCGACGACGGGAGGTTGACGTTTGAAGCTGCCCGCCTTGGTGGCACGCAGTACTTTCAGCGTCGGGTTGTCCGGATTGCTGTTGTCCAGGGTGAAGTCATAGTTCCCGGCCAGAAGAACTTTCAGCTGAAACTGTTGATCCTTGGCGCAAGCACTCAGGGGGTTGGCCTTGCCGAATGGCAACGGCGCAGCACTGGCTGGACCAAAGGTGGTGCCGCAGCTCTTGCTCTTGTCGGCCACCTGGATCTGGTAGCTGCCCTTCTGCAGGCTGGTGGTGACTTGATACAACTCTTTGCCTTGAGCCTTGAGTTGCAGTGTGTCGCCAGGCGTCTGATTGTTGATGGAAAGGTAGATAGGCGTGGTGATTGGCGCCGCATGGGCGCTCGAGGCCAGCAGAGCGGAAAGAGTCAGCAAGGCCAGTTGGCGTGGCTTGAACATAGAACTATCCCTGAGGTGATGTGAGTTGGACCTATTCTATGGAGAGTGGGGCTGCAGGGAGCACAACAGTTGCCCGATTTGTGATGTTGGTTCGAATGGTTGCGTTTTCAGATTTTTCCGGTTCGGCGCGGAAGCCATGTCCCATGTGGCGGATAATGCGAGACTTGATCATTACAGACTCAATCCGGTTCACTTTTCTCATGCCAATCTATTGATTCCACACAGTTAAATTATTTGTTTTTCATCCCTGCCGTTTGAGCTTCCGACCTGCTACACCCATAGTAGAGGGTCTACCGAAGGATCAAGGGAATGCGTGCCGTGCTCCTTGCCATACTCATGCTGCTGAGTTTTTCCGCTGAGGCGGCGGGAGGGTTGGAGTGTGGCTTTGGTTGTACGGATGAGCTGCGTTTTTCTGGATTGACGCTCCCTGACCAGCGTCGATCCGGGCTCTCTCTACCGCTGGAGTTATACCGAGTTCCGGCGCTTGGCTGGGTGACGACACCTGCGGCACAAGTGACACCGGCCCAGTTGAATTTGCGGCTTGAACCTTCAAGCTGGCATTTGCAACGCGCTCGGCCGGAATTCAAATGGCAGGGGGCGTGGGGGGCGGGAGCCATTCGCCTGAATGGTCATCGCCTGCGTGTGCGCTTACAGAATCTCGAGCAGACCGGCCAATTGCAATTTACCTTGCAACCCGATGTGGTGAATCTCGAATTCCGCTGGCGTTATTGAGGCCTGTTTACCTGTCCAAATTCCAGACTTTCCGCTAGGATTGCCCCCTTTTTGATGTTCGACTTTTCAGTGTCGAACTGGGTAGGGGGGATGGATATGCGCATCGGTTTTGACTATGGCACCTCGAATTGTGCGGTGGCTGTGATGGCCGGGGAGCAGGTGCGTCGTGTTCCATTGGAAGGGGACGACTACTATTTGCCATCGACCCTGTTTGCCCCGCATCGCGAAGCCATCGCGGATCTGTTGTTACAACAATTGCCTCAAGATTCTCAAGCCCCTTTTACCGAGGAGCGGCAGATAGCGATTGCCAAGGGACGACGGTTACGGGACAGCCTGGAAGATGAAGGGCTGGAGTACCGGTTGTTGGTTGGGCGCGAAGCCACCAGCCACTATCTCGCAGCCCCGGAAGAGGGCTACTACCTGAAGTCTCCCAAGTCTTTCCTCGGGGCAACCGGTCTGTCGGATGGGCAAATCCAGCTCTTTCGCGACATAGTGGCCGCCATGATGGTCACCATCAAGCAGCGGGCCGAGCAGGCGCTCGGTGCCGAGATCCAGGATGCGGTCATCGGTCAGCCGGTCAACTTCCAGGGGCTGGGGGGCGAGGAGAGCAACCGGCAAGCCCGGACTATTTTGACCGACGCGGCACGGCTGGCCGGATTTCAGCAGGTGCAGTTCCAGTTCGAGCCGGTCGCGGCGGGTCTGGAGTACGAAGCCAGCCTGCAGCAGGAACAGAACGTACTGGTTCTGGATATCGGGGGTGGCACCACGGACTGCTCTGTCCTGCGCATGGGGCCGGAACGCGCTCGCTCCAGCAGTCGCGAGCAGGATCTGTTGGGGCACACCGGTCAGCGGATCGGCGGCAATGACTTTGACATTCGCCTGGCGGTCGCCGAGCTGATGCCGTTGTGTGGCATGGCCTCCCGGAACAAACGGGGGCTGCCCATGCCGAGTAAGCTGTACTGGGATGCAATGTCGATCAACGATGTGCAGGCTCAGGGGCGCTTCTATGCGCCCGACACGGCGCGTCTGCTGCGTCAGTTGATGCTGGATGCCAGCGAGCCGGGACTGCTGGCTCGACTGGGGTGGGTGCGGGAACAAAAACAGACCCACCACCTGGTTTGGGAGGCCGAGCAGGCCAAGATCCAGATGACAGATGCCGAACAGTTCTCCCGTTGGGTCTGTTTGCTGGAGCAGCAATTCAGCGTGCCGTTCAGCCAGTCGCGTTTTGCCGAGGTCTCCCAGCCCCTGCTGGAGAAGATTGGTGAGTTGGCCGACGAGGCATTGCGTCAGGCGGCCCTGGTGCCGGACGTCATCTTCGTGACGGGAGGTACGGCTCGCTCTCCGGTGATCAACCAGTGGCTGCAGCAGCGCTATGGAGCCAGCCGTATCGTGATGGGTGACCATTTCGGCAGCGTTATTGCCGGTCTCGCCCGTTGGGCGGATCGTTGTTTCATCTGATGCCTCGCCCTGTGCGCTGGCTCCATGATCTGCTGACCGAAAAAGACTAGCGTGGAGCCTCCTATCCCGGAGGCTGCCATGACCCGAATTATTCCCTTCTCTATGACCCTCCTGGCCCTGGCGTGCGCTAGCATGTCGGGGGCCCAGGCCGAGACCTTCACCCGTACCAGCCAGATCCAGGCCGTCACCGTCCATCCGGGGCTGGCTGCGGTCACTCGTCGCGTCGCACTGACACTACCGTCGGGTGAGCACACCCTGCTATTGCCCGGTTTCCCGGCCGGATTGGACGAAAATTCCTTGCATCTGAGCGGCCAGGGGGCGGCGTTGCAGATTGGCGGTGTCGAAATTCGTCATATCCAGGCCAGCGAGTTGGTACAGCCGGAGGCGCAACAGTGGCTCGAACGTCAGCAGGTGTTGCAGGATCAGTTGGCGGCTCTGCAGGCTGAAGGTGCGGCACTCTCGACGCAGGAGTCTTTCCTGCAGGCCCTGGCTCAGGCTCCCGGCAAGGCAGACGATAAAGCACCGCCGTTACCGGCCAGCGAATGGCCGACCGGGGTCGCGGCGCTGGGGGATGGCATGCGAGCCGTCGGCTTGGCGCGGGTCAAACTGGCCCAACAGCAGCGTGGCGTCCAGGCCGAGCTGGCCAAGGTTGGCCGTGAACTGCAGCGCCTGCAGAGTCAGGATCGGGAGAGCCGGACCCTGGCCATCAATCTGCATAGTGCGGGGGGTGAGGCCGCGCTGACGGTGGAGTATCAAGTCGCAGGTGCGGGTTGGCAGCCCGTGTATGAAGCCCGGCTGGATACTCGCAGTGGCCAGGTGACGTTGACTCGTGCCGCTCTGGTACAGCAGGTGACCGGAGAGAATTGGGACCAGGTGGCGCTGCGACTGGCCACCAGTCGTCCGCAACAGACCACTCAGGCTCCGGATGCCGAAAGCTGGTGGCTGGACCTACGCGATGAGAGCCGGGATCTGCAAAAAGCGGCGCAGGCCGGTGCCCTGATGTCTCGCAACAAGCTGCAGGAGGAAGCCGTCATGCTGGCCGATGCCCCGGCGCCGGCCACGGAGGCGAAACTGACGATGGCCTCGCTGGATGCCGGCGAGTTTGTGGCCGAATACCAGATCCCCGGCGCAGTCAGCATTGCCTCGAATCAGGATCGGCAACGGGTCATTCTGGGACAAACTCAACAGCAGGTTTCACAACGGTTGCAGGCGCTGCCCCGGCTGGATGCTCATGCTTACTTGTATGCCGACGTAAAAAATCCTCTGCAGGCTCCCTGGTTGGCTGGAGAGTGGCGGGTGTCACGGGATGGTGCCTACATAGGGGCACACTATCAGCCCCAGGTTGAGGCGGGTGGGCAGCTGGCACTGGCCTTCGGCGTGGATGATGCGGTCAAGGTGACGGCTCATGTGTTGCAAGATGAGCAAGGCGAAACAGGGGTGCTGAACAAGGAGCAGACGCTGACTCGTCGCTGGCGTTATCAGTTTGTCAGCGGACATCAGCAAGCCATGCCCCTGTCGGTGCTGGATGTTTGGCCCGTGACGCGCAACGCGCTGATCAAGGTAACACCGCTGGACAATAGCCCGGCACCGTCACGTCAGTTGGTGGATGACAAGCCTGGGGTTCAGGCCTGGGATCTGACCTTGCCTGGGGCAGGAAAGCTGCAACTGGAACCCGGTTATCGCATCAGTTATCCCTATCAGCGCAAACTGGAAGGCTTCTGAGCCAGAGAATCAGGAGGGGGCTGGCACCCGACGGGGCAGCGAGTAGAATAGGGGCGAACGCGCCATGAGCCCGGATTGACCGAGTGCACTATGGCCCGCCCCTGACTGATTGCTGTAAAGGATGGATTATGAAATATAGTGCTGCGCTGGGGTTGATCCCGCTGCTGTTGATGACGGCCTGTTCCAGCGATAATGGACTCTCGGAACAATATCGGTATACCCCGCCGACTGCGGTCGCCACCAATAACACGGCTGAGTTCGACAAGCCGTTCGATCTGGTCTGGTCCCGTGCCGAGCGCTGGTTTGCCGATCAACAACTGCCATTACAGAGTCAGGAGCGCGGCTCCGGCCTGCTGGCGGCGCAACAGGCCGACTATGCCCAGGGTCTGGATTATCTGGATTGCGGTAGCGGTGGCAGCAAGGTGGCCATCGAAAACCCGGCCCTGCACGTCAATCTGATCCTGACCGAAAGTCTGGGCAAGACGGTGGCGACTGTGAATGTGAAGGGTTCGACGACCATCTCCTTTCTGGAGGCGGATGGCAGCCATGTAGCGGCGCCTTCTGTCGTGCCAAGCTGTGTCTCCAATGGCAAGCTGGAAGCAGCTCTGATGGCGGCACTGGACGACTAGTCCGGGTCTGTCTACGCCGAGGGGCTTGGCAGCCTTTCATGAAAAACCCGGCAAATGCCGGGTTTTTGTCATTCAGCGATGCTCGAACGGGTTCAGGCGGCTGGCGGTGTCCGACTGTAACGCAGGCTGAGCAGCATGCTGCCGGCCAGGATCAGCGCCACCACTCCCAGGGAGACAAGGACGGGAATGTGGATCAGATCGAGCAGCAACATCTTGGTGCCGATGAACAACAGGATCAGCGCCAATCCGTATTTGAGCAACACGAAGCGATCGGCAAAATCGGCCAGCAGGAAGTACATGGCGCGTAATCCCATGATGGCGAAGATGTTCGAGGTCAGCACGATAAAGGGGTCCGTGGTGATGGCAAAGATCGCCGGTATGCTGTCGACGGCGAAGATCACATCGCTGATTTCCACCAGGATCAGCACCAAAAACAGCGGTGTGGCGTAGCGAACTCCCTGCTTGATGACGAAGAATTTCTCCTCTTCCAGCTGCTCCGTGACCTTGAGGTGGCGCCTTAACCACTTCAGTAGCGGATTGCTGGCCAGATCCGGCTCCTGTTCGGCCATCCACAGCATCTTGCCACCGGTCAGCACCAAGAAGGCGCCAAACAGGTAGAGAACCCAGTGGAACTGGCTGATGAGCCAGCTGCCGCCAAAAATCATCCCGGTTCGCAGTGCTATGGCACCCAGCACCCCATACAACAACACCCGGCGCTGCAGCTCGGCCGGGACGGCGAAATAACCGAACAGCATCAGCCAGACGAAGACGTTGTCCACCGCCAGGGCCTTTTCAATCAGGTAACCGGTGAAGAACTCCAGAGCTTTCTGGTTGGCCAGTTCGCGCCCGGCCTGGGCGTCCAGATACCACCAGATGGCACCGTTGAAGGCCAGGGCGACGCCGATCCACACCAGCGACCAGAGCGCCGCCTCTTTCAGGCTCACTTTATGTTGTTTACCGCCGCCGACCCAGAGCAGGTCGACCAGCAGCAGTGTGGTGACTATGGTGGCAAAACCGCCCCACATCCACCAGGTGCCTAATAATTCCATTCTCATGTCTCCTCGACAAAAAAGCCTGTGACCACGATGGCACTGGCTCTTCGGGCGTCCCCTGACCAGGGGCCTGCCGGCCACCCACGGTCGACAGGCTGTCCGAGGGTCGAGTGCGAGGCACTGGGTTGACGACCCATAGGCGGTGAAGGGACTCCCCTTGTGGTGCCCAGGTTAATGTATCGACTGGTTCACAACCATCAGGTCATACCGAAGACTGGCGCAGTTTTTGCCTGATAGGCTGAACTGCTCACTTCCCTCGATGGCAGTGACCTATGTTGCTACTGTGCCGATTCGGTATGGCAAGCTGCGAATTTTCACGCCATTGCTGGCGTAATCTACTGTCTTCAGGATGTCGCTATGAGTTATCCCAAGCCCAAGAGTCAGGCCATGTTGGCCGAATTGTCCCGGTATGTGATTGCGGAACCCAAACCTTTTGTTGTCGATCTGGCCCCGCAGCCGCGGGATATGGTTGGCGACCGTGGATGCTGATCGCATCATGGATTGGTGCGGTCTGTATGGCGCCCGACTGATCGGCTATAACCATCCTCGCCTGTACGAGGCAGAGTATGTGCAGCGCCTGACACTTGCGGCGAATAACAAGATGGCCAATCCGGACTTTCTCACCGCCGAGTGCCTGGAGTATTACCAGCTGTTGCATCAGTTGGCACCCGAATGTATGGCCGGACAACCGGTCGAGGTTTACGTGGTCAACTCGGGGGCCGAAGCTGTCGAGAACATGTTGAAATACTTCATTAATTTACATCAACAACGGATGCAGGAGTCGGGGCGTGAGCCCCGGAACAAGCGCTTCATCTATTTTGATCAGGCGTTTCATGGCCGCACCGTCTTTACCCTCAACATCACCCAGCTGGCCAATGACCCCCTCGCGACCCGGGATTACCACGGCATCATCCCCGGCAATCTGCAGGTGCCTTTCCCGGCGTGGGACAACAGCCGTCCCCCAGCCGAGAATGAACAGGCGCTGGATGCCTGTCTCGAGCAGCTCGAATCCCTGATGCAGCAGTATCCGGATGAGATTGCCGGTGTGATCCTGGAACCCCTGCAAGGTGCTGGCGGGCACCGGATTGCTGCGCCGCGTTTCTATCAGGAGCTCTCGCGGCTCTGCCACCGCTACCAGATCAATTGGGGGCTGGATGAGGTGCAAACTTCTGGCGGGCAATGCGGCAAGGTGTTTGCCATCGATCAGTTTGATGTACCCTATCCGCCACAGGCGGTGGCCAGTGCCAAGAAGTTTGGCAACGGGGTGCTCTACATGCAGCGTTCTATGCTGGATGTCGGTGTTCTTGATTCAACCTGGGGCGGAACATTGGCCGATATGGTGCGCTTTGTTCAGGAGTGGCACATAGTCCGCGATGAGCAACTGCTGGCTGCGGTGCCGGACAAGGCGGCCCGGCTGGTGGCTGGACTGGAGTCGCTGGCCGGGCAATGGCCGGAGCTGCTGTATAACATCCGGGGCTGGGGGCTCTATCAGGGCTTTAGTCTGCGACGTCCGGGGGATAAGGGGCGCCTCATCGAGATGGCGCTGAATGAGGAGGATTTGCTGTTACTGGGGGCGGGCACCCAGAGCATTCGTTTCCGGCCACCGCTGGATGTCAGCTTCGAGGATATCGAGCGGCTGCTGGAGAAACTGCGGCGTCTGCTAACCCGCCTGGCATAAGACCCGGGTGTTGGCTTCAACGGTTGGGGCTCGCGCGGGAGCCCCTGGGGTGGTTCTCAGACCGGGAGCAGATTGCCGACGTTGAACAGGGTTAGCAAACCGATCACGGCAAACAGCGCGGCGGCTATGCCGTGTACCAGCGTGAGAGGGACCTTGCGTGCCACCTTGTCTCCGAGGAACACGGCGGGGACGTTGGCGAGCAACATGCCAACCGTGGTGCCCGCGACCACGCTGTAGAATGCCGAGTAGTGAGCGGCCAGGGCCACGGTGGCGATCTGGGTCTTGTCACCCATCTCGGCCAGGAAGAAGGCGATCACTGTGGTGCCGAAGACACCATAGCGACCGGCGACCCGGGTCTCTTCATCGTCAATTTTATCGGGGATCATGATCCAGCCAGCCATCAGCAGGAAGGAGAGCCCCAGAATCCAGCGTAACCAGTCAGGACCGATCAACTGGGTGACGGCATTGCCAACAGCACCGGCTCCGGCATGGTTCAGCAAGGTGGCGATCAGAATACCCAAGATAATGGGCAGCGGGCGTTGAAAACGGGCGGCGAGTACCAGCGCGAGCAGTTGGGTTTTGTCACCCATTTCGGCCAGGGCCACTATGCCGCTAGAGACGAAAAAAGCTTCCATGTGATGTCCTCAAGGCCGGTTTGCAATATTCCAATGACCACGCCGCCACCCCGGCCAATCCGGTAGCTGTGTGGTCAAAGGTCTTGCCAAACCTCAGGTCGTTTACGCCATGGCCTGCGGGCCAAGTATGTTGACGTAAACCCCGCTTGCTCGACGCCGGGCGGCGTCCAGTAACGGGAGACTACTCCCCAATGACGGCGCGCAGTGTACGGACAACAAATCGCCATGTCCAGTCGCGGTGAACGCCAGCAAGCGGCGGGGCAAGAGAAAGATGCCTGTAAACGCTGTCAGGGCTTGGCGGCGGGCAGGGGGTTTGTAACAATAGCTCCCCTTGTTGTATTGGGTCTCTCCATCATGTCTGCAATTGCCTCTCTGGGCCGTGTTTTGTTGCGTCGTCTCCTTCCCCTGGCGTTACTCTGTGGTGGTCTGCCAGCTACGGCGCAGCCCCTGAACGCCGTGTTGCCACAATTTGATCGCGATGTAGAACGCATCTTCGGTGCGTATCACATTCCGGGGGCTGCAGTTGCCATTGTGCAGAACGGGCGGGTGGTCTACGTCAAGACGCTGGGGGTGGGCAGCACCAAGACGCGCAACCCGGTCAACGCTCATACCGTCTTCCGTCTGGCGTCTGTCTCCAAGACCTTTGCGGCCGTACTGGCTGGACAGGCGGCCTATGCCGGAGAGATCAATCTGAGCGCTCCCCTGAGTCGTTATCTGCCGGGATTTCGTCTGAAATATGACACCGCCAATCAACTCACGGTGCGCAACGTGCTCTCCCACACCAGCGGCCTGCCCCACAATGCCAATGACAATCTGCTGGAGTCCGGAGTCTCCTACCCGGCCCTGCTGACCAAGACTCAGAATCTGGGGGCTGCCTGCCCGATTGGCCGTTGCTTCGGTTATCAGAATATTCTCTACTCCACCATCGGCGATGTACTCAGTCGCCAGCTCAAGCACTCGTATCCGGATCTGTTGGCGAATCGTATCTTCCGCCCCCTCGGGATGGAGGATGCCAGCGCGAGTCGCTGGAGCATGCTGAACAATCGCAACATAGCTGTGCCTCATACCAAGGGCGGCGGTGGCTGGGTGGCGCATCCTATTACCCAGCCCTATTACAATGTGCTGCCTGCTGCCGGGGTGAATGCCTCCATTACCGACATGAGCCGTTATCTGGCGGCCGTGATGGGGCACAGACCCGATGTGATACCTGTGGCCGTGATGCAGGAGCTGACCAAGCCGCTGATCCGCTCACCCAAAGAGGGAGCTACCTCCAAGTGGCGGCAGACTCGCATCAAGATGCCGATGTACGGCATGGGATGGCGTATTTTCCAGTACAACGGTGACCACAAGATGATTTTCCACGCCGGTGGCTTGTCCGGTGTGCGCTCCCGTCTTGGCTTCTTGCCGGAGAAGGACATTGGTCTGGTGATGTTGTGGAACGCTAATGAATCCCACCCTGAAGTCTTGATGCCCATGTTGTTCGACCGCCTGCTCGACTTGCCGGCGGTGGATTATCTGGATGGTGCCGCAGGGGCGTCCGATTTTTATGCGAAAACGGCTCCTGCCTCGATGTCCAGTACCGCGCTGGCCGCGCTGAACACTCCTCTGCTTCATAAGACGGCTCCGCAGACCAGAGCCGCTGTGGTGCCAGCCAAGCGTAAAGCTACCGTGACCCGGAGCTCTCGGTCAGCCGTTCAACCCAGTCGAGCTGTGGCTGTGACGCCTCGTGTTGTGGCTCCGGTCCGTCAGGCGCCACCAACCGCCCCCCGGAGTCGCACTGTGGATTCTGATGATGGCATCGTCAGCCTGACCGCACAGCGCGTTGGCTACGATCCCCTGCAAGGAAAGCCGGTGGTGGCGAAACCCGTGGTGAGCCGCAAAGCCAAGGTCACGGCCAAGAAGAGTTCAAAAAAGGTAACCCGCAAGCAGCAAGGAACCAAGACGAAGGCCGCGCCGCATAGCACCAAGACGACGAAAAAAACCAGGCGCGCCCATCGCCACAAGGCTCGGAGTGCGGCGTAACGTCAGGGAACTGACAAAAATAGAGAGAAGGGGCTGCGGCCCCTTTGTTTTGGCTGTTCGCAGGGGCCGGATCGGTTGTCGGCTCTGTCTCATGTCGGACAATGGTGGGTTTGCGACTACCTATCTTATTGATCTATTAGATCTTATTTAAGGCATCACTCTTGTATCTCCCTCCTGGATACCCAAGTTTCAGGATGAGACGATGAAGCACGAACTGGAGTGGTCTGCCTATCAGGATCAGGGGATGGGGGATGCCTATGCCGACATTCCCCGTCAGGGCGGCGATTTTGCCAAGGCTGTGGCTGTCTGTATTCGCAGTGGTGTATGCCAGCAACCGGGTACTGGGGTCATGTGCCCGAGTTTCCGGATCAGCGACGATCCACGACTCTCTCCCGGCGGGCGGGTCGTACAACTGAAACAGGCACTGAATCATGCCGATCCTGCCTACTGGCTCGACGACCCCGAGGTGGCGCGTCTGCTGGATAGCTGTGTCTCCTGCAAGGGCTGTCAGCGGGAGTGCGAAAATAATCTGGATATGGCGGCCATCAAGCTGGAGTACCTGGCGCAACAACGCAAACGGCGTCGCCTCGCTCCGCGTGCCTGGCTGTTCGCCCATTTTCCTCAGTTGTTGCATCATGCCCCCTGGCTTGGGCAGGCAATCCGCTGGCGCAATCGCATGCCCTGGCTGGCCCGTCTGACCGAACGGGTGTTGGGGATCACCGCCACCTATCCACTGCCCGAGCCCGCTGTCCGCCCCTTTGCGCCGCTGGAACGCTGGTTTGCGCCGCTCACCCATCAGACTCCGCTTCGCGAAGTGGTGCTCTGGGTCGATAGTCTGACCAGCCAGTTTGCCCCCGAACAAGCCCAGGATGTTCTACTGCTGTTGCGTGCGCTGGGGTATCGGGTCCGGGTTATTCATCCAGGCTCCGGTGCAGAGGCCATGCTGGACAGTGGGCGATTATTACTCTCCCAAGGCTATGTGGACGCCGCGCGCCAGCAGGCTCAGGCCCTGCTGGCCATGCTGGAGCAGAGCCTGCTCCGGGGATTACCGATCCTGGGGCTGGAGCCCTCGGCGCTGCTGATGCTGCGGGATGAATACCGGCAACTGGTGCCGTCGCCATTGGCCGATCTGGCGCGGCAACAGGCGGTGCTGCTTGAAGAGTTTCTGGCCCATGAGCTGCAAGCTGGACGCTGCAGCATTCCGTTCTTGGCCCTGCCGATCCGCTTGCTGGTGCATGGCCACTGCCATCAGAAAGCCAGCGGAGCCATGAAGTCGTTACGGCGGGTGTTGCGACTCATCCCGGAGCTTGATTTCACCTTCATCGAGGCCTCCTGTTGCGGCATGGCCGGAACCTTTGGTCTGGAGCGGGAACATCTGGCCGATTCGCTGGCCATGGCTGAACTGGCGCTGTTACCGGCGTTGGCCGCTGAACCTCAGGCGCGCGTGCTGTGCAATGGCATGGCGTGTCGGCAGCAGATATCCCGTCTGACCGGACGTGAGCCATGCCATCTGGCGTCTTTACTGGTGGAGGCGTTGGGATTGCGTGCCGGGTCTTAGCAGCACTCGACTTCCAGAATATCGAGGGCAGCCAGGGCCTCTTCGTCTTCCCAGGTCTCGAACAGTTCACGGATCTGGTTCAGGTTACTGTGGATTAAAAACAGTTCATCGGGACGAGGCCCTGATCCCCCGGCCGCCTTGGTCTTGAAATATTCCCAGAAGGCATTGCTACGGGCGGGATCATCTATGTGTCGGCGGATCATGGCCATCAGGGCACGGGCGTTGCCGTCACAATCAATCTCCTTGAAACTGACATAGCGATCGGGCTGGGTCTGGGTCGATTTACAACTGCACTTTCCCATGGATCTCTCCTGCGTGGATGTGAATGTCGAGATAGCCATCGGCACGGACTGGATGGCCACCGGAAGATCCATGAACAGCAAGATATGCGCCAGCCGTTGTGAGCCGTGGCCGGGCGGGCCACACGCCTACTGCGGCGGTATGAAGTCCACAATAGAGGGTTATTTGTGCCGAAGGTGACAGCGGATGTGTCATCGCGCACAGTTTGGCTATTCCGCCATCAAGCCATTTTTTTTGTGGCCGCTAGCGGAAAACAGAGGCCGGAACTCATTGTTGATTCGTCGGCTGTATCCGGGACTAGGAGGCAATATGGTCAAGAGTCATGGTGCCTGGCAGTGCTGGGCTTGCCCACCCCTGCTGCTCGTTCATATCCGTGGGGCAATTAACAAGGAAGGCGCTATCCAGCAGACCAGCGAGATCCGCGCGCTACTGAGTGATGCTCCCCGACAGTATCGGGCTCTGTTGGCGTTGATGGAGCATTGGGACTACTCCACTCCCGATGCGTCGCCTGAGTTTCAGGCGTTTCATCATTGGCTGGTCGCTGAAACGGCCGTGCGTGATTGCCTGTATGTTACGGCCGGTGTCGGGCTCAAGAAGGCGTTTATCGAGCTGGGGTGGGAGAGTCAGAGCCCGGTGGCGCGGCATTACTTTACCGATGTCGCCGGTGCAGTCACTTTTCTGGATCGCCAACAGATTACTTATCCTGACCAGTTAGCGCAGCTAAGCTCCATGGCTGCTTCGTGAGGTGATTATTGCGGGGGGAGTGTCGTGGTGATGGGCGCGGCCTCATCGCGGCAATGATGTAGCAAAAATTCCTCGTCCAGCGGCGACAGGTCAAAGCGTAACGCCGCTTCCTCAATGGCCTGGCGGTTGTGTTGCTGGTGGTCACTCAGCCAGCGCACGGCTCCTGCCAGATCGCTGCCCTTGGGCATGAGCCAGTTGTCACTCATGGTGCCCTCCTGTGGTAAAACCCTCTCCTTTAAGTATAGGTTCTCGTGCCCTCGAACTCCCGATCCCTCACCGCAGCTCGATGGCGCCGTGGGCGGGCTGTCTGTACTATTGTTCGATACAGTTTTATGTTGGATACGGTTTGATGTTTGATACCGTTTTGGTGGTAAGTCCGCTCTCGTTGCTGCGGATCAGCGGGCGCTGAAAATCGCGGAAAGGAAATTATCATCATGGTTCGGATCGTGTTGCTGTTGTTGTTGGGCGTCTCGCTGTCCGTGGCCTATGCCGAACCGGTTGCGACGTTGGATCGTACCCTGTGGCCTGAGTCGCTGGCGAGTCATCCAGGATTCAATGCCGCGTCACGGCTGGAAATCCGCAATTTTGCCGGTGAATTGATGGCCAGTGAACTGGTGCCGCCGGATGAGTGGCCTCAACGGCTCGGTTTGCCCCGAGTCGATATGTTGGCCATTGACCATTACCGTGCGCAGAGCTGGTTGCGGCTATTGGCGGCTTTTCAGGCGGCAAGCCGTGAATGCCGCAATTGTCCACAAGTCCGGAATGTGGAGGAGTTCCGGCAACTGGTGATGCGTCCACCGACGCTCCCGGCCCGGCTGCAGGGTTGGCAAGCCGAATCCCGTCACTTTCATGCCCGCTATTTGCAGGAACAGCTGACCCAAGCGGCACAACTGCCGCTCTTCAGTAGCGAGATGAATACCTTGACCAGCAACGAACTGACCGGCTTCGAGTTGATGGATGGCGAGTTTTTGTTGAGCTTCGAGGGTGGGCCAACGCTGGCGCGGGGAACAACCTGGCGCACGGCACGGGCCTTGGCCAACGCCGGACAAAATGGGGTGTTTTTCTTGTCGGGGGAGCCCTTAGCACAACGGTTGCAGTCTTCGCCCGAGGCGCTGGCCGAGGAGTATGGCGAGAATTGTGTGGCCTCGAACGGCATGCCGAGCACCTCGCCTTCGGATCTGGAAAACTGGCGAGATGGGGTGCGGCAGTCGCGGCGTCTGCTCAACGCCATTCCTGTGGTGACCCAGTTACCCTGGTTCCGTCCGCCATCGGGCCAGAGTGCCAGTGAGATGGATGGACAGATCTTCGAACGGATAGTGCTGTGGAATATTGATAGCCAGGATATGGAAGCCGATCTGAGCGCCCGCCAAGTCGCGGATCGGGTGACGACCTTGATGCTGCTCTGGCGTAAGGGGATCATCCGCTGGCATGATAGCGGCCCGAAGGCGGCCGTGGTTCTCCCCGGCCTGTTCCAGGCGTTGCAGACCAGCCCGGTGCGTTGGGTGGATTGCCGGACGTTTGCCGATCACTGAGCCGCGGCCTGCGATAAACAGCTCTCCTTGTCTCTCGCTGAATCCCTATGCCTGTCTGGGCTTTCAACGTACCCGAGAGACCTGATAGTAGCCGCCCAAGACCATAAATTCGTTTTCACCATCCAGCATGTTAGGAAGTAGGGATTCGTAACAGACGATCTTGCTCAGCGGTACCTGGACGGCATGGACGCGGGGGCCAAAGCGATAGGCTTCATCAATTTCCCGGGTGAACGAACTCAGATTGTTAAATAACAGCACGGGCTCACCCTCGGGCCCAGGTTCCGGGGACTCCATTCCCCCTCGATAGAGCTCCAGATGCTGGCCTCCGGGATAGCGGCATCTCAGCTCGAACTGGCAGAAGCTGTAGAGCAGATCGAATTGTCCGGCCAAGTCATTGGTGTTGTAGGTCGCTCGTACGCAGGCCTGCATGAAGCGGTAATAGGGACCCTCTTCCTGGTTGTGGATCGGCTCCTTGTGATAGCGGGTACAGAGACCGAAGCGCGATTCGGCCCAGAGTCGCCAGGCGGCTCCGGCATCGGAATCCGAATCGAAGAGCCAGCCCAGCAGCAGGCGACGATAGTTCGCCTGGGGTCGGGGGACCGGTTCAGCCTCCGGCCAGGGGGTAAGAGGGTGTCCGGGGAGTCGGAAATGGACGGCCATGTAATCGGCAAAATAGTCGCGTCGGCTCTGGCTGTCGGGCCGAACGGCCAACTGGGTGAACAGATCCTGGTAGTGCGGCAGAACGCCATCCAGTTCTAACGGGACTGGATGGCGCTGAAACGTCAGACTCGCCAGTACTGCTGCCGGCAGATTACAGCGGTTAATGGGCAGACAGATCCCGGCCAGCGCCGTTGGCGTAGTGTCAGCCGGAGAGAGGTTTGGCTCGTTCTGCGTCATGAGGTCAGTTCTGGCAAGGCGGTGTTCTGGCTCAGGTGTTGCTGCTGATCCAGGGCAAACAGGGCATCGGCCAACTGGCGGATCTCCGCCTCTTGGTGCAGGGCATCACGCCAGCTCTGACGGATCGTCGAATAGCCATAACAGGCACCGGCGAGCTGCCCGGCCACGGCCGCCGTGGTGTCGGCATCGTTGCCCAGGTTGGCGGCGGCCAAGACGCAATCGGCGTAGTTGTCGGTGTGATAAAAGCACCAGAGTGCGGCCTCCAGACTGTCGATGACGTAGCCGCTGCCCTTGATCTCGTTGTAGGTCTTGGTCTGCCAATGCCCCTCCTGCAAGTGACGGATTTCCGGACTGGTGGCGGGGTAGTCACTGTGCAACAGGCAGGATTTATCATCCCCCCGGAGCAGCCGGACCAACAGGGTGGCCAAAAACCCGCAGCTATCCAGACACAGCGGGGAGGCGTGGGTGGTGCGCGAACTGGCGATGGCTAGCTGTTGTGCCACGGGCATGTGATGACTGCAGGCGATGGCGATCGGCGCCAGTCGCATGATGGAGCCATTGCCCGAGCTCCAGCGTGATTTGGCGCCCGCATAGGGGTTGCCGGTTTTCTGAAAGCGGCGCAGAGCCGAGGAAACCGTCACGCCGATATCGAAGCAGGTGCCGATACTGCTCATGTAGCCATGGTCCAGCCAGTCGCAGTAACGTTGCATCTGGTCGGTGGCATCGAAGCACTGGCACTGCACCAGGCTGTGTCCCAGACATAAGGCCATCGAGGTGTCATCGGTCCAGTAGCCTTTTTTCAGGCAAAAATGGCCACCACCGACCATGTCCGTGAGCGGGCGAAAGGAGCCCGGCGGTCTGAATTCCAGTGTTGTGCCAATAGCATCACCAATGGCTAACCCCAGCAGGGCTCCGCGACTTCGATCCTGTGCCTGTTGCATGTGGTCACTTGTCTCCCGATTGTGGGTTTTATTTCAGCACTTGTCGGTGATTGTCATGTTTAACCCCGGAACAGGAAGGCGGAATAACCGTTCTATTTTTTAGAATGAAACTAGCGTTTTATTGCGCTTTATATTCGATTTGTGGCTGCGTAAAGTGGCTCCACGAAGCAACATTCCGGATAACCATCCATTCGAGGTGAACATGGCACATGTATTAGCAATCAAATCCAGCATTCTGGGTGACTACTCCAGCTCAGGACTGCTGATCGATGAGCTGCTGGCTCAGGGTAACAAGCAAGATCCGGCCCAACAGGTCGTGGTTCGTGATCTGGGTGCCGAGCCTCTGGCCCAGTTGGATGGTGAAATCCTGGGTGGTTTTGCCAATGCCGAAGGGCGCAATGGGCGTCAACAAGCTGCCGTAGCGCTTTCCGAACAGTTGATCGCCGAGATTGAACAGGCCGATCGTCTGATCATCGGGGTCCCCATGTATAACTTCGGTGTGCCGACTCAGCTTAAGAGTTGGTTTGATTACATCTGTCGTGCCGGTATTACCTTCAAATACACGGAACAGGGTCCGGTCGGCCTATTGACTAACAAGCCGGTACTGCTGGTCTTGACCACGGGTGGCGTCCATCGCGATGCGGCCACGGATCTGGCGCTGGCACATATCCGCACCGTACTGAATTTCCTGGGGCTGAGTGATATCCATATTGCTTACGCTCAGGGTCTGGGGATGGGTGATGCGGCGCGGGAACAGGGACTGGCTCAGGCCCGGGCCGAGGCCGAGACCTTTCTGGTTTAAGACAGTTTCTACCTAATGTCGGCGCATAACCGATAAACAGATGCCCCGGTCGCGTGAGCGAACGGGGCATTGCCCGTGGTTCGGGCGAAGACAACGTGGCTTGGCCGATGTGACAAACCCACCATCTCGCGTTGGCGGTCTGCACACTTCAAGGTTTAGGGGAACCCCCAGAAGACGGCTTCTGTTGAATCTGACAGGTGGCGTGGTTCACGAGGTGGGCTAGCGCAGGCTCACCACAGCTATGCCACTCCAGGTCAGGAGCAATAGCAACCAGGGTAGCCAGGAGAGCTGGGGCCGAAATATTGAGCTCTTGCTCGGGCTTGTCTCCCGTTCGACCTCCGAGTCGACAAGGGCAGTTTCTGTGGTATTGCTTTGACGGCGTAGCTGCTTCTTCGCCTTATCGGCCAGTCGTTGCCGTGCTTTCTGCGCCCGTTTGTACTCGGTAATCCCCTTTTGAATGCCTTGGGCAATGAGCTGGGTTTGTTCTTTTGTTTGACCCGGAACCTGATTGGCTCGGGCCAGACGTAGCGACTCGGCAACCACTTCGGCTGATATATCGATCTTCCTGTTTTGCATCCCTTGGGTTTCCTGAGCAACGGGTAAGCCAGGATTGTGACATAAGCACACGGGGATGGGCAGCTATCGGCTGACTCAGGGAAACAGCCAGCTCACCTCCAGGTTGAGCAGATTGAGGCCATCGTTCGGTTGGCGTAATCCGCCGTTTGAGTAATGGTAACCGCGAAGCGCCAGTTCCCAGCTTTCATGCCGCAGGCCCAATCCGAGGCGATCCTCAAAGAGGTAATGGGTTCCTAGCTGGTGATCGGCAACCTGGGTGTCCTGGTGATAACTGGCGCCGACGCCCAGATCCACAAACAGGTGCCAGCGCTCCTGCGGGTACCAGTTCCAGCGAATAGAGGGGAGCAGCCCGAAGGCGTTGTGGGAGTTATGGTGCTCTTCCCAGCGATTGACGCTGTACTCCAGTTGCAGCCCTACATTGGAAAAAAACTGGTTGAACCCCAGAGGGTCCAGCGTCTGCACCAAGGCCAGCCTTGCGGAATTGAGACCTCCCGTCCCGTTTCCCAAACCGATCGTGATGCCGTCTATGGCATACAGAGGTTGGGAGAGTAGGGCTGAGAGGAGCACAACAATTTGTCCCAAACGGATGCTCGTCATGTTTCACCACCTGATTATCTGTGGGAAGCCTGTAGTGAGCATAGTCGGCACCAGACGAAATTTATGGCGTTTCAGGCCGCTTTCCGTGATGAGCGTGGAACACTTCGCTGCGGATGTGGAGTCGTTGTGCCAGTTGCAGCTGTAACTGATCCCCGGGTTGCAACGGGCCAACCCCGGCCGGCGTCCCCGTCAGGATCAGATCGCCGGGACATAGGGTGAAGTGGTGGCTGATGGTGGCGGTCAGCTCCAGCATGGACCAGATCATCAAACCGCTCGTGCCGGATTGCCGGATCTCGCCATTGATCAAGAGGGAAAAGGGAATGTCGTCCCAAGGAGGGCATTCAGCGATAGGCAAAAAGCAGGATACCGGACAACTGCCATCGAAGGCTTTGGCTTTTTCCCACGGCTGGCGCAGCGCCTTGAGTTGATTTTGTTGATCGCGCAGGGTCAAATCCAGCGCTAGGCCGATCCCTATGATGGCGGCGGCAGCTTGCGCCGCGGATGCTTGGGTCAAGGGATAACCGATGAGCAACGCCAGTTCCGTTTCATGGTGAACTTCACCGCGACCCTCCGGAATGGTGAATCCGGGAGCGAGCTCTGTCAGGGCCGTGCAGGGTTTGATAAACAGCAGCGGCTCCTCGGGAACCTCGTTACCCAATTCGGCGGCATGGGCCACATAGTTACGACCGACGCAGACAGCCTTGCCGGGCTGGTGTGAAATGGCGTCCCCGTTATTCCAATAAAATGTCTGCAGCATCTGTTCTCTCCAGGTTGGCGGTTATCAGCCAGACCTCATTTTTAGGTATTCACTCGTAACCCGTCGTGGCTCATGGTCCGATTCTGGATCTGACAACTATACTGCGGTAATCAGTCAAATTTTGGTGCTGTGACGGAGTCGTGCTCCGGTTCTTCAAGCAAGAATCGAGCCTTAGGCTCTACCATTTCAGCCTGGGAAGCCTTGTTTCGGTCGCCACATTTTTGTGTCGCGCGCCCAAATCCGGGCCTGTGATGCCAGGGGAGGGGGATTTATGACCAGTTACCGCTTGTGTCTGCAAGAGATGATTCTGGCGCTGAGCTCAGCGTTGGACTTTGTTGGTATTGAAGATATTTGTCACGGCAAGCGGGTGGCTTTCATGGCTGCCGAGTGCGCGCGTCATGCGGGATGGCCCCAGGAGGAGATCGAACATGTATTGATCCTGGGGCTCTTGCACGATTGTGGTGTGTCCAGTAGCCATGTGCATCAACATCTGGTCGAAGAGTGGGATTGGGTGCACAGCCTTGAGCACGCCACTCGCGGAGCTGAGTTGCTGGCGGCGACTCGCCTGCTGAATGGTTATGCCGAAGAGGTGCGTTATCATCATGTGCACTGGCAGCAATTGCAGGTTATGAATTTGCCTGAGGCTGTCATGCGACATGCCAACCTTATCTATCTGGTGGATCGGGTCGATGCGCTTCGGGCCCAACACCTGAGGGATCACGGCGGTGTTGTCAGCGCCAGTCACTGGGGCGAGTTGATCGCCGAGCATGCCGATGCCGAATTCGAGGCCTCTTTATGTCTCTTGTTCATGCAAGTTTCCGGTAATGAGGCCTTCTGGATGCATCAGGAGTTGGATGCTTTGGAGGATTATTTTGCCAGTTGGTCCCACGCTGGGACGTCCATGGTGGTGGATTACGAGACCTTGCTGGAGCTGGCCCTGATGTTCGCCAATATTGTGGATAGCAAGAGTTCGTTTACCTATCACCACTCGCTGGGGGTCAAGGCTGTTGCCGCTCTGCTGGCCGAGTCGTTGCCTCTGGAACCCCAGGAACGGGAGTCCGTGATCCTGGCCGCCCTGTTGCACGATCTGGGCAAGCTCAGGGTCGAGGATGCGATTCTGGAAAAGCCGGGTCCCTTTGATGCCCAGGAACGACTGTTGATGCATCGGCACTGTTTTGATACTTGGCAGCTGCTCAAACGGATCAGTGGCTTTGAAGAGATCGCCCGTATTGCAAGCATGCATCACGAAACGCTGGATGGTCAGGGCTATCCGCGAGGTCTGGCCGCCGAGCAAGTCCCCCGTACTGCCCGGCTGATCGCGGTCGCCGATGTGTTCCAGGCTTTGGTCCAGAATCGACCCTATCGTCAACCCATGTCATTGGCCGACGCCATCGAGGTGATGATGCGACTCGTGGCGTCCGGCAAGCTGGATTCCGAGCTGGTCGGATTGCTCTGTTTACACGCCGAAGAGGCTTATCAGCTGGCGCGGCAGCATGAACCAGTAGTGAGCGAAGAGAATCGCAAAAAATAGCTGCAGATTGCTGATGCAGTTGTTGTATGGCGCGGGGAAATCCATAAGATGACAGCCGAAATAGTCGACGAGTGACATCGTGGCGGTACGGCCCGCGGAAACCGTGGCCAGCTATCTGTGAGTATCCGAGGGAACGAATGAAAGTGTTGTGTGCTATGTCGCTGCTGTTGGGGCTGTTGCTCTCCTCCGGCGATGTGTTGGCCTCTCTGTCCAAGGAGGGGATGAAGGCTGATCTGGTGGTGGTCAAGAAGTCACAATACAGTCTGATCTTGATGAAAGATGGTAAACCCATCAAGCGCTACTGGATTGCTCTGGGTTCCAACCCCAAGGGGCCCAAGATCCGTCGTGGTGACAAGCGAACTCCCGAGGGGCGCTACTTGCTGGATTATAAGAAGGATGAATCTGGCTTCTATAAAGCGATCCATATCTCCTATCCGAACCTGGCGGATCTGAAACGAGCCAAGGAGCTGGGGGTTGAGCCCGGCAACATGGTGATGATTCATGGTCAGCCGAACTATGCCACCGAGGAGCAAACTGCGGTTCAGAATTCCAACTGGACCAATGGCTGCATCGCCTTGTTAAATCAGGATATGGCGGAATTGTGGGAGTTGGTCGAGCCGGGCACGCCGATCGAAATCCGTCCCTAATCGCCACGGCAACGCAGGGTCCTGATGGACTCTGCATCGCCGGAGGCCATCGTATTTATTGTTTAATGTCTGGTGCTGTCATGGCAGGAGTTCAGGAGTGATAAGGCCTTGGCGTTTTTGGCTGGGAACAGCCGCGAGTCTGTTGATATTTGTGCTGGCGTTAAGTCTGCTCTATCACATCGGTGACGAGTACCACTGGCGTGATGTCAGTGCCGAGATCCGAAACTTACCGTGGAACCGTATCGTTCTGGCTCTGTTTTTCACCGTGATGAGCTATCTGTTATTGACCCTGTATGACACGCTCGCCGTGCGCCAGGTGGGAGGGCAGGTTCCATACCCCAAGATTGCGCTGACCTCCTTCATTGCATATACCTTCTCCAATACTCTCGGCTTTGCCTTGCTGACCGGAACCTCGGTTCGTTATCGCTTCTACTCAGCCCTCGGACTGAGCACCGGCCAGATCGCTCGCGTGGTGTTCTTCTGCTCAGTCACATTTTTCCTCGGCTTATTTCTGGTCGGCGGTCTGTCGCTGAGTCTGGGCATGGCTAGCCTGCCGGCGACTATTCAGTTACCCAGCTGGTTGTATCCGTTATTACATAGCCTGGGTCTGTTAGCTGTGGGACTGGCGCTGGCTTACCTGGTTCTCCCCCTGGTGCGGTCCGAGCCGTTGCGGTTTCGCAACTATGTCTTACCGCTGCCTCGCTGGCAGGACAGTGCCGCTCAGATACTGGTCGCTATCGGCGACTGGATGGCGGCCGCCGCCGTCTGTTATGTGCTGCTGCCTGCCGCAGATGGGCTGAGTTACTGGCATGTGCTCAGTATCTTTGTGGTGGCAAACCTACTGGGGGTTCTGGCGCATGTGCCTGGCGGGATCGGTGTGTTTGAATCGGTTGTAACCTTGCTGTTGGCGCCGCTACTGCCAGCCGCTCAGGTGCTCGGTGCCCTGATTTTTTACCGCTTGCTCTACTATGTGCTGCCGTTTTTTACGGCGCTGATGCTGTTTGCGAGCCTGGAGGTGCTACGGCACCGACAACATCTGGGCCAGGTGCAGGCATTTTTGAATAGTGCCCGCGAGTTCCTACCGGCGCTGATCAGTCTGGGAGCCTTTGCTGCCGGAACACTGCTACTGTTCTCCGGGGCTACCCCCGGCATCGATAGTCGTCTGACCTGGCTGTTGCAGATCCTCCCTCTGCCTCTGCTGGAGATGTCCCACCTGATGGGCAGCATCAGCGGGGTCTTGTTGCTGCTGTTGGCCCGTAGCCTCTATCGCCGCTACGATGCCGCCTTTCGTATTACTCAGGTGTTGCTGGTGGCAGGTATCTTGTTCTCCCTGCTTAAGGGGCTGGACTGGGAAGAGGCCACGCTGCTGGGAACCCTGTTTATTGCCATGTGGCCCTGCCAGTCGCTGTTCTATCGGCGGGGGTCCTTGATCCATGCGCCCTTCACCCTGGGCTGGCTGTTGGCGTTCGGGGCCGTATTACTCGGTGCGTGTTGGCTGTTGCTGTTTTCGTATCGCCATGTGGATTACAGCCATGACCTCTGGTGGCTATTTTCGCCGGAGGCTATGGCCTCTCGTGGTTTGCGGGCTCTGGGGGGGGTAGTCGGTGTGGTTGCGGCCGCGGGTTTTGCCTATCTGCTCCGGCCGATGCGGATAAACCCAGGTCAGCCATCTGACGAGGAACTCGGGAAGGCGCAGGCTCTTGTGGCGCAGGCCTCCAGTACCCATGGCCACCTGGCTCAGTTGCGGGATAAGTCGCTGTTGTTTCATCCCTCCGGCGAAGCATTTTTGATGTATGCCATTGAGGGCAGTAGTTGGGTGGTGATGGGTGATCCCATTGGCAAGGCGAGCCGCTTTGCCGAGCTGTTATGGCAGTTCCGCGAGTTGTGCGATTACCACGATGGCAGCCCGGTCTTTTATCAGGTCCGACCGCACTATCTGCCGGATTACCTCGAGCTCGGTCTCACGCCGTTCAAACTTGGGGAAGAGGCCATTGTTGATCTGCGCCAATTCACCTTGAGTAGCAGTAAGTGGCGTAGTCTGCGGCAGAGCCATGCCAAGGCGTTGCGTGATGGTTTGTCTTTCGAAGTGATCCCCGCAGAAGCCGTTGCTTCCTGGCTACCCCAACTCAGCGCCATCTCTGATGCCTGGATGGAAGGCAAAGAGGGGCGAGAGAAGGGATTCTCGGTGGGGAGTTTCGACGCTGATTATCTGTGCTGCGGTCCTGTTGCCCTGGTGCGCCATGAACAGACCCTGGTCGGGTTCGCCAATCTGTGGACCAGTCAGAGCCTGTACGAATTGTCGGTGGATCTGATGCGTTACCATCCCGGACTGACGTCGGGTGGGGTCATGGATTTTCTGTTCACGGAACTATTGGCCTGGGGGCAGGCGCAAGGGTACCAGCAATTCAATCTGGGCATGGCTCCCATGTCCGGATTTGCCAACCACCCGCTGGCTTCGTTTTGGGGCAAGTTGGGGAAGGTGTTATACGTTCGTGGCAACCGCTTCTATAACTTTCAGGGGTTGCGGCGCTATAAAGAAAAGTTCAACCCCGAATGGCAGCCGCGTTACCTGCTCTGCCCGGGGGGGATGGCACTGCCCCGGATACTCACTAATCTGGTCAGTCTCATCAGTCGTGGCCCATTGGGTGTGCTGCACAAATAGGGGGGAAGCAAGATGCGATTCCTGATCGGACTATGCTGTTGTTGGCTGGCGTTCCCCTTGTGGGCAACCTCCATGGAGGATCAGCTCGGGTTGACGCCGTTGGCGACTAAAGATAACGGCGCACCGCTGGTTATTTTCATGAGCGGCGATGGGGGCTGGGTCAAGCTGGACAAGTCCGTAGGTGCTTCGTTCCAGAGCCAGGGGGTTCCGGTAATTGGTTGGAGCTCGCTCTCCTATTACTGGCATAAGAAGAGCCCGGAGCAGGTCACGGCCGATGTGCAGCGGATACTGGATGTCTATCTTCCGCGCTGGCATCGGCGGCAGTGGGTTTTGATTGGCTATTCGTTCGGCGCCGAGATTGTGCCCTTTGTCATCAATCGTCTACCGGCCCGCTACCGTCAGCAACTGTCGGGCGCGGCCATGCTGTCGCCTTCAACCTCTTCCGATTTCGAGGTGCATGTCAGCGAAATCGTCAGCAGTAGCCATCAGGGCAGCTACCTGACAATGCCGGAAGTGAGTCGGGTTCGGGATATTCCGCTGCTGTGCCTCTACGGCCGGGAGGATACCGAAGGGGATCAGCTCTGTCCGCAGCTCCAGCAGGAAAATGTCACCGGTATCGGTTTGCCCGGAGGGCATCATTTTGATGATGATTACTCTCGTCTTGCTGATGTCCTGTTGCGCTATCTGCATCTGATGCGCTGATGGGCTTGTCACTCTTTGTCACAATAGAAGGTGTTGTCGACAAAGTTATGCGACACCCTCTGATTATGCTTCTCCCGTACCCACTTGAGGAGTTGCGTAACATGAACAAACTGATGACTAAAACCTTGATCCTCTCTTCCCTGCTGACGCTGGCAACCTGGGCTCAGGCTGCAGACAGTACAGCGACTGCAACCCCGGGCACTCCGCATCCCAAGTCGCTGTTTGCCCAGGCGGATAAGGATGGTGATGGCAAGCTGAACAGTAGTGAATTCGCCGAGTTACAGGCATTGCGTGACGCTGAAATTGCCAAGCACAGAGCGGCACGTCCGGATTTTGCGACCCTGGATAAAGATGGCGATGGGCTGCTGAGCCAGGAAGAGCTGCGAGCCGGTCGTGCCGGTAAGGCTCACCCGGGAGGACGCCATGGTGGCCGTGACGGAATGTGCGGCGGCGCTAGACACAACCCCATGTTTACCCAGGCCGACGCCGACAAGAATGGCACCCTGAGCGAAGCCGAATATCAACAATTGCTGAAAGAACGGCAAGAGCGTCAGGCACAGATGAATGCGGCTACCCCGGATTTCAAAACGTTGGACACCAATGGTGACGGTCAACTGAGTCAGGAAGAGCTGCGTGCCGGCATGCAGAAAAACTTCAAGTTGATGGCTCAACCTGCCGCCGAATAACCATTTCTCTGATCATCAAGGCCCGCATCATGCGGGCCTTGTCGTCGGTGGAAGAAAACCAAGTCTCAGTTTACTGGGCGTCTTTCCGTTGCAGTAAATACAGCCCCAGTTCCCGATCTTCCCCCTGAATATGATTCAGCAGCCATTCGCGCAGCGCTTCGGAGATGGTGGTATCGAGTGGCAGATCCCCGCCGAGAAAGCGTTCATTCAATTCAAATGCCTGCTGGGTGAGCAGGGCATGTTGGGCTTGATGCCGCGCCAGATGAGGATAGTCAAGCTGCTGCATCAACTGTTCTTCGGTGGCGAAATGGCTCATGGTGTAGTTACACAGTTGCTCCAGTTGCCTGGAAAACTCTGATTTAAGCTCCGGTTTAGTGATGCAGTCATGCAGATGATTGATCATCTGGATCATGACCTGGTGTTGCTGATCGATGACCTCATGTTTGATGGTCAGTTGATCGCTCCATTCGATGATGGCGGGCATGGGTAGGTTCCTTCCGATTATTTTCTCGCGTTCAGTATGGCAAGAGTTTATGGAATGGAGCCAGTTGCGACGTCACGTTCAGGGTATTTATTCAGTGCATCCAGCGGTTCAGCAGGGAATACACGGTCGGAATCGCCAGGGCTAGATTGTCAGCTCTCCAACGGTCGCGGGCATCCGGTGCCGAGCTCTGGATGCCGATGACGCGCCAGCCCTGTCGGGTCGGCAAGAGTAAAGGTGAGCCACTATCACCGGGCAGGGTATCGCAACGATGCTCCAGTATTCCCTCGGCATTGAGTTTGCGGATCTGGCACCGGAAATGTACCAGCAGGGTATCCAGGCTGTCCTGCGGATAGCCGCCCTGACTGACCTGATTTTCCTGCTGACGGAGTGCCACTTGCAGGCTGTGTTGATCACCGGGCCATAGGGGGATCGGTGTGATGTTTTGCACCGGGGTGGGGAGATGCAGCAGGGCAATATCATAGCGACTAGCTGTGGGGGTAATGATAAAGCTATCGCCATCGGCCGTGAGCCCAGCGGCTAATTCCTGTGGCAGAAGCAGCCGATCCGGGTGCTGGACCTTGCGTGATTGTCCGGCCAACCGGACCGTCAGAGCAGCCTGTTGTCGGCGGTTCGCTGAGATGAAGCAGTGGCCGGCACTTACTACCCACTGCGGGGCTATCAGGATACCGCTACAAAGGTTTTGCTCTGCGGTTTCAATCTGGGCGACGGCACTCCAGGGCGAAGCATCGTTGGCGATGGGTTGGCGATCATCATGGCCAAACAGCAGGGTTTCTTTCTCGCGATCTTGCGGTGCTGCGGCCCATGTAGGAAGTGGCAATAGGGTTGTCAACACCAGAGACAGCAGGATTAAGAATCGATTATTCACACTTAGTTTCCATTCACTCGATGTCAATCGACCCAAGGCCGCCGCGCCTAAACAGTAAAACCTTGTGGCGGAGTCAGAGACTCAGGCCACAAGGTTGCTGTATTGCGACTTAACTTAGGCTGCCTTGGTCTTGAGGACCGGCTTGGCCTTGACGTGCTTCACGTGCTTCTTGTGCTTGATGACTTTCTTGGCAGCCTGGGTCTTCTGGACAACTGGCTTGGCCTTGGCGTGCTTCTTGTGCTTGATGACTTTCTTGGCGGCTTGAGTCTTCTGGACGACTGGCTTGGCCTTGGCGTGCTTCTTGTGCTTGATGACTTTCTTGGCGGCTTGAGTCTTCTGGACGACTGGCTTGGCCTTGGCGTGCTTCTTGTGCTTGATCACTTTCTTGGCAGCCTGAGTCTTCTGGACGACTGGCTTGGCCTTGGCGTGCTTCTTGTGCTTGATGACTTTCTTGGCGGCTTGAGTCTTCTGGACAACTGGCTTGGTCTTGGCGTGCTTCTTATGAGGCTTTTTGCTGGCGGTTTTGGCGGCAGGCTTGGCCTTCACATGCTGGGTGTTCACGGCTGTTTTGTTTGCGCTGGTAGCGGCCGGAACAACCTTGACGGGAGCGGCTTGGGTGGTTGCAGATTGCGCGGTAGTCGCTGCCATGCTGGCGGCAGAGCTGAGACCAAACAGGGTGGCGAGGGCCAGGGTAGTCAGTTTATTCATAACATATCTCCAAGGTAAAACAGGGTTCATGAGGCAGATGAACAGGTGTGCTGCCTTGGAATAGACTCTATGCCGCACCGCTTGCCGGGTCAGTGGGTCATCGGTGTCCAGTTGTAACCAAATGTACTAACCCTGGGTACGACCCTGGAGAGGGGGCGGTCCACTCTGTGGCCAAACGAGGGTAAAAAGGGCTCCGCCCATGCGACTGTGGTCCAGCTCGGCGCGACCGCCATGGGCTCGCATCACAGCGTCGACAATGGCCAGGCCCAATCCACAGCCCCCCGTGTGGCGATCCCGACTAGGGTCGAGGCGAATGAAGGGTTCAAAGACCTGGTCATACAGGGCTGGATCTATGCCGGGACCATCGTCTTCCACGCATAGACGTGCTTGCTGTTCATCCGGTTCGACGCGGATCCGTATGTGGTGTGTGGCATAGCGCAACGCATTGCCTATCAGGTTATCGACGGCTCGTGTCAGCAACAGTGGATCACCGTGCCAGCGCAAGGATGTGGCGGGTAGTTCCACTGTGATATCCAGACTGTCGCTCAATAGTTGCCACTCCTGCTGACGCTGGAGCAGCCAGTCGTGAACCTCCAGCGTTGCCAATTGTAGTTTCGGCTCCGGGCGATCCAGGCGGGCATAGACCAACATTTCGTCAATCATGCCATCCAGGCTCGATAGATCGCGCTCAATGCCTTGACGGATCGGGTCGGGAAGGGACTCCAGCAACTCCAGTCGATATCGCAATCGAACTAAGGGGGTGCGTAGCTCGTGGGCTATGCCATCGGTCAGTTGTTTGCGACTGGCGATCAGGGTTTGTAGCTTGCCCGCCATATGATCGAATGCGGCTCCCAGTCGGCGGAGTCCGGAATCGGCAGGCAGTTGGCTGCGCACGGTCAGGTTACCCTCACCAAACTGATGGGCTGCCGATTCCAGGCGCAGCAGATCCCGCCAATGGGGACGCATCCAGAGAAACACCGGGATCGCCAGGGACAAGCCAAGAATGGCGATCAGCAAATAATCGAATAAGCGCAGCTCCCGCAAGAAGGAGAGGTAGGGAATGGGGCCGACGACCATCACATAGTCGCTCTTGGGTAGGCGTTGCAGGAACCTGTCCTGTTCTTCCAGCATGATGATGTCGCCTTCGAGCAGGGCCTGATGGGCCGAGGGTTCGACTCCGGCTTCGGCCTCTGACAGCGACTGGATGGCGATGTCGAAGGAGAGTGGCGTATCGGTCTGCTCCAGTTTACTGGCCCACTGTTCGGGCGGTATATGGCGTAATTCGTTGCGTAGAAAGGACAAAGAGCCCTGCATCAAGTCATCCAGTGACTTATCCATGGCGCGTTCGGCCGTCAGCCGATAGATGCCGCCGATGAGCAGGGCCATGACCAGGAAACAACACATCAACAGCAGGTAAAACTGGATGAACAGTTTGCGCATGGTGTCAGTGACTCAGTGAGCGGAACGTGGAGGGTCCCAGGCATTTGGGGCCAAGAGATAACCGCGATGACGTACCGTCTTGATGCGGTGAGGATCGCTGGGGTCGTCACCCAGTTTGCGGCGCAGACGGGAGATTGCCACATCCATGCTGCGATCCTGTCCATCATACTCGACACCGCGCAGCAGTTTGAATAGATGCTCACGACTGACGACCTGACCGGCATGGCAGGCCAACTCCCACAGCAGATCAAAATCGGCGGTCGACAACGAGATGGCGTGGTTGGCCAGACGGACATCCCGGCTCTGGGGATCGATGCGTAATTCGCCAAAACTCAGTTGTCGCTGGCTGATCAATCCGGTTGCCGGGGTGATGCGGAGGGCTGCGGCACTCTGCCGCAGTTGCACGCGCAAGCGGGCCAGCAGTACCGATGGTGGCGTGGTTTTCAGAATGTAATCGTTGGCGCCCAGCTCCAGCCCGAGGATCTGGTTCATGTCGCTATCCAGTGCGGTCAGCATGACGATGGGGCCGGCAAAGCTGGGTCGCAGATCCCGACACAGGGTCAAGCCATCCACACCGGGTAGCATGATATCCAGCAGTACCAAATCAGGTTTCTGGGCTTCGATGCAACGCAGGGCGGTATCGCCACGGGGCTCAATATGTACCGATATATCATGACGGGAGAGAAAATCGGCAATCAGCTGACCCAGTTCAGGATCATCTTCAACAAAGACCACGCGATACATAGGGTCGGACCTTGCGGAACAAAAAATAGATCAGGTGCGCAGCATACTCCGGCAACCCCCTGTCTGGGTAGCCTGCCGGAGTCTGTGCGGCGGGGTTCTTTTGTTGACTCATCGGCCGGGGGGATGGCACCGAGTTCAGGCATCGACTCCCTTCGTGGTCACAGCTTCTTCGCCCGCCCCTTATGTTGTGGCGAGGGTTAGCGCTCTTGCCACTGCACCTGGCATTGACGTTCATCAGGGTGGCGAGACAGCAGCATGCGGGCAAACAGGCGGTCAAACTCTTCTTCTTCGTTGAGCAGGCCGATGCAGATTTCGACATGGCGTTCCGGATCAATCTCGAAATCGATATAGTCCTGCCAATCTTCTTCCGGGGTGCTGTCACCCAGGGCTCCGCGCTCTTCAAACTCGGCGTTAAAACATTCAATCTGTTCCGCGCTCAGGTTATCGGCGGCCAGCTCCAAAAATATCTCATAGGCGTGATCCAGCAGTTCGTCGACGCTCAACAGTGGCGTTTGTTCCATAATCATCTCGTTGTCGGTGAATCCTGTTGTTATTAGAACATGGATCCAGGCAGTGGTCATGTCGAAGCCTTGTCGTTAGAAAGGTGATCCCTTCGAAACTGTCGCTAGAAAATTATGTAACGTTCGGGTCCAGACGCTACCCTTGATGACAAGGTTGTCATAAGGAATTAGCCATGAGCATTGTTGAGTGGAGCGAGGTTTTTGCGACCGGGCACCCGGTGATCGATCATCAGCATCAGTCTCTTTTCACACTGATGAATGAACTGGATCAGTTGCTGGAGCAGGGTGTGAGCGAAGAGGTGCTTTGGGTACGGCTGCTCCGGTTACAGGAGTTGACCCGGGAGCATTTTCGTTGCGAGGAACAGCTGATGCGGGAACAGGGATTCCCGGAGTTGACAGCCCATCGTGCCGAGCACACCAAGATCCTGCTGAATGGTGAACGCCTGATGGAGCAGCACCGGCGCGGCACCTTGCGGTTGGGAGAGGTCCTGCCGGAAACGCTACATGGTTGGGCGGCGCGCCACATTCTGGAGGAAGATCTGAAACTTGCGACCTTCATGCAGCAACGGGCTCGGCAATAACTCGCTGCACACCTTAGGGCGCCGCAATTCGCGGCGTATCAAGACAAGGGCACTGTCGGGACTTGGTCTCTACAAGTACCTCCAGGCGGCCCTCTCGATCGAGTTCGCTCAGAAGTTGGCTGAAAGGCTCGGTCAGCTGGAGCAGGATATTTCCAACTGGCGCCCCCAATCCGGTGGCAATGCGGCCAGGTCATTCAGTTCGGGTTGTTCGTCATAAGGATGTTGCAAACAGGCATGCAGTCGGGCCAGGGGCGCGACATCATCCTGCTCTGCCGCTTCAATCACCAATTGCGCCAGATAGTTGCGGAGTATGTATTTGGGATTGACCCTATCCATCGCAATCTGACGTTGCTGATCAGGGCACGACTCCGATGCCAACCGCGCCCGGTAGCGCGTCAACCAGAGTTCCAGGGCCTGGCGGTCGAGGACTTCATCATGCAGCGGACAGAGTCCAGGTTCGCGGCGGACGCCACTGAGCAGGCGAAAGGTTCGGGTAAAATCCAGACCCTGCCCTTGCATCAGATCCAGCAGTCCCAGCAGCAGCTCATTATCCTGGGATTCCGCATGCTGCAGACCGAGTTTGGCCCGCATCAGTCGTGAGTACTCGGCCATTAAGTCGGGCTCATACTGTGCCAGTTGCTCGCCCAGACTGTCAGCTTCCAGCAGCGGAGTGAGAGCCTGGGCCAAACGGTTGAGGTTCCACAAGCCGATGCTGGGCTGGTTGTCGAAACTGTAGCGTCCCTGGTGGTCAGAATGATTGCAGATATAGCCGGGATCGAAGGCCTCCATGAACCCATAGGGCCCATAGTCGAAGGTCAGTCCCAATAGACTCATGTTGTCGGTATTCATCACCCCGTGCGCGAAGCCTACGCTCTGCCACTGGGCCATCAGTCGGGCTGTCCGCCGCACTATATCCCCGAACCAGGCCTGATAGCGGGCATTGGCATCATCGATGGCTAGCAGCTCTGGCCAATGATGGCGAATGGCAAAGTCGGCCAGAGCCTTCACTTGCCCAGGTTGTCCGCGTTGATAGAAGTGTTCGAAGTGGCCGAAGCGGAGGTGGCTGTCGCTGATGCGTAATAGCATGGCTCCCCGTTCCACCTGCTCCCGGTAGACGGGTTCCTGGCTGGTGACTAGCGCCAGGGCGCGACTGGTGGAAATGCCCAGATGATGCAGGGCCTCGCTGGCCAAAAATTCGCGGATAGAGGAGCGCAGGACGGCCCGGCCATCACCCATGCGAGAGTAGGGAGTGAGCCCGGCTCCTTTGAGGTGCCAGTCGACTTGACGTCCAGTGCGCAGCTGCTGCTCTCCTAATAACAGGCCGCGACCGTCGCCCAGTTGGCCGGCCCAAATTCCGAACTGATGCCCGCTATAGACCTGAGCCAGGGGGCGCATGCCCGCCAGGAGATGCTGACCGCTCCAGACCCGATCGGCCAGCGGGGGTTCGAACAGTGCGGCGGGTAATTCCAGTTCGGTCGCCAGCGGTTGGTTCCAGTAGAACAAGCGAGTGCCCTGCAGGGGCGTCGGTGCCAGTTCGGTATAGGTATCCGGGAGCTCATTGGCCCAGTGCGAGGTGAAGGTGGGTGACAAATCAGAACTCCAGAGTGGTAGGGGTCAAGTCGGTGTGTCGGCGGCTCGACAGCGATTCAATCATGAGGATACCGAATGTCCATGGGGAGACCGAATGGTTATTCATTCTATTTATTGAGACGGTTGCCCCGTGTTTTTGCGCTATTTATTCGATTTTATCCCGCTATGCTGAAGGAAACTACTTAGCTCAGGAGTCACTATGCGTCATTTCCGCCCCGCCGCCGAGCGCGGCCACGCCAATCATGGTTGGTTAGACAGCTACCACAGTTTTTCGTTTGCCGATTACTACGATCCGCGCTACATGGGTTTTTCGGCCTTGCGGGTCATTAATGATGATCGCATTGCGGCCGGCGCCGGTTTCCCGACCCATCCACACCAGGAGATGGAGATCCTGACCTATGTGTTGTCTGGCGCCGTGGCGCATAAAGACAGTATGGGTAATATTGCTACCGTGGCTGCAGGCGAATTCCAAATCATGAGCGCAGGGACCGGTATTACCCATTCGGAATACAATCCGTTACCGGAGCAGGAATTGCACCTGTACCAGATCTGGATCATGCCGAGTACCGCCAAGGTGACGCCGCGTTATGCGCAGCAACGTTTCGATGCCCCCCAGGGGCGACAATTGATCCTATCTCCCGATGCGGCAGACGGATCGTTGAAAGTGTATCAAGACATGCGCCTGTGGCGTTGGGCATTCAGGCCACAAGAGACGGGGAGTGTGCTGCCCATTGCGGCGGGTCGTCGTCTCTGGTTGCAAGGGGTGCGCGGACAGGTGCGCGTGGATGGCCAGTTGTTGGCTGCCGGTGATGGATTGGCGGTTTGGGATGAGGCGCAGATCAGCTTGGAGCCTCTGGCCGAAGATGCCGAAGTGTTGCTGTTTGATCTTCCTTGATTTGGGTCGCGGCGTGTTGCCGGGGATACTTGATCCCCGGCTAGCTCGCGAGATCGGTCGTCCCCGCAGAGTCATTGAGATAGGCGAAGTACATCCGATCATGCTTCAACATATGGTTGAGGATGACTTCCTGCACCACATATTCCAGTAGTTTGGCAAAGGGGAGCTCATTCAGGACCGCCGCTTCATGAAGAGTTGCAGCCTGCCGCAGCAGGCGCTGATGCTCAATCCGGTGGGCGGCCAACTGCGGATAGCCGACGGCGGCGAGCAAGGACTCTTCATGGTCAAAATGTTCGCTGATGTGTTGCAGCAGCGACTCTAGGCTATGTTCAAAACTATCGAGCGAGTGTTCCGGCTCCAGCGCCGTATTGAGCAGGTCATTGGCCAGTTCAAACAGGTACCGATGTTCGGCATCCAGTTCGGGCACTCCGCTGGCGTAGTCGTTTTTCCAGTTCAGGTGTATCAGTTGATGAGAGGTATCGGTGCGGCGTTCCTGTTCGGGATGTTCAAGCGCAGAGGTAAAGATCTGAATTTGGTTGCGGCCACTCTCCTTGGCCTGATACATGGCCTGATCACCATGCTTCAACAGCTGTTTAGGGGTTTTGCCGTGCTCGGGGTAGAACGCAATGCCGATGCAACTGGCGATCTGAAGCTGGGTTCCATCGCTGGTCTCGAAGCTCTGATGCAGCCGGGTATGAATTTTCTCGGCAATGGGCAAGACCTGTTTCTCATCAATCGGGCCGGCTAACAGTACAACAAACTCATCGCCGCCCATCCGGGCCACGGTATCCGACTCCCGCACGCAGTTCAGCATGCGGCGTGCCACCATCTTGAGTAACCAGTCGCCGGTTTGATGGCCATGTTGATCATTGATGGGTTTGAAGTGGTCGAGGTCAATGAACAGCAGGGCCATTTTCTGGTGATCGCGATTCGCCGCTATGATGGCTTGTTGCAAGCGGTCATGGAGCAGCCGGCGATTGGGTAGTCGGGTCAGTGCATCATAGAACGCCAGGTTGTGCATCATCTCTTCGGTCGCCTTGCGTTCGCTGATATCGCGGGTGACACCGAGTACCGAGACCAACTCGCCTTGGTCGTTGGCATGGAGCGTGGTCACGATCTCGGTGTGGAGCAGATGACCATCCTTATGGGGTTGCTCAATGGCGACGATGCGCTTGGTATCCTGATGGTCACCACTATTCCAGCGACGTATGGCGTCGTTCAAGGCTGATTCGATGCGCACGGCGGAGTCGGGAGTCATCCAATCAGCCATCGTCTGCTGCATCATTTCATCCGGGGTAAAACCACGCAGGATCTGAATGGATGGGCTGATATAAGTCAAACGTCGACTGGCCAGGTCCATGGTCCAGATCACATCGGCACTATTTTCGGCAATGAAGCGAAAATGGCGCTCATTTTCGGCGACCTCATTGCGTAGGTTCAGGTGTGCTATGCGTTCGAGTCGTAATTTTCGAGCGAGATAGACAAACAAGAAGCAACTCAACAAGAGCAGTACACCGAAGGCCCAGACACTGGCGGGTTGTTGGAAGCAGGTGGCTGAGGACGAGGCGGACAGCGAGCCAGGCTGTTGTGCCATCTCGGCGGCGTCTGCGGTTATCACAGACGAGGCCAGTATCAGACAGCCGACGACCCCGCACGTCATCCGCAGCTGCGAGGTGTTGCGGGGATAGCGTGAGCTGGATAAGAAGCATAGTCTCATGCAACGGCTTCCTGTCGTGATGCGTGGGGACTGTTTTCTAGAGTTCAGGAAATTGATGACGGGCGCAAGTCAAGAGTAACAATGACTCGGTATTTATAGGGTTTTATGAGATCGACGTCCGCGGTTCCTCCTGTATGGAGTCTGTATTGGTTCTTGGGGGCGCTTTCTGAATCGCGACCTTGCTCGGGTCTGGCAGCGGGTCGCTGCAATTCAGGACGGTGTCGCGTTGTTCATCTCCTCGCTGCAACCCGCCAGGCTTGCTTACTGTCCCGAGTCGCCTCTTGCGGTGGCATTCCCGCGTTAGCGCTCAAGTTTTTGCTCATCCAATGGTAGTCTAGGCGGCTTGCATGTCATCATTGCCACTTGCCCGATAGTGCGGGTGGTCAACCGGATTGAAGAACGATCATGAGTGATGCCGAACTGAGCCTCGATGGGGTGGAGCGCTTGCCGCTACGCACTTTTACCGAACAGGCCTACCTCAATTATTCCATGTACGTGATCATGGATCGCGCCCTGCCACACATCAGTGACGGCTTGAAGCCGGTGCAGCGGCGCATCATCTATGCCATGAGCGAGTTGGGTCTGTCGGCCCTGGCCAAACACAAGAAATCAGCCCGTACTGTCGGGGATGTGTTGGGTAAATATCATCCTCATGGTGATTCGGCCTGTTATGAAGCCATGGTTCTGATGGCGCAACCCTTCTCCTATCGTTATCCGCTGGTGGATGGACAGGGGAACTGGGGGGCTCCGGATGATCCCAAGTCTTTCGCCGCCATGCGGTATACCGAGGCGCGACTGTCGAAGTTTTCCGAGGTGTTGCTGGCGGAGCTGGAGCAGGGAACCGTGGAATGGGCGCCAAACTTTGACGGCACCCTCAAGGAGCCGGTCTTCTTGCCTGCCCGCTTGCCTCACATTCTGCTCAACGGGGTGACCGGCATCGCGGTCGGTATGGCCACCGATATTCCACCGCACAACGCGCGGGAAGTAGCCCATGCCTGTGTCGAATTACTCGATAACCCGGCGGCGACCCTGAGCGATCTGATGACCCATGTTCAGGGGCCGGACTATCCGACCTCGGCGGAGATCATCACTCCGCGCTCCGAGATCCGGAAAATATACGAAACGGGAAAAGGCTCCATTCGCATGCGGGCTGTATACCGAATCGAAGATGGCGAGATCGTCATCATGGCGCTGCCGCATCAGGCCTCTGGTGCCAAAATCCTCGAACAGATTGCTGCCCAGATGCAAGCCAAGAAGTTGCCCATGGTGACCGATCTGCGAGATGAAGCCGACCATGAGAATCCGACCCGCATCGTGATAGTGCCGCGCTCCAACCGCGTAGACATGGATCAGCTGATGCAGCACCTGTTTGCCAGTACGGATCTGGAGAAGAGCTATCGGGTTAACCTCAACATTCTCGGTCTGAATAATCTGCCGCAAGTAAAAGATTTGAAGACGTTGCTGGCCGAATGGATCGTCTTTCGTCGCGAGACGGTGCGCCGTCGGCTGCAGCATCGACTGGATAAGGTCGAGCGGCGTTTGCATCTGTTGGAAGGTTTGCTCATCGCCTATCTGAATCTGGACGAAGTGATCCACATCATTCGGACCGAAGAGGAGCCCAAGGCGGTGCTGATGGCTCGCTTCGAATTGAGCGACGAGCAGGCGGATTACATTCTCGATACCAAGTTGCGACAACTGGCGCGGCTCGAAGAGATGAAGATCCGTGGCGAGCAGGATGAACTGGCCAAGGAGCGGGATCAGCTGCAGCAACTGCTGGGCTCGGAACGCCGTATGAACAGCTTGTTGAAGAAAGAGCTGCTGGCGGATGCCGAGAAGTATGGGGATGACCGACGCTCACCGCTGGTGGAGCGCGAAGAGGCCAAGGCTCTGACCGAGAAGGAGCTGACACCGAGCGAGCCGGTAACTGTCGTCCTCTCGGAAATGGGTTGGGTGCGGGCCGGTAAGGGGCACGAAGTCGATGTGGCAGGCCTGGCTTACAAGGCCGGGGATCAGTTCCTGGCGGCGGCGACGGGTCGTAGCAATCAGCAGGCGGTATTCTTTACCAATCAGGGGCGCACCTACTCGTTAGAGGCGCACACCCTGCCATCGGCACGTTCCCAGGGCGAACCGCTCACTGGCCGTTGCAGCCTGAATCCCGGTGAGCAGGCACGTTTCATACTGCTGGGCAATGACGAGGAACGATTCCTCATCTGCTCCGATGCGGGCTACGGTTTTATCTGCAGCTATAGTGATCTGGTGTCGAAGAACAAGAGCGGCAAGGCTCTGCTGACCGTACCGGCAGGGGGTGAGGTGATGGCGCCGCAGCGGATCAGCGATGTGGCCCAGAGCCAGTGTCTGGTGATCAGCAATGAGGGACGCATGTTGCTGTTTCCACTGGACGAATTGCCGGAGCTGGCCAAGGGCAAGGGTAACAAGCTGATTGGTATCCCTGGGAGCCGGGTTGCCAGCCGTGAGGAGTTTGTGACCCAGGTTGCGGTGATCCCGGTTGGGCAACCTGTGACCTTGCATGCCGGCAAACGCAAGTTAACGCTCAAGCCTTCGGATCTGGATCTGTATCGCGGTGAGCGAGGACGCCGGGGCGCCAAGTTACCTCGTGGTTTACAGCGGGTTGACAAGGTAGAGCTCGAGAACGGCGAGCCGGTTTAAAGGCGATAGTTGGAGCCCGGCACCATGACTCTGGGTGCCGGGCTTTTTTATTGATGAATGAAGATGAGGTGTGTGCGATGAGCGAGCAAGAAGAATTTTTGGATGAAACAGCGCTGTTTGAAGCGGTGGAGAATCAACTGGCCGAGGGCAATCCGTTGGCGGCAAAGGAAACCATGCTGCGTCTGCGCATGAGCGGATTTAGCCACCAGGAAGCCCTGGAATTTATCGCTTGTGCGTTGGCGGCCGAGATCATGGTCATGGAAGAGCAGCAGGTGCCGTTCAATGAACAGCGCTACGCTGATTTTCTGGCCTGTCTGCCGGAAATGCCCTGGGATGACGAGTAGGTTCGCAACCCGAGGTCGACGGGTCGCTTATTTGGCGAGGGCCGTGGCCATTCGTGGTCGGCTATATACCGTTGGCTCACTTCGCGGTTGATGCTGGAGCTGATGGGCTTGGTGAAACTGTTTAAATTCGATGCAGTTGATGGGCTTGGAAAAATGCCAGCCCTGCAGGCTATGGATGTGGCGATGCGCGACAAACGCCACATCGGCTTCTAGCTCCACCCCTTCGACCAGCACCGGGGCGCCATAGCCATTGGCAACTGTGAGTACCGCATCAAAAATCCGATCCCCACCCACCTTGTCCACCGCCATGCGAACCAGACTGCGGTCGATCTTGATCAACTCGAAGCCAAACTCATACAGGCGAGCCAGATTGTTATAGCCGGTGCCGAAATCGTCGATCGCCAGTTTGAAGCCGTATTGATTCGCCAGCTGTAATACCTTCCGGGTCGTGCTGCAGGAGTTGTCGATCAGTTCGCGCTCGGTGATCTCCAGCGTCAGCTGACTGGGATGTATGCCATGGCGGTGCAAGGTTTGGTACGCCCGCTTGAGAAAGAAGGGGGATTCAAAGTGCGCGGCGCTGATATTGATCGACAGGTAGCACTCCGGATTCTCCTTCAGCCAGGGCCCCATCTCCAGGGACATCTGTTCAATCAGCCACTGGGTCATCGGAACTATCATGCCGGTGCGCTCGGCAATGGGAATGAAGATATCCGGCATCACCAACCCCTGCCGGGGATGGTTCCAGCGGATCAGCGCTTCCGCACCGATACAGTCGCCCGTCTGGTTATCCATGGTGGGTAGATAATGGATGACAAATTCCTGATTGCGAATGGCGCGGCCGAGTTCGCTGCTGATCTCGCGACTAAAGCCCCGCCCTGACTTCATGTAGTGCCAGAGCCCCCACATCAGGGCGGTAAACAAGAGGGCACTGCCAATGAAAATGGGCGCCAGCAGACTCCACGTTGCGAAGAGGTAGCTGGGGGCCACTTCGGTGGTGATGCGTAACAGCCCGTCCCGTGACTCTGTGGTATGGCTATAGCGAGAGCCGGGGAGCCCATCCTTGATGGCCGTTTCGTCATACATCAATAGGTTTTTGTCGGGTAACAACATGCCCAAAGGCTGGTGATTGGCGCGAATAGTGATCAGCGCCGAGACCGGAACCTCGCCGGTGGATAATAAGGGGCGAAAAAACTCTTGCTGGTTGAGCAGCAGGTTGACGCCTTTATCCGCTTCGATGCCCAGCGCCAGAATATTGGAGTAGTTGTTCAGATCTCTGAATTCGGAACCATGAATATTGGTTAACCGCCAGCGTCCGGGAATAAACACCGAGTCTATCGGGCCCACGGCTACGGGGGGGGTGTGCAGCCCCCAGGAGGAGCAACGCATCTGCCCCTTGTTGACGACGGCTGCTTCCCGGATATAGGCGTAGTCATAGGCCAGGGTCCGCATCAATTTCAGGCTTTCTTTGGTGCAGTTGCCTTGAGAGCGATCCGCCAGCATCAGCAACAGACTCTCTGCTTCGTCCAGGGTGTTATTGACATGGGCGGTCAAATCATTGGACAGCTCAAGACTTCTGTTCCGTACCTGCCAATCGGCCACATAACCACTGACCAGGGCCAAGATGACCACAGGAATTAGAATAAAGAGGGTGTAAGCCATCCAATAGTGACGATAGGAACGCATGGCAAATCCAGGGAGCAGGTGAAGGCTGCGCCATAATATCAACTGCTACTTTTTTGCCCACCGTCTACTGATGAAATTGCGTCATGGCTCTATCTATCAGATTTTGAATGCGTTTTCAGATGTGATCTGGACGACATCTGATGCTGCTGGTTACGTCACAGCGCACCGCCAAAGGGTAGTACTACTTTTTGCACCGGGAATTGATGTTTCCAGCGTTCGACGCTGCGAGCCGAATAGTCGATTTCGGTGCGCACCTCACGGATCGCAAAGCGGCGTAGATCCTCCGGCGGCAGCACGAAGTAGCCGTCGGCATTGTAGGGGGGTAATTTGCCAATCCAGCAGACCCGCTCATCGACACCAATCTGTTTGAAGAACAGTAGTTCCAGAGAGACTTGCTGACGCAGCAGGCGTAGCTCATCAGCCGTTGCCGTGGTTTTTTTCTGGGCAAATAGCTCGGGTTGTTCATTTTTCAGCAGTTGGGAATGCAGGTTGCCCTGCCAGGCGACGATGGCGCCGGGTTGGATCAACTTCTTGCGGGCCGCGGTGAACCAGTAGTTGGCACAGCTGCCAAGACACAGGCGGCTGACTTCCAGAGTGAGGTTTTGCTGGTTGATCCAGTAGCCCATTGCGATGGCTGCTTCTGTGTTCCCGCCACGGGAATCGACCTCCAGAACCCGGACTCTGTGACCCTTGACCAGGGCCTGAAAGTGATGCACCGAGTCCCAATCGATGGGGCCCACGAAACGGGCGTGACCGCTACTGACATCCAGCTCCAGGGACGGCGCGGGATCGGATTGTGTGGTGGCACAGCCGTTGCCAAGAAGGCAGCCCAACAAGGTGATGGCGGCGAGCCGGGCTCGGCGAGAGAGAGTATGTGGCATGAATGACTCCGGTTTCATGGCGGTATTCCCGAGTCTAACCGGCGGCTAACCTAAGCTCCAGCGCCGGATAAGCCAGTCGTGATCAGAGCCGGCAGTGGGGGAAAGGGCAGTAAAGATACTTCTGTGAAGCGTGGATGCTGTGTGGCATCGGGGGGCGATGCTATACTGTCGCCCTTCAAAAAGAGGGATCGTTATGCTGAAAATTTTGCGACTGGGCCTGTTGGGAATTCTAATGGTGGTCTGGTTTGTGTTCGGTTTGCTGATTTGTCTGTTGCGTCCGCGCCATCGTAATAATGTGTACTGGTTATCTAACCGTATGATGCACCGTGCCTGCCCTTTGCTGGGTATCAAGGTTAAAATCACGATTCCGGAGCAGTGCCGGGGGCTAGGGCCAGCCGTCTATGTGGCCAATCACCAGACTAACTGGGACATCATGGTGCTGACCGGTGCCGTGCAGCCGGGTGTCGTGGCTGTGGGCAAGAAGAGCCTGGTCTGGTTGCCGTTGTTCGGGGTGTTGTTTTATCTCTCCGGTAATATTCTGATCGACCGCTCCAACCGCTCACGAGCCATAGATACCATTCGGCAGGTGGTGGATAAGATCCGGGCCAGTCGTCTGTCGATCTGGATGTTCCCCGAGGGAACGCGCTCTCGGGGCCGGGGCTTGTTGCCCTTCAAAACCGGCGCTTTTCATACCGCGATGCAGGCGGGTGTGCCCATAGTGCCGATCGTGGCGACCAGTTATGCCTCCCAGATTGACCTGAATCGCTGGGATAATGGCGAGGTGCTGATCGAGATGTTGCCGCCGATTGATTCGACTCAGTGGCAACGAGAACAGGTGCGTGAGTGTTCAGATCATGTCCGCACTGTCATGCAGGCCAAGCTGGCGGAGCTGGATGCCAAGGTGCGTCATCCGGCCTGAGTCATCCGGAATGCAGCGGAATCACACCACAAGAAGGGCGCCTTATGGCGCCCTTCTTGTGTCGGTTCTGTGAACGAGGGTATCAGGACAAGCGCTAGTCAGATGCGGTATCCAGCAGGTTAGCGATCTCGGCCGGTAACTGTTTCGGGGCATGGACCATCACTGTCTTGTGGCGACCGAGCTCACCTCGAACGATCTGGATCTGTCCCTTGGCAACCTTGAACTGCTTGGCCAGGTACTTGATGAGATGGCTGTTGGCCTGGCCATCCACAGGCGGTGCCGTGATGGCCACCTTCAGCTCTTCGCCATGCAGCCCCTGGATTTGATCCCGACTGGCCTTGGGCTGGATCAACAGATCCAGCCACAAGTCCTCTCCGTCCCGACGCACTGCCACCACTACAACTGATTCCAGATGGGGGCGATCCAGCCGGTGGTCGACAGAAAGATGTTGATGGCTTGCAAAATGAGGAACAGCACCATCACCGACAGATCCAGGCCACCCATGGGGGGAATGATGCGGCGGATCGGCGAGAGCAGGGGTTCGGTCAGTTGCAGCAGCACATAGTCAACCGGGCTGCGTCCCTGACTGACCCAACTGAGAATGGCGCGTAGCACTAACATCCAGAACAACAGGGAGCCCGCCTGTTTGAGGACCAAGAGCAGGCTGAATAGTAGCAAGGGTACGGGTTGGAGCGTGGCCGAAGCCAGCAGGGTAAAGGCGACAAATTTAAGCAGTGCCACCAGCAAGGCCAGCACCACGGCTGCCAGATCCAGCCCGCCAACACTGGGGATCACCCGACGCATCGGCGCCAGGATCGGATGGGTTGCCTTGACGATGAACTGGCTGAGCGGGTTGTAAAAATCGGCTCGCGCCCACTGCAACCAGATCCGTAACAGCACTATCATCAGGTAGATGTCGAACAGGGTATTAATTAAAAAATAAAGAGTTGCCATGGGAGTCCTTAAAACAGTTGTTCCATCTCTTCGGCACGCTGTACGGCGGCCTGCATCGCTTGAGCCACCAACTGGGCTAGGCCATGTTCCTCAAAGTAACGGACAGCTTCCGCAGTGGTGCCGCCTTTTGACGTCACTTGTGCGCGCAAAGTTCCCAGATCTAGGTGTGGATTATTGACCACCATGTGCGCCGAACCCAAGGCGGTTTGCTCAACCAGCAGACGAGCCTGTTCAGCGGAGAAACCCATGCGTTCGGCCTCTTCGGCCATGAATTGCATGAACAGGAAGAAATAGGCCGGAGCCGAGCCGGAGGCGGCAATCACGCTATTGATGCCCGCTTCATCCGCAACCCAGACGGTTTTGCCAACGGCTTGAAGCATCTGTTCGGCAAAGGTGCAATCCGCCACGCTGACATCCTTGGCGGCAAAGAGTCCGGTCATGCCCATGCCGATGAGTGCTGGGGTGTTGGGCATGGTGCGCACTACGTTGCCGTGGCCGCCCAGCAGAGTGCTCAGTCGTGCAACCGATACACCGGCGGCGATGGAGATCACCAGTTTATTGCCATAACTACCGATATCCGAGGTCAGGGCGGTGAGCATCTCGGCCATATACTGCGGTTTGACCGCCAGGACCAGTACATCGGCACCCTGTGCCGCGGCGGTATTATCCACTCCGGTCCGGATGCCGAACTGGTCACTCAGCTCGGCGAGTTTGTCCTGATCCAGATCGGTGACATGGATGAGAGGTGCCGGATGACCAGCATTGATCAGCCCGCTGACCAGGCTGCGAGCCATGTTGCCGCCGCCGATAAAAGCAATCTTGCGCTGTTCCATTAGTCCTGCCTGTCGTCTCGTGCCCCGAAGATGGCAGTGCCGATTCGCACCTGGCTGCTGCCACAGGCGACAGCCACTTCAAGGTCGTGGGTCATGCCCATGGAGAGAGTATCCATGGACGGGAATTGTTGCTGCAGTCGGCCAAATAGCTGCTGCAGACGCAAAAAACTCTGCTTCAGTACGGTATCGTCTGGCGTATTCTCCGCGATGGCCATCAAACCGCGCAATCTCAGATGTGGAAATTGATGGATCTGGGTAGCCAGATCGAAAACTTCGGCCTCGGTCGTACCTGATTTTTGACTTTCTCCGCTAATATTGACCTGAATACAGATGTTCAGCGGTGGCAGGTCATTGGGGCGTTGCGCATTGAGTCGTTCCGCGATCTTTAACCGGTCCACACTGTCGACCCAATCAAAGTGTTCGGCGATGGGGCGTGTCTTGTTCGACTGCAGTGGGCCGATAAAGTGCCATTCAATGTCGGTCAGCCCGGCTTCGCGCAGAGCTTGCACCTTCTGGATAGCTTCTTGTGCATAAGATTCACCAAAGCGGCGTTGGCCTGCCTGATAGGCTGCTTGCAGAGCGTTCAGCGGCTTGGTCTTGCTGACCGCCAAGAGATGCACCGCAGAGGCAGAGCGGCCGGCCTGAGCGGCGGCTTCGGCGATACGTGTTTGAACCTGTAGTAAGTGTTGGGCAATATCGCTCATAGTATTTTACAAGTGCCTGGATTGACGAAGAGTGGGTAACACATGGATATCACAGAATTATTGGCGTTTAGTGTAAAACATAAAGCCTCGGATCTACACCTCTCTGCCGGGGTGCCGCCGATGATCCGGGTGGATGGTGACGTTCGCAAGATCAACTTGCCCGCGCTGGAGCACCGTCAGGTCCACAGCTTGGTCTATGACATCATGAACGACCATCAGCGCAAGGAGCTGGAAGAAAATCTGGAGGTCGACTTCTCGTTTGAGGTGCCGAACCTGGCCCGTTTCCGGGTCAATGCGTTTCACCAGAATCGTGGTGTGGCGGCGGTATTCCGGACCATTCCCAGCCTGGTGCTGAGTCTGGACGAATTGGGAGCTCCGGAGATTTTCCGGCAGATCTCCGAATATCCACGAGGTCTGGTTCTGGTGACGGGGCCAACCGGTTCGGGGAAGTCCACCACGCTGGCGGCCATGGTCGATTACATCAACGAGTCGTTCCATCACCATATACTCACCATTGAAGATCCGATCGAATTCGTACACGAAAACAAACGGTGTCTGATCAACCAGCGGGAAGTCCATCGTGACACCCTGGGGTTCAGTAATGCCCTGCGCTCGGCACTGCGGGAAGATCCGGATATCGTGCTGGTGGGGGAAATGCGGGATCTGGAAACCATTCGTCTGGCACTAACCGCGGCGGAAACCGGCCATCTGGTCTTTGGCACCCTGCACACCAGTTCGGCGGCCAAGACTATTGACCGGATCATCGACGTATTCCCCGGCGCTGAGAAAGACATGGTGCGCTCCATGTTGTCAGAATCACTGCGGGCCGTTATCTCCCAGACACTGCTCAAGCGGGTGGGTGGCGGTCGGGTGGCGGCCCATGAAATCATGATTGGTATTCCGGCGATCCGGAACCTCATCCGGGAAGACAAAATTGCCCAGATGTACTCCGTGATCCAGACCGGGATGATTCACGGTATGCAAACCATGGATCAGTGCCTCAAGCAGATGGTCAGTCGCGGGCTAGTCACGCAGGCTGATGCCAAGGTCAAAGCTATGGATCCCAATAGCATCTGAGGAATAGACGATGAAAATCGATAGCCTGTTACGGCTGTTAGTGGACCAGAAGGGGTCGGATCTCTTTCTTTCAGTGGGGATCGAACCCTGTCTGAAGGTCAACGGCAAGCTGGTCGCCCTGGGCTCTGTGCGTCTGGATGACGAAATGGTCATGGAGTTCATTCGTGAGGTGATGCTTCCGGCCACTTTTGAGCGTTACACCCAGTGCCATGAAGCCAATTTTGCCATTCAGCGCCCGGAACTTGGGCGTTTCCGGGTCAGCTGTTTTCAGCAGATGGGTTGCCCGGGTATGGTGCTCCGGCGCATCGTGACTGAGATCCCGACCATTGAAGAGCTCTTCCTGCCCGGGATATTGCGGGAAATTGGCGTCGCCAAGCGCGGCCTGATCCTGTTTGTCGGGGCCACAGGGGCGGGTAAGTCGACGACCCAGGCCGCCATGATCGGTTATCGGAACCGGACCACGGATGGCCATATTCTGACCATCGAAGATCCGGTTGAATTTGTGCACCGCCACGGGCGTTCCTTGATCACCCAGCGGGAAGTCGGTACCGATACCGAGTCCTTTGACGCCGCACTCAAGTCGGCGTTGCGGCAGGCACCGGATGTGATCCTGCTGGGCGAAATCCGTTCTCAGGAGACCATGGAGTTTGCCCTCTCTTTCGCGGAGACCGGGCATCTGTGTATGGCCACCCTGCACGCCAACAATGCCAACCAGGCCATCGAACGGATACTGCACTTGGTTCCCATCGAGAAGCATCGGCAGTTACTCTACGATCTCTCCTTCAACTTGAAGGCGATTGTGGCCCAGCAATTGATTCCGACACGAGATGGTCAGGGACGACGGGCCGCCTTCGAAATGCTGATCAGCACCCCGCTGGTCAAGGACATCTTGCTCAAGGGGGAAATGCACCGGCTCAAGGAGGTGATGTCCAAGTCGCGGGAGCAGGGCATGGTTACCTTCGACCAGTCGTTGTTTGACCTCTATCGTCAGGGGGTCATCGGTTATAACGAGGCTTTGGCCTATGCCGATTCTCAGAACGATGTGCGCCTGATGATCAAACTGGATGGCGGTGTGTCTCCGGATGCCGGTATGCTGAACAATGTGACGATTGACTAGGAGTATTGCCTCACATGTTAGTGCTGTTATCCCCGGCCAAAACGCTGGATTATGACTCACCTTTGGTGACCGAGCGTTTCACGCAGCCTGAGTTGCTGGAAGAGTCGGCGCTTCTGATGGCGCACTGCCGGGAATTGACACCCGCCCAGCTTGCCTCGCTGATGAGTATCAGTGACAAGCTCGCTGGCCTGAACGCGGCCCGTTTTGCCCAGTGGCATCCCCAGTTTGATTTACACAATGCCCGACAGGCATTGCTGGCATTCAAGGGGGATGTCTATACCGGTCTGGCGGTGGCCGACTTCAGCAGCGACGACTTCGAATTTGCCCAGCAACATCTACGAATTCTCTCCGGTTTGTATGGTGTGTTGCGGCCGCTGGATTTGATGCAAGCCTATCGGTTGGAAATGGGAACCCGGCTGAGCAATGAGCGCGGCAAGGATCTGTATGCCTTCTGGGGTTCTATTATCACCGAGCATCTCAACCTGGCCTTGCACGCCCAGCCGGCGTCCGTGGTGATCAATCTGGCTTCTGAAGAGTATTTCAAGGCGGTGAAACCCAAGGAACTGACGGCGCGGATCATATCGCCGGTGTTTGAGGATGAGAAAAACGGTAAGTACAAGATCATCAGTTTCCACGCCAAGAAGGCGCGGGGCATGATGGCCCGCTTTCTGATCAAGCAGCGCATCAGGACACCGGAGGGTTTGCTGGCTTTTGCCGAGCAGGGGTATGGCTACTGCCCTGAAGACTCGACACCGGATCGTCCGTTGTTCCGACGACCGGCCTCTGCGGCCTGATGCCAGTGCATACCATCAATTGAAAAGGGCCAATCGGCCCTTTTTTTATGTCGTTGGGGTGTGGCTAGTCCGAGCTCTGTTCCAGGGCCAGTAAGGCGTCCGGTGACATGGGACGGTAGTAATAGAAGCCCTGGATTTCCCGGATACCCAAGGCGCTGAGCCGTTGCTGCTGGGCTTGTGTTTCGACGCCCTCGGCTATGATATCGAGTCCCAGATCCCGCGCCATGTTGATGATGGCCCGGACCAGCAATTCACCTTGCTTCCCTTCCATCAGCCGCAGCACGAAGCTGCGATCGAGTTTGACCACATCAATCGGATATTGGCAGAGGGTGTTCAGAGCCGAATAGCCGGTTCCAAAATCATCGAGCGCCAGATGAATGCCGAGTTGTTTGATGCGTTGCATACGGCGGATCGATTCGCGGGGGGATTCGATCAACATGCTCTCGGTGATTTCTATGGCCAATTGGGAGGCTGGCAGTTGAGTGATCCGCAGCGTCTCCTCCAGTTTGGGCAGCAGGCTGGGGCTGGCAAAATGGCGTGCCGACAGGTTGACATGGATCAGCAATGGCGACAGGCCTTGTGTTTGACGATGTTGATTGAGCTGCTGGCCAAGATGGCATGCCTGAAGCAATATTTTTTCACCGAGCTCGAGGATTAGATTCCCCTCTTCGGCAATGGGAATGAATCGGCCAGGAGAGATGAAGCCTTGTTCCGGATGATTCCAGCGAGCCAGGGCTTCGATGCCAACCATGGACCCACTCTGGGCATCGACAATGGGTTGGAAATAGGCAATCAGGTGGTCATTCCGGATGGCATGAGCGAGATCGCGCTTGATCAGCGTGGATAGCAGCGCCTCTTGATACATGCGACGGGTAAAGAGCTTGAGTTGCCGCGGGTGAAGTTTCGACTGGTTCAAGGCGTAGTCGGCGCAGCGCAGTACATCCTCGGCTGAAGTGAACTCGTTCCCCCCAATAACAATACCGAGGCAGGCGGACACTGCGAGCTCCGATTCCTCCTGCTGGAAGGGTTCGGCAATCCATGCCTGGATCCGGCTTGCCAGCCGCATCGGTTGATAAAAGTCACTGATGTGGGGCAGATAGAGCACAAATTCATCGCCGGCAACACGAGCCAGGATTTGTTCTCCCAGATGTCGAGATAGTCTGGCTGCAATCTCGCGCAGTAGTTGATCCCCGGTCGTGTGGCCGAAGATGTCGTTGATGTTCTTGAAATGGGCAATATCGATATATAACAGGGCAAAGTAGGAGGTATCACTTCCCCGGCGATCCAGATCGCCCTGCAGCAAGGCTTGCAGTTGGTGGCGATTGAGCAGCCCGGTCAGATTGTCATACAGACTGAGACGTTTGATTTTGCTCTCGCTGTTGCGACGATCCGTGATATCGCGGATGGTGATGAGCCAACCCGGATCTCCGGTGTGTGCCAGGGAGGCGAGATTGAGTTCACAGGGAACCCGCCAGCCGGAGTGGCCGACAAATTCCCATTCCACCATGCGGTGCCCCAGTGTCAGCATCTGGGTGAAGCGAGCCAGAGAGTAACGTTCCTGGGGGGAGGGAGGGGCGAAGAGTTCCGAGAAGGGTTTTCCCAGCAATTCACTTTGCTGCTCATAGCCGAGCATATGCAGTGCTGTATCATTCAGGTTCAGGATATGGTGGTCATGAACCATCAGGATGCCCACGGTGGCGTTGTCATACAGAGCCGCAAATTTTTGCTCAATCTCCTCCAGTGCTAAACGCGATAACTGTTTGGACTCAACGAGCTGATTGATGATCTTGCTGGCCAGTGAAATTTCATCCTGGCCTTCGATCTGCAATTGGGTCGTCCAGTTGGCCTGAACCAACTGCTTGATACCATTTTCCAACAGATTGAATCGCTCGCTGACATGTTTGCGAAACAGGCGCAAAAATAACAGCAGGAGCAAAAGACTGCCGAGCAAATTCAGGACAAACAGCACCAGCAATGACAACTGTGCTCCCTGATGCAGGGTGCGTTTAGCCGTCACTTGAATGATTCCCACCACATGATGGTTTAAATCTCGTAGCGGGCTGGAAGCCTGGATCCGATCAGCGTGCGTCCGTATCTCGATTTCGCCCACCGATGTTGGTGTTTGCTCGCCAGGGCGGGAGGAGAGTTGGACGGGTAACAACTGGGCATCGGTAGCCAGAATGCGTTGGAACTGGAATGGAAAGAATGCCCGGATGCGTTTCCCCCAGATCATCCAACCGGCGACGGGGCCCTGATAGAGACTATTCAATACGGGGGTCACCGCAATCAGATAGGGTTCCCCCTGCAGCGCTATGATGCCGGAGATCGGTTTTGTATCCATATCCGGGCGTTGGCGCAGGAATGTCAGTCGGCCGCCGAGTGCCTCGCTGGCGTTGAGCTCTTGCCACCGGCGTGTGGCGAGCGGTTGTATGTCGACGCCGGAGGCGGACAGGGTGACGGCTTCTCGCAACTGACCCTGACGGTCCAAAAATGCCATCAGATCCACATCATTGGTGCGCAGTGAGTCAGCCGTCAGGTTGCGGGTAGCGAATTCGCTGTCGCCCTGAGTCAATAATTGATAGGCCTCATCCCAGTAGGCCCAGTCCATGGAACGGGTGGCCATGTCATTGAGCTTGAGCGATATGGTCTCCCGCGCCTGCTGATTACTATGGGAGATATTGTCTTGCTCGATCTGGGTGATCGAGTGCAGGAAGAATAGACTCAGAACGCAGAGGCTGCCCCCCATGATGACCAACAGTCCCCCGGCAAAGAGCCAGGTTGCACGGGTCGAAAGTTTGCTGTCCCTGAGGCGGAAAAAGTTAAACATCCATGGGTCCTAATTCTGAAGGCTTTGAAAACGAAGGTCAAATAGATAGTAGAGCAGAGCAGCGCTACAGGGAATCCTGATCGTTGGAAACAACGCGGGCTATCACAGAGTCTGACGATTAAATCAGTAGCGCCGAGTTAGTGAGTGGGGCCTGGCATGGGTCAGCCGATTGGCTGAGGCTTTATCGTGATTTTCAGATCGAAACAGTGGAGGGGGCGACATACGAGAGTCTGTATTGCCAGTGGCAGAATCACCCTCATCCGTTCGATGAGGGTGAAATCATCCTGGCGTGCAGCTGGTTTGCGTTCCCGCTGCCCTATTTAGCGCCCTCCGTCTGGCTTTTGGCGGCAGCCGCGGCCTCCTTGGCGGCCTTTTTCTTGGCCCAATCTGGTTTGCCCTTGTTCTTCTTGTCGCGCAGGCGTTCCTTCTTGCGTGGCTCTTCGGCTTCGGCGGCCTTGCGCTTGTCCTGCTCCTTCCGCTTTTCTTTCTTGGCATCCGGCTTCTTCTTGCCGGTGACCTTGGCAGTTTTGTGTTGCGGACGCAGTTCATCGATCACGCGGCGACGCAGCTCTTCTTCGGTGTAGCGCTCGATACGACCCAGCATCGGCATGTCGTGGGCCTCGACCAGGCTGATGGCGACACCGCGCTTCCCGGCTCGACCGGTACGACCAATGCGGTGGACATAGACATCGGCGGTACGAGGCAGGTCGACGTTGATGACATGGCTGACATCCGGCAAGTCGATACCGCGAGCGGCCACATCGGTGGCGACCAGGACATTGACCTCTTCATTGCGGAAGCGACGAATGGCCTCGACGCGCTTTTCCTGCTCCATTTCGCCGCGGATCCAGGCACAGTTGATGCCACTGGCCTGCAGTTGTGCCGATAACTCGGCCAGACGCTCCCGGGTCTTGACGAACAGAATACTGCGCTTGACCTCTTCACTGCGCAGCAGGTGGCAGAGCAGGGCAAATTTGTGTTCCGGCGAGTCAGCTAGGTACATCAGCTGCTGGATCTTGCGCCGTTCACTGCGCGGTGATTCGGCGTTCAGCTCTGCGGGCTCGGTGAGCACTTCGTTGGCGAACTTGACCAGGCCTGTGCCTTCCAGGGTGGCGGAGAACAGCATGGTCTGTTTGCGCCAGCGCGCTTCACCGACGATGCGATCAACCTCACCGATGAAGCCCATGTCCAGCATGCGGTCGGCTTCATCGATGATCAGGATTTCGATGGCGCGGCTATCGAAGCTTTCCGCTTCGATGTATTCCATCAAGCGGCCCGGCGTGGCCACGATAATATCGGTGGTCTCGGTCAGAGCGGGCAGCTGTTTATCATGGCCGACGCCGCCGATGATGGTGGCGATCACCAGATGGGTATGGGCCGCCAGGGCCTTGGCATGCTCGGTGATTTGCAGGGCCAGTTCACGGGTCGGAGTCAGGATCAGCACACGGGCCGAGCCCGCACGACGACGGGGATAGTCGAGCAGATGCTGCATGGTTGGCAGCAGGAAGGCGGCCGTTTTACCTGTGCCTGTGGGCGCGGATGCCAGAATATCTCGCCCGTCCATGGCGACCGGAATGACCTGTTGCTGAATGGTGGTAGGGCGGACGAAGCCTTGCTCGGCGACGGCGCGCAGCAGTGAGGTGTCTAGATCGAGGTTGTCGAAGGACATGGACGGTGATACTCGCTTGCATATTCGGGCCGTCATTATAGGGCAGTAGCATGATAAAATCCGCTTCTCGCACTGAAATCATCGGGAAAAGCTGGATTTATGGGTAAACCGCATTTTTCATTCAAGCAATTTTCGCTGGCCCAGGATCGCTGTGCCATGAAGGTCGGAACCGATGGCGTCGCCCTTGGCGCCTGGACTCCGGTCGCGGGCGTGCGACGAATTCTGGATATCGGCACCGGTACCGGGCTCATTGCCCTGATGCTGGCACAACGTTCGGAGCCTCAGAGCCAGATCGTGGCGGTAGAGCTAGATCCGGATGCCGCCGCGCAGGCCGCAGAAAATGTTGCGCATTCGCCATGGAGCCAGCGTATCCAGGTTGTGGCGGCGGCGATACAGGATCTGCAAGCGGAGCCCTTCGATCTGATCGTGTCCAATCCGCCATTTTTTGTTCACGGCCAGCCGTTTGCCTGTTCTGCCCGCCAGCAGGCTCGTCATACCTCGACCTTGAGCCATGTCGAGTTACTCCAGCATGCCCTGCGATTAATGACGCCTTCCGGCCGCATGGCTCTGGTCTTGCCGATTGGGGAAGCTGAACGGTTCATGGATCTAGCTGCGCAATCGGGCCTTGGAGTCGAACTGGGCCAGCGGTTAATTCCGCGTCCCGGTAAAGATTCAAATCGTTTTTTATTGCTACTAAGTAGATGTAATGGCCGAAATATTGCTAATGATATTGTTATATGTTCTGAGTCTGGTGATTATTCCGATATATATGGCGACATGGTGCGTGATTTTTATCTGAAGCTTTAATCGGCATCTTGCCTTAAATAGCTATTGCTTTATCCTTTTGCCCTCTCTTCGCGAGCTCTATCATCAGACAATTATCCCGCTCTGATGACCATGGATGGTGGCTTGCTCTGAGGCCTTCGGGCCCGAATCAATACGATAAAACCCTATAAAAATCGAAAGATGCTGAGTTGGAGTTCATTGTGAGTCAAACCATGAAAACCGCCGATATTATCGGTCTGGGCTTTATGACCTTCGCCTTCTTCCTGGGCGCGGGCAACATTATCTTCCCTCCGATGGCCGGATTTCTGGCCGGTGAACAGATGAGCTGGGCCATGCTTGGTTTCCTGGTCACAGGTGTGGGTCTGCCGTTGGCCACTATATTGGCCGTGGCCCGTGCTGGTGGCGGTCTATTGACCATGACCCAGTTGCTGCCCAAAGGGATAGGGATTGCCATTGCTGTCGCGACTTATCTGATCATAGGCCCGGCGTTTGCCACCCCGCGCACCGGTTTGGTGGCTTATGAAATGGGACTCAAACCATTTCTGGGGGGCGAGGCGAGTCAAACCAGCCTGGCATTGTTCAGCCTAGTATTCTTTGGTTTATCTCTGATCCTTTCCTTGAATCAGGGGCGTTTGCTGGATGCGATTGGCAAGGTACTGACTCCAGTACTGGTGCTGTTGCTGGCGGTGTTGGCGATTGCTGTCGTGATCGCGCCCCAAGGTAGTGTTCCTGCGGTATCGAGCGACTATCTGGTCAACCCAGGCGTCAAGGGACTGCTCGAAGGCTATAACACCATGGATACTTTCGGTGCCCTGATGTTCGGCATGCTGATCATTGATGTGCTCAAGCAAAAGGGGATCAGTGATACCCAGTTGCAGACCCGTTACCTGGTGCGTGCTGGTTTGATTGCGGCGGCGGGCCTGGCATTTGTCTATATCTCGTTGTTTCAGTTGGGGGCGACTGCGGGCGGCCTGCTGATGGCGCCGAGTAATGGTGGCGAGATTGTCTCCATATATGTCGCCAAGCTGTTTGGTCCAGCCGGGCAGTTTATCCTGGCGGCGATCGTCTCTCTGGCCTGCCTGACGACGGCCGTGGGATTGACGTCGGCCTGTGCCGATTTTTTCCATGCTCTTTGGCCGCGCCTGAATTACAAGGCGCTGGTGGTCGGGATGAGCGCCTTGTGCGCCTTGATTGCCAACGTCGGTCTCTCTTCATTGATTAGTCTGTCGATCCCGGTTCTGGTGGCGATTTATCCGGTGGCTGTCGCGCTGGTGGTGATGACGTTCCTCAAGGAGCGCTTTGCGCAACCCCGGCTGGCTTTCCGCCTGGTGTTGCTGGTTTCCATGCTGTTCGGTGCTCTGGATGGCTTGGCTACCGCCGGAGTTGATCTCCATCTGTTTAGTTTTCTGCCGTTGTTCTCATTGGGGCTGGCTTGGTTGCTGCCGACGTCTCTGGCTGTTGTGGCCTGTCTGTGCTGGCGCGCTGAACCTGCACTGAGTCCGCTTTCTGCCAAATAAATGCGGATAGACTGCTTATCAGACCTAAAGGGCGACTCCGGTCGCCCTTTTCTTTTTCCGCGACAGGATTGGTTTTGATGCCAGGATCTGGTAACTAGGTGTGAGCGTTTTCATAAGGAGTGTTTCATGCAAGCAACAATTTTCCGTGAGATGGCAGCGCACAAGCGCGTCGCTCTGGTTGCCCACGATAACAAGAAGATGGATCTGGTGCGTTGGGTCAAGGTGCGGGGTGAGCAGTTGAAACTGCATCATCTATATGCAACCGGGACAACCGGCACCGTATTGAGTCGGGAGGCTGGCTTACCGATCACCTGTCTGTTTTCTGGCCCCATGGGGGGAGACCAGCAGCTGGGAGCCCTGATTGCCGAAGGCAAGATCGATGTGTTGATCTTCTTCTGGGACCCGCTCAATGCGGTACCCCATGATCCGGACGTCAAGGCGCTGTTACGCCTGGCCGCCGTGTGGAATATCCCCATGGCCACCAATGAGGCGACCGCAGACTTCCTGATGGACTGCCCGCACATGAACCAGAAGATATCCATCGAGATACCCGATTACGCCGGGTATCTGAAAAACCGCACCGAATAAAAAGCAACAGGCCGGGAATTCCCGGCCTGTTGCTTTTCAATGGCTGGATGAGGGCTTACCGAGAGAGTCCTTTACCTGCAAACTTGGGCCGTGCGCTCATGATCTGCTCAATCTGTTCCTCACTCATCTTGCCCTTACTCAGACCCAGCGCCTTGTACGTGATGAGCGGGCGTGCAGGCAGGGCAATCATCAGTGCCTTGATCATGATTTCATCTTCGGCGAAGGGCTGCCCATAGGCATAGGTCAGAACCCCTGCATCCAACAGATTTTTGACGGCGGGCTCGGTGACCGGCAATTTGATGACGCTCTTGCGCTGTAAAATGAACTCGCGCAGGACGGCGCGTTCGCTGAAATCCAGACAACGCACCATCTGTTCGAGTTTCTCTTGCTGTTGATAATCGAGGTAGTGGAGTCGGGCCAGATCGATGAGGATCAGAATCAACTGGCTGAGGAAGTAGGAGCCCGCAATCAGAATACCGAGCCAGAGATAGAGGCTGCAGGCGTGAAGCCACTCGGCAGCGGCGGGCCCCAACTTGTCCGCTGGAAACAACAGAATGGCGCTGCTGCACATGAAGAGCCAGACCATCAACCAGTTGAATGCCTGAAACTGGCTAAAGTGTGTATTCCAATATTTCATGGGTATGGCCTTTGACGTTGCGAGTACTGGACTCAACTAAAGCAAAGGCCATGCCACGATTAGCTTTTTAGCATATTAACGCTGAAACTGCTGGATCAAGCGGCTCAGGGCCTGCAACCGTTCAACCAGCAGGCCTATGCCATCCATCGCGTGGTGGCTCTTGTCGGTATTGGTGTCGGCAAACTGCTTGATGTTATGGATATTGCGATTCACCTCATCGGTGACACAAGCCTGCTCTTCTACCGCGACCGCAATCTGGTGGCTGGCATCGGTGACGCGCTCCAGCATCTGTTGCATGGTTTGCAGTTGCTCGCCAGTCACGGCCACCCGCTCCCGACAGGTCACAGAGCCGGCGCGCCCGGCTTCCATGGTTCGCGCCGCATTATCGGCAGTACCTTGCAGGGTATGGATCATGCTCTGGATCTCGGCGGTGGAGCTGCGGGTCTTCAGTGCCAATGACCGAATTTCGTCCGCCACGACGGCAAATCCCCGACCCTGCTCTCCGGCGCGGGCCGCTTCGATGGCCGCATTCAGTGCCAACAGATTGGTCTGGTCGGCAATCGAGGTGATGACATCCAGGATCTGTTCGATCTGCAGACTGCTCTTGGTCAGTTCGCCAATGATGCGGGTGGTTTCCGTCAGCTCATCATGCAGGCCATTCACCGCCGAGATCGTCTGCTCCACGCTCTGGCGTCCACTATTGGCATTGTCCATCACGCTGACGACCAGATCGGAGGTCGCCGCCGCGTTGCTGGCCACCTCGTGGATGGAGCGACTCATCTCATCGATGGCCGTGGCCAGCTGCTCTGTCTCGGCCTGCTGTTGCTCCAGGTTCTGAGTGATGGATTGAATGTTGGCAACATCGGCCTCTGCCGCTTGCAAGATAGTATCGCTGGTATCCCCAGAGCGGCCGACGATGGCTCTGAGCTCGGCCTTACGCATCCGCAACATCAATTCGATGGCGGCCAGTTCATCATTTTTCTCGGTATATAAGACGCGAGTGACATCGCTGAGCATTTGTTCCCGGGCCATGCCTGCCAGTCGTTGCAGACGCCGACTCCACCAACTGGTGTGTGCCCATTGCAACAGTAGGCCCCCCAGTGCCGAATAGGCCAGCAGGGGTGAGGGGAGAAACAAGCCGCCCAGCAGCAGAGTCAGCGTCAATAACTGCAGCAGTTTGGTTTGCATACTGATGCCGGGTAAACGGCGACGTAAGGCGCGGGGCAGCTTGCCCTGATTCAGCGCCTGGTAGAAGCGTTCGGCACGCTGTATGTCATCACGGGCGGGAGCGGTTCGCACGGACTGGTATTCGATCAGGTTGCCCTGAGCGTCGAGAATGGGCGTGACATAGGCGTTGACCCAGTAATGGTCGCCATTACTGGAACGGTTCTTGACCAGACCCATCCAGCTTTTTTTGGCCTTGAGGTGTAACCACATGTCAGCGAAGGCGGCTTTGGGCATATCGGGGTGACGGACTATGTTGTGGGTTTCCCCCTCCAGTTGCTCGGCCTGATACCCGGCAATGTGACAGAAATGCTCATTGGCATAGAGGATGCGACTCTGAGCATCAGTGGTGGAGATCAGATTGTGTTGCGCAGAAAACTCGCGTTCGCGGCCGGTCGTATGTGAGGTCGACGTCATGTTTTGTACCCCTGGAAAGCATCATGCCAAGCTCTGAAATACTGTCACTAGTATCAGAAATACAACTTTACCTTGGTATCATACGAAATCCGTAGCAGGGGAATCGTTACTTTTCAATGAAAGATCTTCCTTGTTTACTCCTTAATCATTCGATTTTTTTCCTATGATTATCAATATGATAATTTAATGTTAACAATATGCTGCTACCAACAGGCGAAGGGGCGCCGTTGCCGATTCTGGTCCAGGCTCAGCCGTTGACAGCCGGCATCCTGTTGTTGACGACTGCTGGCTCTCGGTGTGGCGGTCAGTTGATAGCCAGAGGAGGTGAGTTGAAGCTGGTAGTCATACTCCCCGCTGGGCGTCAGCCCCAATTGCTGCAGATCCATGCTGTAGTTGCCATGTGCCAGCCGGTACTCGTCTTGCCGAAGCTGTAGCGCCAGCAGTTGATTCTGGGCTGTGCTACGACGAGTGTGCAGCAGGTAGTGACTGAAGCTGGGATAGCCGACAGTTGCCAGGATGGCGACAATCATCAGGGTCACCATCACCTCGAACAAGCTGCTTCCGCTGCTAGATATAGCCATTGCTTCTCCCCCTGTAGCTCCCTATTCCTAGTGCTCTTTTCATTCACACGGCTTCGTGTGCGGGAGGCATAGTGAGACATGCAGAATGCGGATTCACCCTGATGGAGTTGCTGACAGCCCTGACGGTCACCACCATCTTGTTGATGGTGGCCATCCCCTCCTATCGCCAGCAACAGGAGCGAGCACAGCTCAGTGCCGCCGCCAGTCGACTGTATAGCGATATCCAGCAGACCCGTGCCGATGCCATCCGGCGGGGGGCCGATGCGCTGAATATCTATTTTTTCCTGCAACCCGACTGGTGCTATCGCATCACGGATCGATCCGATGCCGAGTGCTCGGGCTGTGATGCCCTCTGCGATGTAGCACGGGACGGCCAGGTCCGCGGCATCAGTCATAGCGATTTGCCGCTGGTCACTCTGGCAGAGGTGACCTATCGCGGTAGCGAACTGGGAATCCAGCGACGGCGTGAGGGTATGGCTGCTGGTCACGTGCTGTTTCAGGTGGCTTCGCAACAACTGATGGTCAAAACCACTGGCTATGGCCGGTTGCGGATCTGCGAACCCGGCCATGGGGACGAACCATGTTGAGGCGGGATTTGTCCGGTTTTTCTCTTGTCGAGCTGATGGTTGCCCTGGTCATCGGCCTGGGAATTGCTCTGGGCATGTCCAGCTTTTATCAATCGTTATTAAGGATTGATCTGCGGGCCATGAGTCGTCTCCGTTTGCAGCAGGGAGTACAGGTCTTGTTGGATGTGATGGAGCGAGATCTGCTGCGGGCGGGATATCGCGCCTACCGCCCGGGCATGAAGCAAGGTCTAGTGTCCCCGAGTCTCTATCTTGCCCCTGGTTGTTTGGTGGTGTTGATCGATCTGGATGGTGACGGTCAGCAGAGCGGTGAGCAGGAGATCCGCGGTTATCGCTTCAATGAAGCCAGTCAGCATCTGGAGGTGCATAGCTGGTTGAGCCCTAAAGGCCAAGCCTCCAGCTTCTGTCATGACTCGGGGTGGCAGGATATGACCGACGGCCAGATCCTGGTTTCCAATTTTCAATTACTTCCTGTCGCCGCGGCGGGGACGTCATCTCGGTTGTATCAACTGAGTCTGGAGGCAAAAGATGCCCGCTATCCAGATCTGGAGGTCCGCCATGAACGCTGGCTATGGCTTCGTAATCAATAAATCGTCAGGCTTTGCTACCTTGAGTCTGGTGGTTATTACTCTGTTGTTAATGTCGGCGGTGACGTTGCTGACGTCGGATTTAATGCACGCCGAATTGCAGATTGGCTACAGCGAACTGGCATTTCGTCAGGCTCGAATCGATGCGGAATCCCGGATGGCTCTGGCCATGGCCCAAGTCGCGGAGCTGGGGATGGCCGTTCCCGAGTCGCAAGCGTTGGCGAATGGTGTGCTGTGGTGGAAGAGTTATCCGGCGGCGGGTGCTGGGCCACTGGTGACGCTTGTGGCGGATGGACGCAACCCTTCAGGTGATGCCCAAGCACGAGTCCGGCAACAAGTTGGCTGGATGCCGCTGTTTCCGGATCTTCCCCCTACGGCCCTGCTGGCTCCCGGCTTGTATCCTCGGGACGACGCTGCTGTTGTCAATTTGGAGCCTGAGGCTGCGGAATTCCCCCTCCCGTCGTTGAATGTCCCGCGCATAACGACAGAGGAGATGCAGGGCTATCTGGATCAATTGTTCATGCCGCAGGGAGAAAAAGGGGCTCGCATCCGTTGGCTGGAGGATCAGGCGAATAATCAACAGCAGGGGTGTGATGGATTAAATACCCACTCGAACGGACTGATCCTGGTGTTGGGTAATTGCACCCCTACCGGGAGCATTGGGTCTGCGGAGGCCCCCGTGATCCTGCTGATCCGTGATGGCGGTCTATACCTGCAAGGTTCCGATACCATCGATGGTCTGGTGATCCTCTATTCCGCCGTGGTGGATGAGGCCGACTCTGCTCCTAGCTATCCCCATCGCCTGAGGTGCAGTTGCAGGATGCCTCGGGAATTACGGGAGCCTTGTTGAGTCAACACGCTCTGGCGGGGGACTCCCGTCGTCTGCCTATCCAGTTTGCGCCACAAACACTACAACGACTGCAGGAGCTGCCGACGTTTTACCGGTTGGTGTCTGTGACCGGTAGCTGGCGTGACTGGTAAGGGGGAATGGCAATGGAGGCTCGGCAAAGCGCCGGAAATGGACCGATAACGAGACAGCAAGGGGTGAGTCTGGTCGAGGTGATGGTGGCTCTGGTCATCCTGATGATCGGTGCCACCGGCTTGTGTGCGCTGCAGGTACAGATCCTGCGTACTTTGCAGAGCAGTGAACAGCAGGCTCACGCCCTGGCCCTGGCCCAGGGTAAGTTGGAAGAGCTGCGGAGTTTTACCGCGATACATCACCGGCCGGGCATCACGGCATATCAGGATATAGCGGCGGATCATGGCGGGCTCTGGCCGGCAGGGGAGTACGACGCCGGAACCCTGCAGCTGAACTGGCAGGTGACGGACGGTCCTGTATTACCGGATTGGGCCCGAATACCGGCCTACAAAACCGTCGAGGTCGGGCGTGATCTGGTATGACGGCAAACAGGCTCCGCAGCGATTGATCGTGCGGGGCATCATCACTCCCTACGCGCAAGCCTCTGTGCATGAGTTGGGTTTTGACGGCATAAAGTGACCTGCACCTGAGCGGCTGGGAAGCGAAGAATGTTGCCCGCGCCGCTGTTCGGCGATTTGCTCTTGACCATGACTGGTGCAGCTTGGCACTTTTCTTTATGATTCCTCTCGTTCATCCAGTTATTCATTCAGTGCTGTTCCGGCTCGGGAGCTGGCGGTTGCTGGCTCACCGCCCGAGACATCAGTGCACAGAGCTGTTAAAGGAGTTTCCATGAAGAAGATTGAAGCCATTATCAAACCATTCAAACTTGATGATGTTCGTGAGGCTCTGGGCGATATCGGCATCAGCGGGATGACGGTGTCCGAGGTCAAGGGTTTTGGCCGCCAGAAGGGACATACCGAGCTGTATCGTGGCGCCGAATATGTAGTCGACTTCCTGCCCAAGGTCAGACTGGATCTGGTGGTGCAGGATGATGATGTGGAGCGCTGCATTGAAGCCATCACCAAGAGTGCCCATACCGGTAAAATTGGCGATGGCAAAATCTTCGTGACACCCGTCGAACGGGTTGTGCGTATCCGGACTGGCGAAGAAAACGAAGACGCGGTGTAATCGCGACACGGGCCGGTTATGCCGGCCCTCTTATCTATTGTTCGGTTAAAAGGATATATGGTTTGCGTTGCCTGTTTACCTTGATGCTTGCCTTGCTGGTCACCGGCTGTAGTACCAGCACCTCGCGCCCGGATAATCCAGACGATCTCTGTGCCATCTTTCGCGAGAAGAGTGACTGGTATGAGGCCGCTCAGGAGATGAATGAGAAGTGGGGGACTCCGATCCAGGTGCCGATGGCGATGATGTATCAGGAAGTCGAGTTTCAAATATGATGCGCAACCTCCCATGCGTTATTTCCTGTTTATTCCTCTGGGGCGTCCCAGTAGCGCGTATGGTTTTGCCCAGGTAAAAGATGAAACCTGGAGCGACTATCAGCGTGAAACCGGCAATAGCTGGGCCGATCGGGATGACTTTGCCGATGCCATCGACTTCATGGGCTGGTTCACCTGGAAGGCGCAGAAGATCAACGGTGTCTCCAAGTGGGATGCGTACCGGCAATATCTTAATTATCATGAGGGCTGGGGCGGTTATCGCCGTGGCACCTACAAGAGCAAAGCCTGGTTGATGAGTACGGCTCGCAAGGTTGAGGCTCGCTCCAACCGTTATGCGGCCCAATATCGGCAATGTGATCTCTAATCTGATTTTTCATGCTCCTCGAGGAATTTTGTCATGCCTCTGTTAGATAGTTTTAAAGTCGACCATACGCGGATGCAGGCGCCTGCAGTCCGTGTGGCCAAGACCATGCAAACCCCCGGCAAAGATACTATTACGGTTTTTGATCTGCGTTTTTGTCGTCCGAATCAGGAAATCCTGTCGGAAAAGGGTATTCACACCCTGGAGCATCTGTTTGCCGGGTTCATGCGTGATCACCTGAATGGTGATGGGGTCGAAATTATCGATATCTCTCCCATGGGCTGTCGTACCGGCTTTTACATGAGCCTGATTGGTTCACCCAGCGAAGAGCGGGTCGCCAAGGCCTGGACAGCGGCGATGGCCGATGTCACCCGAGTCATGGATCAGCAAGCGATCCCCGAACTGAATGAATACCAGTGCGGCACCTATGTGATGCACTCGCTGGATGAGGCTAAGGCCATTGCCGAAACCGTATTGAGCCGTGGAATTGGTATCAATCACAATGAGGATTTGGATCTGCCGGATGAGAAGCTGGCAGGCCTGTAATCTTGTAGCCGAGGAGGCAACATGACCACGATTAACGAATGGCGTGAAGAGACGGATGCCATCATCAGCGAACTGCTGGCAGATGGCAGCAACCCGGAATCCGAATACACCATCGAGCACCACTTTGCCTGCCAGAATTTCGACCGACTGGAAAAGTTGGCGGTCGATCTGTTCAAGGTCGGCTTTGAAGTCACAGATGCCGAAGAGTTGGAGCTGGAAGATGGTTCGCTCATTTTCTGCTTCGATGCCAGCAAGGATGGGTCACTGCAAGCCGAACGCATAGTGGCGGAAATTGAAAGCCTGCTGCCGCTGTGTGAAAAATACGGCATCGATTACGACGGCTGGGGCACCTTCTTCGAGGAGTAACAGCTTCGGCGTTGTTGTCAGCAAACAAAAAGGGCGACCTGTTCAGGTCGCCCTTTTACTGTTGCAGAATGTAGTCGAGAATCAGGCCGGAACCCGCTTCATACGGTGACGGATGCCTTCGATCAGGATAGGCAATAGTGAGATGACGATGATACCCATGATGAGCATGGTGAAGTTTTTGCGCACCACCGGCAGGTTACCGAAGAAATGGCCCGCATAGAGGAAGGCGATGACCCACAAGAAACCACCGACAAAGTTAAACGCCATGAAACGCTTGTAGGTCATGGCGCCCATACCCGCCACAAAGGGGGCGAAGGTGCGCACGATCGGCAGGAAACGGGTCATGATGATGGTTTTGCCACCATGTTTGGCAAAAAAGAGATTGGTCTTTTCCAGATAGTCACGGCGAAATACCCGGGAGTCCGCGTTCTGGAAGAGCCGGATACCGAAAAAGTGGCCAATGGTGTAGTTGGTGATATTCCCCAGCACAGCGGCAGCGACCAGCACAGTAGCCAGTAAATTAACATCCAGCGCCGTCCCCACGGTCAGGGCTCCAGCGGCGAACAGCAGGGAGTCACCTGGCAGAAAGGGGGTCACCACCAGGCCGGTTTCACAGAAAATGATCAGGAATAAAATGGCATAGACCCAGAGGCCATAGTTGTTCATCAAACTCTGCAGATGTACATCGACGTGCAGGATAAAATCGAGGACTAACGCTAACAGATCCATCATGTGATCCCAGTAACAAAACTGCGCAAAGTCTAAGCGATTGCGGTCAGCGGCTCAATCCTTGTGAGTGCTCGCCAGCAACTATTTTCCGCTCTCGGTCAAGGGGCCTCGGGGTCGAGCGGTTTTCTGTCCTGACTGCAGTCACGCCGCACATCATCACCGTCCTCACCTTGTCGCCGTCTGTTCTGTGGACCGCCGGTTTTACGATTGGCGCAAAAAATCAAGCACTCACCCTGTCGATGTTCATAAGCTTGGCCTGCATCACCGGCGGCCAACAGATTGCTTGCCAGTGAGCCGTAGGGAGGCAGAACACCATGTCCATGAAATACAAGCCACTGATTAAATCCTTGATTGCCTATGGGACCATCATTGCTGTCGCGGTCTTGTTGCTGGTGTATCACCTTGGCGGCATTCTGCCGGTGTTGATGATGATGGGAGTCGTCATGGGCGCGGCACACCTTGCCGGAGTGCTCGCTTACGCGGACGATGAGACGGAGTCTCCCATCGACTACCGGGATTAAAACCGGACTGGGCTCATACACTCCCTACCGGCCTTGATGTCGCCGAGCCGGAGCATTGACAGGCAGTGATGGCGGTGGGCGTTTGGTTATCGGCGTGAGGGAGATCAGGATGCAAGTCAAGACTCATCCGGATTTCACAGTCGCAGTGACCTGTGTTGCCCAGCGCCGAGCTCAGGTGTTGGAAACCAAGACTCTGGTATAGCCGCTCTGCCTGGTGCAAGACCGCCGTGGTTTCCAGATAGCAGCAGACATATCCAGCCTGACGGGCAAAATCCAGGGCTTGCAACACCAGACGACGGCCTAATCCCTTACCGCGCAGCTCAGGCAAAAAGTACATTTTTTGCAATTCGCACACCGAGTCATTCGCACCTTGCAACGGGGCTATACCACCACCACCAAGGATGATGCCCTGGGAATCGGTCACCACCCAGTAGGCACAACCGCGACCCTGATAGAGTGGATAGAGCCGATCCAGCGCCGGGTCGGCTACCCCATAGCCCTTGTCAGCCGTCAGACCATGCTCGGCAGATACGCGACGGATCACCTGGGCAATGGCGGCCTGATCGTCTGGCTGCAGAGTGCGGATCTGGTAGCCGAGCTGTAACCGGTTGTGACGTAAGGCCTGCAGATAAAGCTCCAGCCCCTGCCGCACCTGCTCCTGTTCCTGTGGGCTTAACTGCGCCAGTACTTGCTCGCTGTGCCGATCCAGATCCTGATGCAGTTCCTCCAGCAGGCGGTTGCCATTCGAGGTCAGGCAAAGCTCCTGGCTGCGGCCGTCCACGGCATGGGGTTGACGGGTGACCAGTTCACGATCCTGCAGGCGGCTCAGAGGGCGACTGGTGTTGGACTTGTCGACGCGCAGGCGTTCGGCCAGTTGGTTGTTGGTCAGGGGGCCGGATTCAAGTTCAATCAGCAGATGGGCTTCGACCGGGGTCAGCGGGGTGGCACAGCACTGGGGGGCAAACATACCCAATTCACGAACCAGTTCCCGGGAGCGGGCGCGCAAGGTGCGAGCATCCATGATTCACCTCTATGAGCGGATTAGTGGCTCCGATAGTAGAGGATTAAGGTTGCGGTTCGCAACTAAATTATCTCAGTGGTGGCTGCGCAACTGCTGCAGTTGGCTGAGCCAGAGATTGTCATCGCCATCGGTACTCAGAACCAGACTCCACCAGTGTTGACCCTTGATGATGCAGGCCCTGGCTTCGCCTTCGGCCTCCTCATAGGTGAAGATGGCGCCAATGCTTCGACAGGTTTCAACCAGTTGTTGGTGGGCGAAGTGGGTATTCATAAGTCACCTCCGTGACACATTACACTGCCAAATTCTTAACGCCTGGGCAGTTGTCAAACTTCTGCATAAAGTCGGCCATCTTTTCAACCGGATCACCACGGCCATTTGCCGCAGGGGAACTAGGATCAGAAGAGAGTCCCTGTGGCAGGAGGCGTTATGACAACCCACAAGATGGTGAAATGGCACTGGTTGTTGCTGGCCGTGCTGGCGTTGCTCAGTTTGTGTCAGGGATTGCCCTGGTCGACACCCATCAACCACGGTCTCGCGCTGCTGGTATTTGTTGCGCTGTTATGGCTGACCGAGGCTCTGCATGTCACCCTGACCGCCCTGTTGGTGCCCATTCTGGCCGTGGCGTTGCAACTGCTTACTCTGCCCCAGGCGCTGAGCCATTTTGCCAACCCCATTATCTATCTGTTTCTCGGCGGCTTTGCCTTGGCGGCGGCGCTGCATAGCCAGCAACTGGATACCGAACTGGCACGCTGGCTGATCCATCTGGCCGGTGGCCGCTTGAATCATGCAGTCTGGCTGCTGTTTATGGCCACGGGCCTGCTGTCGATGTGGATCAGTAATACCGCCTCCGTCGCTATCATGTTGCCCTTGGCGCTGGGGTTGCTACCCGACGGAGCGCCGGAGCGACAGCAGAATACCCATAGTTTTGTGCTGCTGGGGGTCGCCTACAGCGCCAACATAGGTGGCATGGGGACCCTGGTCGGCAGCCCGCCGAATGCCATCGCGGCCGCGTATGCCCATCTGGGTTTTCTGGAGTGGATGCGCTTTGGCATGCCTGTGATGCTGCTGCTCTGGCCCCTGGCCTTGGGGGTTCTGTACCTGTTGCTTCGCCCGGAGTTGCAGCATGGGCTCGTGGCCGAGGCCTCCGATGATTGGCAATGGACCCGCTCCCGCCGCTATACCCTGCTGATCTTTTCCGTAACCGTATTGGCCTGGATTTTCTCGCGTCCGCTCTCGGCTTGGCTCGGTGGCATCGACCAGTTTGATTCGCTGGTGGCCTTGTGTGCCGTGGTGGCGGTGGGGGCTTCCGGCGTAGCCAGTTGGTCGGCGATCGAGCGCCAGACCGAGTGGGGCGTCTTGCTGCTGTTTGGTGGCGGTCTGTGTCTTTCTGCCGTGCTGCAGCTCAGCGGCACCAGTGCCTTTCTGGCGACCGGATTGATCCAACTGTTTGGCGCGGCTCCGGCCGGGTTGTTGGTGTTGGCGATTGCCGCCTTTGTGGTGTTCCTCACCGAGCTGGCATCCAATACCGCCGTTGCGGCCCTGATGATCCCGCTGTTTGCACCGATTGCCATGAGCCTGGGTCTTTCTGTACCCGTGATGGCGGTGATGGTGGCACTGGCAGCTTCTTGTGCCTTCATGCTGCCGGTGGCGACGCCGCCCAATGCCATGGTCTATGCCACCGGGCGGGTGCCCCAGGCGCAGATGCTGCGGGTGGGGTTGGCACTGAACATCTGCTGTTCCGTGCTGTTGACCTTGCTGGTGGTGCTCTTCGGTTGAGGAGATGAGGCGCTAGATCTCGTAATCGAGAGCAGGCTCACTGCCGAAGACCCGGGCCTGAATATCGCTCTGGGCCAGCTCTGGATTACACAGCTGGATAAACTGCCAGGCGAAGTTGTGTTGATACTGCCCCTTCTTCAAGCCGATCCAGGCGGTATGGGCGGCGAACAGATGGCTGGCATCCAGTTGTACCAGACCGGTATCCCGCCGCCCATCAAAGGCCATATCGGCCAGGATACCGACGCCCATCTCCAGCTCGACATAGGTCTTGATGACATCGGAATCCTGGGCGGTGAGCAGAATTTCCGGTTGCAGTCCGGCACTGGCAAACGCCTCATCCACCCGGGCGCGTCCGGTCAGACCGGCCTGATAGGTGATGATGGGCCACTGGGCGATATGGGCCAGCGTGAGCTCGGGGACCTGGGTCAGCGGGTGATGTTCGGGCACCACTATATTGTGATGCCAGCGGTAGTAGGGGAAGGCGACTATGCCTTCGGCGTGATCCAGTCGTTCGCTGCTGATGCCGATGTCGGTGTCGCCGCTCTGCAACAGACGGACTATCTCCTCCGGCCCGCCCTGATTCAGCTCCAGCTGTACCTGGGGAAACTGGCTGCGGAACTCTTTGACCACCCGGGGCAGGGCATAACGCGCCTGGGTATGGGTGGTGGCCACATGCAAACGGCCATGTTCACGATTAGCAAAGGTCTCGGCCAGTTTACGGATGTTATTGGCGTCGTTCAGCATGCGCTCGGCGATGACCAACAGCTCCTTGCCGGGTTCAGTCATGCCGAGCAGGCGTTTGCCATGACGAATGAACAGTTCAATTCCCAGCTCATCTTCCAGCTCGCGGATATGCCGACTGACTCCGGACTGGGAGGTATAGAGGGCGTTGGCGACCTCGGTCAGGTTGTAGTCGCGGCGTGCGGCTTCCCGGATGATGCGCAGTTGCTGAAAGTTCACGCCTGGCTCCTTGGCTCAGAAGAGCCGGGCCGCTTCAGCAGCCCGGAATACTAGATTTCATAGTCCGGATAGACCTGCGCCTGACGGGCCGAGAGGCGTACGGTTTGTCCGGGTTTGAGGAACTGCACGGCTTCCTTCGGCAGTTCGGCTTCGAATAGTGCCCCATTCAGGCCACCATTGCCACGCAACTCGACACGGATCCGTGAGCCCATCGGCAGCAGACGTTCCACACTGGCACTGAGGCCATCGCCACTGCCTTCGGGAGAGAGCTCCAACTCATGGGGACGCACATAGGCAACGGCGGCAGAGCCTTGCAGCAGATGGGCGGGAATATGGCCATTCAGGGTCTGGTCGCCAATCCCCAGACCCAGCTCGCTGACGCGACCGTGGAACAGGTTGACGCTGCCGAGGAAGCGATGCACGAAGGGCGTGGCTGGATGGTCGTAGACCTCGGCCGGGGTACCTATCTGTTCGACGCGTCCGGCGTTCATCAGCACCACCCGATCGGCGACTTCCAGCGCCTCTTCCTGATCATGGGTGACGAACAGACTGGTAACATGCAGCTCATCATGCAGATCCCGCAACCAGCGGCGCAGCTCTTTGCGCACCTGGGCATCCAGCGCGCCGAAGGGCTCGTCCAGCAGCAACACCTTGGGTTGCACCGCCAGGGCGCGGGCCAGGGCGACGCGCTGCCGTTGTCCGCCGGAGAGCTGGGTCGGGAAGCGGCTGGCGACGTGGCCGAGCTGCACCAGATCCAGCAGCTCTTTGACGCGCCGTTGGATCTCGGTCTCATGGGGGCGAATGCGTCGGGCCTTGACCCGCAGCCCGAAGGCCACGTTTTCGAATACTGTCATATGGCGGAACAGGGCGTAATGCTGGAACACGAATCCGACGTTGCGTTCGCGCACGTGAAGATCGGAGGCATCTTCCCCGCGGATCACAATCCGACCGGTATCGGCCTGCTCCAGCCCGGCGATGATGCGCAGCAGTGTGGTCTTACCGCAGCCGGAGGGTCCCAGCAGGGCAACCAGTTCGCCATCCTTGAAGTCGAGGTTGATGTTGTCGAGGGCAGCATACTGATTGAAGTGCTTGTTGAGTTGTTGAACCTGGATACTCATCTGTTCACCTTTTCCATTCAATTCTTGGTCATCAATGGCCAGAAGGGCCACGCAGGCGGGCCAGCAGGGTTTCACCCAACAGGGTGAAGATCCCGAACAGGGCCAGCAGGGTTGCCACGGCAAAGGCGGCACTGGTTTGATATTCGTTGTAGAGGATCTCGATATGCAGCGGCAGAGTATTGGTCTGGCCGCGGATATGGCCGGAGACCACGGAGACGGCACCGAACTCTCCCACGGCCCGGGCCGTGGAGAGCAGCAGCCCGTACATCAGGCTCCAGCGGATGCTGGGGAGTGTCACCCGCCAGAACATCTGCAAGCCACTGGCGCCCAGCACCATAGCCGCCTCTTCTTCCTCGCTGCCCCGGGCTTCCATCTGCGGCAACAGCTCCCGCACTACGAACGGCAAGGTAATGAAGGTGGTCGCCAGTATGATGCCGGGAGTGGCGAAGATGATCTTGATGTCATGGTCGCTCAGCCAGGGGCCAAACCAGCCGTGGCTGCCGAACAGCAACACAAACATCAGACCGGCAACCACAGGGGAGACCGAAAACGGCAGGTCGATGACGGTGATCAGTAACTGGCGGCCCGGGAAGCGAAAACGGGCGATGGCCCAGGCGGCGGATACCCCGAACACCAGGTTCAGCGGCACTGACAGCAGGGTTACCAGTGCCGTCAAACCCAGGGCCTTCAGGGCGTCCGTTTCACGGATGGCGGCAAAGAAGAAGACGATGCCCTGCTTGAACGCCTGAGCAAAAATCGTAGCCAGCGGTAACACCAGCAGCAGCACAAACCAGCTAACGCCGAGGCCAATCAACAACCAGCGAACCCAACCCGGTTCGCGGGTGACCTGCTGGATCGGGGTGACCGTAATTTCCTGACTCATGCGCGGACTCCTCCAATACGCTGCCAGCTCCAGGCCTGCAGTTTGTTAATCAGTAATAACAGGGTGAATGAGAAGCCCAGCATCACTACGGCAATGGCCGAGGCACCCGCGTAGTCGTACTCTTCCAGGTGGCTCATGATCATCAGCGGCGCAATTTCAGAGACCATCGGCAGGTTTCCGGCAATGAAGATCACCGAGCCGTATTCACCGATGGCGCGAGCAAACGCCAGGGCAAAACCGGTCAGCAGTGCCGGAACCAGACCCGGCCAGATGACGCGAACGAAGGTCTGCAGGCGATTGGCCCCCAGACTGGCGGCGGCCTCTTCCAGCTCCCGTTCACTCTCCTTGAGCACGGGTTGCAGGGTTCTAACCACAAAAGGCAGGCCGATGAAGGTCAGTGCGATGACGATACCAATCGGGTTGTAGGCGAGCTCGATCCCCAATGGCGCCAGCCATTTGCCGATCCAACCGTTGCTGGCGAAGATGGCGCACAGGGCGATACCGGAGACGGCGGTGGGCATGGCGAAGGGTAAGTCCACCAGGGTATCGATCAGCCGGCGACCGGGGAACTCATAGCGCACCAGGACCCAGGCCAGGATCAAGCCGAACAGGCTGTTGATCAGCGCGGCGGCCAGGGAAGCGAGCAGGCTGAGTTTGAACGAGGCTACGACACGAGGCTCACTGACCACTTGCCAGAACTCGGCGGCGCTCAGATGGGTGATGCTGTACAGCACCAGCGCCGAGATCGGTAGCAGCACCATGAGCCCTAGATAGAGCAGGCTGAAACCCAGTGTCGGCCCGAAGCCCGGTAGCACAGAGTAGGAACGAAATCGCATAACCATCCCTTTTCTAATAAACAAATATCCACTAATGGGTTGATTGTGCGCATTCCGTGGGCGGGCCACAAATAAGATAAAGCTCTTTCTTATGCCACTTTTTCGCTAAGACGTCAGACTCGCCGTGAATACGTCCCTGTAAGACTCGATGGCGGCATCCCTGCCGCCAACGGTCTGCTTTTCGTCCAGACTCCATCCCTCTTCATTCCCAACAGGTCACTGGGACAGATCCATGACAAACGGGAATATGTCCGGGGGTTAGCCCGCGCGTGATGCGCTGGTGGGATGGGGACCGGCAAAGTGGTACTGCTGCAACAGTTCCGCCAGTAACTGCTGACCGGGAGCCCAATGACCATGGCCGGATTCGGCATTGATGTGGCCGGCCGCTCCGGCATCGTGCAGTGGTAACTGCCAGCGCTCGCTCCAGTAGCGGGCTCTTTCAAGGCTCATCCAGGGATCATTCTGACTGGCAACCAGTAGACCGGGCACCAAAGGTGGAGGCGGCAAATCTCGATCGGCAATCGCAAAGTTGGCCGGATCGGCGGGGGCCACCAGAAACAGGCTGGCGACCTTGTCCGGGTGTCGTGCGGCGGCGGCAATGCTGGCCAGGGAACCAAAGGAGTGGGCCACTATATGCAGCGGGTTCTGACTGGCGGCCAGCAGGTTGGCGACGCGCTGGCTCCAACTCGCCAGTTCGGCGCGCTCCCAGGTCTGGCCGGTGACGCGCAACCAGTGAGGGAACTGCTGGTGCCACAGGCTCTGCCAATGGCAAGGCCCGCTATTGTGCAGGCCTGGAACGATCAAGATATTACTCATACGCGACGGCTCAGGTTCGGTGAGAAAAACAGCCCACTGCCGCGGGCCGTATCGGCGCTAGCGACCGGGCTGATAGATCTGGTCGAATAGACCACCGCGGGCGAAGTGTTTTTGCTGAGCCTGGTTCCAGTCGCCTGCCAGCTCTTTAACGGTGAACAGTTTTACCTGGGCAAATTGTTTGCTGTATTGGGCGGCGATGGTCGGATTCGTTGGCCGATAGAAGTGCTTGGCGGCTATGGTCTGGCCCTCATCGGAATAGAGATATTCCAGATAGGCAGAGGCCACTGCGGTTGTACCATGCTTTTGGGCCACCTTGTCGACTACGGCCACTGGTGGTTCGGCCAGAATCGAGACCGATGGCGTCACCAGTTCGAACTCACCCTGGCTCTCGGGTTGATTCAGCACCAGATAGGCTTCACTCTCCCAGGCTAGCAGCACATCCCCCAGTCCGCGTTCGACAAAGCTGGTGGTGGCGCCCCGGGCCCCGGAGTCGAGAACCTTGACGCGTTGGTAGAGCTGGCGGACATAGGCCTTGGCCCCCTCTTCGCTGCCACTTTGCTTCAGGGCATAGCCCCAGGCGGCCAGATAGTTCCAGCGAGCCCCGCCGGAGGTCTTGGGATTCGGGGTGATGACAGAGACATCCTCGCGGGTCAGATCGCCCCAATCCTTGATGTGCTTGGGATTCCCCTTCCGGACCAGAAACACCACAGTCGAGGTAAAGGGGGCCGCATTGTTGGCCAAGCGCTGCTGCCAGTCTGCGGCGATCAAATCATTCTTGGCGATCGCATTGACGTCATAGGCCAGCGCCAGTGACACCACATCGGCCTCCAGGCCATCGACCACGGCGCGCGCCTGTTTGCCGGAGCCACCATGGGATTGGTTGACCACCACATCATCCCCACTCTTGGCTTTCCAGAATTTGGCGAAGGCGTTGTTGTATTCCTGATACAACTCGCGGGTTGGATCATAGGAGACGTGTAATAGCTCTACTTCGGCAGCATGGACCTGACCCAGACTCAGGGTGGCGAGCAAGGCGAAAGTAGTGAGGGAATGTTTCATGATACGACTCCATTAATGCGGCAATAGCTGGAGCATGCCTGAGCTCTATAGCCACTAGAACTAATAAAAAGCACTTTGTTTATCTCATTAATGTATATAGCCAAGTCCCCCTCGATCCCCCGAGTGAGGGTCAGGGAGTCAGTGAGGGGAGCGGCAGCAGAGCGGAGGTACCGTGTTGCAGTATGGCGGCACTCAACTTGAGGTGTAACCCGCGCTCCAGCACCCAGCGATGCCAGTACAGATCCCGAAACAGCGGTGGAGCCTCAAGGGCGATCAGCTCACCACTGGCCAGCTCCCGTTCAATCTGCAAACTGGGGATCAGACAATAGGCGGCCCCCGCTCGAGCCAAGGCGATGAAGGCTTCCGAGGAGCGCACGGTATGGCAGGGATAGGAGCCTGGGTGCAGGGCAAAGTGTTCGCGCATATAGCTGACATGCATGTCGTCCCGTTGATCGAAGGCTACGCCGGGGGCCAACTGCAGATTGGTCAGTGTCAAGCCGTCGCTGAAGTATTGGCGCGCAAACGCGGGGGCGCAGACCAGGCGATAGGTCATGCGTCCGAGTGCAGTGGCGTGGCAACCGGGCAATGACTGTCGCTGGGTGCTGATGGCGGCAAAGACTTCGCCCTGGCGCAAGCGCTCCAGGGTTCGGGTTTCGTCTTCGATGAGCAGGTTCAGCTCTATGGGGTACCGGGTCAGCAGTGGCGCCAGTGCGGGCAGGAACCAGGTCGCCAGACTATCGGCGTTGATTGCTATGCTCACCTTGAGCGGCTGTTGCGGGACATTTAGCAGCAGATCCGGCAGCAGTTCCCGCTCCAGCTGGCTGACCTGACGATAGTGGCCGAGCAACTGCTGGCCCAGGGGCGTTGGTACTGGCGGTGAGGTGCGGATCAGCAGGGGTTGCGCCACACTCTGCTCCAGCAACTTGATGCGCTGGGAGACCGCCGACTGAGTCAGGCTCAGGGCGCGGGCCGCCCGTTCGAAGTTCTGTTCACGCACTACAGCATCCAGCGCTTGCAGCTGTTTGTAGTCGAGGGGAAGTAGGCGTTCGATGTTCTGGGGTTCCATCCTAATCGATTTTCCTAATTAACAATTAAAACTATTAGTTTTACTTAATTTAGGCCAACTCCTACTCTGGCGCCAGAATTGATGACCAGGCTATGGAGCCAGACTATGTGGATGCCCGTTATGCAGGGTTTTATGTTGGGAGCCAGTCTTATAGTGCCGATTGGTGCGCAAAATGCCTATGTGTTGAGTCGTGGGATCCGGCGACAACACCACCTGTTGGTGGCTAGTCTCTGCCTGTTTTGCGATCTGATCCTGATCCTGATCGGGGTGTTTGGCGGCGGTCGCTGGCTGGGGAGTACCCCCTGGTTACAAGCCGGGTTGACCTGGGGCGGGGTCGCCTTCTTGCTGGTGTATGGCGGGCGCTCTTTGCTGCAAGCCTGGCGCGGAGACATGCGTTCGTTGCAGGCCGAGGTGGGGCCAGAGGGGCGACTGGCGATCATCCTCACCACCTTGGCGGTGACGCTGCTCAATCCCCATGTTTATCTGGATACCGTGATGATCCTCGGCTCGGTGGCGGCACAGTTGGCACATGGCGAGCAGCCCGCTTTTGCCGTGGGGGCCGTGCTGGCATCCACGATCTGGTTCTATGGTCTGGCCCTGCTGGCGGCCCGCTTGTCACCCTGGTTGGCTCGTTCCGCCGTACAGCGAGGAATCGATGCCGGAATTGGGATCTTGATGTGGGGGATCGCGGGATCGCTGGCCTGGTCAGCGATGAGATAAACCGCAGATTTCAGCCGATTTACCCTTGAAAAGTGGCGATGGTTTTCCACACTTAAGATGGGTGTCTGGTCCATGAATCAACGAAGGAGGTCTCTATGAAAATCGAACGATGGAACCCCTTCCGGGAGTTCGACGATTGGTTCCGGGATTACCATCACGGCATGCTCAGGCGGCTGGGAGAGCCCGGTGCGTTAACAGGTAGTGATTGGATGCCTGCGGTGGATATTCTGGAAAATGATGAAGAATATCAGATCAAGGTCGAGATCCCCGAGATCCATAAGGAGGATGTAAAACTGACGGTTAACAATGGGGTATTGACCATTACGGGTGAGCGTAAACTGGAAAATGTCGATGACAAGCGACACCGGATGGAACGGGTATATGGTAGCTTCAGTCGCAGCTTCAATCTGCCCGAGGATGTGCGACCGGAGAATATCAGCGGTCATTTCCGCGATGGTATGTTGTTTGTTCACATGGTTAAGTCATCGCCGCCGGAAGCCAAGGCTCTGGAGATTGATATCCAATAGGGTGTCATCGTGCGCAGGATGTGAACGAGGGGGCGCAAGGCCCCCTCGGAATTATCAGGCCGTTAGGCGTTCAATGCCTGTTCCAGATCGGCCAGCAGATCTTCGATGGCTTCGATACCCACCGATAGGCGGATCATCTCCGGCTTGACGCCCGCTTTGGCCTGTTCGGCTTCGGTCATCTGACGGTGGGTGGTCGATGCCGGATGGCAGGCCAGCGACTTGGCATCACCGATATTGACCAGTCGTTTGAAGATCTGCAGGGCATCGTAGAAGCGTACGCCCGCTTCGTAACCCTCTTTCAGACCGAAGGAAAGGATAGCCGATGGTTTACCACCCATGTATTTCTGCGCCAGCGCATGGTGGGGGTGATCCGGCAGGCCGGCATAGCTGACCCAGGCTACTTGCGGGTGATCTTGCAGGTAGTGAGCCACTTTCAGTGCGTTTTCGACATGACGCTCCATGCGCAGGGCCAGGGTTTCCAGCCCCTGCAACAACAAGAAGGCGTTCATGGGTGACAGAGCCGAGCCGGTATTGCGCAGCGGCACCGTGCGGGCGCGAGCGATAAACGCTGCCGGGCCGAAGGTGTCGGTATACACGACGCCGTGGTAGGAGGGCTCCGGTTGATTGAATACCGGGAAGCGCTCCTTGTGTTCGGCCCAGGGGAATGTGCCGGAGTCGACAATGACGCCACCTAGTGAGTTGCCATGGCCGCCCACATATTTGGTGATGGAATGCACCACTATATCGGCACCAAAGGTGATGGGTTTGCACAGGATCGGGGTTGCCACCGTATTGTCGATGACCAGAGGCACCCCCTGGGCATGGGCAACATCGGCCAGTGCGCGGATGTCGATGATGTTCCCGGCCGGATTACCTATGCTCTCGGCATACACCGCCTTGGTCTTGCCATCGATCAGCTTGGCAATGGCGGCGGGGGAGTCGTCTGCCGCGAAACGCACTTCAATACCCAGGCTCGGCAACATATGGGCAAACAGGGTGTAGGTGCCGCCATACAGTTGTGGCGTGGAAACTATGTTATCACCCGCCTGGGCCAGGGTCAGGATCGCATAATGAATGGCCGCGCTCCCTGCGGAGACCACCAGACCGGCAATGCCGCCTTCCAGCGCCGCGAGGCGCTTCTCCAGAATATCGTTAGTGGGGTTCATGATGCGGGTATAGATGTTGCCCGGCACCTCAAGGTTGAACAGGTCGGCACCGTGCTGGGCGTTGTCAAACTCGTAGGCGACGGTCTGATAAATCGGCACTGCTACGGCCTTGGTGGTGGGATCGTTCTGAAAACCGTGGTGCAGGGCCAGCGTTGCATCTTTCATGGTGACATCCTTGTTCGATGGAGGACGGATTCCCTATCCACTAGTGGATGGGGGCGCGTCAATGTGTCATAGACGGATAGACGTCCAATTTAGTCGCGGCTCTTGCGGATGTAAAGCCGGCTACTTGGTACATTTTGTGATTAATAAAACCAGTCGGTGATAATGCCTGGGCTGAGCTCTGCCAAGGGGGCTAGGGTCAAAAGCGGTGAGGGGTTTGTGGTTGATGATGGGGGACTTGGCATCACTCGAAATCAGAACTGGGCAAAATGAGCCCAAGAAAAGAAGCAAGAAAGCGCTATCAGTCGCAGGAATGAAAAATGAACGGCTCAAATTCACTCATCCTGCTATCCAGCGCGGGAGGGGTCATTAATATAGCAATAACTAAGGCGATGTTTGAGCCGAAGACTATAAGGATCCGGATGATGAAAGCAGCAGTATTCCAGCGTACTACCCTCTCGATGATGTTGGCTCTGGCCCTGACCGCATGCGGCGGTGGTGGTGGTAACACCAGCAAGCCTCCAGTTGAAGATACCGACTATGCAGTGACCATCAGCAGTAGCAATGCCAACACTACCGCAGATAGTGCCAAAATTTGTCATCAAGGCACCAATGATGCTGCTTGTGACCTGCGGATGTACCAAATTATGGTTGAGGCTTTCGTCAACGGTGATGACACCATCAACTACAACACCGGCTATGGCCCGTCCAATCACAAGGGCGACCTGCAGGGGATTATCAACAGCCTCGACTACATCAAGAGTACGGGCGTCAACGCCCTCTGGTTGACCCCGGTCTTTGACTCTTGCGCTGGTACTGTTTCGGACAAGAAGCTGGCAGCCACAGGTTACTTTACCTGTGATTATTTCAATGTTGATCCCAACTTTGGTACCAACCAAAAGCTTAAAGAGCTGGTCGACGCGGCACATGCAAAGGGTCTCTACGTCATTCTCGATGGCGTATTCGGCCATGCTATTACCAACAATCTTCCAGCGGCTCCCGTCTCCAAAGTCAAGCCAGTGATGGTGTCGGCAGGTACTGGTTATACCGTTGATTACACCAAGGCCGACAGCATCACCTACTTCACTGAAGTGGCGACCCACTACATCAAGAACTACGGCATCGATGGCTGGCGTCTGGATCAGTCCTATCAGGTTCCGGTTGCCGTTTGGAACACCATTCGCACCGCGGTTGAGGATGCAGCTGCAGCCCGTGCTAGCGCCAGCGAAGAGTGGGGAACACTGGGTTACATGGTGGCAGAGGATTGGGCGGGTCAGGAGAGCATCGTCTCCGATACCTATGGGAATAACAGTGTTCCAGGTCTGAAGTCAGCCTTTGATTTCCCTCTGCACTATGGCCTAGTTCAGGCGGTTGGTGCCGAGAGCAACGGCACAACGGGAAGCCCGACCTCCTTGTATGCCAGTTGGAATAATGGTGTTCTGGATGGTGGTGTTTATCCAACGTTTGCCATGCCAAACCTGTTTATCGGCAACCACGATATCCCGCGTTTCGGGGATATGCTGCAGCGCGCCAAGCTGGGCGATGTGAATGATGATGCGTATTGGCTGCGTCATAAGGCGGCATTCAGCTTTATGGCGGCCACTTCAGGCCCTATCACTTTCTACTACGGAGAGGAGATTGGTGATCAGCTGGATGGCTTTGCCGCCCAGAATACAAATTGTGGTACCGGTACTGCCTGGTGTGATGACAACGTAGCTCGCACTACGGGTAAGGTCGAAGGCGTTACTGCGGGTTTCACCCCATCGGCTCGTCAGAGCGATCTGAAGACCTACCTGGCTTCGCTGTTGGCTATGCGTAAGTCCCACCCGGCTCTGTATAACGGTGCACTGACGCGTATCTTTACCGACAGTCATGTATTTGTGTCTCGTAAAGATACCAGTAGCGATAGCGTTCTCTATCTGTTGAATGCCAAGGATACGGATGCTGTCATCACGCTGAGTACCTCTGCGCTGGGCAATAGTGGCGAGCTGGTGAATTTACTGAATAGCGGCGCGACGGTCACCGCTAGTGGTGGCAACTATGTCATCACGGTTCCGGCCTTGTCTGGAGCCTTCTACGAGATCAACTAAGGTCGATCATTCGATTGGTGATTTTGACCAAAGAGAACCGGAGCCCGAGAGGGCTCCGGTTTTTTTTGTTCCCGTCAGCATACGGAATCTCGGGATTCATCACTCCGGCAGCAAGACGCACGCTTCGAGCCCGCCCTGGGGATGATTGCTCAGTATCAGCTCACCACCATGCCGATGGATCAGGGTGCGAGCTATCGACAGACCGAGCCCGACACTGCCCCCTTCGGTATTTCTGGCGCTGTCCAGCCGCACGAAGGGTTGAAACACCTGCTCGAGATCGGCTTCTGGAATGCCGGGACCATGGTCTCGTACACAGATATGCAGTTGGGCCTCATGCTGAGTCAGGCTCACTTCGGCACTACCTGCGTATTTCAGGGCGTTATCGATCAGATTCTGTAGCACCCGTCGTAGCAGGTCCGGGCGACAGGTATAGATATATGGTGCCGTGGCGGCGTAATCGACGGCTTCGCCACGATCCTGATAATCATCACACAGGCTCTGCAGCAGACTGACGAGGTCGACGGGACGGCTGGGTTCGGCAATTTGATCATCACGGGCAAATCCCAAGGTGGCTTTAAGCATCTCATCCATGGTGCCTAGCGTTTGTTGCATCCGCAGCTTGTCTTCCCCGTCCGGCAAAAACTCACTGCGTAACCGCAAGCTGGTCAAGGGAGTCCGTAGATCGTGGGAGATGGCTGCCAGCATTTGGGTCCTGTCCTGTACGAAGCGATTGAGCCGGGTTTGCATGCGATTGAAGGCGGCGAGGGTCTCTTGTACCTCGCGGGGGCCAGCTTCTACCAGCGGCGGTATATCCTGACCGCGACCAAACTCCTCGGCTTGATGGACCAACTGGGCCAGGGGGCGGGTGACCCGGCGCAATAACCAGGCGACCAGTAACGAGAGTAATCCCGCGAGCAGTAACAGGCTCATGATGGCACGGGGTGACCAACCCGGTAGTTCGTTATCAGCCAGAGAGCTGAAGTTGAGCCATTGACCATCGGCTAGCTCAATGGCGCCATAGAGGCGGATATCCTTCGGCGGCCGGTGGCCGTGCATCATGGCGAGTCGTTGTCGAGGCTGCATGGGGGGCGGAGAGGATAGCCCTTCCGGGTGCTCGGCACTGACATAAATGTGCAGGTTGGCGGGGTAGTCGAGTGCCTGTCTCATCCGCAGCTCATACCCGCTATTGCGTTCCTGAGGCATCAAGGGGTCGGCTTGCAAGCGCATCATCAGGCTCTCACTGCGACTGGCGCGTAGAATTTCCCGATGCAGATCGGCCGGAGTATCTGACAGGAGTCGAACCGCCGAGACAATGCGCAACAGGGCAAAGCGGCTATTCACCAGGCCCAGGGTTTCGTTCCGCTCGGTGCGATAGATTTGGATGCTGATTATTTGGGCCAGTACCAGCCCGGTCAGGGCCAGCAGCAGGATTTGCGCGGTGAGGGAACGGGGCAGCCAGCGTTTAATCATGGGTGACCTCGGCGGCAAACAGATATCCTCCGCCCCAGACGGTCTTGATCAACTCAGGATTTTTGGCATCTTGCTCCAGCTTGCGACGCAATCGGCTGACCTGAGTATCGATGGCGCGATCGAACGCTTGCGCCTCGCGGCCACGCGCCAGATCCAGCAATTGGTCCCGACTCAGCACCCGCTGTGGCCGCTCGAGAAAAACCTTGAGCAGATCATACTCAGCGGTGGAAAGACTGATGCTGATCCCCGCGCTGTCGATGAGTTCCCGCCGTGCCATATCCAGTTGCCATTGAGCAAAGTAATAGTGGGCAATACGCTCTTCAATATGGGTCTCCTCAGATGGGCCACTGCGACGTAACACCGCCTTGATGCGCGCCAGCAGCTCGCGGGGATTAAAAGGCTTGCCCAGATAGTCATCGGCCCCCATTTCCAGCCCAATGATCCGATCCATATCCTCGCCCATGGCCGTCAGCATGACGATGGGGATGGCTGAATGGACGCGTAATTCCCGGCACAGGGTTAGGCCGTCTTCACCCGGCAACATCAAATCGAGCACTATGAGTTGGATGGTGGAGTGTTCCAGCAACTTTTTCATTTCCCGACCATCACGGGCACAACTGACTCGGTAACCATGTTGCTCGAGAAAGCGCTTGAGCAGGTCACGGATATCGGCATGGTCATCGACCACCAGGATATGGGGATGGGTCAGGTTCATAATGTCCTCTCTGATTCAATATCCGAAGTATGCGGTCAGGTCACCGGATAAGTATGGCAATCTGTGTCAGCCGAAGCGGTTGCCATCACTTGTCACAAATTTTTCAGCCATGAGCCCCATTTCTTCTGGCGCGAGAGGTGGAATAGCACAGAGTTGCAGTATCTGCCGTAAGCGCTGAATGAGCGCTTTCTGGCCGGATACACCGGTCTCGCGTGCCAGCTCACTCCAATCCCACCCCTGCCAGAGCCAACGGATCAGCAGGGTGCGATCAACCGAGGCGAGCTGCAACCAGGTGGAACTGGCATGCATCATCCAGTGTTGGAGCGCAGGCAAGGCATGGTCGGGGGAGCGCAGTCCATGGGCGATCGTCTGCAAGTCACTCAGATCCTGGTGGGAGAGTGGCTGGGCCAGCGGTTGTTGTCGGAGTAGTTGACAGACCAGTTCGACCGATAGGTGCCGCCACTGGCGCGGCAGGTAACAGGGAAGGCTCGCGACAAAGTTCTGTTGCCACAAGTCGAGCTGCGGTTGTTGATGCTCAGCGAGCGCCTTGAGCAAGATCATGGAGTGGCTGCCGCTGGCGGTATCCCGTGATAACCCCAGCCGGACAACTTGATAAGCTTGCCGATGCCAGAAGCGCAACAGGGGTTCGGTCGCGGCAAAGGCGGCGCCGACAAAATCTATTTCCTGCTGTCCCGCCCAGTATTCAATTCGTTGCAATAGCTGCGAGCCGATCCCGCGCCCCTGACAGTCGGGATGAATCGCAATCCGCATGATACGGGCATAGCGAAAACTCCCAGCGTGACGATATCCAGCATGGGTGAGTAGGGTTTGTGGCAGTAACTGCCCCCGGGGGCGGCGTCGGCCCAGCCAGATCTGTTCGGAGAGTTCGGGGTTCAATTCCCCTTCAGGTAAAATCATTGCCACCCCGCAGATGCGATCCTGCATCCAACTGGCTGCAATGAGCAGATCCGGCTGATCGAGCAGAGTCCGTAAATCACTGGGGGTGGTCTGATAGTGAGCCTGCACCAGCAAGCCGAATACCTGACGCAGCAGAGGCTCATCATTAGCTAATTGTGCTTGGGTCAGCCAGCCATATGACACGCCATCGTCTGGCGACGGCGCGGGGGCATCGCTATCGAGCAGCAACAACTGGTTGAGGAGTGGCTCCAGAGGATCGTGGCTGGCCCAGCGGATCGGTTGCTGTAGATGGCAACTCTGCCAGCCTGGAGTTTTGCGATCCAGAATTGAGCGCATACGGACGGCAAAGCCCTGCCCCGACCCCTCGTAGCCATGCAGGGTGGTGGCGAAGACCACCCGGGGATAGTGATCGAGCAACGCACTCAGGATGGCGACCGGAATGGCGGCTGCCTCATCCACCAATAACAGGTCCGCGGGCGGACGAATTTCCAGCAGGCGTTCTGGACTGAAAAACAAAAGAGAGGCTTGCTGAAGCTGCAACCCCTGTTCATGCGCGATTGCTCCGGATATTTGCCGGGCATGTTGCAGCAGAGTGCTGCAACTAGAGAGGCTGGGGGCCGTGATGAGCAACTGCAACGCCTCTTGTTGGGGATGCTCTCGCAACAAGCGCCCTGCGGCTATTCCCAGTGCCGATGATTTACCTCGACCCCGATCGGCGGTCACGACCAGTGGCCGGTGCCTGTGGCCCTGGGCGCAATGTATAATCGCCTGCACCGCTTGGCGCTGTTCGGCATGTAGACAGCCCCAGTCATCGGCCATGGGCAACCAGGGCTCGGTGCACGGGGAGGCGCAGAGTTGATGCCCCTGTTGCTCGTCCCAATGCCAATAATCGCCGGATTGTTGCAGTTCGCGGCGAAACCGCTGTAAGAAAAAAGAGTGGCAGCGTTGAGCCTGTTCAGGATGAGGTACGTAGCGTTGCTGATCCGGATCGAGGAAATGCGTCCAGTCACCCAGCGGCGGCATTAGCAGGATCAACAGACCGCCGGCACGCACCATGCCGGTACAGGCAGCCAGCATGTCGGGATGCAAGCCGCTATAACCATTGAAAATAACGGCTGAATATTCTTGGCCGAGCAACTGCTGTGCCTTGTTGATGTTGACCGGCTGATACAGTTTCGGCCCCAGGCCCAGCCAGAGCCCATCAGGCCGCCAGAAATTGGCTGCCTGTTGGGCCGTCCATTCGATGGAGCCAGTTAACAACAGTAAACGGCGTTCACCGGAATGAGAGAGCGCGGATAACGCGGCATCGAATGGTGTCACATGCCTGTCCTAGAATAGTCGTTCATGACCACCATTCTATCCCGTTATGCGGGCAGAAGGAGCCAGTCTGCCGCGCTTACCGTATACTAGAGGCATCAAATTGAGTGATGAGGTAGGCCAGTGGCGAATGCAGCAGTGTTTTTGGATCGGGATGGTGTCATCAATGTGGATACCGGCTACGTCTATGAAGTCGATGACTTCCAGTTTATTGATGGCGTCATTGAGGCAATGCTCAAACTAAAGCAGAAGGGTTACCTGCTGGTGGTGGTGACCAACCAGTCGGGCATTGCCCGTGGCTACTTTACCGAAGATCAATTTATGAATCTGACCGAGTGGATGGATTGGTCGCTGGCGGATCGTGGCGTGGATCTGGACGGCATCTATTTTTGCCCTCATCACCCCAGTGAGGGAAGTGATCCGTACCGCAAAGAATGTACATGCCGTAAACCTGGCCCGGATATGATCCTTGACGCTACTGACTATCTGAAAATTGATCTGACTTCTTCTTATATGGTGGGCGACAAAACCTCGGATATGAAAGCGGCTATTGCTGCGGGTGTCGGCCATAAGATATTGGTCAAGACTGGAAAAGCACTTACGGAAGAGGGAACAGCATTGGCGGATGGGGTATACGCAAGCCTAGCTGAATTTGCCGAGGCGGTTCCGGCAGTGATTTGACTCGCGTCCGCCGCATTTAACTAGTTGGCACAACAGTAAAGGGAGAGCGAATAGGCTCTCCCTTACTATTTGGGGTCTCAATAATCCCCCCCAGTTGTGGATAAGCCTGTGAATTATTATGTATTAACTGCAGATAACCCCAAATCGTTGTTTTTCTCATGATTTAAGCTAAAAGTCGCTTGCACGAAAGTTCGATGTCCCTATAATGCCGCCTCGCTGACACGGCAAAGCACGCACTCTTTGAGAAAGCGCTGCAGCGGTGCCAGCAGGGCCGAAATGCCCCGGAGCAACCGCAGTAAAATGTGCTTGACTCTGAACTCGGGAAGCGTAAGATGCGCATCCCACGACAGCCAAGGCTGTCACGCTCTTTAACAATCAAATCAAGCAATCTGTGTGGGCACTCACAGGAATTGGATGTCAAAAAAATTGATATGCAATGACTGATGAAGTGACCAAGACGATTCGAAAGGATCGGCAACAGTTAATTCAAAATTCATTGAGCACCAAACTTTAATTGAAGAGTTTGATCATGGCTCAGATTGAACGCTGGCGGCAGGCCTAACACATGCAAGTCGAACGGCAGCGGGGGGTAGCTTGCTACCCCGCCGGCGAGTGGCGGACGGGTGAGTAATGCCTGGGGAGCTGCCCAATCGAGGGGGATACCAGTTGGAAACGACTGCTAATACCGCATACGCCCTGAGGGGGAAAGGTGGGGATCTTC
>CAXXIF010000016.1:0-77137 GCA_963677375.2 Aeromonadaceae bacterium
GGTGCTATTAGTCGGATGTAATGACTACTCCAGAGATACTGAACCCGGCGTTCTCAGCGATACAAAAATAAATTTAATTTTTGTTGTGAGCCCGGATTTAGAGCATCAAACAGCAGGTGATATTCAGCCAGATACGGCCAACCTGACGCCACAAGGGTTGAATCGTTCCCTGCAGATGGCGACTTATCTCAAGGCCAATGTTCTCGGATCAAAGAATGTGACCAGTATTTATGCACTTTCTCCAATGACCCATTTACAAACTACCAATAATTTTCCTGATATGACAGCAATAGGTTTTATACAACCATTTGCGCTAATGAACCAGACCTCACTACGCGTGAGTCTACCACCTGAACCTGAATATACAGCGAATAGTTTTCCTATTAAAGTCTCGTACACCAAAGGTTCAGTATCCAATGGTGTTTCCGAACCTGCTAGTTTTTGTCCCAATTGCGCCGGCATTGATTTCAATAATCCAGAAAACAACGATTCTTTAGTGAAAAACATAATCGATGGGAACAATAATTCCCTAGGTTTCCATGTGTTTTCTGCTCCTTGGGAAACTGTTAGTGCGATGATGACATCCATCAATGATCAATATGGATATAACCTTAAGGTTCCGACTAAATATAATGGCTCAAACTATATCTATGCACTTTCAGTTCCAGCCAATGGTGATGGGGCTGCTAGCTTAACTATTTATAATAGTCATCTAAAGCCATCTGCCACCTATCCAGCGTTGTCTGACAAAGTCAAAAAAACTGACTGTACGCATACATTTCAACCCTATTTTAAATCCACTCGAATCGGTGGAGTTGATAATGTCACAGTTCCATCTAATGCCAGCGTGAACGAAACGGTTTATATCGTTCGCCATGCGGAGGCACATCCGGACCCGAGTTTTAAGTTTGAAGATGGTAATTTTGTTGCCGCAGGTCAGTGGCGGGCATTAGCTCTGTATCATGTATTTAAAGACAAAATAAACCCTGACATGGTGTATTCCATTGATCCGGCACAGTGGTTTTATACATATGGAGAAAATAACTTCTCATATGTCAGACCTTCATTGACTGTGTTGCCTTTTGCGATTGGAAATAACTTGCCATATTATCTGGTTTCGAGTTTTCAACTTAATGAAAACATGGCGAATCCAGATCCAACGGATGTGAATGTGGCGACCAATACCAGTAACTTCTTTTTCACTGATGGTCATTTTTCTAATAAAACAATCTTGGTGGCTTGGGAGTCCGGACATATCCGGCCCTTAATCAATCAACTTCTAACCTCATATGGTGGTGATGCCAATCTACCAACCCTTGATCAGGATGGCCCACCCAAAGGCGGTTGGCCCTCCGAAGATTACGATACCATCTGGAGACCTGATTACCACCATGATTCAGCCCTTCAGAACTACTCTTAAAGAGTTCTGTTCTGGAGGTTAATATCATGGCCAGAAACAAGGTTCAGTTTCAAAAAAGCATGAGCATTCATACCTTTATTCAGCATTATGGCGATGAAGCGCAGTGTCAGCAGCGACTATTTGACATCCGCTGGCCACACGGATTCCAGTGCCCAAACTGCGGACACTCCCATGCTTGCAAGCTCAAATCGCGACCCGTCTACCAATGTAATCAATGCCACCAACAAACCTCGGTAACCGCCGGGACTCTCTTTGCCTACTCCAAATTGCCTCTTTCCATCTGGTTTCTGGCCATCTATCTGATGACTCAAGAGAAAAATGGTGTTTCCGCTCTCGAGCTATCCCGTGAGCTTGGCATTTCCTACAACGCCACTTGGCGGCTTAAGCACAAGCTCATGCAGGCCATGAAAGAGCGGGATGATGAGGTTCCTCTCTCCGGGATCATCCAGCTTGATGATGCCTATTGGGGTGGTGTCCGCGCTGGAAAGGTAGGCCGTGGCGCTGCGGGTAAGCGCCCTTTTGTTGCTGCCGTTTCACTCAATCACGAAGGGCACCCGATCCATATGCGATTCAGTGCCGTTGAGGGATTCAAGAAAAAAGAACTCACGCAATGGGCTATTAAACACCTGCGGCCATCATCCTTGGTGGTATCTGATGGTCTGGCCTGTTTCCGTGGTGTTGAAGAAGCCAAGAATGCTCATCTAGCTATCGTGACAGGCGGCGGTCCTGCCAGCGTAAAACTGCCGTATTTCAAGTGGGTCAACACGATGATAGGCAACGTGAAAAACGCCATGCATGGAACGTATCACGCAATAAATCAGAAACATCTACCGCGGTATTTGGCGGAGTTCTGCTTTAAGTTCAATCACCGATTCAATCTAGAGTCGATGATAATGGATCTGATCAGAGTCGGCTCTCGAACGGCTCCAATGCCACAACGCCTGTTGAAGCTGGCTGAGTCTCGATGGTAATCAGGTCTGGAGAATCACGCTGGATGGGAGTGGTAATTTGAGCGTTGATAACGAACTGTGTGAAGGTATTGATAGCATGAGTTTGCCACCCACGGCACCGGAGTTCTGATCGTCTTTACACCGAATTTGCCCATGAAAAAAAGAGCTGCAGCAATGCAGCTCTTCTCGTTGGTATGCCTGCTATTTTTGCAGGTTTGATGCTGAATTGACCTTCGGTGAGGGCCTGAAAACAACATCCACAGGGCGAGCACGCCGAGTACGACGTGGATCAATGCCCCGATCCACTCGATTTAGTGACGACTGCCTCATCACAACAGGAGCTCGAAAAGCTCGTGATAGGGGGGCTCATGTCACATCCTCAGCCCCGTGCTTCCCATCGTCGGGACGGCCGTAGTGCGCATAGAGCCTTAGTTCAAACTCGCGGCGCCATGGGACCGCCGGGTCGTAGACCGGTGCATCCTTTGGATGGGTTCACGACATGTTGACGAAAGCCTCTTTAGCCTTCCGGCAGTCGTTGCTTGGCTGCCGTCTGCTGCCACGTCAGGACTTGCCAGCCTCGCAGCCGGGCCTCCCGCTCCAAGGATGGGCCAGGATTTATCACCCGGCCCTGTTCAACGGCCTGCAGCAGGGGCAGATCATTGATGGAGTCGCTGTAACCGGTGCTGCCTTGCAAGCTCTCGCCCTGCTGTGACATCCACTCCCGCAAGCGCGTGACTTTTCCCTCGCGAAAACTCAAGACGCCCCGAGTCTGACCGCTATAGCAAGCATCCTGCTGCGCCAGCTCTATGGCTAACACCTCGTTCACCCCCAACAGTGCGGCAATGGGGTGCACTATATGCTCGCCACTGGCCGAAATTATCAGGACCCGATCCCCGTCGGCGCGATGGGCCTCGATACGGGCTTGCCCTTCGGCAAACAGCCGCGCCGGGATCACAGTGCGGACAAACTCCTGCACCCAGGCCTCCACCTCCTGAATCGACTTGCCGGCTAGCGGTTGCAGGGTGAAGGCCATGTAATCGGCCATCTCCAGCTCGCCTGCGTAGTAGCGCGCCATCATGCGCTCCTCTTCAGCCAGCATGGCCGCCGGAGCTATGCCCTTGGCCACCATAAAGTGGAACCAGAGCGTGGCGCTGTCGCCATCGAGCAGAGTGTCATCCAGATCAAACAGGGCTAAGGCCATCAGGCAACCTCGCACAGTTCGGGCTCGGCAAAGCGGAGGCCGATGGTGGTGCTGGGAGGCAGCAGGGTACCGGCATCCCGATTGAGGGCATCGACCTTGAGCTGGATACCGCGACATTCGATGCGATAGCGGATCACATTCCCCAGCAGTTGATGGTCGAGAACCTGGCCGGTGAGAGCGCTGACCGCTGCGGGCTCCAGGGTGATGGATTCCGGGCGGATGGCCATCTGACCGGCGATGGGGCGGCCCAACAGGGTCAATGCCTCGGGTGCGGTCAGCAAGTTGTATTGGCCAATAAACTGCGCCGCAAAGCGGCTGGTTGGCCGGGTGTAGAGATCCTCAGCGGAGCCCGCCTGGACGATCTGGCCTTCGTGCATCAGCACGATGCGATCCGAGAGGGTCAGCGCCTCTTCCTGATCGTGGGTCACAAACACTGTGGTGAGCCCCAGTCGTTGCTGAATGGCTCGGATCTGCTCCCGCAGGTGGCGACGAATGCGGGCATCCAGCGCCGACAGCGGCTCATCCAGCAGCAGCAGCCGCGGGCGAACCACCAGTGCCCGCGCCAGAGCGACGCGCTGTTTCTGTCCGCCGGAAAGCTCATCGGGCATGGCCTGCTCCCGCCCGGTCAACTCCACCAGCTTGATCATCTCGCTCACCGCCTGCTGCTGTTCGGGCTGGGGTAACCCCTGCATGCGCAGGCCGAAGGCGATGTTCTGGGCCACCGTCATATTGGGGAACAGGGCGTAGCTTTGAAACACCATGCCAATACCGCGCTTTTGCGGCGCCAGATGGGTGATCTCTTGCCCGGCCATATGCAGGCTGCCCTGATCCGGACGACTGAGCCCGGCCATGCAACGCAGCAGAGTCGATTTACCACAACCGCTGGGCCCGAGCAGGGTGATGAACTCTCCCGATCCGATGCTCAGGTCCAGGTTGCTGAACACAGGCCGACCGGCATACTGCTTGCTCAAATTCTGGATCTCGAAAAACGACATATCAGTTTCCTTTTCTTCTACGGCGGCGAGCCAGCTCAGCGATTAAAACGGGTCGCGATCCAGGTGAGGATCAGGGTGATCAGGAAATAACTCATCACCACGGCACTGGTGTAGTGACCACTGGTGGCGCGCATGTTGTACAGATAGATCTGCAGGGTCTCGAAGCGGGTGCCGACCAGCAGATTGGCAAACACAAATTCACCCATCAAAAACGAGAACGATAAAAACAGCGAGGCGAACAGGCTTTTGCGCAGGGATGGCAATACCACGCAGACAAAGGCCCGAGGCGCCGAGGCACCGAGCAATTGGGCCGCTTCCATCAGACTGTGCAAGTCGAGGATCTGCAGCCGGTTGGCCAGCGCGCGATACAAGAAAGGCAAAATGATGGTGAAGTAACAGCCCAGCAGCACCCAGGGGGTGCCGATCAGCGGCAGGGAGCCATCGGCATACAGACTCAGCAGCCCAACACTGCTCACCACGGGCGGCATGGCAAAGGGCAGCAGGATCAACAGGTTCATCCAGCGATCCAGCTTAGGGTAGTAGTAAAAGACCACAAAAGCGGCCGGAACTACCACGACGACGGCGACCAGCAGAGTCCCGGCGCAGACCAGCAGCGAGCGGGCGAAGGCTGCCAGAAATCTCGGCTCACTCCATAACTGCAGATACCAGCCGATGCTGAAGCCATCGGGCAGTATGGTGGCGCCCCAACGACTGGAGAGCGAATAGACCAGAGTGGCGACAATGGGCAGCAGCAACAGGGTCATCAGAGCGCCGACCATCAGACGATGGTAGTTCTCCATACGCCATAACCCCTTGGGCTTGGGTTGCAAGTGGGTGGCGGATGGGGCGCTCAAGGTGGAATTAATGGCCATGACGGACTCTCCGCAGTAACAGGTGATTGGCCCAGGCGATGAGCGCAAGCAGCCCCATCAGCAACACCGACAGTGCGGCGGCTGTCTCGGGTTCGAGGAACAGGTCTCCGGCCACCAGGCTGGCGATGCGCACGGTCAGCAGGTTGTAGTTGCCGGAGGTGAGGGCGTACGCGCTGGCGTAGGCACCCATGCTGTTGGCAAATAACAGGATGAAGGTTCCCAGCAGGGCGGGAGCCAGCACCGGTAGGGCCACATGCCAAACATAGCGTGCCGGAGAGGCCCCGAGCAGGGCAGCGGCATCGCGCCAGTCATCATTGAGGTTGTCGAACGCTGGATAGAGCAGCAGTAGGGCCAGCGGGATTTGGAAGTAGGTATAGATGAGCAGCAGGCCATGCATGGAGTAGAGGTTGAACCCCTCGATCCCCAGCCTCTGACGCAACATCAGGGTGATGGCGCCATTGGTCCCGAGAATGACGATAAAGGCAAACGCCAGCGGGACACCGGCCATGTTGCTGGTCATGTTGGTGATGGCGATGATCCAGTTGCGCAGCCGTCCGCCGACCCGACGCAGGGAGGCGGCGCCCAGTGTTGCCAGCAGCAGACCGGCCAGGGACGAGCCAATGGAGAGATAGAGGCTGTTGCCGAATGCCTGCCGATAAAATGGCGAGGTGAGGATCTCGTGAAAGCGACTGAGCGACCAACCCTGGTCGGTGGCGACCGAGCTGTGCAAGATCCAGCCCAGAGGGGCAAAGGTGAAAATGGCCAGGATCAGCAACAGGGGCAATAACCAGATCAGGGGGATGGCGCGGTGCAGGCGGCGCAGCAGTTGCTGACGCCGAGCCGGGTGGGGAGTGGCGGTTGCCATCATCTCGACCTCCGCAGTGAGTGTCAGGGTGTGATCATGCAAGGGTGGGTCCTCCCGACTGGGGTGAGCCCGGCTCGGTATCGACACCGGGTTTGGCTAGCAAAGCCTCGCAACGGGGTAAGTCGTGAGTTAACCCGAGCAGAGTGGCAAGGGTGCCGCATAATTCGGTCTGCCGGGGTTGGGCGTTGGGATCATGGCTAAAACCGTCACCCAGTAAAAACAGTGGCACCTGGCGTTCGCAATCCAGGGCGCCGCCGTGGGTCTTGTCGTTGTTCATGCCGTGATCACTGGTGATCAGGAGTTGATAACCCCCCGCTCGCCAATCCGGTACATATTCGGCCAGCCAGAGATCAAACTGACGGGCACTGTTGCGATACTGGGGCGAGTCCAGGCCGTGACGGTGCCCCGCATCATCGACATTCATCGGGTGAATCAGCAACAAATCAGGCTCAAAGCGGCGTAGCAGATCATCCGCATCAAGCAACAAGTGATCATCCGGGTAGTGATCCTGATGGTAGAAGCGACCATGCTGGATCGGCAAACTCGGGTCGTCAGTGATCCGATCCCGGCGGGGCTGATAGGGGCTGCGGTTATACAATTCGCTGAACCAGTGGTAGGCCGCCGCTGCCGTGGATAACCCGGCACCTTGTGCCAGATGGAATAGGCTTTGATGGTTTGATAAGCGATTGACCCCGTTGTGGCGGATGCCGCTTTGTACCGGGGTTTTCCCGGTGAGCAGGGTCTCGTAGAGTGGACGGGACAGGGAGGGGAGTTCGCATTCCAGCTGATACAGGCTGGCATCTCCGGCTTCGTACAGCGCTAACAGGTAGCCCATGTTGTCACGGGCTACCTGCCAGGCCAGGCCATCGATGATGAGGTAAATGACCTTATTCGGCATGGTGATTACTGCTGGTTGATCATGACTTTTTCCTGCCACATACGGGGCAGGGTCTTGGAGGCGGTGGACCAGGCTTCAAAATCCTTCACCGGTTTGGCCGCGGCATATTGGGCTGCCGGGATCAGCTTGGCTTCCACTTCGGCGGGCAGCTTGACGCTGGAGCGAATGGGGCGGGCATAACCCTTGGCCAGATTGATTTGACCGGCATCGCTGAAGATGTACTCGCGGGCCAGCTTGGCCGCATTCGGATGCTTGGCGTACTTGTTGATCAGAGTGCTATAGCCGGAGATCACGGAGCCGTCGGAGGGGATCACCACGGTGAAGCGTTTGGCATCGATCTGGTCACGGTAGTTCAGGGCATTGAAGTCCCACAGTACTGCGACTTCCACTTCCCCCTTCTCGATATAGGCCAGGGTTGGATCAGTCAATGACAGGCGACCCTGTTTAGCCAGGTCGGCAAACAGTTGGAAGGCTGGTTCCAGATTCTTCTCATCCCCACCCCCGGCAATGGCTGCGGCCAGGATGCCGTTGTTGGCCTGTGAGGCGACGCCCACGTTCCCGATGGTGACCTTGTATTTGCCAGTGCGCAGATCCGCCCAGCTCTTGGGTGGGTTGGCGACCAGACTATTGTTGATCATAAAGGAGATGGTGCCGGTATAGGCCAGCATCCAGTGACCGTCTGGATCTTTAGCCCAGGCGGGGATTTCGTCCCAGTGGCTGGGTTTGTAGGCTTGAGTGACGCCCTTTTGCACCGCGATGGGGCCAAATGCGTGCCCAACATCACCAATATCGGCCGTAGCATTTTCTTTCTCGGCGGCGAATTTAGCGATCTCTTCCGCCGAGCTAATGTCGGTATCCATATGTTTGAGACCATACAGATGGCCCAGATCGGCCCAGGTATCCTTCCAGTTTGCCCAGCTATCGGGCATGCCCACGCTGTTCACTTCCCCTTCAGCCTTGGCTGCGGTCAGTAACGCCGTGGTGTCGGCCGCAAATGCGGGGACTGTGAACAGCAATGAAGTAGCAATCAGACAGGGTGTAAGTTGTTTCATCGTTTCCGTTCCTTTGGACTTGGTTGGCGATTTGGACTAGGTCAGTGCAAACAGGTCTTTACAACTGGCATGCCTGATTATCGACGCCGCTAGATGACACTCAGGTGACGACAATATGAACATTTATCGACTGCAGATCGGACCATGGTGTGGATTATGGGGAGTTATGCTATTGCTATGGCCCAGCAATCCCCTTTTATGAGCCCAATATGTCGATCTGGACTAGTCCTGAGATTTCACCCCCGGCCACCACCCAGATGGCCCAGATCCGGCAGGCACTGCTGGAGCAGATCGCCGCCGGTTTATTGCAACCGGGCATGCGCTTGCCCTCGGAGCGGGAGTTGAGCGAGCGCTTTGCCACCACGCGGATCACCCTCAAGGAGGCGCTGGCCGCGCTGGAGGCCGAGGGGCAGATCTATCGGGAGGAGCGGCGGGGCTGGTTTGTGGCCTCGGCCCGTTTCTTATATGACCCCAGATACAAGAGTCACTTTCAGGCGATGGTGGAGTCCCAGCGGCGGCAGGTGACCACTCAGGTGCAGAGTGCGGGTCTGATTGTGGCGCCTGCCAGTTTGTGCCAGCAGTTGGCCTTGCCGCCGCTGAGTACCCTGTTGCAGATCAATCGCTTGCGGCAGCTGGATGGGCGCAATGTGCTCTATGTCGAGCATTTTTTGCTGCCGTCACGATTCCCCGGTCTGCTGGAGTGCGATCTGGGGCAATCGCTAACCCGGCTATATGCCGAGCGTTATGGCATCCGCTATGGCCGATCCAGTTTCGAGATCGTGCCCGGAGCAGCGCGTGGCGCTGTGGCGCGGGGACTAAATCTGGCGGACGGAGCCCCGGTACTGCTGATCACTCGCATCAACTATGATGAACAGGATCGGCTCATCGATTGTGACCGGGAATATTGGCGGCACGATGCTGTGGCCATCCGTATCGAGAGCTCGGCACCATAATTTGTTTCCTTCGGGTCTGTTTCGCCACCTTGACACACTTGGTCACACTTCTTTTGGCAATTGGCAGGGCGCTGTCACAGTCATGAACCACACTTTAAGTCACAGGAATTGGTACTAAGTAACTGATTCGCGACAAGTGAGGTGACGTATGAACACGCGTAGCATCATTGCGGGTCTCGTTCTGGCTGTTATCGCCGGCGTGGCCCTGGCACAGAGTCGAGGCGTTAATTTCGGTACTCTGGATCAAGACAAGGATGGCTATCTGACTCCGCAAGAGTTCACTAGCTTTTGCGGGGGCTACGGCCGCGGCATGATGGGGCAAGCCGGCCCCAGAGGCCAAAATCAACAAGGCGTCGGTATGATGAATGGCCCCTATGCCTATGGCAATGGCCGGGGTTGGGGCATGCAAATGATGGACACCGATGGGGATGGCCAGATCAGTGAGGCCGAGTTCAATAACCACTGGACAGCCCAGCATCAAAGCCGTTTCAATCAACTGGATACTAATCAGGACGGGGTTCTGGATGCCAAGGAGCTCGCTGTCATGCCACGGCACCAGATCAATGGCTCCACTGAGGAGTGGATCAAGTTGTACGACAAGAACGGCAACGGCACCCTGAATTCGGAAGAGTTCACCACGGTCAAACCGGGTAATTGATAGGGTTATTCCTGTGGCTTGTCGTGCATTGAGGATGACGGAGTCGTGGACGAAAAGCAGACCGTTGGCGGCAAGGATGCCGCCGTCGAGCCTACAGGGAGGCATTCACGGCGTGTCTGTGTTCGTCCAGATTCCCAAACACAAGCTGGACTCCGAGCAACAAATAACCTGAACAGAGCCGAATGAATGGGGATGTGCAACTCGCGCTGATCCGTCAAATAAATCAAGGCCCCGCATTGCGGGGCCTTGTCCTATGGGCGAAAAACAGTCCGCGCGAGTGGATTGCCGGTTACAGATCTCCCTCACTGCGTTCTGAATGATCGGATGACTCTGCATGATCGGAGCGCTCGGAATGTCCGATTGCGGGTTCGGGGCTGGGTTCTGTCGCCGTGGTCGTTCCGGATGCTGCGTTATTGCGATCCTGGGCCTGCAGGTAGAGGTAGTAGAGCACAGGGATCACCAGCAGGGTCAGCAGGGTGGAGGCAAACAACCCGAACAACAGGCTGATAGCCAGACCACTGAAGATGGGATCATCGACAATGAACAAGGCGCCTATCATGGCAGCCAATGCGGTGAGTATGATGGGTTTGGCCCGTACCCGACCGGCTTCGATCACGGCGGTTGCCAACTCCACACCGGCAGCCCGCTGCTGATTGATGAAATCCACCAGCAGGATGGAGTTGCGGACTATGATCCCCGCCAGGGCAATCATGCCGATCATGGAGGTGGCGGTAAACGGCGCCCCCAGCAACGCATGGCCTGGCATCACACCAATCAAGGTAAGGGGAATGGGCACCATGATGATCAGCGGTACCAGGTATGATCTAAACTGGGCCACCACCAGAAAGTAGATCAGCAGCAGGCCGACGGAGTAGGCCAGTCCCATATCGCGGAAAGTTTCATAGGTGATTTTCCATTCGCCATCCCACTTGATCCCGACCCCGGATAAACCATTGGGGGCATCGATCAGGGTCTGGGGCCATTTGGGGTGCTGTTTACCCAGGCTGCTGGCGATCTCCGCCATGCCATACAGCGGACTGTCCAGTGGACCCGCCATGTCGGCGGTGACCATCACCAGCGGCTGCTGGTTCTTGTGCATGATGGCGTGCGGTTGCGTACCGAGCCGGATCTGCACCAGTTCGCCCAGCGGAATGGCCTTGCCCTGAGCCGACATCAGGGTCAGGGCCAGTACCCCTTGTAAATCAACCTTGTCTCCCTCACTGATCCGCAAACGGATAGGCTTGGCATATTTTTGCCCCATGCCTTCGACACCGGCACTGTGTAACTGGGTGACATCTTGCCCCGCGATGGCACCCGCCAGCGTGTTGCGAATGGCTGTTTCGCTGATCCCCAACCGACTGGCCCGGGCGCGGTCAATGTGGATGAGCCATTGCTCCTGGATGGCCGGAATATCGACATCGATATCGACGATATCCTGGGTGGCCGTAAAGACCTGTTCCAGCTTGGCGGCGGCCTGCTCGCGCAGGGTCTGGGTCGGACCATAGACTTCGGCGAGTATGGGGGACCAGACTGGCGGGCCGGGCGGGATCTCGACCACCTTGATCCGGGCTCCGGCAGCGTGGGCTATGGGAGTGAGTCGCTCCCGGGCCTCACGGGCGATCAGATGGCTGGCGCGATGGCGATCATGTTTGCCCTTGAGGTTGACCTGCAGATCGCCCAGTTCGGGACTGGTGCGCAGGAAATAGTGCCGCACCAGACCGTTGAAGTTGGTGGGCGCCGACGTCCCGGCATAGAGTTGTACCGAGGTCACCTCGGGCAGTTTTTCCACCTCGTGAGCCAGTTGCTGCAGTAGCGCCTGACTGGTTTCAAGCGGAGTACCCTCGGGCATATCCACCATTACCTGAAACTCCGACTTGTTATCGAAGGGCAACATCTTGAGCACCACCAGCTCCGCCACCGGCAGGGCCATGGCAATCAGCAACAGCAGGGCAACCACCAGACCCAGCTTGCGCCGGGCCTGGCGAGCCCCAGCGCCTCGTAAAAAGAGCCCCAACCACACAGCCAGACCGTGCGTCGCTTTTTGCTCCCAGTTTTTGTTGGAATTCGACGCCGTGGAGGAATCGACATTCAGCGGTTGAGCGGGGTTGGTGGCGTGGCTGCGCAGCAGATGAAACGCCAGCCAGGGGGTGACGATAAACGCCACCGCCAAGGAGATCAGCATGCCGCTGCTGGCATTGATGGGGATGGGACTCATGTAGGGGCCCATCATGCCACTGACAAAGGCCATGGGCAGCAGAGCAGCAATGACCGTCAAGGTAGCAAGAATGGTCGGGCCGCCGACTTCATCGACGGCTTGAGGGATGGCGTCACGCCAGTTTCCTCCCTTAGCCTGATGGCGATGAATGTTTTCCACCACCACTATGGCATCATCCACCAGAATGCCGATGGAAAAGATCAGCGCAAACAGCGAGATACGATTGAGGGTGAAACCCCAGGCCCAGGAGGCAAACAGGGTCAGGGCCAGCGTCAGCACTATGGCGGCGCCAACCACCAAAGCCTCGCGCCATCCCATGGAGAGCCAGACCAGCAACACCACAGCCGTGGTAGCGAAGATGAGCTTGGCGATCAGGGTATTGGCTTTCTCGTTAGCCGTCTGGCCGTAATCCCGGCTGAGTGTGACCTCGACGCCGGCGGGGATCAGGATATTTTGTACCTGACTCACCCGCGCTTGCAGGGCCCGATTCAACTCCACTGCATTGACGCCGGGTTGCTTGGCAACGGTGAGCGTCACCGCTGGATAGATCTGCCCTTGCTGGCTCATCCAGACGTTGGCACTGGGGACATCGGCGCCATCCTGAATGTTGGCTACATCGGCCAGATAGACGGGTTTGCCCTGATGACTGGCAATGATCAGCTGACCCACCTCCTGAGCGGAGCTGAGGAACTCGCCCACCTGCAGGGCAATCTGCCGGTTGTTCTGACTCAGGCTGAGCGGTGCTTGTTGCTGGTTGGCGCTCTGTAGTGCCTGAGTCACCGTCGGCCAATCCACACCAAAGGCATTGAGGCGGACCGGGTCGATCGTCACAGTCACCAGGCTGTCATGTCGCCCCAGGGTCTGGATCTGCCGGGTGCCGGGTACGCGTTTTAGCTCGGTTTCCAGGCCATGGGCAATCTGGGTCAGCTGCTCGGCTGTGGTGGCGGCCTGTTTGCTCCACAGGGTCAGGGCCAGGACCGGCACATCGTCAATGGCGCGGGGTTTGATGAGCGGCTCACCGACCCCCAGATTAGCAGGCAGCCAGTCCCGGTTGGACATCAGCTGGTTATAGAGATCCACCAACGCTTGTTGCCTGGGCTTGCCCACCTTGAAGGCGACAATGAGCACGGCACCACCCGGTCGCGAGAAGGAGTAGAGGGTGTCGATGTCGTTCAGCTCGGAGATCACCTGTTCGGCCGGGGTGGTGACCAGTTGTTCCACCTCCTGGGGCGTAGCGCCGGGGAAGGGGATGAAGACATCGGCAAAGGTCACCTCAATCTGCGGCTCCTCCTCCTTGGGGGTGATGAGCACGGCCGCCAGGCCCAGCAGCAGGCCGACGATGGCAAATAGTGGCGTCAGCGGAGAGTTGAGGAACTGCCGGGCTAGGCGTCCGGCGATCCCCAATTGCTCCGGCTGGGCCGGAATTGGCGTCGGTTCAGGGTGCGCCGTCGGTTCATGGTGCATAGTGGCCTCCCTGCTGGTTCAGGATGGCATAGGCATCGGCAGCGATCTGTTCACCCTCTTTCAGGCCAGCCAGCACTTCGACCTGTCCCTCCTGATGACGCCCCAAGCGTACCTGACGTAACACGAAGCCCTGTTCTTGCTGCAGATAGACGGCGGACAGCTCGCTTTGCCGCAACACGGCGCTTTCGGGAATGCGGATCATGGCTCTTTGGGGTAAGGGCAGCGCCAGCTTGGCCCAGTCCCCGGCATGCCAGCGGGGTTGGCTCTGGGGTGGCAACAGGGCGCGCAGGGTATAGGTGTGACTGGCCGGATCACTGAACTGGAACAGTTCATGTTGATCCAGCGGCAGGATCTGGCCATCCGGCAGCGTGGCCCGCAAGGGGGTCTCGGGTTGCAGCAGGTTGATAAAACGAGCCGGCAGATCGGCGACCAGACGCATCTTCTCGAAGGCGTAGCCACTGAGCAGTAACTGACCCGGATTGACCGTCTCCCCGAGCGCCACATGGCGGGCCGAGACGATACCGGCATAGGGCGCCAGGATGCGGGTGTAACCCAGATTTTCTTTGGCCTGCACGAGTGCCGCCTTGGCCTGATCGACGGCGCTGATGGCGGCATCGCTCTGGGTCTTGGCGGTATCATAGTCTCGCCGCGAGATAGTGCCCTTGGCCACGAGCGCACTCATGCGTGCTAGTTGGCGGTCCGTGTCCCGCTGTTGGGATTCGGCGGCTTGCAGCGCTGCCTTGGCCTGATCCAGCCCGGCACTCTGGGAGGTGTTGGTGATCTCGATCAGGAGCTGTCCGGCAGGCACCACATCATTGACGTCGACTGTGATCTGGCTGACTCGGCCCGCCGTCTGGGCGGAAACAGAGCCCTGATCGACGGGCTCGATGCGAGCATCCATTTCGAACCAGTCGGTTTGGGGTTGGGCCTGGATCGTGATCAGGGTCGGCGCTGGCGGAGTTTCGGCAGCTGACAGCCGGGGAGAGGACAGGGCGCCCAGAGCGAATAGCGTCAGGGGCAAGAGGCACAGAGCAGGAGTACGACGCAGCATGGTGGTTCCCCATAGATTAGATATATCTAATATAAGCGTTTTACGAGATGAAGCAAGCCTGTTGAGAGTCTAGGGAGCGCAGCAACAAATGACACTGATTTCCCCCCACTGCAGCCCATGTTTTGTGGGGAAACCCCCAGAGCTGAATAAAACGGGATCGATCCCTCATTGCAGCCTGCGGTGGTCACCTAGGCTTGGATCACCTGCTTCCTGTTGGCTTCCGGCCGTCTGTTATGTCGAAGGGCCATTGCATCGAGGTTCCCTATGTCTCTGTCGTTTGCCGATCTGACCTATAACCCCCTCGCGGAGAGCTGGTTTCAAGACTCCCATGGCCGCGCTCGTCTGATCCGTCCGCTGCGCCCTCGGGATGGCGAGGGGTTCTCGCGCTTCTTGAGTGAACTATCCAGCGATACTCGCCGCTTCTTTGCTCCCCACGGTCTGGAGTGGCAGGATGGCCAGCAACTGATCGCGGAGCTGGACCCCCATCAGGTGTTACGGCTGGTATTGCTGGACAAGAGTTCGGAGCAGGAGCAAGTGCTGGGCTATCTCATTTTGCAGATGGGGCTGGCCCCCCATGAGGTGGAGCGATTCTCCCGCTATGGCATCGAGTATGATCCGGTCTTGTGTGTCAGCTTGGCCCCGGTCGTGGCCGAAGGGTGGCAGTCCCAGGGGCTGGGCGCGCCCCTGCTCAAACAGGGGCTGCATCTATGCCGGGAGCTGGGACGGCAGGCGGTGGTGTTGATGGGTGGAGTGCAGGATGCCAACCGCCGCGCCGTCAATTTCTACCTGCATCACGGCTTTCATCGCCTCGACAGCTTCGAGTGGCCCCATGGGATACTCAATGATGACATGATCCGCTGGCTGTAAACTTAGGGTTTGGCTCCTGATGCGGGAGCCTGGTTGTCGAGGATCTCCACACTGGCCGTCTGGCCTGCCACTAGCTGGACATCGGCGGGCAGGGGCTCCAGCTCGATGCGCACCGGTATCCGCTGGGCCAGCCGCACCCACTGGAAGGTGGGGTTGACGTTGGCCAGCAGCCCAGAGCTGCCTGCTAGTTCCCGGTCCTGAATGCCGCGGGCAATGCTGGCCACTGTGCCATAGAGCGGGGTGTGCATCCCCATCAGTTGCACTTCTACTCTGGCGCCCGGCTGGATATGGGCCAAACGTGTCTCCTCGAAATAACCGGCCACATAGAAGCCATCGGCATGTACCAGCGCCATGACGGCGGTCCCGGCGTGCAGATAGGCTCCTTCATGCAGATCCAGATTGGTGACAAATCCATCGCAGGGGGCACGCACCTCGGTCCGATCCAGATCCAGCTTGGCTTGTGCCAGTCGGACCTGAGCCTGCTGATAATTGGCGCTGGCTACATCCGCATCGGCAATCGCCTGCTCCTTGGCCGCTTGGGACATGGCGCTTTGCAGCCGATCGGCACGGGAGGCATCCCGCTGTTTTTGTGCCATCAGCAGTCGGCTACTCTGCAGATTGGCTTTGGCTACCTCGACGGCGAGCCGGTAACGGACCGGATCGATGCGAAACAGCAGTTCGCCGCGTTGTACCTGCTGGTTGTCCTTTACCCGCACCTCACTGATGAGGCCGGAAACATCCCCGGCCAATTGGGTCACCTCGCTGCGAACCCGGGCATCCCGGGTCCAGGGGGCTTCCATATAGTAGTGCCACAGGTGCATCCCCAAAAACAGGGCGAGCGCCACCATGGCTAGCGTGGCCACAAGGCGTGGGAGAACGGCAAGGATCTTCATGGATATCTCTCTTTATCAAAGCACAGGCAGGAACTGACTCAGCAAGGCGGTCAGCACCACAAACAGGGCGGTATTGAACAGGTGGGCATGCCAGAGCCAGCGATAGGCCCCGATAACTCCCAGTAAACGGGTACAAAGCAGGGTCAGCGGCACCGCCAGCGCGCCACACAACAGCAAGGGCGGGAAGAAGAGTCCGCCCAGATCAATTTCATGCATGGCTCGCGACCTCCGGTAACTGTGTCGGTTGAGAAGATGGGGCAAAAAAGTCGGGATAGGTCTCAAAAGCCTGCAGCACGGCCGCAAAACGCAGTTCTATCTCGCGGCTGGCCGCGCCTGCCGGATGGGTTAGAGACCAGAGCGTCCGGCGCAAGGTGACCAACAGTGGGGCAAAGGCTGTGGCGCGCGCCTCCGGTTTCAAGGTGAAAAACTCGGCAATCTGTTCACGAGCCTGTTGCAGCGCGGTACGGCCATGGGGCAGCAAAGTGGCCTGCAGCGGGCCAAGATGCAGCAGGGCCAGCCCCAGTCGCAAGCTGGCACCACAGGCCTTGGTGACCCTCTCACTCTGGCTACCTGCACGCAGGATCAGGCCGTGCATCAGCTCCTGATGGCGGCTCTCGAATTCACTGCGGCTACCAGCCTCTCCCCGGGCGGCCGCGATCAATTGCCGCTCCAGGGCCAGCACCAAGCGCTGGCTGGCCGCCTCACGACCGATACGGCGCAGTATCCCCATCATCAGTAGCGGCAAGCCCATGCCGATCTGCTGGGCTATGCCCATATTGATCAGGGTAATGGGGGGGGTGGTGCCGCTATTGCTGATGGTCATCAATACCGTAGTACCCAGCACCAGAGGGATGGCAATGGGGGCATAGGCGGGCTTGGCCATCATAAAGCCACCCAGCAGATAGGCGGGGGCCAGCGCCAGTACCAGGCCGCTGAAATCGCTAATCAGCGGGAAAATGGCATACAGGTAAAACATGGCGATGGGCAGAGCCAGCAGGTTGAAGATAAAAAAGCCCTTGGCCGGGATCAGCGGGTTATCGGCGCTGGCAAATAGCGAGCAGACCACGCCGGTGATCATCACGGCCACGTAGCCGTCACTCCAGCCCGTGAAGTACCAGAAGCTGGCCGCAACCAGCACCGAGCTGGCGGCCACGGCGCCGATGAGCAGCGCCTGGGCCGGATCTTGATGGTAGGCAAAACGCAGACGTCGGCTTTTATAGCTGGGCGCCTGATCCAGGTAGCGCGTCAGCTCATCGAGCTGCTGGCAACTGCGGCCCAGCAGCGACAACAGTTCGTTGAGGCTGCCCTGGCTTAAATAGCGATCATCCCGTGAGGCCGGGGCGTCGAGCGGCAGGCTGACGGCGTCTGGCACCGACTCGCGGCTCAGGTGTGCCAGTTGGCGTTGCAAGGCGTCGGGCAGGGGCGATGGCAGGTGGCAGAGCCGCTCCTCGATCGAGAGCAACAAGGAGAAGTGTTGCTGCATCTGGCATTGCAGCTCCAGCAGCAGGGCCTCGTGGCCTCGCAGGCGATGGGAGTCCCGCAACGCCTGCTGACGCAGATCATCGCACTGGCGCAGACACAGCAGTACACGCTGTCGCAGCTCAATATGGTGCTCCGTCGGTCGGCTGATGATGGCCTGCTGCCAGCTCGCCATGAGTTGCCGGGCGCGGGCGAGGGCCTCCAGATAGATGCCGTGGCTCTTGCGCGGAAACACCAGCAGATCGATGACCATATAACAGACGATGCCCAGCCCAATCTCCTCGACCCGCGCCAGGACTACGTTGAAGATGCTTTGTGGGTTGTCTACATAGGGCAGGGAGATAAACAGAGCGGTATAGCCGCTGAGCATGAAGGCATAGCTGTAAGCGCTGCGCTCCAGCAAGGAGAGCGCCAGACAGCACCCCAGCCAGAGTGCCAGCGCCAGCATGTGCAGTAGGGGGGCGGTATGCAGCGCCAGCAGCAAGATCATGCAGGCGATGGCGCCGAACAGGGTACCGAGCAGTCGCGAGATCCCCTTGGCCAGAGCCATGCCCGAGAAGGGCTGGGCGATAATATAGACGCACATCATGGCCCAGGTGGGGTTGTCGAGACCGAGCACCATGGAGATATAAAGCGCCAGCATGGCGGCGGCGAAGGTCTTGATAGAGAACAACGCCTCGAAGTACGGGCTTTTTAGCAAGACAGTGACTCCGTGAAGAGATAAAGCGCCAGCATGGCTCTAGGGTCGGGAATATGGTTTCCTTGTTGCACTTTTATGATACTCGCTTCAATAATGGCCCATCTATGCCGCATTTTTTCATTCAGTATTAAGCGGAGGTTCACAATGGCCCATATCAAACGCCTGTTGGTGTTTGCCCATGTTGTGGAGTCCGGCTCCATGACGGCGGCGGCGCGCCAACTGGAGATGACCCCCTCGGCGGTGAGTCAGCAGATCCGCCAACTGGAGAGTGAAACCGGTGTGGTGCTGTTGCACCGCTCGACCCGCAAGCTGACCCTGACGGCGGCGGGGGAAGGTGTCTACGAGAGCTGCCGGGATATGCTGGCGGCGGCCCGTCAGGCCGAACAGCGCCTGCTGGCCCAGCGCGAGGCACCCTTGGGGGAGCTGCGGATTGCCAGTACCATCCTCTTTGCCCGGGCCCATCTGACCTGGGCGCTGGCACCCATGCTGCAGGAGTTTCCCGAGCTGGGGCTGCGGCTGATTGCCACCAACGAGCCGGTGGATCTCATCGCCGAGCGTATCGATCTGGCGTTTCGCTTGGGGCCTGCCGAAGATTCCAGTCTGGTGGCGCGTAATCTGGCGGCACTGCGCTATGTACTCTGCGCCACCCCGGCGTATCTGGAGCGCATGGGCCATCCGGTGGTGCCGGAGGATCTGCATCAGCACCAGATGTTGATCCTGACCAGCCGCGCTAATCCGACCTCCTTTCCCTTCACCCACGACAGTGGTGAGCAACGGGTGCTGGAGCTGCAGGGCCGCATCCAGTGCAACGAGTCCCAGACTCTGGGCCAGCTCAACGAGGCGGGGTTTGGCATCTTGCATCGCTTCGAGCTGGATGTGCAGGAGTCGCTCTCCTCTGGCAAGCTGGTGCGGGTACTACCGGACTGGCACCTGCCTGAGGTCAATCTCTACGCCGTCACCTCCAGCCGCGAGTCCCAACCCGCCAAGGTGCGCCACGCCATCGAAGCGGTACGCCGTTATCTGGCCCAACACAAAGGCAATGCGGTGCGGGTATTTGGCTAATACCGTTCGAGTGATTGAAACTGATGGGAATAGGTAAGTAAGTCGTGAGTAATAGGTAAAAGCAGCGGAGGCGTCATAGCGGGGTATTTCCGTGCAGCTTGCTGCTTTCCTCGCTGTCAGCTGACCGAACGCCGACCCGCTGTAAATACATCCCTGTACGCTCGGCGGCGGCATCCCTGCCGCCCACGGTCGGCTTATCGCCCAACCGCCAGCGCCTGCTGCAATACCATCGTTACATTTATCATGTGAATAGATTTAGAATATTGGATAGTTACCGCTGATAGCATGGACTTTCAAATTTTAATCTCCATCAATCATGGTGACAATCAGGCCATTCGTTGGGTAGGATAGGTGCAGGACTTATGTGTAATAATGGAGTGTTTTTGCCTGATAAGCTGTTAGCAATATACATACGTTTGGAGGTGCTGTTTGGACTTGAATGGTAAAAATATTGGAAGCGTCTCAGAATATATTGGTCTAGTTGAGCAAATAAAGAGTCGATGCGAAGCTAGTGGGAATAAGGCTGAATTGCTATTTCGTGGCCAAAGGAGTGACAAGCATTTATTACCAAAAATCGCCAGGCTGGCCTTGAATGGATCTTTAAAGCAGGTTGAAAAGTTAATGCTGGATGAGTTTCGACGAGCTTGTTTACCATTGACTGAATTCCAACCTGAAAACAACTGGGATCTATTGGCATTAGCTCAACATCATGGTTTGCCTACGAGGCTTCTTGACTGGAGTTTTAGTGCATTAATTGCACTTTGGTTTGCCGTGCAAAAAGAACCAGCCAAAGACAAAAACGGTAATCTAGAAAATGGTGTCGTATGGGTTTTATGCGCTGATGTTAGCGATTTCAGCAAAACTACGGAAGACGACGATCCGTTAAAAAATGGTGATACTAAAATATTTAGGTCGCGCGTTATATCTAAACGTATATCCGCTCAAGCCGGAGCCTTTACTGTTCACCGAATTTTACCTGCGGGTAAAATTGTGCGTTTTGAAACCCATAAGCAATTTAAAAACAAGCTAATTAAACTACCAATACCTCATGAATCGTTTCCGATTATTCGCAAATCGTTATCCTTGCTTGGTATCAATCATGCGCAAGTTTTTCCTGACATTGATGGACTATGCCTGCACTTAGAAAGACGTTTCTCGAAATTAAGCGATGAAAAATAATGTTGCTAACAAGGCGTTACACGCAGGTTCGATACAGTTATTGCGATTTTTATAAGAAAAAATAGTAAAAATAACACCAATTCACTCGCCGGTTGGCAGGGCGTTAGTTTGAACCAAACAACTCACTTCGAGCCTAAAAATGATAAAATATGAAATTGGATTTTTTATAGCGTTATGCTTATTGGTAACCGGCTATTACATCGGTGCCACTGATCATGCAAAAATGTTTTCAGATGTAAAATGGACTGATATCGGCACGCTTTTTGTGACCTTTCTTGGTTTTTCCTTCGGCTTTTTAACTTATTTTGAATGGCTAAATAATAAACGCAACGAAGATGCGTACTTGGCCGCTAAAAAGTACGTCGCTTCAATAGTGGAAATAGAAGAGCATCTACATGAATTATTGTTTCAGTATGACCATATATGTCCAGCCCCAGGTGTGATGGTTGAGGAAAACGATGTATCAGTAAAGCGTGTCGAACACTTAAATAACGTGTTGAACTACTTGTATCAAGCCCGGCGGGGCCTATATCAATCACACCGTGATCTGGAGTTTTGGAATGTGGTGCTCGTAGATAAATTCTTTGAAGACTATAAAGGCGTGAATAAGTTATTAGATAGTATTAGCGTAGTGTGCTCCGCACTCAATAATCAGTTATTTCACTTTATTGAAAACAATAATGAGAATATGAATTCAGTTATTCAGCATAAAAAACGATTTGATGAGTTATACAGTGGAATACACAAAATCACGAAAAAACGTGTGCAGTGTGGCTTTAAGGAAATTTTTAGGTTTGGTCAGTGATTAAACTAACAAGGGCATTATGTTTATTTACTTCGGTCGTTAGGCGCTCGCAAACTCGCGCGTCTTCTGATGGTGTTATATTTCTAGGAGGTTATCATGCCAATGATAGCAAAAACACCGGAGCCACCTTATTATGCAGTTATTTTCACTTCCACTCGGACCTATGGTGATAATGGATATGGTGAAATCGCAGAGAGAATGGTGAAGTTGGCTGAAAAACAGCCTGGTTTTTTAGGTGTTGAATCAGCAAGGGAAAGTGTTGGAATTACAGTTTTATATTGGTCAGATTTAGAATCGATCAAAAACTGGAAAGCAAATACCGAACATCTTGAAGCTCAAAAAAATGGGCATAAAATGTGGTATTCATCTTTTAAGGTGCGCATTTCGAGAGTTGAACATGATTACGGTATATAATATATTTATTGCGAATGGATTTGATGTGATCTCGTAGTGGAACTAGCGGAGCGTAATACTGTGCATGGGGTAGTGCGCCGTGATTGTTATATCCGACTAGTTAATTTTAAATAATGACCCATTATCGATATGCTTTTATTGGTGATATTACACCCCGTTCATCAAACCCACGGGGGATGTTCAATTTATTCACTCGTGATAACCAACGACTGACTTGGGCCTTATGCGTCAGCTTGCATCATCAGCCATAAAACTTGTTTTATAGCCACGCCTATGACATGCCATAACCCCGATTGCTGCGTGGCGAGCCGATCCCTGCTAGGATAGCGCCCCGTCAAGATGCCCGGTTTTCTCGGGTGGCATCACCGGTTTTTGTGGAGTCTTCTCGTGTCGCTTTCCATTTCCCAGCTGCAATCGTCCCTCTCCAGTTGCTTGTCCATGGATCGACAGCGCATCGCTCGCCGCCTGCGCGGCGTGGAGCGGGTGCCGGAGCCAAAACGCCAATCCATCCTCGAAACGCTGGCTCTGGAGATAGCGGCGGCGCAGCTGCGAGCCGAGGAGCGGGCGGCCAAGATCCCCAAACTGGAGTATCCGGCGGATCTGCCGGTCAGCCAGAAGAAGGATGATATTGCCGCCGCCATCGCCGCCCATCAGGTGGTGATAGTCGCGGGCGAAACCGGCTCGGGGAAGACCACCCAGTTGCCGAAGATCTGTCTGGAGATTGGCCGCGGCGTTCAAGGGCTCATCGGTCATACCCAGCCCCGTCGCCTGGCGGCTCGCAGTGTGGCCAGCCGCATCGCCGACGAGCTCAAGTGCGAGCTGGGCACGGCTGTGGGTTACAAGGTGCGTTTCAACGATCAGGTCAGCTCCGACTCTTACGTCAAGCTGATGACCGACGGTATCCTGTTGGCTGAAATTCAGCATGATCGGCTGCTCAGTCAATATGACACCCTGATCATCGATGAGGCCCACGAGCGCAGCCTGAACATCGACTTTATCCTCGGCTATCTCAAGCAGTTGTTGCCCCGGCGGCCGGATTTAAAAGTCATCATCACCTCGGCCACTATCGATCCGGAGCGGTTCGCCAAACATTTTGGTAAGGCGCCCATCATCGAAGTCTCCGGCCGCACCTATCCGGTGGAGACCCGCTACCGGCCGTTGCTGGAGGGAAGCGAGCAGAAAGATCCCCTGCAGGGGATCTTCGATGCGGTGGACGAGCTGTGCCATGAGGGGTTGGGTGACATCCTCATCTTTATGAATGGCGAGCGGGAAATTCGTGACACCGCCGAGGCGCTGCGCAAACGCAACATCCGGGATACCGAAATTCTGCCCCTCTATTCACGGCTGTCGAACGCCGAGCAGAACCGGGTGTTCAGCCCTCACGCCGGTCGGCGCGTGGTGCTGGCGACCAACGTGGCGGAAACCTCGCTCACAGTGCCGGGTATTCGCTATGTCATCGATCCGGGGACGGCGCGCATCAGCCGCTATTCGGCGCGTACCAAGGTGCAGCGTCTGCCCATAGAGCCGGTCTCCCAAGCCAGTGCCAACCAGCGCAAAGGCCGTTGTGGTCGGGTGGCGCCTGGGATCTGTATTCGTCTGTATGACGAGGCGGATTTTATGGGGCGGCCGGAGTTTACCGATCCGGAAATTCTGCGCACCAACTTGGCCTCGGTCATCTTGCAGATGCTCTCCTTAGGCTTGGGCGATATGGCCCGTTTTCCTTTCGTCGAGCCGCCGGATAGTCGCCAGATCAGCGACGGGGTGCGGTTGCTCGAAGAGCTGGGCGCACTGGATGGCCGGGGACAGGGGCGAGGGGCGCAGGCTGCCCGCACCGAGGCGTCGCCAGCCAGACCCAAGCCTAGCGCCGAAGGCTCAGAGTTGCGACTGAGCCCTCTGGGCAAGCAACTGGCGCGTATTCCGCTGGACCCGCGTCTGGCGCGCATGGTGCTCGAAGCGCCCAAGTTCGGCGTGCTGGAAGAGGTGCTGATCATCACCGCCGGGCTGTCGATCCAGGACCCCCGCGAGCGGCCGATGGAGAAGAAGCAGGCCAGCGACGAGCAACATCGCCGCTTCGAGGATAAGGATTCCGATTTCATCGCCTTCCTGAATCTGTGGAATTATCTGCAGTTATCCCAGAAGGAGGACAGCCAGAATCAGTTCCGCAAGCGCTGCCAGCAGGAGTATCTCTCCTACCTGCGCGTTCGCGAGTGGCAGGATATCCACTATCAGGTGCGGCAGGCGACCCGGGAGCTGGGACTGCTGCATAACGAGATCCCTGGCGACGGCACCTCCATCCATAAGGCTCTGCTCAGCGGTCTGCTCAGCCATATCGGCACCAAAGATGGCGAGAAGCAGGAGTTTATCGGCGCCCGCAATGCCCGTTTCATGCTGTTCCCGGGCTCCGGCCTGTTCAAGAAACCGCCGAAGTGGGTGATGGCTGCCGAGCTGACCGAAACCTCGCGGTTGTTTGCCCGTACCGCCGCACGCATTCAGCCGGAGTGGATTGAGCCCTTGGCCCAACACCTCATCAAGCGCTCCTATTCCGATCCACGCTGGTCGAAGAAGGCCGGGGCTGTGCTCGCCAGCGAAAAGGTGACCCTCTATGGCCTGACCATAGTGCCGGAGCGGGAGGTGCAGTACAGCACCATAGATCCGGCGCTGTGCCGTGAGCTGTTTATCCGCCGGGCTCTGGTGGAAGGGGATTTCGAGACCCGGCATGCCTTCTTCAAGCAGAACCGCGCCCTGCTGGCGGAAGTGGAAGAGCTGGAGCACAAGTCCCGCCGTCGCGACATTCTGGTGGATGACGAGACGCTGTTTGCCTTCTATGACGAGCGCATTCCCCATGATGTGGTGACCGGTCGTCATTTTGATACCTGGTGGAAGAAGACCGCCCAGAGTGAGCCTGAGCTGCTGAATTTCGAGCGCGAGATGCTGATGAAGGGGGATGCCAGCCACATCAGCGATCTGGATTACCCGAACTTCTGGCACCAGGGACGCATCAAGCTCAAGCTCTCCTACCAGTTCGAACCGGGCACAGATGCCGATGGGGTGACGGTGCATATTCCGCTGCCCATCTTGAACCAGATCGAGGCGGTGGGTTTTGACTGGCAGATCCCGGGCTTGCGCCACGATCTGCTGGTAGCGCTCATCAAGGCGTTGCCCAAACAGCTGCGCAAGAACTTCGTACCGGCGCCCAACTACGCCTCGGCACTCCATCAGGCGCTCGGCCCCGAGATGGGGCCGCTGCTGGATTGTCTGGAGAAACAGCTCAAGCGCATGAGCGGCGTGACTATCCCGCGCGAGAGTTGGGATCTGAGTGCCGTGCCGGATCACCTGAAAATCACCTTCCGGGTGGTGGATGACAAGGGCAAGAAGCTGGCCGAGAGCAAGGATCTGGTCGCGCTGAAACTGGAGTTGCAGGGCAAGGTGCAAGAGACCCTCTCTCAGGTGGCGGACAACGATATCGAACAGTCGGGATTGACGCTATGGAGCTTCGGGCCTCTGCCCAAGGAGTACAGCCAGAAGCGGGGCGGTTTCGAGATGAAGGCGTATCCCGCCATCATCGACACCAAGGATTCCGTCGCCATCCAGCTGTTTGACTCCCAAGTGGCCCAGGCGCAGGCCATGTGGGCAGGGCAACGGCGGCTGGTGCTGCTGAATGTGCCGAACCCCATCAAGTATCTGCAGGAGAAGCTGCCGAACAAGGCCAAGCTGGGGCTCTATTTCAACCCGTTCGGCAAGGTGGCGGATCTGATCGATGACTGTATTGCCTGTGGCTGTGATCAGCTGATGACGGCGCACGGCGCACCGACCTGGAATAGTGACGATTTCGAGGCCATGAAGGAGCGCATTCGTGCCGATCTGAACGATACAGTGGTGGAGATTGCCAAGTTGGTCGAGCAGATCCTGACCACGGCCCACGGCATCAAGAAGTCCCTCAAGGGGCGGGTGACCCTGGAGCTGGCCTATGCCCACTCCGATATCCAGGCCCAGCTGGAACGGCTGATCCATCGTGGTTTTGTCACCGAAACCGGCCCTCAGCGACTGCCGGATCTGCTGCGCTACCTGCGCGCCATCGAGCGGCGCATGGAGAAGATCCCGACCGATCCGAACCGGGACAGGCTCTATATGCTCAAGGTGCAGTCGGTGGAGCAGGAGTACCAGCAGCTGAAAAACAAGCTGCCCAAGGGGCAGCCGGTGCCGGTGGAGGTGAGCGACATCCGCTGGATGCTCGAAGAGTTGCGGGTCTCCTTCTTTGCCCAGACGCTGGGCACGCCTTATCCCATCTCGGATAAGCGAGTGCTGCAGGCAATCCACGGGGGTGAAGATCTAAAAAAGCTCGGCCACGCAAAGTGGCCGAGCTTTGTCATCGGCTCGAATTCAACTGCAACTGAACTGGTTCCAGGAGCCCATGCGGATAAGGCCGTTGGTGCTCCTATTGAGCTCCTATGAACGGGGTCACGGCGGTTTGGCGAAAGGGAATATCCCTGCATTTTTTAACGTGAATGGCTGGCCCTAGGGCGCGAGCTTCAAGGTGGTCAGCGTCCGCTGGCGCACGCTGGCGGTCAGCTCGGCATCCTGGATCAACGAACGACCATAGGAAGGGATCATCGCCTTGAGCTTGTCCTGCCAGACGGCCGATTGCATCTGCTGCGGGAAACAGCGCTCCAGGACATCCAGCATGGTCTTGACACTAACCGAGGCTCCGGGCGAGGCGCCGAGCAGGGCGGCCAGGCTGCCATCTTGGGCGGCAACAATCTCGGTACCAAACTCCAGTTTGCCCCACTTCTGTTCACAGCGCTTGATCACCTGCACCCGCTTGCCGGCGTGGGCCAGTTGCCAATCTTCGGCGCGAGCCAGGGGCACAAAGGTAGCGAGGGATTGAATGCGTTGCTCATGGCTTTGCAGCGCCTCTTTCACCAGATAGGTGGTCAAGTCCAGGTTATAGCTACCGGCGCCCAGCAGACTCTTGAGGTTGTGAGGCTTGACCGACTTCATTAGATCCAGACGAGAGCCATTTTTTAGAAACCGGGTGGTAAAACCGGCGTAGGGGCCGAACAACAGACTCGGTTTGCCATCAATGATCCGGGTATCCAGATGCGGCACTGACATGGGGGGAGCCCCCACGGGCGCCAGACTATAGACCTTGGCATGATGTTGCTGGATGAGCTCTGGGTTCTGACAGATCAACCATTGGCCGCTGACCGGAAAGCCGCCGTACCCCGCCGCTTCTGGAATGCCGGATTTTTGTAGCAGATGCAGGGCGCTGCCCCCAGCTCCCAGAAAGACAAAGGGACTCTCGATACTGAAGGTGGCGCCACGCTGTGGCGGCGTGGTCTGTGCTTTTCCGGTCGTCTTGGCGCTGATGCGCCAGTGGTTCGCCCCATGTTGGCGTTGTAACTGGGTGACCTTGGTGTGGGTCAGCAATTCAAAATTGGCATGTGCTTGCAGATGGCTCACCAGGGTATGGGTCAGGGCTCCGAAATTCACATCCGCGCCATGTTCAACCCGGGTCGCTGCTAATGGTTGGTCTGCGGGGCGACCGGCCAGCATCAGCGGCATCCACTGTTGCAGGGTCTGGGTGTCATCGGCCCACTGCATGTGCGAGAAAAAATGATGGGACTTGAGGGCGTTAAATCGTGCCTTGAGGTAATCGATGTTCTGCGCACCCCAGACCGCGCTCAGATGAGGCACCCGATTGATAAAGGTGGTTGGCGTGATGTGCAAGGGATCGGTTTCGACCAGATGAGACCAGAACTGCAACGAGATTTCAAACGCGGCATTGATTTCCAGTGCGCGCTCGATCTGGATCTCGCCGTTACCGGCCCGCGGGGTATAGTTGAGCTCACAGTAGCCCGCATGACCAGTCCCGGCGTTATGCAGAGCGGCCGAGCTTTCTAAGGCAATATCCGGCAGTTGTTCGAGCATGCAGATATGCAAGGTGGGGTCCAGACGATGAATTAACATCGCCAGCGTTGCACTCATGATCCCACCACCCACTAAAGTCACATCTGCATGAATCGACGCCATGAAACCAACCTGCCCATCATGTTAAAAGGAACAAATTATATATATTTTTGCACACCTGCGCTGATTTTTTGCCTGCGTCACAGGCATGTTCGCGACAAAAAACGCTCTTTTTGCCGCTGAGCGGAGTGCCGTGGTCCACCCGCTATTTTCGCCATTTGGCCCAGGGGTCCACATCGCCCTTGGCTGGGGTAGCGGCAGAGCCAGAACGTGATGACCCCGAAGCACTTCGACTGTTGGTGCGGGGCCCGGAGCGGCTGCTCGAATTGGCTCTATGGCCCGTGTGAGTCGCCGCTTTTTGCGCCCGTTTTTCCTGTAGCCGCGCGGCGTCTTCCAGACTCAATTCTGCAGGCTCACCGGGTTGTTGATCTGCCGGAATAATGCGATCTCGGGGGGGTAATGCAAATTGCGCATCGGAGGCGCGGGGTAAGCTTTTAAATTGATACAAATAAAAGCCTTCCACTTTTTCACGAGCCCAATCCGTTTTTTTCAGGAATTTGACGCTGGAATCAATGCTGGGGTTAGTTTTAAAACAGTTAATATTCAAATAGGCAAATAAAATGCCAAAGCCATAATGCTCCACAACTTCTGTGACCAATTGCTTTAAGCTAAGTCCATGAAGCGGGTTGTTTTTATAATCAACCTCATTGCTCATCTTTATATCCAATTAATAATATATTCCTGCACATTATACCATGCCATGGTAAGGAAAAACACAGAGCCGATACATCATGATTTACCCATGGCGGTTACCTCTCTGACGCCGATATTTAATATGGCATATAGAGAATATCGGGTCATAGGGTAGGGGGGATGAAACTCGGTGTATCGTCGGATAACTGTGCGATAAAAAGTCGGGATAGGAGTAGAGTGCTCGACTCGAATGAGTCATAATTGACAGGCGTAACCGGTATGAACGTCATTATTCAATGGATAGCAAATCATGGGGACATCATGAAAATAATCGGGATATTACTGGTGGGAATGCTGCTTTCATCCTCGGTACTGGCTGAGGGCGTCATGCGTTGCGGGAGTTCTATTGTCTCGGTAGGCGACAGTAAAACAAAAATGCTGATGAAATGTGGCACTCCGGTGAGCACAGATGTCAAAACGACCGAGACAGTAAGTGAAACCGGTGTGAAATCCATCATTCAAACGGGTGAAATATTAACCATGGATATGGGCAAAGATAAGTTCATGGCGGTAGCAACGGTTGAAAATGGTGTTATCACGCATATTGAAGATGGCCCACGTAAAGAGTAATCAAAACTGGCGACGACAAAAGCCTCAATAACTATATAAATTTAAAATATGTGGTTGGAAATTTAATTCTGTTGGCGGGGTTGCGTCAGTGGCGCCCGCCATTAACGCGAATGGCATGGCGATTCTGGCGCAAGGGTTGCCGTCAGAAATAATATGAATTATTCGCGACGCTCTATATTTCATAATGGAAAATGCGGCGGCACAGCGATGAATTTGTGTGCCGCTCGCATTAAATAGGTGTTGCGGACTCGATAATAAGTCAAAACCGGTTTAGCAACCGGGCCAACGTTGGCCGATTGCTGCATCACGATACCAACTCATCAATGATTTATGCTGTTCATCATCGGCTGCTGGAGACCAGGGGGCAAAGTCTTCCTCTTTGAATGGTGTGTAAGGGCCATGTTTAACTTCAAAAATAACGGCCCCGGTATCCAAAGAGAGTACGGCATGCCAACCTGCAATCGGCGTCTCGGTCACAGAGACACCTTCACCCAACACGGCCCTGTCGATCACCACACCCGCATCATCGAACGTGAGAACGACAAAACGACCACGCAATGAGGTCAATAACTCCCAGGTTTGCAGATGTCGATGGGGGCGAATATAGGTCTCAGGCTCCATGGCAATCGCTAATCGTTGGATCGGGTCCGTTAACTCCGCATGGAGGTTGTAATTCATCCGCTGGCGAGGTGAATCTTGTGCCTCAATGCTGAGGGATGTCATTTGGTCGAAACTCAATTTTTTCATAGGGTGATGCTTCCCGGGAAACTGAGCGGCAATTGTATGGCTAATCCACGGACAGACAAAACAGTAAATCGATGAGGAAAGTATCAACAGGGGATGGATTACATGGTGTAATAAGCGGCCACGTAGTCGCTTATCAGGAAGCAGAAATGGTTGCAGAATTAGTAGCTCAGGCACCGGATACCGGTGAATTATATCGACACCTGACTGGTCGTTCGATGGAAGAAATCTTGTTCTATCTATTTGAACAACAAAGTTTTTCTCATCAAGACGCGTTAGACCTCGACCTGCTCTGGTCGGAATACCCATTTACCGATGAAATTGTTGCCAACGCATTCCTCCATTACGGTCAGTTGAATCCGGTCCGGATGACCACTTATCAGGAAGCCATCTTGTGGCACTCGGAGCTGGATTTGGTCCCCAGCCAGATCACGAAAGCTGAATTTGAAATGGCCTCACAGATGTTTCATGAGAAGGCGGCCATTTTTAGTGGCTCGGTTCGTTTGATCGGGGGCTATTTGAACAACGACACACCGAATCGCAAAGGGTTATGCCGCTGGATAGCGCCGAATACCTTTGCGATGTTATATGTAGTCCGCCAGGCTCGGGGACCCTTTATGGGCTTTTTCTTCCCTCGTGACGGTGGCACCACCGTCAGTCAGGTGATGCATTAAGCTCGCAAACTGACTCTGGGCATGGACCCCGGTAAGCCTCTAGCGTGCCGGGGTTCACAGCACAGATCACCAGATAGGCTGGGTGAGGTAGGGGTTGCTGATTCGTTCCCGGCCAAAGGTCGAGTTAGGGCCATGACCAGGAATAAAGGTGATGTCATCACCCAATGGCAGTAGCTTTTCCGTGATGCTGGCCAGTAACTGCTCATGGTTTCCCTGGGGAAAGTCAGTTCGTCCAATCGAACCTTGGAACAGCACATCGCCCACCAGCGCCAACTGACTCGCCGCGCTAAAAAATATCACATGACCCGGCGTATGCCCCGGACAATGCAAGACCTGAAGCTGCTGGTTGCCCAGCGTCAGCGTTTCCCCTTCATCTAACCAGCGATCAGGTACAAACGATTCCGTCCGGGTGAAACCAAACATGTCGGACTGCGCAGGCAGTGCCTGTAACCAGAAGGCGTCTGCCTGGTGAGGGCCGGTAATGGTACAGCCTGTCGCCTGGCGTAACTCATCGGCGGCGCCGACATGATCCAGATGGCCATGGGTCAACCAGATGCCGGTGAGCGTCAAGCCGCGCTCGGCTATGGCATTCAACAGGCGTTTTGTCTCCCCACCCGGATCAACCAGAGCAGCTTCATTCGTTTCATCACACCATAACAGGGTGCAATTTTGCATAAATTGGGTCACGGGCAGTATCTGATACTTGAGCATACGAGTTCCTGTGCTTGGGGCCGCTAGATGGCTGTCGATTCTATCGTGGGCGGGTTTCACTCACCAGTTTCCGGAGTCGTGGTGAGCCGTGTTGCCAGATCGTCGGCGAGCTGGGTATGAAATTCGGCGCTCCAGTGCAGACCATCGCAACCGGGTACAAAACTGGTGGGTACTTGATAGCAGTGTGTCCCCCAGTCCTGAGCAATGGATTGCCAAATGGTGGCCAGTTCATGGCTTGCCGCCTGTTGGTTGGCAAATAGTGTCTGCCATCCCGCACTCAAATGGCCTAAGGGCGCTGGCGCGATAAGCCATAGGGTCGAGGTCGGGAGCTCGGATTGCCAGAGTTGCAGATAGGCCTCCAGCGCTTCGCCACATTGTCGGGGTGTCGCCCCCGCCGCCAGATCATTGATGCCCAGCGCCAACAGGATGCGGTGTGGCCGAGTAGTGAGAGCCCGCTGCCAATCTGCAAACCCTGAAACCAATCCAAGCATTGGGCGCTCGTAGCGGAGCGTGCGACCGGGTTGGCCATCGGCCTGAAGTTGCAGATGCAGGCGAGCCGCCAGCTGTTGTGGCCAGCGTTGTGCGGCTGGATAGCGGCCCCCTGCTGGGTTAAATCCCCAGGTATTGGAGTCTCCGAAGCAGAGCAACACGTCGTTCCGATCGGGTGTCATGCTGTCATACTCCCGCGGACAGGTGCTGGAAGCTGAGTTTCTGCAAATAATCCAGACAGGCGTCTGCCTCGCCTTGAAACACAATCTTGCTGGCGCGATCGCGAAGGTGGCGCAAATAGATAGGGTCGTAATAATCCACCAGTAACCGTTCGATCCACACCCGATGGCCCGTATCATCTCCTTGATGGAATTGGGCCTGTAACGCCTCTGCCAGCTGCTGTTGCAGCTGTTTGCAGCGCTCGGAGCCTAACCGGCGCTCCAGCTTGCCCAGACTGAACTGTAAAAAATCAGACAGTGCCTGTTGTGCGGCCTCTGGCTCCATGAGTAGCGAAAACCGACTCAGCAGACCGGTTACATAGTCGCGCTGAATGCGGGCTATCCGTTCAGCTAGGGGGGCTTCGAGCAGGATCAAGGGCGCCTGCTCCATGGTGCTATAGAGCGGCAGGGGGAGTGTACAACGACCGATCATCCGGCTTTCGTCTTCCAGGATCAGATGGGTTTGTCCACGCTGTTCGCGCTGCAGTAACTCCAGCGCCAGTGCATTTTCGAAATCAATATTGCCCGGTTGCCCATCGGGGAGCCCGCCAAAACTGGAGCCGCGATGGTTCGCATGGGCTTCCAGATCGATGGCGGCAGGGACTTGGGCCAAGAGTTCGGTCTTGCCACAACCTGTCATGCCGGTGACCAACCAGATAGGGTCCCGACTACTGATCCGCGTCAGTGTCTGCAATAGAAATTGGCGCAGTGCTTTATAACCGCCCGCCACCCGAGGCACTATGCAACCCCGTTCTGCCAGCCACTCCTGGACCGTTTGTGATCGCATACCTCCGCGAAAACAGTAGAGCACTGAATCCGGGTGTTCGGCGATCTGGGCCAGCCAGGCCGAGATGCGCTGCTCTTTGGTGGCACCACTGACCAACTCATGGCCCAGGGTAATGGCCGCCAACTGCCCTTTTTGTTTGTAACAGGTACCCACGGCAGCCCGTTCATCATCCGTCATAAGAGGCAGATTGATGGCTCGGGGAAAGGCGCCTTCGGCAAATTCGATGGGAGCACGCAGATCGATGAGAGGGTTTTGGCGCAAAAAAAGTGTCGCGTAGTCATCAATCGTAGGGAGTCGCCTCATGGCTGCACGGCCAGTTGGATGCGGATCGTATCGGAGGAGGCATGCAGCTGACCAATCGGCTGCAGATCCAACCCCTGTTGCCGAGCGCAGGCCTGAAACTCGGCGCAAGCGTCGGGGCGAACCGCAACCAGTAGACCGCCGCTCGTCTGCGGGTCGCACAAGAGCTGTTGCTGGCGCTGGGTCAGGGTGCCAATCTTGTGGCCATAGGCATCGAAGTTGCGCAGGGTGCCACCAGGAATGCAACCGGCGTCCAGATAGATATCCAGATCCGGTAATAGCGGAATGGTGGCCATTTCGAGTGTTGCGGCCAGGCCAGACCCTTCGCACATCTCGATCAGATGGCCGGCGAGGCCAAATCCGGTGACATCGGTGAGTGCGGTCACGCCCGAAAGCTTGGCAAACTCGGCGCCCGCTTTATTCAGGGTACACATCCAGTTCACTGCGAGTTCGGCGTGGGCCTGCTGCAATTTTTGTTTCTTTTGCGCCGTGGTCAAAATGCCGATCCCCAGCGGTTTGGTCAGAAACAGCCGATCACCCGCCTGGGCCGTGTCATTACGCTTGAGAGCTGAGAGTTCCACCAAGCCGTTCACTGCCAGGCCAAAAATTGGTTCGGGGGAGTCGATGCTGTGACCTCCAGCCAGGGAGATACCCGCATCGCGGCAAGCCTGACGCCCGCCATCCACGACGGCCTGGGCGATATCGGCGCTCAACAGCTGGATTGGCCAACCTAGAATAGCGATGGCGACCAGAGGTGTACCGCCCATGGCGTAGACATCACTGATGGCATTGGTGGCGGCGATGCGGCCAAAGGTGAAGGGGTCATCCACAATTGGCATGAAAAAGTCTGTCGTCGAAATAAGCCCGCGACCATCCCCCAGGGCTACCACGGCGGCATCATCCTTGCTGTGATGACCCACGATGAGTTTGGGGTCAGCGAAGGATGGCAGTTGGCTCTGCAGAATAGTTTCCAGCACTTTGGGCGAAATTTTGCAGCCACAACCGGCACCATGACTGTACTGGGTCAAGCGGATTGCCTCGTTCATTCATTCCTCACGCATCGGATAGCTAGGGTGGCGATTATACCCGTTCCGGCACTACTTATGGTATCTCCGGCGACTAAGGACCAGACGGTATCGCTGTCATCGTTTGGTCATTTAACTGCAAGAAAACAGCGATGTTGGCGTGGGATGCTGGCCATCTCATCCAGACAGAGGATCATCCATGAGACTAAAAAAGCGCCAATTACGTCAGCGACACCTTTGGTTTGCCGTGTGGAATCAAGAAACCGCTACCTCGGAATATGCGATCTGGTCACAGCCACAAGCCAAAGTCAGTTGCCGATAAGCAAAACTGTTATTCACCGCCTGGTAATCGAAGATTGGCTTTGCCACCATGAAAGAAAAACGGGTGGTGACGTATGTACCTGGAGCATGTCGAAGTTTCCGGATTTAGGGGTATCAATCGACTTTCCATTTCGTTGCAGCAAACCACGGCCTTGATTGGTGAAAATGCCTGGGGTAAAACCAGTTTGCTGCGGGCATTGTGGTGTCTTTTGGGTCAGGGAACGGTTCCCTACCAGTTTGAATCAGCGGACTTCCACCAAGCCGGGGACTGCCTGGCTCCCGTCCGCCGTCATCTGCATATTCTGTTAACCTTCTGCGAATACCGTCCGGATATGTGTCATCACTCCGCACGCCTAGCTCGCCTGAGCGAGGTCTGGTGTCCCGGCAAGGAGGGGCTGCACCGCATTCATTATCGTGCCGCCGCCGAACTCACCGAACAGGGAAGCGTGATCAGTGAACATGGTTTTCTGGATGCTCAGGGCCGAGCGCTGCCCTTGAGTGATCCAGAACGGCTGATCCATCTGTTGATGCTCATGAATCCGGTCCTGCGTCTGCGTGATGCCCGCTCGACGCGCTATGGGGGGGATGATTTCACCGAGCAGTGGGAGAGCCACCTCGAACGAGTATCCCAACATCTATTGAATGACGATAATCCCTGCATCGATGAACCCACGTTGCGCCAGGGGATGGGAGCTATCCGCAGCTTGATGGATCACTATCTGAGCCATGTACCTCCTATTCGGACCAAGCCACGCAATGTGCGGGAGATCATCTCCAAACCAACCAGCTTGCGCGGGTTGGGCGCGTTACAGGAGTTGCAACGTGAAGGGCATGGCCAAGCCGTTGAGCTGGCTATGGCCAGCTTGGGTGGCGCCCTGCTGGCAGCCCGTGGGGATCGAGAGATCGAAGTGGGCTCGCGACCCATTCTGATCCTGGAAGATCCCGAGAGTCGACTACACCCGACCATGCTGGCTCTGGCCTGGGGACTACTGGAACAACTACCCGGTCAAAAAATATTGACGACCAACTCCGGGGATTTGCTGACGTCTATTCCCCTAGGGCAGATCCGGCGCTTGGTGCGAAAACCCGACGAGACGCAGGCATTCAGTCTGCATGATGAATTGATGAGTGCCGAAGAGTTACGACGAATTGCTTTTCATGTGCGGATCAATCGGCCGATGTCGTTGTTTGCTCGTTGTTGGTTGCTGGTCGAAGGGGAGACAGAAATCTGGTTGTTGTCCGAGCTAGCCAACATCTGCGGCTACAGCTTACGGGGCGAGGGAGTCCGGATCATCGAATTTGCGCAATGTGGGGTCATACCGTTGGTCAAGGCGGCGCGGGATCTGGGGATCGAGTGGCATTTATTGGCCGATGGTGACCAAGCCGGAATTAAATATGCGGATACAGTACGTAGCCAGCTCAAGGGGGAGCGGGAATCGGAGCGGCTCACGTTGTTGCCCGCCAAAGATATCGAACATTTTCTATATCACCATGGCTTTGAGGCCGTGTACCGTAAAGAAGCGGCGCTCACCGATCGTCAGATGCTGACGCCTGGCAAGGTGATTGATCGGGCTTTGAGTCGTAGAAGCAAACCCGGTTTGGCGCTGTCGGTGGTTGAAGCGGCCGAACAGGGTGGCGTAGAAAAAATGCCAACCCTGTTACGACAGATGTTCAGCAAGGTCATTGCACTGGCCCGCCGTCAGAATTAATGGGCCTGATATTAATCTCGCTGGTTGAAATCGCCACAGATAAACAGGCAAGCCGAGCGTGGGGCCACTTGATAATGGTCTGGAACCTCCGTTAATGGCTCTCCCAATGGAATAATATCCTGCGGGGTGGGGAGTGAGGTATCCACAATGCGGCACCAATTCCCTTGTATATCGGGTGGCGGCAACGGCAAATTAAATTTTAAGGGTGCCCAGTAGGCATTAAAAATCACATAGATGGCGACTTTTACATCCAGAGATATAGCCGACATGGCTAACGAGTGAGAATCCTTTGTCCAGTCGGGTGAATAAGCATCCACGCCATGCCAGCATATTTCTGAACGATGCAGTATTTCCGCAAGTGAGACCATCATGCCTTCGTGCATGGAACGGCTGAATAAATATTTCCGATATTTAATCAGCTCCTTGGTATAACGCAGCATGTCATTGGAGCGTTCCGTTACTTGCCAATTCATCCAGCTGATCGGTGTATTCTGACAGTAGGCATTATTATTCCCGCTCTGGGTGCGCAGAATTTCATCCCCCATCAATATCATGGGTGTGCCGATGGAGAGCATGGTCGCAGTTAGCAAATTTTTGCACTGCCGAGTTCGCAGTCTGTCTATTTCCTGATCATCGGTTTCACCTTCGAAGCCGTGATTCCAGCTGTAGTTATCCGACATGCCATCCCGATTGCTCTCTCCATTGGCATGATTGTGCTTGTTGTTGTAGCTGACTAAATCCCACAACGTAAAACCGTCATGGCAGGTGATAAAGTTGATGCTTTTTTCTGGATCTGAATGATTGTACTGATAAATATCCGGACTTCCGCTCATCCGATTGGCAAATTGACTGCTGGTGCCACTGTCGCCCTTGATGAATCGGCGGACATCATCCCGGAATTGACCATTCCATTCCCGCCAGCGAGAACCTGCTAGCGATCCAACTTGATAGAGCCCTCCGGCATCCCAGGCTTCGGCGATCATTTTGCAATCGGCTAATACCGGGTCGGTATCGATCGCCAGCAGGGTGGGTGGGTAGACCAAGGGTTTCCCGTCTTCATCCCGTGACAGAATGGAGGCTAAATCAAAACGAAATCCGTCGACATGCATATGTTCTCGCCAATAGCGCAGACTATCGATGATCAGGTGTTTCGTCACTGCATGGGAACCATTCAAGGTATTTCCACACCCTGAGTAATTGGTATTGGTCCGAGTCTTGGGGTCGAGAATATAATAGGCTTCATGATCGATCCCGCGAAAGCAAAAGATGGGGCCATTATCGCCGCCTTCTGCGGTATGGTTATAAACCACATCCAGAATTACTTCGATCCCTGCTTTATGCAAGGCTTTCACCATGTCGCGAAATTCATTCACGGCACCTTTTATATTCGAATTACTGGCATAACCACTGTGGGGTGCAAAAAATGACATGGGGCTATATCCCCAGTAATTATCTTTACCGGTTGGGGCATCTTGGGGATCAAACTGGAATACGGGTAATAACTCGACTGCCGTGATCCCCAATGCTTTCAGATGAGGTATCATCTGGACCAATCCGGCATAGGTACCACGCAAGTCAGGTGTCAGGCCAGAGGTTATATGCTTGGTGAAGCCCCCGACGTGCATTTCATAGATGATGGAACGTGACATGGGATGTTGGGGAGAGGCATCGTCTTCCCAGTCGTAGTCGCTCAGGTCCACAACAACGCTTTTGGCACAACAATGCAAATTGGGTCCCGGTCTGGCGGCGGCCCAACGATCATATTGTTTTCCCAGGACAACCTCGCGGCTGTAGGGGTCCAGAAGTACTTTTTCGGGGTCAAAATGAGTGCCTTCATAGGGGCGCCAGGGACCGTTGATCCGCCAACCATAGAGTTGGCCATCACCCGCACCGGCAATAAAAACATGCCAGTAATAGGCAGTACGGTTTTGTAACGGCGAGAGTTTGATCACCTTGGGGTGTTTGTCGTCGACCGAGGAAAATAACAGCAACTCAACACTACTTGCCAGACGCGCCCATAAGGCGAAGTTAACGCCTCCAGCTTCAATCGTGGCCCCTAGCAGCCGACAGTGTCCCTTTTTGAGCTTCATACTTTCCCCCAATGTCATACATCAGTTCTTTTTTTGGTCTTTCAGCCGAGCATCCAGAGTCTCTTTTTAAGCATATTTCTCTGATAAGCATCCATAATCCGAAATATATTGACGTTTATTGATCCTATGTTAGTATCCTCAACTCATGACGCGGGGTGGAGCAGCATGGTAGCTCGTCGGGCTCATAACCCGAAGGCCGTAGGTTCAAATCCTGCCCCCGCAACCAGATCGAACGCCTTGGCTCACGCCGAGGCGTTTTTTTTGTCTGCTTGACTCCATTGCCCAGACCATTCGGTAATTGAACGGCGCTGCCTTTGTCACTACTGTGGACCGCCGTCTACCTCATTCAACTCGTATGGGTGTTGAACAATACCTTGGCAACCTCGCTAAAGTGAGCGGCAAAAATGAACTCGACCCCTTCACGAATATAATCCGGCAATTCCAGGATATCGCCTCGATTGGGCGCCGGCATGATCAAACGATGGATACCCTGACGTTTGGCTGCAATCACTTTCTCGCGAACCCCACCAATTGCCAATACATGCCCTGTCAACGTCAGCTCTCCGGTCATAGCAATGCCTTTACGGGGCGCTTTATTCAGAGCTAACGACAGTAGGGCACTGGCCATGGTGATACCGGCACTGGGACCATCCTTGGGGGTTGCACCTTCAGGCACATGCAGGTGAATACTGGCCTGATCGAAAAAATGGGCATCCGCACCCAGGAGCTTGAGATTGCCGCAAATGAAACTGTAAGCCAGCTCCGCCGACTCCCGCATAACATCACCCAATTGCCCCGTGAGTTTTAAATTACGTCCCTGCAGATTAACCAATGTGGCTTCGACCGGTAGTGTGGCTCCGCCCATTGCCGTCCAGGCCAGACCTGTGACTATGCCGATACCATTGAGCAGCACTTCCTTATGAAACAAAGGATTCCCTAGGTAGGTCTGGATATCGGTCACATTGACCCGGATCGTGGGCACCGCATGATTCAGCAAGCTCACCACCGCCTTGCGAATGATTTTGGCCAATAGGTTCTCCAGATTCCGTACTCCGGATTCACGGGCGTAATTGTCGATGATGCGACGGATAGCACCATCACTGATCTGGATTTGTTGCTTACTGACGCCTGCTTTTTCCAGTTGTCTGGGCCAAAGATGGTGGCGGGCTATGGCCAATTTTTCCTGTGACAGATAGCCGGAGAGCCGAATCATATCCATCCGATCCAGCAGTGGTAGGGGGATGGAGTCCAACGTATTGGCGGTACAGATGAATAGACATTTGGAGAGATCGAGTCGCAGATCCAGATAATGGTCGAGGAAATTGTGATTCTGCTCGGGGTCCAGGGTTTCCAATAGTGCGGAAGCCGGGTCCCCTTGGTGACTGCTACCTAATTTATCGATCTCATCCAACATGATCACGGGATTCATGACGTTACACTCTTTCAAGGCTTGCACCAGTTTGCCAGGCATGGCGCCTATATAGGTTCGCCGATGCCCCTTGATTTCTGCCTCATCTCGCATCCCGCCGACACTGAACCGATAGAAGGGCCGTCCCAGAGTTCGGGCAATCGAATGGCCAATGGACGTCTTGCCAACACCCGGCGGGCCGACCAGTAACATGATGGCGCCGCTGATATCCTGTTTGAAGGTTCCTACAGCCAGAAATTCGATGATTCGCTCTTTGACATCATCGAGGCCATCATGATCAGCATCGAGGATCTTTCGGGCTCGTTGCAGGTCCAGCTTGTCCTGATGATAGCGCCCCCAGGGAACTTGACTAATCCAGTCGAGATAATTACGTGTTACGGCATATTCAGGTGAACCCGCTTCCAGGATCTTCAGCTTGTCCAGCTCTTCATCAAAACGCTGCTGAGCCCCGACTGGGATCTCTCGATCCAACATCCTTTTACTGAATGTGTCGATCTCGGCGGTCTTGTCGTCTTTTTCCAGCCCCAGTTCCCGTTGGATAACCTTCAATTGTTCGCGCAGGAAAAACTCCCGCTGCCGTTCATTGATGCTGCGATTCACTTCATCGCGGATCTGATTGTGTAATTTGGCAACCTCGATCTCCTTTTTGACCAGAGCTAACGCCTTCTTCAGTCGCTCAAAGAGCCGTGGCGTATCGAGTATGTCCTGCAGTTCGTCACCCGTCGCCGTGGTAATGGCGGCGGCACAATCTGCCAGCGGGGAGGGGTCATTGGGGTTGAAGCGATCCAGATATTGCCGTAGCTCTTCACTGTACAAGGGATTAATCGGCAGCAGTTCCTTGATGGCTGAAATAAGAGCCAGGGCATAGGCTTTTATTTCGGTGTCATTGCCTACAGATTCGTCGTTTGCCATCGGGTAACGCACTTCCACCAGATAGGGTGGACTATGACTCAACCAGTTCACAATTTCGACGCGATCTATGCCTTCGGCTACAAATTGCAGTTCTCCATCTCCCGAACTGGCCCGTAGAATTCTCACCGCACATCCAGTCCGCGGTGTCACTTCAGGCAACGGCTTGAGCGGCTCGTGCTCCTGCTCATCGCTGATCCGAAACAGTGCCACCATCTTGTGGGGGCTACTCGCGACCCGCTCTATGGTCTTTTGCCAAGGGTCGGCTTGAATTTGTACGGGAAGGATCTGGGAGGGGAGAAAAGGACGGCCAAATACCGGGATCACATACAGTTGTCCGGGGCGTTCCTGCCCGGTCAGGATCAAGCCTGTCGGCTTATCGTCGGGGCTATGGGGAGCATCATTACTCATGCCGGTCACCATCAAGATTGCTCATTCATGATCATGATGAAACTAAGGCCACCACCATGTGGATTTCGGATGGCAGCTATGGTGAGTGTAGGCGTTCAGGCTTGTACTGGCCCGATCTGATTCACAACTATGAGCTACCGGAGCTATTTTCTGCACGAGATTGTACTGTCTTGATTGTGCAATAAAAAATCCAGAACCCATGACAGGTTCCGGATTGTGTTAGATGGATTGGCTCTGCAGCGGCAAGTGTCTGCCGAAGGGGGGTCTAATCCTAGAATTTCAAGCCGCGCAATAGCTGATCCAGCTCATTGGCGGTGACTTTCAGGTTTTGCGTGCCACCGACGGTAGCGGCGGTTGACTCTTCAACCTGCATGGATTGCTGGCGTACCTCTTCCAGATTTTGCGAGATTTCGGCCGCCACCGCACTTTGTTGTTCGGCGGAGGTGGCAATTTGCGCACTCATTTCGAACACCGATTCGCTGTAGGAGGCAATGCGTTCGATATCATGGCCCACCCCACTGATCAGCTCCCGGCTGGTTGCCGCCTGATGGACGGTTTTTTCCATGATCTGATTCAGCGCGCCAGTCCCGCTTTGCAACTCCTCGATCATTTTCTGGATTTCGACCGTTGCCTGTTGGGTTCTTCCCGCCAAGGTACGAACCTCATCTGCAACCACGGCAAAGCCTCGCCCCTGCTCACCGGCCCGAGCTGCTTCGATCGCCGCATTCAGCGCCAGCAGGTTAGTTTGTCCGGAGATAGAATTGATGACGGTGACCACTTCACTGATCTTGTTGGCCCTATTGGTCAGCTGTTCAACGGCGTCCGAGGCCTGACTGATTTCATCGGCTAGCGCTTGAATGGCATCGATTGTGCGGTTAACGCTCGCCGCCCCTTGAGTCGCTTCTTCACTGGAGTGACGGGTTTGAGCAGAGGTGTCGTTGGCATTCCGAGCCACCTCGCGGATTGCGGCAGTCATCTCTTCCATGGCGGTGGCCAATGAATCCAGATATTGCCGCTGAGAGGCCGCCGTGTCCTGACCATCCTGAGCCGCCTCGCGGAACTCATCAGCAAATAGCTCCAGGGCTTCGGCACTGTCATGAACCAATTTTACAGTATGTTGCTGACGACCGGCGAGAGTATCGATACTTTGGGCCAGGGCGCTAAATTCATCCCGGGTGCTGAAAAAGTTCAAGCGTTCGGTCAAATCGCCATCGGCTATCCGCCGCAGCGCCTTATTCACGGAGAAGATGGCTCCAGATATGAAGGTACTCAGGTAATAACTCACCACCGCCATGAAGAGGATGGCGACCACGATTAGGACAAAGGTGGAGTTATGACCATTCCAGATCGACAATGCACTCAGATCGGCTGTACCACTCAAAAAACGTTGGTCAGCCGTTTGAACGGTAATAGTGATGTCATTACCTACCAGATTCCGGCCAACCACTCCGCTATCGGAGAGGCGAACACCGTCGGGTAACTTGATATCGACAACATCTTTAACCTGGTCGAGCAGGGTAACAGCACTCTGTAGTTTTAATTCGAGCCCCTCAATGGCGTCAGTACGACGTAATTGATTGTTCTGGGTCATTAACAGACTCGTAATAAGCAAAATTAACAACAGGGGAAACCAGAAGAGAACATGAAATTTTTCTTGGATGGTCATATTGACTAAAATACGGTCGACCCACCGAAATTTGACTTCTTTCATAATGCTCTGAATCCTAAGAATGAAACTGGTTTCATCATACCGTGATAGCGACAGAACCGAAGCAGGGAGGATCACAAAATGTTGGATAAGGCTGTACAAATCCGGGTCTTTGGCCACGTTCAAGGGGTCGGGTTTCGATATTTCACCCAACAACAGGCTTTGCAGTTGGGATTACAAGGGCGAGCCCGCAATCTGCCGGATGGATCGGTAGAGGTTTTGGCTTGGGGTAAGGAACTGCAACTCGAAAAATTGATTGCCTGGTTACATCAAGGGCCACGAACAGCGGTGGTGGAGCGATTGGTGGTCACACCGCTCGATCCGGATGAGTTACCAGGGGGTGAACATGGCAGAGGATTTTCGGCGTATTGAGTCGCCACATCTTTTTATCCAGCGCTGGCAAGTATTGGCGTCGTTGGTCGGGCGGAAGCGTTGGAACAGCGATGCCTTGCACCAATTTCGGGTCAATATACGCGCTTGTCTGGCATGGCAGCCCTTATGGCAGATAACCAGTTTGCCGACGGATTCAGCATTGGGGCCCCGGCAACTGCGTCGGTTACTGAAATGCCTGAATCAGGAGCGGGATCAGGATGTCTTCCTTTTCTATCTCGCTTCGTTGCCGCATAGTGGCTCCGCGCGCAAAAAATTAATTCACTCCTGCCAGCGTAAACCCCGAAAAAAACTACTGGAACCCTTCATCGAGGCTTTGCAACAAGCCTTGGACAGTTGGCAAACATGGATGAATCCGGTGCTGTTTCAGCAACAGCTATCGGTGCTGCTTGCGTTATATAGTCAGCAGATCCAGCGGCACTTGGTGCGTTGCAACGGGAAGCGTGGTTCTCACTTGCATGCACTGCGTCTGGCCATCAAATCCTTGCGTTACTTGCTGGAGGTCGCGGCGGCGGCGGCTCCGGCCTACCAGCCGTTGTGGTGTCATTGCCGATTGTGGCAGGACAAACTGGGGCAATTTGCCGATCTGGATGCTTTGGCGCGCTGGCTGAAACGACAGCATGAGCCGGAGTTGGCCCAACTGGTGCGTACACGTCGCCGGGTGTTGGTGGAAATCCTGGTGGCGGAGCGCGAGGATATATCCCTATTACTAACGCAGATAGCGGCGACACCGTTGCCCAGTTGTGAGCAATTGGCTTCGACCTTCAACTTACATTCATAAAAAACGGCCCGCAGGCCGTTTTTGAAATTTTATCGAGTCGTGGTTATTTAACTCGCATGCCGGGCTGGGCTCCATCATGGGGTTCCAGGATATAGAGATCCTTTCCACCGGGGCCTGCGGCCAATACCATGCCTTCGGACATACCAAAGCGCATCTTGCGTGGAGCCAGGTTGGCAACCATGACGGTCAACTTTCCAACCAGGGTGGCCGGATCGTAGGCGGAGCGTATACCGGCAAATACCTGGCGAGTTTCGCCCCCGATATCCAGTTGCAGCTTCAGCAACTTATCCGCATCGGCCACCAGTTCGGCTGTGACGATGCGGGCAATCCGCAGATCCAGCTTGGCGAAATCGTCATAGGCAATTTCAGGTGCTATGGGTTCGAGCTCGGTATTGTCCTTGCCTGGAGCACTCTGATGTTGTGACTTGCTACCCTGACTCTTGCTGGCTTCGGCGACCAGATCCTCTTTGGAGGCTCCGACCATCTCCTCAATCTTCTTTGGATCGATACGGCTGAACAAGGCCTTGAAGGCTGCAATCGATTGACCCAGCAGCGGGGCATCGATGGCATCCCAACTCAGGTTAGTCTGCAAGAAGGCTTCACTGCGCTCGGCCAGTTGCGGTAATACCGGCTTGAGATAGGTCATCAACACGCGGAACAGGTTCAGTGAGACGGTGCAGACTTCCTGCAACTCGGTTTCACGCCCCTCTTGCTTGGCGATGACCCAAGGTGCCTTGTCATCCACATAGCGATTGGCGATATCCGCCAGCGCCATAATATCTCGAATGGCACGGCTGAATTCGCGAGTCTCGTAGGCTTCAGCAATCCGCTCCCGGGCGGCAACAAATTCGCTGTACAGTACCGGCTCGGTATTGGTCGCTGCCAGTTGGCCATCGAAGCGCTTGCTGATGAAGCCCGCGGTACGGGAGGCTAGGTTCACCAGTTTATTGACCACATCGGCATTCACCCGGGCGACGAAGTCGTCCAGATTCAAATCCAGATCGTCGATCCGGCTATTGAGCTTGGCCGCGTAGTAGTAACGCAGATATTCCGGGTCCAGGTGCTGTAAATAGGTCCCGGCCTTGATGAAAGTGCCCTTGGATTTGGACATCTTGGCGCCATTGACCGTGACATAGCCATGGACAAAGACATTGCTGGGTTTGCGGAAACCCGCACCTTCGAGCATGGCGGGCCAGAACAGGGTATGGAAGTAGAGAATATCCTTACCGATGAAGTGGTACAGCTCGGCGTCGCTCTCCTTGCTCCAGAAGGCATCGAAATCCAGCTCCGGGCGCTTGCTGCAGAGATTCTTGAATGAGCCCATGTAGCCAATGGGTGCATCCAGCCAGACATAAAAGTATTTGCCGGGGGCGTCGGGGATCTCGAAGCCGAAGTAGGGCGCGTCGCGGGTGATATCCCACTGCTGCAAGCCGGACTCAAACCATTCGTTGAGCTTGTTGGCCATCTCTTCTTGCAGGGCTCCGGAGGTGGTCCAATTTTTGAGCATCTCGGAAAACTGCGGCAGATCGAAGAAGAAATGCTCGGTCTCTTTCATCACCGGCGTGGCACCGGAGACGGCAGACTTCGGATTGATTAGCTCGGTTGGACTGTAAGTCGCGCCACAGACGTCGCAGTTATCGCCATATTGGTCGGGAGCCTTGCACTTGGGGCAGGTTCCCTTGACGAAGCGATCCGGTAAAAACATCGATTTTTCCGGATCGAACAGCTGGGAAATGCCCCGGCTCTTGATGTAGCCACCATCCCGCAGACGGGTATAGATCAGGCTGGCCAGCTCCCGGTTTTCATCGCTGTGGGTCGAATGATAATTGTCGAAACTAATACCAAAGCCAGCAAAGTCAGCCTGATGCTCAGTAGAGACGCCAGCAATCATCTGCTCCGGCGTGATACCCAACTGTTGAGCCTTGAGCATGATCGGGGTGCCATGGGCATCATCGGCACAGATAAAGTGGATGGTATTGCCACGCAAGCGTTGGTAGCGCACCCAGATATCAGCCTGAATATGTTCGAGCATATGCCCGAGGTGAATAGAGCCGTTTGCATAAGGCAAGGCACAGGTAACCAGAATTTTACGAGCTGCGTTGGCCATAGTTCCTGTCTGTGTCGGGAAATGAAGTGGAGCAACATGTTACCCGATGAGACGGGGATCTGCCTAGGCGCAATGCCGCGGCTGCAGGCAATTGGCCCTGCGACGGGAGCTATTTTCTTGTACACTCGGTCGCGAACAATTTTTTAACATGACTAATCTCTACCGGACCAGGAGCTTTTCTGCTGTGGGCTTGGCTGCTCAGCCGTTTCGTGAGGAAGATGAGTCACATGGGAGTGCGCATGCAAGAAATTCGTCAGTTACTCAGTCAATTCAAACCCGATGAGTGGGCCCTGGATCTAGTCAGTGCCGGGTTTGTCGGCACGACCCGGCAGCACGGCAATGTGCTGCAGATTGAACTGCGAGTCCCCTTCGCTGGCGTCAGTTGGTTGGGAGAGCTCAGTGTGCAGCTGGACGCGGCTTTGATTCAGCTCACCGGCGTCGAGCGGGTGGAGTGGATCTGGCAACAAGATGTCGCCACTATGGCGCGCAGCACTCAGGTTGCCGGTATCGCCGGGGTGCGCAATATTATTGCGGTCGCCTCCGGCAAAGGGGGGGTTGGCAAGTCCACCACAGCGGTGAATCTGGCCTTGGGACTGCGTCAACAAGGTGCCCGGGTCGGGGTGCTGGATGCCGATATCTATGGTCCCTCCATTCCCTGGATGTTGGGCTGTCCGGAGGAGCGACCTGTCTCCTTTGATGGCAAATTCATGCAACCGGTAACAGCCTATGGCATAGGGTGCAACAGCATAGGGTTTCTGGTGCCGGAGGGTGAGGCCGCGGTCTGGCGTGGCCCAATGGCCAGTAAGGCTCTCGCGCAGATCCTGCACGAGACCCGTTGGGGCGAGCTGGATTATCTCATCGTCGATATGCCACCAGGAACTGGGGATATCCAGTTAACTCTGGCCCAGCAGGTACCCACCACAGCCGTGGTGATGGTGACCACACCGCAAGACATCGCCTTGATTGATGTTCGTAAAGGCATTGCCATGTTTGACAAGGTGAATATCCCGGTGCTTGGTATCGTCGAGAACATGAGTTACCACACTTGCAGCCAGTGCGGTCACAAGGAGGCGATTTTCGGTTGCGGTGGCGGCCAACAGTTGGCTGAACAACAGGGACTGTGTTTGTTAGCCCAACTGCCATTACATATTCAAGTGCGCGAGGGCATGGATGCGGGACGTCCCCCGGCGATTGACGCAAATAATCCGTTGGCCATCGGCTATCTGCAACTGGCGCGAACCGTGGCGGCAAGGCTCTATTTTGGCGGTAAAGCCATTCCGAGCAGCATATTAACCATCAACGAGAGCTAACTCGGTGTCTGCCAAAGGAATATTCAGCTTGGCTGGCAAATTTAGTATCATTGCGCCGTCCATGGGCAATATCGCCGCATTTGAGAAATCTACGTCATGTCTGAACCGCAACGTTCCTGTGTCATTATTGGGATAGCCGGAGCTTCGGCTTCCGGCAAAAGTCTGATCGCGCATACCATCTTCGAGGAGCTGGTGCAGGAGCAGGGTGAGGATCAAATCGGGGTGATCACGGAAGATTGTTATTACCGGGATCAAACCCACCTTTCCATGGAAGAGCGGGTCAAAACCAATTATGACCATCCGAGCGCATTCGATCACGGCCTGCTGGCGCAGCATCTGACTTGCCTGCTCAAAGGGGAGGCCGTTGATATTCCTCGTTACTCCTACACAGAACATACTCGCTTGACTGAGACTTCACGTTTCAGTCCGAAACGCATCATCATCCTGGAGGGGATCTTGTTACTCAATGAACCCCGACTGCGCGAGCTGATGGATGTCAGCATCTTCATGGATACCCCGCTGGACATCTGCCTGATCCGGCGATTGGTGCGGGATGTCCAGGAGCGGGGCAGAACCATGGAGTCGGTGCTGAAACAGTACCAGAACACAGTTCGACCGATGTTTTTACAATTTATTGAGCCATCCAAACAGTATGCCGATGTGATAGTGCCCCGTGGTGGCCGCAACCGCATTGCCATCGATATGCTCAAAGCCCGTATCCTGCATATGTTGCAGGCATGAAAGCGGCACTTAATCACCAGGAGAAGGGAATGCGTCTTTGCGATAGTGATATCGAGAAATATCTGGCTGAAGGCAAGATTGTGATTGAACCCACACCGGGCCAGGATCGGATCAGCGGCGTCAGTGTGGATGTCCTGCTCGGCAATGAGTTCCGAGTGTTCCAGGCTCATACTGCGGCCTTCATTGATCTGAGTGGTCCCAAAGAAGAAGTCGCCGAGGCAATTAATCGGGTGATGAGTGATGAAATCATCATTCCAGATGGTGAAGCTTTCATTCTCCATCCAGGGGAGCTGGCCTTGGCGGTGACGCTTGAGTCGGTCACTCTACCGCCCGATATCGTGGGCTGGCTGGATGGTCGTTCATCGCTGGCTCGTTTGGGATTGATGGTTCATGTGACGGCGCACCGTATCGATCCGGGTTGGTCTGGGCGTATCGTGCTGGAGTTTTACAATGGCGGCCGCCTGCCTTTGGCATTACGGCCTAAAATGGTAATTGGTGCGTTGAACTTTGAACTGCTATCCGGCCCCGCAGCTCGGCCGTATAACAAGCGCGCCAATGCCAAGTACAAGAGTCAACAAGGAGCTGTAGCCAGCCGTATCGGTCAGGACTGAAGATTCTGACCTCCGGTTGAACGATGCGTCATTCAAGGCTTGATGCTCCGGAGGCTCTATGAAGAAGGCACTCTATCTGCTCCTGTCACTGGTATTGTTGGTGATAGGCGGCATGGTCGCGTTGACCCTGTTGATCAGTAGTGACGAGATCAAGCAGACGCTGATTGCTCAGGTAAAGCAGCAAACCGGACGTGAGCTGCGTATCGATGGTTCGGTTTCCTGGTCTTTTTTCCCATCGGTGGGCATCGATATTGCGCAAGTCCAGTTGCGAAATCCCACGGGGTTTCCTGCCGAGCCATTGATCTCCGTGGCTAGAGCTCATATTCGTGTGGCCGTTACGCCACTTTTTTCCCGGCGAATTGATATTGAACAGTTGGAATTGATCAAACCGCAAATTCATCTCTTCCGGACATCGCAAGGACATACCAACCTCGACGATTTACTAACCCCGGCGACGAAGCAAGCTGGATCAGTACCCGCACCCGAGCCAACACAGGGAAGCGGTGCCGGTGGTTATCAAGTCCGTGTGGCTGGAATCCTCATTCAGGACGCTGAACTGGCATTACAGGATCAAGGCAGCGGTCAGCACTACGATTTATCACAGTTCAACCTGATGACCGGAGCCTTGGAGCCAGGGCAACCGGCGGATATCGAGCTCTCTACCGACTGGTCTGTTACCGGAATCACCGGACATTTGAGCACTAAGGCGCAAATCAGTTACCAGATAAAAGAGTCGAACTGGCAAGCCAAAAATTGGCAGCTGGAACTGTCCCTGAAGCCCCAAAGTGGGGAGCTGCTGGAATTCACCAGCCGGGGCGATCTACAGATCCAGGCAATCAATGATGGGCTTGAGGTCAAGCTGGCTCCCTGGCTGGTCAATGCCCAGTTAAAGGCCAAAGAGCTGGCTGGTCACTGGCAAAGTCAGGGGGATTTGCAGGCAACTGTGCGCAACGGGCTTCCTCGAGTCCGGCTTGATACATGGCAATTGACGGGGAGTCAGAAGGGCGCATTAATACCTGTTGCACTGGAGAACATATCCGCCTCCGGGGCCTGGTTTTATGAGACGCAAGGCCAGCAACTCAGTTTCAATCATGGGCGCGGAGAAGTGGGGCCGCTGCAATGGCAGGGAACCGTAAAGGCGCTCATGCAACCAATGCCAAAGATAGCGTTTGATTTCCAACTTCCTCTGCTCGACTTGAACTGGTTTATCGGTGCCAAATCTCCCCAGTCAGCCCAGCAAGCGACCACGACTCAATCCACGGTTACAAACCCATCCGAGCCGGACTTGCGCGGGTTGAGAAGCCTCAATCTGGAAGGGAAGTTGACCATAGGACGGCTCAAGGGACCTAAACTAGATGCCAGAGACCTTCGGATTGCCACCCGAGTCGAGGACGGCATTGTGGCTCTCACCGATTTTTCCATGGGGATCTATCAGGGGACCATCACCGCCACCGGTCTACTGGACGGACGAACCCTTCCGGCCAAATTGCAGCTCTCTCCTCATATCAAAGGATTGCAGATCCAGCCCCTGCTCAAAGAGTGGACTGGCAAGGCGCCGCTGTCGGGGGCGGCAACGATAGACGGTACCCTGAGGTGGGTCGGTCTTTTGGCAGCCAATGTGCGCAAGAGTCTGAGTGGCCAACTCAAGCTGGCCTTTTACGATGGCGCCGTTAATGGCTACAACCTGGCGGCCAAGTTACGCAATGCCAAAGCTATGCTAAAAGTTTCGGCCTCCTCCAATGAGGTAAAAAGAACCGATTTTTCTGCGTTGACTGCGGACATCGCGTTGCAATCGGGTATGGCAAGCAGTAACAACATCTCCATGCTTTCCCCTCTATTGCGGGTCAAGGGTCAAGGCTCGACCCATCTGGTGAGGGAAAATCTCGATTTCCATCTGGATGTCTCTGTGGTGGGGTCCAGTAAGGGGCAGGGCGGGAAAGAGTTAGACAGCCTCCGGCATATCACGATCCCGCTGAAGATTGTCGGTACCTGGAGTGACCCTGACTATCAACTGAACATGGATAGTCTATTAAAATCGGAGGTTCAGCAGCAGATAAAAGGGCTGCTGCCACAGAAACTTCCTTCCCGGTTAGGTAATTTTTTTAACTGACGAAACCAGCTCACCTGTGCTGCTCGTCAGTGATCCCAACCACTCACGGCCTGGAGTACCTGGAGAAAACCGGTGGCGGTCAGTTGTGCGGCTTGTTCCTCATTACTTACAAAAAATGAGCCGGCAAACGCCAAACTATTGATCGAGATGCCATGCCAGCAGGCGCAGTGTCGAGGGATCAGTAACAGCCACTGCCGGGTCAATAATAGGTTGTAGGCAAGTCCCGGGTGCCATTGCAACTGGCTTAAACCCTGTTGGTATAAGGCATACCGGCTCGCAGGGTCTTCCTTCTCGAGCGAACACCCATAATGGGGAAAAGGTAGCGGCGGCTGGCCCGGCTCCAGGGGGCGACCCAGGACATCATCACCCAGCGTTCGTGGGACCCACTGCAGATGCTTATGCCGTTGGCTGGCGCCGGCTGCATGTCCACAGTTATAAAAAACCAGTCCATCTTCCATGTCGAGCAGTTGCCCCAATGCCTCGAAATCTTCCCATGTCAGCAGACTTTCTTGTGGTTCGAAGTCACGGGTGATTAACAGTAGATGATTGGCGATCACCGGAAATTTATTCAACAGGCAGACGTGGTGGGGCGCTATGTCTGCGATGTAGAGCTCCGGCTCATAGGGCAAGAAGGGGTCGGTTTGCCGCGCCGCTTCTGGATTGGATTTCTGCCGCAGATTGACGGCTACCCGCAGTAAAAAACGATGCCCCCCTTGAACACAAGGCTGAGTCATGACTTGGATCTGACTCATATGGTTCGATGCGATGGCCGCTTGAGTGACACGCGCTGCTTTTTCCAATAAAAACATGATGATTCGCCCCTTTGTTCAGGTGCCAGCCAAAAAATGACCTAAAATAGCCACAGGAGATTTCTCCTTTTGATCTGACCCTGACGTTCATCTCGATTCTTTATGAATTTGACTAACAATAATAAAGAACCCCAGGGATATAAATTAATAATGCATTACAAGGAACATCCAAATGAAGCTGACAATCAAAGTGGGGATTGCCTTCGCCATATTATGTGGCTTGATGGCATTAGGCGGGGGCTTCTCTTATTTCAATATGGGTAAAATCAATGAGGCTTTCACCTTCGTGGTGAAGGACATCAGCGTCTTGAGCGATGATGCCAACTCCATCGGCCAGGCATTGCTGCGCATCAATAAAACAGCCAACGATATGGTGTTTACCACGACTAAATCCGAGCTGGAATCGGGCCGACAAAGCTTCGAGGCTCAGGCTAAAGCATTAGATGATCAATTGCAGACCTTGCTGGGACGGCTTGCTGCGATTGAGCAGAAAGGAGAAGCCGCTCAAGCGGCTCAATCGTTACAAGGCGCCGTCAAACTGGTATCGCAAGGTGGTGCCGATATTTATAAGACACGCACCGAGATCCTCACTGAAGCCGCGCTCATCGATAAAATCAAAACGGACTTCCTGACCAAAATCAGTTTTGCCAAGGTGGCGGTCGACCTGACCTTCAAGTCCTATGCCGATGAGGACCCCTACATTGGTTCATTGACCAAACAGATGGTGTCACAGATTGGCACCATGGAGTATATGGTCAATGCCATTTTTAGCACGCAATCCCTGAAAGAGATGCAAGCCATTCAGCGCAATGCTGTTTCCGTTTCCCAGATGATCTTGAAAAATGGTGAGGTATTACAGCAAGAAGTACCTGCCACGAAGGAGAATGGTGATTTCACGGCCGGTCTGGCAGCGCTGAAAGAAAACGATGGCGTCAAGCAAGGAGCCATTGCACGTTACGTTGCTCTACAAGACAAACGAGCGCAGCTGTTAACTCAGGTTCAGCAAGTTTCCGATTCGGTTGAAACGGCCATGAAGCAGGTGCATTCCCTGCAAAAAGCATCGAAAGCCATTGGTGATGCAGCCTTTATCAAAGCGAACGACAGCATCAGCAGCACGACTATGAGCATCATGATGTCATTGCTGTTCAGTCTGCTATTTGCCGGTGTTGTGGGCTGGCGACTCTCCAGTACCATCAATGCGCCCATGACGGTTTTACAACGCATTCTTCGACAATTGGCTCTGGGGGATTTCACGCAACGGGTTGAAGGCAAGTTCAGCGGTGAGTTTGCCGAGTTGCAACGGGATATCAATGCGGTAATTCAAGAGTTCAATAATACACTCACAGTGGTGAAACATGGTGCGCAGCAGACCCGAGACACAGCGAATAAGAACCGCGAATTTGCAAATACGCTAGCGGCCCAAGTTCAGGTTCAATCTGGCACCATGAATACCTTGGCCGCAACCGTGACCGAGATGGAGCATGCAATCCAGGATGTAAACAGCAATACGGAAGCCAGCCTCGGCATGGTGCTCTCGGTGGACGAGCAAGTACAAGCCGGCCGCTATCTGGTGGAAGAGAATAGTCGCCTGATTGGTTCCTTGTTCGAAAATCTCAGACACAGCGAGGGCGTGATCCAGCAGGTGTATGCACAGAGTGAGCACATCGGCGGCATTCTGGAGGTGATCTCGGGGATCTCTGAACAGACTAACTTGCTGGCATTGAACGCGGCGATTGAAGCGGCCCGAGCAGGTGAGCATGGCCGTGGATTTGCGGTAGTTGCTGACGAAGTGCGGAATCTGGCGAGTCGAACCAACAAGAGTACTCAGGAGATCAATACTATGATCTCCGAATTGCAGAATAAATCATCCGGTGCTGTTTCTAGCATGCAAGAAAGTTTACATCTGATGCAAGATGGTCGCGCCAAGATGGAGCAGGTCAATGGCTCTATCGGTCTGATTGCCGATCATATGCTGAATGTCCGTAATTCTGCGGAGTTGATTGCCACCGCTACCCGTGAACAAACAATTGCAAGTCGCGAAATCAGCCGCAGTATCAACGAAATGTCCGAAGTGGTTGAGCTCAGTAGCAAGACCATGCATGACATGGCCGGGCAAACCATAGCGCTGGATCAACTCTGCGAGCAACAGGAAAAAACAGTTCAGCAGTTTAAGCTGGGAAGAGCAGATTAAGAGAGTCGGGTAGCAATGGAAGGCCCACCGGATAGGTGGGCCTTTTGTTTGGCGTTATCCCAGTTATGCGTTGCTCGGGTCAAAACCGGTTATCAGGCTGTTGTTCAGGAGTCAGGACGAACACAGACACGCCGTGAACACATCCATGTAGGCTCGATGGCGGCATCACTGATCCACTGCAGACTCGTGAACAGAAGTGAGAATAGGGCCTACATTTAAACCCATGTGGAACCCACCCCTGGAATGCTGCATACTGGCAGCCCAGTTGTTGCTCATATGGATATTGACATGCCTCAACCCTGGTTTAGCCTCGGCATTGCTACGTTTTGTCTTCTTTCCAGCAGTTCAATCCAGGCTTTGGACGCTCCGCTTGGCGGCTGGCGCGATAGTCGCATGCAGGTCGAACTGGAACAGTATCATCGTGCCTATCCGGTTACCCCGGTCGATCGGGGAGCACAAAAGGGCAGGACTCTGATTGAAGGCGTCATACCACATTATCGGCCGCAAGCGCATCCCCATGTGTTAGTTGTGAATGGAACCGCAATGCCACTCTATACCGATGAGCAGGGGCGATTTGCTCGGCCCTATGCGTTTGGTGCTGGGTCTAATAGCATTGAGATCCGTTCACCCGAAGGGAAGAGTCTGCAGCGGGTGCAGTTTTATGAAGCGAATTCGGGTATCACGGCGGCTAAATTACGCGCGATCCTGACGTGGGATGACCCAACCGCCGAAGTGGACTTACATGTCATCACCCCCAATGGTGAGCGTGCCTATTTTGCCCAACCTCAGTTACCTTCCGGCGGTGGGCTGGATGTCGATAGTGTTGATGGTGCAGGCCCGGAAATTTTTTCTACTGCAGCCCCATTGGCCGGTAACTATTTGTTCTTTATCAATTACTGGGGGAGTTTTGATAGTCAGGGTTATAACTTTGATGAACAAAAACGGCGCTCTGCCGTGGTTACCTGCACACTGACGTTGATTCAGAACGAGAATACGCCCGACGAGCAGCGGGAAAGTTATATTATTCCATTACGAAAAATTGGCGATCTGACCCTCGGCAGAAGCATTCGCCTGCTTTGAAACCCAGTGATGAAATCGGCTACAGGGACCCAGGGTTGTACCCTGGGCCCTTGCCGGTAAATTTAAAGTGCTAAATCAGTTGCCGCGCCGCCTCAATGACAATCGCCACTGCCTGGCTTTCCGTCTGTTGCATCATGGCAGCATCAGGTATCTCTTGTTGGGTCCGATTGACGATGACTCCAGCGACCATACCCGCACGCAGCCCTTGGCTGGCACACATGGTCAATAGGGTTGCCGATTCCATTTCATAGTTCATGACGCCCATGGCTTGCCACTCCGCCATGGAGCCCTGAAACCGACTGACCACACGACCGGAGTAGGTATCGTAGCGTTCTTGTCCTGGATAAAAGGTATCCGAGGATGCAGTGACTCCGATATGGACCTGAGCTTGCAGGGTGTGAGCGGCCTTAACCAGCGCCGTAGTACAGGTAAAGTCAGCGACAGCCGGAAACTCCAGCGGGGCAAAATGCAGGGAGGCGCCATCCAGGCGAACGGCAGCCGTCGTCACCAATACATCACCGACCGGAATATGAGGCTGAATCGCCCCTGTGGTACCAATGCGCAAGAAGGTTCTGATACCGAGTTGCGCCAGCTCTTCCACGGCAATGGAGGTGGATGGACCGCCGATCCCGGTGGAGCAGACGACAACCGGTTTGCCATCAAGCTCGGCCAACCAGGAGGTGAATTCACGATGACTGGCCAAAAACTGAGGTTTTTCCATCCGCTCCGCAATTTTCCGCACCCGCTCCGGGTCACCCGGAATAATAGCCAGCGTGGCACCCTGCAAGTCCTGTTTGGCAAGTCCGAGGTGAAATACATCAACAACTTTATTCATTCATCAATCTCCGATAGCAGGTTGGATAGCGGCGCTGTGCGCTTTGTGGAGCCAAGTCTAGACACCGTTTTCAAGAAAAAGTGTGAAGAAGATCAACCGAAGATCCATCCCCAGTCTGGTGAAAATCAGCCATGCCTCGTGTAACTGGGGGAGGGGAAAACCAAGAATACGTTTGTCTGTGCTGAGCAAACGTATTCGTAATCGGGAAAATCAAATTCGTAACGAGGATAAACGGGGTTGGTAATATCTCAAAAATGTGAGCTATTTCACTGCTGGTCGCTACACAATTGTACGGAGGGTATCCGGGATAGCTCAGCGGCCATTGTCTGTTGCGCCGTGTGGTAGCAGAGTTCTCTTTGTTGAGTGGCGGAGTTCCCAATGTGGGTCAGTTCACAGTCATTCCGATCGCTGAGATATTTCTCTTCAATCCGACGGTGAAGATAAGCCTCTTTATCCTGCTGCAACTGCTGACAAGTCTGCTCAGCTCCAGCAGCCGAAGGGGGGATGGATGCTTGTTGCAGTAATTTTTTCTGCACCTGTTCACGTTCAGCCGCAGCAATCAGTGCCTGCTGGGCCGGGGTGAAGGCGGTATTTACCTTACCGAAAGATTGATGGCTATCCGGAGGCGGGAGTTGGCTGTAGTGTGACACCCCTTTGTCATCCAGCCAGCGGTAAACCTCGGCCGCATGCAGAGACTGCAGACTGTATGGCATTACACAGAGGGCAAATAAAGCGATCATTCGTCGCATCGTGAACTCCATGTCGAGGTGGCAATCAGCGATTCCTGCTGATTCATCCGTTAAAGGATGGGATATGTTCTGTAACCAGCATGATTTTAACGGGTGGAAATAACAACCAGTTTTATGCCGAGATGTGGGCTTCATGCTGAAATTTGCTGAAAGCCGGTACACAAACCCAGTGCTCAATGGATGGTAGCCAACCCCTGAGCACTGGATTCGTATCCCTGTGCATATTTTTGTTTGCGACGATAACTGCCTTTGCCTTTTTTATTGGTTTCAACCCGGCAGCGAAATAGCGGGTCGCTGATCAGGGCTGCGAGGGCGTTATCCGTGATGACACCGCGTTGGTGTTGATAGTGTGGTTTATCTTTTTTCATCATGACTCCGTAATGAAGTGAGCGTTAAGATGAGAAGAAGAAAGTGCATTGGCAATGCCATTTCATTCACATCCTGCGCAGGATACCGCGGTTTATTGCCCTCTGCAGCATGTTCTGTATCGATAAAGACCATAAGGAAGCCATGATGGCCGCATGGAAAACGCTAACTACCCGACAACTGTTCTCCAACCCCTGGCTTGGGTTACGCCAAGATGAGGTAATTACCCCGGCCGGTAATCCGGGGCACTATGTCGTCGTCGAGTTCAAGAACCGCGCTGTGGGCATAGTTCCCCTGACGGCGGAGGGGAATGTGGTTCTGGTTCGGCAAACCCGATATGCCGTTGGCAATATCAGTTCGCTGGAGATCCCCAAAGGGGGCTGCCCCCAGGGAGAGGCGTGGCATGAGACTGCTCATCGTGAATTGGCTGAAGAGACTGGCTACCGGGCCGGTGCCATAACTCCACTGTTTGAAGGGGTGCATCTTTCCAACTCCATCAGCAATGAAGTAGGAGCCCTGTTTGTGGCCACGGATCTACGGCCCGGTGTGCAGATGCTGGAAGAGAGTGAGGATATAGAAGTCGAGACTTACTCCTTCGACGAGGCTCTCTCCATGGTGCTGACAGGCCAGATCACCGATGCCATGTCGGTCATGGGGTTATTGCTATTGGCCCAACACCGTCAGCGCTTTTCGTTGTAAGGCGGCACAGGGTTAGGCCGCTGGTGTCACGCGTCACTCACGGCAATCAGGGAATGACGACCTGATTGCCGTGAGCGGCAACAGTGTTACCAGTCGATCCCTTGCTGTGCCTTGATCCCGGCGTCAAAAGCGTGTTTGACGTTTTTCACTTCGCTCACAGTATCAGCCAGCTCCAGTAATGCGCGATGGCAACCCCGTCCGGTAATCACCACATGTTGCATGGGGGGACGATGGATCAGCGCCTCCAGCACGTCATCCAGATCCAGATAATCGTAGGCGACCATGTAGGTCAATTCGTCGAGCAGCACCAATTGTACCTGTGGATCGGCAAGCAGGCGCTTGGCCTCCTGCCAGACCGCCTGTGCTGCTTGGATATCGGCTTTGCGATCCTGGGTCTCCCAGGTGAATCCTGTTGCCATGACATGAAACTCGACTCCTGCCGAGCTGAGGAGCGTTCGTTCGCCACAAGCCCAAGTCCCCTTGATGAACTGCACCACAGCGGCTCGCAGCCCATGGCCGACGGCCCGACAGACGGTTCCGAATCCGGACGTACTCTTACCCTTGCCATCCCCCGTGATGATGAGGAGCAGTCCGCGATCTTCTTGTGCGGCGGCGATGCGGGCATCTACCTGTTCTTTCAATCGTTGCTGGCGAGCTTTATGACGCTCGTCCCGTTGTTGCTCATCGACCATGAGTGTCTCTCCAGTTAGTGCGGAATAGCGCTTCGATTTTCGCCATATCCAGATGCTGTTCCACGCAATCGGCCAGACGCTCGATCGCATTCAGTTGTTGTTGCTGATAAGAGATGGGGGAAGTGACCTTGTGCCCAACCCAATCCATCAACTCCGACAGCGCGGCTGGGGTATCGAACAGGCCATGCAGATAACACCCCGCCACCTGTCCATCACTGCTCATGGCGCCATCGGTGATGGTGTCACCAAAATCCAGCAGAGGGTGTGTATCATCGGGGGCCAGATGTTGAGTCTGGCCTACATGAATTTCATAGCCCTGTACCGGAACAACTCTGTTGTCATTGAGTCGGAATAGGCCTTGACGTTGCAGCAGCTGTTTATCCGCCTGGAGTTCGGTGCGGGTTTGCAGCAAAGCCAAACCGGAACTGTGCCCTGGTGAGCCCTCTAGCCCCAGAGGGTCAGCAATATTCTCACCCAGCATTTGATAACCGCCACATATCCCAAATAGCTTGCCACCATAGCGCAGGTGACGGTGCAGTTGGGGCTCCCAGCCTTGCTCTCGCACTACGGCCAGATCCGCTCGCACATTCTTGCTGCCGGGGAGGATCACCAGATCACAAGCCGGTAGAGGTTGATGCAGGGGTATAAATTGCAGATCGATTTGAGGATGCAGGCGTAGCGCATCAAAATCGGTGTGGTTACTGATCCGGGGGAAAACCGGGACGACCACGCGAACCTTGGCATCCTGCGTGGTTTGCCGAGTGAGAATGGCATCTTCGGCCGCAATATCCAGATCCTGCAGATAGGGGACCACGCCCAATACCGGCTTGCCGGTCTCCCGCTCCAACCAATCCAACCCGGATTGCAGCAGTGCCAGTTCGCCACGGAATTTGTTGATCACAAAGCCCTGGACTCGGTCCCGCTCTGAGGGCGAAAGCAGGGCCAGAGTGCCAACGAGTTGGGCAAAGACACCGCCGCGATCAATATCCGCCACCAGAATGACCGGGCAATCCACCGCCTCGGCAAAGCCCATGTTGGCAATATCACCCGCCCGTAGATTAATCTCCGCCGGACTACCGGCACCCTCGACGACGATACGCTCGTACCTGTGTTGTAACCACTGATGCGAGCTGAGGACGGCTTGCATCGCCACCTGTTTGTAATCGTGGTAGGCCTGTGCCTCCATGTTGCTGATGGCGTGGCCGTGCAGAATGACCTGACAACCGGTATCGGAATTGGGTTTGAGCAGTACCGGATTGAAATGAACACAGGGCTCCAGCCCCGCGGCAAGTGCTTGCACCGCCTGGGCTCGACCAATCTCCCCCCCATCGGCAGTAACGGCACTGTTTAATGCCATGTTTTGAGGCTTGAAGGGCGCAACGCGAATGCCCTGCCGGGCTAAAATCCGGCACAAGGCGGTGACCAACAGGCTTTTACCAGCATCCGAGCTGGTGCCTTGTACCATCAAGGTCTGATTGACAGGGGGGGCGGTGTGGAAAGGCATGTCTACATCTCGCGTAAAGGGGCTGCCAATTGCTGGATCTGGATTGCGGGGTGGATATCCCCATGCCAAATATTCAACTGGGTCAGGGAGGCATAAGGAATGTTCAAGCGTTGATAGTACTCCCCACGGCGCCAGTCGGCGTGTAATAACCGGGCCAGCAGCATACGGATCACGCCGCCATGGGTGATGATCAGCAGCGACTGGTCTCTACTGAGCTCGAGAATAGCCTCCCAGGCCAGGTTGATTCGGGTATGAAAATCGGTCAGTGATTCGGCCTCGGGGAGTGGGCAGTGCAGGGGATCACTCCAGAATCGCTCCAGTGTTGGCCATTCAGTGACAAGCTGCGCATAGGGGACTCCATCCCAACGACCAAAATTCATCTCTGCCAGTTCGGGCCAGATTTCTATGGGCAAGCCAAACTGCTGCACCACAGCGTCGGCGACCTGCCGACACCGCAGACGAGGTGAACAGAGAATGCGTTGCCATGGCAGTTGCGCAGAAATCAGCAGTGGTTGGTAGGCCCGCATGGCGTCAGCACTCAGCGGCGGGTCACTGCGTCCATAGAGAGCCGGATGACCCGCAATCTCGCCGTGACGCAATAAACCGATGTGCTGCGGAAGCATCTCAGTCATGATTTGTGCTCAGCGTCTGGTCCTTGAGCACCAGAGGCAACCCCGCCGCGACAAACAGTACGCGATGTGCCAACTGGGCCAGACGTTGGTTTAGACGGCCCGCTTCATCGACAAAGCGCCGTGTCAATTCACCCAGGGGGATGACACCCAGCCCTACCTCGTTGCTGACCAGTATAATGGTGGCTTCACAGCTGACCAGCGTGCTAGCCAACTCCGAAAAATGACTTTCCAGCTGTGCAGATGGTCGTGGATTTCCCTGTTCATCATGAAGCAGGTTACTCAACCACAGCGTCAGGCAATCGATGATCAGACAGCGTTCTGTGCCGTCCAGGGCCCGGATCGCGCCAGCTAAATCTCGCGGCTCTTCCACCAGTTGCCAATGCGCCGGACGTTCCTGTTGATGACGCTGAATACGCGTCATCATCTCCGGGTCCAGCGCCGTGGCCGTGGCAATGTAGATCACCGGCAGGCGCGTCTGATCGGCGAGTTCACTAGCCAGTGCCGACTTGCCGGAACGGGCCCCCCCGAGCAACAAGGAAATTTGTTTTGCCATCAGAAACCTCTGAAATGCAGAAATGTTTCGATCATGGGATTGAGTCGGCTGATCTGCAAATGCTGCAAGCTCAACCAGATCAACAAGCCGGAGAGCTCCGTCAACTGCTGGGCTGCTCCCAGGCAGTCACCGGTATAACCGCCGAGTTGTCTGAGTAACCAATGTTTGATCCAGTAGCGAAGTACAATCAGGATCAGCAAGAAGAGGAGTGCAACCTTGATATTCAGGAATAACAAGGGGATAAGGGCAAAAAATAGCAATATAACCAGATCAGATAATGATTGGTTCTGAGCCAGAGGCTTGGCCTTGCCGGAATCGTCACGGACATAGGACATATCGAAGATCAGACTGCCGGCTACGGCGCGGGAGCTGGCATGCATCAGAGTCAGCGCGATCATGGCTTCGGTGAGCGAGATCGCGCTAATCTCACACAAAGAAAAGAATTTGATCAAGATTGCCAGCAACAGAGTCACAGCACCATAGGTACCGATCCGGGAGTCTTTCATGATCTCCAGCTTGCGCTCCAGGGTCATGCCCCCACCCAGGCCGTCACTCATATCGGCCAGACCATCCTCATGGAAGGCCCCGGTGATCTTGATGGTTGCCACCATGCTGATCAATACCGCCACGCTAACGGGTAGCAGCTGCATCGCCATCACCAGTACTGTTGCCCCCCATAACCCGACCAATAATCCAACCAGCGAGAAATAGCGGCTGGCATGATTGAGCCGTTCTGTCGAAAACTGGGTCTTCGCAGGGATGGGTATGCGGGTAAAGAAGGCCAGAGCCAACAAGAAGTAATTCAGTTGCAAGCCGATCGTCTGTTGTATGCGATGGCGCCGAGTCACACCGTGACTCCAGCACTGGCGAAACTAGCCATGTCGTTATAGAAGGCGCAGGCGGCTCGCAACAGGGGCAATGCCAGTGCGGCACCGGTACCTTCACCAAGCCGTAGTCCCAGATCCAGCAATGGGCGGGCGCGAAGCGATTCCAGCATCATGCTGTGCCCGCCTTCGGCTGAGCCATGACTAAAGATCATATAGTCGCGGCAAGCAGGAGCAATCCGCACCGCCAGCATGGCTGCTGCCGTAACAATGAACCCATCGACCAGCAGGGTGACTCGTTTTTCTGCAGCGGCCAACATAGCACCGGTGATCTGAACAATTTCAAAGCCGCCCAGCTGATGGAGTAACTCGATAGGATCTTGCAAGTTACCCGCACGTTTTACAGCTTGGCCGATCAAAGCCATTTTGCGCTTGAGCTGTTCATCATCGATCCCGGTGCCGCGCCCGACGCAGGCGGCTATCGGCAGACCACTCATGGCCGCTAGCAGTGCAGCTGCAGGAGAGGTATTGCCGATCCCCATTTCGCCAAACGCCAGTAGATTACAACCGGCAGATATCTGCGCATTGGCGACCTGACTGCCCAGCCGGAGACCCTCCATCACCTGTGTTCTTGTCATCGCAGGTTCGACACTGATATCTCCGCTGCACGATCCCATGCGCTGCATAACGAGTTGCGGGTCTGCAATAGGTTCGAGGATACCGGCATCGATCACTTGCAGCTGCATCTGATTGGCTTGACAGAAGCAGTTGACCGCGGCGCCGCCGGCAAGAAAATTCAGAACCATCTGCCGCGTGACAGCACTTGGGGCAATGCTGATGCCATGCCTTGCGATCCCGTGGTCGGCGGCGAAAACCAGCAAGGTAGGATTGCTAATGGTGAGTTGTTCTTGCTGCTGGGTCAGAGCCAGCTGACAGGCAATTTCTTCGAGGCGCCCCAGAGCGCCGAGGGGTTTGGTTTTTTGATCGATTTTGGCTTGAATCACCGTTTCATGATGGCGTGGTAGCGGATGAATGGTCCATGTACTGGGCATGATGGCTCCTTATGCTAATGATTCCTTTCGCTGCAGCTAGCCATGCTACTGTATTTCATGCAGTTTTGCCCATTACTGCTCAGTTGTTTTCAATAATTGAACTAAAACATGCTCAGTGTCTCCACACCGGAGCCATCTTTTTGCCGTTTCTGGAGTGGACCATTATTGGCTTCTAATCAGAGACGTCATGGTTGAGTTGGTGTAACAGTTGGGCCGCTAACTGGAAATTTAGCGCCTCGATGGCGGCAATCAAGGTATTGAGCTGAGCCAGTTCACAGCGTTGGGCCAATGAAACCCGCAGCGCATCAAATTGATCGAGAGCGGCGATATTATTTTCTTGAAGTAAATTTTCTAGAGTGAGCATTTGTTCGTTAAATTCGTGTTCATTCAGGGGGGCTATATGGTCGTTCTTCCCCTCTTGCCGGGCCAACCAGAAAGCGATGGCATTGTGTAGTTCATCCAGGGATTCAAAGAGTTCAGGGAGTAACATGACCAGCTCTGCCGAGCGTTTCTCGCGGATCGCCAACTCAACCTGTCTGGCCTGATTGGCCAGGCGAGCCGAACCAAATGTGCCGGCATGACCCTTCAATGTATGCACCAAGCGTGCGGCGGCGGTGAGATCCTGATCGGCCAAGTAGTGGTCCAGTTGCTCATGAAATTGCCGGGTTTCGCTCTGAAACTGCATCAACAATTGGGCAATTAACGAGTCATCGTCACCAAACGTCTGACGCAGCGGCATTAAATTCAAGGCTTGTTCCGCTGTCTGCAGTGCGGTCGTGGCTAGCAGGGGATCGATCAGTTCAAGTTTCAGATGGCGTTTGATACAGGACAGCATCTGGATGACATCCACGGGTTTGGCGATAATGTCATTCATACCACTCTGGCGGCATTGTTCCTGCTCACTGTGCATGACGCCTGCGGTCATGGCCAGAATAGGGATCTGGATTCCAAGCTCCTGCCGCAAGATCCGAGTTGCCGTATAGCCATCCATGACCGGCATCTGGACATCCATTAAAATAATCGAAAAAACATTGGGTTGCTGCATACGGGTGATAGCTTCCTGACCATTATTCACCACTTCGACACTCGCCCCTTCCTGTTCCAGAATCCGACAGGCGACCATTTGATTGATTTCGTTATCTTCCACTAACAGTACCGATACATTGGCAAGGGCATTAGCCGTAAAGGTTTTAGGCACTAATTGTTGGATTAACTCATCCGGGCTGCCCGCATGCTGGCTGCGAGCCTCCAGTACCGCGTTGTAAACACAGGAGCCAGTCATGGGTTGCACCAGAGTGGCTGACAATTTTGCGGAGAGTGGGTCCAGATAGAGGTTTTCTTTTTGATGCAGTCGAGTCAACGCAATCGGGATCGTCTTGTTCCATCCATCCCCCTGTTCCAGCAGTTGCAGACTATTCTCCTGCTGAAGTGGCCAGCCGAACAGCAGCAGGTCATATTCTGTTGCATCCAGTTTTGTCTTGGCTTCAGCTACTGTAAAGGCCTGAGTCACCCCCCAACCCAGTGACTCAATGGCCAGGGTCATCGACTCCATCAATACCTGATTATCCTCAAGGAGCAGAACCTGCAAAGCCTTGAGCGGATATTTGACGGGAGAGGCCGTTGCGTCATGGATGGGGCAGAATGGCAAACAGAACCAGAATTCGCTGCCGGAATCCAGTTGACTCTTTACCCCAATGCTTCCACCCATTAATTCAACCAACCGTTTACTGATGGCCAATCCTAAACCGGTTCCTCCATATTTTCGTGTCATGGAGTTATCCGCCTGACTAAAAGGCTGAAATAAACGATCTTGTTGCTGCTGGCTCATACCTATACCGGTATCCAGCACCGTAAAACGAATATTGATGATCTCCGGGGATACTGTTTCCAGTGCAATTTGTAGGCTGACATGTCCCTCCTGGGTAAACTTGATGGCATTGCCGGTCAGATTAATCAAAATTTGTTGCAGACGCATACCATCACCCATCAGAATACGTGGTACATCGGATTGTACGCTGATCAGTAAATCGAGGTCTTTATCTGCGGCATTCACCGACATGATGCTGGCTAGTTCATCAAGTATTTCGTCTAGGTTAAATTCAACCTGAGATATATCCATACGGCCAGCCTCAATTTTTGAAAAATCGAGAATGTCATTGAGGATCAGCAATAAAGATCGGCCAGCACCACTGATCATTTTCACATATTGTTTTTGCGATATATCCAAAGAGGTATTTCCTAGCAGAAATGCAATACCCAACACCGCATTCAAGGGCGTTCTTATTTCATGACTCATATTAGCCAGAAATTCACTTTTTGCTTTATTTGCTTGTTCGGCCTGTATTTTGGCGCGATACAATTCAGCCTGCGTGATTTTCAATGGGGTAATATCTTTGGCAATCCCTAAAAATCCGGTAATCAGTCCATCACTGTCTCGGATTGGGGTAATGGTAAGTAGCACAGTAAGGCGAGAACCATCTTTGCGGATGTAGATCCATTCTCTGGCCTCGAAACCATGCTGAATGGCTTCATAAACAAAAACAGCAAAACCAGTTATAACTTTTCCAGATGAATTAGTTAGCTCAATGCTTCGAGATATGACTTCATCCATATCATGGAGCATGATCGGCGTCCGGATGCCAACCATATCCGTAGCCGAATAACCCAACATCCTCTCTGCACCACTATTAAATAGCGTAATAACCCCATCAGGAGTGGTGGCGATAATAGCTATTTCACTGGCCGCATTAATGACGCTTTGAAGCTCAGACCTTGCCGAGATCAACGCTGCCTCTGCTTGTTTATGCGCAGAAATATCACGCAGCATACCGGTAAAAAAGTGTTCCCCCTGATTTTCCACTTCTGTCACTGTCAATTCAATCGGGATCAGGCGGCCACTCTTGTGCAGAGCCTGAACTTCACGGCCCTGTCCAATAATATGTGGTATTCCGGTTTTAAGATATCGTTCAATATAATTGTGATGTCGCTCTTTGTGCGGTGATGGAATCAATATACTGATTTCTTCACCTAATATTTCACAGGAGAGATAACCAAACATTTTTTCCGCAGATGGATTAAACGAGTGGATGCGACCATGACTATCCATGGTAATGATGGCATCAACCGCACAATTCAGAATGGATCTCAAACGACTCTCGCTATGTTGAACGGCCAGTTCAATCAGGGTCCGTTCGGTTACATCCTGACTGATACCAAAAATTCGACTGACCTGACCCTTGGCATCGAGTTCAACGTCAGCATAATCTTCAATCCAGGCCGTTGAACCGTCCTCACGAATCAGCCGATAGGTCTCTTGATAACCGACCCCGTGACTAACGGCATGCTGGATACGTTTCTGAACCCGGGCACGATCCTCGGGGTGTATGGTGGCCAGCCACTTTTCTTGGCTCGCTGGGATCACTCCGGGAGCCAGACGCAAAATGGAATATATTTCATCGGCCCACCAAGTAGATGAGTCAATCAGATCCCATTCCCAGGCTCCGGCATTTGCAGCTGCCAATGCTAATTTTAACCGGGTCTCTTTATGCAGTAATTCACTTTCCGCTTTTTTACGTTGACTAATATCATCGGCCTGAAGAATGAATTCCTTTTCCTGGGTACTTGAGTAATTCAGGAGTGATAGACGAACATTAACCCAAATAATATGTCCATCTTTACATAGGTAACGTTTTTCAAATTCATAGTTATCTATTTCTCCACGCTGGATTGCCTCCAGATTTAATTTGGAGCGAAGTCTATCATCCGGGTGGCTTAGTTCATTTGCAGTGAGTCCTTTTAGTTCTTCCTTGGAGTATCCGAGCATTCGGCATAAGCAGGCATTTGCTTCTAATATTTCACCTTGCGTTGAAACGAGCGCGAAGCCGGTGGCTGCAAACTCAAGTGCTCCGCGCATTCTCGTTTCACTTTGCATTAGTTTTTTTCCACTCTTGCTCATTAACTCGGAGAGGAAGCCTATCAATTGTAGAAAAAACACTGTGACAACGGTTGAGGAAAAAATTTCGTCACTGGACATGATCAAGAAAATGCCTGGGGTTGGTATCCAATTCCCAAGTATTAATATCCAGACTAAGAATAAAGTTCCCAGTGTCCATGTCGCCACAAAAAATGCAGAATGATTCAAGGCCAAGAGGGCCAATAAAATAGCTATATAAATGAAAGGATTAATCAGTAGTGATGAGAGAGCAAAACAGATCCCGCAGGATGCTACAATGAAATAAAATAAACGCTTAGCGCCCATAAGGGAAAAGGTAGCCTTTAGACGACGACGAGAAACTTTCAAACTTGGAATTAGAAATAGTAGCCCACCCAAACCATTGTAGAGCCAGCTTCTGAGTAATAATGGCCAATCCCAGCTGCCACTTGCAGACCAAAATAAAGAGGCGCCCACTAACATGCCTATAGGTGCTACAATGCCAAGACAGATTAATATCAAGCGCAATAATAGTGTTTGATCAATATGTTCATCCGGCAAAGGGGCTGATTTTCTAAATAACCCATACACCAGCGTTATAAATAATATACTGCTAATAGCAGAGCAGAGCCCTTGCCAATAGACGACAGCCAACCCAAGGTCAATAATCAATGTGGCGGCGAAATAGCTAAGTAGTATCCCTCTGGAATGGACGGTGGATGAACGCAGGATCGTTCCTATTGCAACTCCGGTACAGAGCCAGTTGTTAAACAATAATAGTGGTTCACTAGTAAGCTTCCAGCTTAAGTAGCTAATGGATAAAAACAGAGGGAAATAGATTAAAGAACTCAAAAAACTATTATAGTTTTGCTGTAATGGAAGCCATGCCCAAGATTTCATGCCGCGGCCTCTGGATTGTTTTTTTGATAGACACAAACCCGGTCTCGCCCCTGATGTTTAGCCTTATATAGGGCTTCGTCACAGTACTTGATTAACTCCTGAACGCTATCGGACTCGCTCGGGATTTGTGAGGCGATTCCGACACTAATAGTGACAATACCCAATTCGGATCTCTGATGTGGAAGCGCCAAACGGTGAATTTGTTCCAGCAGCCAGTTTCCATAGTGCAAGGTTTGCTCGGCATTGCAATTGGGCAGCACAACCATGAATTCTTCGCCTCCATAGCGACACACAGACTCGGCGGGACGCCGGGTTGCCGAAACTATGGTACTGGCAATGTGCCGTAGACAATCATCGCCTTGCAGATGACCATAACAATCGTTGTAGGCTTTAAAAAAATCCACATCCAGCATCGCCAGCCCCAGAGGTGCTCCGACACGCATATGACGCCTAAATTCAACATCCAGGATCTCGTCTAGGGCCCGTCGATTAAATACACCCGTCATACCATCGCGATTGGCCAAGCGACGTAGCCTGTCCGATTGTTGCTTCAGGGTTATATGGGTCCGAACGCGGGCGCGAATGACAGGTGGATTCAATGGTTTACTAATGAAGTCCACTCCGCCCACCTCCAGGGCTTGAACTTCATGCTCCATACTCTGATGCGAAGTCACAAAAATGACAGCCGCATCGGCCAGTAGGGGATCCAGTTTTAGCTGTTTGCAGACCTCATACCCACTCATTCCTGGCATCTCGACATCCAGCAAGATGAGATCGGGTTGTTTATCACGCGCAATTTTCAAGGCACTGTTGCCATCGGTGGCAAAGAATATTTCGCCCATGTTATGCAGGATATGGGCGAGAAAACGTAGGTTGGTCGGGCTGTCATCCACCAGTAGCAGACGAGCCGGTATACAGTGCGATTCCAGTTCCAAGGGGTATATCCAATGGCGGTCTTATCTTCCAATTTATAGGTGACAGACCGGAAAATCGCTAATAAAACAGGGGGGTTATCTGTAGTTACATCACAGCAGCGACGGGTTGATGCAGTAGTTTGATGTTAATCAACATTCAGATATTTGTGCATTTGCACCGACAGCCGCCAGTTTCGTTCAATACAGACTCTGATGGCCAGTTCGGTGGCCCGGCGTTGTTGACTGATCGGTTGCAGGCAAATGATCTTTTCCTCGCCGCGCTGACATCTGGCAAGCAGATGATCCAGCTCATGGATATGTTTTTCCATGGCCACGGGGTGTTTTATCTCCTGGGCACGCAGCAGGGCGCTATCCAGAATGGTGTAACCACCTTTCATGCCGATCTTGGGGGATAGCGTGACCCAGCAGCTGCTATCTGCACGGATTTCTGCTGTGCCGCTGGTCTCTATTTGTACCTTGTACCCTAGCTCTATCAACGCTCGACTCAAAGGGCGCAAATCATACTGACAAGGCTCACCTCCGGTTAACACTACATGTCTGGCGGTATAGCCCAGCTCCCGTAAGGTAAGGCAGAGTTGCTCTGTGGTCATGCTGGCCCAACAGGCGGATTCGCTCGAATGGTCGAGGATCTGTTGACTCGATACCTCATGATCCGGATCTACAACCCAGGTATGACGTGTATCACACCAGGAACAGCCGACATCACATCCCTGCAGACGGATAAAGATCGCGGGTTGTCCGGTAAAATAACCTTCGCCTTGGATGCTCTGAAAAATTTCATTGATGGGATAAATCAGCTCTTGGGATGCCATAGTTCTCACTCGAAGTAACAAAGGCAAACTGAGCCCTGCCTTAATGATGGGCGGGAGGGTAACAAAAGAGCGATTCTTGTAAAAGCGCAATTCGCTCTAAAGCATATTGATGGCTTGTAGGGGAGAATGGGGTGGGGTTTGTAAGGCATGTCCCTTGCCGTTACGTTTTACTTCGTACAGCATCTGGTCTGCATTCTGTAATAACTCGGCATCATCCAGCGGATCTGTGAGATGAGTACTGTCTGTTACCCCAATGGAGCAACTTAGCCAGTGCTCCTGTGGCAAATGGATGTCCCGTTCCAGATAATCCGTGAGGGCTTGGCCGTAACCTTGGTAGGCATTGAGTGATTCGATCAGTCGGACCAGTGCCACCATGGCCTCACTGGACTTGGTATGAGGGAACAGCACCAAAAACTCATCCCCCCCCCAACGACAAGCTACATCAAAATCACGCAGGGTGTTTCGCAGTAAATCGGCAAACCAGCGCAGCAGTTGATCGCCAATGTCATGACCGAAGGTGTCGTTGTAATATTTGAAGTTATCCAGGTCGATGAAAGCCAATGAGAGATAGGGAACATCGGCTCCATAGCGGGCAATGCGTTTCAATTCCTGCCGCAGCAAAGTCTGAAAATTCTGGCGATTACTCAGACCTGTCAGGACATCGGTAGAACTTAAGGTAATCAATTGCCGACGTTGGCGCAGGTTTACCAATTGCCCGGCCAACTGATTACCGATGAATTGCAGAATGTCGCGATCAGATTTGTGTAGCGGAGCACTATCCGCAAAAGTGAGTAGAATCATTTCACCAATCTGACGTTGTCCCTCCAACAGGGGATGGCAGAGTACAGAAGAAAAACGCACCGCCTGTTTGGGGGCGGGCACTTCCCCATTGAATAGCAGTCGGGTTGTAGTGTGATTGCCCAACCAGTCACTCAGGCTCCGACTATCCAAATGATTGTCCGGGACTTGGCTGTATTGTGCTAATTCGTATATCTCTTGCTCATGATTCACTAATAAGAAACCAGCCTGCGCATTAAAATGGGTACAAATTAGTCGCAATGTTTCAGCCGCTATTTCTTTTTCACTTTCCATGTCTACAGCTAACTGCTGCAAGGTTGCCAGCAAACGCATTTCATGGACCCGCTGCCAGAGCTGATTCATCCGCTGTTCTTGACTGACCAGGTGCAGGAGTTGATCCAGCTCCAATTTAGGCGGTGATAACATGTCATGAACTTTAGGCATTGACTGCAGTTTCCAGGCACAAATGATGCGCTGCCTGCTGGTCGGGAACTTATATTTCTGGCATAACGTGATGGCCTGACGCAGGTGATGATAGGCCGCTTTGATATCGGCCAAGTGCCGCTGGATACGGATCGCAGCTTCATGTAACAGGATCTGATGATGCACGGTCAGGTCTGTTTCGGTATCACAGACGGCCGTGGCTTCATCCAGCTCAACCAAAGCTTGCTGGTAATTCTGCTGGTGTGCCTCCAACAAGGCTCGCAGCAACGGCCGCATGAATTTTCCCTCTGCCGAAACCGGGATATCCAGATTATAACTGCGTTCTAAATCTTGCTCGGCCCGGACCCATTCACCTTGATGCAGGTGAATCACACCTTGCAATAACAACACATCATGGAGATTCCGGAATGGGAAATAAGTTGTACCACGGATACGTAGCATCTCGCGGAGTGTATTCAGCACCAGCGAGGCACTACCATTTTCCTGCACTTCAGCATAGAGCCATGCCAGGTTATACAAGCTAATGGTAATTTCAGAAAAATCATTCAGCCGTAATACGGTATTGAGAGCCGAGAGATAGTAACGATGAGCCCCAGTATAATTTTCTCTCTGACAGAGCATATATCCGATGCCATTACGGATACGCGCCAACTCACCCGGCACATTCAGCTGCTCGCGCAAATGTTCACTAATTCTGAAACAGCGCAGTGCTCGTCGATAGCGGTTCAACTGACTGTAAATGACGCCGCGACTCTGAAATGCGGCGGCTAAATCGGCTTGATAGTCATAATGATATGCCAAGCGGATGGCCTCGATGGAGCAGTCGAGAGCCGAGTCATGGTTGAGCGATTTTTCGAAGGGGACTTGGGCAAAAATATTCCGCAGCACATAAATTCGACCACTGACCATCTGATGGGTATCGAGAAGCTGTAACAGCTGATGTAGCCGGGAAAAGCCAAAGGGAATATTGGCTTTATCGCAGGCCACAAAATGAACAAAGAGGGCTTGCGTCTGCAGGAGTTCATCGTCGGCGGCGCTGCCTAATTTGATCGCGAGTTGGCTATAACGAATGGCCGTCGTCAGGTCGGAGCGGAAGATATGGGCCATAGCCAATTCGCGATAGGCCATACATAAATGGGAGGAGTTATTAGCAACCTGGGCCTGCTCCAGCAGCCGATCAAAGGTGGTAATAGCCTCTTCATGCTCACCACAATAGAGCTGCGCCCTTCCCAAACAGAGTAAGACCTGCCATTTATAGCGGCCGTCCTGATCAAACTCACCCCGCTCCAGACGTTGCATCAATTTTCTGGTCGCGACCACCGATTCATTAAAACAGAGCATGTCCAGCAGTTGTTCGCAGCGGGCGAGGGCCGCGTAATCATGCTGGGTACCCAGATCGGCCAGACCTGGCCAATTCATGAAGGGGGCCGGAGTGGTGTCAAATGGATGGGGATAGACGATGCCACTGCTGTCCATCTGGCTGACCCATTGCTCCCACAATTGCTGATGGTTTTCATCGCTGTGCTGGTAGCTGGGATCGATGCCAATGACCAGTAAGAATTTACCGCTATGGGAGCCCTGGATCAGCTCTTCAATCAACTTCAGGGTCGTCGGGCCAGCAAACTGAATGCCCGTTATCAACAATAACTGCGGTGTATCGGCGGTTAAAAACGACAGGAAGCGGAGCAATAAAGTGCGAATGCGTCGGGATTGGAAGGAGAGATCATCCGGTAACGGAAACTCCACCCGTATCGGCTCACGGCCGGCGAAATAGTCCGCAAACAGACTACGCTCTGCCCCTTTGAGCTGGAGTGCATCCAGGGCGACAGACGCATTGATCTTGTTGCGATGTAACAGACTGCGTAATAGCGGAAGAAGGGGCGAATAGGGTTCAAGCGCATCATGTTCTGTCATGCGCCAACGCAAGGGAGAAATGTTGCGTTGCAGGCAGTAGTCATCCAGTACGGCTCGCAACAGGGCTCCAGCCCGTGAATGCACGAAGACACAATCACCCCGTTGGTTCAATGCTTGAAGCCAATGCTTGTCCAACCAGGTATCGAATCTAACACTCACTGAATACATGTTCCTTTCATTCCCTTGAATCACAATATGTTACGCGGTGAACAGGTTAAATATCCAAGCAATTCACTCAATAACGCGGTGTGGATCAAACGCGAAGGAGTGATGTAACTGTCTCTGCACCAGGAGTGTGATCTGGCTACTGTCTGCACACAGAGTAATCGGGAGTTCCAGGTCCATAGCCGCAGGATAAAGTGACTACCGGGGGAGGTGGGGATTTAGTCGCTATCGTATAAATACAACTGTATGTATAATCAGTGGTGGTGAGTTAGCTAAAGTGGCTAACCCATGAGTCGCAACCGCGTTTTTTTGCTTGATGCGAATAACAAAAACAATGTCCACGCGCCATGAGCCATCAGGAATTACGCATGCAAGAAGAAACCTTACCGCCTGTGATGCCATTATTTGATGCCGTACACCTGATTGATGACGGCAATCATCAAGTAAATCAACATATTATGAACATTGCTCTGCAAGATGTTCCCGATGCCACTCTAGTTTATGAATATGCAGTTGCCTGGCTACTGGAGCAAAAACACCGAGAAAACAATTACAAGAGTTATCGCAGTGAATTAACCACATTTTTGCATTGGTGTTTTGATGTGGAACAGATATCACTGGCCGCGATCAGTCGGCGGGTTCTGCTGCGTTATCTGGAGTATTGCCGGAACCCGCCCCAGACACTGATTGCCTACCACAATGTCCCTCAGTTTTTGGAGGACAAATTGTGTGGTGAGCGGATGGTCAATCCAGCCTGGCGCCCCTTTCTGGGCAAAAAACAGTCGGGGCAACCTCAGCCCTATGTGTTGAGTGACAAGTCACTACAGACGAAACTGGCTATCCTTTCCTCTTTTTATAACTATCTGATTGCTGAGGATTATACCGAACGTAATCCTGCCATCATGGTGATGAAAGCCGGCAATTATACGCCCACGACTCTATCGGCCGAGAGCTGGGACGAGAGTTGCGCGGCCTTCAGCGAATTGCAGTGGTCCTATGTCATGGCCACGGCCGAGAAGCTGGCAGATGCCGAACCCGAGCAGCATGAACGCTCACTGTTTTTGTTGTGCCTCATGTATGGCTGCTACTTACGTATCTCGGAGGTTGCCGCCCGGCCCGGTTTTTCACCGGTCATGGGGCAATTTCGCCGGGATAAGAAGAGTGGGGTCTGGGGATTTCACATTCCCATGAGTAAGGGCGGCAAGCGTCGTACCGTGGCCGTCTCCGATCAGTTACTAGTGGCGCTATCTCGTTATCGACTATTTCTGGGGCTGAGTCGGTTACCGAGCCCCGGAGAAAACAGCCCCTTGTTTGTGCGGCACCGCGCCGCAGGGCGGGGGCGCCAGAGTGGTTTACTCAACGCCAATCTGGGGATACGCCACCTGCGGGATCTCATCAAGCAGGTATTCGAGTTGGCTGCGGATACCGCTGCCGCCGATGGCTTCGATCTGGATGCCCAAGAGATGCGGCTGATGACTCCCCACAGTATTCGTCATACTGGAATTACCCATGATATCAATCTGAATGGTCGGCCCTTGTCCCATGTGCAGGCCGATGCCGGTCATGACAGCATAGACACCACCTCCCAGTATCTGCACACCAGCCGGATCGAGCGCCATGAATCGGCCGCCCGCAAGCCACTGGATCGACTGAAACCTTAATGGTTATCCCCGGTTATTGCGGATTGTTTTGACTGGTTGACGAGTCAGTGCATGAGGTCATTCCGCCGCGCTCGACCGGGGGATGGCGCATTTTCATTGCCAGACTCAATGCCAGTAGCACCAAGAGGCTTGCGACCGCGAAGGTCCATCTCATTCCGGTGGCGACGGCTTCCGGGCTGGCCCGGGTGATATTGTGGCTTCCTGATCCGAACGCAAAGATGGCACCCATCACGGCGGCCCCGGTGATGAGTCCCACATTGCGGGATAAACTTAGCATGCCAGAGGTCACCCCCCGCAGCTCCGCTGCGACGTCTACCATGACTCTGGTGTTATTCGCTGTTTGGAACAGGGCATAGCTGGCGGTGATGACGAGTATCGGAACCATATACCCCGCTATGCCATAGCTCATGGGCACGAAAGCCAGCACTGTCGCCCCGGTCAGCATACCGCTCAGACCGGCGATGGTCATGGCGGGAGCCCCGACATAATCGACCAAACGACCCGCGGGGATTCCCGCCAGTGCCGCAGCAACCGGCCCTCCTGACAGGACGAGCCCCATCCAAACTGGAGTGAGATGATAGGTGGTCGTGAGGTAAAAGGGGCCAACCAGCAGGGTATTCATGACCACAGTTGACACCAAGGCACTCATCCCCAGCGCAGCACTGAAGGTACGGGAGCGCAACATGGCCAACTGGATCAAGGGGGTGGCGGCTTTTAGTTCGACCAGGATAAAGAAGCCGCCAGCCATGGCAGCAGTCACCAACAACGCGAGGTTCAACAGTCCGAGATGGCTGCGGCCAATCGTCATGGCAAGCGCGTAAGCCGCCAGAGTCAGGGTGAGTAGCAGTGTACCTAGGTAGTCAAATCCTGAGTGGTAGCGGGCTCTGGGGTGATCCGCGGGCAGGTAGCGACGGGCCAGGCCAAAGCACAACAGACCCAGGGGGATATTGATAAAAAAGATCGCCGGCCATCCGAGCCCAGCAATCAGGAATCCGCTCAGTGATGGGCCAATGGCTGTACCAAACGCAGACATAGAGCCCATAAAACCCATGGCGCGCCCCGTTTTCCCTCTCGGTACGGTTGCACTGACCAATGCCAGACTCGACGCTATCATGATGGCAGCCCCCACTCCTTGTACACCGCGAGCCAAGATTAACAACCAGAGTTCCGGGGCCCAACCGCACAGGGCCGAGGCGCAGGTAAACAGCAGGATACCGATCAGCAGCAGACGACGGCGTCCCATGAGATCGCCAAGCCGCCCCACGCTGACAATCAGTGTGGTAATGGCCAGCAGATAGGCCAGCACAACCCACTGTACCGCTTGAAAAGAGGATGAAAATAGCTGCATCAAGGTGGGTAGACTGACATTGGCACTGCTGGTTCCGAATGACGAGAGCAGCGTAGCGAGGCCAAGGCTGGTCAGCGCCCAACGCGGTGGTGGCGGGTAAACCATGACATGGTGGGGTCGGGGTGTGGTGGACATTTTGATAACTCCTGTGTTGCCTTGGGGATATGGCACTCCACACAGCCTAATTCCACGCCATAGCTGGCGGAAGGCGCAGCATGTGCACTAAATAGCTGCATCTGAGGTCATGTTATGACCCCGTCGCCTGCGTTATCATCAAGAAAATCCGTTGCCATGGTTTCGCCTTCTTATGCCCGATCTCAACCTGCTGCTGACCCTGGATGTTCTGTTGACTGAAGAGAGCGTGGCTCGCGCTGCCAAGCGGTTACGACTCAGTCCCTCGGCCATGAGCCGGGCGTTGGCCCGTTTGCGCGAAACCATGGGCGACCCCCTGTTGGTCCGCGCAGGGCGAGGTCTGGTGCCGACGCCTAGGGCACAGGAGCTGAAAGCGAGGGTGGGCCAGTTAGTCGAGGAGGTGGAGGCCGTACTGCGTCCCGCCGAGCAACTGGATCTCACTCGACTGGTTCGTACTTTTACCCTGCGCAGCAGTGATGGATTTGTTGAAAACTTCGGCGTGCAATTGTTGGCACGTATCCGCCGGGTCGCACCGGGCGTGACATTACGTTTCGTACAGAAATTAGATAAACAGAGCGAGTTACTTCGTCATGGTCTGGTCGATCTGGAAACCGGCGTGATAGGGGATCTGAGCGGTCCTGAAGTACGGACTCGGGGACTATTCCGCGACCATTTTATCGGTGTGGTTCGGGCCGACCATGTATTGAGTCAGGGGGATATCACACCGGAGCGCTATGTCAGTGGTCAGCATATTCTCGTTTCACGGCGGGGAACTGAGACTGGGCCTGTCGATGAAGTCTTGCAGGTTCATGGCCTAAGCCGGGAGATAGTGACCTCGGTGACGGGGTTTTCTGCGGCTATCGCTCTGGCGCGCGGCTCGGATCTGATTGCCACAGTGCCTGCACGGCATACCCAAAGCATGTGTCCGGATATGTTCTGTTTTGCGTTGCCGATTTCCGTACCCGAGATCACCATTTCCATGCTCTGGCATCCGCGCATGGATGCCGATCCGGCCCATCGCTGGTTGCGTGATCAGGTATTGGATGTTTGTGGGACGAGGTGAGGCGAGCTAGCTATTTTCGCCACGTGCGGGTGAATCCCTTAATGCCGATAAGGCAATTTATCGGCATTCCGAGCCGCAGGGTGTGCAAGAGCGGTTGGGGCACGACATCGTGGATTTTTATAGGTTTAAGTTACCTGTTGGTACTGGATCGAGCTGTACGGAAGTATTTACGACGTGTCTGCGCTCGTAC
>CAXXIF010000017.1:0-95000 GCA_963677375.2 Aeromonadaceae bacterium
GAAACGCAGCGCTGGAGCATCAGATCCACAGAATTCGGAGATCAAGGCATTGATACGGATCAGGTACTTATCCCGCACCCAATCCAGAATAAAACGGTTCGGGGCGTAGAGAGTGAGCATCCTGTCGCTCAACTCCGCTTGTAACGGCCGGATCCACATGCTGAATTCTCCCGAAGGCAACTCATCTTGCAGCCGGTTCAGGCATTGCTGCCATAGCGAAGCTGTCACAGTACACTCCAAATAAATAGGACAAACGAAGATCCGTTATTCTACGTTTTTGGCCTCCGGATCACCAGATCGAGCAACAGGATCTTGCCAAATTTGCGGCTTGACTTTTGGATGGCGTGTGAATAAAGGACGGGGGTTACTGGGTATTACCCACAACTTATCAACAGATTTAGTCACTGGATGATCCTAAAATGGATCAAACCCCTCAAGAAAGGGTTCTATGGAGTCCTTATGGCGGGACAACCCTAGCCTCCGGCTGACCAGTACCGATTCAAGACCCGATCCGCCATCGGACACGCCAGTATCCAGATGATAAAAGTGGCGGCCGTACGGGGAATGTCCGCAGAAACACCCGGATCACGCCACTCGTTATACAATTCCTGACATAACCTCAGGATCGAGGATCAAATGCCTCTAAAGAGTCGGTAGATCCAGCGATCCTTGGCTTGTCTCTACTTGGCGACTGGGTATAATGCGTCACCCCGATCCGGGAGGATCTTCGGGGGACGGAGTTCATACTTGCTCGCTTCGCGCAGATAAGCATGAACTCCCCGCCCCTGTCGATTGACGCAACCCACGAATCTGTTTAGAATTCGGCCTCTTTATTATGGGGTCGTCCTACTCAGCATCGACTATGTCCATGTGTGGGGCTACCCAAACTGTACAGTTAAACCAACGGATAATGCTATGAAACGTACTTTTAATCCTTCAGTACTGAAGCGCGCACGTAATCACGGTTTCCGCAGCCGTATGGCCACCAAAAATGGTCGTCTGGTTCTGGCTCGCCGTCGCGCTAAAGGTCGTGCACGCCTGACCACTGTGAATGGCTAATCACGCCTTCCCTCGGGAGTTACGTCTGTTAACTCCCGAACATTTCAAAAATGTCTTCAATGAGCCTGTACGGGCTGCCTCACCTCATCTGACTCATCTTGACTCTTCTCTAAAGCCAATGCTCTCGGACATCCGCGTCTCGGTCTTACTGTACCGAAAAAGGCGCTGAAACGAGCAGTCTGGCGGAAACCGCATCAAGCGCCTGACTCGAGAAAGTTTCCGTCACAAGCAGCATGAACTGCCTGCCATCGATATTGTCGTAATTGCCAAGGCCGGTATTGGTCAATTGAGCAATGCCGAGATCAGCCACCTGCTGGATAAGTTATGGCGCACCCTGTCACGCCGCTGCAATGGCTAGCCATTAAACTCATACGACTCTATCAGTGGTTCATCAGCCCGCTGTTGGGACCGCGTTGTCGCTTCCATCCCAGCTGTTCGCACTACACCATTGAAGCAATCTGCCTGCACGGTCTCATAAAAGGCATTTGGTTAGGCATCAAACGTCTATTAAAATGTCACCCCTTACACGCAGGGGGCTATGACCCGGTCCCGCAACCCAAGCCGAAGAAGCGAAGAAACTAACTATGGAATCTCAACGTAACCTACTTGTCATTGGATTGCTGGTTGTCAGCTTCCTGCTGTGGCAACAATGGAATGCCGATAAGGCACCCAAGCCGCAGACAGTCGCCGTCACCCAAACGGATGCGTCAGTGCCCGAGGCCTCCAACGCCACAGCCACTGATGTTCCCGGTGAAAAGGCACCAACGAGTGCCCGTCAGCTGATCAAGCTGAGCTCTGATCAACTGGAACTGCTGGTTGACACTCAGGGCGGCGACATCGTCGATGCCAAATTACTGCAACACTCAGTTGCACAGGGCTCCAGCGAACCCTTCACGCTGCTGATGGACAAACCAGGCCATCAGTACATTGCCCAGAGTGGTCTGATTGGCCGTGATGGCCCGGACAGTCGTGCCGAAGGCCGCCCCAGCTATACCAGTGCCCAGACCGAGTACAAACTGGCTGATGGTCAGGAAAAGCTGGTGGTACCTCTCACCTGGACGAATCCGGATGGCGTCACCTTTACCAAGGAATTTACCCTGACCCGCGGCAAGTATACCGTCGGTGTTGACTATCAGGTGACCAACAGCAGCGCCAAGCCGCTGGAGCTGCAATTCTATGGCCAGCTCAAGCAGACCATCGCGGCCCCGGCTGAACAACAGAGCCATGGCATGATGGCCAGTGCCTATCGGGGTGCGGTTTATTCCTCCAGTGAGAAGGCCTACCAGAAAGAGACATTTGACAGCATCAAAGAAAAGAACCTGAACGTCACCACCCATGGTGGCTGGGTTGCCATGCTGCAACACTACTTTGCCTCGGCCTGGATTGGTGAAACCGAAGGGCAGAACCAGTTCTACACTCGCGTGGTCAGCAACGGCCAGGAAGCCATCATCGGCCTGAAAGAGTCCGTTACCTCAGTCGCCTCCGGCTCAGCCGTGACTCTGGGTGCCACCCTGTGGGTAGGTCCCAAGCTGCAAAATGAAATGGCCGCCGTAGCCCAGAATCTGGACAAGACAGTTGATTACGGCTGGTTGTGGTTCATCGCCCAGTACTTGTTCAAATTGCTGCAACTGCTGCATAGCTTGGTTGGCAACTGGGGTGTTGCCATCATTCTGATCACCCTGATTGTTCGTGGTGGTATGTACCCGCTGACCAAGGCGCAGTACACCTCCATGGCCAAGATGCGCATGCTGCAACCCAAGCTGACCGCGTTGCGTGAACGCTTCGGTGAAGATCGCCAGAAGATGTCCCAGGCGATGATGGAGCTGTACAAGCAAGAGAAGGTGAATCCGCTGGGAGGTTGCTTCCCGATCCTCATCCAGATGCCGCTTTTCATTGCCCTGTACTGGACGCTGATGGAATCCGTCGAGCTGCGTCATGCACCGTTCGCACTGTGGCTGACTGACCTGTCGGTCAAGGACCCCTACTACGTGCTGCCGCTGCTGATGGGTGCCACCATGTGGTGGATCCAGAAGATGAGCCCGACCACGGTCACAGACCCGATGCAACAGAAGGTGATGCAGTTCATGCCGATCATCTTCACCTTCATGTTCCTCTGGTTCCCGTCCGGTCTGACCCTCTACTGGTTGGTTTCCAACATAGTCACCATCATCCAGCAGACGCTGATCTACCGTCAGCTGGAGAAAAAGGGTCTGCACAGCCGCACCAAGAAATAATTCCTGAGTTCAGGAAACAGAATAAGGCGACCCGCGGGTCGCCTTTTTTATTACAATGAGCCCAATCCCCGAGCACGAGAATCACAGCCCCATGTTCAACACTGACACGATCGTGGCACAAGCCACCCCTCCTGGCCGCGGTGGCGTAGGCATACTGCGAGTCTCAGGCCCGCTCTGTGACACCGTGGCCTCGGCCGTATTGGGCAAGTTGCCCCGGGTACGCTACGCCGAATATCTGCCATTCAGTGATGCTAGCGGCTTGGTTCTGGATCAGGGCATTGCCTTGCTCTTCAAGGCCCCCAACAGCTTCACCGGCGAAGATGTACTCGAACTCCAGGGGCATGGTGGCCCTGTGGTCATGGATATGTTGCTGCGCCGCATCTTGCAGATCCCGGGGGTCCGTACCGCACGGCCAGGAGAGTTTTCTGAACGCGCCTTCCTGAATGACAAGCTGGACTTGGCGCAAGCCGAGGCCATCGCCGATCTGATTGAGGCGACCAGCGAACAGGCGGCCCGCTCCGCCCTGCACTCCCTGCAAGGCGAGTTCTCGCGGCGTATCACCACCCTGGTTGAAGCCGTCACCCGATTGCGCATTTATGTCGAAGCGGCAATCGACTTTCCCGAGGAGGAGATCGACTTTCTCTCCGATGGCAAGGTCGCCGGCGACCTGTATGGCATCATCGACGAACTGGCTGGGGTGCAGAGGGAGGCGAAGCAAGGTGCCATACTGCGGGAAGGAATGAAGGTGGTCATCGCCGGGCGCCCCAACGCCGGTAAATCCAGCCTGCTCAATGCGTTGGCGGGTCGCGAATCCGCCATAGTCACTGAAATAGCCGGCACCACCCGGGATGTGTTGCGGGAGCATATTCATATCGATGGCATGCCGCTGCATATCATAGATACCGCAGGCCTGCGCGAGACCGAAGATGCGGTAGAGAAGATCGGCATAGAACGAGCTTGGACAGAAATTTCCCAGGCAGACCGTATCCTGTTTATGGTCGATGGCACCACCACAGCCGCCGTTAATCCACACGAAATATGGCCCGACTTCATCGATCGCCTCCCTTCCCACATAGGGCTGACAGTCATCCGCAACAAGGCCGATCTGACCGGTGAACCCCCTGGCAACCACCGAGGAACAGGGGCATCCGGTCTTCCGCATCTCGGCCAAATCCGGCCTAGGCCTCGAACCGCTCCGGGAACACCTGAAGCAATGCATGGGGTATCAGGGCAGCGTCGAGGGAGGCTTCATGGCCCGTCGTCGCCATCTGGAGGCCATCGCCCATGCCGATGAGCACCTGCAACTGGCTAAGGTCCAACTGGAGGTCTACGCCGCTGGGGAGCTGGTCGCCGAGGAGTTGCGACTGGTGCAGGAATATCTCAGCGAAATCACAGGTGCCTTCAGCTCCGACGATCTGCTCGGGCGCATCTTCAGCTCTTTTTGCATCGGCAAGTAATCACAGGCCCACCACTGAATGTGGTGGGCCCATTCCCCAGCTACCACCACAATTCCCCACCAGGCCCATCCTCGTTGATGAATTGTCAGTCAGATCCCAATCTGGCTCCTACCTACCGCGGATTCTCGCCCCCGACCGAAAACTCTGTTCTACGCTATAAGAGGCATGGCACGGGAGATATCTATGACAAACCAATCGATTCATGACTCACATCTGATGGGTATCCGTCTGGATGCCCAGCGCCGGGCATTACAAATGGCCAATCTCAGCCAGGATGATTACCGTCGCATCCTGCGTCTGCTGCAACTACTCAGTGATGCGGAATGTGCCTGGATCAGTCTGTTGAGCGAGGATCAGGACCAATTGCTGGAAGGGTTGGATATCCCGACCGGTATTCCGCCGTCGATTGCCCAGCGCGTTATCGCCGGAGAAGGCTTGTTCGAATGCGGATCGGCCGACTGTGACCCTCAACTGCGCAGTCAACCTTGGTGCAGTGAGCATGAGCTGGGTTGGCTCGCCGCCTATCCCCTGCACAGCCCGGAGGGGCATGCCATGGGTATAGTCGCTGTCGCGGCACGAGAACCCCGCAGCCTGGACATTCGACAACGCCTGGCGCTGGTCGATCTGGTGAACCTGCTGGAGGTCGAGATGCGTCTACGCTTCCTGCTGGCCAGCCAACCCCAGGCCCTACGTAAACAGATGCACTCCATCTCGCTGGCCAATCAGCAGGGCGGCGCCAAGTTACTGGACCCCGCCGAAATTGCTGATCTGCTGCACTGCAGTTATACCCGCTGCCGCCTGGAAGGTAGGCCCTATGCCCTGGCCCTGGTGGAGCTGGACCCTCTGAGCACAGGGCAACTGGATGCCCAGCAAGCCGAAGAGTTACAACTGGCAGCGGCTAATCGTCTGTTGCGCAATCTGCGGATGGGCGATCTGCTCGGGCTCTGGCATCAGGATCGCTTGCTAGTCCTGCTGCCTGGGGTCGATAGCGAGGAGTTGTATGGCGTGGGTGACAAGCTGGTCCACTCTCTGGATGATGTGGTCGATCTGGAATCCCGCAGCCTGTCGCTGACCGCCTCGATCGGCTTGGTAGGGGTTCAACAACTCAAGGAACGGTTGGATCTGGATCTGTTACTGCATGCCGCAGGAGAGGCGCTGGGACAGGCCATTGATGCCGGCAGGAATCGTGCCCGCGTCCAGCCATTAACCCAGGAGTAATTCACCGCGAGGCGGGCTGACACCCTAGTCCGCCACGCCCTCCATCCCGGACTGCCGACGAATTTGTTCCCGCCATGCGCCCGGAGTTCCCGGACGATGGCGGCGCCACACCCGCCGTAACTGGTGAGCATCGCCCAGACCCACCCGCTCCGCGACCTGATCCAGGGTCAGGTCATCTTGCATCAGCAATGAACTCGCCAAGGCCAGACGCAACTCATTCAAATACTGAGTCAGAGTAATACCTGTCTGTTCCCGGAAGATCCGGGTCAGATGCCGTGCTGTGACACAAGCGATGCTGGCCAGTTGGTCGAGGCACCAACCTTGCTGGGGTTCGGTGCTGATGGCATCCTGCACCCGATGCACGGCGGGATGCAGATGGTTGCGCCAGGCAAGCCAGGGCGAAAACTGGCTCTCGGCACCATTGCGACGCACAAACACCACCATGTTCCGCGCAACCTGAGCCGCACACTGGGCCGAAGTCAGCTGCTCAAGTAGACTCAGCGCCAGATCAATTCCCGAGGTCACCCCCGCACTGCTCCAGAGCCGGCCATCCTGCACAAACAGACGATTTTCCAGTACCCGGGCCGAGGGACACAAGGACGCTAATTGCTGGCTGTGGCTGTGATGGGTGGTACAACTATGGCCCGCCAGTAACCCGGCTTTGGCCGCAATGAGGCCACCAGCACAAATAGTGACCAACAACCGTGGTTGCAGGCCAACCCGGTGCAGCCAGCTCAATGCCAGAGCCATGGCCGGATGCTGCCAATCCGGCTCGCGGCCACTCACCCCAGGAATCAACAGAATGGACTGTGGAGGCAAAGAGTCGGGTAATGGTGCAGCCAGTAACGGCAAGCCGATGGCGCTCGGAACCTGGGGTTGAGCAGCAACAAAATGCAACTCGAAGATTCGTTGGCTCTGGTAGCGGTTCGCGAAGTAGAACACCTCGGGCGGGCCCCGTCACATCCAGCAACAACAGATTCGGCGGCAACAGAATATACACAGGGATCACCACGCCGGATTCAGCCATGACGGATTGCACCCACAACCGCCAGCGCGGCCAGAACAGATTCACCACCAGGCCCAGCAACACCAGCGCAATGCCAAACCATTGCATGCCCTGCAGGCGCTCATCCAGTAGCAGCCGAGCCGCCAGCAGACCCACCACGGGTACCAATAGCGTCAAGGGAGCCACCTCGGAAACCGGATAACGCTGCAACAAGCGTCCCCAGATGACGTAGCCAACAATGGTGGCCACCAGCGCCAGATAGACGATGGCCAGCAGGCTCTGGCCAGAAAGGTGCTGCAGCGTCTCCAGCACCCGATCTGAACCTTCCAGCCAGCAGGAGGCCACTAGAAAGGGAAGCGGTGGCACCAGAGCCCCCCACACCACCAGCCCGAGTAGATCCACAGGACCGGATTGGCTGATCCGCCGGGTGACAATATTTCCCAACCCCCAGCAGGCGGCCGCACCGAGAGTCAGCACAAAGCCGACCAACGTCATGCCACCCGCCTGTTGCTGGCTGGCCAGTACCAGCAGACCCACGCCAGCCAGCCCCAGAGCCGCCGGTTGATGCCGTTGCCAGCGCTCCCCCAGCAATGCAGCCCCGAACACCAGAGTAAATATCATCTGGGATTGCAGCACCAGGGAGGCAATCCCTGCCGGCATACCAACCCGCATGGCGCTAAAGAGTAGGGCAAACTGGCCAAAGCTGATCGTCAAGCCATAGGCCAGTAACCAGCGCAGCGGTATCCGCGGTCGAGGCACAAAAAACACCGCCGCAACGCCACCAGCAAGAAGCGCAAAGCCCCCAACAACAGCGGCGGCACCCCCACCAGCCCGACATGGATGACGACAAAGTTCACCCCCCAAACTAGGATGACCAACAGAGCCCATCCCCAATCGCTTGCTCGCATCTGCGCTCCTGTTGTGTGTCTATTCTTCGTCGCTGGTCAAAAAATCGGACACAGTGCGCAGCCGAACAAAACGCCCCGCCAATACCAGTTCAGTCCGCGCCTTGATTTCATCGGCTGTGTAGGTGATACCACTGTGCGGATGAGTCATGGCAAAGGTCAAGGTGGCATCGGAGAAGAAATCGACGCTAAACCCAAGATCGGAGGCATGTCGCGCCGTGGTTTCACAGCATTGCTCAGTACGTATCCCAGAAATCAGCAGACGCTGAATATTCTGACCGATCAACCAATCCAGCAGCGGCGTTCCGGCCAATGCACTGTGTTTATGTTTGTGAATCACCAGCGCCGGGTCAATACCGATCTCGTCCAGAGTACTCACCAGCCCCTGACGTGGATCAAAGGGACCATTATCTACGGTCTGATGAAACACTTGCACCACGGGGATGCCACGAGCCACACAAGCGTCGATCAGTTGCTGCTGGGCCAGTTGCCAGGCTGGAACATCTTGCTCACTCCAGAATGGACGGGCTTTGAAGGACTTTTGTGCATCAATAACCAATAGTGCTGTTTTCATTTATAAACCCCTGCTTTGTCGAGTGTGAGAGCAGTGTACGTCAGGTTTATTCATCGAGGCAGAGCCAGGATAGCCCGATAAGGGGACAATAAAGGACATCACAATTTCAGCAGTCCCCCGATAACGTTCGGCATCTCAGGCTCCAGGGGTTTATTCTCACTCCCCGTCCATTGCCAGGCTGTGAACCACGGGACCGGCCGCTGAGTAGTGAATTAGATCGTGAAAACAGGCAGGTTCACTCCCCAGATTGCGATAACCATGCCGTTGATCACCGGCAAATCGCAACACCTCACCGGCAACGAGTGGATGCCAGTTATCATTCAACCACAATGCCATGTGACCACTCAGAGGTATGACCTGCTCAATCGAGCCAACCTCATGGGGTACCGAGTAGTAGTCACACCCCACCGGCAGCTCAACCCACAACAACTCATACCCCAGAACAGGTTCAAACGGCAGCAGCGTGGTCACCCGTATCCCCTCGGCCAGGCACTGGGATTGTCCAGGTTGCGGGCCACGATACAGGGCCCCCAAATCTTCCCCTGGTTCATGCCTGGATGGAGTCTGCATGAAATAGGTGAATGGCACATGAAAGCCAGTCGCAATCTTCCAGAGGGTCACCACGGTTGGGCTGGACTCACCCCGTTCGATTTGCCCCAGCATGGCTTTACTCACGCCACAGCTCTGCGCCGCCTGATCCAGACTCCATCCCTGCTGCTGCCGCAATTGCCGCAACGCCATGCCCACCTGCTGATTAATCTGCTCCACAACATCTCCCCCGTCAGCCCACTTGTGCGTAATAACGCACGCTGTTAGCATGCCATTGTACGTTATAACGCACAACGCCCGCTAGCCACGACGATATGCCGACAAGGAGTCCGCCAATGTCTCTTCTTTCCTCTGTGCGTTTATTACGCCCCCACCATCTGAGCAGTGGTCTGATTGCGGTATTGGTCGGATATACCAGCTCGGCAGTGATCATCTTTCAGGCGGCCGCCAGTGCGGGGGCGACGCCTGCACAGCTGGGTTCCTGGCTGACCGTATTGGGGCTCGGTATGGGGGTGACCACCCTAGGACTGTCTGGGTACTACCGGACCCCGATCCTTACAGCCTGGTCGACACCCGGAGCTGCCCTGTTGATCTCCAGCCTGGCCGGCGTCCCCATGGCCGAGGCTATCGGCGCTTTTCTCTGCTCCTCCCTGCTGTTGCTGGTCTGCGGCTTCAGCGGGCTGTTCGCCCGGGTCATGCACCGCCTGCCCATGCACCTGGCCAATGCCATGCTGGCCGGGGTGCTGCTGCGCTTTGGTCTGGATCTGTGTCATGCCATCCAGCTACAACCCTTGCTGGCCGGAGGTATGGGGCTGGCCTTTTTGTTGCTTAAACCCCTGCTGCCACGCTATACCCTGGCGCTGACGCTTATGCTGGGCATGGCGATTGCCTGGCAACAGAACCTGCTGCATCTGGACCACATCCAGTTGGATGCGGTGCAGCTCATCTGGACCACGCCCCAGTTTTCGGTGCACAGTCTGTTGGGGATTGCCCTGCCGTTATTTCTGGTCACCATGAGTTCGCAAAATCTGCCCGGAGTCGCCGTGTTACGCGCCCATGGCTATCAGCCACCGGTCTCCCCTCTGGTGGGCTGGACCGGGCTGACCGGGGCTCTGCTGGCCCCCTTTGGCTGTTATGCCCTGAATCTGGCGGCCATCACGGCGGCACTCTGTATGAGTAAAGAAGCCGATCCCGAACCGGGGCGCCGCTATCTCGCCGCCTGCTGCGCCGGACTCCTCTATCTGCTGACCGGTCTGCTGGGAGCCACGGTAGCCAGCCTGTTTGCCGCCCTACCCCAGGCGCTGATCCTGGCAATTGCAGGTCTGGCCCTGCTCGGAACTCTGGGCCACAGCCTGCATCAGGCCTTGCATCTGGATATCGATCGGGAAGCCGCCATCATCACCTTTCTGGTGACAGCCTCCGGTGTCAGTGGCTTCGGTATCGGCTCGGCATTTTGGGGATTACTGGCTGGGGGGCTGGCGCTGGCATTACGGGCCGACCGACTAGTTTCCGTATTACAGACCATGATTCGTCGGCAAAAGGGCTCAACGACTTCTCTCTAGTCCATGCAACCACCTGTGAGTATCGGGAGTTGGTGTGCCTTCGGGCAACAGTGGATTACGCAACTGGAACAGGCGCCGCCGGGGCAAATTTGCTTTGGCCAGATCCTCGCCATGGTAGTGCATGAATAGCTTGAACATGGAGCCGTCGAGTTGGGCGCGCTGCAACCCCTGTCGCAGACGTTGCGCCAAGGCCTCATCCTGGCGATGAACAAAAAAATAGACTGGATAGGGATAGTAGAGCGCCAGATCCGACTCCACCGCCAAATCAGGCCGGGTGAGCTGTCGCTCGGCCTGTTCACGAAAAGCCTCGTTCAAACCTCGCGGGAAAAAATCGAAGCGTCCCTTTTCCAGCATGGCGAATAGATTTTCATATTGGGGAGATGGGACAACGCGTAAACCGTTGCTTTGCAGGATCGGCAAATCAGCCCATTGGCTGCCGAATCCAGCGCTGAAGTGGCGTAACTGCTCCAGAGTCTGAATCTGGGAAAAAGCCGCTTGCTGCTGGCGACGAATAAGCAGCAGCCGATACCCCAGCAAGCCCTGCATGATATCCATCTTGACCGGCAGTAGATCCCGCTCACGTTCGACCGTCGTCGGCAAGGAAACCACATCAATCTTTCGGGACATCAGCAGCTGAATACCCCGATCCTGGGTGACTTGAGTGTAGGTGGGTCGCAGGACGAACTCCCCCTGTTCCCGAGTTTTGTCCAGAATAAGTTGCAACAACCGGGTCCGATAGGCGTAACGGCTATCGACCTGAAAATAACGCACCTCTCTGGGCTGAGCCTGAGCCTGAGCCTGAACCAGACCACAGCAGAACAAGAGCAGAAACCACAGACTTCGACCAACCATACGCTCTCCTCGATAGGCATCATGAGTATGGTTAAACTCTCAGAGACAGGCAACGCCCCAAATAATAGGCTATGTCCCAATTAAGCGTTGTTGATCACCGGTGATGGAGTCGTGGACGAAAAGCCGACCGTTGGCGGCAGGGATGCCGCCATCGAGCCTATATGAATGTATTCACGGCGTGTCTGTGTTCATCCTGACTCCTGAACAGCAGCCTGATGCCAGGTTTTGATCCGAGCAACGCATAACTGGGATAGCACTAATAACAATGGGCCTGGCGGCCCATTATCTTGCTGAATAATCAGCTTATTTCGACTTGGAGAGCTCGGTATTTATTTCCTTTGCCAGATGATTCAATTCAGTCTGCCATCCGGTACGCAAAGCCCGGATCAGTGCCGGATAACCATCTTCCTGCAACGGAACTTGTTGCTGAAAGGCCTGACTATAGGCCTCTTCATTCCGTTGCAATACCCAGCGACCGGCGACAATGGCTTGTCCATCGAAGCGCCCCTGAAACGAGGTCATCTCCACACTCAAGTGCCAGCTCTGCGTCCTGGCCATAGGGCCTTCCAACACCTGCACGCGCTCCAGGTGCTGGGACAGAGACAACACCAGGGAACGGGTTAGTTGCTTGTCCAGAGCCTCGGCCCAGCGCGCCTGATTCGCCGTAACGATTTGCACATCATCCTGCTGAAAGGCTACCCCTAGGTCGTTCAGATACTCCGGCAGCACAACGCGATCAACCACCAGTACCGGGCCTTCAGTGATCTGCCGGGATGGCCCCTGATCTCCGGACAGACTCAAGGCGTAGTAGGTAGGAGCCGTTGGACTCGCACATCCGGCCACTAGACATAGCCACAGCGTACAACATAACAAACGGATCAATTGGCACTCCTTGGTAATGGATCATCAGATTGAATCTGATTAAAAATCAATGAATTTGGTCTCTCGTTAACTTTACGGGCCGCAGGTTTCAATTCCCGTAACAGATTATTCAGCGATTCCACGGAGCGATTCAGATCGCCATACACGGGAGAGTCACTAGAGAATGAACTCAAGGTTTTTTGCAATTCTTGCATCGTCTTGGTCAGCTCGGCAGGCAGCTGTTGTGCTCCGGGCTGGGTTGCCAACTTGTTCATGTTACTGCTCAACTCCCGCATGGCCGCAAAACTCTGCTTGCTCTCCTTGAGCATGGCATCCAGGTTGCTCAGAGTCTGATCCAACGGAAGATCATTGAACTTGGTCAACAGTCGATTGGCTTGCTGCTCGATCCGGGCTAAACCACCAGACACAGTCGGTATGGTTGGGTACTCCCCGAACTTCCCGTAACCGGCTACCGGACGACTATCGGATACCGGACTGAAATCAACATACAGGGCTCCGGTCAGCAAGCTGGCGGTCTTCAGGGTCGCTCTAAGCCCCGTTCGAACCTGCTGCTCGATATCCCGTGATAACTGGCTCAAGGCCCGAGAGCCACCATCGAGGTCAAAGCGGTCCTGTTCAATACGGATGTGCACCGGAATCAGGCCCGAGTTCTTGCCCAGCAACTCCACCTCGCTCAACTCGAACGGCACCTCCATGACGGTACCAATGCGAATACCTCTGAACTCGACAGGCGCTCCACTGCTAAGACCCCGCACCGAGTCATTGAATAGCAACACATAATCCAGGTAGCGATCATATTCGCGGGTACGACTACTACTTTCATCTGCAAACAGAGTGAATTGCTGACCACTGGCCGCAGGCTTGCCTAACTCCCATCCCTTGGGAACATCAAAGCTGACACCCCCTTTGATAATACTCTCCAGGGAGCCGGTATCGAACTTGACGCCGTCGGCCGACGCTTCAAAACGAACCCCCCCATTCATCCAGAAACGAACATTAGCCGTGACCAACCCATCATAAGGTGCCGTGATAAACAGTTGATATTCCATCTGTCGGCTACCGGTAGAAAAATGGCTCTGTTCTACCCGCCCGACAGTAAAACCTCGATAGGTAACTGGATCGCCAATATTCAGACCGCGACTATGCTCGCTGAGCAAACGTACACGCAGCCCTTTCTCATCAGGCTGGGCCACGGGTGCGGTATCCAGCACCGAAAACTTCTCGTTGTATTTTTTGCTCTTGCCCGGTAGCAGCTCGATGTACGAACCAGACAACAAGGTTCCCAGACCGGAAATACCCTGCCGTTCGATTCTGGGTTTCACCACCCACCACTGGCTATCCTGCCGCAACAACTCTTCGGTATCGACCGCCATGCGTGCCGTGATGATGACATGGCTCAGGTCTTCACTGAGTCTGACAGTCTGCACCATACCAACTTCCACACTGCGCGACTTGATCATGGTCTTACCGGCTACGATCCCTTCGGCATCGTTCATGGTCAGGGTGACGAGAGGTCCCTGATTACTCAGGGTGACATACACCAGCCACAACCCGATCAAGGCTGCAACGATAGGTACCAGCCAAATGGGTGATATATAACGCAAATTACGGATCTTGGCTTGAGCCATGGAGATGGTATCTGTCACGTCTATACATCCTTGTTCGCTAACTATCGACTCCAAGGAGTCGAACTGCAGGATCGATTGGAACGCCATGATCCATGATACCTCCTCTGCTCACAAGTCCAACAACCGCTACGGTTTCAATTTCATAGCAAACCAATATCCGGTATACATGGCATGTTTTTTATTACACATGGGCAGTATTGATGAAGAAGCAAACCCTCTTGTTAACCGCGCTTTGCATCGCAATCGGCGCCACGGCCTGTACCACCATCAACCCGTATAGTGGTGAAGAGCAAACGTCCAGTGCCGTCAAAGGTGGCGCCCTCGGTGCTGCAACTGGAGCTCTGGTGGGTGTACTTTCCTCTTCCAAACACGATAGAGGTAAGGGAGCCCTGATTGGTGCCGCCGCCGGCGCTGCGGTCGGGGGTGGTGTGGGCTACTACATGGACGTACAAGAGGCCAAACTACGGCAAAAGATGAAAGGGACCGGCGTATCCGTGACCCGTCAAGGCGATAACATCATTCTCAACATGCCAAACAGCGTGACCTTCGACACCAACTCCAGCCAGGTCAAGGCCGCCGGAGCCAACAGCCTCAGCGGCGTGGCCATGGTACTCAAGGAGTATGACAAGACCCGCATCAATATCATTGGTCATACCGACAGCAGCGGTGGCCGCGAACTCAACATGCGCCTCTCCCAGCAGCGCGCCGATAGCGTCGGCAGCAATCTCATCACCCAGGGCGTGGATGCCAGCCGCATCAGCATGAGCGGTGTGGGCCCCGACCAGCCGGTAGCCAGCAACAGTACCGCCGAGGGCAAGGCGCAGAACCGCCGTGTCACCCTCACCCTGAGCCCAACTCAGAGTTAACCCTGGAGCGCCGTCACAGTTCAGCTCACTGTGGCGGCAAATCCGCCCGCTCATCCAGCATCATCCCCCCTATCAGCCCGTCGTGGTACCTCATCCCGCACTATCCTTAGTTAAATGCGCAGGTGACACACCAAGGATCGACAGTGACCCATCAGACGAGCGAACTTCGCTATGCGGTACGCTTTGCCGTCATTGCCAAATATATCGGTCAGCTGAGTCTGGTGCTCATAGCCCTGACGCTGGTGCCCTGCCTGGTAGCACTGAGTCTGGGTGAGGTGTCACACAGTCTGGATTATATTCCCCCCTTGTTGTTGCTACTGCTGTGCTGGATGTTCACCTACCGACTCCCTTCTCCCGCATCGGTACAGGCGAATGAAGGCATGATAGTCGTGAGTCTGTTCTTTGTACTGACCTCGCTATTGATGAGCTATCCACTGATGGTCTCCGGTCTGGACTTCGAGGATGCGCTCTTCGAAACCATCTCGGCTATTACCACCACAGGGCTGAGCACCCAGAGCACACTGGCGGCCTATCCCCCCTCCTTACTATTTACCCGCGCCTGGATGCAGTGGTACGGCGGTATGGGGATAGTCGTACTCTCCCTGGCCCTGCTGATCCAACCCGGGCTGGTCGCCAAGGGGCTTGCCATTCAGGAAAGCGAGGCCGACGACCTGGTAGGAGGAACTCGCGCCCATGCCCGCCGCATTCTGCTGGTGTATGTTGGCCTGACACTGGTGGGCATCCTCATCAATTGGCTGTTTGGTCTGGGCTGGTTTAAAGGCGTGCTTTATGCGCTCTCGGCAGTCTCCACCGGCGGGTTTGCACCCGATGATGGCGGTCTGGCCAGTTTATCCCCTCCGAGGCAGTGGTCGGTGACCCTGCTCTGTCTGGTGGGCGCCCTACCGCTGACGTTTTACTACCTGCGAGGTTATAGCCAACACACTCAACTGGCCGGCAATCGGCTGCAAATCTGGGCATTATTCGGAATGATGCTGCTGGTGACTTTGATTCTTGGACTCTGCCTGCGACAGGAGGGTGGCTTTTCCTGGAGTCAGGTTTTACACCATGCCCCGCTATTGGCCGCGTCGGCCCAGACCACCGCCGGTTTCAGCAGCATGCCGATCCAGGATCTTCCCGCTGCGGGCAAGTTAGTACTCATACTGGCCATGCTGAGTGGTGGTGGAGTCGCCTCCACCGCGGGGGGGTGCAAACTTCTACGCCTGTTGATCCTGTTTAGTCTGTTACGCGCCTACCTGATCCGCTGTTCACTGCCCCGACATGCCGTCCTGGAGCCCGGTCTGGCCGGTCGCAATCTGGGAGGGACGGAAATCATGGGGGCTTTGTTGATTATTCTGCTGTTTATCGGCGTGGTCATACTCTCCTGGTTCGCCTTCATCTGGCTGGGCTACCCGCCTCTGGATTCACTCTTTGAAGTGGTTTCGGCAACTGGCACCGTGGGCTTAAGCAGCGGTATCACCAGTGTCGCATTGCCATCACTGCTCAAAGCTGTGTTGTGTGTGGATATGTTGATGGGACGGCTGGAGATCCTGGCCTGGTTGGTGCTGCTCTACCCGGGTAGCTGGTTTGGCCGAAGAAGGGTGATGGAATGAGAACCGTATTTGTGGGTACCAGTGCCGCGACATTAGCCACAGCCCGCGCCTTGATTCATCGCGGGGATGAAGTGGTCATCATCGAAAATGACAAGGCGCGGATCGACGAGCTTGCCGAGGAGCTGGATTGTAGTTTTATGCTGGGGGACGGCACACGCCCGGATGTGTTACGCGAGGTCAGTCCCAGTCAGTCGGACTTTCTGTTTTGTCTGACCAATAACGACCACCTCAACCTGATCGCCAGTCTGGTCGGACACTCGCTAGGTTTTGCCCGGGTCATCACCCGGATTGAAGATCCTGAATTCGAAACCATCTGCCATGAACTGGGGCTCAAAGACATAATCATCCCCTCACGCACTCTGGCTCGCAGTCTGGAAGACATGGTGGCAGGCAGCCAGAATGTCGAGTTCTCCAGCATTCTCAAGGATGAAGCGCGCTTTTTTACCTTTGCGGTGGCAGAGGCCGACTGCGGCACTGTGGACGAACTGGCATTACCTGACGGTGCGCGGGTGATCTGCTTCTACCGGAAGGATCAATTCGTGCTGGCTGAGTCCCAACTCAGCCTACAGGTGGACGATCAGGTGGTGATCCTGACCCACAGCCGTAATTTGCAATTGCTGGAGCAGCGTTTTCCCACTCAAGCTCTGACACAACACCCGAAAAAAGTACCAGCTGCGGGCTAACCCAGCTCCATAAGCTCATGGCCCGTTCAGGCCATGAGTGGAGTATCGAAGCAAGATCTGCCCATTCACAAAGAACTGGCGGGAAAAGGAGCTGTTACCAGACTCACAACTTCTCGAGCGTGGAGTCATCTGTAACTTTGTTATCGAGGTCTGGGGCAACTAATTCCGCAGGCTGAGTGTCCTTCACCCAATTTCGCAACAGGGTGTAAAAGAGAGCCAGGAGTGTAGGGCCGAGGAATACGCCCAACATACCAAAAGCGATGGCACCACCAATGACGCCAAACAGGATCAGCGAGAGTGGTAATGGGCTATTGCGTCCAATCACCAATGATTTAACAACATTATCAATAGTGCCGACCACAAACAGGAACCAGACCACCAGGAAGCCGGCCCAAACCACTTCGCCCTGTTTGAATAGCCAATAGGCCGCGATCAAACCGACTAAGGGCGGACCACCCGGGATCACAGAAACCAGGCACACCAGCAACCCAAGGCTCATCGAATTAGGAACTCCGGCTATTGCCAAACCGAACCAGGCCAAGGCGCCTTGTGCCACAGCAGCCCCAATAAAACCGAACACCACACCACGAATGGTGCTATTGCTGATGCGCAACAGATTTTCGCCCGCAGGACCGGCAACCTTGTGGCTGAAGGCAATAACCCAGCGGTGCAGGGTTTCCCCTTCTGCATACAGTAACCCGGCGATGACAATACTCAGCAGCAGCATCATCAAACCACCACCCAGAGCACTCGCCATACTCAGCATGATATTGGCAGCAGGACCCACCAATCCCTTGAGCTGGGCCAGGATCTGGTAGTCTTGATTTTGTAGTGCCAACCACTGATTGGCCACCCATTCTCCGATGAATGGCAGACCGGATATCCAATTCGGCAGTTCTGGCAGACCGGCCTGCACCTGCTCTGGAATAGTGCGCGCCAGATGCGTCAGTTGTTGGGCAAAATCAACCGAGGCAGCCAACAGAGGTACCAGAATAAAAAGCAGTAGCGCAGATACAATCAATGCTGCCGCCAATCCATCTCGTTCTCCCAGTCGCTGGGATAACCATCGAAACGGTTCCCAGGTTGCCGAGACCAGAATAACAGCCCAGATAATCGCGGCCATAAAGGGAGCCATAATGGTCAATATTGCCACGGTAATGGCGATCAACAACGCCAACCCCAACAAGGGTTGCACTATCTTACTCAGATGCATTGTTCTGTTCCTTGATCAACGGGTGAACCATCAGATACTCACGCCGAGGTGAGTAATTCAGCTGCGCTTTTATCCCTTTCCGGCCAACGCATCTGGGAAAGCAGCATGCCTGCCAACATCAGACCACAACCCAGCCAGGCTCGTAATGACAGCGTTTCATCCAATAACCAAACGCCACCAAGAGCCGCGAACACCGACTCCAGACTCAGTATAATGGCTGCATGGGCCGGATTGGCACTCTTTTGTCCGACAACCTGCAGGGTGTACGCCACCCCCACACTGACCAGGCCCGCATACAGTATGGGCTGCCAACCCGCCACGACTCCCGCCCAAGTAGGCGTCTCGATCACCAGGGAAAACCCCCTAAACTCAACACCCCGCACACCATGAACTGGGTCGCCGAAAGCTTCAGTGGGCTGATGCGGCCACTGAAATGATCGATCAGCAAAATATGGATGGCCCAGAACAGGGCGCCAATGAATTGCAGCATGTCACCGAATGACATACTGAAGTCATCATTGATGCTGAGCAAATAGAGACCCGCAACGGCCAACATAGCCCCGAGCCAGGTTGTAATACCCGAGCTATGTTTCAGCAGCAAACCCAGAATGGGGACCAGTATGAGATAGAGCCCGGTAATGAAACCTGCCTTGGCCGCCGTGGTATAGAGCAGACCAACCTGCTGCAGGGTTGCGGCAATAAACAGCACACCACCGGCAAGTCCCCCGGCAACTATCAGTGAACTCTCGCTTTGTGGTTCTGACCGGCTGGTACGTGAAAACCACCAGATCAACGGCAATAGAGAACAGCTACCGAGCAAGAAACGTATCCCGTTGAAGGCAAACGGTTCAAGAAAATTCATACCCAGACGCTGGGCCACAAAACCGAAGCCCCAAATAGCGGCGGCAACTAACAACATCAGATTCGCTTGCATAATAGGAGCTCGTTGTGAAAATCGGTACTCTTCCGAAGTGCGCCATTATAGCCGATAAAGTAGTCATCCCCAGCACAAATGCGAGGCTGGTCACGTGGATTCAGATCTTGTATAAACGGCGCCCAACCCCAGAGATCCAGCCCGGAGTCATTCATGCAATCCAACCCCAGACAGTGGGACATTTTCTGCTCCGTGGTCGATAACTACGGTGATATCGGCGTGACCTGGCGACTAGCTCGCCAACTGGTGGAGGAATTTGCACAACGAGTGTGCCTGTGGGTCGATGACCTGGCCAGCTTTGCGCGGATCTGCCCGGAGTTGCAGCCTGAACAGTCGCGCCAGATCTGCCGCGGCGTTGAAATAGCCCATTGGACAAACGAGTTTCCAGAATCATGGCAGCCTGGAAACATAGTCCATTGAAGCCTTCGCATGTGAGCTACCGGTCTTGGCCCGGCAACGAATGAGTCAACAGACCCCTGCCCCCTTGTGGCTGAACCTGGAATATCTGAGCGCCGAGTCCTGGATTGACGACTGCCACGGTTTACCCTCGCTCCAGCACAATGGCCTGAACAAATTTTTCTTCTTCCCCGGATTCACCCTGCGCAGCGGTGGGCTGATTTGTGAGCATTCACTTGCCGCACAACGTCAGAGCTGGCAAGCCGAAGCCACACAGCGGCAAACAGTGGATGGCCCGCTTTGGTCTTCCTCCGCAACCGGAAGAGACGCGCTACATCAGCCTGTTCACCTACGAAAGTGCAGCCCCTGCCCGCCCTGCTCAGTCACTGGCGTTATGGATCTTCTCCCCGTCTGTTGTCTGATCCCCAAGGGACGTATCCTGAATTCGCTCGCTCCCTGGCTCGGTCAACCGCTTGATCAACTGGATGCTGGATACTATTGGCAGCAAGGATCATTGACGATTCCTGATCCTGCCGATGACCGATCAATCTGATTATGATCATCTGCTCTGGTGTTGTGATTTTAATCTGGTCCGAGGCGAGGATTCCTTCTTGCGTGCACAGTGGGCGGCACGCCCGTTCCTGTGGCATATCTACCCCCAGGCCGATGCCGCCCATCTGGAAAAGCTAACCGCCTTTTTAGAGCTATATGGTCACCATTTATCGCCGGATTGTCATAACGCCTTGAATTCTCTTTCACTTGCCTATGATCAAGGATTAGGAATCGAGGCCGTAGATGCCTGGAAAACCCTGGATCAACATCGGGATGAATTGCTGGCCTCACGCACAAAGCTGGCCACAACAAGCACTGGCTGGAGGAGATTTAGCCAGCAGACTGGTGCAATTCAGCGAAAAACGGCTAAAATAATGCGTTTTTTACAAAATCACTGTTCAATACAGGAAACGATCCAATGAAAACCGCACAGGAAATCCGCGCAGGCAACGTCATCATGTTCGGTAACGACCCTATGGTCGTACTGAAAACCGAATTCAACAAATCCGGCCGTAATTCTGCCGTGGTTAAAATGAAGCTGAAGAACCTGCTCTCCGGCGCCGGTACCGAAACTGTGTTCAAGGCTGACGACAAGATGGAAGTCGTACAACTGGAACGCAAGGAGTGCACCTACTCCTACTTCGCCGACCCGATGTATGTCTTCATGGACACTGAATACAACCAGTATGACATCGAGAAAGAAAACCTCGGTGACACCCTGAACTACATGGTCGATGGCATGGAAGATGTATGTGAAGTGACCTTCTACAACGGTAAGGCTATTTCCGTCGAACTGCCCATCACTGTTGTCCGTGAAGTTGAATACACAGAACCCGCTGTCCGTGGCGATACCTCAGGTAAGGTCACCAAGCCAGCTCGCCTGGTGGGTACTGATTTCACTATCTCCGTCTCTGACTTCGTCAAGATCGGCGACAAGATCGAAATCGACACCCGTACCGGTGAATTCAAGCGTCGCGTCTAGTCTTCGATTGATGACTAAAAAGGAGCCCAATGCGGCTCCTTTTTTACTTTCTACGCCTAGGGTTACACTGAGATAGCCACCCCACCCCGTAAAAGGAGCATGAGCATGGCCATGATTCACTTGATCATAGGTTCCACATTGGGAGCTGCCGAATATGTGGCAGAACATATAGTAGAGAAGCTGCAGGCAGCCGGACACCAGACCCTGATCCATAATCCGGCCAGCCTGGCGACACTGCATGGGCAACCAGGAGAGGTGCTGTTAATCGTCACCTCCACCCACGGCGCTGGCGATATTCCGGACAACTTGCAGCCATTTGCCGAAGAGCTAGCACAGCAAAAACCCGATTTAAGTTGTTATCACTTTGCCGTCGTCGGTCTCGGAGACAGTAACTACGATACCTTCTGTGAGGGAGGTAAGCGGATGGAACAGCTGCTGGACTATTGCCAGGCGATGCCACTGGGCACGCGTTGTGATATTGATGTAACCCAGCATGATATACCGGAAGATGCCGCAGATAGCTGGCTGACTCAGTGGATCCCGCTACTAGAAACCCTGTAAGCACAGACAACAGCACACTATAAACCAGAGGGGCGAGCAGGCCCTTTTTTGTTATCCACAATTTGTACTAGCTATTTAGGTGCCTTCCCCACACTAATCCACAGTTTCACATAAAATAAAAAAGTTATGTGGATAACACTAGTTAAAACCTCTTATTAACCGGTAGTTATCCCATGCACAACACAAAGACCTGTTTGGGTATGTGCATAAAAGAGGATCTTGTCACAAGGTTCACGGGCCGGTTGATCCGCAATAGATCACAGGGTTGGATCGCAGTTAAGATCATGATCCTCTTGATCAAAAAAAGGCTTATCAACAAGATCGAGCGATCCTAATAGTAGATCCAATAAAAGATCGATCTAAAGATCTCAAGATCCTATTACTCAAGATCCTCTCGTTCGTGTATCTCCAAGAGGCCATTTTACTGAGGCCCCCGAACCAGATAGAATGATCCGCCGTTTGGCTATTGATCCAGATGTTTGTCATTGAGGTGATCCTATGCAATATCATGAGCAGTTCGACGTGATCGTCGTTGGCGGTGGCCATGCGGGTACCGAAGCTGCTACCGCCGCCGCACGTATGGGAATGAAAACCATGCTGCTGACCCATAACATAGATACCTTGGGTCACATGTCCTGTAATCCGGCAATTGGCGGTATTGGTAAGGGTCATCTGGTCAAAGAAGTCGATGCACTTGGTGGCGTCATGGCTCACGCCATCGATCATGCCGGGATCCAGTTCCGCACCTTGAACTCTTCGAAGGGACCAGCGGTTCGAGCCACACGAGCACAAGCGGATCGACTGCTGTACAAACAAGTGATCCGCTCCCTGCTGGAGAACTATCCCAATCTGACACTGTTCCAGCAGGCCTGTGATGATCTGATCCTCGATGGAGATCGAGTCTGTGGTGTTATCACTCAAGCCGGGATCCGTATTCTTGCCAAAACCGTAGTTTTAACGGCAGGAACATTCCTGAATGGACTCATCCACATTGGAATGGAAAATCACCGCGGTGGTCGAGCTGGAGATCCAGCCTCCATCTCTCTGGCCCAACGTCTGCGGGAGTTGCCGTTACGCATTGGTCGATTAAAAACCGGAACGCCACCCCGAATCGATGGCCGATCAGTTAATTTCGATCTGTTGCAGCAACAACCCGGAGATACACCGGTTCCGGTATTTTCCTTCCTTGGCAAGGCAGAGCAACATCCGCGTCAGGTACCCTGTTTTATTACCCATACCAATGAAAAAACTCATGATGTTATTCGTCAGAACCTGCATCGCAGCCCCATGTATGCCGGGGTCATCGAGGTGAATAGGTCCACGCTACTGTCCGTCTATCGAAGACAAGGTGATGCGTTTTGCCGACAAGAATGCGCACCAGATTTTCATTGAGCCGGAAAGCCTGAGCTCTCATGAACTCTATCCGAACGGTGTATCGACCAGTTTGCCATTCGATGTGCAGGTGCAAATCATCCGTTCCATGACCGGATTTGAACATGCGCACATTGTCCGTCCCGGCTATGCCATCGAATACGATTACTTTGATCCTCGGGATCTGAAATCGAACATGGAAAACAAACACCTGCAGAATCTGTTTTTCGCTGGTCAGATCAATGGCACCACAGGTTACGAAGAAGCCGCGGCACAAGGATTGCTTGCAGGGATCAATGCCGCATTACGCGCTCAGGACAAGGAGCCTTGGTCACCGCGCCGGGATCAGGCCTACCTAGGTGTCATGATGGATGATCTCTCGACGTTGGGCACCAAGGAGCCCTATCGCATGTTCACCAGCCGTGCCGAATATCGACTGCTGCTGCGTGAAGACAATGCGGATCTGCGTTTTGACGGCCATAGGGCGCGAGCTGGGGCTGGTAGATGATGTCCGCTGGAGCTTTTTCAATGAAAAACTCGAGCAGATGGCCGTGGAGCAGCAACGTCTGCGTACCACTTGGGTCAGCCCACTTTCGACATCTGCCGCTGGAATCAACGGCATCATGAATGCGCCATTGGCCCGTGAACATAGCCTGGAAGAACTGCTGCGCCGCCCGGAAGTTACCTATGCTGCCCTGATGTCGATCCCTGAGTTGGGACCGGGTATCCTCAACGATCAAGCTGCCGAACAGGTTGAAATTCAGGTCAAATATGCCGGATATATTGATCGGCAGCAGGATGAGATCGACAAGCAGTTGCGCAATGAAAATACCCTACTGCCACAGGATCTGGATTATGCCGAGGTCTCCGGGTTGTCAAACGAGGTCAAGATCAAACTCAATGACGCCAAACCGGAAACCATTGGTCAGGCTGGCCGGATCTCCGGTATTACGCCGGCCGCCATTTCAATTTTGTTGGTTCACCTGAAAAAGCGCGGTTTATTGCGCAAGAGCGCCTGAGGTCCCGGATGCTGGAACAACGTTTAAACCAACTGCTCGAGCAGACCGAACTTGAGCTGTCCGATCAGCAGAAACAGCAGTTGCTGGCCCTGGTCGGGTTGCTGCACAAGTGGAACAAGGCTTACAATCTCACCTCGGTTCGGGAGCCAGAAGCCATGTTGGTCAAGCACATCATGGACAGCGTGGTTGTCAGCCCCTGGTTACGAGGGAGTCGTTTCATCGACGTCGGGACTGGACCAGGGCTTACCCGGATTGCCATTGGCCATCATCAATCCAGACAAACAATTTGTATTGCTGGACAGTCTGGGAAAGCGCATTCGTTTTATTCGCCAGGCCATCCTCGAATTGGGATTGAAAAACGTCACTCCGGTGCAGTCGCGAGTGGAAGATTTTCATGACGACTCAGGTTTTGACGGCGTATTGAGCCGTGCATTTGCTTCCTTGAATGATATGTTGGGTTGGTGTGGTCATTTACCCGCCGCTGACGGCCATTTTCTGGCATTTGAAGGGAATTTATCCGGCGGATGAACTGGCCCAGCTCCCAACAGGCCTTCGCCTTGGTGAGCACGCATCTGCTGGCCGTGCCTGAACTGGATGGCGAACGTCATCTCATCATTCTCAAAAAACAATAGATTCAGCAGGGGAGCCTAGTGGGTTAAAATTATCGCCATTGCGAACCAAAAAGGTGGGGGTAGGTAAGACCACCACATGCGTAAACCTCGCTGCCTCCATGGCCGGCTACGCGACGCAAGGTTCTGGTGGTTGATCTGGACCCTCAGGGCAATGCCACCATGGCCAGCGGTATTGATAAATACCAGGTCGAACGCACCGCTTACGAATTATTGGTCGATGAATTACCGGTCAAAGAGGTATTGATCACCGAGACAGCGGGTGGTTATCACCTGATCGCGGCAAATTCAGATGTAACTGCTGCCGAGATCCGTTTGCTGGAATGTTTTCGCGCGGGAAATTCGTTTACGCAACGCCTTTGAATGCCGTTCGTGATCAGTATGATTACATCTTCATCGATTGCCCGCCGTCGTTGAATCTGCTGACGATCAATGCCATGTCGGCTGCCGATTCGATACTGGTGCCCATGCAGTGTGAATATTTTGCATTGGAAGGATTAACGGCTCTGGTGGGACACCATCAGCAAGCTGGTGGCTGTCGTGAATCCAAATCTTAAGATCGAGGGAATTCTGCGGACCATGTACGATCATCGAAATCGTCTGTCCAATGATGTATCCGATCAGGTTGAAGCAGCATTTCGGCGACAAGGTGTACCGCACAGTCATTCCGCGCAATGTGCGCTTGGCTGAAGCACCGAGTTTCGGTACTCCCGCCATGTATTACGACAAGAGTTCGGTGGGCGCCAAAGCATATCTGGCGCTGGCCGGCGAGATGTTGCGCCGGGAAGAACAAGCCAGTCTCGAATCAGCTTGAGCCAGAGAATGAACATGACACCAAAGAAACGTGGTTTGGGTAAAGGACTGGAAGCCCTGTTAGGTACCAGTACGGCTGCCCGGCAAAAGCAGATTATGGATGATATCAAGTCGGATGAAGCGCGTTCCCGTAGCGATGAGCTCCAGGTGTGAATTACGCCAATTACCGCTCTCCTGGTTACGTCCGGGTAAGTATCAGCCCCGCAAAGATATGTCCCAGGATGCGCTGGAAGAGTTAGCCAACTCGATTCGGGCCCAGGGGGTTATTCAGCCGATTGTAGTACGCCAGGTGGCGGACAATGGTTTCGAAATTATTGCCGGTGAACGTCGTTGGCGAGCGTGTCAGTTAGTTCGTCTGGAAACAGTCCCATGTTTGATCAAGAACGTTGCTGACAACGCAGCTGTTGCTATAGCTCTGATTGAAAACATTCAAACGTGAAGATTTGAATGCGATTGAAGAGGCAGCGGCCTTGTTGCGTCTGATGCAGGAGTTTGAACTGACGCATCAGGAAGTAGCCGAAGCGGTTGGTAAATCACGCAGTGCTGTATCCAATCTATTGCGCTTTGAACCAGTTGAATGAGGATGTCAAACGACTGGTGGAACATGGTGATCTGGATATGGGACATGCCCGAGCCCTGCTGGCGCTGGAAGGCCCTCTGCAGACAGAGCTGGCCCGCCAGGTGGCACAAAAAGGGATGACGGTTCGTGATACTGAAAAAATGGTGGCAAACGGACTGCTCACTCCTCGAGATGGACGGATAGTGGCAGAGCCTGAACCTCGTCTCGCCCGTTGGGAGACTACGGTCAGCGAGCGTCTGGGTGTCTCGGCTAAATTTGTCTCTTCCGGTAAAGAAAAAGGCAAGTTGGTACTGAATTTTCAGAATCAGGACGAATTGGATAAAATTTTGCAGCATTTTGAACTGTCGTAAAAACGATAAAAATAGGGAATATTTATTCCCTATTTTTATTATGGATATTCGTTAACTGATTTTTTGTTATAAGCGGCAAACATGATAATGGATGGGGTTGTTTGCTGGCGGCAACACCTTGAGTCAGCTCACAAAACGCTGGTTTTTAGCCATTTCATGGGCTATGTTGAAACACCCGAAACAAAAAAGCATTGTCCAGCAAAGAGTTACATAAAATTAACTTTTTTAACTCCTGTGATCCACGAAGCTGTTCAATTGTTATTTTTGTGTTATTAAGGGCGCCTGAAATTTAGGTGTCTCAAGGATCGGAGAAAGCTGATGGGCAGCAGTTCATCGATGAGTGTGAAAGCGCTGGCATGGACAGTCCTCGCTATTCAGCTTTTTTTGATAGTCGTCATGGCTCTGGTCTGGTGGTTACTGGACAGTCGCTGGACGGCATATTCTGCCCTCGTCGGGGGTGGAATATACTGGGTGCCCCAACTCCTCTACAGCTGGATCGGAAGTTCGCGTCAGGCGGATGAACTGAATGTAGGTTTGGTGTTGTGGGACGTCTACTGTGGTGCTGGTGCTAAATTGGTGGCGACCCTGGTGTTATTCGGGGTGACCTTCAAATTTCTGGAAGTGCAACATGGTGCCATGTTTGTTACTTACGGATTGGCCCTGTGCTCGCAGTGGATAATTTCGTTAACACTCAACAACCGTTACTAGGAAAACTCATGGCTGCAACAGCAGAACTGCTAACGCCTCAGGAGTATATCCAGCACCACCTTCATCACTGGCAGGTTGGCGCTGAATCAGGCTTCTGGGTGGTTAATATCGACTCCATGATATTTTCTGTTGGTTTGGGACTGCTATTCCTCCTGGTATTTTACCGCGTTGCCGTCAAGGCAAGCAGTGGTGTACCCGGAAAGCTGCAGTGCTTCGTTGAGCTGGTTGTCGAATTTGTGGATGAAACCGTCAAAGGGATCTTCCATGGCAAGAGTAAGTTGATCGCCCCTTTGGCGTTGACGGTTTTCGTCTGGGTTTTCCTGATGAACCTGATGGACTTGCTTCCTATCGACTACCTGCCTAGCTTGGCACAATTAATTGCAGGGGATCATGCCCAGAAACTGCGAGTCGTTCCTTCCGCTGACGTTAATATCACACTGTCCATGGCGCTCGGCGTCTTCTTCCTGATCTTCTTCTATAGCATCAAGATGAAGGGCTTGTCCGGTTTCCTTAAAGAACTGACATTTACGCCGTTTAACCACTGGGCCTTTGTGCCTATTAACCTCATCCTGGAAACCGTCACCCTCGTGTCCAAACCGGTCTCGTTGGGCTTGCGGTTGTTCGGCAACATGTATGCGGGTGAGATGATCTTCATTCTCATCGCCGCCATGCTGCCGTGGTGGTCACAATGGTTCCTGAACGTACCTTGGGCCATTTTCCACATCCTGATAGTTACGCTGCAGGCGTTCATTTTCATGGTATTGACGATCGTGTATCTGTCGATGGCCTATGAAGAACATTGATTATCGTAAGTTGATCTTTAACGTTATTTTTTAAATGTTTGGAGGAATTTCCATGGAGATGTTGTTCATTGCTGCTGGTCTGATGATGGGTTTGGCTGCTATCGGTGCCGCCATTGGTATCGGTGTGTTGGGTGGTAAGTTCCTGGAAGGTGCTGCCCGTCAACCGGATCTGCTGCCATTACTGCGTACCCAGTTCTTCATCGTTATGGGTCTGGTCGATGCGATCCCGATGATCGCCGTTGGTCTGGGTATGTATGTGATGTTCGCTGTCGCCAAATAAGGCTGACATCGGACTCAATCTAGTGTTAATCCATTTACCCTAGAGGAGTTGTGCTGTGGATATCAATGCAACCATCCTCGGCCAGACACTTGCGTTTATCCTCTTCGTCTGGTTCTGCATGAAGTTTGTATGGCCGCCGCTGATGGCAGCCATCGAAAATCGTCAAAAAGCGATTGCTGACGGATTATCTTCTGCAGAACGTGCGAAGAAAGATCTGGACCTGGCACAGAACAAAGCCATGGATCAGATCAAGGAAGCCAAGCAGCAGGCTGCAGAGATCATCGAGCAGGCCAACAAGCGCCGTGCTCAAATCATCGACGAGGCTAATCAGGATGCTATGGGCGAGCGTGAGAAGATTCTCAAGCAAGCTCAAGCCGAAATTGAAGCCGAGCGGAATCGCGCGAAGGAAGAACTCCGCAAGCATGTGGCCTTACTGGCCGTTGCTGGTGCCGAGAAAATTCTGGAACGTCAAATCGACAAGGCCGCGAACAGTGACCTGGTTGATAAACTGGTTGCAGAACTTTAAGGGGGCCAGGGGCTATGTCTGAAGTGATAACTGTCGCTCGCCCCTACGCCAAAGCTGCGTTCGATGTAGCTGTTGAGCACAAGGCGCTAGATAAGTGGCTCGAGATGCTGTCGTTTGCTGCAGAAGTTGCAGACAACGAAACAGTACAGAGCTTACTTCATGGCTCCTTGGGCACTGAAAAGCTGGGCGATCTATTTGTCCAGATTTGTGGTGACCAGCTGAATGAGCAGGGCCAGAACCTGATAAAGGTCATGGCTGAAAATGGACGCTTGAGTGTATTGCCCGGAGTGTTGGCCGAATTTATCGCATTGAAGTCAGAGCTGGATAAACAGCTGGATGCTTCCGTGTGTTCTGCCAGCCCTTTGAGCGATGCGGATGTCGCCAAAATTCAGGCTTCTCTTGAGAAGCGTTACGGTCGCACCGTGAAACTGGATTTCAGTATCGATCCATCTTTGATGGCCGGTCTGGTGATAAAGGCGGGTGATGAAATCATCGATGCCAGTATCCGTAATAAACTCAACCGCTTGGCGGAAGCGCTGCAATCTTGATTGGGGATTAGAGCATGCAACTGAATTCCACTGAAATTGCCGAGCTGATTAAAAAGCGTATCGAGCAATTTGAAGTCGTCACCGAGGCGCGTAACGAAGGTACGATCGTCTCAGTCAGTGACGGTATCGTCCGCATTCACGGCCTCGCCGATGTCATGCAAGGCGAAATGATCGAGCTGCCAGGAAACCTGTATGGTCTGGCTCTCAACCTGGAGCGTGATTCGGTCGGGGCCATCGTCATGGGGCCTTATGCTGATCTGGCCGAAGGACAAAAAGTAACGGGTACGGGTCGTATTCTGGAAGTCCCGGTAGGCCGTGGTCTGCTGGGTCGCGTCGTGAATACCCTGGGTCAGCCCATTGATGGTAAGGGTCCGGTTGAAAACGATGGCTTCTCCGCTGTCGAAGTGATCGCTCCTGGGGTTATCGAACGTAAGTCCGTTTCGCAACCCGTGCAGACTGGTTACAAAGCAGTAGATGCGATGATTCCAATCGGCCGCGGTCAGCGTGAGCTGATCATCGGTGACCGTCAGACGGGTAAAACCGCACTGGCGATTGATGCCATCATCAATCAGAAAGATTCCGGGATTAAGTGCGTCTATGTAGCGATTGGTCAGAAAGCCTCAACCATCGCCAACGTGGTTCGCAAGCTGGAAGAGCATGGCGCACTGCAAAATACGGTAGTGGTTGTTGCTTCGGCCTCCGAATCGGCGTCATTGCAATATTTGGCTCCATACGCTGGTTGCTCGATGGGCGAATACTTCCGGGATCGTGGCGAAGATGCTCTGGTTATTTATGATGACCTGTCCAAGCACGCTGTCGCGTATCGTCAAATATCCCTGTTGTTGCGTCGTCCACCAGGACGGGAAGCTTACCCTGGGGATGTTTTCTATCTGCACTCCCGTCTGCTCGAACGTGCTGCTCGCGTCAACGAAGAATATGTTGAGCGATTCACCAAGGGTGCAGTGAAGGGACAGACAGGTTCATTGACGGCACTGCCGATCATCGAAACCCAGGCGGGTGACGTTTCCGCATTCGTTCCGACCAACGTGATTTCTATCACCGATGGCCAGATATTCCTGACTACTCAACTGTTTAATGCTGGTATTCGTCCTGCTGTTGATCCGGGTATCTCTGTGTCTCGGGTGGGTGGTGCGGCACAAACCAAAATTATCAAGAAGTTGTCCGGTGGTATTCGTACCGCACTGGCGCAGTACCGTGAATTGGCGGCATTCGCCCAGTTCTCTTCAGATCTGGATGATGCAACCCGTAAGCAACTGAGTCACGGTCAGAAGGTTACCGAGCTGATGAAACAGAAGCAGTATGCACCTATGAGTGTTGCTGCCCAGGCTCTGGTACTGTTCGCTGCCGAACGTGGTTATCTTGATGATATCGAGCTGAAAAAGATCGGTGACTTCGAGAACGCTCTGCTCTCTTTTGCCGCGACTGAGCATGCCGATACGATGGCCGAACTCAATGCCAAGGCTGACTACAACGATGATGTTGTTGCCAAGCTGACTGCACTGATCGATGGCTTCAAGGCGACTCAAACCTGGTAACTTAAAGTGGCTGCGTAGCAGCCACCTTGAATGGAGAGTCTAGAGATGGCCGGCGCTAAAGAGATACGTAACAAGATCGGCAGTGTGAAAAACACGCAGAAGATCACCAGCGCAATGCAGATGGTTGCCGCTTCCAAGATGCGTCGCGCACAGGAACGCATGGCTTCCAGCCGTCCATATGCAGTAACTATGCGTAAGGTGATCGGTCATATCGCTTTGGGAAGCCTGGAATACAAGCATCCCTACCTTGAGGAACGTGAGGTCAAGCGAGTTGGCTATATCATTATCTCGACTGATCGAGGCCTGTGTGGTGGCTTGAACGTTAACTTGTTCAAAGCTGCTTTGGGCTCCATGAAACAGTGGAAAGATCAGGGGATAGAAACCAGCCTGGCTCTGGTAGGCGCTAAGGCGTGCGGTTTCTTCGCCCGCTATGGCGGTAAGGTGCTGGCGCAAGCATCCGGCTTTGGCGATAACCCGACGGTCAATGATTTGATTGGCTCGGTTCGCGTCATGCTGCAGGCCTATGACAACGGTGAAATAGATCGTCTGTATCTGGTGAACAACAAGTTTGTAAATACCATGGTGCAAGAACCGGCGGTCGATCAGTTGTTGCCATTGCCAAAAGCCAAGGATGAAAAACTGGCGAAGCATCACTGGGACTATCTGTATGAGCCGGATCCAAAGCATTTGTTGGATCAACTGCTCAGTCGCTACATCGAGTCTCAGGTTTACCAGGGGGTTGTTGAGAACCTGGCCAGTGAGCAAGCCGCCCGAATGGTGGCGATGAAGGCTGCCACCGATAACGCGGATAATCTGATTACGGATCTGCAACTGGTATACAACAAGGCCCGTCAGGCCAGTATTACCCAGGAACTGACCGAAATCGTCTCCGGCGCAGCGGCGGTATAGGGCTAAGGTATTCATAGGTTTAGAGGATTTGACATGAGTAACGGTATCATCGTTCAAGTCATCGGTGCTGTGGTGGACGTGCAGTTCCCACAAGACTCCGTACCTAAGGTGTACGATGCACTGAAGATTGTGAGCGAAGGCCAGACCAAGGGTCTGGTACTGGAAGTTCAGCAACAAACGGGTGGCGGAGTCGTCCGTTGTATCGCCATGGGTACCTCTGACGGCCTGCGTCGTGGCACCGAAGTGGTTAACACGGGTGAAGCGATCAAGGTGCCGGTTGGCAAGGCGACTCTGGGACGTATCATGAACGTTCTGGGCGAGCCCGTCGATGAGCAGGGCCCGATCGGCGAGGATGATAACTGGGTTATCCACCGTGAAGCTCCTAGCTATGAAGATCAATCCAACACCACGGAACTGCTGGAAACAGGCATCAAGGTTATCGACCTGATCTGTCCGTTCTCCAAGGGCGGTAAAGTGGGTCTGTTCGGTGGTGCCGGTGTCGGCAAGACCGTTAACATGATGGAGTTGATCAACAACATCGCCAAGGCGCACTCAGGTCTGTCCGTGTTTGCCGGTGTCGGTGAGCGTACCCGTGAGGGTAATGACTTCTACTATGAAATGAAGGAGTCCAACGTTCTCGACAAGGTAGCCATGGTCTATGGCCAGATGAATGAGCCGCCAGGAAACCGTCTGCGTGTGGCGTTGACCGGTCTGACTATGGCCGAGAAGTTCCGTGACGAAGGCCGTGACGTACTGTTGTTCATCGACAACATCTACCGTTACACCCTGGCCGGTACCGAAGTTTCGGCACTGTTGGGTCGTATGCCATCAGCCGTAGGTTATCAACCGACTCTGGCTGAAGAAATGGGTGTACTGCAAGAGCGCATTACCTCTACCCGGAGTGGTTCTATCACCTCGGTACAAGCGGTCTACGTTCCTGCGGATGACTTGACCGATCCGAGCCCGGCGACCACCTTCGCTCACTTGGATGCGACCGTAGTACTGTCCCGTCAGATTGCAGCTCTGGGTATCTACCCGGCCGTTGATCCGCTGGACTCTACCTCCCGTCAGCTGGATCCATTGGTTGTTGGTCAGGAACACTATGAGGTTGCTCGTGGTGTGCAGACCGTGCTGCAGCGTTACAAGGAGCTCAAGGACATCATCGCCATCCTCGGGATGGACGAATTGTCCGAGGGCGACAAGCTGATAGTGGCTCGTGCCCGTAAGATCGAACGCTTCCTGTCCCAGCCGTTCAGTGTTGCTGAAGTATTCACCGGTTCTCCGGGTAAGTACGTGCCACTGAAAGAAACCATCCGTGGTTTCAAGGGGTTGCTGGACGGTGACTTTGACGATTTGCCGGAACAGGCGTTCTACATGGTTGGCTCCATCGACGAAGTGGTCGAGAAGGCTAAGAAACTGTAATCCGGGCAGGAGGATCTATGGCTGAGATTACCTTCCACCTGGATGTGGTGAGCGCCGAGGAGATGCTATTCTCCGGCCGCGTTGAATCCGTCCAGGTTTCCGGTGCGGAAGGGGAACTGGGCATCCGCCATGGTCACTCACCGCTCCTGACGGCTATCAAGCCTGGCTTGGTACGTCTGGTGAAATTGCACGGTGTCGAAGAGGTGATGTACATCTCTGGCGGCATGATGGAAGTGCAACCGGAAGCAGTGACAGTTCTGGCGGACACCGCCATCCGCGCGGCGGATATCGATGAAGCCAAGGCTCAAGAGGCAAAACGGGCCGCCGAAGAGAAACTCAACGGCAAGTCTGGCGATGTGGACTATGCGGAGGCAGTTGCAGAACTGGCCAAGGCATTGGCCCAGCTGCGTGTGGTGGAACTCACCCGCAAAAACTATCGCTAAACCCTCTGCGACACAAAAAGCGGCCATCAGGCCGCTTTTTTTATCTCTTTTAGGCGGAATATCCCTAAAATAAGCGCCATTCTTTGCCGTTCTCATTCTGTGTGAGAGGATTTTTATGTCTTTGCATGTTGTCATTCTCGCCGCGGGTAAAGGTACTCGCATGCGCTCCTCCCTGCCCAAGGTGCTGCACCCGGTTGCCGGTCGCCCTATGGTTTCCCATGTCATCGCGACAGCCCACCAGCTGGGAGCCGATGCCATTCATCTGGTGTATGGCCATGGTGGTGAATTGTTGCAGCAACGGCTGGATGATGCCTCGGTGCAGTGGGTGTTGCAGGCGGAACAGCTAGGTACCGGCCATGCGGTTGCGCAAGCCACTCCGACTATTCCGGACGAAGCCCAGGTTCTGGTGTTGTATGGGGACACTCCCTTGATTACCTCGGCCACCCTGCAGAAACTTCTGGCCGTGCAACCTGTGGGTGGTATCGGACTGCTGACCGTGACCCTGGCCAATCCCACCGGCTATGGCCGTATCGTGCGAGAGCAGGGTGAGGTGGTCGGCATCATCGAACAGAAAGATGCCAATGCCGAGCAACTGGCGATTACCGAGGTCAATACCGGTGTGCTGGTGGCTCCGGCGAACAAGCTCAAACAGTGGTTGGCGGCGTTGAATTGCCAGAATGCTCAAGGCGAATATTACCTGACCGATGTCATCGCCGCTGCGCATCGGGATGGTGCCGCCATCGCCACGGCACAACCGGCCGAAGCCGCCGAAACCGAAGGTGCTAACAACCGTCTGCAACTGGCGGCGTTGGAGCGCTTCTATCAGCATCGCGAAGCCAACCGTCTGATGCTGGAGGGCGTGACCCTGCTGGACCCGGCGCGTTTCGATCTGCGTGGGACCTTGGTCTGTGGTGAGGATGTGATCCTGGATACCAATGTCATCATCGAGGGCAAGGTCGAGCTGGGACATAGGGTGCACATCGGCAGTGGCTGTGTGCTCAAGGATTGCGTGATTGCTGATGACAGTATCATCAGCCCCTATACGGTGATTGAGTCTTCTAAATTGGCGCGTGCCACTACGGTCGGCCCCTTCGCGCGGCTGCGTCCCGGCTCAGTGCTGGGGGAAGAGGCCCATGTCGGCAACTTCGTCGAGATCAAGAATACCTCGCTGGGCTTTGGCTCCAAGGCGGGTCATCTGAGTTATCTCGGGGATAGCGAAATCGGTCGCGACGTGAACATTGGTGCCGGGACCATCACCTGCAATTACGATGGCGCCAACAAGCACAAGACTGTCATAGAGGACAACGTATTCGTCGGCTCGGATACCCAGTTGGTGGCACCTGTGATGGTACGCAAGGGGGCCACTATTGGTGCCGGTACTACTGTGACCCGTGAGATAGGTGAAAATGAATTGGTCATCACCCGGGTGCCGCAACGGCATATTGCCAATTGGCAGCGGCCAGTGAAGATCAAGAAGTAAGCGTCCCTGCTGCAATACAAAAACGGCACCCTCGGGTGCCGTTTTGTGTGGATCTGTTCCAGTTATCGATTGCAAGGTCCAGCTCGGATATAGCTTGGAGTCCGGACGAGCGCAGACACGTCGTGAATACGTCCCTGTAGACTCGATGGCGGCATCCCTGCCGCCAACGGTCTGCTTTTCGTCCAGACTCCATTCCTTTTCATTCCCAACAGTTACTGGGACAGAGCCGTTTGTTGATGGTTGTGCTGGTGCATTATTGCTCCGAGTCGGCTGTCGCGCGGCGGCCCAGCTGATACCAGTCCACCTTGCGAGTGACTATCATCACCAGCGCCAGCACCACGAACAGCAGGACACTGCCCAGCAGCAGGGCTATATCCTCGGCCTGCATCAAGCCATACAGGATGGCGTAGAGCAGCGCCAGCAGACAGGCAAAGCCAAAGCCCCGTTTCAATCCGCCGAGCAAGTGGCTGGCGTAGAAGGCCAGCAGTCCGACACAGGCGACGCTGGCTGCCAGATAGGCCAGGGCAAAACCTATCTGCTCGGAAAACGCCAGCAGCACCAGATAGAAGACGATCTGCGCCATGCTGACCAGAGCGTACTGGATCGGGTGCAGCCGCAACTGCTTCAACAACTCGAACAGGAAGAAGCTGAGGAAGGTCAGGCCGATAAACAGCTCGGCATACTTGATGGCGCGCTCGTTCTGCTGATAGTGGTCCACGGGCTCGATCAGGCTGACGGTAAAGGCGGGCAGGTCATTAGTTCCCTCTTCTAAGCCATCGCTGAAGCGTTCCTGCATGTTGTTGGCAAACCAGCTACTTGCCCACTGGGCATCGAATCCCTGATCACTGATTTGATGTTGCCGAGGCAAAAACTGGCCGATAAAGCTGGGATGCGGCCAGTTGCTGGTCAGGCTCAAGGAACTATTGGCACCGACCGGAACCAGATCAAAATGGTCAGTCCCCTGCAACGCCAGAGCAAATTCAAAGTCGACAGACGGATTGGCTAACAAGGCCTCCATGTCGAGTGGCGCATGCATGCCCTGACCGGCATTGCCAAAATGGGCACCGGGTTGAAAGGCGATACTCTGCTTGCCCCACTGCAGAGCCGGAACCTGCAGTATGCCTCTGGCATCGCTAATCACCACGGCCAGATAGGGTTTACCGATCTGGATATTGTCCCTCTTCAACTCTTGGATTGTGCTCAGTGTAAATCGCCCCTTGAGCGCCAGTTGACTATGAAACAGTTGGCTTTGGTAGATACCTAGCTTGCGAGGCTCTACCTGCAGATCCCCCGTAACGGCCAACGTTTCCGGGAGTAGCAACTGCTGCTTGCTGGTGGTGAATTCCTTGTATTTTCCCTCTTCCTCGACGTAGTGACTCTTGGTCTCCTCATAGGGGATGACCAATACCGGACCCGTGAGTCGCTGTGGACCGCTGCTGCTGGCGGTGATCTGCTCCAGCGCCTCGTTTCGATAGGCTTGCCGTTCGTGGTTCAACGACAGCACCGAGTGCAGCGGCAGTTGCAGTAACAAAAACAGGCCCAGCAAGATGGTGAGTTTGTGGCTGATGAGTGACTTGAACATGGTGATCCCTCCTGGATAGTTGACGAGGAGAGTCTGATGCTCTTGTGTGCGGTGATGATGAGCTGGTGTGAAGTCTGGGTGAAGTGATGAAGTTTTTTTGCGGGGATGGCTAGCCGCTGATGGGCAGAATCAGTTCGGCGCAGGCACCGCTCTGACCATCGGTGCGATTGTGCAGCGCTATGCTGCCCTGATGCCGCTCCACCACCTCGCGCACAAAGCTCAGCCCTAATCCGGTGCTCTTGCCGCGGTGCGGACGGGGCAGGGAGTAGAAGCGTTCGAACAGTCGCTCCAGAGCATAATCGGGAATGCCGGGGCCCTGATCCACCATGGTCAGCTGGTAACGACCATCATGTTCGAGCCTTCCCTGGAGATGGATGAGGCCGCCATCCGGTGAGAAGTCGATGGCATTATCCAGCAGGTTTGCGATGGCCTGGCCCAGTAACAAGGCATCGCCTTCGAGGGTGGCAGGTTCCAGATCGGCATCCAGCTGGATATGCCGCCGCTCGGCATGAGGCTGCAGCAGATTCATTTGCTGGCCGATCAGCCAATCAAGTTGCACGGTTTGTTTTTCCAGACTGGGTCTGGACTCCAGGCTGGCGAGCTGCAACATCTTGTCGATGAGGCGCAGCATCCGCTCCGATTGTTCACGGATGGAAAGCAGGAAGCGTTGAGCGACCGGTTCGGGAGGGGACTCCTGCAGCAGCTCGACGGCACCTTGCAAGGCCGAGAGTGGGCTCTTCAACTCATGGGTCAGGCTGTGCACATATTGTTCGACATAGGCTTTGCCTTCCAGCTTGCGCCGCATCGACTCCAGCGCCTGACCGAGGCGGGTCAGCTCCGGGCTGCCGAGACTCGGCAAGGCAACCGGCTCCCCGCGTCCGACGGCCCCTGCGTACAGCTCCAGTCGACGCAATGAGCGATTCAGCCACCACACCATGCCACCCCCGGCCAGCAGCGCAATGCCCAGCAACAGAATGGCGGCCAACTGGATGGTGCGTTCGCTGCGGGCAATCACAGGTGTCATGGCGCGATTGGGTTTGCCGACGCTCAGCACGCCCCGGATCTGGCCGTTATTCAGCAGCGGGGCGGCCACATACATGATGGTGCTCTCGGCATCGCCGGGATCTTCCCGACTGCTGCGAGCCCCATAGCGCCCCTGGAGCGTCAGGTAGACATCGTTCCAGCGCGAATAATCAGCCCCCAGATCCTTGCCGGTGGAATCGAACAGCACAGTGCCATGCCGATCGGTGACATAGAGCCGGTAATCGACCCTATCTTTGAGGATGCCATCGATGCGCGCACCTATGGGCCGCTGATTGAGCGTCGCCACGGCGCGGGCCAGGGCGCTGTGGACCAGGGTTTCGCGGGTGAGTGGTCGATCGGCCAGATCGGCGGAGGTGAGCTGGGCCAGCAGTTGCGCCGTGTCGATCAGGGTCCCCTCGGTGGCCCGGCGCACCCCGGGTTTGACCTCCTGCAAAAAGATATTCAGCACAAACCAGGCGGCGACTGCCACCAGCACAAAGAAACCCAGCAGCAGGCGCAGACTCAGACGCATGGCGGCACATTCCGATACGGCATCATGCCGGTTCACTCAGGCTGTAGCCAAGGCCTCGATGGGTCAGGATCGGGTTGGCCTCGGCGTCGATGTCGCGCAATTTGGCACGCAAGGTCTTGATATGAGTATCCACGGTGCGCTCCAGGCTCTCTTCGGCGTGGGCCCAGACCAGATCCAGCAGTTGGCTGCGGGAATAGACCCGCCCGGGATGCTGCAACAGGGTCTTGAGCAGCAGGTATTCGTAGCGCGTCAGGCTCAGGGGATGGCCTTGAAATTCGATGCAGGCACGAGCCTCATCCAGTCGCAGGCCCTCTGAGGGTGAGCTGGTCGGCCGAGGGAGTGTGTTGACCCGTCTGAGTATGGTGCGCACCCTGGCGCTTACTTCGCGGGGAGAAAACGGCTTGGCGACGTAATCATCGGCACCCATCTCCAACCCGAGCAGACGGTCCATCTCTTCACTGCGGGCGGTCAGGAACAGCAGCGGTAGATCCCGTTCGGCACGAATACGCCGACACAGCTCGAAACCGCCGATATCCGGCAAGCCGACATCCAGGATCAGAAAGGCGGGTTGTTCGCAGGTCAGCGCCTCCAGTACCGGTAAGCCACGGTCGAACCAGCGCACACGAAAACCATCAGTTTCCAGGCTGTAGATCAGGGTGTCGGCGATACTGGCTTCATCTTCCACCAGCCAAATCAAAGGGTTATTCATGGTTAACCAGGGCCTCGTCACGCATCGCCAACACGTTAGCATATGAGCCCTTGCGGGCTACAGCTCTTATTTCAACCCAGCCTGTTGGCCCATGCGGATCAGATAAGGCTGAGGGCCGGTTTCCATCGAACCCACTCGGATGGGTCTGCTCCAGCCGACTCTTTTTTGTAACTGCCAGTTTTTTAGGCTTGATCTTTCGAATCGAAAGATTAAAATCCAAAAACTTTCTTCTTGATTTCATTTTGAAGGGTTATGCAGAAGCGAAATACCCAGCAACGACGGCGAGCCATAGTCACCCAGCTAGCCGAACGGGGCGAACTGAGTGTGGATTGGCTGGCGCGGGAGTTTGAAACTTCTGAAGTCACCATCCGCAAGGATCTGGCCGAGCTGGAGCGCAACGGCCTGTTGCTGCGGCGCTACGGCGGTGCCATCCCTGTGCCTCAGGAGCTGGTAGTTGAGGTGCCGGAGCCGGAACAAGTTTCGAAACGAAAGTTAGCCATCGCCAAAGCGGCCGCCGGACTGATCCGCGACCACAATCGCCTCATCATCGACTCCGGCAGTACCACGGCGGCATTGATCCCGGAGCTGGGCAGTCGGCGCGGGCTGGTGGTGATGACCAACTCCCTGACGGTCGCGGCGGCGCTGCGCGAGCTGGAAAACGAACCCACTCTGCTGATGACCGGTGGCACCTGGGACCCGCACTCCGAAGCCTTTCAGGGCCAGGTGGCCGAACAGGTACTGCGCTCCTACGACTTCGATCAGCTGTTTATCGGTGCGGCGGGGATCGACCCGCTGCGGGGTACCACCACTTTCAACGAGCTGATTGGCTTGTCGCGGGTGATGGCCGAGGTGGCGCGGGAGGTAATAGTGCTGGCAGAGTCCCACAAGATGGGGCGCAAGATCCCGAATCTGGAGCTGCCGTGGAGTCAAATCGATACCCTGATCACCGATACCGGATTGGCGGCTGAACTCAAGGTCCAAATTGAACAACAGGGTGTGCAGGTGATCTGCGTGCCGGAACAAGCGTAATTTATAAGGAACAGAGCATGTGTGGAATTGTCGGGGCTGTCGCCCAACGTGATGTGGTGGATATTCTGGTCGAAGGATTGCGCCGTCTGGAGTATCGCGGTTACGACTCGGCCGGTGTTGCTGTGATCGAGGGCCATAATCTGCAGCGGGTACGCCGTCTGGGCAAGGTGCAGGAGCTGGCCAAGGCGCTGCAGGAGGAGCCCCTCTCCGGTGGCACCGGCATCGCCCATACCCGTTGGGCCACCCATGGCGAACCCTCCGAGACCAATGCTCATCCCCATGTCTCCGGCTCGCTGAGCGTGGTGCACAACGGCATCATCGAGAACCATGAAGAGCTGCGCCACAAGCTCAAGGGGCTGGGTTACGAGTTTGTCTCCCAGACCGACACCGAGGTGATAGTGCACCTGGTGCACCACTACCGGAAAACCGAACCGACCCTGCTGGCCGCGCTGCAAAAAGCGGTCAAGGATCTGCGTGGCGCCTATGGTACCGTGCTGGTGGATGCCGAAGATCCGGAGCGTCTGGTCGTGGCCCGCTCCGGTTCGCCGCTGGTGATCGGTCGCGGCATTGGCGAGAACTTTATTGCCTCCGATCAGCTGGCCCTGTTGCCGGTGACCCGTCGCTTCCAGTTCCTGGAAGAGGGCGATGTGGCGGAAGTCACCCGCCGTGACGTCACCATCTTCGATGTGAATGGCCATCCGGTCGAGCGTGCCGAGCTGGAGTCCGAGCTCTCCCACGATGCCGGTGACAAGGGCGAATACCGCCACTACATGCTCAAAGAGATCTATGAGCAGCCCGCCGCGCTGCTGAATACCCTGGAAGGACGCCTGAGCGGCGACCATCTGGTGCCGGAAGCCTTCGGCAACGGCGCCCGCGACATCTTCGCCCAGGTGGAACATGTGCAGATCGTCGCCTGCGGTACCTCCTACCACTCCGGCATGGTGGCCCGTTACTGGTTTGAAGAGCTGGCCGGTGTCACCTGCAACGTCGAGATCGCCTCCGAATTCCGCTATCGCAAGTCGGTGACCCGTCCCGGCAGCCTGCTGATCACCCTCTCCCAGTCGGGCGAGACCGCCGACACTCTGGCTGCCCTGCGTCTGGCCAAAGAGTCCGGCTATATGTCCAGTCTGGCCATCTGCAACGTGCCTGGCTCCTCGCTGGTGCGGGAATCGGATCTGGCCTTTATGACCCGGGCCGGTGCCGAGATCGGCGTCGCCTCCACCAAGGCCTTCACCACCCAGTTGGCGGGCTTGCTGATGCTGGTGGGCAGTATCGGCCATTGCCGTGGCAATCTGGCTCCCGCCGACGAGGCCGCGCTGGTCAACTCGCTGCGCAATCTGCCGGGCAAGGTGAAGAGCGCCCTGGCGCTGGATACCAAGATCCAGCGTCTGGCCGAAGAGTTTGCCAACAAGCACAACAGCCTGTTCCTGGGCCGTGGCACCCAGTACCCCATCGCCATGGAAGGGGCGCTCAAGCTCAAGGAGATCAGCTACATCCACGCCGAAGCCTATGCCGCCGGTGAGTTGAAGCATGGTCCGCTGGCGCTGATCGATGCCGATATGCCGATCATAGTCGTGGCCCCCAACAACGAACTGCTGGAAAAGCTCAAGTCCAATGTCGAAGAGGTGCGCGCGCGCGGTGGCATCCTGTATGTGTTTGCGGATGAGGAAGCTGGGTTTGTCTCCGACGCCACCATGCGGGTGATGCCGATGCCACGGGTCGACGAAGTGATAGCCCCCATCGTCTACACATTGCCGATGCAGCTGCTCTCCTACCACGTCGCCATCATCAAGGGCACCGACGTCGACCAGCCCCGCAACCTGGCTAAGAGCGTCACGGTGGAATAAGTCAACCGCACATTGAAATAGCGGTTGTATGAGCAGAATAAATTATCATACTAAAAAGCAGCGTGAATATTACTAGCGCTGCTTTTTTAATACAAAAATACGTCTTTTTATGCAACAAAGTCAGCACATAACTATATGTTGGTTATGCTAAAAGAACTTTCAAAAAATAAAGCGACCAGAACTCCATGCTAGATTACATCAATATGTGCGATTACGAAATCAATTAACAGAGGTACACACATAGGCAGATGATCTCAATCTCGATACAACATAAAATGTGTTGGCTTTGCTGCTCCAGTCAGGCAGTACATGATGAAATGTGTTTAAAAAAATATGAACTGAATGAAGTTGGTTGCGATTGTGAAAAAGATACCAAATATTATAAAAATGGAAGAGATGATCAAGCTCATGAGATCTCGGATTAATTCAAAAATGACTGTAGTGTTTGCATTGGTATATCCTTGATGTATTAATGGTTTATATGCAGACACATTCGCTATAAATGATGTTTAATTTAAATATAATTGTTTTTTTAGTTGGTTTATTGTGTGTTTTAACTGAAAATTAAGAAATGAAGCAATGTTCTCACTAATATCCCTAACAATATTCCTGAGGCTGCATATTTAAATAGCCGTACAAAACGATAACTTAAACTTAAGAATATGCATATGCCAGGTAAGTCAAAAGTATTCACCAGAAATCCGGTAGAGGTATTGATTTGAGTGACTGACATATTACCTTGTTGAATTAAACTGGTCGCTACACCTAAATAAGCGGTTCCTCCTCCCAAATATTTTGCCAGTGTCGGCATGACAAACATGGAAGATATTCTAGCGGCGTTTAATAGAGGCGATAATATTTGCTCTAGGGCAGCAATGGCTCCAGCAGCTTTGAGAATGCCAACAATGGCAATGGATAAAGTTAACATTGGAATGACACCAACAGCTAATCGAATAGCATCATTCCCGGCATCATTAATCACCTTTATTAAATTGCTATGGTTGACGCTTTCGTTTAGCACTTGGTCTGAAGAATCGTTATCTTTAATGGATAAATTTCGCCCTGAAAAATACCAAGTCAATGATGATGCGCATAATCCACCGACGATAGAAATGACGATTGCCGCTGTCCAGTTAAGGCCTAAAGGGATCATAGGATAGAGAACATTGCCTTGCCCCATAGCCAGCAGCATCGCTAAAGTTGCAGCTAAATGTCGATCGGATACCCCTCGATTTTGCATGATAGTTAGCGTAGCAAGTGGCGCTGCAAAGCTGATGAAGTTCATCTGCAGTAAGGCAAAGGTGCTCATTCCAGTTAAACCAAAGGGTTTCAAAAGCGGACTCAACCTTCTAACGATAATATCCATTATTCCTTTTGCTTCGAGAACTTTCATAATGCAAAGCATAATGATCATGACAGGAAGAAGTGTATAGAGAGCTATATCCACAGAAGATCGCCCTGAAGACAATATAATTTCAATGAGCGACATGCTTAATTCCTGAAAGATACCTTAAACGTTAAAAGCAGAGGCTTGCCAAAGTGGTGTTTATTTAATGGATAAAATGGCATCCACCTGATGAATTATGTTGAAAGATAGTGGTTTAGCTTCCATAACAGAGCGGGTGTTATAGCCATTTTTTCCAAAAACATCTTTAGCAACAGCCAGTATTTCCAATCCCATATTGCGCCCAGTGATATAACCATTCCTGAATTGTAAGATCATTAACACAAGATCCTGTTATAAATAGACCACCTTCATTTCTTGGTCCTTGTCCAGATAGATAAAGAATATTTTAAACTAAACGTGTAGGTTGATATTGGCCTGCTATTTTTGAAGGCGGGGGTTAAATAATATTAAGTGATTCTGGTTTGTATTCTGGTTTGTATTCTGGTTTGTATTCTGGTTTGTATTCTGGTGATATTGGTATGCTAAATTCATCAATCGTTAGTGAATATTAGTTAACTAACTAACTAACTAACTAACTAACTAACTAACTAACTAACTAACTAACTAACTAACTAACTAACTAACTAACTAACTAACTAACTAACTAACTAACTAACTAACTAACTAACTAACTAACTAACTAACTAACTAACTAACTAACTAACTAACTAACTAACTAACTAACTAACTAACTAACTAACTAACTAACTAACTAACTAACTAACTAACTAACTAATTAATCTTGCGCGACCTGAAACTTTGATTCCGGCTCCGGTTTGAGGTGATATCTCAGTGGTTAGACATGATGGCATTCCCATATCTTCCCCTTGATAAATCACAATAGATCCCTGATGTGGCCAATTGATATCTCTGAGATATCCAGAAAGTGCTGCCGCTGCCGCTCCTGTGGCTGGATCTTCATATACGCCACCTACAGGAAATGGATTTCGTGAGTGAAATAATTGATTCTGCTCAGCGTAAATAAGATTGAATGTCACCAATTTTTCTCGCAGAGACAAATTACAACCATGTTCTTGGTTATATTGCATCGCTTGCAATGTTTGTCTGTCTTTTAATGCAAGAATGAGATGATCGCCACCGCCATGAGCTATCGCAGGTGGAATTCGTAGATCAAGGTCTGCTTCACTGAGTCCAAATAAAGCAAGGGCTTCGGTTAGCAATTCATGACTAATTGGACGGCTATGAGTAGATGGTGATATAAACGAAGCCCCCCAATCCTGCTCAGAAAAGTAGCTTTCGACACTGATTTGCGCGTGATTGAGTGTTAAATGATAGGTTCCTGGCCCAAAATCTCGCGCAAGAGCGGAGCCTAGCGCTATGGTTGCATGACCGCAAAAGTCCACCTCAACTTCTGGTGAAAAATACCGAACTCGCCAACCTGTATCGTTAGGAGTTGCAAATACGGTTTCAGAATAACCAATCTCTGATGCTAATGTTTGCATCGTTTTTGTGTCAGGCATCGATTCACACAGAACAACTCCGGCCGGATTGCCGCCCTCTGAACCGATTGAAAATGCAGCAATGCGCTGAATATTCATATTATTTTTCTCCGAGATTAAGGGATTATAAAGATATGTCAGTATATCAACGGACAAGAGGTTCAAAGGAAGCTACTAAGTCTATCTCAACTAGCGCATTTTTAAGCGCAAGTTCAGAGATAACGGTCGAACGGGTTGGCAAATGATCACCAAATGCTCGGGCAAAGGCTGCATCAAATCTCTGAAAATTATTTCTATCTGTAATCCAAACTCCCGTTTTTACAACGTTTTCAGGCTCTAAATTATATTCAGCCAATACCTTAAACTGATGAGCAAGAATTAAAGCTGTCTGTTCTTCAATATCTCCATGGATTTTACCGTTGCTATCGAAGGCAAGTTGTCCGGATAAGAACAATAATGAGCCAGTTTTTATTGCTGGGGAAAGGTGTGGCATATTGAAATAACCTGTGTTTTTTTGCTGGCGATGATTGTGTCAACATGCACCGTAGGAGGCAATATCTTGATTTTGCACAATACTCATGCATTATTTGCATGAATCATACTTGAAAGTCATGCTAGCTATTTCCATGGTACCGGCTGGAATTGTTGGGAAACCCATTCAGCAAACGCGTCTGTGCGAGCCGAGACATAATGACGCGACGCTCGAACCAAATAGATACCTCCATCGCTATCAAAATGCCATTGTGGCATCAGTTGAACTAAGGTTCCGGCATTTATATCTTGAGCGACAAGCCATTCTCCGGCACCAAGTATTCCGATATCACCCCGTGCTGCTTCTAACATGGCGATACTATCATTACTGAGTAGTGTTCCATTGGTACGAACCATGGCTAGTTGCTTTCCATCGGATAGGCGCCATATTGGGTAGGAGTGAAGACTGGGGTTACCGATACAGTTGTGTTCAAGTAACTGGTCGGGCTCTAGCGGGGTTCCATGCTTTTGCAAATAAGTGGGGGAGGCAACGAGAATTCGTTTATGACTCGTCAATTTACGTGCAACGAGACGACTGTCGGTTAGATGCCCAATTCGAATGGCCGCATCAAATCCACCATCAATAAGATCGACATAGTCATCACTATAGTTAATATCCAGCTCTAGCTTCGGATATTTCGCCATAAATTCAGGTATTTTTGGTGCTAACCACAAACGTCCCATCGTGGCTGGAAAAGCTAGTTTTAGTCTCCCACTCAGATCATTTGCGTTTGCAGTCGCCTCTTCTTGCGCTTCCTCTATGAGTTCGGTTGCTACCCTATATTTATCAGCGAGACGTTTTCCCGTATCCGTTAGTTGAACTTGGCGTGTCGTGCGTTCAACCAGACGAACACCAAGGCGGGTCTCTAATGAAGCGATACGTTTAGAAATAATGGTGGGATGTCGTCCAATTGTTTTTCCGGCTGCGGCAAACGTTCCGTTAGAAGCAACGGCTAGCAATGCCGTAATTTCATCAATATGCTGGCTGTTTATTTTCATCATCAATAGGGCCTCCTGCAGTTAAGTAAACGCAAGCGACGTTATACAGGGCCTGCTAATTGAATCCCGCTATCGGGAACAGCTGGGAAGTGTCTGGATCACTGGTGGCGATTCAATTTTCAGTATGATACTTTATTCCACTCCTACAGCGGTTGAGAAATAACGCTGATTGAAAAAGCCTCCCACTGCAACTGGGAGGCTTTTTAATTTGGCCTTGATCGCAGTGGCGCTATTATTCCACCAAGGCCACCGATTTGACTTGCAGCCAGATGGGTTGGCCGGGGTGTATGCCCAGCTCATGGGCGGAGCGGGTGGTCAGGCGGGCGATCAGGATCGACGCGCCGACCCGGACGCGTACCAGCGTCAGGCCGGGGTGTTCATCGGTCAGCATGGCATCGACCACGCCGGGCAGATGGTTCTGGATGCTGGTGCCGACCTGATGCTGCAATGACAGGCTGACATCCCGCGCCAGCACGCGCAGCCGTCCCTTATGGCCGATGGCATGGCTCTGATCCCGCGCCCAGAGCGAGCCTCCGGCAAATGCCATCCGCATAAGACCCCACTGGGAGTCCCGTTCGCAGATCTCGCCCTCCAGCACCACGCCAGCCTCTTCCCCCAGCCGGATGGGCAGATCGAGCCGGGAGAGGATCTCGGTCAGCGGCCCCTGGGCCAGGGCGCGGCCGGCCGACATCACCACCAGATGGTCGGCCAGGCGGGCCACCTCATCGGGTGAATGGGTGACATACAGGATGGGGATCTGCAGCTCGTCATGCAGGGTCTCCAGATAGGGCAGAATTTCCCGTTTGCGCGCCAGATCCAGCGCCGCCAGCGGCTCATCCATCAGCAGCAGTTGCGGACTGACCGCCAGAGCGCGGGCTATGCCGACCCGCTGCTTCTCACCACCGGAGAGCTCCGCCGGTTTACGCGTCAGCAGGTGTTCGATACCCAGCAGTGTGATGGCCTGATCCAGGGCGATGGCCGGTGTGCCGCGGCTGCGGCGCTGACCATACAGCAGGTTGTTGCGCACCGTGAGGTGGGGGAACAGGTTGGCATCCTGAAACACATAGCCGATGGCCCGGCGGTGGGTCGGTAGAAACTGATGTTCATCCTGCCACACCTCGCCATTGACCACGCAGCGCCCCTCCGGGCGCGAGCCCAGACCCGCCAAACAGCGCAGCAGGGTCGTCTTGCCGGAGCCGGAATGGCCGAACAGCGCGGTAATGCCCTGGCCGGGCAACTGCAAGTCGACATCCAGGGTGAAATCTTGCCAGCCCTTGCGAAACCGGGCCTGGATCGGGGTATGAGCCATGGTTTACCTCAGGGTTTTTTGGCCGCGCCCGAGGTGCAGGCCCAGCAAGACGACAAACGAGAACACCAGCATGATGGCGGCCAGACGGTGGGCGTCGGCATATTCCAGCGCCTCGACATGGTCATAGATCTGCACCGAGGCGACCCGGGTGATGCCGGGCAAGTTGCCGCCGATCATCAATACCACCCCGAACTCGCCCACGGTATGGGCGAAGGTGAGGATGCTGGCGCTGATAAAGCCCGGCAGTGCCAGCGGCAGCGCTATGGTCAGGAAGCGATCCAGCGGTGAGGCGCGCAGGGTCGCGGCAGCCTCGAACGGGGCGTCGCCTATGGCTTCGAAGGCACTCTGCAGCGGTTGCACCATGAAGGGCAGGGAGTAGAACACAGAGGCGATCACCAGGCCGCTGAAGGAAAACGGCAGCGGATCTATGCCGAACCAGGCCAGAAGCGGCGCTATGGGCCCGCGGGGGCCCATGGCCAGCAGCAAATAAAAGCCGAGTACCGAGGGGGGCAGCACCAGAGGCAGTGCCACCAGCGCCCCTATGGGTTTGCGCCAGCTACTGCGGGTGCGGGCCAACCACCAGGCCAGCGGGGTCGCGATCCACAACAGAATAAAGGTGACCACACACGCCAGCTTGAGAGTCAGCAAGATGGCTTGCCAGTCGTTATCGGTTAACCACATTCGTGCATCCTTGCATGAGTCGAGGGGAGTCCCTGATGGTGATCCCGGGGCGCGGCAGTCATCACTGCACCGCGTCATAGTGACAGGCCAGCAAGATACGCGCCAGAACCTGCGAGTGGCGGGATGGCGGATACCGGGTCTGTTGCTGTTGTGTCATGCGCTATGTAGATAAAGACCTAGCGTGGGTTCGGTTGGCCTTTATTTTGCAATTCCACTTCGGGCTCGGTCACCGCATCGCATCCCGTCGAGATAAGTGTTCGGCAATGAGATGGTGATTTTTGCTCTTTTTGAGGCATTTTTGGCACTTTTAAGGCTGGTGTTCGGCAAGGGAGAGCAATCACCCCGACCTCTGCCCCGAAACTTGCGCGTTATGGGTATGACATTCTGTCGTTATGGTGACATGAACATAACGACAATGATGAAAACTAGACAAAAAGGAACTTTATGATGAAACAACCCTCACATCTGTTCACGTTTGTACTCTTTGCCCTGACGCTGGGTCAGGTTTCTGCAGCCCGGGCCGACGAGGTGGTCGTCGCCGTGGCGGCCAACTTCCTGGCACCCCTGCAGGAGATCAGCGCCGAATTCACCAAGGAAACCCAGCACACGACCGTCATTACCGCGGGTGCCACCGGCCAGCTCTTTACCCAGATCCAGAATGGCGCGCCTTTCGAGGTGATGGTGAGTGCGGACAACAAGACGCCGAAGAAGCTGGTCAAGGCGGAGCTGGCCGTCGCGGACTCCGAATTTACCTATGCCCGTGGCAAGCTGGTGTTATGGTCGGCAGATCCGGCATTGGTTGACAGCCAGGGCGCTGTGCTCAAGGCGGCCAGTTTTAAACATCTGGCCATCGCCAATCCCAAGACGGCTCCCTACGGCCAGGCGGCCATGGAGACGCTGACCAAGCTGGGTCTGACGACCGCGCTGCAACCCAAGCTGGTGCAGGGCGAGAGCATTGCCCAGGCCAAGATGTTTGTCGATTCCGGGAGTGCCGAGTTGGGCTTTGTGGCGCTGTCCCAAGTCTACAAGGATGGCAAGCTGACCAAGGGCTCGGCCTGGGAGGTGCCGCTCGATCTGTACGCGCCGATTTACCAGGACGCCATCTTGCTGAAGAAGGGGAAAGATAATCCGGCTGCCATCGCCCTGCTGAGTTATCTCAAGAGCGCCAAGGCCAAGGCGATCATCGCCAAGTATGGCTATATCCACTGAGCGCTAACTAGTTGTTCCGAATAGCCAATCACTCACGACAGCGACTTGGGTAGCGCTAAGCTGACCCTCCGCGCCAGGGATGGCGCGGTGGAGCCCCCAGGGATGGGTTCACGGCGTGTCAGCGTGCGCTTCCTGGTCGATGGAGCATCATGAGAATCGGCTATTTTGGGAATGAACATCACGCTAGCTGTGGGCTGGCGTGATGGTTTGACACTCAAGCGGGCAGAGGCAAGCGGCTGCGCTTAGGCGGGGACACCCAGAATCACATGGCTGGCCTTGATCAGGGCGGAGGCGGGTACACCCTCCTTGAGCCCCAGATCCAGCACCGCTTCATTGGTGATCACCGAGTACACCAGGTTACCGCCCGGCAGTTCGATACCGGCCTCGGTGTTGACCGCGCCCTTGGTGAGAAACTTGACGGTACCGGCTAACTGGTTGCGGGCACTGAATTTGAGGGTGGCTTCACCCGCCAGCACCATGACCCAGGGGGCCTTGATCAGAGCGGTGGCTGGTTTGCCCACTGCCAGACCCAGAGTTTCGACGCTGGATTCGGTGACTATGGCGACCAGTTTGTCGCCACCGGCCAGGGTGAGTTCGACTTCGGCATTGACGGCACCGTTGACGAGGGCTGAGATGGTGCCGGTGAAGATGTTCCGTGCGCTGATATTCATGGTGAACTCCTGGTGATGAACCCTGCGAAATAATGTGGCCCGATTTTCGCTATGCATGTTGTTGTATAACGTGGTTTTCTGGGCTTGGAATGACTCTACTCGGCAGCGCTCGCTCATCACAACCATAGCGCTACTGGTTTTTTACCCCTGCCGCCGGGTTGGATGCACCCTGGCTGGTGGCGTTGTAACAGGGATGACATAACGACAATGACGCAAAACACACACCTATTACGCACCAAATTAGAGGTCGAGACCGAGTTCGGGGCCTTCCTCGGCGATACCCGTATCCGCCTGCTGGAGGCGATCGATATTCACGGCTCCATCTCCCAAGCGGCGAAGAAGGTGCCGCTCTCTTACAAGGCGGCCTGGGATGCCATCGACAATATGAACAATCTGGCGGAGCAGCCGTTGGTGCTGCGCAGCGCCGGTGGGCGGCAGGGAGGTGGCACCCAGTTGACGGCCTATGGCCGCAAGGTGGTCGCTTTGTATCGGGCGCTGGAGGCCGAGTATCAGGCGGCGCTGGACCGGCTCACCGCCAGTATGCACGAAGAGTCCGACAATGATTTTCAGCAATTCCGCCAACTGCTGCGGCGTATGTCGATGAAGACCAGTGCCCGCAACCAGTTTGCGGGGGCCATCGTCGGTATGCGCGCCGGCCAGGTGGATTTCGAGGTGCGTCTCCAGCTGGATGCCGATCACGAGCTGGTGGCTGTGATTACCCGCGAATCGGCGGAATCCCTCGGCCTGGTGATGGGTATGGAGATGTTTGCCATGGTGAAGTCCTCCTCCATCCTGTTGTTGACCGATGAGCGCGTGAAGACCACGGCCCGTAACCACCTGTGGGGCGAGGTGACCCGCATCCATGAGGGACCTGTGAACTCCGAAGTGATCCTGACCCTGCCGAGCGGCAAGACGGTCTGTGCCGTGGTGACCCACGACAGCGTTGGCAAGCTGGAGCTGGCGGTCGGGCAACGGGCCTGTGCCGTGTTCAAGGCCTCGTCGGTGATCCTCTGCCTGCAATCCTGAGCCATAGCGGCGCTATGGCCTATTCCATGGAGATGGATGATGAACCCTTATGTATTGGCGGACAGCTGGCTGCAGCAGTTGCTGGCCGAAGATGTACCCTACGGCGATCTGACCAGCTTTGCGCTGGAATTGGCGACTCATGCCGGTCGCATGCAGTTTTCGGCGCGCTATGACATGGTGCTGTGTGGCAGCGAGGAGGCGCGGCGGCTCGGGGAGTTGCAAGGGCTGACGGCTGTGGATGCCTTCCGTCCAAGCGGCTCCCGGCTGTTGGCGGGGGAGCCGATCCTGACTCTGGCCGGTCCTGCCGATGCCTTGCATCGGGTGTGGAAAACCGCACAGACTATGATGGAGTACCTCTCCGGCGTGGCCACGGGCACCGCCAATCTGTTGGCTGCCGCGCGCAGCGGCAATCCCCAGATCGCGCTGGCCTGTACCCGCAAAAACTTTCCCGGCACCAAGGCGGCGGCGATGAAGGCGATCCTTTGTGGTGGCGCCTTGCCCCATCGTTTGGGGCTCTCCGAGACGCTGTTGCTGTTTGCCGAGCATCGACAGTTTCTCGGCAGCGAGACACCCGAGCAGACGGTGGTGCGCCTGCGCCTGCAATGCCCGGAACGCAAGCTGGTGGTGGAAGTCAGCTCCCGGGCCGAGGCTGAGATCTGGGCTCAGGCCGGGGTGGATGTGCTGCAACTGGAGAAACTGCCACCCGCTGAGGTCGCAGCTGTGGTGCAGATGAGCCAGCGCTATCCGCAACGGCCGGTAGTCGCCGTCGCCGGTGGGGTTTCATTCGCCAACGCCGAGGCCTATGCCGCCACCGGCGCTCAGGTGCTGGTCAGCAGCGCCCCCTATCAAGCGCCACCCAAAGATGTACAGGTGACCTTCGTAACCTCGTGATCCCCTCGCTCCCTCGCTGGTGACTCGGTGGCATCACGCCATTCTCTCGCGCCGTCCTGCATCCGGATGGCGCCCATATTTTGTGCGCGGTTGTAGCTGCTGACTCGTGCTGCGGGCATAATCAGCGCCCATAGATGCTGATTCAAACGAAAACAAGCACGGGCCCGGGAGCAGTAGATGAAACAGACGACAGTGAGCAAGATCATAGGGGTGGCATGGTTGGCAGCCAGCAGCCCGAGTTGGGGATGCGCCGATGTGGACTGTTCACCGCCCCAGGCGCTGCAGCTCACCGCCGAGCAGTGTGGCTTGACTGGCTTGCCATTTCTTGCCGCCGATAATGACACCCGGATCACACTGGCGTTGTTGGCTCAGGGCAAGCAGCCGCTGCAGGGTTGGGATGCGCAAACCCGACAGTCTCGCCCGCTGGCGGTGCCCTTCTCGGTGGGGGATCTGATGGTTGCCGAGGCGGCGGATGATGGGGCCTCATCGCTGGATACGCTGGCCCAGGCTCTGGGGGTCACACCGGAGACTCTGACGGCCGCCCATGAGCGGAGTCAGGGCTGGCTGGAGGGGCGCTGTGGGTTGAATCGGCCCGAGGCGGCGGAACCCTTCCTGGCCGCCGTGCAAGCCAGCGGTCTGCCGGTCGGCGAGCAACAGCCCTTGGCCGAGGCGCGGGTCGCGCTGATCGGTCTGTGCCAGAGCGATACCCTGCCTGATTTCACGGCCTTGCCAGCGACGGCGGAGGCGAGTCCGTTCAGCGACTATCTGCGGGGTGCCCGCGCCTTCTATCTGGGGGATTTTACCGAGGCGATGACCCGTTTCACGGCGCTGAGCCAACAGGCTCAGCCCTGGCTCAAAGAGACAGCCACCTATCTGCTGGCGCGGGTCGCCATCAATCAGGCCCAGGCCAATGCGCTGGATGAATATGGCTTCTTCGATGCCAGCAAGGTGGACCAGGCACCCTTGGCGGTCGCCGAGCAGGCGCTGAATGACTATCTGGCGGCCTATCCGCAGGGACAGTACGCCGACTCGGCCCAGGGGCTGTATCGCCGGGTCTACTGGCTGCAGGGGGATGCCCCCAAACTGGCTAATCTCTATCAGCAGGCGCTGCAGAGCCAAGGGGCCGGCATGCCGTTGTGGAACGAGATCGATCTCAAACTGCTGGCGGACAAGACGATCCCTGCCTCCCCAGTGTTTTTGCTGGTGCAGGATCTCAAGCGGATGCGCATTCACCCCGAATGGGAAGAGAGCTGGCAACCCTTGACCGCCGAGGAGCTGGCAGCCCAGCAGGCGGCGTTTGCCCAGGCTGATCAAGCCGCGCGTTGGGACTATCTGCAACTGGCCCATCATTACTATGTGACCAAGGATTATGCCGCCGTGGTCAAGGCGGTTCCTGCTACGGCGGCGGATCAGACTCTGGATCTAGTGACCTTCAGTCGCCAGATGTTGCGCGGCATGGCGCTGATGGCTCAGCAGCAGTGGCCTCAGGCCGAGGCGCAGTGGCAGCACCTGTTGGCTGCAAAACCCGATGCCCTGCAACAGCAAGTGCTGCAGTTGGCCCTGGCAATGACTCTGGAGCGGGCGGATAAGCTGGCGACCCTGTTTGCGGCTGATTCACCAGTGCAGAGTCCGGCATTACGGGACCCGCTGTTGCGTTTCTCGGCAGCGGCACCGCTGTTGCGCACTCTGGTGGCTGATGGTTCAGTGCCAGCCGAGCAGCGCAACACAGCGCTTTACAGCCTGCTGGTCAAGGATCTCTCGCGTGGCCATTACGCCGAGTTCTTGCAGGATCAGACGCTACTCGCCCGGACTCAGGCTCCAAAGCCCTTCGATCTGACGATCTTCAGCCAGAGCGCCAGTCAGGATGAGGGTTACAGCTGTCCGGCCCTGAGCGAGACAATAAGCCAGTTGGCGAGTACGCCAGCAACCGGCAAATCGGCCGCCAAGGCGCTGAACTGCCTGGGCGAGTTCTTCTATCGCCAGGGCTGGGATAGCTCGCCGCTGGGTAGCAAGCCGGGGGCGACCCTGTTGGCCGGGGCGCCAGATCGCTTTGCCGGTGAGGCGCATGGACGGCTGGCGTTGTATCAACAGGTAATCGCCGACCCCAAGGCACCCGCCGAGGAGCGTAGCTACGCGCTGTTTCGTGCCATCAACTGCTTTGCCAGCAGTGGCTATAACCACTGCGGCAGCGAAGAGATCCCCAAGAGCGAGCGCAAGCGCTGGTTCAATACCCTCAAGCAGAGCTATGGCCATTCGCTGTGGGCCAAGCAGTTGAAATACTACTGGTGAGTCGGCAGGTGAGGCTCCTGCTGCTGGCGGTGAGTGGCATTGCGGTTGGGCTTTGGGGTTGGGTGTCTGCGGGGGCTTCATCTTCGCCGGTGGCCTCTGCGCCCACGCGTGCTGTGTCGCGGGTCGATGCGGCGGACTATCGCCAGTTCTGGCTCTGGGCCGGGGTGGCCCCCCAGCCGGTGCTGCATCAGGCGCAACGGCTCTATCTGTTGCAGGGGCATATCAGCCAACAGGGGGATAGGGTGCGCTTGCAGCCGCAGGGGGTGCCGCCCTCCACCCTCAAGGTGTCCGAACTCTGGCTCAGCTATCGGGTCGCCACCCTGGATTGGCAACCGGGTGTAGTACGGGATCTGCTGCGGCAACGGGCTGCCTGGCAAGCGCGGGGCAATCGGGTGATCGGGGTGCAGATTGATTTTGATGCCGCGACGCCGAGGCTGGCGGACTATGCCGACTTTTTGCGTCAGTTGCGCCGGCAGTTACCCGCCGATTGTCAGTTGGGCATCACGGGTCTGCTGGATTGGAGTGCCAATGGCGATGTGGCGACCCTGAACAGCCTTCAGGGCGTGGTGGATGAGCTGGTGGTGCAGACCTATCGCGGTCGCCGCACCGTCAACAACTACCCGCACTATTTGCCAGCACTCAAGCGGCTGACACTTCCCTTCAAGATCGGTCTGGTACAAAACGGGGAGTGGCAAGCTGACTGGCAGCGGCAGTTCGCCAACCAGCCTAACTATCGTGGCGAGGTGGTGTTTCTGCTTAACTCCCGCTGAATGGTTATCCGCTTACTGCCGGGGTTTGCTGGTGGTATGGTGAATGCGCTTGCGGAATGACAATTGCAGCAGGCTGACGATAAATCCCCGCTGCTGCAGCAGCTCGATGGCCTGCTTGTGATTCTCGCAGATGACGACATCTGCGCCCGGCTCAATCAGCGGATGCGAGGTCTGGTTGAGCTGCAAGAAGATATTTTTCGCCCCTTGGGTCATGACCAGTACCGAACAACTCAAGCCGTGGGTCTTGGCCCAGGCAATTCCCTTGCGCATCAGCTCGGTCGAATTCGGAGTGCGGCCGAGCCAACCCTCCATATCCACCACGTGGGCCCAGAGGGTGGGCTGGCCTTGCTGCTGCCAGGTGTGTTGCAATTGCACGACCCAAGCCGCAGCGCCCCGTTCATTAAAGGCACCATCAAGGGTGGAGATACAGACATTGCCTAACCAGTGAACCGTGGCGTGACCGTGGACATGGGTGATCATACGAGAACCTGAACGCGACAACGGATGCTTCGAGTATAGGCCGGAAGAGTGCGTGCGGTGTCTGGCATCATTCGTCGTGGTCTGCATGTCAGAAGGTGGCCACCAGCGAGGATTGACGATTCACTTGATCGCGGATCAGGGTCAGTACCTGGGCGATATGGGGGTCATCCGCCGTTTCACCGGGCAGATAGATGCCGACGATACCCTTGTTATAGCGCTCGACCATCTCCAGAGCCTGAATCCCGAAACCACGGAAATAATCACCCATACAGCGGGGATAGGGCATGACGGCATTGGTGTCGCGGATGATATCGAGGCTCACCAGGATCGAGTTGCTGGTGTAGATAATCTTCTCGTTCAGTTGCAGCATGCTGCGTTGTTGTTGCTTGGGCTGCAGATCATCGACCAGATGCAGATAGCGATTCTCATCCGGTGTCACCAGTAGGCTGGGGTAATTGAGCAGATCACTGTGCCGACAGGGTTGACCGAGCAATGGATGTCCTCCCCGTACGAAGACATCGTCGTGGGATAAAAATAGCGGCACAAACAGCAAGCCGGATTTATGGGTTAGCCCGTGGATCTCATGACCGATAAACAGATCGATATCGCCGTTGAGCAGCATATCCAGCAGACGCAGGTGGTTGCCCAAATCCACATTCAGTGACGCGGCGCTATGGGTCTGACGGTACTGCTGCAAGACATGACGCAACAGCGGGTGCCACCAGGCGTGACCCGAACCGATACGCAAGCCACGCTCACTCCGCTTCTTGATGAACTCCAGCTTGTGCAGCGTTTGCTCATAGATGCGCTGCATGATGCGGGCCTGCTCATGCAATAACACGCCACTTTCGGTCAGGGTGATGCCGGTCGACGAACGGGTAAATAGCTCGATGCCGAGTGAGGCCTCCAGCCGTTTCATATTGTGGGTCAGCGTGGGTTGGCTGAGGAACAGGCGTTTCGCCGCCTGACTGAGATTCTTGCTGGTCGCGACCTCAAGAAACTGTTGCAGCAGTTTGTCCACGATAGAGATGCCATGGTCATTGGGTTTATCGATGGAGGGCACGATAGGAGTCTGGCTCTGTGGTGTCAATCAGAACATATCTGAATGATTAAGCTGCGAAAAAGGATAAAAAGTTGAGCAGATCGCATTTCACAACATGGGAAACCGAGCTGTTTTCGACATTTCTTTGCGTCGGGTCACGGGATGCCTCTTGGCTATAGATGTTATCTATCGCCACGCCGGGTAATTGCATTATCAAAAGAAGGACTCTCTCGGTACAGTCCGCCACCAAATCAAGCGGATATCTTGGGTCCTTCTCCTTCCCATCCCAGCTCTGGAGATGGACCACACCTCTGACGGATGCGCTTCCGTCGATCTCCTCTTGATACCGTACCGTCATCGCCGGTGCCTTGCTATTGGTCTGATAGTCAGGAGTTATCCATGTCCCATCGTTTTCCATTATCTCTATTGTCTCTGTGTCTGGCTGGATTGACGCTAGCCGGATGTAACGATTCAAACGACTCATCATCGGTCGATCCGGATCAACCGACTGAACCAACAGCACCCTACGCGGTCGATCTCTACCTCAAGGGGGAGTTCAGCAGTTGGTCGGCTCAGGATGGTTACAAGTTCAGCTATCGCAATGGCAGTTACCATCTGGACAACGTCTTGTTCAAGCAGAGCCTGTCGGCCTTCAAGGTGGCCGATCCCGACTGGGCCCTGGCGACCACCTTTACCGCCGATCTGGAAAATGAAACCCGTATCATCCCGGACACGCCCATGGCGCTGACCACCGGAGAGGGGGGGGCCAACATGGTGCTGGCGGTGGAAAAAGAGGGGCGTTACGACTTCGAACTGGACGCCAAAGACCCGGCCCACCCGGTGCTGTCATTCAGCCAGGATGTGCCGCCCATGGATTATGATCTCTACCTGCGCGGCGGCTTCAATGGTTGGGGAACCTCCTACCCGCTGACCTATCAGGGGGATGGCATCTACGCCATCACTACTCAGTTCACCCCGGGACGGCAGGAGTTCAAGATTGCCAACTCCGGTTGGGATCATGCCTTCACCATCAATCTGGATACTGTGACCACCGCCGATCTGGATACCGCTTACCCTCTCGATACCGGTGACAATGGAGCCAATTCGGCGCTGCAGATCACCGAGAGCGGCTTCTATCGGGTGACGCTGGATGCCTCGGCCGATCCGGGACATCCGGTGCTGAAAATCGTCAAAACCACGGGGGGCGATGACGTCACTCTCGACCCCCATGCCGGCCATGAGGCCAGCCAGACCCTGAGTTATCCGGTGACTGGGGTTCGTGAAGAGCAGGCGACCTTCTCGGTGGCCAAGCTGGCCGATCCGCTGCGCAGTTATGCCCAATCTTCGACTCAGGATCTGCGCGATCCTGGCAACAACTATGTGACGGTTACCGAGCAAGAGGGTCAACCTCGGGTTCGCTCCGGCAGTATTGCCTTTGATGCGCTGTTCGCGCTGGCAGTGCAGGAAGCGAAGGACGATAGCGTCAGCCAGATCTCGGATGACAACTACAACGGTGGAGCGCCGACCGCCTGTGACTGCTTCCAGACGGGTGCCAAGTGGCCCTATGTCTGGACCCGCGACCTGTCATACGCCACCCATCTGGGTCTGGCGATGCTGGACCCGCAACGGGCACGCAACTCGCTGCTGTTCAAGGTCTCCGGTTATCGGGATGGTATGGCGGCACCGACCGGCACCGGGAATGATGGCGAAGCCCGCCAGATTGTGCAGGATACCGGCACCGGCGGCAGCTGGCCGGCGAGTACCGACCGCGTGACCTGGGCCTTGGGTGCCAGTGCCGTGCTGGCAACCTTGCCCTCCGACACCGAGCGGGCAGAATTCGCCGCCGTGGCGCTGGAAGCCTTGAGCAATACCCTGGAAAACGATCGGTTAGCTGCCTACGACAGCGTCGATGGCCTGTATCGGGGCGAGCAATCGTTCCTCGACTGGCGTGATCAGACCTACGCCAGCTGGATCGTCAACGATATAGCCGCGCTGGCCAGCAGCAAGTCGCTGTCGACCAACGTGGTGCACTATCTGGCGCTGACCGAAGCGGCGCAACTGGCCAATGCCGCCGGTGATAGCCTGCGCGGCGACCGTTACAGCGGCTGGGCTTCAGCCCTGAAAGCCGCGATTAAAAGCCGTTTCTGGCAGGCCGATACTGGTCTGTATAGCAGCATGACGGCGGGTGCCTACGATGATGCACCGCTCTATAAATACGACTGGCTCGGTGAATCCCTGGTGATCCTCTCCGGCATCGCCAGCGAGAGCGAAGCCGCATCGATTGTCGCCCACTATCCCCATGGTCCCATGGGCGCTCCGGTGATCTTCCCGCAACAGCCGGACATGGCGATTTACCACAATCGGGCGGTATGGCCCTTTGTCACCGCCTATGGCATCAAGGCTGCCGCTCAGGTGAATAATGCCGAGGTGTTCGATGCCGGATTTGCCAGCCTGATGCAGGGGGCGGCGCTGAATCTGTCGAACATGGAGAATCTGGAATGGATCACCGGCAAGCCGAATCTGGTCGACTTTGACCATCCGGAGCTGGCTGGACCGGCTATCAACTCCCAGCGTCAGCTCTGGTCGGTGGGTGGCTATATCGGCGCCGTGGTCAATTCGCTGTTCGGTCTGCAGCCCAATGCGCAAGGCGTTCACGTTGCCCCCTATGTAACCGCGGCCCTGCACAGCCAATGGTTCGCCAGCTCGAACAGTGTGACCTTGCAGGATCTGCACCTGCGCGGCAAGCGCTTCGATGTGACGCTGAATTTACCCGCCACGGCCGCCGACAGCGGGGCCTATCAGGTCACGGCGCTGACACTCAATGGCACCGAACATGGCACCGATCTGCTGTGGAGTGAGCTGGGGGACAGCAACACCCTGGTGGTGACGCTGGATAACGCCCAGACGGTGGCATCCGGTATCCATCTGCTGGATAACCTGCAAGCGACGGCCACGAATGATGCCGCCGTCTTTGCTCCTCGGGAACCGGTGATCGATGCCGTGACGCTGACAGATGGCCACCTGCAGGTCGCATTCAGCGACAGCCGTAACGACCAGACCGTGAGTTACAACCTGTACCGGGATGGCAAGTTGGTGGCGACCGGTGTGGCGCTGGGCAACTGGACCGATCCAGCACCGGTGGCGGCAGGCGCCTGTTACGCCGCCGAGGCGGTTTATCCAACCAGTGGCAATCACTCCCACCATAGTCAGCCGGTCTGTTACCAAGCCGGAGAGCAGGATATTCCGGTGAGTGATGCCCGCGTCAGCAGCAATCTGGCCATTACTCCGGCCAGCGATACCCAGGATGCTCCCTTCCTGGATAACTGGGGCGCGCCTCAGGACAGCCTGCAATTCCAGAACCTGGTGGTCACCCAGTCCGGCCGTTTTGCGCTGGCACTGAAGTACCACAACGCCGCCAACTCCATCAATCTGGGAATGACCAATGGTGTCAAGTGGATGCGGATCACCGATGGTGCCGGGCAACTGGTGGATGCCGGTATCGTGCAGATGCCCCACGCCCGCAGTGTGGACGGCAAGCGCCCCTGGGTGTACTCCACGCCGCTGGAGGTCACCCTGCAACCGGGTAGCTATCAGGTGGAACTGTCGGACTTCCTCAACATGAGTTACCTGGCCCATAACGCCACCTTCGGCGGCAATGGCGGCAGCAGTGGGGCCATGAACAGTGCCGATATTGCCGGGTTGCGCATCCTGCCCCTGGCCCCCTAGCCAGGCGGATCATAGTTGCCCTGTTTCGAAGAACCTGGCGGCCACAGGGATGTGGCCGCTTTTTTGTCAACCAGGAGCGGGAATAACTGTATAACGTGAAGGACTACCCACCATGTTCGGAATGAAATGGCTCAAGGCGTGGATACCTCTACTCGCCTGTGCCGCCCTCTTGGGCGGTTGTAACTCTAACAGCGATGGCTCTAACCAGCCGACACCAACCCCCGACGATACCGCGCCCTATGATACGGCCCTGTATCTGCGCGGCAGCTTTAATAACTGGGACACCAGTTCGGCTCTGGTCTATAAAGGCCAACGCCGCTACGAGGCTAGCACCTATCTGGCGGCCGATACCTATACCTTCAAGATTTCAGACGCGGAGTGGAGCGCCGACTGGACCTTCTCCGGGGATAGCAGCAATGCCACCCAAGTCACGCTGGAGAGCCCGTTGCCTCTGGTCCATGCCTCCGGCATGGGCAATGACATGCGGCTGGTGGTCTCTCAGGCCGGGTATTACCACTTTTCGTTCTTCGTGCCGGAGAATACCGCCGATCCCCATGCACTGACGGTGACCCTGGATGCGCCGCCCTACGATACCAACCTCTATGTCCGTGGCAGCTTCAATAGCTGGGGAACGACGGATCAACTGATCTATCAGGGCGATAGAACCTATACCGCCGTGTTGAACCTGAGTGTCGGTACCCATGAATTCAAGCTGGGGGATGCCAATTGGTCGGAACCATTTGCCTTCACCGGCAGCACCAGCGGCCTGACGGCAGTCACGCTGGGTAAGGCACAGGGATTGGCATCCCATACCGGCATGGGAAACAACCTGCAATTGGCGATTACGGAAGCCGGGCTCTATACCTTCACCTTCGTGGTGCCGGAAGACACCAGCCAGGAGCATCCGCTGACCGTGACCCAAGGCGGGGATAATAGCGATGTGATCCCGGATCGTCCGCTGCTCGATCTGAGCCTGAGCGGCAATACCCCGGCCAGCGTGACCCTGACGGGTCGCGGCCGCGTCATCCCGGAGCCGGATGTTCTGTTCAGCACCATGGCGATCACAGATACCCAGCCGATGAACTATGTGTTTGGCGATAATCTGGATGGGTACTACGAAGGGCAGACCGGAGTCTTCTCCGGGGGCGGCAAGTACCATCTGAAGAGTGGCTGGATCATGGGTACCTTTGCCTCGTTGGTCGATGGCAGCATCAATGATCGCACCACGGCCGTTCGCAGTCTGATCCAGCCTTATGGCAGCCAGACCGCATACAGCAATGGCAGCCTCGATGATTTGAGTCTGCTGGCGGGGCACCGGGCTGTGGCGTTGCATGTCCACAGTGACAAGGCGGCGAAGCTCGGCATAGTGCCGCAACTGAACCTGAAGCTCAAAGGCAGCACGGTTGAGCGCAGCGACCAAGGGGTGGTGGTGTATGCGGTGGCCGAGAGCCTGCGCAGCGCCGATACGCCCGCCTTTGTGGCTATTGCCGCCGATCAACCGGTGAGCTTCAAAGAAGCCACACTGGCCGAGATGCCACAACTGGGCAGCCTGGTGCAGCTCGATGGTGCCAACGTCAAGCCGCTGTTGACCACGCAGAACGCGGTGAGTGATGTGACGGTTTATGTCGCCTTCGGCTTCAATGCCGACGAAGCAGCGACTGCCGCCGGGACTCTGGTGGCCGACAATGCCCGCTTGCTGCACCAGCAGACGGTTTATGATCGCCTGACCAACAGCTTCCTGTGGACCAGTGACACCGACTATAACCGCGCCCTGCTGTGGGCCAAGTTGGCCGGTTATCAACTGGTGACCACAGAGTTTGGCGACGGTATCTGGGCGGGCTTGTCCTGGTTCAAGGATAACTGGGGCCGCGATACCTTTATCTCGCTGCCAGGAATCACCCTGGTCAATGGTGATTTCACCGAGGCCAAAGCGATCATCAACAGCTTTGCCAAACTGCAAAATACCAGCACAACCAGCACTGACTATGGTCGGGTACCCAATCGGGTGACCAGCCTGGATAACATCATCTACAACACCACGGATGGTACTCCCTGGATGGTGCGGGAAATCGGCGAGTATTTGCGCTACACCGGCGATACCGCCTATGCCGCCAGCATCTATCCCACGGTGAAAACCTACCTGGAAGGCGCCCTGACCAACTATGTCGATGCCGATGGCCTGCTGACCCATGACGATGCGGATACCTGGATGGATGCCCGTATCGATGGTGATCTGCCCTGGTCGGCTCGCGGAAGCCGGGCGGTCGATATTCAGGCACTGTGGATCAACTCGCTGCAAGTGGCCGCCGAGCTGGCGGACATGACCGGCGCCACGGCAGACGCCACGCGCTGGCGCACGCTGCAGAATCAGGCGCGCACCTCGTTTATCGCCAAGTTCTGGAATGCTGATGCCAACATCATGGCCGACCGGTTACGCAGCGATGGTTCGGCGGATACCAAGGTGCGGCCGAACCAGCTGATGGCGATCAGCGTGCCGCTGGATGGCGATCTGATCGACGATGCGATTGGCGCACGGGTGACCCATAACGCCGTCTCCGAGTTGTTATTCCCCTGGGGGATCACCTCGCTGTCACAGCACCATGAGTACTTTCATCCGTACCATGATGGCCGCAGTGAATATGCCAAGGATGCGGCTTACCACAATGGCACCATCTGGGGTTGGAATGCCGGTTTCACCGTCACCAGCCTGACGCGCTTCGGGGAAAACGATCTGGCCTACCAACTGAGTAAAAACCTGGGGGATCAGATCCTGAATCTCGGCTATCGCGGCACCATGAGTGAGGTGCTGGATGCGTTTCCGAACCAGGATGGCAAGGTCACCACGGGCGGAGGCACCTACACCCAGGCTTGGTCGGTGGCGGAGTACAACCGCAATGGCTACCAGGATTATGTGGGCTTCCGCCCGAACCTGATCACCGGCACCTTGAACCTGAATCCGGCCGTGCCCAGCAGTTGGAGCCAATTTGATGCCGTGCTGCCGTTCGGGGCAGGTGCCACCCTGACAATCAATTTCAGCCGGGTGGGTCAGATGGACACCTACACTCTTCAGGCGACCGGTCTTGATACCAGCTTGAATCTGGCTATGGAGTTGACCGCCAATGACAGCAGCAAGATCGGGATGACACACCCGATCAGTAATGGCGCCACGCTGGTGGTTGTGCACGACCGAAGCAATAACAGTGTGACAGTGAATGGTGTGGCCGCGACTGTGACCCCGGTGCGCGCCAATTACCGGACGACACTGGGAACCTTGCAATTTGCCGAACCGGATCAGGCCATCAGCTTCCCGATGTTGCAGAGCAAGAATGCCCTGCGCACCATCATAGAGGCGGGTGAATACCGCTAGTTACTGAGATCTGGAGATGCACAAAGCCCCGCCGTGTTCCCACGGCGGGGCTTTTTTGTGTCCGTAAGCGTCAGGGTTTCAGACTTGCCCGACCCACCAGCCCGGATCTTGGCGGTGGAAGGTTTCGCGCAGGCACCGGTACTCGTCATCGGGCAGGGGGCCGTTCAGTAGGTTTATGTTGTGTTGCAGGTGAGCTGGGTTGGCGGTGCCGACTATGATGCTGCTGACGCCCGGGGTATAGGCGCTGAAACGCAGGGCCAGCTCTTGCCACTCCAGGCCCGGTGGCAACAGATCCGGATCTCGCTGGCGCATGGTATCCCAGCGCCACCAGTACTCTTCGGCATATTCCCCAACCGGGCAAGCGGCAAAACGCCAGGGCGCGTTGGCGACCGGACGCTTGGCGATCACCCCGAGTCCGGCGGCGCTGGCGCGGGGCAAGGTCTGCTGGATGACTCGTTGATCGCACAGGCTTAGCGAATGCTCGACACTGCCGAACAGACCGGAATTTACTGCCCAGTCCAACGCTTCGTTTTCACCGGAATAGGCCATGACTCTCACTTTTCCAGCCTGTTGCGCCGCTTGCAACGCCGAGATGGCATCGCCTTGCTGCAAGACATCTAGGGAGCAGGAGTGCAGATGGACAATATCCAGATAGTCAGTCTGTAGCCGTTGCAGGGCGGCCTCGACACCAGCCGTGATACAGTTGGCACTCCAGTCGGCGTGGCCTGCCATGTCGTAGCCTAGTTTGGTGGAGAGCACCAGTTGCTGTCGTTTATGGCTCAAATGGCGACCTATTCGTTCCTCAGAAAGACCATAGCCCCGGGCGGTATCCAGCAACGTAATGCCCTGATCGACGGCAAAAGCCAACAAGTAACCGACGTCGGTTTCGGAGATGCGACCATCGCCAATCTGTCCGGCTCCCAACCCCAGAATCGAGACCCTCAGTCCGCTGGTTCCGAAATCACGATATTCCATGGCTAGTTTCTTCCGTGGTCTGGGTCAGGTGGTGTCTCAGGGCGGTAACCAGCTCGCGAGCCAGCAGGTGATCCTCCTCCTCGCTCAGGCCGCTGATCCCGACTGCCAGCACCACTTCCTCCTGGTGCCAGAGCGGAATGCCACCGCCAAAACCGGTGAATCTGGGGTCGCTCCAGTAGGGCAGCATCCGGCCGGACTCCCGGCTCCAGTTACCCAGATCCCGGGTGGCTTGCCGATCCCGCGCCGCGGTATAGGCCTTGTTCTGGGCCAGAACGCCACTGTGCAGACCAACGCCCGGCATGCGCAGGAAATAGAGCAGCTCACCGTGACTGTCGCAGATGGCTACAGCCACCGGGGCCTCGAACGCCTGTTGGTTATCCAGCAGGGGGGTAACGAGTGCGTGCAGAATAGGATGATCGAGTCTCATGGCAGTTCACGTCCGCGCATGGTCACATACAGTTGATACCAGTCGCCGCGACTGAGTTGGGTGCGTTCGGCATCGCCACAGGCGCGAATCCGATCCGGATGGCTGGTGCCAATCACAGGTTGGATCGCCGCCGGATGCTGCATCAGCCAGGCCAGCACTATGCTCTCGGTTGCTACGCCGTACTGGTGTGCCAACTGCTGCACCAGGGTGGCGGTGGCATGGACGGCAGCCGGTGCATCCTGAGGTGCGGCGCCGCCAAACCAACCCTTGCCGAGCGAGCCCCAGGCCTGGATCTGCACCTGGTGTTGACGGCAGTATTCGAGCGTGTCGCCCCAGGCGCGGGCGCCCTTGCCCTGATCGTCATTGAAGCAGGTACCATTGTCGATCCAGTCGTGTTTCAACAGGCTCATCTCCAACTGGTTGGCGACCAGAGGCTCCGGTAGATAGCTCTGCAACAGAGCCATCTGGCCGCTGTGCATGTTAGAAACCCCGAGATAGCGCACCTTGCCGCTCTGCTTGAGGCGCAGCCAGGCTTCGGCGACTTCGGCCGGGTCCATCAGGGGGTCCGGGCGATGCAGCAGCAGGGTATCCAGATGGTCGACACCGAGACGGGCGAGGATGCCATCCACACTTTGTAGTATGTAGTCACGGGAGAGGTCGTAACGTTTGGGGCCGAGGTCGTCACCGAAGCGGATGCCACACTTGGATTGCAACAGGATGCGATCGCGCAGCGACGGGTCCCGTTTGAGCAGAGTGCCGAATACCTGTTCTGCCTTGCCCAAGGTGTAGATATCGGCATGGTCAAACAGGGTGATGCCAATCTCCAGCGCCGCTTCGACGGCTGCCTGGGCATGCGCAATATGGGTTTCGGTGACGGCTTGGGCATCCCAGCTGCCACCGAGCCCCATGCAACCGAATACCAGACGACTGCTACTGGGCAGTACCCGTTGCAGCACAAATGCGTCAGACATAATCCTCTCCTCGATGATGAATTTGCTAAACTAGCGCGGTCCGCATAATCTCGTACCTTGGTGCGAGCTTGCAATACTAAAGTACGAATTTTTCGATATGAGTCAGGGAGAATCCAATGTCAGGTTGCCCATCAGAACCAGAAACCAGTTTTGCCGAGCGATTGCGGCAGCTGATTGCTGGTGAGAGTGTCTCGGCGTTCTCCCGGCGGGTTGGCCTCTCCGAGGCGATGATCCGCAAGTACCTCAATGGCAGTGAACCGACCCTGTCCCGGGCCAATCAGATTGCCCGTCAGGCCAACTGTTCGCTGGAGTGGCTGGCCACCGGCCACGGCTTTCAGTATCGCCAGGCCGAAGTGGTCGACATGAGTGCCCTGGAAGAGGCGTTGATGCTGGCGTTGGAACAGCTGGACCCTGGCACACCACTCTCCAACGAAAAGGCACTCAAGCTGCTGGTCGCGCTCTACCAGTATCTGCGCACCACCAAGCGGGCCGATGGCTCGCTGGATATCGTTGCCACTCGCGACTTTGCCAAGCACCTGATGGGGCTGTGCAGCTAAAGCGACTCTATGTTCTGACGGTTGGCCTGCGCGATAGCGATCTGCTCATGTAGCCACAGCTCGGCTTCAGCACTGCTCTCGAAGAAGGCATAAGGGATGCCGGATGCCTGGTAGATATTGCCCCAAAAGGCTTTGAGTAGGCCACTCACTGAGGTGTTGCGTAGTTCGATGGCTGTGCCGCAGCGTCCCAGTGGCTGATGACTACGGGTAATACCAATCAAGGCTTCGGCGGCCTCCGGCGTCATCAGCACATCGCCAGCTATGATCAGATGTACCCCCCATAGCTGGCCGCGCAAGGCTTCCACATGGCGAGCGACGTCCGTCTGGTATTGCAGCACCAGCTCCCGATTGATGCCTTCGGCGATCGTCAGACGCAATAGTGTGCCCAGACGTTCGATCTGGTAATAACCGTGTTGCAGTTGATGGCTCTGGGTATGCGAAAGCGGCATGACAGAATGACTCCCCGGTGGGTGATTACCAAAAAGTCTAGCAGAAACAGGAAGGTATGTGGATTTGTCCATAGAGTTTCTCGATACAGAGGCCCCGGTGGGCCAATGTTGTTCACCGAAAAAAAATGCAGGGGAATTCCCTTTCGCCAACACGCCATGAACCCATCCGTGGGGGCTCGATGGCGGCATCCTTGCCGCCAACGGTTGGCTCAATGGAAACACCCCCGCCTTATCTGATCAGCATTGCCCGGCGGGTCTCTGTGTTGGTGTGGGTAGCCCTATTATTTCTTGTTGAGGTCGACCAGCGGTTTGTTGACCAGCTTGACCGGCTCCTTGCCCTGGATCTTGGCCACCTGAGCCAGCGCCTGCTCAGTATCGGCCTTGTTGCGCAACAGGGTGTAGCTCAGGTCGAAGCGTTGGCTCTGTCCCGGTTGCAGCTTCGGCACCAGACCCAGAGGACGCTGGTATTTGGTGTTGTAGGCGTAGCTGGTGCCCGGCTCGATACCGGTGACATAACCCTGTTGCTTGGTGTCGGTATTCTTCCACAGGGTCAGAACCGGCAGTTGCTTGACGTTGTAACCGACCGCGACGCCCATGTCGCCGGACTTATTGTGCAGCACCGCCAGGGTATTGCCCTCGGCATCGGCCTTCGGCTTCAGGTTGAACACCATCTCGTCATAGCCCTTGGTCGGCGCCAGGTAGGTTTGCCAATCCTTGAGACCCGCCTTGGCGTAGTCATTAAAGGGCGAGATCTCGCTGGCGGCTGCGGTAAAGACCGAACCCTCTTCCAGCAGCGGTGTGCCGAAGTTGCTGTGATAGATGATCTGGTACTCATCTTCATAATCGGCCAGGTTGGTCAGCTCGTCATGGATCTCGAAACGGTTGCTGCCGGGTTCGACACTCAACTCGGTCCAGGTGACCAGATTGGTCTTCTTGAAGGTACGCTCGGCCACCTGGCCGCGAATATGGAGGGTGTAGGGTGGCTGCTCGTCAATGGTCACCTTGACGGTGGAGGCCGGGGTGTTTTGGGCGCGGCCGTGCAGACTCAGCAGCTGACCGTTGTCATCCACGCCGGGGTGCCCGGTCCATTCATAGCCACAGCGCACCATCATCTCGTTAAAACCATCCAGCCAGCCCAGGCCGTTGCGGCTTTCCAGATCAATATTCGCCGGGTTGACGATCTCCTTGACCGGGGAATCCCAGCCCAGACGCAGGTCGCCACTGGTCACCTGGTAGATACCCATGCCGCGGGTTGGCACTAGGGTAATTTCCATGACGCCGTTGTTGATCAGCAGAATGTCTACGCCCTCTTGCTTGCCGCCATGCAGACGACGTTTTTCCAGCGTAAAGGGGGTCTTGCTCTGGATGCCGAGCGAGTTGCTGCTGACTTTCCAGTTCCCGACATCACTGCCGGTCGTGGCGTCGCTCAATACAAATTCGGCGGCCTGAATGGAGAAAGAACCGACGGCAAACAGGATGGCAGCAGAGAGTGGTTTTAACATGACAGGTGCTCCTTTGAGGTTGTTTGTGAGCTGATTAATCGTTTCAGCTTGTGGTTGTACCCTAGGAACTTGTGGTTGGAACAACAAGGCTCGAATGATGCTTCTGTGAGTCAGCAGCCATAAATATCGCCTGCAAACTGGCTGAAATTCGTGCTGGATCGCAAGAGGTTTGAGAGCGTTTTCTTGGTGTTTCTGGTTGCAGGCCATCAGGAGCAAAGGGGGCAGGGGTGAGCGCGGACGGCGAAATTTGCGCGCTGCACGCCGTCGTCAAAAAAGGGGGGGGACGAACAAGGGGGGGCGTAATGGTTGCTTATCAAATCCCACCCCTTGCACCAGGGGCGGGTTGATCAGCGGGTCGAGAGGTGGGCTGGATTCAGATCAGTGGTTTGAGATTCTGGTCATTGATGGCCACCACCTTGGCGACGCGGCGACGATATTTCTCATCGCTCAGCGGCTCGGTGCGCATCCAGACCCGGACGATTTCCAGTGCCAGGACTGAACCTATGATCTTGCCGCCCAGACACAGCACATTGGTGTCGGAGTGGGAGCGGGCCAGCTCCGCGCACAGCGGGTCCTGGCAGACGGCGGCATAGACGCCATGCAGCTTGTTGGCAATCATGGCGCTGCCATAACCGACGCCATCGACAAAGATGCCGCGATCCACCAATCCTTTACTCACCGCCTGTGCGGCAGGATAGACACTATCCGGCAAGTCGCAGGCATTCTCGTCATAGGCGCCAAAATCCAGGGTCTCGTGGCCCTGGGCCTCCAGTAGGGCCTGGATCTCTTGTTTCAAGGCAAAACCAGCGTGGTCAGATGCCAAGGCAATCTTCATATTTTACTCCAGTATGTTCCTCTGCTCCCGGAGGCGCAGTGGCAGGCCGGAGCCGACAGTCAGCTCCGGCGTCGGTCATCGTCAGTCGTTGGCGCGGACTTTCAGTACCCGGGGAATCACATGGATGCCGGGCTTGTATTGGTCATTAATGGCACTGAGGGTCAGGGTCAGCGCCTTTTCGGCAATCAGCGGAAATTGTTGCGGCAGGGCGTTGACCCGTACCGGCAGGAAATCCAGCAGTCGATTGTCACCGAAGGTCGCCAGACGGGTGACCGCCAGCAGCTCGGGATGCTGGACCAGCTCATCCAGCACGCCTTCCAGTAGCACATAGGAGGTGGTGAGGATCGCTTGTGGCACCCGTCCGGCTTTGATCCAGTTGGCGCACAGGGCCGCACCGACTTCGCGGCTGAAATGGTCGCCATACTGGGTCTGGGGGGCCAGTTGCGGGGCCGAGTAGCTGATGGCTTTGCGGAATCCCAGCTCCCGTTGTTGCGAGATGGCGATATCGGGGACGGCGCCGATGAGGCCTATGCTCTGCGGTTGTGTCGCCAGCAAGGAATCGGTCAGGCGAATGGCGCCTTGCATGTCTTCGCTGATCACCGAGGCGAAGTAGTCATCATCCATGGCGCGGTCGATGGCAATGATCGCCACCCCTTTAGCCTGTAGATCGCGGTAGAAGCGGTTATCGGGCTCCAGCACACTGGACACCAGCAGGGCATCGATGCGTCGAGCCACCAGCATCTCGGCCAGAGCCTTCTCGGTCTCTGGATTGTCATCGGAGCAGGTGATGATCAGCTGGAAACCTTCTGCCCGGGCCCCCGCCTCCAGCAGCTTGGCTAGACGAGCATAACTCTGGTTTTCCAGATCCGGCAGGATGAAACCAATCAGGCGGCTGCTGCCAAGGCGCAGGGCGGTAGCAGCCTGATCCGGGCGGTAGTTGTGCTCCCTAACTACGGCCATAACCCGTTCCTGAGTCTTGGCGCTGATCCGGTGCTGTTCCGCTTTACCGTTGATCACATAGCTGGCGGTGGTGCGGGAGACACCGGCCAGACGGGCCACTTCTTCGAGTTTCATGGAAAATTCTCCTGATGCGCTGGTTTTTTGTGCAGCAAGTGTGCTCTGCGTCATATTACGGAAAACTGTTCGTTCGTGCGAGCTTGAATATATCACTGAAACGATCCAGCATTGTAGCTGAAACGATTAATCTGTGATGTGAACCGATTAATCAGCTCTCCACAAGGTAGCGACTGGATAGGTGCCATGCAAGCCACTATACCTAATTGAGTCGTTTGAAATGTAGACATGAGGTAACCACCATGCTGACGCTGAAAATTGATGATGTACAACTCGGAGCCGCAGCGGCCGACAAGAGCGAGGCGATCCGTCAGGTTGCGGCTCGTTTGGCGGATGCCGGTCTGGTTGCCGCAGGGTACGTCGAGGGGATGTTACGCCGTGAGGCCCAGACCGCGACCTACCTGGGGAGCGGGATCGCCATCCCCCACGGCACCACGGATACTCGGGATCTGGTGCGACAGACCGGGGTCAAGGTCCTGCATTTTCGCGAAGGCGTGGAGTGGGCCGATGGTCAGAAAGCCTATGTGGTGATCGGTATCGCGGCCAAGTCCGATGAACATCTGGGCATTTTGCGTCAGCTGACCCGAGTGTTGTCCGACGATGAAGTCGCAGCTCGCCTGCCGGGGGTGCAATCAGCCGCCGAATTGACGGCACTGCTGAATGGCGAACAACTCAGTCAACCGCTGTTGCTGGATGACAGTACCCTGCTGCTGGACTTCCCGGCACCGGATGTTCTGGCATTGCAGGCTGCTGCTGCTGGTGTGCTGCGCAATGCCGGTGCCTTGACTCCCATGGCCGTGAATGCCGCACTGGCGACTCCGGCCAATCCTTTGGGTCAAGGACTCTGGTTGGCGCGGGTGGCCGAGGATGTGCTGCGGACCGGCGTGGCTTTTGTCCGTGCCGCCACCCCCTTTACACAAGATGGCCTGGCGGTGCAGGGGCTGGTCCTGATTGCTGCCCGGGATGGCCAACACCAGCCGGTTCTGGAGCGTCTGATTGCGCTTATCAGCGAGCAGAAGGTCGCTAGTTTATGGCCTGCGGCTGGTGCCGAGGTGGTCAAGCTGCTGACCGAGGCGCCGCGCGAGGGGCTGGAAGCGACCTATACCATAGTCAACCCCCATGGCTTGCATGCTCGTCCGAGCGCCATGCTGGTGAAGACGGTCAAAGAATTTGAAAGCCAGATTTGGGTTGCCAATCTGGATGGCGACAGCAAGCCGGTGAATGCCAAGAGTTTGATGAAGCTGGTCAGTCTCGGTGTTCGTCAGGGTCATCGCCTGCACTTCACCGCTCAAGGCCAGGATGCACCGGTGGCGTTACAACGCATCGGCCAGGCGATCGCCGATGGCCTGGGTGAGGGCGCAGGGGAATGAGTAGCAAGATGACACAACCTATTTTAACCCTGACGCTGAATCCGGCACTGGATTTGACCGGACATCTGGAGCAGATGCAGGTCGGTGAAGTGAATCTGGTGCGTTCCGGCCATCTGCATCCGGCGGGTAAGGGCATCAATGTCGCCCGCGTACTCAAGGATCTGGGCGCCAAGGTGTTGGTTTCCGGCTTTCTTGGTCAGGAGAATCAGGCGCCATTTCATGAGTTGTTTCATGAGTGCGGGTTTGACGATCACTTCATGGTGGTACCGGGTGCCACGCGCATTAACGTCAAAATGGTGGAAACCAGTGGTCGGGTTACCGATCTGAACTTTCCCGGCGTCGAGGTTTCGGAAAGTGAGTTGCTGCGCTTTGAGCATCGCCTGCAGGAAGTGCTTCCCGAGATTGAATATGTGGTCGTTGCCGGGAGTCTGCCGCGCGGTGTCACGCCGGTGCGATTGAGCCAGTGGCTGAATTTGCTGGCCGAGCAGGGTAAGAAGGTACTGTTTGATAGCAGTGGTGCCGCCTTGGCAGAGGGGTTGACGGCCAAGCCGTTCCTCATCAAGCCGAATGAACATGAACTTGCCGATTGGGCGGGGCATCCACTGGAGAGCCTTGAGGCTCTTATGGCTGCATCTGAGTCTCTGCAAGCCCGTTATGCCATCCCCCATGTGGTGGTTTCCCGTGGCGCGGATGGCGTGCTGTGGCGTGCCGGGAACAGCTGGTGGCAGGCCAAACCACCGCGTATGAGCGTGGTCAGCACGGTCGGTGCTGGAGATTCCATGGTCGCCGGTCTGGCCTGGGGGTTGAGCCAGTACTGGCCGATGGAACAAATTCTGCGTCTGGCTTCGGCCGTATCGGCCCTGGCCGTGACGCAAATTGGGGTTGGGATCGCCGATCCGCAACAGCTTGCCGACCTGATGGCGAGCATCGAAGTTCAGCAACTCAGTTGAGGTTTTCCTGATGAACATTGTCATTGTAACTGCCTGTCCAAGCGGGATTGCCAACAGCATCATAGCTGCCGGGTTGCTGGAAAAAGCCAGCGCCGAGCTAGGCTGGTCGGCGATTGTCGAGTGTCACAACCAGCTGAGTGAGCCTCGTGTGCTGACTCAGGAAGAAATTGCTGCCGCCGATCTGGTGGTGGTCGCCGGTGAAGGTGTCGATTTGGCCCGCTTCAACGGCAAGCGCCTGTATCAGGCCGCGGTGACGGCCGCTTTGCCCGATACCAAACAATTTTTACAGACGGCAGAACAAGCCGCCGCTCCCTACACACATCAAGCGCCAAGCAAGGAAACTGCTATGAGTATGAAGCGTATTGTGGCAATTACGGCCTGTCCGACCGGCGTGGCCCATACCTTTATGGCTGCTGAAGCCATTGAGGGTGAAGCCAAGAAGCGTGGGCACTGGGTCAAGGTGGAGACTCGTGGATCGGTCGGGGCCAAGAATGCCCTGACGGACGAAGAGATTGCCGCCGCCGATCTGGTCATCATCGCCGCCGATATTGAAGTGGATCTGTCACGCTTCAACGGTAAAAAGCTCTACAAGACCAGTACTGGTGCCGCTTTGAAAAAGACCGCCCAGGAGATGGATAAGGCATTTTCCGAAGCCCAGATCTGGTCCGGTAGCAAGTCTTCCTCCAGCGACAAGAGCAGTGGCAAAGCGGAACTTCCGGGTATCTACAAACACCTGATGACAGGTGTGTCCCACATGCTGCCTATCGTGGTGGCGGGTGGTCTGTGTATTGCCCTCTCGTTTGTGTTCGGGATTGAAGCATTCAAGGTCGAAGGTACGCTCGCTGCGGCCCTGATGAAGATCGGTGGAGCCTCGGCGTTTGCCTTGATGGTGCCGGTTTTGGCGGGCTATATCGCTTTCTCGATCGCCGACCGTCCCGGTCTGGCTCCGGGTCTCATCGGCGGTATGCTGGCCAGTTCGCTGGGTGCTGGTTTCCTCGGTGGTATAGTGGCCGGCTTCCTGGCTGGTTACACGGCCAAATGGGTTGCTGATAACGTCAAATTGCCGCAGACCATGGAGGCGCTCAAACCGATTCTGATTATTCCATTGGTAGCTTCTTTGGTCACTGGTCTGGTCATGATCTACGTGGTCGGTGGTCCTGTGGCCTCGGTCATGACGAGTCTGACCGCATTCCTGAAAGAAATGGGCTCAGCCAACGCCGTGCTGCTGGGGATCATCATCGGTGCCATGATGTGCTTTGACCTGGGTGGCCCGGTCAACAAGGCGGCATACACTTTCGGTGTCGGTCTGCTGGCTTCACAAACCTATGCGCCGATGGCGGCCGTCATGGCTTCCGGTATGGTGCCTGCGCTGGGGATGGGTCTGGCGACCTTCCTGGCTCGTAACAAGTTCAGCGAGCCGGAGCGTGAAGCGGGTAAAGCCTCTTTCGTGCTGGGCCTGTGCTTCATCTCCGAGGGGGCTATTCCGTTCGCGGCTCGTGATCCGATGCGTGTCATTCCCTCCACCATGCTGGGCGGTGCCGTGACCGGTGCGCTCTCCATGCTGCTGGGTTGTACCCTGATGGCCCCCCACGGTGGTCTGTTTGTCATGTTGATCCCGAATGCCATCAACCATGTGTTCCTCTATCTGTTGGCGATTGCTGCGGGTACCGCCGTCACCGGTATCCTGTATGCGGTTCTCAAACCGAACCAAGCTGGGGTTATGGCTGTGGCTACGGGTGAGTAAGTGTGTAAAGCCATTACTCCTTGAGTGATGGTGATGAGTCGAAGTCCTGATTGCCCGGCCTAGCGCCGGGCTTTTTTATGCGTTTTAACATGCGAAATGCAACGAAATTGTCAACGAACTGCACCAGAGGTGAACAAATAAACAGCAGGCATCTTATGGGGAAATAACTTTCATTAAAAAGATTATTTATTAATTCGAAACTTTCGTTCATCATTTGCTTGGTTTCGAATGTTGATGCTTTCGACTCGGACCTTAACGAGCCCTTAAATGGGCTCACCCTTGCCGCTTACCCGATGGGGTGTCTGCGGTGTGTAATTGCCTTGAAAAGCTCGAGGAAGAAATGATGAAAACCACTCTCTGTACTTTGGTACTGGGACTCGGCGTATGCGCCGCCCATGCCACCAATATTTATGTCAGCCCCACCGGCAGCGATGCCAACAGCGGTAATTCACGTAATACTCCGATGGCAACCATCAATCAGGCTCTGGAACTCGCGCAGCCGGGTGACAAAGTCGTCTTGCTGTCTGGCGTTTATCTGCAAGATGTCGCCACGGTTCGTAGCGGCACCGAAGCTGCACCCATTCAGATTGTCGGGGCCGTGACCCCCTCCTTTGCCGATGCTTCCGGTCAGGTTGACCCGATTGTCATTCAGGGTTCCGGGAGCAGTGATCGCATGTTCCAGATCCGTCACAGCTACATCCAGTTGCGGGATGTGACTCTGGATGGTTTGGTCGGCGACCCATCTCTGATCGATAGCTATCGGGAAAAATTGTTGTTTGTACACAACGATACCGACCCTGCGGGCATCAAGGGGATCTCCATTCGTCGCGTGAACTTCCGCAATGCTGGCGGTGAATGTATGCGTTTCCGCTACTTCGTGCAGTCCTCGGAAGTCGCCTATTCGACCTTTGAAAACTGCGGTGTCCATGATTTCAAATTCAAGGCTGGCAAGAAGAACGGCGAGGCGATCTACATCGGCACCTCGTTCAAGCAATGGGCGGATGGTAAGAACCCGACGGCAGAGCCGGATCAGTCCAGCAACAACCGCATCCACCACAATACCTTCAACACTCAGGGTAATGAGTGTGTGGATATCAAGGAAGGTTCAACCAACAACCGTGTCTATGCCAACAACTGCACTGGGCAGCGTGATCCGAACTCGGCCGGGTTCAACTCCGCAGGCAACGGTAACCTGTTTTATGACAACACTGTGTACGGTAATGCCGGCTCTGGCTTCCGCTTCGGCAGCGACATGGATGGGTATGGGATCGGTAATCTGGCCTGGGGCAATGATGTGGCCGATAATCAGGCTCTGGGTTTCAATATTCAGGATGGTCCGCAGAAGAAGCTGTGTGGCAACACGGTCACGGGAAATCTACGGGGCATTCTCTATGCGGTAAGCGATGCGGGTAGCTACGCCCCGACAGCCGCGTGCCCCTAGTCGCAGCGGCAGAGCACAAAATGGCGCCTGATGGCGCCATTTTTATTTTCTGGACCTCACAAGCTTGTTACACAAAAGTTTCATTCTCCCGGGAGGCTGAGGTAAGGTGGAAATGATATCGATGACAGATCCTGGTCATCCATAGCTGCAGACCCGTGCCGTCTGCTCATCTCGCAACAGGCCAGAGGGCAACAATATGACACTTGAAGAACTCAAAACTCTGCACCAATCCCGGCCCTGGCAAGAGGCTGTGGTGCTGTTTGATCGGTTGAGCATGGAATGGGTGGTCGATTTCCGTGGGCCGGATGAAAACCTGCATCCTCTCACCGATGCCAAGGGTTGCCGGGTCAGCTTTACCGATGAGCAGGTTGCCGAGGCGGCCATTAATCTGGTGGGGGATTGCCCGATCCAGTTTGTCCAGCAGCAGCGCTCCTACGAGGATTAGCCTGTCGGTTAGCGAGGTAATAGGAGGGAGCTGGGGGCACTCATCAGGGTCAGGCCCAATAACAAGAGTACAATTCCACCCAGCAGAGCCACCCCATGGCCCATTTGTTGTAGGCGATAGCGGTTGTGATCGGGCCGTTGCAGCAGACGCCAGGCCAGATGTCGGGCTCGTTGACTCAAGATGGCCAGAGTCGAAACCGTCAATGCCGTCCCGCAGGCCATCGCCAGCGTGGCAATCACCCCTAGCCAAAAATGCTCCATGACCCGTGCCAGCACCAGAACTAGCAAGGCTCCGCTACAGGGGCGCAATCCCATGGAGCAGAGTATGGCCAACCGGCTGCGCCAATCGTTAGCCTGATTCAGGGATTCATGGTCCGGGACATGGCTGTGCCCACAACCACAGGGTATGGCTTCCATGACGGTGTCCGGATGTCGAACCCCTATGAGTTCCTGCCGTGCGGTTGCACGACGTGAGCGGATAGCGAGCGGGCGTAATGGGGTGATGATCGATCGGATCTGCAGCGGTATGACGTGATGATGGGTCTGTCGATACAGTCGCCACCCCTGCCGCAACGCCCGCAGGGCAAGGAACAATCCCATCAGGGCGACGAGCAAGAAACTGCCCCGATCCAGCCAGACCCCCATTCCCTGGGCTTGGCGCGCTGTCATACCAAATAGCCAGCCGGCAACGCCGATCAGTGCAATGGCTACCAAGGCTTGCAACAGCGCGGCGCCGATCGACAGCTGCATCGCCTGTCTCAGTCGGCTGGGTTGGGTGGCCAGATAGGTGGCGATCACCATCTTGCCATGTCCAGGACCCGCCGCATGGAACACGCCATAGGCGAAGCTGGCGCCGATTAGGCTGATCACAAGAGTGGGCTTCAGTGAGGCGGATGCGCGGAGCAAAGTTCCCAGCTCGCGATGAAATTGCATTTGCCAGCGGATCAGCTGGTAGGTGATGACGCCCCAGTGGCTATAGAGCCAATGACCGGCAAAGGCGATGGCCATCAGACCCAATACGCTACACAGCAAGGGAAGGAGGCGTTTGGTGATCATGGTGTGGTCTCGGTAGCGGTGAGCGGGGAGCAGGTGACGATCACCTGTTCGGCGAAGGCGGTGCCGAGTCCGTCATCGGCCTGCTCTGTCTTATCGAGGGAGATGGCGTAACTCTGCTGTTCCTCCGTGGGATTGGGCGGCACCAACTGACGCTGGCAATCCTTGGCTCCATCCCCCTGTAACTGAATGGCATCGACCTGATGGTGCAGCATCTCGACATAGTAAGTGGAGTCATAGATGGCGAATTGCAGCCGTTTCCCTGCCAGTGATACGGGCGGCTCCAGAGGCAGGTCGTAATCGAGGCGGATTTGTCCCTCTTGCCAGCGGGTATGTACATCCCGGCCTGGGCCAAAGTGAACCTTTTGACCGTTGAGGGTCATGCGATTGAGATAGTTCTCGGTGGCCAGATTGGTCAGCGTGTCCTGGCCAAACAGGGTTAACTCCTGGTTGACGCTATGACCGTTGGCCTTAGCATCATCCAGGATGGTGGCGCTGTAAAACTCATCGAACACCCAGCTTAGATGCAGGCCAACCAGCCGCTTTTGACCATCAATTTGCAGTTGGCTGGTCATGTCGATCCAGCTATGGGGGTGCGCCATGGCTGGCGAACTGCCCAGCAACAAGAGCGCAAGCAATTGTTGCTGAAGGGACAGAGAGGATCTGCGAGTCATCAAGCGCATCAATAGCGAGCTCCGGAAAAAAGGGCCATCCGCCGCGTTCGGCTGGCCGCCGTTACCTTATCAGGGTTCCAGAGCTTTGAGCAGGGTGCTCAAGTTATGATTCAGCAGTGCCAGATAGTCGGGGGCTTCGCCCTGCGGCCCGGAGAGCGCGTCGGAGTATAGCCTGCCGCCTATGGTGACCTTGGTTTCCCGGCTGATTTGCTCCATCAGCCGCGGATCACTGATATTTTCAACAAACAGGGCCGGGATATGTTGCTGGCGGATCTGCCGAATCAAGATGGCAACCTGTGCGGCGGAAGGTTCGGCCTCGGTGCTTAGACCTTGAGGGGCCAGCAGTGTCAGGTGGTACGCGTGAGCCAGATAGCCGAAGGCATCGTGGGAGGTGATGGCCTTGCGCCGGGATTCAGGCAGCGCAGCGAATCGGGCCTTGAAGGCTCCATCCATGGCCTGCAGACGCATCTTGTAGGCCGCGGCATTGGCTGCATAATCAGCCTGGTGCTCAGGGTCGACCCGACTCAGGCCGCGAGTGATATTGTCGATATAGATCAGAACATTAACTGGGTCATTCCAGGCGTGAGGATCGAACGCGCCATGCTGATGCGGCTCTTCTCCCTCAACTCCAGTGGCCGAATCATGCTCAACGACCGCCTGTTCTTCTGTCGCCATGTTCAGGGGCGTGATGCCCTGACTGGCCACCACCACCTCGCCTTTGAATCCAGATGACTCGTGTAACCGCTCCAGCCAGCCTTCGAAACCGAGGCCATTGCTGACCAGTAGTTTGGATTGCGCCAGGATGCGCACCGCCTGGGGTGACGGCTGGTAGACATGGGCATCGCCGTCGGCGCCCACCAGCGTGGTCACCTCGACATGAGTTCCCCCTACCTGGTGCACCAGATCGCCGAGGATGCTGAAGGTTGCGGTCACCGGCACAGGTGCGGCGTGGCAAACGGGGGCTATCAGCAGGCCGCTCAGCAGAATGAGGCGGGAAATGTTACGCAATCGTCCCATGATGACTCCTTATGAATTGTGTCGGGGCCTGGTTGGGCTCAGGCTTCCAGATGTCGCAGACGGATGTGACGCCAGACCAGACCGCCACGGGTACCCAGCAGAAGCGAGGCAAAATAGAACAGCCCCAGACACAGGATAATCGTCGGGCTGGTGGGCCACCCCAGGTGATAGGAGAGCAACAAACCACTGAGGCAGGCGACGAACGCACTGCCACAGGCGCCGGCCAGCAGACCACCAAGGCTGGCACTCCAGTAGCGCATGGCAGCACCGGGTAGAATCATCAGCCCCACCGCCATCAAGGTCCCGAGCGCGTGGAAACCGGCAATCAGATTCAGGACTGCCAGCAGTAAGAAGGCCATATGGACCCAGCTACCGGCACGACTGACGGTTGCCAGATAGTCTGGGTCCAGGCATTCCAGTACCAAGGGGCGAAGTAGCCAGGCCATTGCCAATAAGGTGATGCTGGTAATGCTGCCGAGCAACCAGAGGGCGCTGTCATTCAACGCCAGAGCCGAGCCGAACAGCACGTGCAGCAGATCGACACTGCTGCCATGGGTCGAGATCAGTAGCACGCCTAATGCCATGGAGATCAGGTAGAACGCCGCCAGACTGCTGTCTTCACCGCTCTGGGTCAGACGGGAAACCGCACCGGAAAGTAGGACGACTATCCCGCCAGCGATCAGGCCGCCGATGGTCATGGCCTCGACCGAAAGACCGGCAATCAGGTAGCCGATAGCCGCCCCAGGCAGGATAGCGTGAGACATGGCATCACCAGTGAGACTCATGCGGCGCAGCATGAGAAAGACCCCGATCAGCGGACCACTCAGGCTGAGGGCCAGGCAGCCTGCCAGAGCCCGTTGCATGAACTGAAATTCACTGAAGGGGCTGATGAGCAGTTCGTGGATCATGCAATAGGCTCCGTGGGACGATGACATTCGGCGGCGGCAGGATCTGGCGCTGTGCGTTGGTGTTGGGCGCGATGCAGATTGTCAGCGGTGACAACCTGCTCGGTCGGCCCCCAGGCGATGACTTCCCGGGCCAGTAGCAGGGTGGTCGGAAAGTGGCGGCTGACTTGATTCATATCATGCAGCACGGCAAGTATGGTCTTGCCTTCCGCCTGCCAGTCGCGCAGCAAACCGAGCAGATCTTCGGTAGTTTGGGAGTCGATGGCGCTGAAGGGTTCATCCAGCAACATGAGTTCGGCATCCTGTAGCCAGAGACGGGCAAATAAGGCTCGTTGCAGTTGGCCGCCGGAGAGTGCATCCAGATTCTCATCGGCCATGCCCTCGAGGCCGACTCGCTCCAGGGCTCCGGCTACTTTCATGCGTTGCTGATGGGCCAGGCGTCCGAACAGACCGCAGTGCCGCCACAATCCCATGGCCACCACCTCTCGGACACTGATCGGGAATTGGCGATCAATCCGGCTCAGTTGCGGCAGATAGCCGATCTGTTGATGGGTCACCGCTAGTTTGACCTGCCCATCCAGCGGGGGTAATTGCCCGAGTATCCCCTTGAGCAGGGTCGATTTTCCGCCGCCATTGGGACCAATCACCGCCAGCAGGCTGCCGGCGGGTACCTGACCGTTGAGATGGTGAACTACGGGATGGCGGCCGTATCCCAGTGTCAGATTTTCAAAGCGCAGCATGATTACCTCATGGCCCACAGCAAGACTGCCCAGACCAGCGTGATCAGCAGACTGACGATCAGGGTGCGGGTGACTATGCCGGTCAGTAGCAGGGAGGGTTTGGTCATGTTCAGGGATGAACCTCAACGTCAAATCAGGGTGAACGTTATAACATAACAATCTTGGCAAGCAATCCCCGTCTGAAAAGAAATACGGTATGCTGGGGGGCGTAACATTCCCGTATCGAGGAGCTTATGGCCCATAGCCACCGTTGCTGCCAGGATGAGGTAGCTGTCAAGATGACCCCCAATCGGCAGTTGGTGCTGGTGCTGTTGCAGCGCAGTGATAAACCGCTGAGTGCCTATGAGGTACTGGATCGCCTGCGTGCTGAGGGTACTCAGTGGCAGCCTCCTACCGTCTACCGGGCGCTGGATTATCTGGTCGAACAGGGCTTGGCGCACTATCTGCAATCGATTCAGAAATATGTGGTGTGTCCGCAGCGAGGCTGTGACCATTTCAGTCAGTTGCTGATTTGTGTGCGTTGCGGGCAAGTGCAAGAGGCGCCCATGGCTCCGAGCTTGCTGGAGTTACTGCGCTCTCAGGTGGCTGAGCAGGGGTTTGCGTTGGCGCCGCAGTTTCTGGAACTGAAGGGACTCTGCCAGCATTGCCAGCAACTGGTTGAGGAATGAGGAATTATGAGCAACAAAAAAGGCCCTCTGGGCCTTTTTTGTTGCTGGGCGAGTGACAGAATTAACCGCGAGCACCACCAATCAGGCTGGAGATCAGCCGATGATTGCGGCTACTGGCGCTTTCCTGCTCGATGGCCGGGGCCTCCAGAGACAAGCCTAGCTCTTCTTCTGCCGCCGCTGTTGCTTCCAGAGCCTGGATTTCATTCTGAGCGCTCTGTACGGCCGAGAGGCGCTGCAGTGCCTCGACGCGATTGATCTTCAGCCCCTGCTCTTTGCTGGAGATGATCAGGGGGTCAAAGCTGGTATCACTGGACAGTATGGTGAATTGACTGTCTGGATTGCGTTCGACCAGGCGTCCGAGTTGCATGGCAAAGTGCAGGTCGAAGATCGGCTTGCTGGTGTTGGTGATGGCCAGCAGTTCAATCTGTACCTTGTGTTGTGCCTGGGCCAACAGCAACTGGCTGACCAGTTCGATAGGCATGTTGTTCTGTCCTTTCCCAACCACCAACATCACTTGCTGGAAGCGGTCCATGACACTCAGGGGTAGCTCTTGGGAACTGTCATTGTTGATAATCAGAATACGATTGGCCATGGTTTCTCTCCGTGTCGAACTACCGCCGAGGGCGGCCTGAGTTTTTATTCATTTGGGTGTTGATTGTGCGCGGAGCGCTATCAACTGACTGTGATTTTAATCACGCCCCGTCGGTAAGTCGGTTTTTTCCGGTAGTCTTTCTGCGGCTGGCAGCGTCAACTCCAGGGGAAAAGCCTGCCGTAACGCGACCTGAGTCAAAAAGATCCGAATGGCATCCGCTGTGCTCATGCCCAGCTTTTCCAGAACCGCCTCGGCGCGCTCCTTGAGCTCCGGTTCGACGCGAGCGCGAACCATGTCACTCTTGATGGTGGTCATGCAAACTCCTGAGGCTCTGGATGGCGATATTCTCGGGTTGCGCAGCGTGCTACATCCGTGCCGCCGCAACAAGATGATTGTTGGAAAAATCATCACCCGGTCACTCTTTTTTACGTCTCAATTGTGACCAAGCAATGACCATGCCATTTACAGGGTTGGCCCCTGTTGCCACAGGCGGCATAATCGCTGTTCATGGAATTGTGTGGAGCGGGTCATGAAATATGTAGGGGCACATGTGAGTGCGGCGGGTGGCATCGAGCTAGCGATTGGTCGCGCCAAGGCGCTGGGTGCCAATGCTTTGGCGCTGTTCACCAAAAACCAGCGCCAGTGGAGTGCTCCACCGTTGACCGAGACGACCATCCGGGCCTTCCAGCAAGCCTGTGCCGAGGCGGGTTTCCTGCCGGAACAAATTCTTCCCCATGACAGTTACTTGATCAATCTGGGGCACCCGGAGCCGGAAGGGTTGGCCAAGTCACGGGAGGCATTTCTGGACGAGATGCAGCGCTGCGAACGACTGGGCCTCTGTTATCTGAACTTTCATCCCGGCAGCCATCTCAAACAGATAGCGGAAAGCGTGAGTCTGAAACTGGTCAGTGAGTCCATCAACTGGACGCTGGATCAGACCCGGGGGGTAACCGCCGTCATTGAAAATACGGCGGGTCAAGGGACCAATCTGGGCTGGTCCTTCGAACAGTTGGCGACCATCATTGATGGGGTAGAGGACAAGAGCCGGGTCGGCATCTGTTTTGATACCTGCCATGCCTTTGCGGCGGGTTATGATCTACGTACGACCGACGATTGCCTGCGGACTTTCGAGCAGTTTGACCGTACTGTCGGCTTCGAGTATCTCAAGGGAATGCACATCAATGGTGCCAAGAGTGCGTTCGGGAGTCGGGTCGATCGTCACCATAGTCTGCAGCAGGGGAATCTGGGGACGGCCGTCTTCCATTTCATCATGAATGATGGCCGCTTCGACGGTATCCCCCTGATTTTGGAGACCGTCGAGCCGGAGATTTGGGCTGACGAAATCGCCTGGTTGCGCAGTTTGCAGGGCACCAAACAAGAAATGTAAGGTCTCCCATAGGGTTAAGGTTGCGTCCGGGACCGCGGCTGCTCTACTATCGAGCCGCTATCTTCGTATAGCGTATTGATGCGGCTCTGCCGGAAAGGGAAGGTATTTAACCTATGTCACGCTGGACTCTGCTATTTGCCTTGGCGTTAGCCTGTTGGCTGCCTGTGCAGTCGGCATTCGCTTGGTTGCTTGTGCAGCAACCTGTGATGGTTGACGCGTCCATCTCCGACTCCAGCCGCTCCTTTTCCACGTCTGTCGCCGTGCGTTCACCGGGCTCGATGGCTGATTGTCACACCATGCTCATGTCGGACGCTGCTGACGATAACGCCTGCCACATGCAGGTGATGTGGTCAGGCATGGATCACGGCAACAAACACTGCAGCGCCTGTGTTCAGGTGCCGGGTGATATTCCCCGCCTGGATATTTTCGCTGACTTGGGTCCCCGCCAACCGGATAGCGCTCCAGAGTTGCGTGCGGTGGATTATTACGACTTCATTCCTGGTATTCCGGTTCCCCCTCCCTGTCATTCCGTGGCCTGACGGCCCCTGCCTACCCAGGCAATTTTCTCATGTACTGGTTTGTAATGGTTCGCTCCGCTCGCCCCGGATTTGTCGTGGGTGTTTGCGGCGCTTGAGAACGTTGAGGATTTTTCGGAATGACTTCTTTTACTGCGCATCTGCGCACCCTGCTGGGTGCCACTTCAATCGGCCTGTTTTCTCTGGGCCTGTTTTCCTCTCCATTGCTGGCTGCATCTGTCCATGGCCAACATGCCATGACGGAGATGTCGATGGCCGCCATGGCTCCGGCTCCGGTTTCCACCTATACGCTGACCGGTAAGGTGGTCGCGCTGCAGAAGGGGCGCGTGGTGCTTAGTCACCAGGCGGTGACGGCCCTGAGCTGGCCTGCCATGACCATGCCCTTCCAATTGGCGACTCCCGAACTGGTGCAAGGTTTGACTCCGGGGCTCCAGATTGAGGCGCAATTTGCGTTGGTCGAAAATGACTCGCCTCGCATCCTGCACTGGCAGGCGGTGAAGTAGCACGTCTCTTGCCGTCGTCACTGAGGTTTCAGGGGCGACGGCATTCCCTGTGCAATGGAGGCAAGGAATGACCATGAATCACGAACGAAAAAGCACCCGTTGGCTGCCCCTGCTGGCTGTTTTGCTACTCGGCGGGGTGCTGGGTAGTGGAGCCTTCTGGGGATGGCAGCACTGGCAGGCATCGCTGGCCGTCACGCCAGCCACGGGGACCCCGCAGGGTGCCCGGCAGATCCTCTATTACCGCAACCCTATGGGGTTGCCAGATATCTCGGCTACCCCGAAAAAAGATGAGATGGGCATGCCTTATGTGCCCGTCTATGCCGATGAGGCGGGGCCCCAGACGAGTGCCTCGATTTCCGGTGCGGCGGGTGAGCGGCAGATCCTCTATTACCGCAACCCCATGGGGTTGCCGGACACCTCGGCCACCCCGAAGAAAGATGAGATGGGCATGCCCTATGTGCCCGTCTATGCCGATGGAACTGGGGCCAGCTCTTCGGCCACAGTAACCGTCAGTCCGGATCGTATCCAGTCATTGGGTGTGACCACGGAGCCGGTGCGCCAGGAGGTGCTGCAACGTACGCTGCGAGCTGTGGGGCAGTTAACCGTGGATGAACGCAATAAGGTGACGATTGCGCCCAAGTTCGGCGGCTGGATCGAGCGATTGCCGGTGAATACCACGGGGCAATCGGTGCGAGCCGGCGAGACGCTGCTGGAGGTGTATAGCCCAGAGCTGATTGCGGCCCAACAGGAATATTTACTGGCCAAGGAGTCTCAGGCTCGATTGCAGTTGGAGCCTGCTATGGCGGGCGGCAAACGGATGAGTCTCAGTGAGGGAGCCTTGCAGCGGTTACGGTTCTGGGATATCCCGGAAGTGGAACTGCAACGGTTGGCGCATCGTGGCGAGGTTCGACGGACCCTGTCATTGACCGCACCCAACTCGGGAGTGGTACTGACCAAGAATGCGGTCCAGGGGATGCGGTTCGAGGCGGGACAGCCGCTATTTGAACTGGCTGATTTGAGTCATCTGTGGTTGCTGGCCGATATATTTGAACAGGATTTGAATCTGGTGCGGGTCGGTCAGCCCGTCGCCATTCAGGTGGCGGCTTATCCCGGTGAAAAATTTCATGGCCGGATCGCCTTCATCTACCCGACCCTGAATGCACAAACCCGGACAGTACCTGTGCGTATTGAACTGGATAACCGGGATGGGCGACTCAAGCCTGCCATGTACGGTGAGGCGCAGTTGCGGGCCGCCGTGGCACCAGCCGGTTCCTTGACGATTCCGGAATCGGCGTTGATCGACACCGGCACGCGACAGCTGGTTCTGCTCAGTCAGGGCGAGGGGCGCTTTACCCCTCGGGAGGTTGAGGTGGGAGCCCATGGCGAGGCCATACCCGCTGCGAACACCCCGAGTGATATGGCGCCAAGCGAACGCCGTGTGGTGGTTCTGCGCGGGTTGCAACCCGGTGAAGCTGTGGTGACCCGGGCCAATTTCCTGCTGGATAGCGAGAGTAACTTGCGCGCCGCCTTTGCTGGGCTCGTTCCTGCCGTGCCATCCGCGGCTGTGGCCACCGATACTGTTACCGCGGGAGGGCATTGAGAATGTTGACTCGTCTGATCCGCTGGTCCTTGTACAATCCGTTTGTGGTGCTGTTATTGACGCTGCTGGTCGTGGCCGCCGGGGTCATCGCCTTGCTGCGCACTCCGCTGGATGCCATTCCGGATCTCTCGGATGTGCAGGTCATCGTCTATACCGAATATCCGGGACAGGCCCCGCAAGTCGTGGAAGATCAGGTGACCTATCCATTGACCACGGCCCTGCTCTCGGTGCCCAAGGCCAAGGTGGTGCGCGGTTTTTCCTTCTTCGGTGCCTCTTTTGTCTATGTGATTTTCGAGGACCATACCGATCTCTACTGGGCTCGTTCACGGGTGCTGGAATATCTCAGTGGCTTGTCCGGTAAACTGCCCACCGGGGTGAGTCCGGCGCTGGGACCCGATGCCACAGGTGTGGGCTGGGTGTATCAATACGCCTTAATGGCGAAGAATCAGGGAGCGGGAGTTGGGCAATCCCTCGAGTCACTGCGATCGTTGCAGGATTGGACCCTGCGTTACCCGCTGGCGGCGACACCGGGGGTTGCCGAGGTGGCCAGCGTCGGCGGTTTCGTCAAGCAGTACCAGGTGGTGTTGGACCCGCGCAAGTTGCAAGCCTATAACTTGTCGCCGCTGGAGGTGATGAATGTCATCCGTGACAGCAATCAGGATGTCGGCGGGCGAGTCATAGAGCAGGCGGAAACCGAGTTCATGGTGCGCGGTAAAGGCTATCTGCGGGGGACCGGAGACTTGCGTGACCTGGTGATCCGCGAGGTCAATGGCACGCCGATCCGGGTTGCCGATGTGGCCCGGGTCGAGTTGACCCCGGACGAACGGCGGGGGTTGACCGAGCTGAATGGCACGGGCGAGGTGGTCTCCGGAATTGTCGTGGCGCGTAGTGGCGAGAATGCCCTCGGCGTCATCGAGCGCGCCAAGGAGAAGCTGGCTTCTCTCAAACAGAGTCTGCCCGCCGGGGTGGATATAGTGACGACCTATGATCGCTCGGAGCTGATCCATAAGGCCATTGCCACCCTGAAGAAGACCTTGCTGGAGGAGAGCGGCATAGTGGCCTTGGTCTGCGTGCTGTTTTTGCTGCATGTGCGCAGTGCGCTGGTGGCCATTCTGGTGCTACCGGTCGGGGTTTTGGCCGCGTTTATTGCCATGCGTCTGCTGGGTATCAATGCCAACATCATGAGTCTGGGCGGTATTGCCATCGCCATTGGCGCCATGATCGATGCGGGCATTGTGATGGTCGAGAATGCCCACAAGCATCTGGAGCGAGCGCCGCCGGGTACTTCGCGCCGGGAGGTGATGCTGGCGGCCTGTCAGGAGGTGGGACCGGCTCTCTTCTTCTCCTTGTTGATCATTACCATCTCCTTCCTGCCGGTTTTCTCGCTGGAAGATCAGGAGGGACGGTTATTCAGCCCGCTGGCATTTACCAAGACCTTTGCCATGGCATCGGCGGCGCTGCTGTCCGTCACCTTGGTGCCGGTGCTGATGTGGCTGTTTATCCGCGGCAAGGTGGTGTCCGAGCGGGCCAATCCGCTGAACCGCGGGTTGATTGCCCTCTACAAACCTTGCATCAACTGGGTACTGCGCGCCAGGGCGCTGACACTGGTGCTGGCCTGCCTGATCTTGGCGGCCACGCTCTACCCGCTCAAGCATATTGGCAGTGAATTCATGCCCAGCCTGCATGAGGGTTCGCTGTTGTTCATGCCTGCGGCTTTGCCTGGTCTGTCGGTGACCAAGGCGGCCGAGGTGCTTCAGTTGCAGGATCGAATCATCAAATCCTTTCCCGAGGTGGCGTCGGTTCTGGGCAAGGCGGGACGGGCCAATACCGCCACCGACCCGGCACCATTGGAGATGTTTGAGACTGTGGTCAACCTCAAACCGGAAGCGGAATGGCGCGCCGGTATGACCCTGGAAAAACTGATCGATGAGCTGGACCAGGCGGTCAAGATGCCGGGGATTGCCAATTCCTGGACCATGCCGATCCGGGCGCGCATCGACATGCTTTCTACCGGTATCCGAACGCCGGTCGGTATCAAGGTTTTTGGCCCCGATCTGGCGGGCATCGAGACGTTGGCCCGGCAGGTGGAGGGTGTCATCAAGACACTGCCCGGTACCCGTAGCGCCTATGCCGAACGGATCACCGGTGGCTATTACCTGACGCTGACACCGGATCGGCATGCTCTGGCGCGCTATGGTCTGAGTATGGCGACCGTGCAGCAGGTGATCGCCACCGCGCTGGGTGGCGAACGGGTGACGACTACGGTGGAGGGGCGCGAGCGTTATGGCGTGGTCCTGCGTTATCCTCGTGAACTCCGGGATACTCCGCAGGCCATCGCCCGTGAGGTACTGGTGCCGACGGCAAATAATGGTTTGATCCCACTGGGAAGTCTGGTTTCACTGCGTCTGGAGCAGGGGCCGCCGAGTATTCGTACCGAGAATGCTCAATTGAGCGCTTACCTGTATGTGGATGTCACGGACCCGGATATCGGCGGTTGGGTTGCTCATGCCCAACAACAGGTCCAGCAAGCGATGGCATCCGGCCAGATCATGTTGCAGCCAGGATATCATCTGACCTGGAGCGGTCAATTTGAGTCCATGGAGCGAGCCAAGGCTCGATTGTTATGGGTGGTGCCGTTTACCCTGCTGCTGATCCTGTTATTGCTCTACCTGAATTTCCGCAACTTGACGGACAGTCTGATCGTGCTGTTGTCGGTACCTTTTGCCCTGGTGGGTGGCGTTTGGCTGCTGTGGTGGCTGGATTATGCCTGGTCGGTGGCGGTCGCCGTGGGCTTCATTGCCCTCGCGGGGGTTGCGGCAGAAACCGGGGTGGTGATGCTGGTCTATCTGGAGCAGGCCTGGGCCCAGATGCAACAGCGGCGGCAGGAAGAGCAGCAGGAGGTGAATCTCGGCGATCTGTATACCGCCATACTGCATGGTGCGGCGGAGCGGGTGCGACCCAAGATGATGACGGTGGTGACTATCATTGCCGGGTTATTACCCATCATGTGGGGCACAGGAACCGGCTCCGAGGTGATGCGGCGCATCGCGGCGCCCATGGTTGGCGGCATGCTGTCATCGACTCTGCTCACCTTGTTGGTGATCCCGGTCATCTATGCGTTGGTGAAGCAGGCTCAACACCGGCTCCGGCGTGTCTAACGATCGGTTTACCCTAGCAACTATGAAAAAACCCGGCGTAAGCCGGGTTTTTGTCAGGAGGACGTTCAGATTCTGGCTGGTTTGGCGCGTAGCATCATGACAAGACCGAGCAGAATAAAGGGCACGCTTAACCATTGGCCGACTGTGATACTGAAGTTGGCTTCGTAGGCGGCCTGCGGCGTCTTGAAAAACTCCAGCACAAAGCGGGAACCAAAGATCAGGGTCATGAATAGCCCGAAAGAAAACCCCTCACGGGACATCTTCTTCAGTTTATACAGGGATAGCAGCAGCATGAACGTCAGGGCATAACACCCTGCCTCATACAACTGCACTGGATGGCGCGGCAACAGGTCGATTTTTTCGAAGACCACACCCCAGTTGCCATGCGTGGGCAGACCGACAATCTCCGAATTCATGAAGTTACCTAACCGAATGAAGCAGGCCGTCAGTGCTGTAGGAATCGCGAGTCGATCCAGCAACCACAGCAGGCGGGTATTTGGATGCTGACGGACGAAAATCATAATGGCTAACAGCACACCCAGGGTTCCACCGTGACTGGCGAGCCCACCTTTCCAGATTTTTAGAATTTCCCAGGGATTACTGAAGTAATACTCGGGCTCATAGAAGACGACATGGGCAATGCGAGCGCCCAATACGGTGCCGATGAAGATGAAGGTCAACAGTTTATCGAGTTGTTCGGTGGGATAACCTTCACGTCGATAGATCCACTGCATGATGTGGTAGCCGAGTAAAAAACCACCGGCGAATAGAACGCCATACCAGTGAATGGCCAGGGGGCCAAGTTGTAACAGAATCGAATCTGCATTCCAGAAAATCATCCTGCCTCCGCAGTCAGCCAAAACATAAGGTGATAGTAAAAATCGAGGCAAGGGTATCACGTCCCTTTCCGAGGTGTGAGTCCTCTTCATGATGCCTCGCGGGGTGTGGCTGACGGCATTTACGACATCTATGCTTAAAATGACGGCTTGTTCGGAGGTCATCATGGGCAGTTATCAAGGTAGAGAGCGGCGTCATGGACCGCGTCGGCAGCAAGCAGATCGACGCACAGATATTCGTTGGGAACCAGAGAAGGAGGATCGCCGACACGGTGTGGGTCGACGTCAGGTCGATGTATCGCCAAAATTCTGGATTGAACCGGATAGAAATGGTTGAGCATTCGGTGAGTCATTCGGTCAGCCCGAGAGCGGGATCGCATTCCCCGAGCTGAAGTTTGCTGACATCCGCTGAAGTCAGCTGAAACTGTTGTTGATCAAGTTGTTACATGTCCCCTGTCCTAGTCTGAGGTCAGAGCCAATAAAATAGGAACGGGATGCATGTTCAAACTGATGCCGCTGCTGTTGTTTTGCGGTGCTCTGCTGGCGGCGGAGCCGCAGATGATAAAAAAAGAGATAACTCTGTGTTATGACCATTGGCCGCCGGCGACGATACATGCCTCTATTCTGGAACCGCGGCATGGTTTCATGGTTGATACGGCTCGGGATATCTTTTCCCGCGCCGATTATGCCGTCACCTTACGAGAGGTTCCGTATGCGCGCGGGCTGCATGATGTGGTGGCCGGAAGCTGCGACATCATGCTGTTAATGCCGAAGTTAACTATGGGTGGCGTCTACTTTCCCCAGCAGCCCGGCATGCTGTCCAGAAATGGTTTGTTCGTCCCGACGGGAAGCAATTGGCACTATCGGAATTTGCATTCGCTGGACAATCTGCGAGTTGGCAACATCATCGGCTATGACTACAGCAGCCTCAATCTTGAATTCGCGACGTTTATTGCCCAGCCCTCCCATGGTGCTTCGATCGTGACCAAAGGGGGGAACAATGCTTTGTCGCAATTATTGAATTTGTTGGCACTCGGGCGTCTGGATGTAATGGTCGAGGATGAACGGGTGGCACATTATGTGTTGCGCAGACAGGGACTGGAGCACAAGGTGAAACAGGTGGGTATTTTCCCCGCGACTCTGGCTTTGTATCCCGGGTTTTCCGCTCGAAGAGGGGATGCTGCACAACTAGCTGCGCTGTGGGATAAGAGCATGCAATATCCACAGGAAAAAACACGTTTGCAGCAACGGATGACTGACTACTAGTTGGCAATCTCGATGGAGATTGTCGGTCTCGAGTTAGATCAATCGTCGTGTTAGAGGTGCGGGATAAGGTTATTCGTGGTGAAATGAGCACACTTGGCATGTGTCTCATCCTCCATCATCAGGAATTAACACAAAAATGAATCGCTCAGCAAACTGGCTGCCGTTTTTGGGGCTATCAGTGGTGCCGAACCTGGCGACAGCTATCCCTTTGAAAGAGTTCATGGATACCAGTTTCATTGGCGGTGGCGCTATGCTGTTTGCTGCTGGCTTGGTCATGATTTTCATCCCACGAATGTTCAGGTGGGGAGTACTGACCATGTTGCTGGCCGATATTCTGTTTATGTCGAGGATGTTTTTTCGCAAAGACCTCATAGCGTATCTGACGACCCAGGGTAACTATGCTGCGATCATCGAGGATATGAGTCGCGATGCTGCCCGCTTTATCACTGTGCTGGCGGTCATTAGCGTCATCATAGCTGTTCTCGCTTGTCGTGGTCTGCTGCGGACTTTTTTCGGAGTTTCAACCCCGGCCAGTCTTAGCACCGGAAAGCGCCGGTCCGCTGCAAAACGCAAAACCTCTACACCGACGCCGGCTGTGAGCCGCGAGCAAGCTCGTGGCAAGCGTTCCCGGATTGATCGGGATCAGGAGCCCGCCTTTGGTTCTCAATCCCGACGTGAGGACTCGGCAGTGACGCCCAATCAGCATTACTAATAACAGACTTACGCCATTGTGATGGTTCAGTATGCTGAAGATCTACGTGCAATATCGTTGTCTTTGGTCGGAATATCACGGTTCAGCAATACAATATTCCATCATCTCCATTCTTCTGGACGAAACAGGGTGGATGAAGACAGCAAAGAGCAGATATGGACGCACACAATAAGCAGAAATTACCAGCCATCACTTTAGCGGCTATCGGTGTTGTGTATGGAGATATAGGCACCAGTCCTCTGTACACCTTCAAGGAATGTTTTTCGCCGCACATTGGCCTGGCGCCGAGTCAGAGTGTTATTTTTGGCTTTCTCTCGCTGATCTTCTGGTCATTGATTCTAGTGGTGTCGATCAAGTATCTGGCTTTTGTTCTTCGGGCCGATAATCAGGGGGAGGGCGGAATATTGACGCTCATGTCACTGGCCGGTCGTAATACACCGCCTGCCATGACAACGTTGCTGCTGGTCTTGGGACTGGTTGGTGGCGGTTTTTTTTACGGTGAAGTGGTCATCACTCCGGCTATGTCTGTGCTGTCTGCGCTGGAGGGCTTGCAAGTTGTTACACCGCTCTTCTCTCCTTATATATTGCCTGCCGCTATTGTGGTTTTGACTCTGTTGTTCATGATTCAAAAACACGGCACAGCAAAGGTTGGCCGCCTATTTGGTCCAATCATGTTGGTATGGTTTGGATCTCTCGGTGTGCTGGGGTTGGCTTCGATTCTAAAACATCCAGAAATATTGGCAGCCATGCACCCCAAGTGGGCGATCCAATTCCTCGCTCACTATAAATGGATTGGTTTTGTGGCGCTGGGCTCCGTGGTGTTGGCTATCACCGGTGTGGAGGCCTTGTATGCCGACATGGGGCATTTCGGCAAGAAACCCATTCGTTTAGCCTGGTTCATCGTGGTGCTGCCCGCTCTCTTGCTCAACTATTTTGGTCAAGGAGCTTCACTGTTGAGTGACCCTTCGGCCATCAAGAATCCATTCTTCCTTCTGGCACCCGAGTGGGCGCTGGTCCCCATGGTTATTCTGGCGACCTTAGCCACTGTTATTGCATCTCAAGCTGTTATTTCGGGAGTATTTTCACTGACGCGCCAAGCGGTACGTCTAGGTTACTTGCCTGGTATGACGATCAAACACACATCAGAGAGTGAGGCAGGTCAGATCTACCTGCCATTTATTAACTGGATGTTGTTCGTGGCTGTGCTGGTGGTGGTTGTAGCGTTCCGGGAGTCGAGCAATCTGGCTGCTGCATATGGCATTGCCGTGACTGGCACCATGGTGATCACATCTATTCTTCTGTGTACGGTCGCTCGTTATAACTGGGGCTGGCCAAGCTTGTTGGTGCGCGGGCTCTTAATCTCCATGTTGATTGTTGATGTGCCATTTTTTGCCGCCAATGCGTTGAAGCTGTTGGCGGGGGGCTGGCTGCCACTGACGTTAGGTTGTGTGATGTTTACCGTGATGGCGACCTGGAAGTGGGAGCGATTCCTGTTGTTCAAGCAGCTCTCTCGAATGAGTATGCCACTGGAGAGCTTTATTACTGCGTTGAGTAGGGATCAGCCTGCACGGGTGCCTGGAACGGCAATATATATGGCCCGGACTCAACAAGGTGTACCCCATGCCCTGCTGCATAATTTGAAACATAATAAAGTATTGCATGAGCGAGTGGTGATCATGACCTTTCGTACTCAGGATGTGCCTTTTGTTGAACCAGACCAGCATGTGCAGATTGAAAGGCTTTCGGAGACGTTTTGGCGTATTTCGGCAACCTATGGATTTCATGAGACCCCAGATGTTGAAGAAGTTTTTCGTCGATGCGCGCAAAAGGGGATGGTCTTTAACTTGATGGGAACATCATTCTTTCTATCCCGCGAGACTTTGATCCCGACTCGTCGTTCTGTCCTGGCTATGTTGCGGGTAAAACTGTTTATCCTGTTGAGCAAAAATTCGCTGCGGGCAAATGATTTTTTCCATATACCAGCTAACCGTGTGGTCGAGTTAGGTGTACAAGTCGAGTGTTGAGATAGGTGTGACACAAGGAGGGGAGCCCCCCTTGTGTCCGATTTTTATGCTCTGATATTTTTAATAATATTCAACCGTTGCAGGTCCGGGCGGAGTTGTCCCGCCGCGATATTTCTAGCTATGGCTTGATAGCGATTTTTGCAGCCGGTCTTACGGATTGCACTGTTAAGGTGGAAATTCACTGTCCGTTCAGTGATCCCGAGAATTTTTGCAGCTTCCCAAGATGTCTTCCCCTCACTGACCCAGAACAGACACTGCCGTTCGCGCTCTGAAAGATTCGGTCCTGGTGGGCTCATAAGCTCGCATGCGCGCTGAAATATGTAGGGATAGAGCAGGCCAAATCGTGGCAGCATGGATAAAACGTCTCCTGTTGCTTGCTCTCGGCTCAAGTGCAGCATGCCATGGTGGCCTTGACCACTATGGATCGGTAAAGTAACGCCTTCTCGCATCCCATGTTCGGCTCGCTGATTCATAATGGATAAACCCTGCTCGGTCATGACCGTATCTGAGCTTGATAATTCATGCCAGATAATCGGCTGATTATGGCGGAGCGAGATGAGAAGCAAAGGGTCATGGGCTGCGAATTGATTTTGCCAATAGAGATCGAGCCAATTTTCAGGGCTGTGGCTAAAAATTGAGACATGAGATTGCAATAGCCCAGATGGCAAAAAAAGATTGAACTGGTAGTAATCAAACTCACATTGCTTAGCTAGCTCATGAAGAGTTTGGTTGAGACACTCCGCGCTAGGACACTCCCGAACATATTTAATCTGATCTGCATAGGATATGTGATTTAACATCCCGCTGTTC
>CAXXIF010000017.1:97500-111703 GCA_963677375.2 Aeromonadaceae bacterium
GTAACAAGCGTTTTGGAACTTCTTGGCGAAAACAAAATTGTTGTATCACAGTCCTTGTGATTACGGCTCCGCTAAGTCGATAAGACTTCTTGGGGTTGTATGGTTAAGTGACTAAGCGTACACGGTGGATGCCTAGGCAGTCAGAGGCGATGAAGGACGTGCTAACCTGCGTTAAGTGTGGTCGAGCTGGTAAGAAGCATTGACACCACAATATCCGAATGGGGAAACCCACTGCATTTATGCAGTATCGCAACATGAATACATAGTGTTGCGAGGCGAACCGGGAGAAGTGAAACATCTCAGTACCCCGAGGAAAAGAAATCAACCGAGATTCCCTCAGTAGCGGCGAGCGAACGGGGAGCAGCCCTTAAGCGTTGAATGCGTTAGTGGAACGGTCTGGAAAGTCCGGCGATACAGGGTGATAGCCCCGTACACGAAAACAAACTCAGCGTGAAATCGAGTAGGGCGGGACACGTGACATCCTGTCTGAATATGGGGGGACCATCCTCCAAGGCTAAATACTACTGACTGACCGATAGTGAACCAGTACCGTGAGGGAAAGGCGAAAAGAACCCCTGTGAGGGGAGTGAAATAGAACCTGAAACCGTGTACGTACAAGCAGTGGGAGCCGACTAGTTCGGTGACTGCGTACCTTTTGTATAATGGGTCAGCGAGTTACTTTCAGTGGCGAGGTTAACCGTATAGGGGAGCCGTAGGGAAACCGAGTCTTAACTGGGCGATTAGTCGCTGGGAGTAGACCCGAAACCGGGTGATCTAGCCATGGGCAGGTTGAAGGTGAGGTAACACTTACTGGAGGACCGAACCCACTAACGTTGCAAAGTTAGGGGATGACTTGTGGCTAGGGGTGAAAGGCCAATCAAACTCGGTGATAGCTGGTTCTCCCCGAAAGCTATTTAGGTAGCGCCTCATGTCTCACTACTGGGGGTAGAGCACTGTTTCGGCTAGGGGGTCATCCCGACTTACCAACCCGATGCAAACTCCGAATACCAGTAAGTGCAATCATGGGAGACACACGGCGGGTGCTAACGTCCGTCGTGAAGAGGGAAACAACCCAGACCGCCGGCTAAGGTCCCAAAGTTCTGATTAAGTGGGAAACGATGTGGGAAGGCTCAGACAGCCAGGATGTTGGCTTAGAAGCAGCCATCATTTAAAGAAAGCGTAATAGCTCACTGGTCGAGTCGGCCTGCGCGGAAGATGTAACGGGGCTCAAATCAGGCACCGAAGCCGCGGATTCAATCAATAGATTGAGTGGTAGGGGAGCGTTCTGTAAGTCTGTGAAGGTGTGTCGTGAGGCATGCTGGAGATATCAGAAGTGCGAATGCTGACGTAAGTAACGATAAAGGGGGTGAAAAACCTCCTCGCCGGAAGACCAAGGGTTCCTGTCCAACGTTAATCGGGGCAGGGTGAGTCGGCCCCTAAGGCGAGGCTGAAAAGCGTAGTCGATGGGAAGCGGGTTAATATTCCCGCACTGACGGTAATTGCGATGAGGGGACGGAGAAGGCTAAGTGGGCCAGGCGTTGGTAGTCCTGGTGAAAGGAAGTAGGTGGTCGCGGTAGGCAAATCCGCTGCGGCATTAACACTGAGACCCGAGACGAAGTATCTACGGATGCGAAGTCACTGATGCCATGCTTCCAGGAAAAGCCTCTAAGCTTCAGATTACCGCCAACCGTACCCCAAACCGACACAGGTGGTCGGGTAGAGAATACCAAGGCGCTTGAGAGAACTCGGGTGAAGGAACTAGGCAAAATAGTACCGTAACTTCGGGAGAAGGTACGCTGATGGTGGTGAAGGATGCACATCCGGAGCTATTGTCAGCCGCAGTGACCAGGTGGCTGGGACTGTTTATCAAAAACACAGCACTCTGCAAACACGAAAGTGGACGTATAGGGTGTGACACCTGCCCGGTGCCGGAAGGTTAATTGATGGGGTTAGCGCAAGCGAAGCTCTTGATCGAAGCCCCGGTAAACGGCGGCCGTAACTATAACGGTCCTAAGGTAGCGAAATTCCTTGTCGGGTAAGTTCCGACCTGCACGAATGGTGTAACCATGGCCACGCTGTCTCCACCCGAGACTCAGTGAAATCGAAATTGCGGTGAAGATGCCGTATACCCGCGGCTAGACGGAAAGACCCCGTGAACCTTTACTACAGCTTGACACTGAACATTGAACCTACTTGTGTAGGATAGGTGGGAGGCTTGGAAGTGACGACGCTAGTTGTCATGGAGCCGACCTTGAAATACCACCCTGGTATGTTTGATGTTCTAACCTCAGCCCGTTATCCGGGCCAGGGACAGTGTCTGGTGGGTAGTTTGACTGGGGCGGTCTCCTCCCAAAGAGTAACGGAGGAGCACGAAGGTTAGCTAATCACGGTCGGACATCGTGAGGTTAGTGCAATGGCATAAGCTAGCTTAACTGCGAGACGGACAGGTCGAGCAGGTACGAAAGTAGGTCATAGTGATCCGGTGGTTCTGAATGGAAGGGCCATCGCTCAACGGATAAAAGGTACTCCGGGGATAACAGGCTGATACCGCCCAAGAGTTCATATCGACGGCGGTGTTTGGCACCTCGATGTCGGCTCATCACATCCTGGGGCTGAAGTTGGTCCCAAGGGTATGGCTGTTCGCCATTTAAAGTGGTACGCGAGCTGGGTTCAGAACGTCGTGAGACAGTTCGGTCCCTATCTGCCGTGGGCGCTGGATGATTGAAGGGAGTTGCTCCTAGTACGAGAGGACCGGAGTGAACGAACCTCTGGTGTTCGGGTTGTCATGCCAATGGCACTGCCCGGTAGCTAAGTTCGGAATCGATAACCGCTGAAAGCATCTAAGCGGGAAGCGAGCCCTGAGATGAGTCATCCCTGACACTTTAAGTGTCCTAAAGGGCCGTTGAAGACTACAACGTTGATAGGTGGGGTGTGTAAGCGCGGTGACGTGTTGAGCTAACCCATACTAATTACCCGTGAGGCTTAACCATACAACACCCAAGAAGTTTTAAATGCTTGTGACGGTAGACAGAACGAGTCAGCTTCTTCCCAGATTGAAGATTTATGCCTGGCGGCAATAGCGCAGTGGAACCACCTGTACCCATGCCGAACACAGAAGTGAAACGCTGTAGCGCCGATGGTAGTGTGGCATTCGCCATGCGAGAGTAGGACACTGCCAGGCACCCAATTAGGTCGAGAGACCTGCATGCGAGTAGGAGACTACGCGCAGGCGACCAGTTTGACCGTAAGGTCAGCGAGAAAAAGCGCGGATACCTGACCCGTTATCCTGACAAGCGCGAAGCAATATGCGGAGTGGTAGTTCAGTTGGTTAGAATACCGGCCTGTCACGTCGGGGGTCGCGGGTTCAAGTCCCGTCCACTCCGCCACTACATCAAAGCCCAGACAGACGTCTGGGCTTTTTGTTTTGGAAAATTTTATCGTCTTAAGCTGCGATTTACGATCTTCCGCCAGGCTTTCAGTACCCGAGTTATGTCTGGCTCTTCAGTAATGTTAGACTGCTGATTCATATCTTAATTTCCGAGGCCAGGCTGCATGTTAACGCTTGAGCAGCAAGGGATTCATTTACAGCAGGTATCCCGAACGTTCGCATTAACCATACCGGTTCTTCCCATGCCTCTTGCGGATTGGGTTGGCAATGCGTATCTACTCTGCCGTATTGTCGATACGATAGAAGACGATGCTCATCTCTGCTGCATGGAGAAACAACGGCACATTGATGCTTATGTAACGGCTCTGCAGGGCCGTGGCGATGTCGCGCTCTGGAGCCATCAGCTTGCGACTGCGTTGTCCCCGATCACGCCTGCCGGTGAACAGGCGCTGATCGTCGATATCCCCGCCGTACTGGCTCGCTTGTTTTCTTTTCCGCTTTCTGTGCAACAGATCCTGATCCAGGGTGTCTCCATCATGAGCCGGGGAATGTCCCTTCAGCAGGCTCAGTTTATGATCGCTGAACGCGGGGATCTGGACCGCTATTGTTACCATGTGGCGGGCGTCGTGGGTGAGCTGCTCACCGAGTTGTTCAGTGTGTATCGGCCATCCTTGAGTCAGCAAAAAAACGAGCTGCTTCCCTTAGCGGTCTCTTTTGGTGAGGGACTGCAACTTACCAATATTTTGAAGGATGTTCAGGAGGATGCGTCTCGGGGCGTTTGCTGGCTTCCACAGCAAGAGTTAGCCGCGATACCCCAGTTCGTAGAAGCAATGGAGCCGCCACAGCAACTCATGGACGAATATGTGGCATTAGCTCATGGTCACTTGCTGGATGCCGTGCGTTTTACACTGCAGTTGCCCAGATCGGAGTCTGGTATGCGTCAGTTTTGCCTATGGGCCATTGGCATGGCTTTGCTGACACTTCGTCGAGTGCATGCCAACCCACTGCGCAACCGATCAACTCAGGTGAAAATCAGCCGTCGCCAGGTTAAGGGGGTCATCCTCACATGTAAGCTGGCCGGATGGAGTAACTCCTTGTTAAATCTCTATTTTAAGTGGCTTGGTCGCTCATTACCCCTGACTCTGCGGAATGTCGATGAACTGCATCAGCGGGTTTCCGCTTGGCAGTAATTTCAATCCAGGAATGCTGGAGGTACCGTGGTTAGCGAACGTTTCAATTACCGCGTCAAGCGGGAGCTAATCGGTTTCCTCTATGCTAGCGGCTCCTATGCGCTTGCTGCGCAATTGGCTGTCATTCTGTTTATTGCCTGGTTGGTCGAGAGTGCAGTACCTGCCCCATTGTGGTGGAGTTGGTTGCTGGGAAGTGCGGCAGCGCTGATTTGGCGGATACTTCATCTATGCTGGCGTCGCTATCATAGTTCAGCATCGCGACTGCGGCTGGAATATGAGTATTTTATCGGTTCGACCTGTAGCGCCATCATGTGGGCTATGGGGTTGTTGTTCTTCATGAGCTATTTGCCTGAAACGCAACGGATGCTGTTGGTGCTGCTCTCCTGCCTTTATATCGCCGCTTGCTCGGTCTTATTGTTAAATAGTGCCCGCTGTTTTTATGGTTCGATCATTCCCGTCGGGGCGGCCCTGTGCCTCGAGTTGTCGGCACGTGGCGATGATATCAATCAGGCCATTATCTTGCTGGTGCTCTTCTGCATCCTGTTTTCGGAGTTGACGCGTCGTCAGATCCTGCGCTGGCAAACAGCTGGTTTATATAACCGCTTTCTGAGTGCGGATATGGCCAAGCAGTTGCGTAAGCGCTCGGAGTCTCTGCGTATGGCCTCTCAGCTCGACGGTCTAACGGCAATCGCCAACCGTGGTAAATTCGATGAACAGTTGGCACTACAGTGGCGGCGCTGTAGCCGGGCCTGTGCGCCTTTGTCGCTGATTTTGCTGGATGTTGATTACTTCAAACAGTTTAATGATCGTTACGGTCACCAAACCGGAGATGAGTGTTTGAGGCAACTGGCAGCCATATTGAGTGGTGTTTTGCGACGGGATGATGATTTGGCGGCTCGTTATGGGGGGGAGGAGTTCGTCGTTTTACTGCCGTTTACCGATGTGGCTGGAGCGCGACAGATTGCGGAGAGCATCAGTCTGGTGCTTCAGCGGCTAGCCATTCCCCACGCTCGCTCTCTGGTAGCAGAGCAGGTAACCTGTAGTCAGGGCTGCGCATGTGTTATTCCTGAACCCAACATTGCGTGCAGCGAATTAGTGGAAATGGCCGATGTCGCCTTGTATCGAGCGAAAAAGAATGGTCGGAATCGTATCGAAATCGCAGATTAATCCCCAGGAGAAGTGAACATGCAATGTCATCGTATTGAAGAGTTGTTGGAGTTGTTGCAAACGGCTTGGCTGGCGGAACAGGATTTAAGTTTGGTGCAATTTGTTGGCAAGCTCGCCAAAGAGGCTGGATTTACGGGGCCTCTGGACGAGTTGAGTGATGACATGCTGATCTATCAACTCAAGATGCGCGACAAGGGACAGCAGGAGATGATTCCTGGTTTGGCAAAAGATTGCGTTCCTGATTTTAAAGAAGCATTGCTTCGCGCTCGCGGTATCACCAAGTAACAGCTCTCTGCACATGGCACACATTTCTCTGACTTTCTGGTTGGAGAAATGTGTTTTCGCTTCCCGTTTCTCGTCTACGGCTCTATTTCCCTCTGCTATTCCCCGGATGCTGCATTCTGGCGCTGTTCTCTTGTCCGTTTCCCCTTATGATGAGCGTCATTCAATGTTGGTTGATTCGATAGTTTTCGAGTCATTCCGAACGAGGAGCTCTACTATGAGTGCATTTCACTTTGCCAGTCTGACCCCGGATCTGATTCTGGATGCCCTGAGCTCTGTGGGTCTGTCTCTCGAATCAGGTTTGACCCCGCTCAATAGTTATGAAAATCGGGTCTATCAGTTTCTCTGTGAGGACAAGCGACGCTACGTAGCGAAGTTTTATCGACCGGAGCGCTGGAGTCAGGCTCAAATTCTGGAAGAGCACCAACTGACCCAGTATCTGAATGACAATGAGGTCAATGTGGCTCCCCCGTTATTGCTGGGCGAATCCACGCTGCATGAACATGCCGGCTTCCTGTTTGCCGTCTGGCCCAGTGTCGGGGGCCGACATCTGGAACCCGATAATCTGGAACAGTTGGAGATGGTTGGTCACCAACTTGGTCTGTGGCATAGCCTGAGTCCGGCGATGCCATTGCTGGAGCGGGGGGAATATAGTCATGAGCGTTTCGTGGCTGAACCTATCAGGCAACTGCGAAAAAATATCCCTTGGCCGCGCACTCTGGATGGCGAGTTCACTCAACTATTGTCGACCCTGTCTGAGGCTTTACTGCCGTCGTTGACCGAGCCTTGCTCATATATCCCGTTGCATGGGGATTGTCACATCGGCAATATTCTGTGGCGAGATGGTCCCATGCTGGTCGATTTGGATGATTGTCTGATGGGGCCCGCGATCCAGGATCTCTGGATGTTGCTCTCCGGCGACGAGGCCGAACAACGAATGCAGTTGGATGCGCTATTGGCTGGCTATGAAGAGTTTTGCGAATTTGATCCGGGGCAGTTACGGCTTATCGAGCCCTTGCGCACGGCGCGTATGATTCATCATCTGGCATGGCTTAATCGTCGCTGGCTGGACCCGGCATTTCCTCGCGCATTTCCCTGGTTTGCGGAAGAGGAGTTCTGGCTGACGCAACGCCAGCAGTTGACTCAGCAAATTGCGCGTCTCAAAGCACCACCCTTGGCATTGACGCCGTTCTATTGAGTGAATAGTCTGTGCAACGGATAGGGGGTCGAGCAGGCCCTGAACAACTTCAACAACAGGAAATTTCATGAAAAAGATCATTATGCTGTTGGCGGGTCTGATGATGGCCTCTCTGGTTCAGGCCGCTCCTTTGTTCAAAGAGGGGGAGCACTACGAGGTGGTCAAACAAACCACGACCGCCAAACCGGAAGTGCTGGAGTTTTTCTCCTACTTTTGTCCTCACTGCTACCACTTTGAACCGATAGTGGCGGAATTGAAGAAGAGTCTGCCCCAAGGCGTAGAATTCAAACGGAATCCGGTTGCCTTCCTCGGCCGCGAGATGGGGCCGGAACTGCAACGTGCCTATGCGGTTGCCACCCTGCTGGATGTCGAAGCCAAGTTTAGTCCGGTCATTTTCAAACAGATCCAGGTCGATCGTAAGCCGCCGCAAAGCCGTGCCGATATCAAGGCCTTGTTTGAAAGCATTGGCGTTGCCGGTTCAGAATATGAGGGGGCGGTAGACAGTTTTGCCGTGACTGGTCTGGTCGCGCAATACGACCGGAATACTGCCGAAATGCAAATTCGTGGTGTACCGGCCACGGTCGTGAATGGTCGTTATTTGGTGAAGGCCGAAGCCGTGAAGAGCGCCGAAGAGTATCAGTCGCTGATCCAGTTTTTGTTGAACAAAAAAGACTAAACGTTGATGTCCGGAAGAGGGAGCTGAGGCTCCCTTTTTCTTTGGTAGAAATGTGGCTGATTGATGCAGGAGGAGGGGCGATGAAACTGTTGGTGAGTGCCTGTCTGCTGGGTGAGCGGGTTCGTTATGATGGTCAGGCGCAAGCTGTCGAGTTGGCGCAACTAAGAACCTGGAGACTGCAGGGAATCGTGATTAGCACTTGTCCTGAGGTTACAGGAGGTTTATCCATCCCTCGTCCGGCAGCGGAGCGACAACCGGATGGCTCTATCCGCACGGCGGGCGGTGATGATGTCAGCGCAGCATTTATCCGAGGAGCTGAAGCGACGCTGGCACTGTGTGTCCGACATGATGTGCGCTGTGCCTTGCTCAAGGAGCGCAGCCCATCATGCGGGAGCCAGCATATCTATAATGGTCGTTTCGATGGCACTCTGGTGGATGGTGAGGGGCTGACGACCGCGCTGCTCCGCAAGCACGGGATCCGTGTTTTCTCGGAGCAGCAACTGACTGCATTTATTGCCTATACAGAGGCGCTGCTGAAGTCGTAACGGCTGCACGGGGTCGCGGCGCATTCTCTTGCTGTTGTTCGAGTCGCTGATCTTTTTCCTGCCAGAGCTGATTTAACCACAGTTGAAAGTCGCGTTTGAAGGGCTTGTCATTCACATAGTCGCCGCGCAGCTCGGGGGTGATGGCGATTTCTTCGATGTGTACCTGAATGCGTTTCATGCGGCCGCATAGCAGATCCCTGAATGGATGTTCACGGTTATCTGGATAATTCAGGGTTACATTGATGATCTTCTCGAATTGATCACCCAGCCCAGCAAGGGCTAGAGAGAGCCCAGCCGCCTTGGGGGCCATCAGATGCCGAAAGGGGGAGTGGCTGCTGCGGGCTTTGGTGGCGGTAAAGCGAGTACCTTCAACAAAGTTGATCACGGTTGTTGGCTCGTGGGCAAATTTGGCGCAGGCCGCCTGGGTACTAGCGACATCCTTGCCGCGAAGTTCAGGATGCTTCAGTAAATATTCGCGGCTGTACCGACGCATGAAGGGCATATCCAGACCCCAACAGGCCAGGCCCACGAAGGGGACGTACAGCAGTTCATACTTGAGAAAGAATTTGGGGACCGGCAGCCGGGTGCGGAACAAATCGCCGATAATGACGATATCGGTCCAGCTCAGATGGTTGCTGATAATCAGGTGCCATCCATTAGCATTCAGCTGACTATGGTCTTCAATGTGCCAGTCGATGCGATTGGCCAGTCTCAATACCAGGGCATTACCCAGCAACCAGCTTTGCATAAATCGATTCGCTTGACGCCCCATGCACCGACTGATGACCGGAATGGGGATCAGCAGCTTGAGCAGCGAGAAGAACACGATCAAGACGGAATTAATTGCCGTGTTCAGGATGGTCAGGGTCAGGCTGATCACAGCCACTAAAAATCCGGGAAGAAATGCCAACATAACGTTTTGATCTTCAAGCTAAACGCCGGGGGCAAGCGCACTCCTCGCCCGATGGCATCCGGAAGCAGCTATGCCGGAACCCGGCCAACGAGAGAATGTAGGGTATTTACCTGCGTTGCCGCCTGTTGTCTGAAGTTGCTCTCCTGAAACGCTCAGGCAGAACGCGGCGGCATATAGCATGCTTTTTCCGATGATTTGTCCACTCCGACCACATGGATGCCTAATGCTGCGATGGCGGAGGCGAGTGGCGTTCAAGGGGCGCGCAAGCGCTTGAGTAAACGATCCATGGCTCTATACCCCAGAGCTTCTGCCAGATGACGACGTTGGATCTCGGTTTCCTGGGCCATATCAGCCAGGGTTCTGGCTACCCGCAGGATCTTGTGCCAAGCCCGCAGTGAGAGGCCGAGCTGATGAATGACCTCCTCGAGGAACTGGGCATCCTGAGAACTGAGCGCACAATAATGCTCGATCTCCCGACTATCGAGCAGAGCATTGAGTTTTCCCGCCCGCTGCAGCTGTAGTTGGCGAGTGCGAACTACCCGTTGCCGGATGGTCTGGCTGCTTTCACCGCGGTCGCTGGGGCTGCTAAGGGCACCCTTGGGGAGCAAGGGAATTTCGACGGTCAGATCGAAACGGTCGAGGAAGGGACCGGATAATTTCCCCAGATAGCGCAACACCTGCTGGGGACTGGAACGCTGCCGCGAGTCGTCAACATGACCGCAGGGGCTGGGGTTCATGGCGCCGATGAGCTGGAAACGAGCCGGAAAGTCAACCTGACGCGCCGCTCGACAGATGCTGATGGCGCCGGTTTCCAGCGGCTCCCGTAACGAGTCGAGCACCCGGCGATCAAATTCTGGTAACTCGTCGAGAAACAGTACCCCGTTGTGCGCCAGCGAAATCTCTCCGGGCCGTGGTTGACTGCCACCGCCGACCAGCGCCACCGCCGAGGCGCTATGATGCGGCGAGCGGAAGGGGCGGGTACGCCACTCTTGCCAATCGCGGGCCAAGCCGCCAATGGAGTGGATGGCGGCGGTTTGCTGAGCCTCCGCATCGGCCAAGGGCGGTAGAATGCCCGGCAAGCGACTGGCCAACATGCTCTTGCCGGTACCCGGCGGACCGAGGAACAGCAGGTGGTGCTGACCGCTGGCGGCGATTTCCAGCGCCCGCTTACCGGTTTGCTGGCCGATCACATCTTGCAGGTCGGCACAGTTTGGCTCTGAGTGTGTGGGTTGCAGAACCTCTGCCAACGGTAACTCGCCCTGTCCGGTCAGCCAGGCACTCAACTGCAGCAGGCTGTCACAGGTGTGGGCTCGTGCCGAGGTAATGAGCCCGGCTTCGTGACCATTCGCCGTGGGTAGCACTAGCATGCGGTTGGCTTGTTGTGCGGCGAGAATGGCCGGGATGACGCCGAGTACCGGACGCACGGCGCCGGTCAGGGCCAGCTCCCCGAGAAATTCGCATTCAACCAGGCGTTGGGCCGGAAGTTGGCCGGAGGCGACCAGTATGCCCAGCGCAATCGCCAGATCGAAGCGCCCGCCCTCCTTGGGCAGGTCGGCGGGCGCCAGGTTGACGGTGATATGCGCGGCAGGAAAGGTGAAGTTGCCATTGATGATCGCGCTGCGGACCCGATCCCGGGACTCTTTCACCGAGGTCTCCGGAAGGCCGACGATACAGAAGGCGGGCAAGCCATTACTGATATGCACTTCCACGCAGACTTGGGGGGCCTGGATACCCAGACTGGCACGGCTAAAAACAACAGCTAATGACATGAATCATCCACTCCATGAAATAAAACTCCGGCATGTTCGCTTTGTGTGGAGTTTAGTGCCAGTTTTGCGACTGTCAGCTGGCGTTTTTCAGTGGTATGTCACAACAGAAATAGTTGTGTTACAAAAGATCATATGCTAGTTGTAGAGGCCAGATGCCGCTGGGTGCGGCAAAAATCAAAGTTTCTGGAACTCTCATGCACAGCCTTATCGTCGTCAGCATTATTATCGTGGACCTAGTGGTGGTGATTATTCCACCGCTCGGGGCGAGATTGGCTGACGTCAGGTAGATTCAAAACATCCAGAAACGCAGCAAACGACCCCCGAGGCTCAACCGCTCGGGGGTTTTTTTTCAGCCACGCGATGGCGATACAAGACAAGGAAGTAAACGATGAATGGGGCTCAGTACATAGTCAACGCATTGCACCAGCAGGGAGTCACCCAAGTGTTCGGGTACCCAGGCGGGGCCATTATGCCGGTGTATGACGCCCTGTACGATGGTGGTATTCCGCATCTGTTGTGTCGTCATGAGCAGGGTGCTGCCATGGCCGCCATCGGTTATGCCCGTAGCACTCGTCAGGTCGGGGTCTGCATCGCCACTTCGGGACCGGGAGCGACCAATCTCATCACTGGCCTGGCGGATGCCATGATGGACTCGGTGCCTGTGGTTGCTATTACGGGCCAGGTGGCTCGTGATTTCATCGGCACCGATGCGTTTCAGGAGATCGATGTGCTCGGCATGTCGCTCTCGTGCACCAAACACTCCTTCATGGTGACAGATCCGGATGAACTGGCTGCCGTCATTGCCGAAGCGTTCCAGATCGCTCGCTCTGGTCGCCCGGGCCCTGTGCTCATCGATGTGCCCAAAGATGTACAGATGGCACTGGTGGCGCCGAAACCGGCGATCCATATGGCGGATGAAAGCGCGCCGTTGTGCGATTTGGCACTGGCCGAGGCCCGCCGTCTGCTGGCCGCGGCCCGTAAGCCGGTGTTGTATGTCGGGGGCGGCGTAGTGCTGGCCGATGCCGTGGATGAGTTACGCGCTTTCGCCGCAGCCACCGGGATGCCAGCGGTAACCACCCTCAAGGGGATCGGCACGCTGGACCCGGCTAGCCCCGGGTTGTTGGGGATGCTGGGGATGCACGGGACCAAGGCCGCCAATCTGGCGGTGCAAGAGTCGGATCTGTTGCTGGTGGTTGGAGCTCGATTTGATGATCGGGTGACCGGTAAGTTGGCCGCTTTCGCCCCGCACGCCAAGGTGATCCATCTGGATGTCGATGCCGCCGAGCTGGGCAAGCGCCGGGCCGTGCAAGTAAGCCTGCAGGCGGATTTGAAACAGGTGTTACCGGCCCTGAGCATGCCATTGGCTCTGGCCGACTGGCAGGACCACTGCCTGACCATGCGTGACCAGTTCGCCTGGCGTTATGACCATCCGGGCCACACCATCTATGCCCCTTTGCTGCTCAAGCAGTTGAGTGATGCCTTACCGGAAAACTGTGTCGTGACCAGCGATGTGGGGCAGCACCAGATGTGGGTGGCCCAGCATATGGTGTTCGACAGCCCGCGCAATCATATCTCCAGCTCGGGTCTGGGGACCATGGGCTTCGGCCTGCCTGCGGCCGTGGGTGCCAAAGTGGCGCGCCCGCAGGATGAGGTGGTGCTGGTGAGTGGTGATGGCTCCTTCATGATGAATGTGCAGGAGTTGGGTACCCTGCGTCGCGCCCAGTTACCGGTCAAGATAGTGCTGATCGACAACCAGCGTCTGGGGATGGTGCGCCAGTGGCAGGAGCTGTTCTTCGACGGACGCTTCAGCGAAACCATACTCACCGACAACCCGGATTTTGTCTGTATGGCCTCGGCCTTCGGCATCCCGGGGGAAACCATTAGTCGCAAGGAGGAGGTGGCTCCGGCACTGGCCCGTCTGCTGGCCAGCCCGACCGCCTATCTGCTACACGTTTCCATCTCGGCAGATGATAATGTCTGGCCTCTGGTGCCACCAGGGGTCGCAAACGAACACATGTTGGAGGCCAAACCATGAATCAGCATCAAGTCACCATTCTCGCCCAGTCGCGTCCCGAGTTGCTGGAGCGCGTGTTGCGAGTCGTGCGGCATCGTGGTTTCCAATTAGGCGCCATCAATATGGAGCCGCAGTTCGATTGCCAAGAGCTGCGCATAACGGTTACTGTCGCAAGCGAACGACCGATCCAGCTGTTGCAGTCGCAACTGGCCAAGTTGATCGACGTCTTGCAGGTTGATACTCAGGCGCTGGATGAAGCGCCACACCAAGCTTTTCAGATCCGGGCTTAATGGAAGGAATAGATAGCAATGGCACAGACCACCAAATATATCTGGTTCAACGGCGAGCTGGTCGAATGGGACCAGGCTCAGGTTCACGTCATGACGCACGCTCTGCATTATGGTTCTTCGGTGTTTGAGGGCATTCGCGCCTATGACACCCCGAATGGGCCGGCCATTTTCCGCCTGCAAGAGCACATTCAGCGCCTGTTCGATTCGGCCAAGATCTACTGGATGGATATGCCCTATAGCAAGGAAGCCATCTGCGAGGCCTGCCGCGTCATCGTGCGGGAGAACGGCCTGAAATCAGGATATTTGCGTCCGCTGGCTTTTGTCGGCAATGTGGGTCTGGGTCTGCACCCGCCCAAGGATGCCCATACCGATGTGATGATCGGGGCTCTGCCCTGGGGCGCCTATCTGGGCGAGGAAGGGTTGAAGAACGGCGTGGATGTGGCCGTTTCTTCCTGGAATCGTCTGGCGCCGAACACCATTCCCACCGGCGCCAAGGCCGGGGGTAACTACCTCTCTTCCCAGCTCATCTCCCGGGAGGCCAAGCGCCATGGTTATGCCGAAGGCATAGCGCTGGATGTGAATGGCTACCTGAGTGAAGGGGCGGGCGAGAACCTGTTTCTCATCAAGAACGGTATTGTGCACACCACGCCTGCCACCTCGGCCATACTGCCGGGTATCACCCGCGATACCATCATCACCCTGGCCAAGGAGCTGGGATACACAGTCAAGGAAGAGGCCCTGCCTCGCGAGGCTCTCTATCTAGCCGACGAG
>CAXXIF010000018.1:0-34922 GCA_963677375.2 Aeromonadaceae bacterium
GGTAATGTAACTGAAATTCAAGGTGTTGGTTCGGATATTACCGAGAAAAAGAAAATACTTGATCAGCTAAACGAGCTTTCTCTTTTCAATTATAGTATTATTGATAACGCAGGTGAAGGTATTGCTGTTCTTGATTCAAATCTTGAGTTTATGACTTGGAATAAAGCAATGGAATTAATAACCGGCTTTTCTTCAGATGAAGTAATCGGCAAGAACTGTATTGATTTTTTCCCGAACATAAGCGAAAAATTCAAAAACGATATCAATAACGCTTTGATTGGCAGTCAGGTTAAAACTAAAATTCATAATGTGATTTTGTCAAAAACTAATAAAGAAATTTGGATTAGTGGGAATTTTGTTCCTCATATTAATAAATCTGGCGAAATAATAGGGCTTATTGCAGTATTTACAAATCACACGGAATCTGTTAATAATGAAAAAATGCTAAAAGAAAGCCAAATTAGAATGAATACTTTGATGGATTCTTTGCCATTTGATTTTTGGGCTATGGATAAAGATTGGAATTACATTATCCAGAATAAATCTTGTATTGATAATTTCGAAAATATGATAGGAATAAATTTCAAAGATATAAAAATATCAGAGGACATTAAAAATATTTGGTATCATGATAACTTAAAAGCTTTTAGTGGCATAACCGTTGAGAATCAGTATCCTGTTGAAATAAATGGTATAATTTCATTTAAGAAATCAATAATAGCACCTATTTTTATTGATGAAGTTATAAAAGGTATTATCGGTACTGAAATTGACATTACTGATATAGTCAATTATCAATCTACTATTAAAGAATCGGAAAACAAATATAGAATGCTTTTTGATAATATGATTGATGCATTTACATTTAATGATTTGATTTTTGATGAATCAGGAAAGCCTGATGATTATTCAACAAGTGAATTTAATAAATCATATCTAAAGATTTCAGGATTTACTGAAGAACAAATAAAAAACCAAACAGCAAAAAAGAGAATAAATAGGCTTTTTGATGAAATTTTCGACAAAATTATTTTTACTTATGATTCTGGGTTACCCCAAAAATTTGAATATTATTCTTATTTGTATTCTAAGTATATTTCACTTACTATTTATTTTTCTTCAAATGATAAATTTGCTATGTTTATTGATGATATTAATGATAGAAAAATAACTGAAATTAGGCTTAAAGAGAGTGAAGAACAATTCAGGCATTTAACAGATAACATAGACGAAGTAATTTGGTTAAGAACAAAGGATGAAATAATTTATATTAGCAATGCTACAAAAAAATTATTCGGAATTGAGAGTGGTTTATTACTTAATAATTTTGATCTAATATACGATCTTATACATATTGATTACTTAGAAGTTGTAAAAAATGCGTTAAACAGCAAAGAATATTTAGAATTTGGTAAAGTCAATTTGGAATTTAAAATTATTACTGACAATTCTGAAAAATGGATTTGGGCTCGCTCATTTCCAATTTATGATAATTCAAATAATTTAATCCAAATAGCTGGAATTGCAGAAGATATAACAGCAATTAAAAACACTGAAGATGTAATTAAAAAAGCTAACTTAGTTATTGAAAAGAGCAACACAATAATTGTTATTTGGAACAATTTACTTGATTTAGATCCAAAGTATATTTCAGAAAGTATTAGACATTATGGATATACTGCAAAAACTCTTATTGAAGATAATTTATCTTTCTCAAATATTTTCTTTATTGATGACTTGGACTATATTAGAAATTCGATAATTAATAATCGCCAAAACGGACAAAGCAATTATTCAATTGATTGTAGAATTAATACAGTAAATAATGAAACCAAATGGATAGAAATTAGAATTACAGATAAATTGATTGATTATGATTTTTATTATAGTGAATCAATTTTAATCGATATTAACGATAGAAAAAAAGCTGAAGAAAAACTTATTGATTCTGAGAATCGTTGGCAATTTGCAGTTGAAAGCTCAGGGGACGGACTTTGGCAATGGGATGTTAAAACCGGTAATTTCATTATTAGTGATAACTTACATAATATTATGGAGATGAACACTTTTGAAAATATTTTTTCTATAAATGAATGGGAAACAAAAATCCATCCTTATGATTTAAACGATTTTGCAAATAATATTGAAAAACATTTCAAAGGTGAAATAAATCAATTGTATTTGGAGCATCGTATTAAATGTTCATCCGGTGTTTACAAATGGGTATTAGACAGAGGTAAGATTCTCAATAGAGATTCTCTGGGAGACCCCCTAAAGGTAATAGGAACAATAACTGATATTTCGCAACGAAAGTATATTGAAATTGAATTAACCAACACTAGTGAAAGACTAAAATTAGCAAAAAAAGCAGCTAATATGGGTATATTTGATTGGGATTGCCGAAATGATGTTTTGATATGGGATGAGGAATTATATGCTTTATTTGGTGCTAAATCTTTTGATTTTAAAAATGCAAGAGAAGCTTTTGAGACATTCGTTGATGAAAATGATATAAAATACATTGACAATCTAACGAATATTTCTAATCTTAAATCTAATAAAATCGAAATTGAATTTAATTATAAATCATCAAACAACGAAATTAGAGTAATGAAATCTATTTCTGATATTATTTATGATGAATTCGGTGAGCCTTTAAGAATGATAGGTGTAAACTATGACATTACTGAATCAAGAAAAAAAGAAAAAGAAATTAATGATGTCAGAACTTTACTCGAAGCAACATTTGAGCAGAATCCTGCTCCCATGGTTTTAGTTGATTATCCCGATATGATTGTAAGAATTGCAAACACGGCATTTAAAGAATTTTATCAGATAAATAAAGAAATTATTCCAAACAAAATGTCAATTATTGAATTAAGGTCATTTTGGCAAGAATATTTGCCTAACGGAGTTATGCTATCTACATATCAGACCCCACTAACTCAATCTCTTAAAGGCATTCTTGTTAATAATCAAGAGTATTATATTAAATTAAACGATGGCACTATTAAGTGGGAATTAATTAACTCTGCTCCGATTTTCAATACTGCGGGGGAACTAACTGCTGCATTTGCCGTTGTTAATGATATTACAAATATTAAATTAGCTCAAGAAAAAATAAAGCAAAGCGAAGATAAATATAGATTTATCACTGAAAATATGATTGATGTTATTTGGCAGACTGATATTAATCTGCTCTATACATATTTGAGCTCCTCTATATCTAATTTCACTTCTCTCCCGTCTCAAAACATGATAGGTACAAAAATCCTTGATTCAATTTTACCGGAGTATCATAGCCTTATACTAAATAGGCATAATGAGAGTTTAATTAAAATTAAGAATAAGCAAATTCCTGAATCAGACACTATCGAATGTGAATATTATGCTAATGATAATAAAATTAATTGGAGTGAGATTACTTATAGTGCATTAATTAACTCAAATTTTGAACATACAGGTTATCAAGGAATTACTCGTGATATTACAAAAAGAAAAATGACAGAATTAGCTGTTGCTGAGTCAGAAAAGAGATTCAGAACACTAATTAATTCATCTCCTGATTCGATATTCATTACTGATACATTGGGGATAATTAAGTTTTGCTCTTTAGCCGGTTCAAACATATTTCAATTAGGTGATTTAAATAGTATAGTTGGTAAATCCTTGGTTTCACTCTTGGATGACACCGAAATTTCGAATTTCAACAAATCAATAAAACATCTTTTAGATGGTAAATATTTACTTCCCGAGACATTCATTGCTCGTAAAATTGATGGTTCAAGAATCTTTATTGAAATCAATTTCAGTCTTATAAAAAATTCTTTAAATATAACTGAAGAAATTATTTTTATCATTAGAGATATTACCGAGAGGAAGAAAATCGAATTTCAGCTTACTGAATCTAAGAATAAAGCCGAAGAAGCAAATAGAACAAAGTCAGAGTTTATTGCCAATATCAGCCATGAAATACGTACTCCCCTTAATGCAATTGTCGGTTATGCTGATATTTTAAAAACAGAATTAACAAATTACGAGCAAAAAGAGTATATAAAAGGCATAATTAGGGGTAGTAAGAATTTACTTGCTATTATTAATGATATTCTCGATTTATCAAAAATTGATTCCGGTCATATAGAATTAAATTATTCTGCTGTTAATATTAACTATATTATTAATGATATAAGACAAATGTTTAGCTTGAAAAGCAAAGAGAAAAATCTTGAATTTTTATTCGAAATAAATCCTGAGCTACCCAAGATAATTTATACAGATGAAGTCAGATTAAGGCAAATATTAATTAATTTAGTGGGTAACTCCTTTAAATTCACAAATTCGGGGTTTGTAAAAGTATCAATTGATTTTAGATATATTGAGAATAATTTTATTGATTTAATGTTTAATATTATTGATACAGGAATTGGAGTACCGCCAAGCCAACAAAAAGTAATTTTTGAACCATTCAGACAGCAACAAGGGCAAAGTAACAGAAAATTCGGTGGAACTGGATTAGGACTAACTATTTCACAAAAACTTGCAAAATCTATGAATGGTAAAATAACTTTGGAAAGTTCTCAAGGTAAAGGTGCAAATTTCACGCTCGAATTAAAAAATGTTAAAATTGCTAATATTGGCGAAATAAACAAGTCAATTGACCATAATAAAGATTTATTTTTCAATAAAACAATTATTGTCTATTCTGTAGATATTGAATTAAGTAATTTAATTTTGGAATATTTTAATAATTTTAATTGCCGTATAAGTATGTTTAATATTTTAAAAAATGCCGTCGAAGCAGTAAATCGAAATTTGGCTGATGCGTTTCTATTAGATTTTGACAACCTAAATATCAAAGATTTGAATTATTTGAATAATGAAACAAGTATTGGAGCATTTAATGATACCTGCATATTGGCTATCATTTCTGATAATAATCAATTATCAAAAGTCAAGATTAATATTAATGAGATATTTATTAAACCTATAGAAATAAGCTTTTTAGCTGAGTCGTTATCTAATTACTTGAGATATAATTATTTTTCAGGTGATTCTATGGATATGAAAATTGATCAGCTAATAGATATTATTATATTAAAAACTGATTTTGAAAAATTGACGATAACTGCTCCGAACATATCAATTGATTGGAAGAAAATAAAAAAACTTATGGATATTGATGAAATAAATGTTTTTGCCGAAAGTCTTATTAGTACGTCTGAAATTTTAGATAACTCTTATTTGAAAATTTATGCTGAAATTCTGAGAAATCAGGTATCCGAATTCCAATTAGATAAAATGAATAATACATTTAATTCGTTCTATAAGATTATAGATTATATTAGTAATGCAGGGATTGATAATGAATAATATAAATTTCGATAATTTGAAAAACTCAAAGCTTTTAATTGTTGATGATATTATTGATAATATTCGCATTATCGGCAGTTTACTTAAGTCAAAAGGTATTTCTATCACACCTGCTACAAGTGGTGAACAAGCTTTAGGACTTGCTGTAGCTAAAAAACCTGATTTAATTCTTTTAGATGTTCAAATGCCCGAAATGGACGGCTTTGAGGTCTGTAAAAAACTAAAAGATAATCCGTTAACAAAAGATATACCTGTTATCTTTTTAACGGCAAGAACCGAAACTGAAGATATTATGAAGGGGTTCAATCTTGGTGCTATCGACTATATAACTAAGCCGATAAATTCAGATGAAGTTATTGCTCGAATTAAAACTCATCTTGAATTAAAAAAGTCAAAAGATATTATTAATGAGCAAAACAAAGATTTATCTGAATTAAATGCTACAAAAGATAAATTTTTCTCTATAATTGCTCACGATTTGAAAAATCCAATTTCTAATTTTAGAGATTTAACAAAGGTTTTAGTTGATAATTTTTCTAATTTATCTGACCCCGAAAAATTAGATTATCTAACAATGATGAATAAATCATCTGAAAAATTATTCTTACTACTTGATAATTTACTTGAATGGTCTCGCTCTCAACGGGGGCTTATTCAATTCGTTCCTGTTCAAATTGATGTAAATTATATTATTGATAATATGATTTCTCTAATGAAGCCCTCTGCCGAAAAAAAGAATATAAGTTTGGTTAAAAATATAACTGAAGAGATTTCTTTGATTGCAGATGTTAATATGTTAAATACAATATTAAGAAATATATTATCCAATTCAATTAAATTTACCGAATTAAACGGGCAGATTACAATTGGTGTTAAAAACTTTAATAATTATATTGAATTTTATATTGAAGATACTGGCATAGGAATTAGCCCTGATAATATTACCAAATTATTTAATATTGATTCTAATATTTCTACATTAGGTACTTCAAACGAAAAAGGAACCGGAATTGGGCTGATACTATGTAAAGAATTCATCGAAAAACATAAAGGTAAAATTTGGGTAGAAAGTGAAATAGGTTCCGGTACTAAATTTACATTTGTTATCCCTAAATAATACTTGGAAATGATTTAGTCATTCTAATTCAAAAAAAACCTCAAATAATAAACTTGAGGTTTTTTTTAATAATCACTATTTCTCAGGTCTCATCAATGGGAAAAACAATACATCTCTGATTGATTTCTCTCCGGTCAATAGCATCACAAGCCTATCTATACCTATTCCAAGACCGGCAGTAGGCGGCATCCCGACTTCAAGAGCTGATAAGAAGTCCTCATCGACTAACATAGCTTCATCATCTCCTTGGGCTTTTGCTTTGGCTTGGTCTTCAAGTCTTGCACGTTGTTCACGTGGATCATTTAATTCCGAAAAGGCATTTGCAAGCTCTGAACCATTAACAAATAATTCAAAACGCTCTACTAATCCTTTATCTGTTCTATGTTTTTTGGCAAGCGGCGACATCTCAACCGGATAGTCAATGACAAATGTTGGTTGTATCAGATTTGGCTCTACTTTCTCACCGAAAATCTCATCAAGTATTTTAGCATAGCTTGCACCATTTGGTATTTCTATATTTAATTCCTTAGCAACAGCAAGTAATTCATCCATAGTTTTGCCACGTAAGTCTTTACCAGTATATTTATCAAACAGGTCAAACATTTTAGCTCTTGCAAAAGGTTTATCAAGGCTAATTCTATTACCGTCAAGTTCAATTTGAGATGTTCCGTTTACTTTAATAGCTGTATCATAGATTAATTCCTCGGTCATCTTCATCATCCAATTATAGTCTTTATAAGCTATATAAATCTCAAGCATAGTAAATTCAGGATTATGAGTTCTATCCATACCTTCGTTACGGAAGTTTCTGCCAATTTCATAAACGCCTTCAAAACCGCCAACAATAACTCTTTTTAAATACAATTCAAGAGCAATTCTCATATAAAGGGGTATGTCGAGTGCATTATGATGAGAGATAAACGGTCTGGCTGTAGCTCCACCTGCAATAGGCTGCAACACAGGAGTTTCGATTTCAAGCCAGTCACGACTATCAAAGAAATTCCTGATATTTGTAATAATCTTTGCTCTTTTTTTGAAAGTGCTACGAATATCGGAGTTTACAATCAAATCAATATAACGTTTGCGATATCGTAATTCTTTATCGGCAAAAGCATCGTGAATAATTTTATTACCTTCTTCATCAATTTCTTCTTTAGCTATTGGCAGTGGTTTAAGTGATTTACATAAAAGCTCAATACTTTTAGAATGAACTGAAATCTCACCGGTTTTTGTTCTGAAAGCATATCCATTAGCACCGATAATATCACCAATGTCTAAAAGTTTAAACATATCATATTGACCTTCAGGTAATTCATCCTTTTTAAGATAAATTTGGATTTTACCGCTTTCATCTAAGATATGAGCAAAACTTGCTTTGCCCATACGGCGAATAGACATAATTCTGCCTGCAATTCTTACATCTTTGAAATCCTCAATTGTTTCCTCTGTAAATTTCGATAAAATATTAACTGCATTAAAATTTTTATCAAAAGAGTATGGATAGGGATTAATACCCATTTCTTCGATTAAGTGTAATTCTTCTTCTCGACGTAATTCCTGATCATTTTTTAGTATTTCTGCCATTTTATTATATAATCTATTTATTGAACAAAATTTGTTTTAATCTAATGTATAAAATTAAAGAACTTCAAAATTATGAAAATTTCAAGTAATATTTTATCTTTTTTGAAATATTTTAATATTTTCAAAGATTTTATTTTATAATTGAAGAAATTAATTATATATTTGCACAATATATAGGTAACATTTATTTTAAACTATTGAAGGTACTATTTGAGATCAGTTTATTTTTCTCATTCAGCTGCTGCGGGAATTAGACAGCAAAGAAACGATGCAAGTCGTCAACGAATCAATGAACAAATTAATGCCAAAGAGCTAAGAGTCGTCGATGAAGACGGTGGTCAGCTCGGTATTTTGACAAGAGATAAAGCTCTACGAATGGCGGAAGAGCGAGAGATGGATTTGGTTGAAATCGCACCACAAGCTGTCCCACCGGTTGCTAAAATTATTGATTACGGTAAGTTTCAATACGAACAGCAAAAACGTGAGAAGCAACAGAAGAAGCAACAACAAAGCCAACAGATGAAAGAAATTCGTTTTAAATGGCGTACTGATACGCATGATTTTAATTTCAAAGTTCGCCATGCAAGAACTTTCATCGAAGAAGGTAGTAAAGTTAAAGCCTCTGTTATGTTCCGTGGTAGAGAAATCACTCATCAAGATATTGGTAAAGAGCTTTTAGAAAGATTCATCACAGAAGTTCAAGATATAGCCAAAGTTGACCAATTGATTCAGTCAGAGGGCAGGACATTATGCGTTGTTATCGCACCGGATAAGACAAAAAAGAAGAAAAAACCGGAACTTCCGGAATAGCTTTCTAAATTATAGATGATATAGCCTACAGTTACATAATTGTGGGCTATTTGTGTTAGAATTATTTGAAAATTTGTCTTTTGATATAAATTTTAAAAAAAGCATTTTTTACAGAGTTTAATAAATATAAAATTGTATTCCATAAGCAGAACTAAAAAAATCATTGAGAAATTATTAGATAGATTAAGCACTATGTGAATCTTATTAGTTATTGTATGAACTAAATGCCAATAAAATATTTGGTCAAGTACACGGTATTGAGAATCAATATTTCAAGTATTTTATCAATTCAAGCAGATAAAAAAGAGTGAATTATGAATAATACCGAATATTTCACTTAAAATAAATTCTTTGATTTTGAATATTGAGCAATTTTATCTATATTTGTTAATATGAAATGGATAATATATATATTTACACTTTGTATTTTTACAGCATGTAATAATACTTCTGAACCGAATGATACAATTGATGTAAAATCCGGTATTTTGAATATTAACGAAATCTCTCATTTTCCTCTAATTCAGATATCTCAAGCTGAAGAGCTTAAAGATGCGAATGTAGCTCTATTTTTATTTATTAATACTGATAATTATAAAAATACTCAGCCTGAACCTTATGCAATCTATACACAAGCAATAGCAGTTTTTAATAATACAAATGTAATTGATTACACAAGTGTAGATGGTGACGAATTAATTATGACAACCCCTGTTATTTTCCCTCAATATTTTACAAGTCCTTCAAAATGGAAGGCTGGCAATATTCATAAATTTGGTCAATCCGTAAATTGGTTGTTTAAATATCATAACCTGGATTTAATATCAATAGTAGATAGTTTTCAAACAAAAATCCACCCACTTTATTTAAATTGTAGCGATACTCTCGCTACAAAAGAGTCTGTAACAATGAAATGGCGTCCATCGGATAATCCAAAAGATAAACTGTATTTATCATTCAAAATATTTGCAAGTTTTACACAAGCAACCGCTACTAGAGAAATTTCAGGTTTTGTTCTTGATGATAACGGAGAATATACTTTTACTCCAGAGGAAATTTCACAATTAAGTTTACCAAATTACGGCATAATTCAATTTATCTTAACAAGATACAGAATTAATACTGCTACAATTAATAAAAGAAAAATAGTTTTAATTTCGATTTCAGAATCCTATGTAAGCACTTATTTGCCAAATTAAAAGCAGTATTTTCTGCCCTAAGTGTATAATAAATGAAAATGATACAAACATCAAAATTAATAACAATCGATAGATTTATTGCTCAACAAGAGGAATTCCATCCTGATTCTTTTGGTATGTTTACTAGCTTATTACGTGATATTACATTTGCTATTCGACTTATTACATTAGAAGTTAGACGCGCCGGTTTAAATGATATAATCGGTATGACCGAAGATATAAACGTACATGGCGAACAAATTCGTAGAATTGATGAGTATGCTAATGACGTAATTTATAAAGCATTAGACCATAATGGACATTTATGTGTTATGGTTTCCGAAGAAAATAAGGATTTGCTTCACATTCCAAAAGAATATAAAAATGGTCGCTATGTTCTTGCTTATGATCCACTTGATGGTTCTACAAATATGGATGTAAACATTACTATTGGTTCTATTTTCTCTTTATATAAAAGGCTTGATGAGACTTCTACAAGCGAAGGGGAATTAAAAGATGTTCTCCAGCCCGGGTACAAACAAGTCGCAGCCGCTTACGCATTATATGGATCAAGTACTTTGTTTGTATATTCTTCAGGTAATGGTGTTTATGTTTTTTACTTATGACCCTACTATTGGCGAATTTTTACTTACTTTTGAAAACTTAAAAATCCCAAAAAAGGGTTACCATTACAGTTGTAATGAAGCTCATGTAAACCGTTGGGATGATAGGGTTAAAGGACTATTTGAATTATATCAAGAATCCTGAAAACAACAAAGGCAGATCTTATACTCAAAGATATATTGCTACTGCAGTTGCTGATATTCATAGGATTTTACATTATGGTGGTATATATCTTTACCCTGCTGAGAAAAAGAAACCAAATGGAAAAATCAGATTGATGTATGAAGCTAATCCATTGGCGTTTATTATTGAACAAGCCGGTGGTAAAGCTATAACCGGCAAAGGACGAATTCTTGATACTATACCCACATCAATTCATCAAACTGTTCCATTTTATGTTGGAAGGTCCGGACAATATAGATGAACTTGAAATGTTTTTAAACCGTGAATAGCAAAAATTAAGTCTTTAAGTGAAAAATTGATTTTTAACTTATAAATCAAATATACCTATTAAAAATATTGTTAAAATTCTCTCAATTCTAAAATTCAACAATAATAACTATCAAACCATACTCATAATTTGTTTAACCGGTTAGCTCAGATAAAAGTCATATATTAATACAGTTGCAAAACGATAAATATTATTTTTATAGTTTATCAAACTTTCTTCTAATATTTAGACTAAATATATAATAACTAAGGTACAGATGAAGTGTATATTTTAGAAAAAATGAATTTTGCAACTATTTTGTATTTATAGAAAAAGTCTATAACCAGTTAATATTATAGACCTTTTTAACAATTAGAGTTTAATAACAATATTTACTTTTCTCTTTCTACTGTTTGGACTGCGAAATCGGGTTTTTGAAGTTTTATCAAGTCCTAAAATTTCCCTTGAGCGATTAAGAGCGTCGTCAATATTAGAAAAAATATTTTCTTCGCCGAAAATATTAATTAGTCCGGCTTGCTCCATTGCTATAAGTGGTTGAGCATGAACTCCGGATAGAACAAAAGTTATACCTTGTTTTTTAGAACCTTTGCATAATACCTCCAGAACATTTAAGCCTGTAGAATCAATAGCTGGGACATTACGCATACGAATAATTCTTACTTTCGGTTTATCACCGATTCGAGTCATTGCTTCTTTAAATTTATCAACTGCCCCAAAGAAAAACGGGCCATTGATCTCAAATACTTCTACTCCTGTGGGTACATCTCGTTGGCTAATTGAATTCGGGTCAAACACTTCTTCTTCATTAAACTCACGAGTGATAACTCCAACATTAGTAACCAAAGACATCCTGTGCATAAACAAAAATGCGGCTAATATCATCCCTACTTCGATAGCAACCGTCAAATCAAACACAACAGTTAAGAAGAATGTTATTAATAGAACACTTACATCACTTTTAGGGCTTTTAGTAACTCTGATAAATGTTCGCCATTCACTCATATTATACGAAACCACGATCAATATAGCAGCAAGTGAAGCAAGAGGAATCATCTTAGCATAAGAACCGAAAAACAACATAATTAATAACAAAACAATAGCATGAATAATTCCTGCTATCGGAGTTTTACCTCCATTTTTAATATTTGTTGCAGTCCTTGCAATTGCACCAGTAGCTGGAATTCCGCCAAAAATAGCAGATCCTATATTTGCAGCACCCTGTGCCACCAATTCCATATTCGACCTATGCTTGCCCCCAATCATACCATCGGCAACAACAGCCGATAATAAGGCTTCAATAGCGGCTAAAATTGCTATTGTTATTGCCGGTTGCATCAGATTTTTAGCTTGGTCAAAGGTGAAAGTCGAGAAATCAGCAAATTGTAAATTAATCGGGATAGCACCAAATTTACTTCCAATAGTTTCTACCGGCATATTAAAAATATAAGCTATAATAGTTCCGGCTAAAAGTGCAATAAGCGAACCCGGAATCTTTTTATTAAACTTCTGCCAAATTAGTATCAGAGCAATGCTTCCGGCTCCAATTCCAAGCGAGTAATAATTTACATTTGTAAAATTTGTTAAAAAGCAATACCACTTCTGGAAAAATTCCGATGGCACATTTGCAATTTGTAGTCCGAAAAAGTCTTTAACCTGTGAAGAAAATATTATTATTGCTATGCCTGAAGTAAACCCAACTATCAGCGGGTGGGGAATAAACTTAATCACAGTCCCTAATTTAGCAAACCCCATTATCATTAATAAAATTCCCGCTATTGCTGTAGCAAATGTTAGCCCGGTAATACCATATTTCTGGACAATATCAAAGACAATTATTACAAAAGCTCCGGTAGGTCCACCAATTTGAACTTTGCTACCCCCTAATCCTGAAACTAATAGTCCGGCGACAATAGCGGTTATAATTCCTTTTTCAGGACTTACACCACTTGCAATAGCAAATGCAATTGCAAGGGGTAATGCCACGATGCCAACAATAACTCCAGCTGATAAATCTGCAAAAAACAACTTCTTGTTATAATCTTTTAAAGTTGTAAACAATTTTGGTATAAACATATTTTTTCTATATTAGTCGTACAAAATAAAATAGGACTACAAAAATACACTAAGTTTTTCATAATTGTTCATAATTAACAAAAATTAAAGCTGAGTCAATTTGTTGTTTACATATCAATACTTACTCTATCGTTCTAATATTGTGATTTTGGTTTTAATAAACAAATTGTAAATATTGTGCTATATAATTATCAACCAAGGCTTAAGAGACTTTTTCAAACCTTGATCTATAATATTTTAGTTGTTATTAACGGTACAGTAAAAAGTCTGTGTGAAAACTCAGAAAAACATTATTTATTTGAGTATCAATTTTACGATTTATGGTGCGATTAATACGAAGTAACAGTCTGTAAAATAAGTACTTATGTGATACGCCCCCACACTGAAGCGTGGGCTTGATTGAGTGTATAAAACAGAATTTCTGATATTCTGAGCAGAATTATCGGATATTACTTGGAGTAATAAACTTAGTGATAATTTCGTAAATACAAAGAATAAACTATTTAGTCAATAGTTTTAAACAATTTATTTGAATTTTAAAAAGAGATTCAAAATTTTTCTTTGAAAATAAAATATGTTTTCATATCTTGTAAGTTTATATTTGCAATTATTTTAAAAACTATAATAGGAATAATTAATGAACTTATGTAAAGTTTTGTTTCTCTCTTTATGCACCATTGTTTTGACCTGTCAATCGGCAAATTCTTGTACAAATATACTTGTTTCAAAGGGAGCTACAGTCGATGGTTCAGTAATGATAACATATAATGCCGATGCGGGCGGATTTATGGACCCACTTTATTTTATGTCGGCTCAAGATCATAAACCGGGTGAGATGCTTGATATATACGAATGGGATTCGGGTAAGCTTTTAGGACAAATCAAGCAAGTAGCTCATACTTATAAAGTTATTGGAAATATGAATGAATATCAAGTTTCTCTCGGTGAAACAACATTTACCGGCAGAGAAGAATTAAAAGATACGAATGCGATAATGGATTATGGCAGCTTGATGTTTATTGCTCTTCAAAGAGCAAAAACAGCACGTGAAGCAATTAAAGTGATGACCGATTTAGTTGCTGAATATGGTTATTATAGTTCTGGTGAATCATTTTCTGTATCCGATGCTAATGAAGCTTGGATATTAGAAATGATAAGCAAAGGTCCCGGGAAAACCGGAGCAGTATGGGTTGCTCGCAAAGTACCCGAAGGTTACATAGCAGTTCATGCAAATCAATCAAGAATCAGAGAGATTCCTATGAATGACCCTGAAAATTGTTTGTTTTCAAAAGATGTTATTGATTTTGCAATAGAAATGAAATATTATGACCCAAAGACAACCCCAACTTTTAGTTTTGCAGATACTTATAATCCTCTTGAAGTGGGAAGTTTATTTGCTTGTGAGGGTAGAGTATGGAGTATATTCCGTAGAGCCGCTCCTTCACTAAAACTATCATCCGATTATTGGAGAGGGTATAAGGGAGCCGAGCCATATCCATTGTTTATCAAACCCGATAAAAAATTATCTGTAGCTGATGTAATATCACTAATGAGAGACCATTTTGAAAATACTGAATTTGATGCTACAAAGGGTTTTGCGGCTGGTGCTTATAATTGTCCTATAAGGTTTAAGCCTCTTGCATTTAAATTAGATGGAGATACTGTAACCGAATACTATTGGGAGAGACCTGTATCAACACAGCAGACTGCATTTGCATTTGTTTCTCAAAGTCGTTCGTTTTTACCTAATGAGATTGGTGGAGTTTTCTGGTACGGAGTTGACGATAATTATACAAATGTTTATATACCATTATATTGCTCAATGACTTCTGCTCCCGAAATATTTACAAAATATGGAATTGATGAATTCAGTTTAGAATCGGGATTTTGGGTATTTAATTTGGTGGCAAATATTGCATATACTAAATATTCTTACGTACTAAAGGATATATTACCTATTCAAAAAGAATTGGAATCAAAATTCCAATCAATGCAACCGGCAATTGAAAACACAGCAAAAGAGCTTTATAAAACTGATAAAAATTTGGCTATTCAATATTTAACAGATTATTCGATTTCTCAATCAAATATGACTGTTAATCGTTGGAGAAAACTATGGGAATATCTTGTAATGAAATATAATGATGGATATATAAATGACGTTACAAAAGAAAATGGTCGCCATCCCAAAGGTGCCGGTTATAGTAATGAATTCTATAAAAAAGCTATTAGCGAGAATCCTGATAATTTCAAAATTATTTGGAAAGATTTAAAAAAATCCAAAAAGAAATAATATTTATAGGCTATTTATTTATAAATTAAAATTAAAACAACAAAGGCAAGATTTTCAAAACCTTGCCTTTGTTATAAAAAATATCAATAAAAAAAATCACCTAACTACAACAAACGATTTGGTTTTAAATTCGTCACCAACTAATAACCTTAAATCATAAGTGCCAATTGGCAAATCAGTAATTTCAAAATTAAAGTCCTTATTCAGTCCTTTTTCACGAATAGCACCATTTAGTAAAGTTTTTACATGATTACCATTCCTGTCATAAATATCAAAACGTAATGAACTTTTTTCTTTTAACATTATTTCAATATTTATTTCTTTATCAGCAGGAACAGGATAAATTTTCAAAATAGCGTTATTTATCAAAGTATCTTCTTCTACATTTAACTTAACTCCGAATCTATTAACAGTTATCCATTTAAACATTTGCCAAGTGGCAACACTTTTTATGGCACAATTTAAGGAGTTTGAATGGGCACAGTCGGTGCATTCCTCTGCAATTAAAGCTAATGGATCAGTTGGGTTCGTAGCTAACCAATTGTTTGCCCAATTTCCGTTATTATAGTCGCAAGCATCATTAGCATTTAATAACATATAATTTGTAGTATCGTTTGGGGCATAGCTTTCAATATCAGCAAAATCAAATAATATTTTATCTTTTTTAATACAAAAATCTCTAATTCTTTCATTTATCATATTCAAATTACCAGTTTCACCGGTTCCATCAAGATGTCCAGTCATATATACGAAGGCGATAGCAGGGTAATTTAGCTCCAATGTATTCATAGAATTCAAGTAGGAGTCAATACCTTCAATAGTGTTATCGCTGCAACCACCACACCAGCTCCACATAACTACATTTCTATCACAACCGGTTAAGTTAAGAATATTTTTAGTAGCGTCAACCCATGCCAAATCACCGGAATGACCTAAATCTTGAGCATCGGTCATTCCATAATCGTTAAGAAATATACCTTTGTGGTACCCAGAACTTGATGATGGAAATTTGAATAATGTCGGGTTGTGACTTGATAAAGCATTTAGCCCGCTTACCAATTGACTACCATGTGATGTGTGTTGATAAGTAATTTTTAGAGTTGACATTATTTTACCCGTACTTTCTTTGTTAAGTTTGGATAAATCAATATTGCTATGGTTAATAATTATACCTTTTGAAAAAAGCATAAACGGAAGAAGTAGTATTATTGCTCTCAAAACGTTTTTCATAATATCACCTCGAAATTTATTTGTAAATTTTTGTTTACTATATCAAAAAAATAAATATACAATAATTTTTATTAAAATCAAAACTAATCATTTGAGCCGGAATGTAAAACAATACTTGGTTCAACATTTTCATCAGGAATTTTAGATATACTCATTTTAACATATCCGCCGAAAAGCCATAATTGTAATTGGTCAGAGTAGTTATTACTATATAATTGACCGCTCGAGCCACCGGGAATTGAGAAATAAACAAACTTTTCACTCATATCAGTAATAAATCGGCATGACGCTCCAATAGAAACTTCTTTTGAATTCGAGGATGGTATGAATTCACTATTGTTAATCGTAGTTCCGTTGCCACCCATAGCAAATCTCTCAAGAGTAAACGAAGGCTTGAAAAACGGGAATTTTGCAAATAAGTGTTTAATCTCTAAGTAATGAGCTTTACCATAATTCCATTGGGATATATCTTCATTGCCATAAAATTTCATAAGACTATCAATAGAATTTCTGAATGAATACAAAACAATATTATCAAGTGTTCTTAATTTGACGTTCGGATGGTTTTTTATAAACAGGGAATTCGGATTTTCAATAATTTCAAGTAGTTTTATTGATGCGAAATTATTCAAATTTATATATTTATTATAATACTCACCCAAATAATCTTTAAAAGTAGTTTTTAATAATCCAAGATAGAATTCATTAAAAATTGCTGTAGATGGTATATCTGGGTGCATAATGTTATCCCAACGAATCAGTCGCTCATAAGCTCTTTTTTCAGTTAAAGTAAGCGATGAATAGTTTCTAACAATAATAGGAAGAGCAATACTCAGTATTTGTTTTGAATATGGCGATAGTAGATCATATTGCATTATTTGTGCATCACGAGCCGTATATTTATAGATTTGTTTCATTAGGCTGTCTATTCTGATAGCTCTTGAGGGATTATCCAATAGTCTGAAATAAATTTATTTCCGGTATAGAACATTTTATTATTGGCAACAAATAGATAACAACTGTCAGGATTTGTTATTACAGGTAATTCTTCATTGTTTAAATATGAATTCCAATTATAGCCCTTTAGCCATCCCGGATTTGGTAAATCGGGATTATTAAGATTATCTCTAACCGGTATTGAGCCACCTGTTAATAGTGCAATATTTCCGTTATTATCAGCAAAAATAAAATTTAGAACAGGAGATTTCCATCTATAAACAGCTTTTTTAAATTGTTCTAAATTCTTGGCTTTATTAATTGATAGTAGCGACGATACTTCATTACTTATATTCTGTCCTGTCCATCTGAAAGTAAGGCAATATTTTTCATAAAAATTATTAGAATTCGGATTGTTTAAAGGCTTATTTTTAAAATAAGTGTCCTTTGGATTATTAATATGGAAATCTGAAATCACAGCAGAGCGAACTGTACTACGTTGATAATATAAATAATCGTTTTTACCTTTGATTTTAATAGTGTCAATTTTAATTTTAAAACTTTTTACAGAACTATCGCTTGATATATACCTTGTATTATCATTTGTTTGAATTTTCTCAATAAAGAAATCACAATCATCAGCCATAGCATTTACAATTCCCCAAGAGATAAAGTCATTTCTCCCAATTAAATTTAGAGGAGTCCCAGCTATCATCAATCCAACAGAATTAGTTGACGGAGAAGACATTTTAGCTTGATACCAAATAGCCGGATTTGTTAAAGTCTGATGCGGATCATTGGCAAGAACTGCGTTACGTTTGTTATTTTTTATTTTATTTACTGCCCAAGCGTTTGACCCGATTGAACTGCTATTTGACCCGATTATATTAAAAACCTCATTCAAGTCATAGTTGATTTTAGCGGTTGAAGCCATTGTCAGATGAGTTGAATCTGCTTTTGTTGTATCAATTGCTTTTCTAGCAATAGGAGATTTCTCATAAATATAAGGTGCGGTATAGGGATATTCAGGGATAAGTGATTTAGCTTGATTGACACCGATTTTATCACTTATTTCGCCCATAATTAAATCACTTTTAAAACCAATACTAAGATTTAGAGCCATTAATCTGTAAATTGCAATACAATCTTCAGGTTCCCATTTCTTAGGAATATAATCTAAATAACTAAATTCAAATGGCAGGTTTTTACTGTGTTTTTCAATAAATAAATTGACACCTTTACTGAAAGATTCTATTACGGAACGACTTTCACCGTCCATAGCAGAGTATATTCTTTTTGAAATTTCATCTATATTGACTGCTCTCATAAATTTATCAGTTTTCAAATATTCTTCGCCTAAAACTTCAGAAAGTTCGCCTTTAGCAAGACGGCGAGAGTATTCAATTTGCCATAATCTGTCCTGTGCTTGGCAATAACCAAGAGCGACGAACATATCTCTATCGGATGATGCCACTATATGCGGAATACCATAATCATTTTTATAAATCTTAACATCAGAGCCGACTATTGGAGTTTTAAATTCCTCAAATTTTTCGGGTAATGATGAATTCACTATATGAATAGCAAAACTTATAAAAGCAATAGCTATTATTACCAAGCTCACAATGAGGGCAATTATTTTATCGAATTTAATTTGCATTAATTATAACCATTTGTGTTCTTTGTACCAATCGGCTGTTAATTTCATTCCTTCTTCAATACTAACTTGTTGACTATAAGCAAAATCTTGTTTAGCTCTATCAACAGAACATATCCAATTTTCTTGAATAAAATCTATACCTTTCTCATAATTCAAAACGGGTGGATTTTTCATAAATTTCCCAACGAAACCACTAACCCCTGCAATTGTAAGAACTAAGAAATGTGGAATTTTAATTGGAATAAAAAACTTTTTACCCAAAGCATTTTTCATTATTGGCATTATTTGGTCCCAAGTATAAAATTTTTCTGATGAGATAAAATAAGCTTTTCCAATTGTATTATCTGATTCTGCGGCTTCAATAATCCCGCGAGCCAAATCATAAGAATGAATAAGACTAATATTTTTAGGAGAAAAACCAATTAAAGTACCAACGCCCATATTTACCGCTTTGAATACTCCGAGTATGTCTTCATCTCGCGGACCGTAAACCGCTGGGGGTCTAACTATCGTAATCGGAAATTTGTCCATAAATTTAACTACCTCGTCTTCACCAGCTTTTTTGCTTTTACCGTAGCTTGTAATCGGTTTTAAAGGCATATCTTCTGTAGTAGGTTTATTTAATGATTCGGCAGGACCGCATACTGTTTGACTTGAGCAATGCAAATATCTTTTAAGATTTGGATTAACTTCTTCTATTGCTTTTAATAAATTAAGTGTACCGTCTCTATTTGCTTTTAGAAACGTATCATAATCTTTAGCCGCGGTTAAGCCGGCTATATGATATACATAATCAACTCCGCTAACAGCTTGTTTTAACGCTAATATGTCTGATAATCCTGCTTCAATTAATTTAACTGGTTTACCTTCAAGCCATCTTAAATTACTTGTCTTACGAATAGTACAACTAACTTCATAGCCACGTTCCAATAAATAATCAACTATCTGACTTCCAATAAAACCGCTTGCACCTGTAACTAAAGCTTTCATTATTTTCTTTTCTATGTTAAATTTATTCAAATTTACTGATTGTATATTTTCATTCTATGGCTTCTATAAGCATTTAGTAATAAGCCAACCAAAGACATATTTACAATTAACGAAGAACCACCTGCACTTAAAAATGGTAAAGGAATACCCATAACGGGCATCATACCAATTGCCATCCCAATATTAATAGTGCTATGATAAAGAAATATTGTTGAAACTCCTATTGCAACTATACTCATAAAAGGACTTGCTACTTCATTTGCAATTTTGATACCTCTATAAATTAAACCAGCTAATAATATTATTACAGCTGTACCACCAAGAAAGCCAAATTCCTCAGTTGGAACACAAAAAATAAAATCTGTCCATTGCTTAGGAATATATCTTAATTGAGTCTGAGTTCCTTGTAAAAAACCTTTACCGGCTATACCACCACTACCAACCGCAAGAATAGACTGAATAACATTATATCCCTTACCACGAGGGTCGCTTCCGGGATTTAAAAATGTCTCAATGCGACCTTGTTGATGTGGAGCGAGATTATTAACAATTATTGGGCTGAAATAACCAATTGCAATAATTATACCGATTGAAACTAAAGTAACAATAAGACTTTTTCTGAAAATTGCAGCAATAATTGAATAAATCGTTACCGATATTATAAAGTAAGAGGTACCGAGAAAAGAAAATATTATTATTATTGGCATACTTACTAATGAATAAAGAGTATATACATCAAATCCTGACCATAATAATATACCTAAAACAATAGCTCCCAAAACAGAAGCAGAACCTATATCAGGTTCTAATCCAATTAAAAACATAGGAATTGCTGCATAAGATAATACAATAGCAAGGTCTCTGATTGTTTTTATATCTGTTCCCTTTTTGGATAGATGATTCGCTATCATCAGTAAAGTTGAAAACTTCGCAAATTCTGATGGTTGCAGTGTAAATCCACCAAGCTCTATCCAACCTTTTGTTCCGTAAATCTCTTTGCCTAGGGGAAATACAAGTAACAACATTATCAACGTGATACCGTATATTGGCAGTGAATTTATGTAAATCCATCGTTCAGGAACAAACATTAATATAAACATTGCTATAGCACCAACTCCGGCGTAAGTTAATTGTTTATAAAAATAAATATTCATACCGGAATCAAAAGTAGCACTATAAATAGAAATAAGACCGGCTCCAACTAAAAGTACAGTTACCAAAAAAGTAGCCCAATCAAAAAAATCTGCTGCCTGTTTTTCAATTGCAAAATTTATATATTGCTTTTTCGCCATAAGTTTTTTACTTTTTCATTTGATTGTAAAATTTAACCTTAATTATTTTCTCTACAATTGCTAATCGAATATAATATCACCAAAAACAAAGAATTTCAAAAATTATTTTTAAATATTTTGGATTCCTTATATAATTGTAGAAACAATTAAAAAAAGAGATTACAAATTAAAATCACCAATTATTCTATTATAAGCTGTTATGTATTTTTCACTCGTTTTATCTAAAATTTCTTTTGGTAATGGTGGTGGAGGAGGAGTTTTATTCCAGTCCACTAATTCTAAATAATCTCTTAATACTTGTTTATCAAAGTTCATCTGAGCTTTACCGGGTGCGTAATCTTCCAATAACCAAAATCGAGATGAATCAGGAGTTAGGGCTTCATCTATCAAGATGACTTCTCCAAATTCATCAACTCCGAATTCAAACTTTGTATCGGCAAGAACAAGACCTTTTGTAAGTAAATATTCACTTGCAAATTTATAAAGTGCTATTGAATACATTCTTATTTTTTCGGCTTGCTCTCTGCCAATAACTGAAATTGATTCATCGAAGCTAATGTTTTGGTCATGACCTTCTTCAGCTTTAGTTGATGGAGTAAAAATAGGCTCTGGCAATTTATCGAATTCCAATAATCCTTTTGGTATTTCAATTCCACAGATTTTGCCTGACTTCTGATAATCTTTCCATCCTGAACCGGCTATATACCCACGAACAATGCACTCAATCGGTATAGTTTTACATTTTTTGACTATCATTGACCTACCATTGAGTTCATCAGCATATTTATGTAATTCGGTTGGATATTGACTGATATCATTTGTTATAAAATGATTATTAACGATATGTCTTGTTTTATCGAACCAAAAAGCAGAAATCTTTGACAGGATAGCACCTTTAAATTGCACAGGTTCCTTCATAATAACATCGAATGCAGAAATTCTGTCAGATGTTACAAATAGTAATCCGCTTTCAATTTCATATATTTCTCTAACTTTGCCACAGGCGATAAGTTTTAAATCTTCAAAGTTGCTTTTATATAATAATTCCATTTTAATTCCAATTTTGTATTTATATTATTCAAAAAAAATCAAATGAATTCTAAGTATTAAAAATATATTTTACTAAATAATCCATATAATTAAACAATGATGTGGCATGATTCAAATATAATAATTTAAGTAGAACTATTAAAAAGATAAATCCTCCACCAATTAAATTCACCCATAAACTTTTTACGTCAAAGACAACTGCCGTTGCTTTAAGTATTCTAACGATTATCCATAAATAAATAAGTAATGTTAGAGCTAACATTGGGATAGCTATCGCAGGTAAAAAGACCAAAACTTTTATTAGTACAATTGAAATCGGTAATAATATAATCAATGGAGTCGAAGCCCAAACCGTAATTGCAATTGTATCAGTGTAGTAAATTCTCGATTTAACGAATAAAGCAAATACTCTGATAATTCCTGCTATAATAAATACTGTTAAAAATCCAATTGCTGCAATTATCAAAGACAATAATTCAGGTTGCCATATTAATTTATATAATGAAATTTGTAACCATTTAAATGGGAATATCAAGTTGTAAAATGATTGTGCTATGTCAGATGTTCTGAAATAATACATAATTGCAGAAAAGAACAAACCGATTGTTATAGAATTAACAAATGCCAGCCAAAATGTCTGTCCAATTGAGATAATTCTTTGGTCACGAATATCAGCATAGAAATTATAAGGTCTTAAAATAGCTCTGAATAAATATTCTCTGAAACGTTTAAATCTTCTAATAAACAAACCTAACGATAAAGCTAAAATCAAGCCTGCAATTAAAAAAATATATGGAGTGCTTTCTGAATATGAACCGGCTGATAGTATTGGTTGTTCATTTTGGTCTGTATATATAATTTGAAGAGTAGAATAACTAAGTCTTTGTCTTCTGTCCCTGTCAAATAAACCGCTTGAACATAAATATGAATCTTCATTGTTTGTAGTTATAAGTGGGTTATTTAGTTCAAAATCGTTAAAAGACCAAAATATTGAACCTGCCAAAGCATTATTTTTTACAATATTATTAATTGATAAAATATAATATCTCTGAGCTTCAACTGTTAAGGGGTCTGTATAACCATTTGAATTTAAAGGTTGAATTGGAAATCCGTAATTCAAAACAATAGGTTTATTTCTTACAATCTCTTTGATTTTTAATATTTTACTAAGAATAAGCTGATTGGATAGGAATTCTCTATTATCTTTAATACCAATAAAATCAATACCATCAGTATCAATTATTTTAGAACCGAGAAGCACGTTTTTAAAAATTGGTTTTGTTGATAAATTCCTGATTGTTTTAATAATCGTATTGAAATACTCTTTTGTTTTTGGATTTGATTCAATAATCCCTTCGCCAATTCCATAAGCAAAAAGAGAAGGATGATAATCATAGTTCAAAGCTAATCTCTCCGCTATATTATTCATACGCGAACGTACTTCATAGAAATTCAGTAATTGGTCGGGAACATTATAAAGGGGAGTTTCAACGCTTATCATCATACCGTATTTATCACATAGGTAAGCAAAATAAGGATGAGGTGCATTTTGCTTAAATCTAATTAGATTTGCTCCAAGAGTCTTCATGGAAATCACATCTTGTTCCATTCTATAAGGGCTTAGGGATTGACCGGTTGCTATGTGATCTTCAACATAGTCAACACCTTTGATAACAAATGGATTACCATTTAATAAAAATCCAGATTGAGTAACTTGAAGATTATATAAACCAAGTGATTGTGATAAATCATCAATTAATTTACCTGACTTAGAAACTTTTACATAAACTTCATACAAATTTGGAGTAGCCGGCGACCATAATTCGAATTTTGATAATGTGAAATTATAGTTTAAAGTAACTGCTCTTTCGTTTTCAAATTCAACCTGTTGACTTACACTTTCAGAAACAGTTTCTCCTGAAGTTTTGTTTTTTAAAACGGCTGTTATGTCAACGCTTGTTTTTCCGTTCATTTTTAAACCAAGACTGTCCTTTAAAAATGATTGGGATAATAAGCTGTTTATTTCGCCGGAAGCAATATTAACTTTTGTATTTATTTGTGCTGAAGAATTATCACTATTAATTTTAGTTTTGAAATTAATGTCCTTAACCCAAATATGTGGAGTCGCAATTAAAAATACCTCTCTGATTAATCCTATACTCAATTTCTGGGAATAGATATTCAATTCTCTGATTTTTGCAGAGTAATCATCAGCCGGAGTAACAACTAATTTTAGAATATTAGTTTTATTATAAATTAAATTCTGAGGAATTTTAACAGTAAAAGGGGTCATTCCTCCGAAATATTTTCCTATTAATTGCTCATTTAGATATACTTCAACATTATCATCCAATCCCAAAAAGTAAAGCGACCAAGTATAATTTTTTACTAATTTATTATCAAATTGAAGATTTTTTTTATAAATCACACGATCTTTATTATAATCGGTATTAGGAACAGTAGTAGTTTCCCATTGCTTATCATCGTAACTTTTTTCCCAGCTTCCGTTTAGTTCATTTATCAACCGTGTACTTGAACTAATAATATTTTTCAATCTATCTGGCGAATACCTTGATTTACCCTGCTCCTGAGAAATTAAACAAGAGAATGATAATAAGGAGATAGTTAATATAAACATAAAACCAAATTTCCTACTAAAACGCATAATATCCCCTGATTTTGAAGTAAAAGATTGCTTTATTGACTTAAAACAGTTTTGCATAAAAATTCCGATTTATAAAATTACTTATGATACAACTTACAAAATACAAAAATCTGAAAATTTTTGCTATTAAACTAAATTATTTAGAGATTTTCTTTAAAAAAAGAGAAGTAAATTATTTCTTTAAGATATCTTCTACATATTTAACGTTTTCTAAAGCACAGGGATAGGTAGGATTAATTTTTAATGCTTTTTTGAAATAAGGTAATGATTGCTCGTATTTCTCTAATTTAGCAAGGCAAAAACCAATTCGGTTATAATTCAAAGCCAGCTCATAATCTGAATTAAGAGCATTAGTCAAAGATAAGGAGTCATATTTAGTAAAATCGAGTTTATCAATTCCTGTACTTAGAATTTGTTTTATATCGGCTCTATATTTGGGTTTATTTACGTAAATATTGAAATAATAAGCGAGCATGTCATGATATTGTGCTTTTATATCAAATCTAAGCTTGAGAGTATTTTTCAAAATTGCTAATGAACTGTCCCACTTATGTTTATTAAGATAACCCGTTCCAATTTGCATTGATTTCTCAATAATATAGGGGTTGTTCTTAACAGCTAAAACGAAATACATATCGGCTTTTTCGTTGTTTTTTTGTTCAAGTGCAATATCATACAAATTGCTATAAATATTATATTGAGAAGTACTATCAGCATTAATTGCTTTTTCTAAAAAGTAATTTGCATTTTTATAATCTTTAAACATTTTATAAGTAACACCAATGTTTGCATAGACTTCGTGGCATTCGGGATATATTTTTAGTGCTTTTTGATATTCAATTAGTGCTTCCTCAAACTTACCTTGATTAGTAAGCGAGATTCCAATCATAACATTATCTGATGCTTCTTTTTTTCTCTCATCTTTAGTAACATTCAATAATAAATAAGGATTACAATAATAAATAACACCAAATAGTATTAATGCTGTCCAAATTGTTATCATTAATGCAGAAACTGTTTTGTCAAAAGTTGCAACCTGAAATCCGTTGTTTTTTATATCAATTGTATTTTTCATATAAATAATTAATTATTATGTATTACAATACTGACTTTTTTATTTTCATTTACCAGACGATTATATTCACTAACAGCAGAATTATAATCAAGAACAATTATTTGAACGCCATTTTTAGACAATGGATTATATGTAAAATAAGTATTACGTAAGGAATTTATATTAATCAGCTTATTGCCGGAATTATAATTTTCACCTAAAGCAAAAATAATAATATCCGCATCATATTCATATAATTTTAGTAAATCTCCGTTTTTTATCTGTTCTTTTTTATCGACTAATCTAAAAAAACCGCTTGGCTTGATAAATACATCGAAATAAGGAATTGGGATACCTCTATATACAACGAAACAATTACTAATTGAATCTAAACCTTTGTCTTTGTTAATTAGAAAGGATGTAGATATACTGATAAACCCAATTAGAAATATTGAAATAATAATAAATCTCAATTTACGAAATTGACAACAATGGGAAATTAAAAAAACAATAATACACGTGAAAATAGTAATAATAATTAGCCTAATCGCATAGTTTGAATCTGTTAAATTTGAACTTAAAAAAATAAATATATATGAAAATAAGCCTTGAAAAACAATTAGTGAAAGGGGAGAATTTAAGTAATCTTTAATCCTTTTATGTAGTATATTTTTGTAATTTCTGCAAATTTCCGCATTATTGGCGAGAAAGAAAATACTTATATTTCCAATCCATAATCCCCACAAGTCTTTTGCAACATCAGACAAATCAAAGACACGATTAGAAATGAATACTTGAATACCTTCATCAAATAAGGATATAGCCAATCCTCTTAAAAAAGTAATGATAATAATTTTATGAATTGGTAGCTTTTTCGTTATCAAGTATCTATACATAATAATTGTAAAAAAGCAATAAGATAAATAATGCCAATTATTTTGTAAATCATAGAATTTATAATTTATATAAAAATCGGAAGACAATTGACCCAAATACAACATAGACAATATAAATATAAATGATGTTGCAGAAATCGTCGTAATTTTTTTGTAATTAATTAAGATTAGAATCAGTATAATCGGGCAAACAATTAATAAAATAATTGGAATTTCAATTCCCAGAATGTTGATAGCATAACCACCAATTTCTCTGAATGTTGCTTGTAAATAGTTTTGTAGCATTATAAAAGGCATAGTAACAACTAAAATCGAAAATAATACTATACTAGTTCTAGGTGATAGCAGCCCAATAGATGGATTACGTTTTTTCATAAATAATTTTATTTATATTGTAAATAGCGTTCTACAATTTTTACATTGAAAAAAGTAAATATATAAAATATTTCTATATTTTCCAAAATTAATTTTGAAATAATAAGAAATAATATTTTAAAAACTGAATTATATAAACAGTAATAGTACTGAAAAAGTAATTATTTATGAGCCGGCAATTTGCCTGCTTTCCTAGCTTTTTTAACTTCGTCAGGGTTGACATTTTTATTAATTGAATTGAAATTTTGATATATATATGATAAAATCAATGCTATATCATCATCACTAATATTGCCATCTATTTCGGTAGTCATAACTCCATTGTAGGTAACTCCATTTACAATAACTTTTCCGGTTCTGCCGAAAAGCATGCCTCTGAGTAATTCTTCGGAAGTAGAATTTTTGATATAGTCCGAATTTTTAATTGGCGGATATACTTTTTTTATACCATCTCCACTTATTCGATGGCACTTACTACAATGCTTTTTGTAAAGATTGTTTGCTTTACTTTCGTCGATACCTGAAGATGCTTTTATAAAATTATAGCTAAGTAATGATATTAGAGTTAGTAAACATATTGTTCCGATTATTTTTATCTGTTTCATATTTAGTCCAATTATCAATTCAAAAAACTAATTTTTATAAAAGACGAATATAAGCAATAATTGTTAATAAGCTATATATTTTTTATTTTTTTTTAATATAGAAATCTTTTCTAAGACATAATGTTTTTTTTTTATATCTTTGTATTGGTGTATAAGTACTAAATTGAAAATTGATGATAGAAACAGAATTAACTGTAAGAAACAGAGCCGGAATTCATACGAGACCAGCGGCTTCAATTGTGAAATTAGCAGCGAAATTCAAATCTGAAGTTTTTTTGATTAAAGACGGATTTGAGATAAATGCGAAGAGTATTATCGGGGTAATGACATTAGCGGCAGACCAAGGAAGCACTCTAATACTAAAAGTAAACGGTGAAGATGAAATTCAAGCGATTGAACAAATTCGGGGTTTATTTGACTCCGGTTTTGATGAATTGTAGATAAATTGTTAAAAATATGCGTTAAAATTTATTTTATATTAGTAAATTAGAAAAAAATTTCTTAAATTGCTATGATTGAAAATAATAAGAACGCTTGTGGATATTTGAGTAATTGAAAATAATTGATTTTATAATAATTTCAGGAGATGGATTAAATGGCTAAATCAGCATCCTCGCAAGCTAGAATTAAAAAATTAGGAATACAGCAGATACTTGTCTATCTGATTTGTATTGTGTCTTTCTTTATGCTTTTTCAATTATGGTTAATACCTACCGGAACTGAAAAATTCGTTGTGTATTTGTTTCAACCAAGTGGAGAAGCAATGGAGAAAATGGGTTTTGTTAGTTTTGGAAACCGTACTTGGGCTTCTACTACCAAAGAAAATGCAGACAAAGTTTTCAAAAGTGGAGCAAAAACTCCAACAAAAGAGCTTATTAATAAAGAATATCTTTTTGATTTCTCATTCCAAGAGAGAAGAACTGACCAAAATGGTTATACTAAGTCTTCAAATGAGTGGTATGCTAAAGCACCGGTACTTGGAGATGCAGCTATCATATTAGAGCCTTGGGTTGGTTTTTGGATTCTTGCTTTAGTTATTTCTATAGCATTTTCTACTGTTTTGACAATGACTATGCCAATAGGTATTGGATTTATGGCAGTTCTATTCGATAGACAGATTGATAATACTCAAGCTAAAATTCGACTTCAGACTGGCTTTGCTGACGAAATTGTTGACCTATTGACTATGCCTGATGATAAACTTGAAGCTGTTGACCCTAGAGTTGCAGAGTCATCTTACAGAGTCGTTTGGATGAGAACCGAAGGCGAAGCTACTTCAACAGGTAAAAAACCTTTAGAATTCGATGATGTTTTTGATGAAAACGTAAGTTTGGTTACTTTCCGCGAGATTCACTTATATTCAAGAATTAAAGAATTTTTCTCTGACTTCGTATTGAAAGAAATTGAAGATACTAAAAATGGTCTTTTATGGAGAAGAAATCATTTGTTATTTATGAAGGGTATGAGATTATATATGTCTCATCACTTTACTGAAAAATATTCAAATAATGTAACTGGTCTTGCTTACGGTGGTGCAGCTATCCTTATCGTTGCAGTTGGTATTCGTGGTTTGAAATTCATTCCTCCTACCAAACCATCAGCAATCCTTTTGGCTATCTTCCTTGAGTTCTCTATGCTATCATTACTTGCTATTACTCTTATCTATACTGAAGAAGAAGAACGTATGGATAAAATGCTTAAGAAAATGGAAGATGGTAATCGTAGCCAGCTTGAAGCTCTTAAAGGGCAGCAACATGATATTCACCAATTGGCTAATGTACTTGTTGGTCAATCAGCTGATATTATCAAACATAGAGTTGAATCAGCAATTACTGAATATATGACAAGTGATGACAATATCAAACGCGTTGTAGCTGAAGAAATTTCTGAAAAAATATTACACGGTATGAGAGAAGCTTTCTCGGGACCACCGTCAACTTCAAGAAAATAATAATTATTTATTATTTTATAAAAGAGCTATTCCAAATAAGAGTAGCTCTTTTTTTATGCTATTTTTATAAATTACAATCATTAGTTTAATTATTATATAAAACAAGTGCATAACTGTATTATTGTATAATTAAATATATAATAGAAGAATTAAAGTGATATATACGAAAGTTGATAGTAAATTTAAGAGACTTAAATACTTTGGATAATAGATTTAAGTTTCTTATTTTAGTAAAGCATTTATTGAGGATTCGTAGATAAATGAAATAATAACCCTTAATAATCACTTTTGCTGTTTTCAGCAGAAGGTCTGTGAAATTGCAAAAAACTTTGTTTGAGCAGCAAATATTAATTCAAATAAAAATAAAAATTTTAGTATCGAACAGTTGTAATTGAAATGAGTCATAGTTAACAAATTAAAAACAATCAGTGAAATGGAAACTTTATATGAAAAAATTACTTCTTTTATTGGCAATATTGGGGACAATTCCAACATTTGCTCAAAAAATAAAGCAGGGAGACAATTTAAAAACGGAATTTGAAAAAATGACAAATCGTTTTTATTTTTCAGCACCTAAATTTACTGATTGGTTAGAAGGTGCAAATATGCTTTTAATTAGTTCAAAGCCAAATCCCAATGACTGCGATTTTGTTTTTATTGCATTACAAGACTCAACATTAATAGGAGTTTTTACAACTAAGTCGCCTAATGTTTTTATGTTTGATACAGAGAACAACTCAATACTCAATATAACTTCAGATTTGTTTTTATTACCATTATGGACTGTGAAAAACAAGGCAAAAATTACTTCATCGGACAAAGCAATTATAGAATTACTTGATTTAATGTACGAACAAACTTTGCAGGCAAATGACCTAAACCTCGAAGAAAAGACAATAAAGCAATACGAGCAATATAAAACAGACACAACCTTAGCAAATAGACATATTGCTTTACTCTTTGATAATTATCACACAACAATAACAGAGACAGCAGCCGACGAGGTAAATATAGCTGCCGAATTGAGTATTTCGCTAATGAAATCTTTATCAGGGGAATGCTTATCTCTTTACAAAAGCATTCCTGTTATTGTTAGTGTATATATGGGTGAAGCTTTGGAAAGTGCAGGTATGACAGATAAAGCAAGAGAGCATTTTAAATTGTCTTTACAATTCTATCCAAATTCAATTCCATTACAAGTTTATAATTATCGACTTGAGCAAGATCAAACAAAAAAGAAAAATCAATTAGCAGAGTTAAAAAAAAATTATCCCAAACATTGGATGGTAAAAGACTTATAGTTAATGGCGACATACTAAATGTCTCTAATTCATAAGGAATTAAATGTTTTTTAAGCGTTTTTCAGTGCATCAAGTCTTGAGTAACTTGTAAGGTGAATTCTGGGATTTCCCAAATATTTCATACTACCACTGTATGTATTGCCTTTGAAAAATCGTAATCAATAGAACAGTTTAATCAAATTACGACAAAATTTGTTAACCTGATAGTTTTTGCCGAATATAGTGGTACAACTTACCTTAAATTATACCCAATAAACATAAACGAAAAAGCTGTAAGTAGTTGACTACTTACAGCTTTTTATCTATGTTAAATCTTGATGTTAAAAAAAAGGACTCTTCTGTTTTTATGAAAAACTCACTACTAATATCATTCACCACCAATTTATGAAAACCGAAAAGGAGACGAAGAGCCCTAAGTTTATTTGTTAGGAGTTAATATGAATCAATGTACAATCAATTTTAAGTGTAGAGGCGGACAGTTTTCACCGCCTCTTTTATGACATCAAACCGCTACTACCTGGAAATTTTCTTTTATATTACAGAGTAAATCATTAACTTTTTTCCAACTAATTGGCTTTTCAATATATTCGTTTGCACCACTACTGAAAGCCCTATTAACTAAATCATTTTCAAAATTACCCGAAAAAAGTACAATATAAGCTCTGCTATCAAATTTTCTAATTCTTTTTATCAATTCAATTCCATTTATATCCGGCAATGTGTAATCAGTAAAAATAACATCATAAGCCGAATTCTCAAATTCAAATATTCCCTCTGTCGAGCTTCTGCATGGTTTGCATTTATAACCGTTTAGCTCCAATGCGTTTTTGAACATTTTTAGGGATATATCATCATCATCAATAACTAATATTTTCATTTTAAATCCCTAAAATTTTCAAGTTCACATTATATCATACAAACTACGTGCCAACTATCTAACTTAACACAATATTAACATATATCGTTGATATTAATAAGACTTAGTAGCTTGTTACAAAAGGCATCAAATATTTCATATTTGATTTATTGTTCAAATATGAAAGCGAAAATGAAACATATTGCAAATATGCAAATATTGATACTTTATACAGGATAATATAAAAATTGACAAAATCAGTAATATTTATGGTGTTTTTTTTTAAAACTGATAAATTACAGATTAAAAAATCAAAGATAAATTTAATCATAGAAATTTCGATATATATTGGCTTGAATTCACTGGCACAGTATTTGTAAACCTAATATTTGATATAATATTAAATATTAGCTTTTATCGGTATTTATAAAGAATTCGAATAAATTGCCGATAAGTTAGTTTGGATAATATTATAATATGAAATACATAAAACGAATAAATTGGTGATTATTATGCAAAAATATCGTAAATATTACTTTTTAAATATCTTAAGCTACATAATAGCGGTATTTGTTATGATGCAATTTATGGGTTTAGAAATATTTGCACAGAATTACGAATTTACTTTAAATCAAAGACGTAGATTTGACCAAATATATGTTGAAATATGGGCGAAAAGCTTAGTCAATAATGCTCCTAAAATTGGAGGGGCTACTATAGTAGTGCATTATAACACACAATATTTAGTTCCGGCGACAGATCAAAACAGAGCTGTTACCGATTCGATAAATATTAATATCAATCAGATAGATCCGGTTGATGACATAAGCTCTCCGTATAATTTAGGCACAAATGGATTTGATTTATTGGAATCTCAATCTTATACTTCGGGATATTATGCCCTTGAATTAAAGCAAAGAAATTTGGGTTTCGGAGGTTTTACTCCGAGCAGTAGTGGTAGGGGAACTTTTATCGGAAAATTGATATTTAATATAATCGGTAACCCTGGTGATAATTCATTAACATTGATGGATTACAGCAGAAGTACTTTGCCCGGTGATATAAGAATTTTTGATTATCAAGGTAACGATATAGAATCTAATTGTAAATTTGTTGACCCCGGGCTATTTCCTGTAGTTGGAATAAAAATATTATCGCCAAATCTAAGTGGTCAAACTATTGATCGAGATATGGATTATGCAGTATTAACAGGAGATTATACATCGGGTGGCTATCCTATTTATTTCGAGAGAAGTGTTAATCCGGCACAATACACAGCTCCTATTGATGATGATCTTGCTTATTTATTTGAATATTCTCTTGATAACGGAAAAACTTTCAATACAATTGGTAGAGTAGCCGAAAGTGCGTTAGCTTCATCAGCAACAGGAAATAACTCAAAATTACGTTCGGGTGAAATCTTCAGTGCAAATAAGAGTGGGGCTTATTTACTCTCAACACAAAATGGAACAAAATTAGAAGCAACTACATACAGAGAGCCTCTGAGAGCTATTTGGGCGAAAAATTTGAATTTTACCGAGAGGTCAGAGCAGGCGAGAATACGAATTAGCAGACTTAATGGTTATTCGAATATTGATATTATTTCAAGAACAAAAGATAATATTTTTGATATAAGCAATGCCAAATTAGGTTTAGGAAGATTGTTTTTTGTCCAATTAAACGGAAATTCCGAGTATCTAAAAACTCCTGACAACATAAGTAACTCAACTCAATTAACAGTTGAAGCTTGGGTAAATTTGAATGAATATAAGCCATATTATTCAGAAACAGGAATTGTAGCTTCAAGTGCTGGACCAAATGCTACACCCATTTTAGGTTCTACAGAAGGTGCTTGGATGTTATTTCTTAAAGACGGCAGAATTCCTGCTTTTAGGGTAAGAGAGATACAAGGTCGTGGCACAAACGGTTATATAGGTACTGTTAAGGCAAATTATTTGGATTCGTTGAAAATTGCAAATGCAAGTGAACCTTTAAGTACTGAACACGCACAAAACTGGGTTCATATTGCAGCTACAGTTAGCAACAATACTTTGAGTTTGTATTTGAATGGTGAATTAGTAGATAAATACGTGAATAATCAAGCTACTGATATAAGAATGATGACATCAGTTCATCCGATTTGGATAGGAGTAAATCCAAATGGAACTATCGACCAAACAGATTATTTATCTGCAGGAATTAAAGGTGTAAGAGTTTGGAAAACAGCTCTTTCGCAAGATGAAATCAGGCAAAGGGTAGCCGGAGTATTTGAGCCTTCGAATGTATCTGTTTATGGAGATTTGAGAAGAGGACTTCAGATTTATTATAGTTTAGAAGGGACTCTAAATGATTTGGCAAGTGATGCTACTTATCAATTTGGTGCTGAAAATGGAGAATTTTATGCTTCAGGAGCTATTTTAAATAATTCTGTAAAATATAGACCCGACAGACCTCATATCAGATTGACTGCTCCGACTGAAGGTTCCGGTATTTCAAATAGAGACGGCTCTGTTTCTGAAATTCGATGGGTATCTTATGGGGTTGGGAATATTTCTAAAGCC
>CAXXIF010000019.1:0-290501 GCA_963677375.2 Aeromonadaceae bacterium
CGATAACAACCCGGAGATCACCGATCGCTTCGAGTTCTTCATCGGTGGCCGTGAGCTGGCGAACGGCTTCTCCGAGCTGAACGATGCCGGAAGATCAGGCCGGCGCTTCCAGGCGCAGGTGCAACAGAAGGAAGCGGGCGACGACGAGGCCATGTTCTATGATGCCGACTTCGTCACCGCGCTGGAGCACGGTCTGCCGCCGACGGCCGGTCAAGGCATCGGTATCGACCGTCTGGTGATGCTGTTCACCAACAGCCACACCATCCGCGACGTCATCCTGTTTCCGGCGCTGCGCCCGCAGAAATAAGCCGTCCGCAGAAATAAGCCGTCAGCAAAACATGCCAGAGCAGGGGCCACCCTGCTCTTTAGCGGACACAAAAAACCCCGCCCATCCAAGATGGTGCGGGGTTTGTTTTTTGTGCGTCCGATTTTTATTCCTGCGCGAACACCAGAGTGTTCAGGCGGTGATGGGGGAGAGCGGAGCTCGTCGCAGCGAGCGGCTGACCAGCCATTCTCCGATCCCAGCGTCAAGAGCAGGCCGACGAGCAGCGGAGCACTGGTATGCCAGTCAATTTGCGCGTCCAGCAGTTGCGGGAAGATAAACAGCAGCAGAGCACTGAGTACGAACGACAGGCCACTGGTGGTCATCAGGGCGATCAGCAGACGGCCACCCGGTACCCGGAAGATACGCGGGGTGTGCGTATCCAGACGGCGCAGCCGCAAAAAGGAGGCAAACAGCAGCAGATAGGGCAGCAGGAATATGGTGCTGGAGAAGGCAAACACACTCCAGAACAGCTCATCATTGCTTTGCGCCAGCAGGGCATAAGCCAGGATCACCAGTGTTGCTACGGACTCCGGTCACTGTATTGGCGCCGACCGGTGAGCCATATTGAGCATGACGGCGGCGACGAACGCGGGTAATTCACCGGCCTCGCGGCCTCGCAGCGGCGCGACTGGAGCCCATGGTCCAGTTGACCATGTTGCTGATGAGCGTCAGCAACACCAGATACCCAGACCACTCACCAGGACATCGGCCCAGGCGAATCGGCAAACAGGATGCGTGAGGCATCGGTAATGCCGGCAATCAGACCTACCTTTTCAACGGCAGGGCCGCCAGTATCCCTAGGGTGCCGAACAGATAGAGGGCGGCGATGATGACGCTGGCACCGATCATGGCCCGGGCATGGTACGCACCGGATCTTTGAGGGTCTTGCCCAGACAGGCGATGAGCTCCAGTCCCAGCAGGTTATAGATGATGGCGGGTAGAAAGCTGACACCACTTCTAGCGAGGGCTGCATGCTGCGCAGGGTCAGGTCATTGGCCATACCGTGCTTCAGGGCATAGTAAAAGCCGGCGCCACCTAGCGTGCAGATGACGATGATCTTAAGCAGGGCTCCCACTTTGCTGACCCAAACACCCACATGTACCGAAATGTTGCAGAAGCCAACGGTCAGCCAGATGAGCGCGATACAGATGGCGACTCGCCAGCCCAGAGCCAGATCCGGCAGAAATAACTCCGCCACCATGCCGGCGAACAGGATATAGACAGCGGGCATCCATAGACCGACGTTGATCCAGTACAACCAGGTGGTGCGAGCCGCCATCTTCAAGCCGAACGCGCGTTTCACCCAGGAGTAGATGCCGCATCCGAGGGAAAACTGGTGCCCAGTTCGGCAGATATCAGGGCGTAGGGGATGACAAAAAACAACAGGGTGACGACCCACCAGCCATCACGCCTGTGCCCAGCGCCGCCGCTGCGGTGAGGTATCGATGATGAGTACGGAGCAGAGGATAAACAGTATTTGACTGACCAGACCCATCTGTCTGGCGGTATTGGATGTATTCATAAAAGTCCCTTTAGCCGATATGAGATTCGGTTCCTGGAGAAACTAAATACCGAGTTTCCTGTTATGATTGAAATGCAATATTCACATCATTTAATGAAATAAAATCATAAATATGGCTATGGATCTGAATTTACTGAAATTATTACCAGTTCTTGCCGATGAGGGCAGCGTCACAAAGGCAGCCGATCGTCTGTTCATGAGCCAATCAGCCTTCAGTCATGCGCTGAACCGAGTTCGGGAACAGTTGGATGATCCCTTGTTTATCCGAACTAGCCAGGGCATGGAGCCGACGCCGCGAGCCCGGCAATTGATTCCGATTATTCGGGAGTCGTTGGGACGCTTGGAGCGGGGTATGATCGGCAGTCGGCAGTTTGATCCGGCGACTTCGGCCAGAACCTTCTATCTGGGGCGGTCGATTATTTCGAGTTTCTGGGGTTGCCGCAGCTGGTTTCCCGATCAAGACCGAGGCTCCCAATATCCGCCTGAGCGTGGATATCCTGGCGGAGAAGATCCAGCACGAAGGGGTGGAGTCGGGCCAGATGGATGTTTTCGTTGGCATCGATGCCTTGCAGTATGTGCCTCATTATTCAACAAACGCACCTGGTTGCAGGATCGATTCGTCGCCATCACGGCTCGGGAGCGACTCGATTTACCGGAGCAGCTTTCGCTCAAACAATTTCTGGCAGAGCCGCAGATCCATTTGCCAGCGGTGAGTTCGGGTGCCGATCTCATCGAACGCTGGCTGACGGCGAACCATCTGTCGCGTACCCTGGCGACCGTGGTGCAGAGTTATGCCGTCGGAGGACGAGTAGTGGCCGCCTCCGGCTATTTGATGTGTGTGCCCTACCTGATTGCCCGCGAACTGGTGCGCATGTTGCCGCTGCGAATACTGGAATTACCCGAAGGGGCACCGGATCTGACCCTGACCATCCTCAGCCATTCGCTCTATGATCATCAGCCCGATATTCGCTGGCTGATTGACCAGATCAGTCAATGTACCTTTGACGACCTCACTCTGGATGCTGGTTAAGGGCATCTCGGCTCCGCTGTTCGAGAGGGGCGATTAGTTCCTGCCCTGAATCCTTTCACCTTGAAACAGCTCATCAGCTCCGCAAGCGGACTGTCGCCTGGCCGTATGGCCAGGATTTCTCGGCGGCACGTGGCTCCTCCGTGTCCTGGCTCCACCCCACCAAGGCGGCTGGCATGCAGTGCATCGGTTTGCTTAATCCCAATTCCGGCGAACAGTCGTTGGAGGGCGCCGACTGGCGCCACTATAATCACGCACAGATCGTCGAACATCATCTGAGGAATCGTCATGTTCAAGGATAAGACCTTTCGATCAGACATAGTGCGCATTGCGCTCCCCATCACCATCCAGAGTGTCATCATGTCGCTGCTTGCCATGACGGACCAGTTGATGGTGGGGCAACTGGGCGATATCGCCATCGCCAGCGTGGGGATCAGCTCCAAGCTCACCTCCATTGTCTCAGTGGTGCTGGCGGGGCTGGCCTCCGGTATCTCCATCTACTGCGCTCAGTATTGGGGCAAGGGGGATAGGGCCCGAATCCGGCATCTGCTGGGCTTTGGCCTCGGCGTCGGCTTGCTGTTGGCCGGTGGCCTGGCACTGGTGGTAGGGACGTTGCCGCAACTGGCTATGTCGCCCTTTACTACGGATGAGCGTCTCCTCAACGAGGGCGCCATCTTCGTCCAGTTACTGGCCCTGAGTTATCTGCCCTGCATGTTGACCATGATCTACTCGGCAGTGCTGCGTAGTACTGGCGAGGTGAAGCTCCCCATGGTCGCCAGCACCACGACTGTGGTGATCAACGTGGTGCTGAACTATCTGCTGATCTTCGGTCACTTCGGTTGCCCCAAACTGGGCTTGATGGGGGCAGCCATTGCCACCTGTCTCTCCCGCTGCATCGAGTTCGCCATCATACTGGTGGCTGTGTACTGGCAGCGCCATGTGGTGGCAGTGACTCGGGTGGAGGATCTCTTCGGTATGGAGCGTGGGCTTCTGGGGCGATTTTTTGCCACTTCGCTGCCGATTGTGATGACCGAGCTGCTCTGGGTGCTGGGGGAGAGCGGCTACGCCGTCATTTATGGCCGCATGGGAACTGACAATCTAGCGGCCATGACCATGACCTACCCGTTGCAGGGACTGGCCATCGGCCTGCTCTCGGGGCTGGCCGGTGCCGCCTCTGTGTTGATCGGCAATCGACTCGGTGCCGGAACTTCGATGGGGCCATCGATTATGCGGGTAAGCTGATCCGTGTCGGTGTGCTCTGCTCACTGGCGATCGGTGGCGCGCTGGCGCTGATCTCCCCCTACTATGTGGCGCTTTACGGTACCTCGGCCCATGTCCAGCATTTGGGGCTGCTCTGCGTGTGGGTGTTCTGCGGCTTCTTGTGGGTCAAGGTGGCCAATATGATAGTGGCGGGCGGGGTGCTTAACAGTGGTGGCGACAGCAAGTTTGTCTTCGGTATGGAGTCGATGGCCACCTGGCTGATTGGCGTGCCATCAGGCTTTATGATGGCCTTCTACTTCGAGCTACCGATTTACTGGGTCTACTTCATCCTCTCCTTCGAGGAACTGGTGCGCTTCGTCGTCGGTTACGCCCGAGTGCGCTCGAAAAAATGGGTGCGCTCACTGGTTGAGGAACCCGAGGAGGCTCCCGTACTGGCCTGAAACTTTACCCCCGGTCAATGACCGGGGGATTTTAAGTACCCATAAAGCCAGTGAGATATATCGTTTGTTTTACCGGTTATTAGGCTCGAACCTACCTTGGGCGACCGTGGCGCAGAGATTATGCAACCGGCGGTCGGGTCTGATCCTGACCATCCCCAGCAATTCGCACCATGACATGATCAGGATATTCCCTGGTGGATTGGCTCATCCGGCTCTATTTCACCTTGAAACAGGTAATCAGCTCCGAAAGCTGACTGGCGCGGCCATTCCACCGCCTTGGCCGTATCGGCCAGGATTTCGGAAGAGCTGGCACTCTGCTGGGTAATTTGGCTGAGTTGGGTCATGGCCTGATTGATCTGGTTGACGCCCAGAGTCTGCTCTTGTGAGGCGCAGGTGATCTCCTGAACCAGATCCGAAGTGCGTTGGATATCCGGCTCCAGCTGTGAAAATAGTCTTCCCGCCTGCTCGGCGAGAGAGACGCTATTGCTGGCAACTTCGCCGATCTCTTGCGCGGCCACTTGACTGCGTTCCGCCAACTTGCGAACTTCGGCAGAGACTACGGCAAACCCCTTGCCGTGCTCACCGGCCCGGGCGGCCTCGATAGCCGCATTCAGCGCCAGCAGATTGGTCTGGTAGGCGATGTCATCGATGATGCCAATCTTACCGGCAATCTGTTTCATCGCGAGAACGGTTTGTTTGACGGCTTCGCCACCGTGTTGAGCGTCTTTGGTTGCCTTGCTGGATATGGAGCTGGTGAGTTTGGAGCTTTCGGTATTTTGTGCAATTGAGGCGGCCATCTGCTCCATCGAGGCGGAGGTTTCTTCGACGCTGGCCGCTTGCTCACTGGCGCCGCGACTCATGCTCAGTGACGTGGCCGCCAGCTTGTCGGCCGAGCGGGAAAGCGCCACTGTGGCTTCGCCGAATCGGCCAAAAATAGCCAACAGGCGGGACTGGATCATCCGGGTTGCCAGCATGATTTTCCCGGTTTCGTGCTGCGGCAGGTCGGGTAACTGCTGGGTTAGATCGCCATTGGCGATATTGACCAGATAGTAGGAGCACTGCTGCAGCGGCCGTATCACGCCGAAATAGAGCAGGGCGAGTAGGCCTAGGGTGGCGAGTAGATTCAGTAGATGCAACAAGGTAAACAGAGTGGCACTCAGAGGGCTGTCCGGGCTATTCAGGCCTATGAGTTCGTCCAGCAGTAATACGCTAGAGCTGAATACCGCTGTGCCGCCGAGCAACCAGCCCCTGAAGGCTAGCGACAGGTGTTGCCATCCTTTGGGCTTCGGCAGAGTGAGCGATGGGTTTTGGCGCATCCGGGCGTACAGGGTTTCAGCCTCGGCGATCTGTTCGCGACTGGGCTTGCTGCGCACCGATTGATACCCAATTGTTTCCCCATCTTGCACTATGGGCATGACATAGGCATCGACCCAGTAATGATCGCCATTCTTGCAGCGATTCTTGACCAGCCCGCGCCAGGTCTTACCGGATTTGATGGTATGCCAGAGATCGGCAAAGGCCGCCGAGGGCATATCCGGGTGGCGAACTATGTTGTGATGGCTACCGATGAGCTCGTCTTCGCTGAAACCGCTGATACGTAGAAAATCGATATTGACGAAGGTAATGTCGCCTTGCAGATCCGTCATCGAGACCAACCGGGTGTCGGCACTGAACTCTTTTTCTTTCTGGGTGATTGGTTGGTTATTTCTCATCGACCACTCCTTGATGCTGACCCGCGGAAACGACAGCAGATGAGTATCATCTGGCTAAAGAATCATAGACGATGAATCAATTCCCTGTCGGGGGCTTGAGTCGCTACCTCGTCTGTTGGGTGGAAGAGCTGTGAGATGTATCAGGGAGGGGAGAGTGAAAGTAGTGCTGTCGGATCGCTTGCCCCTGTTGGCTCGCCAGGGCTTGCTGCATCCCAACCATCAGTTTTTGCGCCTTGTCATCGTCGTAGGTGACGCGCGACCAGGCGATATAGGAGAGTGATCCCCGCAGGCGGAACGGTGACTTATACAGGGGTAATTGCAGTTCCTGAATCAACCAGTCGGCCTGGGCTTCGGGCATGATCACCACGTCGCTGCGATCCCGCACCAAGCGCTGTAGCCCCTGTTCATAACTCTTGAGTTCGTGTTTATGCAGCTGATTGGAATGGTCAATATCGGGGTGATAGACGGCGCCAGCCAATACATCGATACGCAGCCCTTGCAGGTCACTGAGGTTATGGATCACGCGATCCAGATGCGCGACGACAAACACCTTTTCCTCCGCCGGGAATGGTGCCGCAGTGAGGAATATCAGGAACTTTTCCCGCTCCGGGGTGCGGTTCGGACCCAGGATAAGATCGGCATCACCAGTTTCCAGCATCTGGAATGCCCGTTTGAGTGGCGCATTGATAAAACAGATTTCCAGTCCAGCCCGGGCGGCAGCCAATTGGAATAACTCGATGTAATAACCCCCGTAATAGGGCGGGTCTATGATGCGGTAGGGAGGCGCCTGGTTGACGACCACCCGCAAGGCGGCCGCTTGGGCCATGGTATTCAAGCACAAGAGCAGACAGCCGAGTATTGCCCCCAAGCACAGGCTACGCATTCCCTCTTCCATCTCCTCTGTGCTTCAGTCTTTGTGCCGCCTAGTCTGGCGTAACAGCAACTGGAATGAAGTAAATGAGTTGAACATTTACCTATCTAGATTCGTTATAGTCAGGCAATCATGGACAAGCCATACCGGTGAGGATATGTATTTCAATTCTGTCGTATTGCAGACAAGGAGCCGTGACGTGAACCTCGAACGCCCAGCCACCCCTTTTACTCCACTCACTCGCACCCTGAGTTTGCAGGGGGATGATATCGAGCACAAGCGCCAGCAGTTACTCGACTATTTTCAGCAAACCTATGATTTGTATGAATCGCTTTTTGCATCATTGGTCGGTGACTATGCCTGGTTCAAGAAGGCCATTCCATTGCGTCATCCGCTGATCTTCTATTTCGGCCATACCGCGGCTTTCTTCATCAATAAATTACTGGCCGGAGGCTGGATCAACCAGCGGCTGGACCCGCGGATCGAAGCCATGGTGGCCATCGGTGTTGACGAAATGAGCTGGGACGATCTGGACGAGAGTCATTATGCCTGGCCCAGTGTCGCCGAGTTGCGTCACTATCGAGCGGTTGTGCGGGAGCGGGTGAGTGATTTTATCCGTACCATGCCCATGACGCTGCCCATCGACTGGCAGAGCCCGGCCTGGGTGATCCTGATGGGGATCGAGCATGAGCGAATTCATCTGGAAACCTCCTCGGTGCTGATCCGCCAACTGCCGTTAGCCCAGGTGACCCCGTTGCCCCAGTGGCCCATCTGTCCGCTGGCTCGTCATCAACGGGATCAGGTGCCGGCTAATACTCTGCTGGCTGTACCGGGTGGTCGGGTGCTGCTGGGCAAAGAGGCCAGTGATGCGACCTATGGTTGGGACAATGAGTATGGTCAGCGCGAGGTGACGCTGGCTCCGTTTCAAGCCAGCCGCATGCTGGTCAGCAATGCCGAGTTCCTGGATTTTGTGCAGGCTGGTGGTTACCTCGATTCCCGCTGGTGGAGTGAAGAGGGCTGGGGCTGGCGCCAGTTTACCCAGGCGTTACAACCCTGCTTCTGGGTTGGCAGACCCGATGCAGAGTTACGACTTCGGTTGATGTGTGAAGAGGTGCCGATGCCATGGGATTGGCCGGTGGAGGTCAATCAGTTGGAAGCTGAAGCCTTCTGTCGTTGGAAGGCCGAACAGACTGGACTGTCGGTGCAGTTGCCCTGCGAAGCGGAGTGGTATCAGCTGCGTCAGCAACTGGCGGTGGATCAGCCCGACTGGCCTCAGGCTCCCGGCAATATCAATCTGGAGTATTGGGCCTCCTCCTGCCCGGTGGATCACTTCGCGCAGGGCGATTTTTTCGACGTGCTAGGCAACGTCTGGCAGTGGAGCAGTTCGGCCATTGATGGTTTCGACGGCTTTCGCATTCATCCCTTGTACGATGATTTTTCGACCCCGACTTTTGACGGCAAACATAATCTGATCAAGGGTGGCTCCTGGATCTCGACCGGGAATCTGGCGATCCGGAGTGCCCGGTACGCATTCCGTCGCCATTTCTTTCAGCATGCCGGTTTCCGGTATGTGGTCTCCTCCCATCGAGAGGCGGACAGCGTGAACCCGTATGAAACCGATACTCTGGTCGCCCAGTATCTGGATGCTCACTATGGCCCTGAGTACTTCGGGGTGAGCAACTACGGACAGGCTCTGGCGCAACTGGCGAGCCGCTATGTCCCGGCCGTTGGCAAGGCGCTGGATATGGGCTGTTCTGTGGGGCGAACCAGTCTGGAACTGGCGCGCCATTGTGGCGAGGTGGATGGTGTCGATTTTTCGGCACGCTTCATTGATGTGGCTCTGACTCTGGTCCGCCAGGATCGTTTCCGCTACGCCGTACCGCTGGAAGGGGAACTGCTGGAGTACCGCGAGGCCAGGCTGTCACCTCTGGATGTGGGGGCCGAACAGTTGGCCCGAGTTCATTTCAGTCAGGGGGATGCCTGTAATCTCAAACCCAAGTATCAGGGCTACGATCTGGTGCTGGCGGCCAATCTGATTGACCGGCTGCGTGAGCCCAAGCGCTTCTTGCTTGAGATCGGCAAGCGGATGAATGCCGGTGGTGTGCTGGTGATCAGCTCGCCCTATACCTGGCTGGAGTCCTTTACCTCCAAGGGGCACTGGTTGGGGGGCATTCGGGAAAATGGTGAAGCGCTGGGAACTTATCAGGCGCTGCAACGACTGCTGGCCGCCGAATTTGACGAGTTGGTGCCGCCGCAGGATCTCCCTTTCGTGATCCGCGAAACAGCACGCAAGTACCAGCACTCTATCGCTCAGGTGACGGTCTGGCGCAAACGGGGTTAGTGGCAAAGCGGGTCACCGGAAGATCGGTGACCCGCTCTGTTACGGCTAGCAAATAGGCTATGGACCCATGACGTGTTGTTGATCAGCGGTCGTGGATGAAAGGCAGTCCGTTGGCGGTAGGGAGGCCGCCATCGAACCAAGATGGATGTATTCAGGGTGTGTCTGTGTGCGTCCTGACTCCCGAACACCAGCCTGATGCCGGGTGCTGATCCGAGCAGCGCATCGCTGGGATAGAGCCATCAAATAACCTAGGTGCTGCTCTGACCATATAGGGGCTAGCGGGTCGTCAGCACGATGGAGCAACATCAGGATAGATCATGTCATTCCCAATTCATTTGAACCCCCATATTGTGCCCTCAGCGGCTAACTCAGCCGATGCTACTTCTCCTCTCTCGTGGCAATCCGGGGCTGAGTTTCACCAACAGGGATCGCCCATCTATCGGGGTGATCCCGAGTCGGCGGCCGTCTACAAGCAGGCGTCCGGCATGGCCCATGTCTGCTATTCCCCGGCTCACGCCAATCCGGAGGCCTCGGGTCCGGGTGCCGGGCAGGGTCACAACTACTGTATCTGGGTCGCGGGTGAGCAGGGGACGCAGGCCGAAGGCATCAGCCGGTCTGCTCTGGATGGCATTCTGGATAGTTATCTGGAGCCTCATGCCAGCATCGGCTGGCATACCCATCACCACAGCGAAGAGATCTACTACCTGCTGGCCGGTCAACTGACGGTGGAAATGCAGGATACCAGTGGCCAGCAAAGATGCTGGCGTTTGCAGCCGGGAGATAGTCACCGCGTGGGTCCAGGTATGAGTCATACGGCACAGGCGGGTGACGAGGGCGCCCGTTTTATTGCGGTGATGCTGACGTGTTGAACCGGAAGATGTGGATGAGAGAGGTCAGGGGATGAGAGCCATAGTAGTGGGGGCCAACTGGGGGTTGGTGCATGTGTATGCCTTGCGTCAGGCCGGTGTGGAGGTAGTGGCGCTCGGTGGGCGTGATCGGCAACAGTTGGAGGCCATTGCCGCTGTGCATGGCATTCCCCATATCGTGGATTCGGTGGCAGCGGTGCGAGCCTTGGCACCAGATCTGGTCACGCTGGCGACACCAGCGGCCAGTCACGCCGCCTGGTTGCAGGAATTGACTGATCTGCCGGTCATCTGCGAGAAGCCGTTGTTCGGCCTGATGGCTGACGCCGAGGCCTTGAATGGGGTGGGGGAGCGACTCTGGGTGAACTATGCTTTTGCCTTTCTCGATACATCCAGGGCCTTGCTGGTGTTGCGGCCGCGACTGGGGCAAATTTATCGTCTGGAGCTGCTCTGTCGCCATGATCTGCCCTTGAGCTTTTCTCCGGCCCAATGGTGGCTGGAAGTGGCCAGCCATCCGCTGTCGTTCCTGGTCCATCTGTGTGGCGAGCCGCGCTGGAACCCGGTCGAGAGTCGTCGCGCGGGGGATCAGATTTTCTGTCATCTGGGCGCTACAGCGGCCGAGTTGAGCTGCCAGCACAGTCCCGGATTATCCGGCATTCGCCAGCTGATCCGCCTGCATACCGATGCGGGTCTGGTGGAGCTGCAGGGCGGTTTTATCTGGGGGCATGCCTGGCGCTACGAACCACTGCGTCTGAATGGTGAAGCGATGACGGAGGGCGAGTGGTGCGCCGAAGATTGCTGGACCCGTGCCAATATGCGCAGCATAGCGGCCATGGTCAGCCAGTTCCGCGGTGAGTGTTCCGTGCGAGAAGGGCTGTCACAAGGGTTGTTCAATGCGGCCAAGGCCCTGCCCATCGATACCCTGATCCAGCAAGCCTGGCGCGGCTAAGCGCCAGGAGGTTGGCATCAATCAATCAGATCCCGTTCTTTCAGCCAGTTCAGAACCAGAGTGGCGACCAGAGAGCTGCGTTCCAGATCGGCACTATTGAACCAGGCCAGTTCCTCAATTTCGGCGGCGGGTTGCAGTTGGCCGCTGTACTCAGCCTGATAGCAGGTCAGCTGCACCTGTACCCCTTGTGGTTTGCCATCGGCTTGGGCCTTGAAAAACTCTGTAAATTGCAGGCTATCGGGCAACAGGGTGACGGAGAGCTCTTCGCCGATCTCGCGGATCAGCGCCGTGGCATCACTCTCTCCCGGCTCCCGTTTACCGCCGGGCAGATAGAAGAGACTCTTCTGCTGGGAACGGACAACCAGCAAGCGCCGATCCTTCAGATATAGCCAGGCTAGTTTATCGATATGGCTCATGGGGTTTCCTTCATCAATGATAGCGGCCGAGTATACCGCCAATTCATAAGATGGGTGGTGTGGATCTGATGGCTAACCCTTGCATGTGAGTGACCAGCTCAGGGTCCGCTGACTGGTGAAATGGCGCTCTGCGCCGCTGATGGGGTCGACAAAGCGTAATTCTTTCGCCAGCAGTTGCAACGGATGCTGGTAATCGTTGCTCAAGTCATCATTCACCACCGGATAGAAACTGTCGTTGCAGATGGGCGCGCCCAGGGCGGCCATATGCAGTCGCAGTTGGTGCTTCTTGCCCGAAATCGGATTCAAGCCATAGCGCCATAGTGTCCCTCGTCGCTCCAGCACCTCAATCTCGGTGTGGGCATTGGCTACGCCCGAGACCTCTTGGGATAGAAAGAAGCGTTCGCCTCGCTCGATCCGTGAACTGCGTCGATGGGGAAAATCCAATTGGGGGAGGGCCGGGGCTATCGCTTCATAGCGTTTACTGATGGTGCGATCACGAAACAGCCCTTGATAGGCTGCACGGGAGCTGCGTTGTACCGAGAACAACACCAGTCCGGCAGTATGTCGATCCAGCCGGTGTAATGGTTGCAGTTCCTGATTGCCCAGGCGGATCATCAGTCGGTTCAGTAAAGTTTGCGTTACATACTCACCTGTAGGGATCACGGGCAGGAAATGAGGTTTATCGGCTACCAACAGATGCTCATCCTGATAGAGGATGGTTTCGTAAAGCGGGATCTCAGGCTCATCGGCTACTTCGCGGAAATAAAAAATCCTCGCCCCTGGCTGATGGGGGGTATCGAGAGCGAGTGGATTCCGCCGGGCATCGAGAACCAGGCCGCGTTCGAAACGGCTTCGCCAGGTTGCGGGGGCGATACCTGCAAAGTGATGAATCAGGCAAGTTAGCAGGCTGGGCCAGCGGCCTTGGGGTTGAACCCAGGTGCTGGCATTGAAGGCTGCAGAGTGCGAAGCATGATGAGGATGTGAGGACGTCGATGGGGTGCTGCTGGTGTGTGGGTGCATGGTGAACATTTTTAGTCTAAAGCGGCCATACCGGTTAATTTCGGAGTCGAGTTCGACTCGATAGCGTTCATCGTCCGCGGCAATGGCTAGTTGTCGATCTCATTGGTGCGGGATGCGAACTCTACCCGCTGCTGCGGGCGGCAGGCAATTTAGCATGACTTGGGGCTGGGATCACGATGATGGGGTGTTGCAACCTGTTTATGGAAGGAACAGAGCGGATACTCGATGTTGGATAAAATGTGATGCCCCTCACAAAAGTGTTGTATGGATCACATTTTTAGCCCTATGATGTTCCCGAGGTCGTCAAACAGGACTGTCTCAATCCACCATCACCATCGAGGAGAAACACCATGTTTAACTATGATCCCCTGTGCTTTGCCTTTCTGAGCCAATTGTTGAACGAAAAAAAGAACGGAAATAGTTCACCCCGTAACTAATATCCGCTCCGGTTTGATATGCCATCAACCCGAGACAAGGAGTGTTGCCATGTTTAATTACGATCCACTCTGTTTTGCCTTTTTGAGTCAGCTCTTGACCGGAAACCAGAAGTCAAACCAACCTGTTTCACGTGACTGAGCTAGCCTCAATTCGCGACTTGCCGATGTAGTGCCCGATCAGGGCCCACCATTAAATGACTACCGCTTCCATCTTCATCTTGATACACGGACCCGCATAATGCGGCGGGCCAGATCTTCGCTCCACATCATATAAATACTCGCCGATTGCTGCTCTTCAAGAGCCGCACCCCTCTGGGCTATTGTCGCAGGGGAGCATTTCATGGCCATCTCGTCCGATAAATTCGACATGAAGATTCAATATGGTGGTTGTGCGGAGAGGGGGGGCGGTTACTTCACGCGTAACAGTTGATGGCAGCTGTTATCCAGATTGAACTGTACGGTCTGGGAACGCTGGAGTGCATTGACCCTGTTTAGCATGACCTCATCATAGCCTTTACGGCGCATCCACTGCATGGGTTCGGAAAAACTGTCTTCAGTGACCACAAAGGTATCGGAATAAGCGCCATGGTTAATGCTCACTATCCAGATGCGTTGCTGAAATTCGAGGGTTTTTAACAGTGAATCAATGAGTTGGCGCCAGATCTGTATCAGAATGCCACTATGATGGAGGCGTTTCTTGAACATATGTTCCGCTAGTCAGATGTATTGTTTTGGCATACTAACATCAGGTTCTGGTTCGGCCCATCGCGTTGTGCAGACAAAGAAAAAGGACTTACAACAAGTTGCTGTAAGTCCTTATGTATATGGTGGCCCTTGAGGGACTTGAACCCGCGACCAAACGATTATGAGTCGTCTGCTCTAACCAACTGAGCTAAAGGGCCAAATGTGGTCAGGATTATAAAGACCCTGACCAAGATAGTCCAGATATCAACAGGTTAGATGCCTATAAAAACAACAACCTGTCGATGCTCATTTCTACTCGTCGAGGAAGCTACGCAATACTTCCGAACGGCTCGGGTGACGCAGCTTGCGCAGAGCCTTGGCTTCGATCTGGCGGATACGTTCACGAGTGACGTCGAATTGTTTGCCGACCTCTTCCAGCGTGTGATCCGTGTTCATATCGATACCGAAGCGCATGCGCAGTACCTTGGCTTCCCGCGCGGTCAAACCGGCAAGTACATCCCGGGTTGCGGCCCGCAGGCTTTCCGCTGTCGCCGCATCAGCGGGCAGTGCTAGGGTGGTATCCTCGATAAAGTCACCCAAGTGGGAATCTTCATCATCACCGATAGGCGTTTCCATCGAGATGGGTTCCTTGGCGATCTTCAGCACCTTGCGGATTTTGTCTTCCGGCATGCCCATACGCATGGCCAGCTCTTCCGGACTCGGTTCACGTCCCATCTCTTGCAGCATTTGCCGGGAGATCCGGTTCAGCTTGTTGATGGTTTCGATCATGTGTACCGGAATTCGAATGGTCCGCGCCTGATCCGCGATAGAGCGGGTGATGGCTTGGCGGATCCACCAGGTGGCATAGGTAGAGAACTTGTAACCACGACGGTATTCGAACTTATCTACAGCCTTCATCAGACCGATGTTGCCCTCCTGGATCAGATCCAGGAATTGCAGACCGCGGTTGGTGTACTTCTTGGCAATCGAGATAACCAGACGCAAGTTGGCTTCAACCATCTCTTTCTTGGCGCGACGGGCCTTGGCCTCGCCGATGCTCATGCGACGATTGATGTCCTTGATCTGGGAAATAGTCAGACCGGTTTCATCTTCTACCTGGTGCAGCTTGGCCACACCACGTTCCACCTCTTCGCTGACATCTTGCAACGCGGTCGACCAGGACTTGCCTGCGGCCAGTGCCAGATTAAACCAGGCTAGGTCAGATTCTTTGTTGGTGAAGAGTGCGACGAAGTTTTTCTTCGGCATTTTGGCTCGTTCAACACAGCTCTTGAGGATGATGCGTTCCTGAATACGGACTCGCTCCATCATATCGCGCATGTTGTTAACCAGGCGGTCAAACTGCTTGGGTACCAGGCGGAATTGGCGGAATACGTCAGCCAGCCGCTGGATCTCTTCCCGAGTCCGACTGTCTTCACGGCCATGGGCCTTGATGAAGTCACGGGTTACTTCAGATTGGGTACGCAGCTCGCCAAATTTTTCACGGGCAAGCTCCGGATCTGGACCGCCATCGCCCTCATCCTCCTCGTCATCGTCGCCGTCTTCGTCTTCCTCATCATCTTCATCTGCGAGCTCATCTTCACTGAGTTCAGAGCCGATGTGGGTCGCGGTCGGCGGCATATCGTCTTCATCAAGATTGACGAAACCAGCGATGATATCGCCGAGGCGAATTTGACCAGCTTCGAATTTGTCGTACTGATCCAGCAGGTAGGTGATGGCCTCAGGATACTCGGCAACCGAGCTCTGTACCTGATTAATGCCGTCTTCGATCCGTTTGGCGATGTCGATTTCGCCTTCGCGAGTAAGCAGCTCGACGGTACCCATTTCACGCATATACATGCGGACCGGGTCCGTGGTACGGCCAATCTCTGATTCTACCGAAGCCAGTACCTGAGCGGCGGCCTCGGCGGCATCTTCATCTTGAGCCGTTTCTGTCATGATCAGATCATCGGCATCAGGGGCGTTTTCTACCACCTGGATACCCATGTCATTGATCATCTGAATAATATCTTCGATCTGATCCGAATCAACGATATCTTGAGGCAGATGATCGTTCACCTCGGCATAGGTCAGGTATCCCTGTTCCTTGCCCTTGGCAACGAGGAGTTTAAGCTGCGACTGCGGGGTATGCTCCATAGAACTCATCCGGTTGGTGTTGCTTGCTTTGCGCCAGAATGCGCGTACTTGTGCGAACCGGTGATCATACTAAAAATCGACCAGTTTTGCACGTTGACCATGATGAATGCGTAAAAAGACCGTTGCCCAAGGCTTTTGGCCAGGCGATGCGGTCTCTGTAATGCGGTTATCTTCAATTCGTTTTGATAGTTCCCGTAACCGGGCGTGCCTATGATATAGGCCCATTGGGGTGTAATTACAAGTTTAAATTGCTTAACTGCCGCTATTATTTTTCTGTTTGGTCTCGTTCAGCAACAACATCAACTCCTGCATCTCTTCATGGCTCAGACCACCATTACTGGCTTTGTTCTGCAGTTCGGCCATCCGTTGTTGTAAGAACAGATCGATGAGGTAAGCGCAGGTGTCTTCCAGTTCCTGCAGGATATTATCGCCAGCGGTGATCTCTTCGAGCATGGCCAGCCGGGCCAAGCCTTCCCCTTCCTTGGTGCCACGCCACTGCTCCAGCAGTTGCCCTGTGGTCATCGGGTTGTGATGCAACAGGGTCAACAATTGCAGGAGGAAACCGATCCCGGGCTCCCGTAGTCCCAGTAGTTCATGGGGCAGGGGCGGGAGTTGAGCCGCCACCTGAGGGTGCTGGACAATGAGTGCAATGGTCCGGCGTACGGGGGTCAGTCTCATTTTCCCAGGACGCTGGCTCGGTGCTGGTTGTTGTTCCGCTTTTTCCTGGTGGGCAAAAATGTCACGTAGACGACGCTCGTTTTCTCCCCAGCGCAGGCGTTGCGAAAGCTTGGTGATGAGACCTTCCCGGGTGAAACCTTCGGGAACCCGACGGATCAGCGCCACGGCCTTGTTGGCTAGCTCATTCTGCCCGGCCTCGCCGGAGAGATTCAGATCACGGGTCAGACGCTCGAACAGAAACTCGCTAAAGGGCTGTGCCTGATCGAGATAGCTCTCGAAGGCCTCACGGCCATGGGCGCGAACAAATGAATCGGGATCATGCTCGGTGGGCAGGAAGGCGAATTTCAACTCACGGCCATCCTGTAAACTGGGCAGCGCGTTTTCCAGAGCTCTCCAGGCGGCCTCGCGCCCGGCCTTATCACCGTCGTAGCAGCAGATGATTTCTGGTGCGGTGCGAAACAGCAGTTGCATATGGTCGCTGGTGGTCGCCGTTCCGAGTGAGGCGACTGCATAGTCAATGCCGTACTGGGCCAACGCCACGACATCCATATAACCTTCGACGATCAGGATACGGGTCGGGTTTCGTTGCGCTTCCTTGACTTCATACAGACCAAACAGCTCTTTTCCCTTGTGGAAAATCGGGGTCTCGGGCGAGTTGAGATACTTGGGGGTGCCATCGCCGAGGACCCGACCGCCGAAGCCGATGATGCGACCCCGTCGATCCCGAATGGGGAACATGATGCGATCACGGAACCTGTCATAGCTGCCGCCATTCTCCTTCTGGATCAGCATGCCTAAGGTAACCAGCTGCTGTTCCTGCTCACTCGAGCGAGCCAGTAGACTTCTCAGTCCATCCCAACCTGCGGGGGCGTAGCCAATGCCATATTTTTTGACAATTTCACCGCTCAGGCCCCGCCCCTTGAGGTAGTCGATGGCGGTACTGGATTGGCGGAGTTGACCCTGGAAAAACCGGCTGGCCTGTTCCATGAGTTGATACTGGTCGGCACTGATGACGGGTGTTGGCTGAGAGGGGCCGTAGCTGCCATTTTCTTCTCGGGGTACTGTTAGCCCGAGTTGGCCTGCTAGATCGTCGATGGCATCCGGGAAGTTCAGGCCATCAAACTCCATCAGGAAGCCGATAGCATTGCCGTGGGCGCCGCAGCCGAAACAGTGGTAGAACTGCTTTTCCTGGCTGACGGAGAAGGAGGGGCTTTTTTCGTTATGGAACGGGCAGCAGGCTTGATAATTCTTACCTGCTTTTTTCAGCCGAACCCGGCTGTCAATTAGCTCGACGATATCGGTACGAGCCAGCAAGTCATCGATAAAGGATTGTGGGATCTTGCCTGCCATATCGGGATCTGCTCATTGAATGCTGCACTAGCGGAACGGATCAGCGGACTTGAAGAGTAAGCTGCCGGGACAGTTAAGGTCGCATAAAAAAATAAGCCGCGCTATCACAGGATGCGCGGCTCATGGTCGAAACGTCTTGCTATGGGTTACGCCAAGCGCGCCTTGATTTTGGCACTGACGAGACCCATATCTGCGCGCCCCTGAAGTTGGGGTCGGAGTGCATTCATCACTTTACCCATGTCTTGCATGCCACTGGCGGCAAGTTGGGTCACAGTGCTGTCAATCAGAGTATCGATTTCGGCCTCGCTCAATGGCTGAGGCAAAAAGGCTTGCAGAACCACAATCTCGGCGGATTCAACATCCACCAGATCTTGGCGACCTGCGGCTTCGAACTGACTGATGGAATCTTTGCGTTGTTTGACCATCTTGGTCAGTACAGCAACGATCTCGTCATCACCCAGAACGGTACGCGAATCGACCTCTTTCTGCTTAATCTCGGCCATCAACAAACGGAGGGTACCGACGCGGGCCTTATCTTTGGCCAGCATCGCCGTTTTCAATTCACTCTTCAGCTGTTCCTGCAGAGACATGGCCGAGGCACTCCGGTTTAGCGCTATTAGTACAGACGGTTACGACGAGCGTTTTCGCGAGCCAGCTTCTTGGCATGACGCTTAACGGCAGAAGCCTTGGCGCGCTTGCGGATAGTGGTCGGCTTTTCGTAGAACTCACGGCTACGCACGTCGGCCAGGATACCGGCCTTTTCGCAGGAACGCTTGAAGCGACGCAGAGCGACATCAAACGGCTCGTTTTCACGTACTTTAATTACTGGCATGTGCCTCTCACCTCAGAGATAGATATTTTACGGCTAACAACAAACGCGACGAACGCATTGAGCAGCCTGAGTAAAAATGGTGCGAAATTCTAATCCGATTGGGCGACCAAAGTAAACCCTTATCAGAAGAGACTGGTTTAAAAAACCGGCGGAGGGTAACATACCGCCCTCAATTTTACAGTGGTTTCTTTCCCGCCATGCGTGTTTTAGGTATTGAAAGCTCCTGCGACGAGACGGGGATCGCGATCTATGACGATCAGCAAGGGATCCTGTCTCATCAACTCTATAGCCAGGTCAAGCTGCACGCCGATTACGGCGGTGTGGTACCGGAGTTGGCCAGTCGGGATCATGTGCGCAAGACGCTGCCGTTGATCCAGGCGGCGTTGGCCGAATCCGGATGTAGTGCTGCCGATATTGACGGCATCGCCTATACGGCAGGGCCTGGTCTGGTCGGTGCCCTGCTGGTCGGGGCAACCATAGGTCGCAGTCTGGCCTTGGCTTGGAACAAACCAGCCGTTGCCGTACATCATATGGAAGGGCATCTGCTGGCTCCTATGCTCGAAGAGCATGCTCCGGCATTTCCATTTCTGGCGCTGCTGGTTTCCGGTGGACATACCCTGTTGGTGCAGGTGGAGGGTATCGGTCGTTACCAGATCCTCGGTGAGTCCATCGATGATGCCGCCGGTGAGGCTTTCGACAAGACGGCCAAGCTGCTCGGCCTCGACTATCCGGGGGGCGCACGCTTGTCGAAGATGGCCGAAAGCGGAACGCCGGGACGTTTTGTCTTTCCGCGGCCGATGACGGATCGGCCTGGGTTGGATTTCAGCTTTTCCGGGCTCAAGACTTTTGCCGCCAATACCATTCATGCTCAAGGTACCGATGCTCAGACCAAGGCTGACATTGCTCACGCCTTCCAGAGCGCCGTGGTCGATACCCTGGCCATCAAGTGCAAACGTGCGTTGAAACAGACCGGACTCAAGCGGTTGGTGATGGCGGGCGGCGTCAGTGCCAACCGGCAGTTGCGTGCGCAACTGGCGCAGATGATGACGGAGCTGGGTGGCGAGGTGTTCTATCCGCGTCCAGAGTATTGCACCGATAATGGCGCCATGATCGCCTATGCCGGTCTGCAACGCTTGAAGGCTGGGCAGACCGTTGGTCTGGAGTTGAGTGTGCAGCCACGCTGGAGCTTGGAGGCTCTGCCGCCAGTCTGATGATTGGCTGGGAATTCAAACAAAAACGCCGCTCTATTCAGAGCGGCGTTTTTGTTTGCGGCGCCAGATTTTGTCTTCCTGACCATTGAGCAGGCGCAGGATGTTTTCATGATGACGGTAGACGATCAGCGCACAGAGCATGGCCACCGGCATGGTAAATTCCGGCTTCAGCCAGTAGGTATACAGAGGGGCCAGCAGGGCGGCGATGAGTGCTGCCAGCGAGGAGTAGCCACTGAGCAGCAGCACTATGATCCAGGTGGCCAGCATCATGGCTCCCATATCCAGACCTATGGGTAACATGGCACCGAGGGCGGTTGCCACGCCCTTGCCACCGTGAAAATGAAAGAACAAGGGGTACATGTGACCCAGACAAGCCGCAACACCAATCAGCCCCAGGAAGAAGGGGGTCACTCCCAGATACCAGGCCAAATACACGGGTGCCGTGCCTTTGCTCATATCGCATAGCAGCACCAGGAGTGCGGCGGAGCGTCCGCCCAGACGCAAGACATTGGTGGTGCCTGGATTGTGCGAGCCATGTTCCCGGGGGTCAGGCAGACCATAGCAGCGGCTGACCAGTACGGCGCTGGAGATGGAACCGCCCAGATAGGCGATGATGATCATGGCAAGGCTTAAGGCTGTCATTGGCTCTCAAGGGTTGTCTTGGATAGGGACTGGGGTAAGATCCATCCTGAATCGGGCAAATCATAGGCCCAAATGAGCAAAAGAGGTATCCGACCTCTGCAGGTTAACAGAAGTGAGGAATAAATGGACAAGGTGTTTATCTCCGGTTTAGAGGTGCTCTGTACCATAGGGGCCTATGAGTGGGAGAAAGGTATCCAGCAAAAACTGCTCTTTGACCTGGAGATGGATTTCGACAACCGTCCGGCCGGCAAGCAGGATGATCTGGCCTTGGCGCTGGATTATGCCACCGTGGCCTCACGGGTAACGGCGCTGGTACAGGCCTCACCGGTGGAGCTGGTAGAAACCATGGCCGAACGGGTTGCGGCACTGATCCTGGAGCAATTTCCGGTTCCTCGGGTGCGGGTTCGGGTGACCAAACCGACCGCCGTGGTATCGGCCCGTGGTGTCGGTGTCGAGATCGTGCGGGAGGCCTGATGGCACTCATCTATATTGGCGTCGGCAGCAATATCGACCGCGAGCATTATGTTCGTTGTGGTGCCCAGGCTTTGGCGGCGAGTTTTTCCGGAATCCGTTTTTCGACCGTGTATGAGAGTCAGGCGGTTGGCTTTCAGGGGGATAATTTTTATAACCTGGTGGTCGAGGCGCGCACCGAACAGACGGTCGATCAGGTGTTGGCAACCCTCAAGCGCATCGAGTTTGCCCATGGCCGCCCTCTGGATGCCCGGAAGTTTTCTGCCCGGACTCTGGATCTGGATCTGCTCTGTTACGACCAGTTGCTGCAGGATGCGCCGGTTGAGTTACCCCGGGCCGAAATTTTGACGAACGCCTTCGTGTTGCGGCCCCTGGCCGAACTCAATCCCGCGCTGATCCATCCCCGAGTGGGGGTCTCGCTGGCCGAGTTATGGAATGGTTATGATGCCAGCCGGCAACCGTTGCGACCGGTTATGACGGATTGGTGATTGTCCGCTGAGGAGTGTTTGCTTCGTGTCTGATCTGCATGCTGTCATCCTGGCCCTGTTACAGGGGCTCACCGAATTTTTACCCGTTTCCAGTTCGGCTCACCTGATCCTACCCTCGCAACTGCTGGGCTGGCCGGATCAAGGCATTGCCTTTGATGTGGCGGTACACCTGGGGACTCTGGCTGCCGTATTGCTCTATTTCCGGCGCGATATCGCGCAGATGGCACTCTCTTGGGGGCGCTCCATGCACTCCGATAAGTGTGATGAACACGGGCGTCTGGCCTGGTTTATTGTGCTGGCTACCGTGCCAGCAGCGGGTGCGGGCTGGTTGCTGAATGGGTTTATTAGCAGCTACCTGCGTGCTTCCGTGGTCATTGCCATTACCACCATCAGCTTTGGCCTATTGATGGCCGTTGCTGATCGGATTGGACGTAAGACTCAGCCCCTGGCCAGCTTGACGCTCAAACAGGCCTTGCTGATTGGTTGTGCTCAGGCTGTGGCGCTGATCCCCGGCACCTCGCGCTCCGGCATTACCATGACCATGGGACTGTTACTGGGGCTGACACCCCAGGCCGCCGCGCGCTTCTCGTTTTTGCTGTCGATCCCGGTGATTATGATGGCGGCAGGCTACGAGGGGTTACATCTGCTCAGTAGCCAGGATGTGGTGGCTTGGCGCGAAATCGGCATTGGTATCGCCGTGTCGTTTGTCAGCGCCCTGCTGGTGATCCACCTGTTTCTCAAAATGTTGGCGCATATTGGATTGTGGCCTTTTGTTCTCTATCGCTTGTTGCTGGGGGCTGGACTGCTGCTCTTTGTCGTCTGAAACAGTGAAGGGGCCTCATCGCCCCTTCATCGTTTACTGGATCTGGTTTGCGATTAGCACCAGCATTCGACGTTGCTGAGTCGCCTCCGTTAGCGCTCCAGCCAGCGTTCGCGTATGGCTCGGATGGCCAGTTGCCGCTCCCGGCCCAATTTCTGCCGAATGGCCTCCCCCTGATATCCGGCGGCTATGATGGGTTGCACGGGTACCGCCTGTGCCGCTGCGAACGCCTCGGCCACATAATCAGGCTCCGGATATTCCCGTTCGGCAAATCCCAAACGACCGTGAAAGTCGGCACGACAGCAATCGAGTAACTGGGCCAGCCGTTGTGGCCGACGCCAAGCATCGACCTTGTCGAACAGTCGCAGTAGGGTGACGGTTCTGAGCTCGGGGGCTATATGGATCAGGCAATGCAGCTCGCTGACCAGCAGCGCCAGATCCCGGCACTCATTGGGAACTCGATAGCGGTTGCAGAACTCCCGGATTAGCGGCAGCCCCCGCTCGCCATGGCCATGATGGCTGGGCAGTATCTCGGCAGGCGTCAGCCCCTTACCAAAGTCATGACAGACGGTGGCAAAACGGACGCTCAGATCGGGACTGATGCGGGCGGCCTGTTCGATGGCCATCAACGCATGAATACCGGTGTCGATTTCCGGATGCCACTGTGGGCGAGCCGGAATACCAAACAGCCGGTCGAGCTCGGGGAATAGGATCGCCAGGGCGCCGCAATCCCGTAACACTTGGAAAAAAATTTGCGGATTGTCGCCGCTCAGAACTTTTTCCAACTCCTTCCAGACCCGCTCCGGGGTGAGGTGTGACAGCTCGCCACTGCGGGTAATCTCAGCCATCAGAGCCTGGGTCTCCTCGGCAATTTTAAAACCTAGCGCGTGGAAACGGGCGGCAAAGCGAGCGGTGCGCAGCACTCGCAGCGGGTCTTCACTGAATGCTGGAGAGACATGACGCAGCAGACGCGCGGCCAAGTCGGCCTGGCCGCCATAGGGGTCATGCAGCTGACCTTCGGCATCTTCGGCGATGGCGTTGACGGTCAGATCCCGGCGTAATAGGTCCTCCTCCAACGTCACCTCGGGGGCGGCATAGCAGGCAAAACCGGTATAACCGAGCCCCTGCTTGCGCTCGATACGTGCTAGCGCATACTCCTCACGGGTCTGTGGATGCAGGAAAACCGGAAAGTCTCGCCCGACGGGAGCATAGCCTTGAGCCAGCAACTCCTCGGCCCTGGCGCCGACGACCACATAGTCACGCTCCCGGACCTCAAGCCCCAACAGTTGATCCCGTACCGCGCCGCCCACCAGATAAACTTGCACAACCACCTCGTCTTTACCCTGAAACCGTCAATCATAGGAGCAGGATCGCCCCCGGCTAACAGCAAGAGTATATCCGCTTTGACATCCCTTTGTGCTGGCTTTAACCTGCCGCCTATTCGTAGGAACTGCAGGCTCCGGTGCGTGGTGCGCTGGGTTGACGTTGGGTCGCCCGGCCGCTGGTGTGCATCTGCAGCTCCTCGCCGGGAGAGTGATTATGTACAAAGCGTTTTTTGGTCTGAAGGAAAGTCCCTTTTCCATCTCGCCAAACCCCAAATATCTCTACATGAGTGAACGTCACACCGAGGCGCTGGCTCATCTCAACTATGGCTTGCGCGAAGGCGGTGGCTTTGTGTTGCTGACCGGCGAAGTGGGGACCGGCAAGACGACCGTCTCCCGTTGTCTGCGCCAGCAATTGCCGGATGATACCGACTTGGCTCTGGTGCTGAATCCGACGCTGACCGAGCGCGAGCTGATGGCCTCCATCTGTGATGAGTTCAAACTCACTTATGCCGCCGATGCCGGGATTAAGGAGCTGTTCGACCTATTACGCGACTATCTGCTGGCTAATCGGGCGGCAGGGCGCAAGACCTTGCTGCTGATCGATGAGGCGCAACATCTCTCCGCCGAGGTGCTGGAACAACTGCGGTTGCTGACCAATCTGGAAACCGACGATGCCAAGTTGCTGCAAGTGGTCTTGATCGGTCAGCCGGAATTGCAACAATTGCTGCGACAACCCTTGTTACGGCAGTTAGCGCAACGCATTACGGCGCGTTATCACCTGTTGCCGCTCTCCCATGACGATGTGGATGCCTATGTGCGGTTTCGTTTACAGGTCGCCGGTTGCATCCAGCCTGTTTTTACACCCAGCGCGATTCGAGCCTTGCACCGTTTGAGTGGCGGTATTCCTCGCATCATCAACCTGATTGCCGAACGGGCACTGCTCGGAGCCTATGCCGCAGGACAGGCCAAAATCGGCGACAAGGTGGTGGTGCAAGCCGCCTACGATGCCATGGGGGTCCAGGATAAGGGAACCAGTGGTTGGGGTGTGGTGGCCTTTACGCTCTGTGGTCTGTTGATGCTGGCGGCTGGCTGGTTAGGATGGCAGAAGTGGGGGGTATTCCCCGAGCAGTTGGTGCATCGCGTCGAGGTTCCCGTCAAGTTGCCGCCGGATGCCAAGTTGATGAAGCATTTCGAAAAATCTCTGCAGCAGGCTGTGTATCAAGATGAGGCCATGTTGAACCTGTATCGAGTCTGGGGCTTCGAGCCGACGCTGGATGAGGCCAATTGTGATGCCGCATCCCGGGTCGGCTTGCTGTGCCAGCAGGGAACCGGCGGCTTGGATGAGGTGGTCGCGCTGGATCATCCCGCTGTCGTGCGGCTGTACGATGAGAATGCTACCGAGTTTTATGCCGATTTGTTGCGAGTGGATAGCAAGGAGGCGGATCTACTGGTCGATGGCGAGAGCTGGACCGTGAGTCGTGACTGGCTGGTCCAGGCCTGGGGGGATGAATACACCTTGTTATGGCGTTTGCCGAAGGGTGGGGCTCGCAGTATTACCCCTCACAGCAACAAAGCCGATGTACAGTGGCTGGAAAATGCTCTCAGCCGGGCTTTCAAAGAGCGGCCACGTAAAGTGAGTAAGTTTGATGATCCATTGGCGGCCAAGCTCAAGCGCTTCCAAGAAACCGAGGGACTCAAGCCGGATGGTGTTGCCGGTACCCAGACGCTGATCCGCCTCAATGCCCGCAGCCGGGAGCCTATGCCGCGGCTGGATCGTCCGTTGGATGATCTCAATGCCACCACTGCGAACCAAGAACAGGGAGCCAGCTGATGTCTATTCTGTTATCTGCCAAACGGCAGCATGAACGTCCCGGTCACGCCTTCGAGGCCAGCCTGGGGCTGGGCATAGAACGGGAGCGGCAATGGTTGGGGCCCGTGCTGGCCTGGTTGCTGGGGTTGCCCTTGTGTTTGCTGCTGGGCGCGGGTGCCAACTATGGCTGGCACTGGTGGCACAACCAGCCTATTGAGGAGCGGGTTGAACTCAAGGAGCCGACGCCCTTGCCCTATCGGGTCGCGACGACCCAATATGAATTTACGACGATTCCGTTCCCGGCGGCGCCCGAGATAATCGAGACCGTCATGCCGACACCGACGCCCGCGAACCGTTCTGTAAACTCGCTGAAAAATATGAATATGGATGGCGTCTCACCAGCACTGGCCCAGCGCTTCATGCAAGCGGTGCAGGCGGAGCCCGGTGAACCGGGAGCCAGCGAAATCCAGCCCATCGCCGAAGTCGCTCCCCCGTCAGCCACTCCACTGGCAGATCTGCCAACCTCCATCAGCAGTCGGGTTCCGCCTCTGCGTTATAGCTCCCATGTCTACTCGTCCTCTGCCAGTAATCGCATCGTGACACTGAATGGCCGGGATTATCATGAGGGTGATGAGGTGGCTCCTGGGGTCAAACTGCTGCAGATCCAGGCCGATTACAGTATCTTCCGGGTTGGCAGTCAGAGTTTCAGCCTGCCATCGCTCACCGACTGGAATGGGGTACAGTAAGAGACTGCTCGGTTGAGCACCCTAAAAAAGCGCCTGAACCAGGCGCTTTTTTTTGCAACATAACTGGCGTACGTTCCGCATGGCGGATCAGTTCATCCAGCGATCCTTGCTGCGGCGACGGGGACGGGGAAGGTAGGGAATGAGCAAGCCAAGCAACAGACCCACTCCGGCGATATATCCCCCTTCGCGCCACCAGCGATATTGCTGATCCTGCGCCTTGGTTCCGAGATCCTGTTGCAGCCGACTGTTTTGTTTATGCAGGCGTTGCAACTCCTGCTGTTGAGTGGTCAGTTGCTCCTCCTGGCGGGCGACCTGTTGCTCGACTAACGTCAGGCGTTCCCGCTTCTCCTTGAGTTCCCGAGCCTGATCGGAATCTATGTTATCCATCTTCTGCTGCAAGGCATGCAACTGCTCCTGCAGGGTCGAAACCTGACTGCGATAACTGGGGGATGTCTGCAGCTCACTGCTGACGATCCAGGCTGACCGTCCCTTGCCATCGATGATCTGCGCGAATTTTCCGCTCGGATCTTGCGCCAGGTATTGCACCTTGTCGCCAGCTTTGATGCTGCCGAGGATGCGGAATTGCTTACCGGGCCCGCCGTGCAGATAGGTATAGATATCATCGGACACATAGCGCGTGACACCTGTAGGTTGCGTGGTGCTGGCGGCAGAGGTGGTCGTGGCCGGTGCATGGGTGTCTGGCGTCGCGGTGGGGATCGTCTCGGCCATCACCATACTCATGGGCAGGTTCATGGCGAGCAGCAAGGCTACAGAAGTCGCTTTCACACTAGATATCCATTTGAAGTAAGAGTCGGCAGCATAAGCGCCGCGACCCGTCTCGACAACCCCTGCTGTTCTGCTGCGGCTGGAATTCAGCCCCTTGTGCAGAAAAATGATAGGGTTTCGTGAGCGGTCGAACGGATGGTCGGCAACCTGGATCGCCGGACTCACTCGCTTGCATATCCGTAATCAGGAACCGGGGCAAAAAAAGGGGCTGCATTGGCGCAGCCCCTCTACCGTATGTTCTATGACGTCATGGCATGCCGGGTTAGATAAATAACCACTGCAACAGCCAGAAGATGAGGCTGGCTAGCAGGGCACCTGCCGGCAGGGTAATGATCCAGGAGATGACGATGTTGCGCACGACTCCCAGATTGATGGCGGCAATGCCGCGGGCCAGACCCACCCCCATGATGGCCCCCACCAGCGTCTGGGTGGTCGAGATGGGCAGGCCGGTACCGGAGGCGATGACGACGGTACTGGCGGTCGCCAACTGAGCGGCAAAACCGCGGCTTGGGGTCAAATGGGTGATACCAGTGCCGACCGTGGCCATCACCTTCTTACCCATGACGGCCAAGCCGAGCACGATCCCTACGGCGCCTAATGGCAGAACCCACCAGTCGATATGGCTCTTGGCGACTATCTTGCCGGCGCTATTGATGGTGGAGGCCACAGCCGAGAGCGGGCCTATGGCGTTTGCTACGTCGTTAGAGCCATGGGCAAAAGCCATGGCACAGGCCGTGACTATCATCAGGATGCCGAAAACCTTCTCGACATTGGTGTAGTGCATGTGCGAATCAGCTTTTGGGTTAAAACGCATACGCTGAATGAAGAACCAGCCCACAACGCCAGTCAGCAGGGCGATCAGGGTTGAAATCAGCAGGCTCTGCTGGGTATCCAGATGCAGGCCGACATGCTGGAGTCCTTTTTGCAACGTAACCACACAGATGACCAGTGCCGTCAGGAAGATGTAGATGGGACCTACCCGCTTGGCACTTTGTAACGGATTGTCGGTGTTGAAAATGAAGCGCTGCACGCTGATAAACAGCAGATAGGCTAGAAACCCGGAGATCGCCGGAGTGATGATCCAGGAGCCGACGATGCCCGCAAACTTGCTCCACTGTACGGCTTCCGGCCCCACGCTGACCAGGGTAAAACCGACGATGGCCCCTATGATGGAGTGGGTTGTGGAAACCGGCCAGCCGTAGTGCGACGCCAGCACCAACCAGAGCCCGGCTGCCAGCAGGGCGGCGATCATTCCCAGCACCAGCAATTCGGGGTGAGCGGCGAAGGCCACGCTATCGATGATGCCATCCTTGATGGTGGCCGTGACTTCGCCGCCTGCCAGATAGGCGCCGGCAAATTCAAAGATCATGGCGATGATGATGGCTTGGCGTATGGTCAGTGACTTGGTCCCGACCGAGGTGCCCATGGCGTTGGCGACATCATTGGCACCTATGCCCCAGGCCATCAGAAAACCGAATGCCGCGGCGATCAACACCAATTGGGTGCCGTATTGAGTAATAATATCCATCGATTGTTCTCGTAAGGGTTAGCTGCGGGCGAGCATCAGTTCCAGGCGGGCGCCGACTCGATCGGCTTGATCGGCCAGATCGCCGATACGATCCAGAACCTTGTACAGGAATAGAGCATCAATCGGATTCATCTCTCCCTCTCGGGCATAGAGCTTCCGACGCAGTTGCACCTGCAGGCGATCCGTATCGTCCTCGATCTCATCCAGTTGATGGACCATCTGCTCGACCAGTTCCAACTCCCGGCCCCGAAAACCGGTTTCCAACAAGTCATCTAATTCGCCGATGGCTTGAGTTGCCAGTGCCGTGGCGTCCAGACAGCGGCTGATATAGGCGTTAAAGTCATCCCCGAGTTCTGACGGAATGGTTAACTGGCGTCCCAGCATCAACCCGGCAATGTCCTTGGCCCGATTGGCGATTTTGTCCTGCTGACTCAATAACTCCAGCAGGTCGGTGCGGGCCAAGGGCATGAAGAGACCCCGGGGAAGCTTCAAACGGATTTCACGCTTGAGTTGATCGGCCTCCCGCTCCAGTTGGGCGATGGCCAGCTGATGCTTTTCAGCGGTGACCCAATCTCCGGCTTCGGCGGCCCGAAAGAAGGGTAATAACAGACAACAACAGTCATGTACCTTGGTGATGTGTTTCTGCATTGGCTTGAGTGGAGACTTGGCAAATAGCCCCAATATGGTATTTACTGGCATAACGATACCTATGTTGGTGAATTTGTGCGCATTCGAGTGACACAGGCGCGCATCCTAACCGAAGCCTGAACCGGATGTAACGCGGAATTTCATATTAAATATAACGGTTAAACCCGTTCATGTTGCGATAGATAGCCTGAACCCCCTTTCGAGCGGACCTGTCTGATGACCACTGAAGTTGAATTAAAGTTTCTGGCCAACCGTGATCTTTCTGCCGATCTGGCGCAGAGACTGGCCACCTATACGGTTCTGAGTTACACCGATAGCCACCTGGCGAATGTTTACTTTGATACCGAAGATAGACGCCTGCGCGGCTGGCAATGCGGGCTGCGTATTCGAACCCGGAATGGTCTGCATGAACAGACTATCAAATGTGGCGGACAAGCCATCGGAGGGTTGCACCAGCGTCCTGAGTACAACCTGCCATTGGAGGGCGAATGGCCACAATTATCGGCTTTCCCGGCCGAAATTTGGCCTGCTGAGGCGAATGTTACCGCATTACAGAATGATATCCGGCCACAGTTTCGCACCGATTTCCGCCGTCAGGCCTGGCGGTTGCAGTTGGCCGATGGCTGTGAGGTCGAGCTGGCATTTGATCAGGGCTACATAGAGGCATCGGGTCAGCAAGAGCCATTGTGCGAACTGGAGCTGGAGCTGATCCACGGTGATGCGCTGAGTCTGTTCACTCTGGCTCGGGAGCTGTTGAGTCTGGGTAACCTGCGCCTCGGCAGCGTCTCCAAGGCCCAGCGAGGCTACCGTCTGGCGGGCCTCACACCGGAGCTGGAAGTGCAGCGCATGGGGTTTGTCCCCGTGACCGACTCCATGCGGGTGGGGGATGGCTTGTTTGCCGTCTTCGGCTTTGCCTTCAACCATTGGCAATACCATGAGCAGCTGTTTCTCGAACAACCGTCGGTGGCGGCTTTGACCCAGTTGCGTAACGGTGTGGCCCTGCTGCAACAGACCCAGCAGTTTTTCGCCGATCTGCTGGTGCAGATGGCGCCTCGTCACTGGCAAGATGATCTGAGCTGGCTGGAGCATCAGCTGGAATGGCTGGATGAGGCGCTGGCTCTGGAGCGGTTAACCGCCGAACGGGGCCATTATCTGCGTGGACTTCCCTGCCATGATGCTCTACTGCTGGCCCTGCAGCAGCGACAGCAGCAGTTGCCGACGCTGGCCGCCATGCAGCAACTCTGCTATTCCCCACGCTACGCCAGCCTGCTGCTGGAGCTGAGTCACTGGTTGTTTACGGCACAACGAGATGCAAGTCAGTTACCGGAGCTGGCGCGACGCCCCCTGCGACCCTATGCCCGGGCCGAGCTGGACCAGAGCTGGCAGGAGCTGCATCAAGGCGAGATGCAGGCGCAGCAACTGGATTACAGTGCCTATCTGATGCTGGTTGGAAAACTCAGACGGAATCTGTTGGTGGGCGTTAGCTTCGCGGCCCTGTTCGATGAGGAGCAACAACAAGGTTTCCGCCTGCCCTGGTTGAATATTCTGCGCCGGATGGAAGAGTTGGAACATTTCGATGTGTTGGCTCAGATGGCCGACCGGCTGCCAACCGCGGCTCGCCTCGAGTTGGAGGAGTGGTTGACTGCCAGGATTGAGCCCAGGTTGATCGAGCTGGATCAGGCGCGGCTACAGGCTCGTGACATGTTGCCCTATTGGCTGCAGGTTGCGGCCGATACCGGAGATGACGCTGACTCCGAGACACCCTCAATTTCCTAGGTATGGGCCCGTTGACCGGATCGTCTGTTGCCGCTTGGGCAGACGATCCGGATCGGGCTTTTGCCCCTCCAGAGCTGCGATGCCGCTGTGCAAATGCTAGATTGAGGCCATCTGCGCCCGCAGGCGCCTCGTCATGCAGGAAGATTTCATGTCTGATTTACCCTCTCTGCTTCAAGAACAGGCCGATCGTCACTGGCAACGCCTGGTCTCGCGACTGGATGCGGAACAGCTTGCCGTTCTGACGCCCCGTCAGCCCGAGCTACTGCCTCTCTTTGCGCTTTCCGATTTCATCGCCGAGTCCGCTATTTATTCCCCCAATCTGCTGATCGAGTTGCTACGTGGCGATGAGTTGCAGCGGGCCGAACGCTATGAGGATTATGCACCCGCGCTGGCACTCGAACTGGCGGCTGTCCATGACGAAGAGAGTCTCAAGCAACGACTGCGGCGTTTCCGGCGCCACCATATGATGGTGATTGCCTGGCGTGAGCTGTCGGGTCAGGCTGCCGTTGAAGAGAGCTTCATCCATCTATCGCGCCTGGCCGATGCGCTGATCACTCAAGCTCTGGCCTGGTTGTATGCCAAGGCGTGTCGCGAGCTGGGAACCCCGGTCAATGAGGCCGGAGTCCCTCAGGAGCTGGTGATCCTGGGCATGGGTAAGCTGGGTGGCGGGGAGCTCAACTTTTCTTCCGATATCGATCTGATTTTCAGCTTTCCGGAAAACGGCCAGACTCAGGGCGGGCGCCGGGCTCTGGATAATCAGACGTTCTTCATCCGCTTAGGGCAGCAACTGATCAACGTCTTGCACCAAACCACCGCCGATGGTCAGGTCTTTCGGGTCGACATGCGCCTGCGTCCATTCGGGGATGCAGGTCCGCTGGCCGTCAGTTTTGCGGCTATGGAGGACTATTATCAGCACCACGGTCGTAGCTGGGAGCGCTATGCCATGCTCAAGGCGCGGGTGCTGGGGCCGCAAACCGCGGCCGGCGAGGAGTTGCAGCAGCTGTTACGCCCCTTCATCTATCGTCGCTATATCGACTTCGGAGCCATTGACTCACTGCGCAAGATGAAGGGCATGATCGAGGCAGAAGTCCGGCGCAAGGGACTCAAGGACAATATCAAGCTGGGGGCGGGCGGGATCCGCGAAGTGGAATTCATCGCTCAGGTTTATCAGCTGATCCGGGGTGGCCGGGAGCGGGCGTTGCAGATCCGTCATCTGCCGGATGTGCTGACCGAGCTGGGGCGTAGCGGGGCTCTGCCTTCTTCGAGTGTCGATGGGTTGCTGGCCAGTTATCGCTTCTTGCGCCGGGTCGAAAATATCCTGCAAGAAATCGGTGATCAGCAAACCCAGACCCTGCCGGACAGCGAGCGGGATCGGTTGCGACTGGTGACTGTATTGGGATGTGCCGATTGGAGCAGCTTCTATCGCCAACTGCAGGAGGTCATGGCTCTGGTGCGACGGGAATTTGTGGCCGTGATTGGTGATGACGAGTCCGAACAGGATGATGTGCCCCAGATCTGGCATGACCTCTGGTTGACGGATCTGACTCAGGAGGAGACAACGCCGTTGTTGCTGCCGCTGTGCCCGAGTGAGGGGGAGCGGTTGGCCAGTGCTCTGGTCGCGTTTCGTCTCGAGTGCCAACGCCGGGCCGTTGGTCCCCAGGGACGAGAGGCTCTCAACCGGCTGATGCCTCGTCTGTTGTTGGCAATTTCCACGCACGTGACACCGGCGGCCCTGTTTGAGCGGGTGCACGGGCTACTCAGCCAGATCGTGACCCGCTCGGCTTATCTGCAGCTGCTGGTGGAAAACCAGGGCGTCTTGAATCAACTGTTGAAGTTGTGCGATGCCAGTGGCGTGGTCGCCAGTCAGTTGGCGCGCTTCCCGATCCTGCTGGATGAGTTACTGGACCCGCAACATCTGTATCATCCGACGCCGCTGGATCACTACCAGGACGAGTTGCGGCAATATCTGATGCGCGTCCCCGAAGAGGATGTAGAGCAGCAGATGGAAGCGCTGCGGCAGTTCAAGCAGATCCAGTTATTGCGGATCAGTGCCGCCGATATTGCCGGGGCCTTGCCGCTGATGAAGGTCAGTGACCACCTCACCTGGTTGGCTGAAGCCATCCTCGAAGAGGTGGTGTCCCAGGCTTGGACCCAACTGACGGCCCGCTACGGTCTACCGCCTCATGCCCGGCAAACCGGCGAGCGGAGTTTCTGTGTGGTGGCCTATGGCAAGCTGGGCGGTATCGAGCTTGGCTATGGCTCAGATCTGGATCTGGTCTTCTTGCATGGCGGTGATCCGGCTGGTGTGACTGATGGGGATCGTCCCATCGATGTGCGACAGTTTTATGTGCGCCTGGCCCAGCGCATTCTGCATCTGTTCAGTACCCGCACGCCCTCCGGTATTTTGTACGAAGTGGATATGCGTCTGCGCCCCTCCGGGGATTCCGGGTTACTGGTCTCCTCCCTGCATGCTTATGAGCACTACCTCAACCATGAAGCCTGGACTTGGGAGCATCAGGCTCTGGTCCGTGCCCGGGCTGTGGTCGGGGAGAACGCCATAGTGACCGAATTCAAGCAAATCCGGCAGTTGGTGCTGAGTCGGCACCGTGAGCTGGCCCATTTGCAGCAGGAGGTGGTCGCGATGCGGGACAAGATGCGCAACCATCTGCTACGGGGTAGCAGCGAGGAGTACGATCTCAAGCAAGGCCATGGCGGCATGACCGATATCGAGTTCATGGCCCAGTTTCTGGTGCTGGCTCATGCCGAGGCCCATCCCCGGACTCTGACCCAGTGGAGTGATAACGTGCGGATCTTTGAAACCTGTGCCGAGGTGGGGCTCCTGAATGATGAGGAAGCAACACACCTGAAAAAAGCCTATCTGGCGATCCGGGATATGGCTCATCGCTGCACGCTCTCCGGTCACAGCCGGATCGTCGGGGCTGGAGAGTTGCTGACGGAGCGAGCATGGGTCAGCGAGTTATGGGACAAGTTGCTGGGTCACGCCGGCTAAGAGCACGGCGCTCACCACAAAAAAGGCAATGCAGGGCGCATTGCCTTTTTTGTGACCGAGCCCCCTGCGCGCAGGGGCTCAATACAGCGAGGCATCCTCTTTGCTGGGGCGGGTCTTGAAGCGGCGATGGAGCCACATATATTGCTCCGGAGCCTGGCGCACGGCTGCCTCGATCACCTGATTACTGCGGGTGGCATCGGCGATCTCATTCCCAGTGGGAAAATCTTGTAATGGGGCTTCGATCACCAGCTTATAGCCACCGGTGGGCAGACGCAGGGTGTAGCAGGGTAATACCACGGCATTTTTGACCCGAGCCAGAGTCGCTGTGCCTGTGATGGTTGCGCTCTGTTCGACGGCGAAAAAGGGGACAAAGACGCTGGCATGGCGACCATAGTCATGGTCTGGCGCATACCAGAGGGCATCCCCTTTTCGCAGCGCCTTGATCATGCCCTTGATATCGCCACGATCCAGCAGGCACTTGTTGGAACGGGTGCGCCCGCGCACCTGAGCATATTCCAGCACCGGATTATCATTGGGTCGATAGACGCCGACGCCGGGATGTAACATGCCGAACATACGGGCATTGAGTTCCAGGGTCATGAAGTGACACGAGAGCAACAGCATGCCTTCACCACCGGCGACCGCGGTCCGGACATGTTCATCGCCTTCGATCTGCATGAAACGACGGATTCGACGATCCGGCCAGAACCAGGCGATCCCGGTCTCAAAGACGGCACAACCCACGCTCTCGAAGTTGGCGATCAGTAACCGTTCCCGCGCCTCGTCATCCAGCTCCGGTAACGCCAATTGCAGATTGCGGCGAGCGATTTGTACCCGGCGTTTGAGGAGGGACATGGCGGTACGACCCAATTGACGGCCCAGAGCCATCTGCCAGCTATAGGGTAATTGCACCAGTGACCAGAGCAGACCCAGTCCGCCCCAGAGCGGCCAATGACGGGGGGTAAACATGGCCCAACGCAGGCGAACTGTGGGGGCTGAAGACATCAGAATTCTCCGCAATTTGAGATGGAAACGCCTCGCATGCTAGCAGATTTGCCTTGCATCAGGCGAATCGACGTTCGCTGTGTGCTAGACTGCGTCGGGATTTTTTTTGTGAGAGTCTGATGATGAAGGTCACACTGCCTGATTTTGAGAAGGCCCGAGTATTAGTTGTGGGCGATGTCATGCTGGACCGGTATTGGTCTGGTCCCACGGGTCGTATTTCTCCCGAAGCGCCCGTTCCTGTGGTCAAGGTTGAGCACAATGAGGAGCGCCCCGGCGGTGCTGCTAACGTGGCATTGAACGTCGCAGCACTCGGTGCTCACTCCATTTTACTGGGGTTGACCGGTCAGGACGAGGCGGCCACCGTCTTGGCTGACAAGTTGACTTCGGTTGGGGTCGAGAGTGATTTTGTGCGCCTGTCCGAGTTTCCGACCATCACCAAGTTGCGCATTCTCAGTCGCAACCAGCAATTGCTGCGGCTGGATTTTGAGGAGGGATTCCACGGTGTGGACCCTTCACCTCTGCTGACCAAGACGCAGGCGGCCCTATCCCGGGTCGATGTGCTGATCCTCTCTGATTATGGCAAAGGAGCCTTGGCGGCTGTCCAGCAGATGATTACTCTGGCGCGAGCGGCTGGCATTCCGGTACTGGTCGACCCCAAGGGCACCGATTTCGAAAAATATCGAGGTGCGACTCTGCTGACCCCCAATATGTCCGAATTCGAGGCCGTGGTGGGTAAGGTGCGCGATGAGCAGGATCTGGTGAAAAAGGGGCTGGAGTTGGTACAGCGGTTTGAGCTGGCCGCCTTGCTGGTCACTCGATCCGAACATGGTATGACCCTGATCCGGGCCGGGGAGGAAGAGTTGCATCTGCCCGCGCAGGCTCATGAGGTCTTCGATGTGACTGGTGCCGGTGATACTGTGATTGGCACCCTGGCCACGGCCCTGGCCGCTGGGAAGTCACTGGCTGAATCCTGTGCGCTGGCTAATACCGCGGCTGGAATTGTGGTTGGCAAGCTGGGTACCTCGACTGTCAGCCCGATCGAGCTGGCCAATGCCGTGTATGGTGAACATGAATCCGGTTTTGGTGTGGTGAGCGAGCAGCAATTGAAGTTTGCCGTCGATGGCGCTCGTCGTCGGGGCGAACGCATTGTCATGACCAATGGCTGCTTCGATATTCTGCATGCCGGTCACGTCTCTTACCTGCAGAGTGCGCGGAAATTGGGGGATCGCCTGATCGTCGCGGTCAATGATGATGCCTCGGTCAGCCGTCTGAAGGGCCCCGGTCGTCCGGTTAACCCGGTGGATCGCCGGATGGCGGTGCTGGCGGGGTTAGGCGCTGTGGATTGGGTAGTACCTTTTAGCGAAGATACGCCGCGCCGCGTCATTGCCGAGATGCTGCCGGATCTGCTGGTCAAAGGCGGGGATTATCAACCCCAGGAGATCGCCGGTTATGAAGAGGTGACCGCTAACGGAGGCGAGGTCTTGGTTCTCAATTTTGAGGATGGGTGCTCTACCAGCGCCATCATTCGCACCATCATCGAGCGCGAATCCTGAGTGTTGGTATCAGGTGCAATAAGGCCAGCCAAGCGCTGGCCTTTTTTGTTTCCCATGAAAAACGGATGACAGCCGGGACTGTCATCCGTTGATATGGTGATCGCGTGAATCAGGCGCTCTTCTTGGTAACCGGGAATTGACGATCCAGCATGATATAGAGAGCCAGGGCCAAGCTGCCTTCCCCGAAGAAGCGTTTCACGCCATCCAGATCTTCCACTGTAGTTGCCTGGTAGCTTTTCTCTTCGTTGTCGATCAGCGTCATGCGTTGGCACACGTACTTGTTCGCGCGAGTCTGGAACAGTTTCAGATAGGCCAGACGACGGCCGTCCTTGATATGACGCTCTTCCACGTTACACACTTGCCAGCCGAGGAAAATAATATCGCGGCCATTGTCACGGGTCACGGTTTGCTCTTGGGGCTCGTTAGTCAGTTGATCACACAGATCCGGACGCTCCTTGATAATGGCATCCAGGTGTTCCTGATCGCTCACTGCGTGCAGTGTGCCACTCTGCGGGCTCTGCCCAAAGAGTTGCTTGGCTTTATCCCACAAACTCATGCGTGCCTCCTTCAATCAGCACAAAACCGGTAACGAACAAAGTTACTGAAGATGTTGATAAGTTGGATGTTAACCGCTTACAAGGGTTGGAAACGCGATCAAGCTCGAAAGAGCGAAAAGCAAACAGTTAATAAATGTAAAAGGCGCCAACAGGCGCCTTGATATCTCGTGGTAACACTCAGCCTTTTTTCAGACCATTATTTACTTCGATGATATCTTGTTCTTGCAGGTTTCCGGCGACCTGCTTGAGTTGCAGGCGCTTGAGGATGTAGTTGTAACGAGCGGCGGAGAGCTGTTGCTTGGCCGAGTAGAGCTTACGGGTGGCATCCAGCAAATCGACTATGGTCCGGGTACCTACCTCATAGCCTGCACGAGTGGCGGTCAGGGCACTCTCGGCAGAAATTACGGATTGTTGATAGGCGCGAACCGTACCGATAGCCGCATTCACGTCGTTGTAGTTGCGATAGAGGTTGGCCTGAATGGTGCGATGACTCTTTTCCAGAGCCTCACTGGCGGAGACATAGTTGAACTGTGCTTGTTTCACCCGTGAATCGACGGCGCCGCCGGTGTACAGGGGCAGGTTGAATTTGAAACCTATGTTGGCGGAGTTCAGGGTGCCATCATCATAGGAGGGGCCATCGTTCTTGTAATTGGTGTAATTGCTGCCCAGATTGGCGCCCAGATCCAGCGTTGGATCATTGCCAGTTTGTGCCAGGTCGATCTGCTGCTTGGCAATATCCTTGGCGATACGTTGTTGATGCAATTGCAGGTTGTTCTCGTCTGCCAGTTTCATCCAGCTGTCGGAGTTTTCAACGAGAGCCACCGGTGTAAAGCGAGAGGTATCCAGCAGATCCAGTTGTTTGTGTTCAAAACCGGTGAGTTGACGCAAGCCTTCGTAGCTATTGGCCAGAGCATTTTCAGCAATGATCACATCGGCACTGGCCAGGTCGTAGGCGGCCTTGGCTTCATGTACGTCGGTAATGGCGGTCATGCCGACGTTATAGCGTTGCTGGGTTTCGTCCAGCTGGCGTTTCAACGCATCCAGGTTGGCATTGGCATATTCGAGGGTATCTTTGGCCGACAGTACCGAGAAATAGGCGTCCGATGTTCGTACGATCAGTGCCTGCTTCTCGTAGTTGTATCCGACGTCGGTCTGGGTGGCTTGTTTCTCGGATAGGTCGCTGTTGATCCAGTTACTGCGGCGATAGATGGCTTGTGACAAGCCCAATGAAGCACCAGCGGTACCCGCAGTTTGCTTATCATCCTGGTTGGTCTTCTGATAGTTCAGATCGGCACCCAAGTTGATTTGGGGCAGGTTGGCCGCTTGTGCTTCATTGATCTTTTCGAAGGCCGCATCGCGTTGTGCCTTGGCTTCCAGTAGCTGAGGATCCTTTTCCTGCGCTTGGCGATAAATATCGAGCAGGTTTTCTGCGTTGGCGAACCCGCTGAAACTCATCACGATGAGGGCGGACAATAGACGCTTGTTCATAAAATGGGCTTCTCCGAAAGATTCTGATTCAGATCGATTGATAACAACGTGACCGTCACGGCGATTGCCGGTTGACACCGATAGTGCCGAGTGTAAGTAAAAAAACAGTTAAGAGACATTACTATAGTGTCGAATAGGCGAAAAAAACCGCCCTCGGGCTTACCATCTACCTCGGGTTAAGGTTAACCTGCCTGCCTCACCGTCGCGTGCTTGCCACATCTTTTCATGCAGCCAGTAGATGGCTCTGTTGGAGTCTACCATGTCTCAATCCCCCGCTCGCTGATGATCAGCACTTTACCTCTGCTGATGTCGAGATCCTGCATCAGGAAGCTTGCTTCCAGGGGTTCTTTCGTATGAATCGCTACACCCTGCGGCACAAGTTATTTGCCGGAGGTTGGTCAACTGCACTGACGCGAGAACTCTTTGAACGAGGCCATGCGGCGGCCATGCTGCCTTATGACCCGCGGCGGGATGAAGTGGTACTACTGGAACAGTTCCGGATTGGCGCCATAGATGGCCAGCGGACGCCCTGGCTGCTGGAGATGGTGGCCGGCATCATAGAGCCCGGAGAGGCGACTGACAGCGTCATTCGCCGCGAGGCAGAAGAGGAAGCTGGCCTGGCTGTGGGGCGAAGTCAGTTTGCAGTGAGTTATCTGGTCAGTCCGGGGGGAACCACGGAACGCATCGATGTGTTTGTCGGTGAGGTGGACAGCTCATTGGCCTCGGGTCTGCATGGTCTGGCCGAGGAGGGGGAGGATATTCGTGTGCACGTCGTCTCTCGCGAGCAGGCCTATGCCTGGGTCGAGTCGGGGCGTATTGATAACGCCGCTACCGTAATTGCCCTGCAATGGCTGCAATTGCACCTGGATGCGGTGCGTCAGGCTTGGGCTGTGCCTGCGGATCATCCATGATCACCCTCAAGAAGCGGCATGTTCCTGATTTGGCTAATTTGCATCGAGTTTGCGAAACCAACTACATGGGGCTTATGAAGTTGCTGCCGGCCGCTGCTTTTGAAAAGCAGGGATATGCGCTGAATGCCGCAGACGGACTATATTTCCGCTTACGCGTACTCGAAGAGAGCCGTTTCACCACGTTACTTGAAGTGGCGCAAAATAATGAAAACTTACCACAATATCTGAGGGCGTATTTGCAGGTGCGTCTGTATCATGACGCCCGCATGGCCGAAGTGTGTGTCAGCCAGCAGATTTCACGGCTGCGACCTAGTTATCATTACCCGAATGAACATATGCACCACAGAGACGAGAAAGAGCAGTGCAATCACTTTTTGGCCGAGTGGCTGCGTTTCTGTCTGGCTCATGGTTATGGTGTCTTTGAATTCAAACCAGATTAATTACCACGAAGAATCTAGCCCAATTGGATACAGTTACTCTCCCTGTTGGTGACAGCAAGCAACCCATACGCCTGCTGCAGATCACGGACACGCATCTCTTTGCCCAGGCAGAGGGACAACTCTTGGGCATTCGCACGGCCGATAGTCTGGCGGCTGTGCTGGCGGCTATCCAAGCCCAGCAACAGCCTTTTGATCTGGTCCTGGCGACCGGTGATCTCTCTCAGGACTACACCACGGACTCCTATCGGCGCTTTGCCGACATGGCCAAACCGTTGGGGCAGCCCATCTTCTGGTTACCGGGCAATCATGATGACGGTCCGCTCATGCGTCAGGTGATGCCGGACTTTGGCATCAGCAACGCCCAGCAAATCTTGCTGGAGAAGTGGCAGATCATCATGCTCGACACCCAGGTGTACAGCGTACCCCATGGTTGGCTCAAGCCGGAGCAAATGGGTTTCCTCGAACAGTGCCTGAATGAGCAGCCGGATCGGTTTACGCTGATCTGTCTGCATCACAATACCTTCCCGGTGGGGAGTACCTGGCTGGATCAGCATGACCTGAAAAATGGCCCGGACTTGTTGGCATTGCTGGCGCGTTTCCCCAATGTTCGCTTGGTGCTGTGTGGTCATGTGCATCAGGAAACCGATCTGCAGCACAACGGCGTGCGCTTTATCTCGTCGCCCTCGACCTGTATTCAGTTTGAACCCTTGAGTCGCGACTTTGGTCTCGATAGCAAAGGACCGGGCTGGCGTTATCTGCAACTGTATGCCGATGGGCGTATCGAAACCCAGGTCCACCGTTTACCCGCCGGTTGCTTCATTCCCGATGGTGCTGCAGGCGGCTATTAATGGCGCCGCCGACTCTCATCTATCTGCATGGTTTCCAATCCTCCGGTGGTTCTGCCAAGGCGGGAGTGTTAGGCGATTATCTGGCGTTGTCGCGCCCGGATATCCGGTATCTCACTCCCACATTACCGGATACTCCGGCGGCAGCCTGGAATGCGGTGTCGGCCTGCGTGGTCTCCGCGTTGGCATCTGGCCCGGTCGGAGTGATTGGCAGTTCATTGGGCGGCTTCTGGGCAACCGTGGTGGCCGAACAATTTGCGCTTCCGGCTGTGCTGGTTAATCCGGCGGTGCATCCGCACACGTTGTTGCGCCATTTCCTCGGCGAGCAGGTCAACCCCTATACCGGCGCCAGGTTCACGCTGGTGCCGGATCATATGCAGGAACTGGCGGCTTTGGATCGGACGACACTAAACCACCCGGAACGGCTCTGGTTGTTGCAACAACAGGGCGATGAAGTCCTGGATTACCGTGTTGCCATCGACTACTACCGCGCCAGTCGTGTTACTCTCGAAACCGGCGGCTCTCACGCCTTCACCGGATTTGAGCGTTACTGTCCGGAAATTGTAAACTTCCTCCACCCCTAACTTCAGCAGAAGCCCCTACATGAGCAGCAATTATCAGGCAGATGCCATCGAGGTCTTGAAGGGCCTCGAACCCGTTCGTCGTCGTCCCGGTATGTATACCGATACCAGTCGGCCCAACCACCTGGGGCAGGAAGTCATCGATAACAGCGTCGATGAAGCGCTGGCCGGTCACGCACGCTCTATTCAGGTGATCCTGCATGAGGATCAATCCCTGGAGGTGATCGATGATGGCCGAGGGATGCCGGTGGATATTCACCCCGAAGAGGGTGTGCCCGCCATCGAGCTGATCTTCTGCAAACTGCATGCAGGGGGAAAGTTTTCCGGTAAAAACTACCAATTTTCCGGTGGTTTGCACGGGGTAGGGATCTCGGTGGTCAATGCCTTGTCGACCCGGGTCGAGGTCACCGTCAAGCGCGATGGTCAGGTCTACGAGATGGCGTTCGAGAATGGGGACAAGTCCTCGGAGCTGACCATCACCGGCACCTGTGGTCGCCGCGTCAGTGGTAGCCGGGTGCGGTTTTGGCCGGATGTCAGCTATTTCGATTCTCCCAAGTTTTCAGTGTCCCGCTTGGTGCATCTGCTCAAGGCCAAGGCGGTGCTCTGTCCTGGTCTCACCATCAGCTTTGATGACAAGCAAAGCGGCGAGCATCTGGAGTGGTGCTATCAGGATGGGCTGCGCGATTATCTGATCGACACGGTGAAGGAGTCGGTCTGTTTGCCGGAGCAACCCTTCACTGGCAGCCTCAGCACTGACCATTCGGCCATCGATTGGGCTCTGTGCTGGTTGCCCGAAGGCGGCGATAGTCTGGCGGAGTCCTACGTTAACCTGATCCCCACAGTGCAGGGCGGCACCCATGTCAATGGTCTGCGCCAAGGTCTGCTGGATGCCATGCGGGAGTTCTGCGAACTGCGCAGTCTGCTGCCGCGAGGCATCAAGCTGACGCCGGAAGATATCTGGGATCGGTGCGCCTATATCCTGTCGGTAAAGATCCAGGACCCGCAATTTGCCGGTCAGACCAAGGAGCGCCTCTCCTCCCGGCAGTGTGTGGCCTTCGTCTCCGGCGTGGTCAAGGATGCCTTTAGTCTGTGGCTCAACGTGAATATAGAGCTGGGCAGCCAGATCGCCGAAATGTGTATCTCCAGTGCCCAAAAGCGACTGCGGGCGGCCAAAACCGTGGTGCGCAAGAAGGTCACTCAGGGACCGGCGCTGCCGGGCAAGCTCACCGATTGTGCCTGCTCCGACCCCATGCAGGGCGAGCTGTTTCTGGTGGAAGGGGACTCGGCAGGTGGTAGCGCCAAGCAGGCCCGGGATCGGGAGTTCCAGGCCATCATGCCGTTGCGTGGCAAGATCCTGAATACCTGGGAAGTGGATGCCTCCGAGGTGCTGGCCTCCGATGAAGTGCACAACATCTCCATTGCCATCGGTCTGGACCCAGACTCTGAGGATCTCTCCGAATTGCGATATGGCAAGGTGTGTATTCTCGCCGATGCGGACTCGGACGGTCTGCACATCGCCACCCTGCTCTGTGCCTTGTTCGTCAAACACTTCCGTACCCTGGTGCTGCGCGGGCATGTCTATGTCGCCATGCCGCCGCTCTACCGGATCGACTTGGGCAAGGAGGTCTATTACGCCCTGGACGAGAGTGAAAAAGAGGGGGTGATGGAGCGGATCAAGGCCGAGAAGAAGCGCGGAACTCCCCAAGTTACCCGCTTCAAAGGTCTGGGTGAGATGAACCCGAAGCAGTTGCGGGAAACCACCATGGACCCGAACACTCGCCGCCTGGTCCAACTGACATTGGAAGAGGGCGACGACACCATGCAGCTGATGGACATGTTACTGGCCAAGAAGCGCGCCTCGGATCGTCGGGAATGGTTGGAAGAGAAGGGCAATCTGGCTGAGGTGATCTAAGCCGGCTTTCGTGCTCAGTACCTAACTATGTGTGAAATGGCCCCGCAGCTAAGCTGCGGGGCCATTTTATTGTCTTCATAAACGCAGTGAGCTGCTGTGCTCTGGAGTCAGGCGCCAGTTGTTTTACCTTCCTCCTGCTGTGAATACTTGACCTGTCAACGCAGTTGTCCTCAGTCGTTGGTGTCATAGCGAGCCAGGATCTTCTGGTAGCCGCCATTGTGCTGCAACGCTTCCAGACGGTTATTGAAGTGATCCCGGACGACGGCATCGCGGAAGGCAAAGTGATAGACGGTGGGTGGAAAGAGGGCGTGGCGGGTTATCGGCTGGGCCAGCTCATGATCCAGAAATTGACCACTGTTCTGAGCCTGGCGCAGATAGTAGTTGAAGACTCTCGCCTCCATCACGGCACCATCGATGCGTCCGCGCAGTAGCTGCCGAACCTGCAGGGGTTGTTTGGCGGTCTCGGCGTAATAGGGGGCGTGAGCCACTACGGTCGCAAATTCCTGGCCCAGAATCAGGGTGGCGCGCTGAAAGGCCAGCAGCTTGAGGTTGGTCAGTTGATCCATTCGGGTCAGACTGCCTTCGGGCCAGCGGTCGCTTCGGGTGATGAGCTGATTATGGAAGGTGATCACCGGCTGGCTGTAATAGATCTGATGAATGATGCTGGCATCGATCATTCCGGGACGGACGTTGATGATGCCGTCGAGCTTGCCACCTTCGAGCATCTGGAAGCCGCGGGCCAGGGGCAGGTAATGAATGTGCAGCTCATACTCCGGGCTTTGGAAGGTGGCGCGCAACAGGTCGACTTCGATGCCCCGATCCTCTTCCTGGATCACATAGGGGGGGATGGCGAAGCTGACGCCGATATGCAACGGGTTGGCGGTGGTGGCCACGGCGATTCCGTTGACCAGCAGCAAGAGCAGGCACAGGATACGCAGGCAAGTACGAGACAGCATGGCGACTCCGGTACGACAGCAAAGTAGGCATTACAGGGAGTTTAACTTTCGACTCGTCACTTGTCTGCCATTGGGATGAGCAATTGTTTGGGCAAAAACTGCCCTTGGGTTTATAATCCGCGGCCAAATTCGTCATAGTCAGTCTACGGGACGTTTTCATGTCAGAGTTCCTGAACGAGGTGGGCAAACGCCGCACCTTCGCCATCATCTCCCACCCCGATGCGGGTAAGACCACCATCACCGAGAAGGTGCTGTTGTTCGGAAACGCCATCCAGCGCGCCGGTACCGTCAAGGGGCGGGGCTCGGGTCAGCATGCCAAGTCCGACTGGATGGAGATGGAAAAGGAGCGGGGCATCTCGGTCACCACCTCTGTGATGCAGTTCCCCTACAACGACTGTCTGGTCAACCTGCTCGATACCCCGGGTCACGAAGACTTCTCGGAAGATACCTACCGTACCCTGACGGCGGTGGACTGCTGTCTGATGGTCATCGACGCCGCCAAGGGGGTTGAAGATCGCACCCGCAAGCTGATGGAAGTCACCCGCTTGCGCGACACCCCCATACTCACCTTCATGAACAAGCTGGACCGCGAAGTGCGTGATCCCATGGAGGTGCTGGATGAGGTGGAGAATGAGCTGAAGATCCTCTGCGCGCCCATCACCTGGCCCATCGGCTGTGGCAAGCAGTTCAAGGGGGTTTATCACCTTTACAAGGACGAGGTCTATCTCTACCAATCGGGTCAGGGTCACACCATTCAGGAAAAGCGCGTCATCAAGGGGCTCGATAACCCGGCGCTGGACAAGGCGGTGGGTGACGATCTGATCGATCAGTTGCGTGAGGAGTTGGAGCTGGTGCAGGGCGCTTCCCACCAGTTCGATCTGGATGCCTTCCGCAAGGGCGAGATGACGCCTGTTTTCTTTGGTACCGCGCTGGGTAACTTCGGTGTGGATCATATGTTGGATGGCCTCACCGAGTGGGCTCCGGCGCCCATGTCGCGAGCAACCGACAAGCGGACTGTCGAGGCCAGCGAGGAGAAGTTCTCCGGTTTCGTGTTCAAGATCCAGGCGAACATGGACCCCAAACACCGCGACCGTATTGCCTTCATGCGCGTGGTTTCCGGCAAGTACGAAAAAGGGATGAAGATGCGCCATGTGCGCATCGGTAAGGATGTGAACATCTCCGATGCCGTGACCTTCATGGCCGGGGATCGGGAGCAGGCCGAAGAGGCGTTCCCGGGGGATATTATCGGTCTGCACAATCACGGCACCATACAGATTGGGGACACCTTCACCCAGGGTGAAGATATCCGCTTCACCGGTATTCCCAACTTTGCGCCTGAATTGTTCCGCCGTATCCGCCTGCGCGATCCACTCAAGCAGAAGCAACTGCTCAAGGGGTTGGTCCAGCTCTCCGAAGAGGGGGCTGTGCAGGTGTTCCGTCCCATCGAGAATAACGATCTCATCGTCGGTGCCGTTGGCGTGCTGCAGTTCGATGTGGTGGTGTCGCGCTTGAAGAGCGAATACAACGTTGAGGCGCTGTACGAGGCGATCAACGTCAGCACTGCCCGTTGGGTCGAGTGCAAGGACGGTAAGAAACTCGAAGATTTCGAGCGCAAGTGTGCCATCAATCTGGCGCTGGATGGCGGCGATAATCTGGCCTACATAGCGCCCACTATGGTCAACCTCAATCTGACCATGGAACGTTATCCGGATGTGGTCTTCCACAAGACCCGCGAACACTAAGCACTCGTTGTGCAAAAGGGCTGCCATCAGGCAGCCCTTTTTGTATCCGCTATCAGGACACTATTTGCGATCCAGGATGGTTTGGAGATTATATTTTATAAATAGCGATTCATTATTCTCGTATTTAAAGATTCCAACATCGAATATAGATGGCAAATAAAAACGTTTGCTTGTTATGGATATAATCACGACACACTTCGATACAATCGTTTTTCTCGCTTCTTTGATATAATTCATTCTCGCATCTTGTGCCAAATAAAAACGTTTTACAGGTATAACAATCACTTAGTGATGCCTTGCAATGCTATTGCTGAATTCGAGATGTTTAGCTATCGAATGAATCCTTATTTCGATTGCGGATAAAAATTAATTTAAAAATAAAACGTTTTTCTGGTCTGCATTATTGATTCACGATTAAACAATGTGATGGCTGGTCCATTTTTTAATTTACCGGGAATTATGATGAGCCCGTCCTCCCTACTGATTAAAACAGGTTTACGGAAATGGTATATTTACATTTTGTTCTTGGGCTCATCATGGTCCTCGGCTTGGCCCTGGCGGCGAACCGGAAAGAGTGGCGTAAGATCAAGTTGCGCTTCGTGGTGCAACTGCTGCTGGTCGAACTGGCGCTGGCTTGGTTCATGCTGAACTCCCAGGTCGGTCTGGCGGTGATCGGTGGTTTTGCCGCCGCCTTCAACAAACTGATGGAGTTCGCTGCCGAAGGCACCAACTTCGTATTCGGTGGCCTGATGAACGAGGGCGCTTTCACCTTCTTCCTCAAGGTGCTGATGCCCATCGTCTTCATCTCGGTGCTGATCGGTATCCTGCAGTACATCCGTCTGTTGCCGCTGGTCATCCGGGGTATCGGTACCGTGCTGGCCAAGATCAACGGCATGGGCAAGCTGGAATCGTTCAACGCTATCAGCTCGATGATCGTCGGACAATCCGAGAACTTCATCGCCATCAAGAACATACTGCCCCATATCAACCAGAAGCAGATGTACAACCTGGCGGCGACGGCCATGTCCACTGTTTCCATGTCCATCGTCGGTGCCTACATGCAGATGATTGAGCCCCGTTATGTGGTGGCAGCGCTGGTACTCAACATGTTCAGCACCTTCATCGTGCTCTCCATCATCAACCCCTACGAGCCGGACAACAGTGCCACCGACGCCGCCAAGCTGGCGGAAGGGGATAAACACCACACCCCGAAGAGCGAGAACTTTTTCGAGATGCTGGCCGAATACATCATGGCCGGGTTCACGGTTGCGGTGATAGTGGCGGCCATGCTGGTCGGTTTCATCGCGCTGATCGCCATGATCAACTACCTGTTTGATGCCGCCTTCGGCATGAGCTTCCAACAGGTGCTGGGTTATCTGTTCTTCCCGATTGCCTGGGTGCTGGGCATCCCAGGTGGTGAAGCCATGCAGGCGGGCAGCATCATGGCCACCAAGCTGGTGACCAACGAGTTCGTCGCCATGATGGATTTGGGCAAGATGGCGGCCGGTTTGTCACCGCGCACCCTGGGTATGTTGTCGGTATTCCTGGTGTCGTTTGCCAACTTCAGCTCCATCGGCATCATCGCCGGTGCGGTGAAGGCGTTGAATGAAGAGAAGGGCAACATGGTGTCGCGCTTCGGCTTGAAACTGGTCTACGGTTCGACGCTGGTGAGCTTGCTCTCCGCCGTGGTGGCCGGAGTCATGCTCTAGGCTCAACCCGAGTTTGTTGCGAGGGTCTCCGTCGTGGAGGCCCTTTTGTCGTTGGCGATTTAAATGTCTGGCGTAAGTGCGCGCGCGGTTAAGGCTGACAAGCGGCGGTGGAGTGATTAGCCTGAAAGTGATCGTCCTTTGTCTTGCGAGTCATACCCCATGCTGACCGATAGTCATGTCCATCTGGATTTGGAAGAGTTTGCCGCGGATCTACCCGCCGTACTGGCTCACAGCCGGGCTGTGGGGGTCATGCGCTGGATTGTGCCCGCCATTGCCTCCCGGCACTGGGATCGTCTGGCGGCGTTGCAAGCGGCGCAGCCGGGAGTCTTTTATGCCCTTGGTTTGCATCCCTGGTTTCTGGCCGATGAGTCACCTCAAGCACTGGAAGCGTTAGCCCGACGGTTGGAAGCGCGGCCCGAGGGGCTGGTCGCTGTGGGGGAGTGTGGTCTGGATGGTGCCATCGAAGGGTCATTGGCGCAGCAATTGCCCTGGTTTGAGCGACAAATCCAGCTGGCCTGCGAGTTAAAGTTGCCGCTCATCGTGCATTGCCGCCGCTGCTACAACGAGGTGCTGGCGCTGCTGAGTCGCTATCGTCCACCTGCCGGCGGCGTGTTGCATGGTTTCGCCGGTTCCCGCCAGCAGGCTGAGCAATTCTGGGCCTTGGGCTTTCGTTTAGGCGTGGGCGGTGTCATCACCTATGAGCGAGCCCAGAAAACCCGGCGCGCCGTGGCCCAGTTGCCGGTGCAGGCACTGTTACTGGAAACCGATGCACCCAGCATGCCCCTGTCGGGGGCTCAAGGGGTGCGCAATGAACCCTGGCGAGTGACCGAGGTGCTGACGGTATTGGCGCAATTGCGGCAGCAGCCTGTCGAAGAGCTGATCCCCCAGTTGGAAGCCAATGTGGAGGCGCTGTTTTTTCGCTCCCGGTGAGGGTACGCGCTGGCATGATCCGGGCGGATGTCGGGGGTTGAAATATTCGGGGTCGGGGCTGTTTGCGCAAAAGCGTTTGCTCTCTCAGTCTGTTGATCCAGGCTTGGCTATCATGAGCCTGTCCACGAAGCCACTTCCCGGGAAACCGGGCTGGACCACGCCACAGCCTTGCTGTGGCGTTGATGTTTTAGGCTCCTGAAAAGCGTTTGCGTCGCCAGATCCGGAGCCTGGGTGATTGATATGCTGGGTATAGAGGTGTGAGATGAACGAAGTTGTGCTCTCCTTATTGGCGGGTGGTGCGGTCGGGTTATTGTTTGCATTCCTGAAGTTGCCGATCCCGGCTCCGCCCGTGCTGTCCGGTGTTATGGGCATCGTCGGGGTTTATCTCGGTGCCCAGGCCTACTATTGGTTGTTGGCGCGCTTTTTTTCCTGAAAAATGCGCGTCGGGAGCGGCATGGAGTCGCTTCCACACAGATGACCCGCCGTTGGTGGGTCTGCGGTCAAATGGAATTGAAGCCGTCACCCGGGATCGGGTCGCGTGCGCTCTTCACGGAACCAAGTCCGCTCCTGTTATGAACCGGAGTTCGTACCGGGGATGACAGTTGACGAGTTTGGCCTCGATGGGAGGCCAAGGTTTATCACTGCAACTTTCTATTTTGCATGGGAGTTTTCGATGAGCGATTTGCAACAAGCAGCCCAGCGCGCGCTGAACCTGATGGATTTGACCACCCTGAATGATGACGATACCGATGCCAAGGTGATTGCCCTGTGCCATCAGGCCAAGAGTCCGGCTGGATTGACCGCCGCTGTCTGTATCTACCCGCGCTTCATCCCGATTGCCCGCAAGACGTTGCGCGAGATCGGAGCCGACGCGGTACGGATTGCCACCGTCACCAACTTCCCCCACGGCAATGACGACATCGAGATTGCGGTTGCCGAGACCCGGGCTGCCGTCGCCTACGGCGCCGACGAGGTGGATGTGGTGTTTCCTTATCGGGCGCTGATGGCCGGTAACGAGCAGGTTGGTTTCGAGCTGGTCCAGGCGTGCAAGGCCGCCTGTGGCGATGGGGTGTTGCTGAAGGTGATCCTCGAGACCGGCGAGCTCAAGAGCGAGGCCCTGATCCGCCGCGCCTCGGAGCTGGCGATTGATGCCGGTGCCGATTTTATCAAGACCTCGACCGGCAAGGTGCCGGTGAACGCCACGCTGGAAGCGGCGCGCATCATGATGGAGGTGATCAAGGCGAAAAATACGGCGGTCGGTTTCAAACCGGCTGGTGGCGTCAAGGATGCGGCCAAGGCGGCGGAGTATCTGGACTTGGCCGCCTCGATTCTGGGCGAGAACTGGGTCAGCCCGCGCACCTTCCGCTTCGGCGCTTCGAGCCTGCTGGCCAGTCTGCTGGCGACCCTGGGTCATGGTCAGGCACCGGCAGCCAATAGCGGTTACTAACGGATAGCGATCCGAGGTTTCGACCCTGTGTGGTATTCGCCACTCGCTATCACCTGACGCCAACGCGCCGTGAACCCATCCATGGGGGCTCGACGGCGGCATCCATGCCGCCAACGGTTGGCTTAAAGGTGATAACGACCGGTTCAGCTACCCGGCTGGAGTTGGAACCTGATAACAACGACAAGCCGGTGATGACGAGGCATGGCCCGCACCCGGTTTGCATCAACAAGACTACGGAATCAACCTCAGAGGTGTGCAATGTTTCTTCCTCAGGAGATCATTCGCAACAAACGCGACGGCCGCGAGCTTTCCGCCGACGAGATCCGCTTTTTTATTCAAGGGGTCGCCAATGACAGCGTCAGTGAGGGGCAAATTGCCGCCCTGGCGATGGCGATCTATTTCAATGACATGACCATGAACGAGCGCATCGCCCTGACCTGTGCCATGCGCGACTCCGGCTCAGTCCTCGATTGGACGGCGCTGGAGCTGGGAGGCCCCATAGTCGACAAGCACTCCACCGGCGGAGTCGGCGATGTGACCTCGCTGATGCTGGGGCCCATGGTGGCGGCCTGTGGCGGCTTCGTGCCGATGATCTCCGGCCGAGGCCTGGGCCATACCGGTGGCACCCTGGATAAACTCGATGCCATTCCCGGCTATCAGACGGCGCCTAGCACCGAGCTGCTACGCCGCGTAGTCAAAGAGGTCGGGGTGGCCATCATAGGTCAGACCGGTGATCTGGCGCCCGCGGACAAGCGCTTCTATGCCACACGGGATGTGACGGCCACGGTGGAGGCCATTCCGCTCATCACCGCCTCCATCCTCTCCAAGAAACTGGCGGCGGGTCTGCAGGCGCTGGTGATGGATGTGAAGGTGGGCTCCGGCGCCTTCATGCCCAGCTTTGAAAAGTCAGCCGAACTGGCGCGCAGTATAGTGGCGGTGGCCAATGGTGCCGGATGCAAGACCTCGGCCCTGCTCACCGACATGAGCCAGTTACTGGCCTCCAGTGCCGGGAATGCGCTGGAGGTTCGCGAAGCGGTGCGCTATCTGCTCGGTGAGTATCGCAACCCACGGCTGCATGCCGTGACCATGGCGCTGTGTAGCGATATGCTGGTAGCCGCTGGTTTAGCCGCGGATGAGAGCCAGGCCTATGCCAAGTTACAAGCGGTGCTGGATAACGGTGCTGCGGCTGAACGTTTCGGCCGCATGGTGGCGGCTCTGGGCGGTCCGGCTGATTTCATGAGTCGTTATGACGAGTATCTGCCTAGCGCACCGCTGATCCGGCCGCTGCTGGCCGAGCGCGGCGGATTTGTACAGCGCATGGACACCCGTGCCATCGGTATGGCGGTGGTGGCCATGGGCGGCGGTCGTCGTCGGGCCAGCGATGCCATCGACTACCGTGTCGGCTTCAGTGATTTCTGCCAGCTTGGACAGGCGATCTCCGCCGGGCAACCGCTGGCGCTGATCCATGCCGGTAGCGAAGCGGATTATCAGGAGGCGGCCCAGGCCCTGCGGCAGGCCATCGTCATCGGGGATACTAGTCCCGAGGCGTTACCCGAGGTTTATCAACGCATCACGGCCAGCGATGTGAAGGAGCTATAGCCATGAAACGTACCTTTATTCTGATGATGGACTCACTGGGCATTGGCGCTGCCGCTGACGCCGCCCGTTTTAACGATACCGGCGCCAACACCCTCGGCCATATTGCTGCCGAGTGTGCCGCGGGCCGCGCCGATATCGACCGCCAGGGGCCGCTGCAGATCCCCAATTTAACCCGTCTGGGGTTGGCTCACGCCTGTGCCGGGGCCAGCGGCGAGTTTCCGGCCGGTCTGGATGCCAGCGTGGTACCGCAAGCGGCCTATGGCTATGCCCAGGAAATCTCCTCGGGCAAGGATACGCCGTCGGGTCACTGGGAGATGGCAGGTTCGCCGGTGCTGTTCGATTGGGGCTACTTTAGCGACAAGGAGCAGAGCTTTCCGCCTGCCTTGCTGGAGACGCTGGTGACCAAGGGCAAGCTGCCTGGATACCTGGGTAATTGCCACTCCTCCGGTACCGTGATCCTCGATGAGCTGGGCGAAGAGCATAAGCGCACCGGCAAGCCGATTTTTTACACCTCGGCGGATTCAGTATTCCAGATTGCCTGCCATGAAGAGACCTATGGTCTCGATGCCCTGTATGCCCTGTGTGAACTGGCGCGCGAAGAGCTGACGCGCGGTGGCTACAATATTGGCCGAGTGATTGCGCGGCCCTTCATCGGCAGCAAACCGGGGGAGTTTCAGCGCACCGGTAACCGCCATGATTATGCGGTCGAGCCGCCGATGCCAACCCTGCTGGACAAGATGAAGGCCTCCGGTGGCGAGGTGATCGCCATTGGCAAGATCTCTGATATCTACGCCGGTTGCGGCATCACCCAGAAGCTCAAGGCGACCGGCCTTGAGGAGTTGTGGGATGTGACGCTGCAGCAACTGCAGGCGGCGGGGGATCACAGCATCATCTTCACCAACTTCGTCGATTTTGACTCCTCCTATGGCCACCGCCGCGATGTGGCGGGTTATGCCCGGGCGCTGGAGTATTTTGATCGCCGCTTGCCGGAGCTGATGAGTCAGTTGGGGGATGGGGATCTGGTGGTGCTGACCGCGGATCACGGCTGTGATCCGACCTGGACCGGCACCGATCATACTCGCGAGTATGTGCCGATGATCTTCTGCGGCCCGTCGATCCAGGCCCAGGATCTGGGCCGGCGCGAGACCTTTGCCGATATCGGCCAGAGCATTGCCCGCTATCACGGCTTGCCCGCGCTCGATTACGGAACCAGCTTTATTTGATAATGAACCGGACCGCGAGCCCGATTCGCGGTCCTGATAAGACAGTGCTACCAGGAACTATAAGGAATAAAACGATGCCAACTCCTCATATCAATGCCAAAGAGGGTGCCTTTGCCGATGTGGTCTTGATGCCGGGCGATCCGCTGCGCGCCAAGTACATTGCCGAGACCTTTCTCGACCATGCCGAGCTGGTGACCGACGTGCGCAACATGTATGGCTACACAGGGACCTACAAGGGCCGTCGCATCTCGGTCATGGGCCATGGCATGGGGATACCCTCCTGCTCCATCTATACCAAGGAGCTGATCACCGAATACGGGGTGACGACCCTGATCCGTGTCGGCTCCTGCGGTGCCGTGCGTGATGATGTCAACTTGCGCGATGTGGTCATCGGCATGGGTGCCAGCACCGACTCCAAGGTCAACCGCATGCGCTTCAAGGATCACGATTTTGCCGCGCTGGCCGATTTCGATCTGGTGCGCCATGCCGTGGATGCCGCCAAGGCTCGGGGGATCGCCGTCAAGGTGGGGAACCTGTTCTCCGCCGATCTGTTCTATAACCCGGATGTGGCCATGTTCGACGTGATGGAAAAGTACGGCATCCTGGGGGTCGAGATGGAAGCGGCCGGCATCTACGGTGTAGCCGCCGAGTTCGGTGCCAAGGCGTTGACCATCTGTACCGTCTCGGATCACATCAAGCGTCATGAGCAGACCAGCTCCGAAGAGCGCCAGCTGACCTTCAACGAGATGATCCTGATCGCGCTGGATTCCGTACTGCTGGCGGACCAAGCGGCCTGAGCACTCAGTCGTTTGAACTGAACAGGGGACGCCGATGGCGTCCCCCTTTTTATGGGCGCAAAACTTGCCTGTTGTGTCTCGGATCGCTACCCTGAGCCCTCAATTTTGCGTTCAGCAGGGAGCCCTACGCCAGATGCCTTTTTCTCACTTACCCCATGATGTCGCCGCCTGGCCTTCCGTCTTGGCGACTGCCCCCGTCTATCTGGCTCAGTCCGGGTCTTTGCAACCGGCCGAGCGCCTGCCGTTTCAAGGGGGCTATCTGGTGTTGATGGGGGAGTTGCTAACCCGTGAGCACGTCAGCGGGGTGGCGGCGGAACTCCAGCAGCGCGGTATCGACTGGGCGCTGTTGCCACCGTTTGAGTTGGCCGAAGTCCAGGTGCTGGTGTTGGTGCTGGATCGCCATGACGTCGAGCTGGCGCTCTGGCTCAAGGCGCAAGAGTGGCCACTGGATGGTGCTCACGTTGCCAGCTTGCCAACCCTGTCCGAGCCGGGTCTCATCCTGATGGATATGGACTCCACCGCCATCCAGATCGAGTGTATCGACGAGATTGCCCGCCTGGCGGGTGTGGGTGAACAGGTATCGGCGGTCACGGCTGCCGCCATGCAGGGCAAACTGGAGTTTGCCGACAGTCTGCGCAACCGGGTGGCTCTGCTCAAGGATGCGCCGGTCTCGATCCTCGACACGGTAGCGGCCAATATTCCCCTGATGCCGGGTCTGACCTTACTGGTGGATGCGGCCAAGGCGGCAGGTTGGAAGGTAGCGATCGCCTCCGGGGGCTTCACCCGTTTTGCCGGTAAGCTGCAACAGGATCTGGGGCTGGATCATATCGAAGCCAATGATCTGGAGACCGAGGGGGACGTGCTGACGGGGCGGGTGCTGGGGCGGATCGTCGATGCCAAGGTCAAGGCGGAAACTCTGCAGTTGCTGCAAACCCGCTACGGTATTGCCAGCAGCCAGACGGTGGCCATCGGCGATGGTGCCAACGATCTGCCGATGCTCAAGGCTGCCGGATTGGGCGTGGCTATCCATGCCAAGCCCATAGTCCGAGAACAGGCCCAGGTGGCCATCCGCCAACTGGATCTGGAAGCCGTGCTCTGTTTGTTGCAGGCCGGAGCCCGGGTCGCGGCTCTGGGTTAAGAACCCGAACATGAACTCAAAAAGGGGAGCCATCACGGCTCCCCTTTTCTCATTCGACTATTGGCTGCTGTGTTGCGCCGCTAACGTTTGATACCCAATCGGTACAGGGTGGCAGGGGTTGTTTCCATCAGGTCACAGATGCCCACTACGCTCCAAAGGGTCTCTTCGAGTTGTCGGGCCTTGTGGATGGCATATTTGGCCACGTAATCCAGTTCACCAGCGATGAAGTCTACATCCGGGCGTCCGGTGCGGGAGAGGAACAGCCGTACCGAAGTGAAGTTGCCACGCTTGAGGGCATTGCGCACGAAGTGACGCTTATCTTCGGTGCTGGTGAATTCCTCTTCCAGCCGACTGTCGTAACAGAGGTCCCCCTGGCGATCAAATTGACGGCTGATGAAGATTTCATAGCTGCGGGGGGCATCTTCCCGGCGCAGTTGGCGGAGGGGCAACAGTATGAGGTGCTTTAACAGGGCACCCTGAAACAGTGGCAACACATTGAACGGTTTTTCGATACAGGACTCGGTCAGCAGCCCCAACAGAGGGCGAGGCTTATCTATGGTCCCGATGGCGCCGAGTCGGTTCGGTTTGTTCTTGCTCAGATAAAGCGGGGTATTGAACAGATGATAGGTGTAGAGATTGCGCAGGGCTCGGGCCATACCACTCATGCGTTTGAGCTCGCGGGCAGTTTTTAACTTGTCCGGATTGCTATCGATCAGGCGCTGGAAGAAGAGACGGCCGATATGGGTATCGGCATTCCCCTCGATACATAGATTTAAAACCGTTCGGGCCGGATTGGTATTGACCACTCGATAGGCCAGATTCTGCAACTTCATATCCCGGGTCAGAGCCTGCAACTTGGGCAGGCTCAGACCGATGATCTCGCCGCGTTCACAGGCCAGCGGTTTATCCAGTTCAACCTGCAGTCCCTGGGTCGAGATATCCCGACTCCAGCCCAGGACCGTATCGACCCCGTGTTTCACGGCGACCGCTGTCTTGTGCATGTAGCGCAGCTCTTTGCGCAGTTGTACATAGTGCAGCAACTCCAGCTCAAACTCAGGGACCTCGGTGGAGTGGGCGTAGAGTTGTAACTGATTGGCTTGATACTCATCCAGGGCACCGTGCAGATAATCCAAGCGATGGGCATCCTCATCGACCGCCGTCAATTGGCCCACATACCCCAGTTGTTCCAGTTGTTGCTCCACGGTGGCGACATGAGCCGGAGGAAGACCATCAATATTGATCAGGCTCTTGAGCCCCTGGCTGTTGAGCTGAATGGCTTCCAGATCCAGTTTGAATACCCGCCAACTGGGGCGCCGTGCTCCGACGGTAAAAAATAGTTGCCGTAAGCCGCTCTCTTCAAGCTCGTCCTGTGTTGCGGAGAAAAAATAGATATGGCTGCGAATGGTGTGGGTGAAGCAGTAAATCCAGCACTGTTTATGGGCTTGTGGCTGACTGAGCAGGCGTTGCATGCGCAGGGGATTGAACAGGCCAGCGAGTTTGTCGTGGTTGCGTTCATCGCGCCAGTATTCCAGTACGGCCTGATTATTTTCACTCTTGAGCACATGGGCCAGCTGCGGTGTGCCGTCCTTGTTAAAAAACAGCGGCAGACCTGTCATGCGCGGCAGGTAATATTGTTCATACCCTTTCACCTCGACCGAGGAGAGCAGGTAATCGATGCTGACCCGATAACGGACCTTGTTGCTATCGATGAAGTTGTGCAGATAGCGATCCAGCTCTGGATCGGAGTCGGCACGTAGCAACTTGAGCCAGAAACGACTCTCTCGCAGCTCTTCACCGAGGATCTGGTAATAAACCGGTTCATTGATCAGCGGTGCCGGAGACTCCTTTTGCAAGCCGGTAAACGTTACTTGGCACAGCTCACCCACCTCAAAGGGGATAGGCGTCGTGAGCAGCAGGCGTAAGCCACCCGGCGAGATATCCGAGGTCTTGGCCTGGATGGCGGGTTGATTGCCGAGCTTGAGCACCACGGGGGAGCTGAAGTGCATACGCTCTTCGCGCCTGTGGTAGTAACTGGCGAAGTGGACCGAGTCCATTTCAAAGCGATGGGGATCATGGGAGGGGTCATCCCCCAACCGGGCGTCTTTCTTCAGGCGCTCTTTTTGCGCCGCCACCACATCTTCGTAGACCCCGACTGTGTATTTGCCATGATAGATAGGGATCGCGGTCTGGAAGACTTCAATATCTTCCGGCGTCATGAAATGTTGGATACCAGCATACACAAAGGGAACGGCATTGTTGCGTGCCCGCAGATCAATACTGCGAATACAGGGGGCTGATTTGCGTTTAAGCTCCATTTTCAACAGGAAACGGGTATTGTTGTTCTCCCCGTGGGTCAGGCGGCTGAATATTTCATCAAAGTCGGGCTCTCTGAGCAGCGGCAGGAGCTGTTCGAGTAGAGGATGTGGCTTTTCTGAATCCATAACCTGATGAGTCCGTTCCATGACAGCAGCTTGAATGACTAAATGTATTTTACTATATCGACCATGTCTTTGTTTTCTTAACGAGTTTGTGTGATGGCCCGAAGCAAAGTTGCGTTTGTTTGCAGTGAATGTGGTGCCGAGTTTCCCCGTTGGCAGGGGCAGTGCGGTGAGTGTCACGAATGGAACACCATTTCCGAGATTCGCATGAGTGCGGTTACCAGCAAGGGCGGAGCGCGCCTGAGTGGCTACGCCGGTGAACTCAGCGGCAAGGTGCAGACCTTGGCCGATGTGGCGCTGACCGAGATACCCCGATTCAGTTCCGGGTTTCGTGAATTGGATCGGGTACTGGGAGGCGGGGTGGTGCCGGGCTCGGCCATTCTGATTGGCGGACATCCAGGAGCGGGCAAGAGTACCTTGCTGTTACAGACCATGTGCCAACTGGCGGCCCGGATGCCGACCCTGTATGTCACCGGTGAAGAGTCGTTGCAGCAGGTAGCGATGCGCGCCGGTCGGCTCAATCTGCCCACCGACAAGTTGCGGATCGTCTCGGAAACTAGCGTTGAGCAGATCTGTGTGCTGGCACAGCAGGAAAAACCCGCCATCATGGTCATCGACTCGATTCAGGTGATGCATGTGGCCGATGTCAGCTCGGCGCCGGGGTCTGTGTCCCAGGTGCGGGAAGGCGCCGCGCAGCTGACCCGTTTCGCCAAGCAGCATCAGGTGGCTATCTTCATGGTCGGTCACGTGACCAAAGATGGCACTCTGGCGGGCCCCAAGGTGCTGGAGCACTGTGTGGACTGCTCCATCTTGCTGGAAGGGGATGGGGATTCCCGCTACCGGACATTGCGCTGCCAGAAGAATCGCTTCGGAGCCGTGAATGAGCTGGGAGTCTTCGCCATGACGGCGCAGGGGATGAAGGAGGTTAGCAATCCATCGGCGATCTTCCTCAATCGCGGGGAGGCTGAGAGTCCGGGCTCTGTGGTCATGGCTATCTGGGAGGGCACTCGCCCCCTGCTGGTGGAGCTGCAGGCGCTGGTGGATTACTCCCAGCTTTCCAATCCCCGTCGCTTGGCGGTGGGCACAGAACACAACCGTCTGGCCCTGCTGCTGGCCGTGCTGCATCGCCATGGAGGCGTGCAGATGTCGGATCAGGATGTCTTCATCAATGTGGTCGGTGGCGTCAAAGTCGAGGAGACCAGCGCTGACTTGCCGCTGATCCTGGCCATGGTTTCCAGTTTCCGAGACCGGCCCGTGGCTCAGGATCTGATCAGTTTCGGCGAAGTTGGGCTGTCCGGGGAGATCCGCCCCGTGCCTTCCGGGCAAGAGCGGTTGCAAGAAGCGGTCAAACATGGCTTTCGCAAGGCTATTATCCCCAAAGGGAACATGCCTAAGCAGCCGATCCAGGGGATGGAGATCTTCGCGGTCAGTATGCTGGCCGAGGCCTTGGAGCTGTTATAGCGCGGGAAGCTATGACACAGAGGCCACCTTGCGGTGGCCTCTGTCATTCCGGTCGGGGAGTCTTATTCGTCGGGGTTACTGTGCTCATGCTCGACATGCTCTTCGAGTAGATGCGCCAATTCCCGCTGTAACATATCCGCGTTGCCGACATTGAGCTCGATCAGCCGTTTGAGGTGGGAGACACTGTCGATATCGATATGGTGGCAATACAGTCCCAGTCGGTCTCGGCCGGCATGGCTGGGTTCGACTTCCATCTTGATTTCGATATCGGACCCCGTGAGAGTGAAACTGAGCTCGAAACGACCACTTACGGAATCTGGCCACCCCGCAGGCTGTTCGACCAGAGCCCCTTGCAACGACAGATCCAGCAGCTTCACATCCCAGCAGCGATCGCCCTGACACAACTGTGCTGGAGTCGAAAATAATACACGGAAAAAACGGCGGCGCTCAATCATGGTGTCCTCCTGAACTCGTCGTTTTAGTGTAGGCGGAACTTGTGGGGCAACGTAAGCCCCGAGCATGAATAATGTGCTCAGACACGGGGCAACGCATCAGGCTGCGATGATCTCGTCCAGGATCTGCAGGGCCTTGACCAGGCGATCCTCCAGGCGAAAACGCTCCTCGAGCATGGGGCCGAGCCGATTGAGATCCGCATCCAGCTCCAGTAACTTCTCTTCGTCGAGCCCATCCCCATAGTTATCGTTAAAGCTCAGGGCGAACTCGGTAGTGGCCTCAATCTTCGGCAGTATCCGGTTGACAATGGATAACTGTCGTCCACTGGCTTTCTCTATGGCGCTGATCACCCGTTGGTATATTTCGAAATGACCAGCCGAGATATAGTCCACTAGGTGCTGGCAAAAATCCTGAACCTGAGTGCAAGAGGGGAGGCATTTTTTGCGGTTATTCTTGTTACCCAGTAAGCCGACAAATTGCACCAACAATTCATGCCGTGCATCCAGTAGTGCATCTATCGATTCATTCTTGCCTGCCAGTAACTGGCGGGTCTTGTCGATTCGAGTCAGCATGGTGCCTCCTCTCCTGGCCTGTTGTAACGTTTTTGTTACCCCCATTAAACGGAGTTATTTCGGATCAGGTCAATAGCGATCCCGGCTTTCTTTGCGCTCTGTTAACTTGGGCATGATTTGTTAGCAAAACGCTATATGAGAGTGTGCTTCCGGTTACAGGTCAGAATGTTACAATTGCTGCTCTGAATGGCTCGAAGAAGTGGAACGCGTGATGAAACACCTGGTAAATGATCGTTACTTGCGAGCTTTGTTGCGGCAGCCCGTCGATGAGACTCCAGTCTGGATGATGCGTCAGGCCGGGCGCTATCTGCCGGAGTATCGTGAAATAAGGGCTCAGGCGGGCGATTTTATGTCTCTGTGCCGGGAGCCTGAGCTGGCATGTGAGGTGACCTTGCAGCCGTTGCGTCGCTATGCTCTGGATGCTGCGATTCTATTCTCGGATATTTTGACCATTCCCGATGCCATGGGGCTGGGGTTGACCTTTGGTCAGGGGGAGGGGCCTCGCTTTGCCCAGCCTGTGACTTCGATGCAGGATGTGAAGCGGTTACCCATCCCGGACCCAGAAGATGAACTGCGCTATGTGATGGATGCGGTGCGAACAATTCGCCGCAATCTGAATGGCCAGGTACCACTGATCGGCTTTGCGGGGAGCCCCTGGACGCTGGCTACCTATATGGTCGAGGGCGGAAGCTCCAAGACCTTTACCCGCATTAAACAGATGATGGTTCGGGAACCTGAAACCCTGCACGCCCTGCTGACCAAATTGGCGGACAGCGTCTGTCTGTATCTGAATGCGCAAATCGCCGCCGGAGCCCAGTCATTGATGCTGTTTGATACCTGGGGTGGTGTGCTGTCAACTCCTGCGTATCGCGCATTTTCTCTGGATTATATGGCGCGCATTGTGGATGGCCTGACTCGGCAGGCGGAAGGTCGTCGGGTCCCGATCACCCTGTTTACCAAGAATGGTGGGCAGTGGCTGGAGGCGATAGCCGAGACGGGATGCGATGCCATCGGTTTGGACTGGACCGTGGATTTGGCGGATGCCCGTCGCCGCGTCGGTCACCGGGTCGCGTTGCAGGGTAATATGGACCCGGCCATGCTGTATGCCCCGGCGACTGGCATTGAGCAGGAAGTTGCCCGCATTCTGGCGGAGTTTGGAGCCGGTAGCGGCCATGTGTTTAATCTGGGTCACGGCATTGCCCAAGATGTGGACCCATCGCAGCCGACACATTTTGTCGATGCGGTACACCAGCTTTCTCGTCCCTATCATGTGGCTGGCTGATGTGGTGCGCCCATAACTAAGACTCTGTCCCAGTTCCTTCTTCATTCCAGACTGGTTACTGGGATAGAGCCATAACAAATACCGCGTATTCATAATAAAAGAAGGCCGACATGATAGTCGGCCTTCTCGTTGGCGAGGAGCTGGGGTATCAACCTTGATTGATTAACCGTTTGTATTCTCGAACCTTGGCGAGGAACTGGCGTTTATCTTTGCCCCCCATGCCTTCATTCATCGGTAAGTCAACTCGCATGGCATCAACCGGGCGATCATTGATGCGGAACTCATAATGCAGATGGGGTCCGGTAGAGCGGCCGGTATTACCCGATAAGCCGATTTTCTGGCCCTGTTTGACCTTCTGCCCCGGTTTGACGAGCAACTTGCTCATGTGCATGTAGGTGGTGCTATAACGGCCACCATGGCGGATGATGACATAACGCCCTGCATCCCGATGGCTGGTTGCCTTGATGACAACGCCGTCACCTGTGGCCAGAACCGGAGTCCCGACATGAACGGAGAAGTCTGTGCCGTTATGCGGTTGGATACGGCCAGTCACTGGATTGCGACGACTTGGGCTGAAACCGGAGCTGACACGACGCTGGCTAGGGATAGGGAAACGCATGAAGGTGCCGCCACCACTGAAGCTGCTGGCGGTTTCATCATAAAATTGACCATCGGCACTGCGGAACGCGTTCATGCTGCGATTGTTTATGGTGAACGTCACAGCCAGAATTTTGGCATCGTCATCATGGGGCTTATCGAATAGGACTCGGAAACTGTCACCGCGATGCAGATCCCGGCGGAAATCGATACGCCCCCGGAACATATTGGCAACCTTATGGATCTGGTTATTTGTTAGACCGGCATTACGGGCACTGGTCACAAAGGCGCCACTGATGTTTCCTCTGATCACTCGGCTTGGCGGGGCAACCGCAACTTGTTTTTGCTTGCCATCTACCTTGGCCGTCTTGAGATCCGACTTGGCATCTGCTTTGGTCTCAATGCTGGACTGAGGCTTGGCAACTTCTTCATTGTCATCCGCAGTGTTGCTGACAAACTTGGCCGCATCACCGCTGACGGGCTCAACACGAGAGACATAATTGTCGCCTTGACGTTCAAATAACACACGGCGCTCACCATCCAGCGGAATGGCTAACTGCTGCAGCACGTTATTGGTATCCACCATGAATGACAGCTTCTGATTAATCTTGAGCCGGATCAGTGAATTCTGGATATCGACTTCCAGCAGTTTGTGCAACGTTTTGGCAGGCAGGTTTAGGGTGTTGAAGATAACGGAGAGATTATCATCGCCCTTGACCTGATAATCGACCCATTGGGGTTCAGGTGCCGAGTCCTCTTCCAGCCCATCAACGGCGGAAGCCTCATTCCCGACCAGCTCGTGATCAGGAATTGTCAAAAATTCGGTATCAGCGGCCTGGCTGCCGGTGATATTAGCATCAGCGGAAAGATCTTCTGATTGGACACTGATTGGGTTGTCAGCAAGCAGCTCATTGGGCGAAGGCAGCAGCGTGATACTGGCAACAGAAAAGCCTGCCAACATTAAGATGGCGTACAGGTGTTGCCGGGGAATGGGAGGCTCCCACTCGGCGATTCTGCTCATGGGAGCTAAAATCCGTTTCATCCTGTGTCCTCAACTCTGTCGGTACTGGATATATAAAAAACCGATGATTTATACCATCACGAAACGCAGGGATGAAGCAGAGGAGTCCCTGGCGCTTTCAAAACCGGATTTGTATCACGGATAGTGGTCACTAACCAGCAGTTTTACAGTCTACAAAGGCGGTGGAGCGGTTACATGCTGCTTTTTTATCCGTGTTCAATGGCAGTTTCTGCTTGTGCTGTCATTCGGTGCTGCATATTCCGCCTTGCTCGCTGATCCGATCAGACAGTGGTTTGCTGATCTTACTTCGAGCTATCAGTGCCTAGTTCAATAGCAAATAGCATACCGTTTATCAGAAGCATAAATTGGTGTTGAACGAGGCTAATTCCCTTGTCGCATGGAATACTCTAAGGCCGGTTTGACGGGGAGTGAGGGCAAAAGGGCTAAAACGGTGCGCCACAGTGAGGCAGTGATCGTCTGCCTCACAGTGATAAATGAAATTAGTAACCGCGTTGAAAATCGATCATAAACTCCAGTGCTGAGCCAGCGAGGAAGCGTAGATAGTTGCGTTCAAATATGTTGGCGACTTGTTCCGGAAGGCTCCATGCCGAGTTATGGGGAGTGATGATGAGGTTGGGTAACTGCCAAAGTGGGTCCTGCGCGGGCAGTGGTTCCTCTTCAAATACATCCAGTATGGCGGCGCCAGGACGCCCGGCGCGCAGAGCTTCGATGAGATCCTGAGTGTGGATGGCATCCCCACGGCCAACATTAAATAATATGGCACTGGGCTGACAGCAGGCGAGAAGTTCGCGGCCGAAGAGATGATGAGTCTCAGGCGTTGAAGGCAGAGCGCTGACGATCACATCCACCTGGGGAAGCAGGTGTTTGAGTGCTGTAGACTGGAATATATCGTCAAAACCGGCAACCTCTCGCCCCTGGCGGTTGACGCCCCAAACCTCCATCCCAAACTGATGCGCCGTTGCGGCCAGATATTGACCAATGCTGCCGGTGCCGAGAATCAACATACGGCGTTCACTCAGGGGGCGATAGGGCAATGCTTGCCAGTGGCGATTTTTTTGCTGCTCTCGGTAAATCGGCAGGTGTCGGGTCAGGCTTAACAAGTGAGCAAAGACATATTCGCTCATGAGTGGGCCAAATACACCGCGGATATTGGTCAGTTGATAGTCCTGACGCAGCCCGGGATGCAGCAGGGCATCGACTCCGGCGTAAGTCGACTGGGCCCACTGCAGTGGTCTTGCTAGCGGCAGCACCTTGGCAATCAATGCCGGTTCACCCAATAGCAGATCGGCTTGTGGTGCCAGTTGTTGTGCCTGGCTTTCATCATCGGCGACGAGCAGAGTTAGGTTCGGTAGAGCTTTTTGAGCCAGCAGTCGTTGATAGTGGCTGTTGTCCCGGCTCAGTAATAACAGTGTGTGCTGCATCATCATAATGGCCTCCTGATTTTCTTGATGGTAGCGTAGGGAGAACCAAGATTCGAGCCCGTTGCACCACAGCACAAGGGTGCAATGGCAGCCGCATCGGCATACAATGAGCGCTTCCATACCGAGGGGGTCAACGCGTGTTCGGCGATAAATTCTATAAACGTTTGGGGGATCTTGAACCCTGGCAGCAGACAGTCTTCGCTTTGGCTTTGGCCGAGCGTATGTATCCCAATTATCATTTGTACGCAGAGAGCACAGGGCGAGGTAATGCGCTTGAGTTTCGGGCGGCACTCGACAACTTGTGGCGTTATCTGACTGAAAAAGGCTCCCGTGTAAACCTGTCGGCTATTCTTGAGGCCTTCGAATCCTTTATTCCGGACCCAGTTCATGAGGATAGCTATGGCGCCTATCCGGCGCTGGATGCTTGCGTGGCTCTGGGGTGCGCCTATAACTCAGTCATTTGCCGGATCGGTGAGGAGTCCGTTGAAGCGAGCAACGCATCAATCGGCGCGGTTGCGGGCTTCATTGAAATGCTCGAAGAACGGGAACTGACCGAAGAAGAGCTGTATGAGCAAGCGCTGATGGAACAGGAGATGGCGTTTCAGGTCGAATTGTTGAACCAGGTATCCAGACCGCGCGATCCGCAGCAGATTTTTGCGATCCGGGCCTTGGCAGCACAGGACGGTGTTTCCAATCTGGGTATTTCCCTCGACTAAGCCTCGCCCAAAGTGTGACGGCCATCAGTGCGACCTGATGGTCGTCAGTCCTGACTGATATGGATGCCATGCTCCTTGATTCGTTTCTCCCATAATTGTCGCGCCAGTTTCTGCATATCGACGGCAGCGTCACCCTCCTCGACAATCTCCAGCCCCAACAGGGTCTCGATCAAATCTTCCATACTGGCTAGTCCCTGAACCTCGCCATATTCATCGACTACCAGGGCGATGGCTTGGCGTCGCAGCAGCAAATCTTGCTGCAGAGTGGATAAAGAGGTGCTCCCCAGAACTACCAGAAGTGGTTTTAAACAGTGACGCAGTGGCAGGTCGGCTCCCTGTTGCAATCGGGTCAGCAATAGATCCTGTTTATGGGCATAGCCGATGATGTTATCTCGCTCCTCCTCATACAGCGGAATACGAGAAAAGGGTGCTTCGACATAGAGTGCCAAGTAGTCACTCAGCGGCAGATCAGCGGGTAGAGTGAATAGCACGGTTCTCGGTGTCATGACGTCGACGGCTTTTAGTTGTTTGAAACGCAGTAGATGATGAATGGCGCGATTTTCCTCTTCTGCCAACTCTCCGGCGACTTGTCCCAACTGACTCATAGCCTGTAACTCGGCCCGGATATGTTGTGGCTCTTTATCTTGAATAATCAATCGGGCCATATTTCGGGAAAGAAAAACAAAGGGTGCGAACAGCCAGACCAGCCATTCCAGAGGGCGACAGATCTGGGCGGCCAAGCTTCGCCAGTAGTGGGTACCGATAGTTTTTGGAAATAATTCGGTCAGGATTAAAATCAGTAGCGTCATCACGGCAGACGCAATCCCGACGCCCTGGCTGCCATATAAGCGTGCCGACTCGCTGCCAACTCCGGCCGCGCCGACGGTGTGAGCCAGTGTGTTCAAGGTGAGAATGGCGGCCAGCGGTCGGTCGACATGGAGCTTGAGCCGTTGCAGGCGCCCCGCGGCGTCAGGGGATGTTTGACTCAATTGCTGGATAAAGCTGGGAGTGACACTCAGGAGAACCGCCTCGAAGAGCGAACAGATAAAGGAAAATATCAGGGCCAGCAGGGCATAAAACAGCAACATTCCCATGGGCAAGGGCTCCTATATCGAATGGCGGGAGACTCTGCTGACCGGAGTCCTGTCACTATGATGATAGCGCTTTCGCTAGGGGTGGTTAGCGGCATAACTGCGCACTATTTGATGGATGTTCGGGATAAGTGTGAAGGGGTTGGCACTTCTTGCCGAAAAGCTGGTCAATCACCGCGCCGAGCGGGATAAAGCCTTTGCTTGAGCCTGTTTTTTTGACTAGATTGGTCGCTGATTTTTAATTAGCACCGGAATATAAAAAAGGACTCTCTATGAACAAAACTGAGCTTGTTGATGCGATTGCAGCAAAGGCTGATATGAGCAAAGCCCAGGCCAAAGTTGCACTGGACGAAATTCTGAACAGCATCACTCAGAGCCTCAAAGAGGGTGATCAAGTCCAGCTGGTCGGATTTGGTACTTTCAAGGTTAATCACCGTGCTGGCCGCACCGGTCGTAACCCGCAAACCGGTGCCGAGATCACCATAGCGCCTTCCAATGTGCCAGCCTTCGTTGCCGGTAAGGCTCTGAAGGATGCGGTAAAGTAAATTTACCCGCCGCGTTATAAAAACCCGACTGAATGTCGGGTTTTTTTATACTTCCTCAGCTGTCGGCTCTTCTCCCTGCGAGCACCGCGTGGTAATTCTGGATAGTTTGATACGGAACTCATGGATGCAATCCTGAGCTGCCGCATGGGCAGTAAACGTATTGCATGTGTCAACACGGACGATGTTAACGGGAGATAAGTGGACAGCCACGGAGTGTTCAATATTCAGTGTTCGGGCTCCTTGCTCTGGGTCCGGGTATCGGGCGGCATCAATTTTGAATTTGCCTGTCGTTATCGGGATGCCGTCATAACAGCCGCCAGCCAATTGCCTGCGGGACCCTGGGTTCGGGTAACCGATATCCGGGACTGGGAGTTAGGTGGGCCCGAGGTGATACCACCGCTGCAAGAACTCATGATCTGGTGTGAACGACAGCAGTTGCAGCACAGCATCAATTTGGTCTCGTTGGTAACTCTGCAAACCCACATGCTCAATTTGATCATGCAGGGGGTAGAGCGTCATTCCCTGCGGCATTTAGTTTCGCAGCCATCACAACTCAAACCTCTAATTCAAAGCCTGTTACCCGGCACGGATCTGCGGCCCTTGCTTACTCGGTTGTATGCGGATGATGTGACCCTCTTTGACTAGCCTTGTGCTAGCATTCCGGCTCTTGATGAAAAGAACGGAACCTAACCTATGGCCTATCAATGGATCCTGTTTGATCTGGATGACACCCTGTTTGATTTTCCTGCCGCCGAAGCTTTGGATGCGGCCCTGGCCCATTACTCCGTGACTCTGACCGCCGAGATGCTGGCTGATTATCAGGCCCTCAACAAGGCGTTATGGGAGCAGTACAGCGCGGGTCAGATTGATGTCCAGACGCTAAAACAGGCCCGTTTTCGTGAGCTAGCCCCCCGGCTTGGGGTCTCGGCTCTGGAGTTGAACCAGACCTTCTTGCAGGCCATTTTGCAAAAGAGTCAGCCGTTGACCGGGGTCGCGCAGACGCTACGTCAGTTGCAGGGCAAGGTTGGGATGGGGATCATTACTAATGGTTTTGCGGATATCCAGCATGCTCGCCTCAATCAGAGTGGCTTGGCCGATTGCTTTGATTTCATACTGGTATCCGAGGAATTGGGGGTGAATAAGCCTGATCCCCGGATCTTCGAGGCTGCGCTGGCGCGCATGACCGATGTCAAAGCGGCGGATGTCTTGATGGTGGGGGATAACCCACAGACCGATGTGGCGGGTGCTGCGGGTGTGGGGATGGCGACCTGCTGGTTCAATATTCGCGGCGAGCAACTGTCGGTGCAGGCTGACCATGCCATTGAGCGGTTCAGCGAGCTATTGAGCTTGCCTCGCGTGCAAAACCTGTTGGCGGTATGACAGCAATAAACTCAGGGCGCCTGCAGGCGCCCTGAGTGATCAATGAGGATGAGTTTCCAACGTCAGGTGCGCCAGGGTTTGGATCTGCTCCAGACGATGGCGTAGTGGCCTTAGTTGAGCTTCCGCCACTGTGGGTACACCAACAATCGCCGCATAGCGGTTCTCGCCAATGCGCCAGACATGTAGGTCCAGCAACTGACTTCCTTGTTGCGCAATAATCTCGCGAATTTGTTCGCTCACAGCGCCGTGACTTTCCGCATCGATCAGAATACTGGTGGTTTCAGTGAGCAGTCCCTTGGCCCAGTAGAGGATCAGGATGCCGCCGATGAAGCCCATCATCGGATCCAACCAGGCCGCACCCCAGAGCATGCCGCCGGCAAGTGCCAGTATGGCTAATACCGAGGTCGCCGCATCCGTCAGAACATGAATATATGCCGCCTTCTTGTTTAAATCAGAGTGACCGGCTGCATGATGGTCGTGGTCGTGGTCGTGGTCGTGGTCGTGGTCGTGGTCGTGATGGTCGTGATCATGATGGTCATGGTCATGGTCATGGTCGTGATGGTCGTGATCATGATGGTCATGATCATGATGGTCATGGTCGTGATGCTGGTGACCTGGACCATGGCTATGACCGGCTTCACCCAGTAACCAGGCACTGAGCAGGTTCACAATCAAGCCTACTACGGCAACTAGCATGGATTCACCATAGTGAATGGTGCCCGGGTTGAACAGCCGTATGGACGACTCCCAGAGCATGGAGAAGGCGACTGCGGCCAGGATCAGCGCACTGGTGTAGGCCCCGAGGATCTCGATTTTCCAGGTGCCGAAGGCAAAGCGATGATCGCCGGTGAAACGGCGGGAGAGGGCATAAGCCAGTAAAGAGATGCCTAGGGCCAGAGCGTGGGTGCTCATATGCCAGCCATCGGCGAGCAGGGCCATGGAGTGGAATTGCCAACCGGCCAGGATCTCGGCCACCATCATAACGACGGTCAGGGCCACGACCCAGGCAATCCGGCGCTCACTGCCCTGCAGAGGGCGATGAAATGCCTGGGAGTGAATACAAGTCAGGGTTGGTGCGTGGGACGAGTGTGGCTCGTCAGTATGTAAAGTGGACATACGGGCATCTCTTTGTCATAGTCTTTTGGTAATATACCCCCCCCCAGTATATTTCAGCAAGCCGGTTGTCAGGGATAATGCGGGCATCAGCCTTTGAGGACGCACAAATTGAGTCATACCCAAAAAGAGAGGAAAGCACTGCTCAATCGAGTGCGTCGTCTACGCGGTCAGCTTGAGGGGTTGGAGCGCGCATTGGATGAGGAAGTCGGATGTTATGAGATTTTGCAGCAGATCACGGCAGTCCGTGGTGCCGTCAATGGCCTGATGGGGCAGGTTCTGGAAGGACATATTCGCGAGCACATGCAACCCCTGGCGGGGAGCGATGAGCCGGAGGCGACGGAAGGGTTAATTAAGGTACTGCGTTCCTATCTTAAATAATAACGGATGCCAGCCTTGTGCCGATGCGTGTTCGGCTGTTCACGTCGATGATGTGACACCATAGCGCTATCTTGCGTACCGACTCTTGTGCACCTAATTTGGCGGCTATAGGTACTATCGAGTGCCTTGTGTTTTGGATGTGTTCACCGCACAATGCAACCGATTGCATTGGCTGGTTATCGAGGTTTTCATGTACAAACTCATTGCTCTGGATATGGATGGCACCCTGCTGCGAGACGATGGTTCCATCTCTGCGCGGACGCAACAGGCGATTGCGGCGGCTAAAGCCAAAGGGGTCAAGGTCGTCTTGGCCTCCGGGCGCCCCATTGCCGGCATGGAGAAATTTTTGCGTCAGTTAGCGCTCACCAGTCATGAAGATTACGTGCTGAGTTACAACGGTTCTCTGGTGCAAAATGTGGGCAGTGGTGATGTGCTGGCCAGTCGCTTGTTGACGGGGGCGGATGCCCGTTTCCTGTTCACCATCAGTCAACAGTTAGGGGTAAATATCCACGCCTTTTCACGCCAGCAGGGGTTGATCGCACCGTGCAACAGTCGTTACACCGAGCTGGAACGTAGTCACAATGATTTGGTGCTTACCGAGTTGGATTTTTCTGCTTTGCCGGAGGATGAGGCCATTCTCAAGGTGATGATGGTGGATGAGCCGGAGATCCTCTCCCATGCGGTTGCTCATCTGCCTGCCGAGGTATATCAGCGTTATACCGTGGTACAGAGTACGCCCTATTTCCTAGAGTTTTTGCATCCGGAGAGCAACAAAGGCAGCGGTGTCGCGGCGCTGGCGGCTCATCTGGATATCGGCCCCGAAGCCATTATCTGTGTCGGAGATGCCGGTAATGATGCCCACATGCTGCGCTACGCCGGGCTCGGAGTCGCCATGGGCAATGCCACGGCGGAAATCAAAGCAATGGCGAACTTTATCACCCATAGCAATGAAGAGGACGGCGTCGCTCACGTGATTGAGCGCTTCATTCTCTGACCCTGAGTCGTCCATCCCTTGAGCCCCGGAAGGTGTGCGGTTACCTTAGTGCCTCTGTGAGTCGGAGTGAGAATGTGTGATGGCCAAGCTGAGTGGGTTGCATCGTTATCCGGTCAAGTCCTGTCTGGGGCTCGATGAGTCACGGCTGCACGTTGGGTTGGAGGGGCTGGAAGGGGACCGCCGTTACATGGTGGTGCGACCCGATGGAACCTTTATCACTGCCAGAACCCACCCGCAACTGCAGCAGGTGCGCGTGTTCTGGCTGGAAGATGGCATTCGCCTCAGCGCCCCGTTGATGGGGGCGCTGGAGTTGCAACCGATTGATTTTGTGGCGGAGGCAGTCACGACGGGCGTCTGGAGTGACCAGTTCGATGCGCGTGCTACGCACCCGGAAGCCGATGTCTGGTTTAGCCAGTTACTGGGTGAGCCTGCACGCCTGTTATGGCTCGGTGTGACATCCTTGCGTTATCGTGAGGCGCTGCGGCAACACGTCAGCTTTGCCGATGGGTATCCCCTCTTGCTGATGAGTCAGGCTTCTCTGGATGATCTCAATCAACGGGCTCCAACACCTCAACTCATGAGTCAATTCCGCCCCAATCTGGTTGTCAGCGGCACAGCTGCGTTTGCTGAAGACAGTTGGCGCCGGATACGGATCGGTGAAGTCGAGTTTCTGATCGCCAAACCCTGCAGCCGTTGTGTGATGACCACCCTGGATGCGGCGGCCGGGTGCTATCATCCCCAACGAGAACCGTTGGCGACGCTGGCGACGTATCGCATGGGCGACGATGGTGAGATCTACTTTGGACAAAACCTGGTGGCGCTCAATGAGGGATGGGTCAGTCTGCAGGATGAGGTGGAAGTGCTGGAGTGGCAATCGCCGCCCGACTACGCGCTACGACCCAGAATGCCGACAGAACAAGTTGCCGCACCGGTCCATCCTCGGGTTGTAGAAACGTCGGCGCACGGGAGTAGCCTTTTCCCGGAGTCATTCGCGGTACAGATTAGTCGGGAGAGTGGAGAGGAACTCTTCACCGCCGATCGGGATCGGCCCTTGCTGATCCAGGCTGAAGAGGCCGGGATTGCACTGCCTCACGCCTGTCGGGCCGGTATCTGCGGTCGTTGCAAACAACAGTTGGTGTCAGGGGATGTTGAGCAGCCTCAGGTACCTGGATTAAGCCCCAGTCAGCGTGAGGATGGCCTGATCCTGACCTGTTGCGCCAAAGCGCGCAGTGATTTGATCCTGGCGCCACCGCCACCGCCACCGCCACCGCCACTGACGTTTCGTTAAGCTAAGTTGTCTCGGGATAACACATCCTTCGGCCTATATAAAACCAAAGGCCACCGAGCGGTGGCCTTTGGGTATCGATACGGCTGTTATCACTCTTTGATCACTTCAATTTCGCTGAAGCCGAAACGCAAAAATTCATTATCCCGATAATCTTTGACCGCGCTCTTATCGCGGGTCAGGGAAGCTATCTGTTTTTCCATCGCCAGGAAATGACGTAAATCAACCCCTTCGGCAGCGGCTATCGCTTCATAGATATCGTGATACTTGTCATTGGCAAAGTTGATGAGTCGCGGTTTGCCATTAAAGTGGTATTTAATTTTCAGAGCCATGTTCTATCCACTGTCCAGAATGCCGACTTACTCGGCATCCTGTTCCTTTTTCTTTTTCGGCGTTCCCCAAGGGGATTTGCCCGTGCTGGGAGTACTCGGTCGAGCCGAAGCGCCATGATGTGCCCCTTGTGGGCGGCCATGCTGGTGATCTCGGCCGTGTTGCCGTTCACCAGAGCGCGGGAAGTTGTCACCGCCTTGCCGACGTTGGCCTTCCTGCTGCTGCAAGGCGCGCTCCCGTTGTACTGGGTCGTTATCATTCCGGAAGATGCGCTCGCCCTGGGGGCGGGCACCACGGTCACTCGGACGGTCTCCGTAAGGACGCGGGCTACGCTCACCCTCACGGCGTGGGCCCCGGTCGCCGCCCTGGGGACGATCACCATAGGGGCGTGAACTGCGCTCGCCTTGTGGGCGGTCGCCCTCGCGGCGTGGACCACGGTTGCCCTGGGGACGATCACCATAGGGGCGTGAACTGCGCTCGCCTTGTGGGCGGTCGCCCTCACGGCGTGGACCACGGTCGCCCTGGGGACGATCACCATAGGGGCGTGAACTGCGCTCGCCTTGTGGACGGTCCCCCTCACGGCGTGGGCCGCGGTCGCCCTGGGGACGATCACCATAGGGGCGTGAACTGCGCTCGCCTTGTGGGCGGTCACCCTCGCGACGTGGGCCACGGTCGCCCTGAGGACGATCACCATAGGGGCGTGAGCTGCGCTCGCCTTGTGGGCGGTCGCCCTCGCGGCGCGGTCCGCGGTTGCCCTGGGGACGATCGCCCTCGCGGCGTGGACCACGGTCGCCCTGAGGACGATCACCATAGGGACGTGAGCTGCGTTCGCCTTGTGGTTGTTCACCTTCAGGACGGGGTGGTCGATCGGTACCATACCCCTGACGGGGACGACGTTCACCCTGCTTCTTGCCGCTGGCTTGCGGGCGGCTCATGACTTTGCGTGGCTCATCGGAGCGCACCACTTCCGCACTTAACAGGCTACTGTCCTGACTGGCCAGGTAGAGCGCTTCTACTTTCTGGCGAGCCCAGGAGGTGCGACGCAAGAAACTCAGGCTGGATTTGAGGCTGGGCTCATGACTGAAGCAATTGATGGGCAGGCGCTCGGCCAACCCTTGCCAACCATAAAGGCTGACCAGTTCAGAGAGCAAGCTCTCCAGCGTGATGCCGTGTAACGGATTGTTTTCTTGTTTGTCGCTCATAAGATGCCTGAAGGTGTGCGGCTGAAGGTGACGCATCGGCATGATTGCCATCGCTGCGCCCAAATGAAATGGTCAGCTTCGCTGGCGGCGGTTTTGATCGTCGAAAGCCGAAGTAGGTTCAATTTCATCATTATTGCGCGCATTGAACCGCAAATTTTGGCTGCGGTCAAAAAAACTGGTCAAGAAGTGCCGGGAAAGTGCCTGAAATGTAAATCCAGAGTCTTTGTCGTCCTCCTCAGTGAGATCTCGTCTGACCCAGACTATTCATCCTGACGCGCGGGTGGTCATTGTGGTTGTATTGGTGGCTGACCTTATCTGTATCTGCAGGCATCCCTCCTCCATTGGTCCGTGCATTGTGGCGTTGAGAGCTCGGCTTTCAACGGGTGAGGGTGCGAAGTCATCACCAGCGTGCCGTCTACCTCCGTGGGGGCAGACGAGCTATAGGATTTAGAACTCAAAAAAAAACCGGGGCACTGGGCCCCGGTTGTCGTTCAAGAATGAACTCTCGATAAATTACGGCAGTTGGCAAACGTCGACGGTTCCCTTGACGCCAGCACCAGTCATTTCAGCGGAGGTGTCAAGCTTCAGACGGAACAGCCAGTTGCCATCGCCCAGAGTCATGGTGTTGTTACCCGGATCGGTACCCTCACCACCAAAGCGACCATAGGCTTCATAGACGGTGTCAGCCACCATTGGGGCTACCAGTTTTCCACCTGAGGTTGCAAAGAATTGCGGATCCCAGTTGGTGGTATCGGCAGCAATCTTGAAGCCACCGGACAGATCAACACCGGAAACCTGGGCTTCGTAGATACCGTTACCCTTGTAGGTCAGTTGGTAGGCTGCATCCCAGTTCCAAGAGGAGTGGTTGCCACGCAGTGCCAGTTTGGTATCACCTAACGTTGCTGCTTCCTGTGAATCGGGAAGTAATTCACAAGTAGCGGCTGGCTCATCAATAGCGAGAGTCAGTGTTGGGTTATCTTTGTTCAGCACCTTGAAGACAAAGTGGTAAGTACCGACTTTTGCCACATCCAGAGCCACGTTACCCTTGGCAGCATCACCAGTACACAATGTCAGAGGTGTACCGACTACCAATTTGTCACCGGCAGTACAGACGCCGTAGTTGACTGATGCCCAATCGGCATCGGCAACTTTGACTTCCTTGCTACCAAACATGTCTTCAGTCACTGCAGTTGCAAACTCGTAACTGTAGTTGGCACCGGAGAAGATGAACTGATTGGTTTCATCAGCTCCCCAATTTGCGATCAAACTGCCACGCAGATAGACAGGCGCATCAAATGGTTCAATGGTGGATGGATCCTGCTTCTCGCTGACTGGCAAGCCAGTGCCTTGTGCTGAGCCTTGTGGCTTGACAAATACGGCAACTGACCAGGCTGGTACGCTGAACTCGCCATTGGCGAAGGTGGCGCCATTGCCAATCGAGGCAGCACCCAGTGCGGTTTGTACCGGGCTCAGCTCGTAACCAGACAAGTCAATTGTCTTGCTGGAGCCGTCCTTGAACTCGCCAGCGGTTTGGGTGTCGTTGGTTGCGTTAACCAGAACCACGATACCGTCAACAGTTTTGTCCAGATCTTCCATGCCGGTACCATCATCAATGGTCATGGCAATCAGGCCGGTTTTCTGCTCAGGTCCTACGTTACGGAAGTCAACGCGCTTCATGACTTCGGTGCCGGTACCCAGGGTAAACAGCGGTGAAGATTGACGCAGGGTGGCCAGCTCTTTGTAGAAGCTTTCCATCTGTGCGATTTCAGCAGCACCTGGTTTGCCCACAACATCCTTGACCGCCTTGATCAGCGGATAGTTGTCGCCATCCTTGTCTTTACGTGGCAGGCCAACATCATAGTTGTTGTCTTGCTTGGTGTAATCGACTCGGTTGTACCAGTCGCCTGAGTCATAAGAGTCACGCTCGAAGGACTTGGAGCGCAGCAACTCAGAGCCTTGCTGATCAAACACAACGCCTTGTCCCAGCATCACGGTCGCCAGTGACAGACCCTGCATGCGCACACGGGTCGCCATATCCGCTTCGTTCGCTGCCTTGTAGGCAATGATGTCGAAAATGGTCTGGTTATCGTGCTTGGAGACATAGTTTTCGATTTCGGTAGGGTCATTGGCATAACCCGCTTTCTGACCGTTGTAGTCGATATCTGAACCCTTGGTCGGAACACCGTCTTTGGCGGTCAGGACGAAATCCTTCAGGTTGCCAGCCATGCCCAGCATGGTCAGTTCAGCCAGATGGCGAGCACTGTCCTCGGTAACCCCATCTTTTTCATTGGGCAACACATAAGCACCGTTACCAAAGCCTTGGCTGGTGCGGATACCATCGCCACCATCGAATGGGCTACCACCACGAACGGCGTCACGCAGACGATCCGAGAAGGAACCGATACCGGTGCCTGCCAGATGTTTCTGAGTCGCTTGTTCGAAACGGGCATCGTCCGCAACTTCACCGAAGTTCCAGCCTTCGCCGTAGAAGTACATCTCCGGATCGACCGCCTTGACCTTGGCCAGCGCTTCTACCATTTGTGCCTTCGGATGATGGCCCATAATGTCGAAGCGGAAGGCATCGATCTTGTAATCTTTGGTCCAGGTGACCAGCGAGTCATCCATCAGCTTGGCAAACATGGTGTGTTCAGGAGCTGTGTTCGAGCAGCAGGTCGATGTTTCCACATTGCCTGTGGTTTCATTCAGTCGTTGGTAGTACCAAGGGACAATCTTGTCGAGAACAGACTTATCACCCAGACCGGCTTCGTTGGTGTGGTTATAGACCACATCCATGACCACGTTCATGCCGATATTTTCTTTGATGGCTTTGACCATCTTACGGAATTCGAGGATGCGTTGAGAACCCTCGGCATTGGTGGCGTAAGAGCCTTCTGGTGCTGTGTAGTGGTATGGATCATAACCCCAGTTGAAGGAGTCGGTGTTGGATACCATGCGGTTCAACGCCTGACGATCTTCACCGTCCTTGTCCAACGAGGCCATGACTTCGGCGACAGTTTTGTCACCGGTACAGTTGCCATTGAACTGGGCGCTGTTTTTCACTTCGCTGTTGACATCACACAGCTTGCTGAACTTGTCATCCAGGTTGGCAACTTTGGCCGGATCTTCGTTCACTGTGGCAATGTCAAAGGCTGGCAGGATCTGCAGGTGAGTCACGCCAGCGGCAGACAGCTCTTTCAGATGCTTGACGGCCAGCGAGTTCTCTTCGGTCAGCGCCACGAACTTGCCACGTTCGGCAGCCGGAACTTCAGGATCAAATGCGGTTAAATCACGAACATGGGATTCATGTACCACGATTTTGGCGACATCGGCCGGTGTTTTTTGGACGTGAGGAGCCTTCAGGGTATCCCAGCCATCCGGTTTCAATGCCGGATCATTCAGATCGACCACTTGGCTGTATTCGGAGTTGGTGGACAGACTGAGTGAATAGGGGTCTGTCACTTCATAACTTTCGACCTGATTGGTCAGCGGATGATAAACGCTGATCTGGTAGCGATAGTACTGGCCCTTGAGGCTAGCATCACCGGCATAGCTCCAGGCTCCAGTTTCGCTGTCGAGAGTCATATCGAACAGTCCGGCGGCCGTCTTGTCGGCGTTGTAGACTGCCAGCTTCACGCTTTGAGCCGTTGGTGCCCACAGGCGGAAGGTCACGCCGGAGTCAGAAACAATGGCACCATAAGACAATTCTTTGGCTTTATCTCCGTAAACAGCATCCAGGGCGTTGGAGGTCTGTACCTTGGTACCTGCAGCCAATACACCAGCACTATCGGTTGATACAGCAATCAGCTCACCCTTGAGCAGTGCCTTGATATCAACACCCTTCGGCAAGGAGAATGCAGCCAGGTTCTTGAGCTTCTTATCCTTGGCATCAAGGATGGCCAGTTGGGCTTCAGTCAGGGTGGTTGGCTTCAAGTCGAAGCGCTTGTCAAAGGTCAGTGCATTGTCGCTGTCTGGAGCAATACCACCAGCTTCGGCGAAGTAGAGGTTGGTGTAAGCCGCGTCTTTGCCACCATCCCACAGTATAGTCTGGGCATCGATCAGGTGCGCAGAGGCATCCGCAATACCAACGGTTTTCACTGGGACTTCAGCGAAAGCGTCGCTGCGAGTGGCAAACACCTTGCCACCGCTGATCATGGCTACTTGATGGTCAGTCAGTTGCAGGTGGATATCGCTATCACCACTGACCTTGCCCTTCGTTGCATCGCGCATGATCAGATTGATACAGCCGCTGGTGTCATCCGGATTCAGTTCCAGAGTCCAACTTGGACCGTAGTCATCAATAGTGGTGGGCAACTTGGTCATGTCATCCCAGTTGGCGCTGACTTGTGCAGCGGCCAAGCCAGAACAAGTGCCGTCATTCCACAAATACAGGTTGTAATTGGCATAGGGTGACGCGGCGGCTTCAGCGCGACCGCTCTTGGCGGTTGCAGCGGCAATAACTGATTTCTGGTCGACCAGGCTCAGAACCAACTGGTTGGCTCCGACTGCGTCATCGGCAACCACTTCAGCTGGCGCAGGAAGAACATTAACAGTTGGCAACTTGGCTGCTGGGTTGGTCGGTTTGGTGGTATCGGTGGTGCTGTTGCTATCTGAGCCACAGCCAGCCAGAGCCAGAGCGACCACGCTGGGCATTACATACCAGGCGAGCTTTTTAAATCTGAAGTCCATACCTTCGTTTCCTTTTTGAGGTGTTACGGAGTCTTGTTCATCGCGTGAAACTTGAAAGACATGTGCTGGATTTTTTTCTGCTTTCGGGTGAAACCAAAAGCGTGGATCCATACACAGTGGCGCGCACTATAGGAGGGTCGAGATCTGAAATATGTGATGCGGAAACGTTTTCAAGTGGTTTGCTTTTTGTCGTCAACAAAGCAAATTTGAAAGTTGCGAGCTGGCTCAACTGTTAAATTTATGAAAAGGCTTTCACGAGCTGAAATAAAATTCCGTAACAAATTTTCATTATTTACTCAGGATAGATCTGGCTTACCGAGTTATTTGGGGACAGTTATTTCATCTCCCTATACAGCAAGTCGTTACTTCTATTTCTGTCTGTTGACCGGATCTGCCAGATATTTGGCTAAAAATTGCGGCGAAAAAAAGCAGCCAGATGGCTGCCTTGATGATACGGAATGGATGTATTAGCTGTTACTGGGCTTGCTCGCGGGCGATGGCGCGGTAGCCAATGTCGCTGCGGTAGAACATACCGTCCCAGCTGACTTGCTTGGCTAACTGGTAAGCCTGCTGCTGGGCTTCCAGTACGGTATGGCCCAGTGCCGTGGCGCACAACACGCGACCACCATGAGTCACCACCTGGCCGTTCTGTTCACTGGTGCCCGCCTGGAAGATCTTGGCGCTGGTACTGCCGACATGGTCCAGTCCATGAATCACGTCGCCTTTTTGCGGCTCACCCGGGTAGTTGGCGGCGGCCAGCACCACACCCACGGCGGCGCGGTTGTCATAGAGAGCTTCTTTTTGGTTCAACTCGCCCGCACAGCCTGCCAGGCAGAGTTCGACCAGATCGGATTGCATGCGCAGCATGATGGGCTGGGTTTCCGGATCGCCGAAGCGGCAATTGAACTCGATGACCTTGGGGTTGCCTTGTTCGTCGATCATCAAACCGGCATACAGGAAGCCGGTATAGACATTGCCTTCGGCGGCCATGCCACGCACGGTCGGCATTATGATGCGTTCCATCACGCGCTGATGGATTTCCGGAGTTACCACCGGAGCCGGGGAGTAGGCGCCCATGCCGCCGGTGTTGGGGCCGGTATCGCCATCACCGACCCGCTTGTGATCCTGGCTGGTGGCCATTGGCAGTACGTTCTCACCATCGACCATGACGATGAAAGAGGCCTCTTCACCATCGAGAAACTCCTCGATGACTACACGGCTACCCGCTTCGCCGAAGGCGTTGCCGGAGAGCATGTCGCGCACGGCATCCTCAGCTTCTTGGAGTGTCATGGCGACGATCACGCCTTTACCGGCGGCCAGGCCGTCAGCCTTGATGACGATGGGGGCGCCCTTCTGCCGCAGGTAGGCCAGCGCCGGTTCGACCTCGGTGAAGTTTTGGTATTCGGCGGTCGGGATCTGCTGGCGAGCCAGGAAATCCTTGGTGAAGGCTTTGGAACCTTCGAGCTGGGCGGCAGCTTGAGTTGGTCCGAAGATGGTCAGGCCGGCGGCGCGGAAGGCATCGACGACGCCGATCACCAATGGCGCTTCCGGACCGACAATGGTCAGGCCGATCTGCTCTTGCTGGGCGAAGGCGACCAGCGCCGGAACATCAGTGGCGCTGATGGCGACATTTTCGACTTTGGCTTCGCGGGCCGTTCCCGGGTTGCCCGGCGCGACGAAGATTTTCTCGGCCAGTGGCGATTGCGCCGCCTTCCAGGCCAGGGCGTGTTCGCGGCCGCCGTTACCGATCACCAATACTTTCATCGTGTTCCATCCTCTGGTCTGGGCTCTGCTTGGGGCTGGGCCCGGCTAAAATTCGGGTCGGGATCTATAGTGCATCCCGACAATATGGCCACCTGTTTAGGGCATGCCGTCATGGTGGAGAGATAGCCTGTTTGAGCCAACCGTTGGTGGCATGGATGCCACCATCGAGCCCCCATGGATGGGTTCACGGCGAGTTGGCGAGAGAGGGTATCTCTCCTCAATTAACGGCCAATCCATCCTTCACGACAACAGGCTTCTCTGCTTCGAGGTGGCCTGACACATCAATGGCGGAAGTGACGCATGTTGGTGAACACCATCACCATGCCGTGTTCATCAGCAGCGTCGATGACTTCCTGATCGCGCATCGAGCCACCCGGCTGGATGACGCAGCTGATACCGGCTTCGGCCGCCGCGTCGATACCGTCGCGGAACGGGAAGAAGGCATCGGAAGCCATGACGGAGCCTTGAACTTCCAGCCCTTCGTCGGCGGCCTTGATGCCGGCGATCTTGGCGGAGTAGACGCGGCTCATCTGACCGGCGCCTATGCCGATGGTTTGACCGTTCTTGGTGTAGACGATGGCGTTGGATTTAACGAACTTGCCGACCTTCCAGCAGAACAGCAGCTCTTCGAGCTCTTTCTCGGTGGGTTGACGCTTGCTGACCACTTTCAGGCCGCGCAGGCTGACCATGCCCAGGTCCCGATCTTGCACAAGCAGGCCGCCGTTGACGCGTTTGACGTCCAGACCGTCGCTCTTATCAGTCCAGAAACCACACTCCAGCAGACGCACATTGGCCTTCTTGGCCACCACATCGCGGGCCTCAGCGGTCACGGCCGGGGCAATGATCACCTCGACAAACTGACGGCTGACGATGGCTTCGGCGGTGGCCGCATCCAGTTCGCGGTTGAAGGCGATGATGCCACCGAACGCCGAGGTCGGGTCCGTCTTGTAGGCGCGGTCATAGGCTTGCAGTATGTCATCCCCCAGGGCCACGCCACAGGGATTGGCGTGCTTGACGATGACGCAGGCCGGGTCGATGAACTGTTTGACGCACTCCAGCGCGGCATCGGTATCGGCGATGTTGTTGTAGGAGAGTGCCTTGCCTTGCAACTGGGTAGCGGTAGAGACCGAGGCTTCCTTGACATCGGCTTCGACATAGAAGGCGGCAGCTTGGTGAGCGTTCTCGCCGTAGCGCATATCCTGCTTCTTGATGAACTGGAAGTTGATGGTGCGCGGGAACTTGGAATCGCTACTGGTTTCATCGATGACGCCATAGCTCGGTACCTTGGTACCGAAGTAGTTGGCGATCATGCCGTCATAGGCGGCTGTGTGTTCAAACGCGGCGATAGCCAGATCAAACCGGGTGGCGTAGCTCAGGGAGTTGTCGTTGCTGTCCATCTCGTCGATGACGCGGTCATAGTCGCGTGCATTGACCACAATGGTGACATCTTTGTGGTTCTTGGCTGCAGAGCGCACCATGGTCGGGCCGCCAATGTCGATGTTCTCGATAGCGTCGGCCAGCGAGCAATCCGGCTTGGCAACGGTAGCAGCAAAGGGGTAGAGGTTGACGGCGACCAGATCGATGGGGCTGATGCCATGCTGGCTCATGATGCCATCATCGATGCCGCGACGGCCCAGGATGCCGCCATGAACCTTAGGGTGCAGGGTCTTGACGCGGCCATCCATCATCTCGGGAAAGCCGGTGTAATCGGAGACTTCGGTTACCGGCAGGCCAGCATCGGCCAGCAGGCGAGCGGTTCCGCCGGTGGAGAGCAGTTCTACGCCTCGGGCTTGCAGGGCGCGGGCAAACTCCACAATGCCGGTCTTGTCAGAGACGCTCAGCAGGGCGCGGCGGATCGGTCGAGTGTTTTCCATCTCTTCGTTGTCCTCTAAAGGTTCCAGGGGAATTTCGCAAAATCTACTCGGGGGTGCTGGCGTCACCGAAGTGTCCAGACCATCAAATGAACTTTGCAGAAATACCCTTGAAGACAAGACCCGGATGCCCATCCGAGTGGGCGCGTATTCTACACAAAAGCGTGATGTAAGGCGATTTTTTTGCACAGGTCAGAACCAGTGCGGACGGGCGGCGAAACGTTTGTCTGTAATGGTTGAATTGGTTTGAGTTCTGGATATGCAGGCTCAATGTGAACTATGGCTTGCTTGGCGATCCCCAGCGATAATGACTTTGGTCTGGGTATCAAGCTCGGCTCTGTGGTTGATTGGTCTGGACCAGCCGCTGCGTTGATTCCCGGCACCGCCAGCATTGAGCCGGCAAAATAGAGGGGCTGTCAAAACAGCCCCTTTTGTTTGATTTTTTTCAACTGTGCGCTTGGTGGCATCAGCTCGCTCAAGTCTGTACTCTCGAAGCTTGTACCCTTGCTTTCACTGATCTGGGTCCCCGAATCTGGAGCTGCGGCGTTCAACGCTTGTCCCTGCAGACGTTTGAGCTGGCGCGCCTGGTTGTCCGCCAACTGCCGCAATTGTTGCAGCTCCTGCTGGACCGCGACGATATGGGCATTCTGCTCGGCCAGCAGTTGTTGCAGCTGGGTCAGTTGTGATGGCGAAAACAGCGCCTCTTCGGCGGTACTAGCCTCACTGCCATCGTCACTCAGACCACAGGCATGCAAATGGCGCCAGAAGGCGGTGGATGTCAGATTTTCGCTGTCCAGTGCCACCGATAGGCTACGGCTCAGTCGGGGATTGAGCAGATGGACGTAGAGTCCGGCCAGATAGATGTCGCGATGAAACAGCCGGACCACCATCTCCAGAGAGATGCGATCGGTATGGCTGCGTTTGGCTTTGTCGTACCACTCGCGCAGGGCTCCGACCGCAAAGCGGTCGGCATCCGAAGTCTCCGGGTTGAGGTAGAGGGCCAGGTTCAGTTTTCTGGCCACGCCATTACTCATCACCCACCTCGAGCAGCACCGGCGAGCTGACCGCGTGGGCGGCTTCATCGGCATGGTAGAGGCAGATCTCGCGGGACAGTGCACTTTGCGGGTTATCCAGCAACACGACCCGATCACCGAGCGTGGTATAGGCCGAACGAATAGCCTCGGCAATCAGGGAGGCGCCACCGCCCACCAGATAGACACGGTTCGGATTCTTGGCAAACTTCTTGGCCTCATAGGCCACCTGATCCCCTAACTCGCGGATTTTGGTTTCGATCTTGGTGAGGATGCCGGGGATCTTCTCTTCATCGTTGACCACGCTCTGTACGAATGCCATATCGTGGCGACGCTTGATCAGCTCATTGGCCACCAGGTAGCTGGAGTCGCTGTCGGCGGCGGCCAGCGCCTTGCGCGCCGCATCCGTCACCATGGAGACGCCGATTTCGTTGTTGCCGTAGATGGCCGAGACATCGTCAAACTCGCCGACCACGACGCCCATATCCAGGGTGGTGCCGCCGCAGTCGATGACCAGGGACTTGGTAAACTCATTGCAGTTAGCGTTCAGCAGATGGGACAACGCCGCTGGCAGGCTCTCCGGCATGACATCGACATCGACAATCTGGAACAGCTCACCCTTGTTCAGGCTGATGTCGCGCATCAGATTCCGGCGCTTGGCCTCGATCTTGGATTCGTTTTTCTGGCAATCATCCGGGTTGTAATACTCGGTGATCGGCAGAGTGACGACGATATGCACCGGGCAAGGGGTCAAGCCGGTCTGCAGCAGGGCATGGTGCACGGAGAGCAGATTCAGATCGTCGTACTGGTACTCGATGTGGGTGGTAGATAACGCCTTGTCCGAGGTGGCGTCATAGGTATATTTGGTGGTGCCTATGGTGTAGTTGAACACCTTCTGCCCCTTGAGCAGGGCGGCGCTTTTCCAGTCTTTGCGGAACGAGTTGGGCGACACTATGGTCTTCAGCGTGCCCTGTTCGATCCAGCTGACTTTGACATTGGTGGAGCCATCATCGATGGCCAGCTTCATGGGGATAACAGACATAGATTTTTCTCGATGAGGTGGCGGACCCAGGCAGGCTACTGAGCACAGAGCCTGAATGATATTGGTCGTATTTTATCCTCACGGTTAATTTTGTCGAATAAAATAGCGCTGAAATTTATTTTCGTAGTTGCATATTCCGCGAGGAAGTTTTTCTTCCGCATAAGGATACGATTTACTGCTGAGGTGATGCGGAATAGCAGATGTGCAGAACATTTCGTCGTGGAAAGCGCAAGCAAGGGTGCTAACTGGTTGTTGCTGCTATGAAAATGGGAGGGACAACTCAAACTGCGGATGCTGTGTTGCAGCTTTGTAAACGGGGGCGTAGGGTGGAGTCATAGACCTGTCATCCGGTTGTGCTTTAACTGACATGTCTGTGTCATCAACCGGATCACCTAGCCATCCAAGGAGGCTGCCTATGGAGAGCGACGATCGTAAGCTGTTTGTCCTCGATACCAATGTTCTGCTCCACGAACCCCTTGCCATCTACTCCTTTCAAGAACACGACGTCATGATACCGATGACGGTGCTCGAAGAGCTCGACAACATCAAGGATCGCCAGAAGGATGTCAGCCGCGAAGCGCGGATTGCCATTCGGACCATGGAAGACGTATTCCGGGATGCCACGCCGGAGCAGATTGCCGAAGGCATCTATCTGGGCAACCGGGTCGGCGAGAACTGCACCGGTCGGCTGGCCATCTTTGCCGACCATCATCTACCGGAAGGGGAGGAGGTCTTCACCAACAAGGAGAACGATAACCGCATCATCAATGCGGCGCTGTTTCTGCAGAAGAAGTATCCCACCCGTACCATTGCCCTAGTGACCAAAGACATCAACATGCGGCTCAAGGCCAAAGGGGCCGGGCTCAAGCACGTCGAGGATTACCGCACCGACCAGTTGATCGATGATATTCGTCTGCTGGCCAAGGGCTTCCAGAAAATTGACGGTCAGTTCTGGGATCGGGTCGGTGAGTGCGAGAGTGTCTCCAGCGGTCGCGACGTCTTTCACTGGGTCGATGAGTCGCTGCTCAGTAACACCCACATCAACCAGTATTTGATCGATGATTCCGACAATTTTGCCGGCCGGGTGCATGGTCGGGAGGCCGGGCGTCTGCAGATCAAGGATCTGGGGCGGGAACGGCTGATGGGCCGGCATGCCTGGGGGGTGAACCCGAAGAATGTGTTCCAGGCCATGGCACTGGATGCCCTGCTGGACCCGACGCTGGATCTGGTGATCCTGACCGGTCCGGCCGGCAGCGGCAAGACCCTGCTGGCGATGGCGGCGGCGCTGGAGTTGGTGATTGAGCGCGGCATCTTCGAGCGCATCATAGTAACCCGCAACACGCCGGAAATTGCCGAGAGCATCGGCTTCTTGCCCGGTACCGAAGAGGAGAAGATGTTGCCTTGGCTGGCGGCCGTCACCGATACCCTGGAGGTGCTGCACAAGCACGATCTCAGCAAGGAGAGTTCGCTGCAGTACATCATGGAGAAGGCCAATATCCAGTTCAAATCGGTCAATTTCATGCGGGGCCGCAGTCTGCAAAATACCTTTGTGCTGTTGGATGAGTGTCAGAACATGACTGCCTCCCAGCTCAAGACCATCATTACCCGCTGTGGTGAGGGAACCAAGCTGGTCTGCTCGGGCAACCTGGCGCAGATCGATTCAACCTACCTGAGCCCGGTGACCTCGGGGTTGACCTATATCGTCGAACGGTTCAAGGATTTTGAAGGCAGCGCCAACATCTATCTCAACGGTGTGATCCGCAGCCGCTTGGCCTCGTTTGCCGAGGAAAATCTCTAGTCTTATTCCAGCGTTTTATTCTTGCGTGGTAACCATGGCCCGCCCCAAATAGCGGGCCATGTCGTTATTGGTACTGTTATCCAGTTCGCTGACCGCGCCACAGAAACGGATTTCGCCACCTTGCAGCAGGGCGATGCGATCGGCCACCAGTCGGGCTTCTTCGGGGTGGTGGGAAATCAGCAGAATGCCAATCTGTTGCTGGTGGGCCAACTGCTGTACCTCGCGTAGCATTTCGTGGCGCAGCGCCGGGTCCAACGCTGAGAAGGGCTCATCCAGCAGCATAAAGGGTCGCCGCCGCACCAGGCTGCGCGCCAATGCCACGCGCTGTTGCTGCCCTCCAGAGAGCTGGGTGGGCAGGCGGGAGAGGAATTCGCTCAAACCCAGACGTTCGGCGGCCGCATGCACCTGCTGCCATTGCTCGGCACTGAGACGTAAATCGGGGCGCACGCCCAAACCGATATTCTGCTGCACACTCAGGTGATCAAACAGATTGTTGCTCTGAAACAGGCTGGTGAAAGGGCGTTCGGCGGCTGGCAAGGTGTGTAGCGGCTGATGCTGCCACAGCAGTTCTCCGCCATCGGCGGCGACAAAACCGCCCAGCAGATCCAGCAGGGTACTCTTACCGGCGCCGCTGGGGCCTATGAGCACCAACAGTTCGCCAGGATGCAGATCGAAGCTAAAGCGGAACTCTTCTTCGCCCCGGCTCAGCGTCAGCCCTCGACACTGCAGTGTCTGTTCCCCGGTCGCAGGAGAAGAAACCGCATGGGGTGGATTTGTCACTGTCGACCTCCCAAGACCCGCTCTACCAACCAGAGCAGACTGGTGCAGAGCAGTAATAACAACAATGCCGTGGCGGCGGCGTCATCCAGCCGATAACTGCCCAGTTGCTGGAATAGCAGCCAGGGCAGGGTTTGCAGATCATCACTGCCAAACATGGCGACGGCACCGAGATCGCCCAGCGAGAAGATACAGGCCAGCGCCATGGCCCGCCCCAGAGCTCCCCGCAGCAGGGGCCATTCCAGATAGCGCCAGCGGTGGATACCGCGCAAGTCCAGACTCTGCGCCAGGCGATCATAGCGCAGAACCGCTTGTTGCAGGGCGGGTTGCAGGGTGCGCACCGTATAGGGCAGGCAGGCCAGGCCATTGAGTAGCATCACCAACCAGAAGCCCAGACCGAATACATCCGCCACCGGCAGCAGCAGAATAAACAGCCCGGTGCTGAGGACGGCCGTCGGGATCAACAGGATCAGCGAACCGGAAGATTCCAGCAGGGTGGCCGCATGGTGTCGGCCTAACCGCAGGCGCAGATGGCGGCTGCTGAACAGCAGCCCCAGGCTGACGGCGCAGGCCAGCAGGCTGGCACCCAGACCAATTTGCAGGGACGTCAGCAGCGACGCCCAGAGCTGGGCCGAGCCCAGCGCATGCCAGAGCTGGGGCTTTAATCCGGCAGTCACAATCGCCAGTAGCGGCGGCATGAAGAGTAACAGGGCTATGCCCAGCCAGAAGCCATCGGCACAGACGCCAGACCAATGGCGAGTGTCGGGGCGACAGCTGTGCCCCCCGTCGTTCTGGTAACCGGGAGCGGGCGTCGCCAATTGATGATGCAGCAAGAGCGCCGCACCGCAGAGCAGCAGATGCCAGAGTGCCAGTTGCGCGGCTGTGTCCAGCTCGAAATCAAAGCGCAATGCCTGATAGACGGCGACCTCCAGGGTGGTGGCCCCCGGCCCGCCGCCCAACGCCATCACGGTAGTGAAGCTGGAAAAACAGAGCACGAAGATGAGGCTGGCCAGTGGTGCCAGTTGGCCGCGCAGGGTCGGCCATTCCAGAACCCGCCACAGGGTGCCGGAGTTCATCCCCAGTTGGCTGGCCAAGCGCCAGTTTTCTGCGGGAATGGTTTCGAGGGAGAACAGCAGCCAGCGCGCCGCCAGCGGCATATTGAAGAACAGATGGGCCAGCAGTATGCCGCCAAGCCCATACAGATAGTTGCCGGTATGGATGCCGACACAGGCCAGCAGGCGTGGCAGCCACCCCTGTTGACCATGGACGGCCACCAGCCCGAACAGGGCTATGATCACCGGCAGCACCAAGGAGATACCAAATAGTTGCAACAGCAGGCTACGGCCCGGGAAGTGACGGCGATGTAGCGCTCGCGCCACGGGGATTGCCAGACCCAGGCTCAACAGAGTGGAGAGCCCGGCCTGCAACAGACTAAATTGCACCACATGGCGCAGGTAGGCATCTTGCCACAGCGGGGCCGCGCCCAAGCCCCCGGCATGCAGCAGCGCCAGGAGCGGTCCCAGCGCACAGGTACATAACAGGAGCAGAGGAACCAAACCCGGTAACCACCAGACGCGGTATTGCGATGGGTTGCGCATGCTCATGTTCGGGCGCTTCGGGTCATTACTGACTCACGGCTCCACGCCATTCCTGCAACCAGCTCTTGCGTCCGGCGGCGATCTCGGCTTCGGAGAAACTCAGGGTTTTGGCCGGGAGTTCGTTCTGGTTGAACCCGGCGGGCAGTGCCACCTTGGTCACCGGATACATCCAGTTGCCGGTCGGGATCAGGCTCTGGAACTCATCACTGAGCATGAATTTCAGGAAGCGGGCGGCCAGTTCTGGATGCTTGGCATGCTTGAGCTGAGCCGCCACCTCCACCTGACGATAGTGGCCTTCGTCGAACAGGGCGGCATGATACTGCTGCTTCTGCTCGGCCAGGCGGTGATAGGCCGGCGACGTGGTGTAGGAGAGCACCAGATCGGCTTCGCCCTTGAGGAACATGCCGTAGGCTTCGCTCCAGCCCTTGGTCACGGTGACCGTTTTCTTCGCCAGTTGCTGCCACACCGCGCCGGCCTGGTCGCCCTGGGTCTTCTTGACCCACAGCAGCAGACCCTGACCCGGCGTGCTGGTGCGTGGATCTTCATAGATGATTTTCAAATCAGCACGGGCGGCCAGTTCACCCAGGCTCTTGGGCGGGTTTTTCAGCGTGTCGCCATTGTAGACGAAGGCAAAGTAGCCGTAGTCAAACGGCAGGAAGGTATCGTCCTGCCAGCCGCCGGGAAGTGCGAGCGGAGTCATATCGACCTGATGCGGACTAAACAGCTGGCTGCGGCGAGCGTCGGCCAGCATGGACTCATCCATGCCGATGACCAGATCGGCTTTTGTGTGCTTCCCCTCTAATTTCAGACGGTTAAGTATCGCTACTCCGTCTTCGAGTGGCACAAAATCGATCTGGCAACCACACTGTTTTTCGAAGGCCTGTTTGATTTTCGGGCCGGGACCCCAATCCGAGGAAAACGAGTCATAGGTGTAGATGGTCAGATGTTCTGTGGCCATGACCGAGGTGGTAGCGAGCAGGGTGGAGAGTAAGAGTAGAGAGCGCACGTCGAGACTCCTTGTAATGTGTGTCGGCAGGCGTCCCATCTGAGCCACTCCTGATGGAGGGTTGCGATGTCGTCTCAAATTCCTCCGCCAGTGCTAACTGGATCAGGTTCCCGGGTATGATCTCAGCGGACGCCCGCACCCCGTTTGAAAACGGCCTCATTCTATTAACGTTTGTTCAACAATGCCAGCCCAAGGCGGCTAGTGGTGGCAATAAGGAGGCTCTGTGCTGACAGACCATAGTAAGGAAAGACGAACATTCATGCGCATGGTGGTGGATGCTCCTGTCACTGTGATCCATAACGAGCGTCGGTTGGTGGGGATCTGTCGGGATCTCAGTGCCAATGGTATGTCGATTGAGGTGGAAGAAGAGGGCATCGAGGAGGGGGATGAACTGCTGGTGAGTCTGGCGACCAGCAGCAATCTGTTACCCCCATTCCAGGCTCAGGCCCGGGTGATGCGAGTGGCTCCATATAACGCCGTTTATCGACTGGGTGTCGAATTTGTGTCTGTGGTCTGAACCGGCTCGGCGGTATAGCTGCCGGCCTTGATATAGAGTCGGCTCTCGGCACCAATGTGTCCGGCCGGTAACTCGGCCGGACCCGTAGGTTCGACCAACAGCAGGGGATAACCCGCTGCGACCACAGTTTCATCATTGCCTTGTGCGGGCAGGGCTACGCCCAGCAGGGCGTGGTCGGGCACAAACAACAGCACCTGGGGGATCTCCGGCTTGAGGTAGCGCCACAGGCTGGCCAGCAGGGCGACCTTGCTATCACAGTCTCCCTGATTGTTCTCCAGCACCTGCCGCGGTAATAAAAAACCGGTTCCCCGTTCCCCATCTGTGCTTTGCAGGGCGTTATACGGGATCGACTGCACAAAGGCCAACAGGTAATCCAGGAGTTGTCGAGGCTCGACCTGTTCCCCTCCAGCCGCCTGTAGCAAGGCTTCAGCTACATCTCCCAGCTCGCTGCTACTGGTATCTATGATGCGTACATGATCCGGTTTGATACCGGCTTGCCCCAAGGCGTCCTGGCCGATGATCTGATAGCTCTCTTTGAGTAGCGCCTCGAATTGGGTTTTCTCCTCCGCAGCCAACCACTGTTGCACGGCGGGGAGTTGGGCCGGATCTTGGGGATGGATCGCCAGGCTCCAGGGATCTTGTTGCTTCAGTTCGAAACGAACCTCCGGCCATTGCTGGCGGGCACTCTGTAGCAGTCGGGTGTAGAGGGTGCGGCGAACGGCATCGGGGCGCCAGGCCCGAAAGAAGCGCAGCTCGCTCTGGGCGGGCAAGGTCAGGGTCAGCTCCTGGGGTTGCCCCTTGGTGCCACTGGTTGCGGCGTTGTTTGTGGTGTCCTGCGCGGCGATGTTGGTCGCCGGTGGCTGCCAACGATAGTGCAGTGTCGGACCGTCGCGGCTGAAACTCAACTGCCGCGCTTCGCCCGGAAGCGGCGTCAGCAGGAGCAGCAGTAACAAACTGGCGCCGAGTATGGGGGGCCGGTTGATAAAAGCCCTTATGGATCTGGTGTTCAAGCAGGAACCTCCCGGCGAAGGATGGCGGCTGACTCAGGGCCAGCCACCTCCACCTTCAGTGAACGACCATCAGGCAAATTGCCAATGGCCACCCTCTTGCCAGCGTAGCAGACGGTTATGGAATGGTTGCAGTGTGCTGCGGTGACCGACGCTGACCAGGATGCTGTGTGGCAGTTGTTCTTTCAGCAGGGCATACAGGCTTGCCTCGCTGGTTTCATCCAATGCCGAGCTGGCTTCATCCATAAACAACAGCCCCGGTTTGACCAGCAGAGCGCGAGCAAAGGCAATACGTTGCTGTTCGCCGATACTCAGCATGTGCGACCACAGCTCCTGGTCATCCAGACGGAACGCCATTTGCTTCAGGCCCACGGCATTGAGCAGCGGCAGCAGGATGGCATCATTCTGCGGGGTTAGCGGATAGCACAGGGCTTCCCGCAATGTTCCCAGTGGCAGGTAGGGACGTTGACTCAAGAACAGGACGCCTCCTTCAGCCGGATAGTCGACGCCACCGCGGGCAAAGGGCCACAGACCGGCGAGCGTACGCAGCAGGGTGGATTTGCCACAGCCGGACGGCCCCTGGATTAGCAGCGACTCGCCGGGGTTCAGTTGCCAATTGGCGGCTTGCATCAGGGCGCCGTTCTGTGGGTGATTCACCGTCAGCTCATGCAGACGCAACTGCTCGCCGACATATTCGGGCTGAATGCTCGGCAAGCTCTGGGTATGAGCCAGTCCTTGCTGGAAGGTGGATAGACGATCCACCACCGCTTTCCATTCCGCCAATCCAACAAAGTTATTGATCAGCGTGGAGAGTGAATCCTGAACGCGACCAAACGCGGATGAAATCTGGATCAGCCCACCGAGTTGGATCACTTTGGCAAAGTAGCTGGGGGCACCGACAATAAAGGGAAAAATGACGGCTGCCTGGTTGTAACCAAAGGTGAAAAAGCCCAATTTTTTTTGTCGGCGCATCAGTTGGAAGTAGTTGCCAACCACATGACTGAAGCGGCCACCCAGCAGTTTGCCTTCTTCTTCCTCACCCTTGTACAGGGCTATGGATTCGGCATTTTCCCGCAGACGAATGAGGGAGAAACGGAAATCGGCTTCATACCTTTGTTGATTGAAGTTCAGCTTCACCAGCGGACGACCAATCACAAAGGTGAATAGGGTGCCCATGATGGCGTATCCCAGCGTCATCCAGACCATATAGCCTTGCGGCAGATGAATAGCATGGCCGAGTAGTTGAAAATCCAGCGGCGTGGAGAGCGTCCACAACACGGTGACGAAGGTGACCAGCATGGCTAAATCGGTCAGTATGCCCAGGGACAACCCCAACGTATTGGCGACGAACAGATTGATATCCTCGGCGATCCGCTGATCCGGGTTATCGGTCTTGGTATCCGTGAGTTGCAGGCGGTAATAGTTGGCTTTGTCCAGCCAGGTTTCCATGATGTGGTCGGTCAGCCAGCGGCGCCAATTGATGCTGAGCATTTGCCGAAAGTAGGATAGGTATACCGAGACCACCACGTGCAGGGTCGCCAGACCACAAAACAGCAGCAAGGATTTTTGGAATCCGGGCAGATCGTAGTTCTGCATGGAGTTATAAAAGTCGTTGTACCAACTGTTAAACGCTTTGGCGAGATAGACGCTGCCACCCGTCAGAACCAGGATCAGCAACAACAGCACCCAGCCCTTACGCCCCTCTTTCGACGCCCAGTAAGGTTTGAGTAGTCGCCAGAAATTAGGCCACAGGTGTTTGACCGGTGGAATCTCACTCATAACCAACACTCCCGAATAAAAAACAGCCACCACACAAGGGGGAAACACAGCCTTATCGCCATAGCGCCTGATTGTGACCGAGCCTGCGCCGACAAATCAATAAATGGTCAATAAACCACTCCTATTTCAGTGATTTATTGCGGCTAAGCCGCAGAATCGTCGGGAGAGTAAAGCGGGTTGCACGCCGGAGCAATCTGCGGCTTGGGCGTGCAAGGGAAGAGAGCTGGTGAACCGATTTCAGACTGCTAGCAAGGGTTCGAGGCGCGCCAGTGTCTGGGCATCGAGTTCCGGGGCTTGCACGGCGGCCACAGCGTCATCAATCTGGCTGATCCGGCTGGCACCAATGAGTGCCGAGGTGACTCGGGCATCTCGCAGAACCCACTGCAAGGCCATCTGGGAGAGCTTTTGACCACGCTCCTGAGCAATGGTGTGTAGCTGTTGGAGCAAGGCGAGCCGCTCCGGTGTCAGTTGGTCCGGCTGCAGGAAGGGGCTGGCGCTGGCGGCGCGGGAATCGGCTGGGATACCGTGCAGATAACGGTCACTGAGCAGGCCGCCCGCCAGTGGCGAGAAGGCGATACAGCCCATACCGGCTTCGGCGCAGGCGTGCAGCGTTTGGGGCTCTATGGTGCGTTCCAGCATGGAGTATTTGAGCTGGTTGATGAGACACGGCGTGCCCAGATCGCGCAACAGGGCGGCGGCGCGGCTGGCGAGCCCGGCCGGATAGTTGGAGAGGCCGATATACAGCGCCTTGCCCTGACGCACCATCAGTGCCAGGGCGGCCATGGTCTCTTCCAGCGGGGTAGTGGGGTCGGGTCTGTGATGGTAGAAAATGTCGAAGTAGTCGAGCTTGGTGCGCTTGAGGCTCTGATGCAAACTGGCAAACAGATACTTGCTGGAGCCGCCATCGCCGTAGGGACCCTCCCACATCACGTAGCCGGCCTTGCTGGAGATGATGAGTTCATCCCGGTAGGGGCGCAGATCTTGTTGCAACAGGGTACCGAACATGGATTCGGCACTGCCGGGCGGCGGGCCGTAGTTGTTCGCCAGATCAAAATGGGTGATTCCCAGATCGAAGGCGCGGCGGAGCAGGCTGCGGCAGGTTTCCAGATTGTTGACGCCGCCGAAATTGTGCCACAGACCCAGCGCTATGGCGGGCAGGCGCAAGCCATGCTGGCCGCTACGTCGGTATGGCAGTTGCTGGTAACGTTGGTCACTGGCTTGGTAGGGGGCAGTCATGGCAACTCCTGATTCGAGAATGAGGGACTAAAAAACAGGGCCGAAATCGGCCCTGTGAGTGTGGCAACGCCTCAAACGAATTGATAGCGGATGTGGTGCTGGAACAGTTTTCCCGGCTCCAGCCAGCAGCTCGGTTGCGGCCATTCCGGATGGTGGGGGCTGTCGGGCAGGAACTGCGGCTCCAGCGCGACACCGGCATAGTCGGCATAGTCACCACCCTCCCGGCTGGGGTTCCCCGCCAGATAGTTACCGGTATAGAGCTGCAACCCGGGCAAGCTGGTGGAAAGCCGCAGGCTGAGCTGGCCATCGGCGGATATCAGCTCGGCTGCGGCCTGGTTGTTGCTGCCCAGTGTCCGGTCCAGCAGATAGCTATGGTCGTAGCCCTTGGCCCCTTGCTGCTGCTCATCCGCCAGAAAATCAGCGGCCAGCCGCTTGGGCTGATTGAAGTTGAACGAAGTGCCATCCACCAGCGCCAGGGGACCGAGCGGAATGCCGTGGCCATCGGTTGGTACCATAAAGTCAGCCCGCAAACGCAGCGTGTGCTGGCGGACGTCGCTCTGGGTGCCATCCAGGTTGAAGTAGGCATGGTTGGTCAGATTGACCGGAGTCAGGGCGTCGGTACGGGCGCGCATCTCGATGTTGACGCTGTTGTCCTCATCCAGCCGATAGATCACCTCTACATCCAGATTACCGGGAAAACCCTGATCCCCATCGGCTGAATGCAACCCGAAACGAACCTGTTGCGCGGATTGTTCCAGCACCTGCCAGCGACGTTTGTCGAAGCCATGCGGGCCACCATGCAGCAGGTTTCCTGCCTGATTGGTGGCCAGTTGTCGGTCCCCCTCGGGATGGGGTAGGTGTCCAGCGGCAATCCGGTTGGCGTAACGGCCGACCATGGCACCAAGATAGGCTTGCTGGTGGCGGTAAGCTTCCGGTTGCGCGCAGCCGAGCAACACTTCCCGACGCTCACCCGAGGCCAGGGGAACCTGGCAGGAGAGCCAGGTTGCGCCCCAATCCATCAGGGTGATCTGCATGCCAGTGCGATTTTCCAGACGGATGAGCCGAGGCTCATCCGCATAGGTGGTACTCGCATGGGAGTGGCACGTCAGAGTGTCACCCGTACAGGATTGAGCCTTCATGCTGACCTCACATGTTCCCGGCACCAGCCGAGGGCTGGCAGATATAGAGGGTGGCTTGCAGGCCAGTGGCTTGCGGGTAGCGCTCTTCGATCGCGGCGCAGACTGAGGCCGTCATGGCCGACGGTACCAGCGCCACGACGCAGCCGCCGAAACCACCCCCTGTCATGCGTACACCGCCTTGAGCCCCCAGTTGTTCTTTGATGATGCTCACCAGGGTATCGATGGGCGGTACTGTAATGGCGAAATCATCGCGCATGGAGGCGTGAGATTCGGCCATCAACACCGCCATGCGGGCTAGATCGCCACGGGCCAGCACGTCAGCGGCTTCCAGGGTGCGGGCATTTTCGGTGATGACGTGACGGGCTCGTTGGGCAACCACAGGGTCCAGTTCCTGAGCGCGCGCCTCGAATTGGGCCAGAGTCAGATCCCGCAGCGCCTTGACCCCGAAATGGTGGGCTGCCGTTTCACACTGCTGGCGACGGGTGTTGTATTCACTGTCGACCAGACCCCGACGCACGTTGGAGTTGACGATCAACACATCCACACCGGCGGGCATGGCGACGGCGCGGGTTTCCAGGCTGCGGCAGTCGATGAGCAGAGCATGACCGGCTTGGCCCAGGGCGGAGATAAATTGGTCCATGATGCCGCAGTTACAGCCGACAAACTGGTTCTCGGCTTGCTGACCATTCAGGGCGATATCCGCCTGGCTGATCTCCAGATGGTTCAGCGCCTTGAAGGCCTGACCGACGGCGACTTCCAGGGACGCGGAGGAGCTCAGACCGGCACCTTGCGGTACGTTGCCGGTGATCACCAGATCGGCACCACCCAGCGCAAAGCCGCGCTCCTGCAGGTACTTGACGACACCACGGACATAGTTGGCCCACAGGTAGTCCGGATGGGCTTCAATAGGCCCGCTCAGATCGAACTCATCCTGCTGGTTCTGATAATCAGCGGCCACGACCCGGACAATAGAGCCCTGGCGCGGCGAGGCGCTGATCACGGTCTGGTAGTCGATGGCGCACGGCAGTACGAAACCATCGTTGTAGTCGGTGTGTTCACCAATCAGGTTCACGCGGCCCGGAGCCTGGATATCCAGGCTTGACGGGTAACCGAAGACTTGCTGGAAAACGGACTGGGTGATCTGCTGTAGGGACTGGATACTCATGGCAACCTCAAACTTGTTCACGGAAATGGATATCGCTGACGGCGCGCAGGCGCTCGGCGGCTTGTTCGGCGGTCAAATCGCGCTGGGTCTCGGCCAGCATCTCGTAACCGACCATGAACTTGCGCACGCTGGCGGAACGCAGCAGGGGCGGATAGAAGTGGGCATGCAACTGCCAGTGCGGGTTCTCTTCGCCATTGAAGGGGGCGCCATGCCAGCCCATGGAATAGGGGAAGGAGCACTGGAACAGGTTGTCATAGCGACTGGTCAGCTTCTTCATCGCCAGCGCCAGATCGGTGCGCTGGGCTTCGGTCAGTTCGGGTAACTGCTTGACGGCAAACTTCGGCAACAGCAGGGTCTCGAAGGGCCAGGCCGCCCAGTAGGGAACCACGGCCAGCCAGAATTCGGTTTCCACCACGGTGCGGCTGCCATCAGCCAGTTCGCGCTGCACATAATCAAGCAGCAGGGGGGAGCCCTGTTCGGCGAAATAGGCGCGCTGGGTGCGATCTTCGGCGGCGGCTTCGTTGGGCAGGAAGCTGTTGGCCCAGATCTGGCCGTGAGGATGGGGGTTGGAGCAACCCATCATGCTGCCTTTGTTTTCAAACACCTGGACCCAGGGGTAGTCACGGCCCAGCTCGCGGGTCTGTTCACACCAGGTATCGACCACGGCGGTCAGCGCCGGGACAGACAGCTCCGGCAGCGTCTTGCTGTGATCCGGCGAGAAACAGATCACTCGGCTGGTGCCGCGGGCACTGTGCAGCTGGAATAGCGGGTCCGGATTGAGGGGGGCTTCCGGGGTATCCTCCATCAGAGCGGCGAAATCATTGGTGAAGACGAAGGTTCCCGAATAGTCGGGGTTCACATCTCCGGTCACCCGGGTATTGCCCGCACACAGGAAGCAGGTGGGATCATGGGGCTGGCGCACGGTGCGGTCCGGCTCATCCTGTTGTCCCTGCCAGGGGCGCTTGGCGCGGTGCGGGGAGACCAGAATCCACTCGCCTTTGAGCGGATTAAAGCGGCGGTGCGGGTGATCGGTTGGTTCGAACAACATATTCATTTCCTTTTACTGAACTTGAACTGGATGCGCATGGACTAGCAGGCGTCGGGGTAACCATTCGGGTTGTGGGACTGCCAGCGCCAGGTATCGGCGGTCATGTCGTCCAGCGTCCGGCTGGCCTGCCACCCCAGCTCCTGGCGGGCCTTGGCTGGATCGGCCCAGCACTGGGCGATATCACCGGGGCGGCGATCAACGATGACATAGGGCAGTTGGCGGCCACAGGCACGGGAAAACGCGGCTACCATCTCCAGCACGCTGTAACCGACACCCGTGCCCAGATTGAAGATATGCACGCCGGGCTGATCCTGCTGGGTCTTCAGTGCCGCGACGTGACCATCGGCCAGGTCCATCACATGAATGTAATCGCGAACACCGGTACCATCCGGAGTGGCGTAGTCGCCACCAAACACGGATAACTGTTCCCGGCGGCCCACCGCCACCTGGGCGATAAACGGCATCAGGTTATTGGGAATGCCTTGCGGATCTTCACCCATGATGCCGCTTGGATGGGCGCCGACCGGATTGAAGTAACGCAGCAGGGTCAGCGACCAGTCAGGGGCCGAGCGGGCAAAATCCTTGACCATCAGCTCCACCATCAGCTTGCTTTGACCATAGGGGTTGGTGGCCTGCAGGGTCGGGGACTCTTCGGTGATTGGCACCTGTTGTGGATCGCCATACACGGTAGCGGAGGAGCTGAAGATGAAATTCTTGACGTTGGCCCGCCGCATGGCCTGCAGCAGCACCAAGGTGCCGCTGACGTTGTTTTCATAGTATTCCAGCGGTTTTTGCATGGATTCACCCACCGCCTTGAGCCCGGCGAAGTGGATGACGGCATCAATGGCCTGTTCGGCGAAGATCTGATCCAGCAGGGCCGCGTCCCGGATATCGCCCTGATACAGGGTGGGTTGCTGACCACAGAGTTGCTCGATGCGAGCCATGACGCTGGGTTTGCTGTTGCAGAAGTTGTCGAGCAGAACCGGGGTCATACCCGCCGCAATCAACTGTAAACAGGTGTGACTCCCGATGTAACCGGTGCCGCCGGTGACTAATACTCGTAACATGAAGGACTCCTCACGGGTCTTGACGGGCATAGGATTGGCTTGCCGTCGCTCTTGTGTAATCGATTACCCTAAATTTAAGCGCGAGTTTGGCTTTTTGGAAGTGATTTTCTGCGAAATAGTGTGACAAGAATCAAAAAACAACGGAGTTGTCGGTTTTGTGAACATTGCTGAGTGTAACGTTAGTGTAAATGAACGAATTATGTGAGTTTATGCGCACATGTCGGGCTGGTTTTCGATAAAATGCAGTGTAATCAGGTAGGAACGTCGGTAAGATTCTTGACTCATTTGAACGCCTACTGTTTCTGAGCACTCTGCGGGTAAATAAGAATATGGCAACAATCAAGGACGTCGCACGGCTATCGGGTGTATCGGTTGCGACCGTATCCCGAGTCATCAATGATTCACCGAAGGCCAGTCAGGCTTCTCGTGATGCAGTATTTAAGGCTATGGCCGAGCTGAAATATCACCCCAACGCGAATGCCCGTGCACTGGCGCACCAGAGTGCCGAAACCTTAGGCTTGGTAGTGGCGGATGTCTCTGACCCCTTCTTCGGTACCATGGTCAAGGCGGTGGAGCAGGTGGCACAGGCTACCGGCAACTTCCTGTTGATCGGCAACGGTTACCATGATGCCAAGCAAGAGAAAAAGGCCATCGAGCAGCTGATCCGCCACCGTTGTGCGGGTCTCGTGGTACACGCCAAGATGCTGCCGGATGACGACTTATCCCTGTTGATGAGCCACATCCCTGGCATGGTGCTGATCAATCGGATACTGCCGGGCTATGAATCCCGCTGTATCGCGCTGGATGACCACCATGGTTCCTGGTTGGCAACTCGTCACCTGATCCAGGAAGGGCATCAGAAAATAGGTTTTCTCTGCTCCAACCATGATATCTCCGACTCCCATGATCGCTTGCAAGGCTATCTGGATGCCTTGAAGGAGCATGGCATCGCGGTGGATGAGCGTCTGATCTCCCGGGGTTCCCCCAATGAGGAGGGGGGCGAAGCAGCGATGACTGAACTGCTGGGACGCGGACGCCGCAACATGACTGCCGTAGTCTGCTACAACGACTCCATGGCCGCAGGCGCCATGTCAGTGCTCAGTGATAATGGCATCGAAGTACCGCAGGATATCTCGCTGGTGGGTTTTGATGATGTGCTGATCGCCCGGTATCTGAGACCCCGCCTGACCACGGTACGCTATCCGGTCGCGGCTATGGCGACCCAGGCGGCTGAACTGGCGGTGGCGTTATCCCAGGATAGCCCGCTGCCGGAAATTACCAATATGTTCAGTCCGACCCTAGTGCGTCGTCACTCGGTCAGCAATCTGTCATCGCGCGGCTAGTCGACATTGCTCCATCCGAGTCGTGGCGTCACGAACAGATCCGAGCAGGGCCCTGGCCCTGCTTTTTTTATGGCTTGCGTATCCCCCGTCCCCCTTGATCGGCACAAGTACCCATCTGAGCGCAATAATCTCTCGAACCCCATGAGATGGGTCTGAGTTCTGAGGTGTATTTGGCATTCCGACTCTGTGTTGGGGTTGCCAGGCTCGATATTTGTTTGTTTTTTAAACCGATAAAAAGTGACTATCGAGGGGCTTATCGGGTAAGAGACGTTCATGGTCGTAGGATAAATGCAAGATTTGTGTAATCGATCCCACTTCATTCTCGCTTATATAATTCATTTTATATCAATTAGTTATCTTATGTTGTTGCTGTGTTTATGATGATTTGAAGGGCCTTTATCGTGTAACGATCGCTTTTTGTGAGTTGTATCATGATATTTCGTCTCACTAACTTCCTATAATTCCCCAACGCTAGTGAAAGCGTTTACTTAAGTGTTCTGACTCAAACCCCTCAAAGTAAGTGGATGAATAAAGGAATGTCTATGAAAGCAAAACTACTTGCGACCTCTGTGGCAATTGCTCTGGCGCTGACTGCTACATCCGCCTCGGCGGTGAATTTTACCGGTTATTTCCGCTCTGGCGTGGGTGTGTCTCAAGATGGCGCAACTCAAAGCTGGATGATTCCCTATGTCGGGCGTCTGGGTAACGAAGCTGATACCTATACCGAAATCGGTCTGGGTCAGGAGTTGTACAACAAGGGTGGCACCAGTTTTTATGTAGACAGTATGTTCAGTATGAACTCTGACGGTTCCAATGACTGGGAAGCCACGGGTGGCAATAACGATGCAACCTTTGCTTTGCGCCAGTTCAATATTCAGGCCAAGGGTTTGATCGCGGGTAAGCCGGATGCTGTGGTTTGGGCCGGTAAGCGTTACTACCAACGTCATGATCTGCACATCATCGATACCAAGTACTGGAATATCTCAGGTGCCGGTGCGGGTATTGAAAACGTGCAAGCCGGTCCGGGTGCTATTTCCGTGGCCTGGATTCGTGGCGATGCGACTGGCATGGGCTCCAATCTTGCCAATGATGCGCTGAACATTAACTACCTGGATCTGCGCTATGCGGGCATGAAGCCTTGGGAAGGTGCCTGGAGTGAAGTCGGTATCAGTTATGCGATGCCCAATCCGACCGACGCCCAAGATGTAGTCGGTGGAAACTTTGATGCCAAAAACGGCGCCATGCTGACCGCTGAAATGAGCCAGTTCTTCGCCGGCTCAGGTATCAATGAAAAATTGGTGCTGCAGTATGCAGAGAAGGGCATGGCGCAAAACATGGTCTCCCAAGGTGGTGGCTGGTATGACGCTTGGCACAATACAACGGATGCCAAGGGTTACCGTGTCATTTGGGCCGGTGATATTCCGTTGGGCGATAAATTCTACATCAACCATGTCTTCACCTACGGCAAGGCTGACAAGACTGAAGATTGGCATGACAACACCGAAATGTTCTCCGCTGTCGCTCGTGGTTACTATGCGTGGACTGACATCACCAAGACGGTGCTGGAAGTCGGCACCTTCGATACAACCAAGACGTGGACCAGTGGTTCTGAAGATAAGTCGGGTGGTCAGAAGTACACCTTGGCTCAGACCTGGTCTGCAGGCCCAGGCTTCTGGGCGCGCCCTGAACTGCGCGTCTATGCAACCTACTTGAAGGATGCAAAACACGACAACACCTTCAATGGTGGCCAAGACGACAACACCATGAACTTTGGTATCCAGGCGGAAGCTTGGTGGTAAGCGATTGCACGAAACAGGGAGCCTTGGGCTCCCTTTTTTATTGTCCAATCCGAACCGTACAACAGATGAATGGATTATCAGGAGACAGGATGAAAGCTCTCTTTCTCAGCATGTTGCTGGGGCTGTTTACCACTGCAGTGGCGTACGCTGCGCCAGCGTCCCGAATTATCGGTGCCGATATTTCCCATTTGCCGCAACTCGAAGCGGCCGGGGCCACCTTCTATGACCAGGATGCCAAGGCGGCCGAAGATTTGCTGTTGATCCTCAAGCGCAATGGCGTCAATCGCATTCGTCTCAAGGTGTGGAACGAACCGGGCCAATATACCGAGTTCCCCTCCGATCAGAGCGGGCCTGAAGGCTACAACAATCCGGCCCATGTGGTCGCCATGGCCAAGCGGGCACAGGCGGTGGGTCTGCAGGTGATGATCGACTTCCACTACAGCGACTGGTGGGCCGATCCGGGCAAGCAGAGCATGCCGGTGGCCTGGCGCAAGCTGGATGCGGCCGCGGTGAGCGAGCAACTGTACGCCTTTACCCGGGGCGTGATGCTGCAGCTCAAAGAGGCCGGAGTGACACCCGCCGAGGTGCAGGTGGGGAATGAGATCTCCAACGGCATGCTCTGGCCGCTGGGCCGGGTTTCGCAGGGGGATAAGCAGTGGGATAATCTGGCCAGCTTTATCAAGGCCGGTGCCCGTGCCGTCAAGGAGGTGTCACCGAGCTCGCGGGTGGTGCTGCATCTGGATGCCGGTGGTGACAATGCCCGCTGCCGTCGCTGGTTTGATGCCATGCAGGAGCGCGGTGTGAGCTTTGATGTGATTGGCCTGTCGTTCTATCCGGTGTGGCATGGTGCCCTGGCGGATCTGAAACAGAATATGGACGACTTAAGCCAGCGCTATGCCAAGCCAGTGATCGTGGTCGAGACCGCTTACCCTTGGACTAGCGAAAACGGCGATAGTCAGAAGAACATCTATACCAGCACCGGCTCCGAAACCTATCCGATGACGCAACAAGGCCAGCAACAGTTTTTGACGGCGCTGTGGCAGACCGTCAAGGCGGTGCCACACGGCCGCGGCGAAGGGGTGATCTACTGGGAGCCGGATTTTATTCCGCAGGCGGGTGCAGGCTGGAAGGCTGGAGCCGGGGATGAGTGGGACAACGTGACGCTGTTTGACTTCCAGGGCCGCGCGTTGCCGGGGCTCAAGACCTTCGCGGAGGCGGCCCAATAAGGGATTGGGGGCGTGGTGCCGATATTTTGTCGCTGCCGGAGCCGGCATGGGGTCAACTCTAGGTGGCCCCTGCCACCCCAACGCCCGGCCTAAATATGGTGCTGGCTCTCGTTGACGCCATCTCGCTTCTGTCTAATGCACAAAAACTGAAGAGCTCCCACGTTTCCCTTACGAAGCTATTTGCTCAGAAACGGGATTGCGCTAGCCTATGGACTCAAAAAGTGCAAGTTGCCTGCCGGGCTTGGCCGGACGCCTTTGCGGCATGCGACACTAGTGTTGATGTTCATAGCTGGCTTTGAAAAGGGAATTAAAAGTGAATTTTGAAACCAACCGATTGATGATCCGGCATCCGCGCGTGGAGGATGCAGCCGATATCTTCAGAAATTATGCGCAGGATGGCGAAGTTACCAAGTATTTGACCTGGCGGCCGCATAAAGAATTAAAAGAGACGCAACGTTGGATTCAATATTGTATTGAAAACGCGAATACCAAGAGCAGCTTGATGTTTGTCTTGTATTCCAAGCAAGTGTCAGAAGCCATTGGCATGATTGATTTTCGCCTCGAAGGGTATAAAGCCCACTTTGGCTTTGTGCTGGCGAAAAAATATTGGAATCAAGGGCTGATGACCGAAGCCATGCAACCGCTTATCGAATACTTTTATGAACATCCCAATATATACCGCCTTTGGGCAGCCCACGATATCGAGAATGAAGCATCCGGCAAGGTGATGTTAAAACTAGGCATGCGATGTGAAGGGGTGATGTCAGGGACACTGCTATATCCGAATATCTCCAATGAACCCAGAGACAGCACCTACTATTCCTTAGACTGCAGGCGCTAAATTGGGGGGAGTAAAATCACGCCCACTGTTGAACGGCTGAAGCCGCCTACGCCCGGCCCGGTAGACGGCTTGGAGTTTTGGTGTCACTGATAGGAGTCATAGCTGGGTTGATCCGATTCTTGCCCAGAAGCACCCAAGCTCCTATGACTGAATTTCAGATTCGATAAACCCCATCATGGAGAAACGACCACGGTTCCTTGCATCGATGAATGATAGGTGCAGTGATATTCAAAGGTACCTATTTCATCAAACTGGTGATGGTAGGTAGCGGCATTTTTCATTTTCCCAGAATCCCAGGTGCCATCATTGCTGGTAATTGTGTGCGGCGCACCGTCTTCATTTATCCAATTCACGGTGGTACCGGGTTTTATTGTTAAAACTTTGGGTTGGAAGGTGAAATCAGTGATGGCTACATTGACGTTTTCGGCTCCAAAACAGCCTCCTGCTATCACGAATGTGACAATAGCCAAGAGGGATACAGGCAATATGCGCTTCATTTGCATCTCCTTTGTGTCTGTTTATCATCAATAAACAATGTTGACCCCAAGAGTGTAGTTGCGGCGCCATGGAGGAGCCATGTACGGAAGGGTTAAGGCCCCATTAATACCTGGCATAGAATAATCCAGAAAGAGGTGAGGCTGTATATTTTCGATATTCTGCCGATCCAATTTCAAGTTCGCTATAACATGCGTGCGATTACGCTTCGCTAATCGCACCTACGGTTTTAAAATCGCGCAACGAGACACCGATTTGAGGCCGGTATCAGGTGATTACTGGAATTGTACAGTTCGAGTCCTTCGGTTATGAATTCTTAGGTTGGTTGTTATAAGACCTTTTTGTGTTTACCAAATATTGTTCATGTTCCATTATTTTTTTGATGAACTCCTCAACAAGCTCTAATGAGTAATAATGATACTCAGGGTTTTTGTTTTCGTAGTGGTATTTGTTGTTGGATTTTTTCCAGTTGTTTTTATGTGATACAGCGTCGAAACAATTCCGGTTTATGACTGGCTTTTTTGTGTTTTTATCTTTGCATGTTAAATGTTTCTGTAGCTTTACATCATCGTAGCGCTCATGGAGCCTCCGATTTATTTCTTCTATTGCATCTTTTTGAAGGAATGGATGTGTGCTAGAACGATCAATTGGCTTTTCAATTACAAGAGCTTTCTTCAACCCTTCAATACCATCTTCTGCTCTAGCAAGTGTAATGGTTGCCCCTGATTCATCGTTAGTAGCGAAAACGAGTTTAACGTTTAGAGGTATAGCGAATTCTATATCATTACTACCTTTCACATCTCTTTCAAGCTCGGATGCAAGCTCTAATATGTCGTCGGCGATGTCGCCATATGTGGATTTCATTATTGATATTGGAGGGCTTTTGAATTCGCCGACTAATGAAATCATTCCTGCGTGGCTATTGTTTAGAAATGAGATTTCTGTGAACTCTTCAAATTTAGATGTGTAGTTTAATACTCCGGATTGGAATACTCTTGAAACTATTCCTTGTATCTCAGGCATCAAAAGATGAACGGCCTGGTCTCTAAAGAAAATTATTTGCTCAATGTTTTTTCGCACATTAGAACTTGCTGGGTAAGTTTTTTCTAGACATTCACGCAGGGAAATTGTCTCTTTAAGTCCCTTTTTGTTTCCGCGTCTAAATATGGATGTTTCACCATCTTTTTCAATGATCATTGACTTTAAAAATTGTTCCCACGCAGTACAAAAACACATTACGAAAGCATCCATTCTGTTTTCTAGAGATGGCCTGTTATATAACTCCAAGGCAAGTAGCATATTATCCTTAGATTTTGATAACAAAGCCTTTGCGAGTTTAGATTGACAGTTGTGGCCTAAGGCTCTTCTGTGTTTACTTTGGGACAATAACTTTGCGAACTCAACTTCATTAATTAGTTGGCAATTCGATGCCTCATATTTTCCATCTGATGTTTCACTTAAAAAATCAGCCAGTTGCCCTTTTATCCAGTAGGTTTTAAATGTTGCCGGCTTCCATTTTGTGGCTTCTAGTATTTCTTCAACACCAAATTTCTTGTTTTCAGCTTCCATTTCTCTCAGAAGTAAAAATAGAGCGGATAGAGACTTACTAATTTTCATATTTATATTCTACTCCTGAGGTTTAATTGAGCATCTAAACGTTAATGCTATTGTAAGCAGTAACCTTGAGTAATTTGTTTTCACGCTACCTCAGTTTCTCCTTTATGAAAAACGGATTCACATGGCCTGAGTCACAATTTGATCGTACGGATCGGATTTTTGGGTTTCTGATCGCCAAAGCCAGCGCCGTCTGTCGGGTCGGGCGGCGGGGGGACTGGAGCCGGTGCGCGGTCAGGATGACCGCAAAAGGGAGCGTCACGCCATGGATGGCGTGTGGCTCCCGTCCGGAGGAGGGCAGCCCGCAGCGCGGGGCTCTCCCGACAGTCGGCATACGCCCAGCCGCAGGATTGTTAAGGACCGCGGCTTCGGTCCTTAACCCGCCTCCGCCAGCAGCGGGTTGGCAAATCGCGATTGCTGACCAGGGCGGAACCGGCCCAAACCGGAACCGGATCAAGCGATGACTCAATTGCACCGTATTATCACGCGGTAAACGTCGGGCTTCGCCCGACTCAAGCCCGACCTACGCGGGGACGTATCGATCCTATGGCATTGGGCTCATGCCCTTATTCACCCAAACTCGAGCCGGTCTGCCGAGCTACACGGCGGACAGGCCGGTGCTAGGGCCGACCGGGGCCAGCCCCCCTCCGGCAGCGCCGCAACCAGCAGGAACGAAATCCTGGATCTGAGCGTCGTTCAGAACAGGACGTTGACCTATACTCAGCACTCGATAGCGTCGTGATTCCGGCATCCATGGGGGCCGGACGACACGGGCAGGGGGTGGGATGAGACTTCAGGGGTGGTGGCTCGGATTATGGCTAGGACTAGGGCTGGCAGGTGTGCCGGGCCTTGGCATGGCGCAGCCTCTGGCCAGCGAGGCCGCCATCAATTTCATCACCGAGGAGTGGCCGCCCTACAACTATGTCGAACAGGGGCACTTAACCGGGGTCTCGGTGAAGATAGTGCAGGCTTTGCAGCAAGAGCTGGGGCGCCGCGATCCGATCCAGGTTTACCCGAGCCAGCGCGCTAAACTGGCCCTGGAGTCCCGGCCTCGCAGCATGATGTTCTCCATGTTTCGCACCCCGGAGCGGGAGACTCGCTACAAGTGGATCGGCCCCATAGGCCGTGATGCCATCTATTTTTATCAGCGCCGCGGCAGCCCGCTGCAGATCCGCACCCTCCAAGATGCCAAGGCGGTGCCAGTGATCGCCAGTCGCCAGGCCGGGCTGGTGTTTAATATCCTCACCGCCGCCGGCTTTACCAACCTGGATGCCAGCGCCTACAGCAGCAAACAGGTGTATGGCAAGTTGCTGCGTGGTCGGGCCGAGCTGGCGATCAGCGATTCGCCACTGGGAGTGCGCTATCTGCTCAAACAGATGGGGTTACCGGCCGATGCCCTGCAGCAGACGGCGGTCAAGGTGGTGGAGTCGGATCTCTATATCGCCGCCTCGCCGGATTTTTCCGATGCCGAGATAGCCCAGTGGCAGCAGGCGCTGGATCGGCTCAAGGCGCAGGGGGAGCTGGAGCGCTTGTCGCGCGGCTTGCCATAGGCGGCCGGGATGAATGATAACAAGGCGGCCTCGGCCGCCTTGATTCTGAGGGCATGCCAGCGTTAGTAGTTCAGCAAAAAGGCATCCATGGCCCAGGTCGGTTTACCGGCGTTATCCATCAGCCCCAGGCTGTAGTTTTGCCAGCCATTGTAGCTTTCCGGCTCCCAGTAGAAGACGCCCAGCCCCTTGTTATTGGGGATATAGGTCATCTTTTTCAGTAGATCGGCGATGGTGTCATAGCTGTTTTTCGGATCATCCCAAGGCATGCCGACTTCGACAATCATCACCTCCTTGCTGTAACGGGTCGCCATGTCGCTGAGGTTGTCATAGCACTTGTTGTTCATGGCGAACCAGTCACCGTTGCCGGTCTGGGTTGGGTAGATGGAGGCGCCGATCACATCCCACTTGCCGCCGTTGGCCTTGAGGCCGTCGAACATCCAGCGGTAAAGGCTGTTGTTTTCACAGTTAGCCAGATGGACGATCACCTTGGTGGCGCTGTTGACCGCCTTGACGGCGTCATAGCCACTGTTGATGAGCCAGGCGAAGTTCTTCATGTTGGCCGAGGCCTTGCCCTCCGGCCACAACATGCCGTTGTTGGTTTCGTTGCCAACCTGCACCCATTTCGGGGTGATGCCGGCATTTTTTAGCGTCACCAGCGAGTTATAGGTGTGCCAATAGACGTTCGACATCAGCTGATCGAAGGTGTACTTGCTCCAGGCCGCCGGTTTGTTCTGTTGACCCGGATCGGCCCAGGAGTCGCTGTAGTGGAAGTCGATCAGAATATCGAACCCGGCAGCCTTGGCGCGCTTGGCCTTGGCGACCACATCGGTGATGTTGCTCCAGCCGGCACTGGGATTAACCCAGACCCGCAGCCGGATGGCGTTCATGCCATGGGCCTTGAGGATGGGGAACAGATCCTGCTTGCTGCCGCTGTCGTTATAAAACGATTTGCCGGACTTCTCCATCTGGGTCAACCAGCTAACATCGGCACCCTTGGCCATAGCCTGACTCTCGGCGTGATAAAGCCCGCCGAGTACCATGACCAGACAACTCAGAGCTGTAAACTTGAATTTCATGTTGCAACCTCCTGTTATGTATATTGTTTTGACCTCTATGGGTCATCTGGTCAGGCTGGGTGTTGATCTCTAGCCTGACTGCATAAGCCATCCCGCTGGCTTATGCAGTCAATCGCAGCGCGAGCTGCCGGGGTTGTGCATCCCTGGTGAGATGAAGCAGGGATTCGGTACATTGGGCCTGAGCCAAACCGCTCAGGCCCGTTGGCAAGCGGGCTGCGGTTGCCCTTAGCCTGCCTTTTTGACGATCACCTGCAGTTTGCTGGCGTCGCGGCGATCCAGGACGAATTCATAGGTGCCATCGGCGGGCGGGGTAAATTTGATGTCGCCCCACTGGTAACCGGATTTGATGGCCACTGGCTTGTCCAGCTCGACCTTGCTGGTGGGGTCGAACACGCCATAGGTGGTGTCGCCTTTCCATTTTTCATCGGCAAACTTGAACTTGTAGGCGCCATGACTGGCTTGTAGTTCGGCCTTGGCACTCAGTACACCGGCTTCGGTTTGTTGCAGTTGCTGGGCTTTGGGCGCTTCCCAGTTGTTCATCTCACCGCGCAGGAACAGGGCACGGGTTTCTGCGCTATCGGCATCCGCCGCCAGCAGGGGCAGGGAGCAGCATAATAGGCCAGCAGCCAACATCATCTTCTTGAACATAAGGTTTCCTCGTTACTTGGACGCTAAACAGTGGTGATGAGGCCGGGGTTGATCCCGGCTCGCTGAACCGCCGCTCCGGCAGCGGTTCAGCGAGCCGTTCGGGATGACGGCAGACCGCCATCCCGAGGGTCTAGAGACTGAATTTCTGCACCAGAGTCTGCTGCTGCTGGGAGAGTTGCTGCAGTTGCCCACTGGTACTGCCAACCTGCTCCAGTGCTGTGCGGTTGGTTTCGGCAATATCATTGATATTGTTCATGTTTCTGGATATTTCGGCGCTGGTGCATTGCTGTTGCTCCGCCGCGGCCGCAATCTGGCTGCTCAGATCGGCAATCTGTTGCAGGGCGTCGGAGATGGAGTTGATGCTCTGCTTGGTGTTTTCACTATCCAGGGTACAGGTGGCCATCACCTCACCACTGCCGCGGATGGCGTCCACCGCCTGACGGACACTGGATTGCAGGGCGCTGATCATGGCCTGGATCTCCGAGGTGGAGGCGGCGGTGCGACGGGCCAGATTGCGCACCTCATCGGCGACCACGGCAAAACCACGCCCCTGATCCCCGGCGCGAGCGGCCTCGATGGCGGCGTTCAGCGCCAGCAGGTTGGTCTGTTCGGCAATTTGGCTGATGACATCCAGAATGCCGCCGATGTTGACGCTCAGGCCATGCACCTCTTCGATCACCCGCTGCGAGCCTTGTAACTGGCTGGCGAGCTGGTTGATGCGGCCTATGGTGCTCTCGTTCATGGCGCGCCCTTCATCGGCCTGACGGGTCACTTCCATCACAGATTGCAAGGAGTGATGGGCGGCACTGGCGACATCGCCCACCGTGTGTTCCATCTCCACCATGGCGGCGGCGACCCCTGCGGTTTCGGTGCGCTGTTGTTCCAACTGCTGGTGGGTGATCTCCAGGGTGGAGAGGTTGCGGTCAGCGACGGCTCCCAGCTCGTTGGCGCTCTGTACCACCTGATGGAGCATGGCGCTCATCTCCTGAGCCAGACCATTGATGCCCACCGCCAACTGGCCAAACTCATCGGCACGGGTGTAGCCGATGCGTTGAGGTCATGTCGCCATGGCTCAGGGCCGTGAGCACGCGCAGTGTCTGTTGCATCGGCGTGCGGATGGAGGCGATGACCCGCCACAGCACCAGGGCGGCCAGCAGTAGAGAGATGGCCAGGCCGATATAGAGCACAGATTTAAGCTGCACCAATACCTGCTGTGAGCCGTCGACCCGGCTCTGCAACTGTTGATCGATGGCGGTATCAATTTCGGACAATTCACCGAGGACGGCATCTATGATGCGGGTGGCCTGTTCGCTCTGGTTGCGCAGCTGGGCGCTCTCTTCGGCCAGACGCAGATGCTGGGCCAGCAGTCCGTTTTCTCCCGAGGTATCCGCCAGCAGTTGATCCAGCGCCTTGCCCACGCCCGCTTCGAACTCGATGCTGCCGCCGAAGGCGCTCTCCTGTTTGAGCAGCTCGGCAGCCAGCTCTTTGCGTTGCGCTTGCAACTTGGTCACTAACTGGCGGTTGGAAGCCAGACGCTTGCCGACCAGCAGGGCATCATTCTGTTTCAGTGCTTCCAGGGAGGCATCGACCAGTAATTCCAGGTTGTTGGCCAGGTTATGACTGAGACCGACGGTGTAATGAGTACCGAGCGGAGCCACCATCATGGCCATATCCGCCAGCAGACGCTTGCTGTTGGCGGTCAGGGTGTTGTTGCCGGCAATTTTTTGCTGGCTGGCCAGATTGATGGCGTAGCTATCGACCAGTTGCGAGGCCATCTGCCAATAGATGGTTTGCTGCTCCTTGAGGCTGGCGATTTTTTTCAGGATGCGAGAGTCCTGACGCGCCTTCTGTCCCAGTGTCTTTAGATCCTGCTCGAAGGCACTCTGCCAGTGCTGGAGTTTGGCCTTGCCGTTGTTGACGCTGTCACTCTCCTGCTGGGCCAGCAGATTGTGCAATTCCTTATCCTGCAAAAACAGGTCGCGGGTGACCGAGCGGCTCTGGACCAGCGTTGGCGCCACCTCGCGGGCCAGGATATCGACCTGGGAGGCGAGCTGCTGTCCGGAATGCAGGGCCATCACCACGGCCAGTATCATCAGTACCATGATGAATCCGAAGCCAAAGACGATGCGCTGAATGATTGAAATGCTTTTCATGTTGATCACCATTGATATCGATTACATTCCTGTTTCGTCTAAGGACTAAAGACGATGACTCGACGTTTTATCAATTATTTCACTGTATATATTGAACAAATTTTACTAGTGCTCGTTGTTTAACCATGGGGCGCTATCAGGGTAAACTGGGTTTTACAGGTTTTATTGCATGAGTTCGTGTAAAACTTACACTATTGGTGATGTGCGTTACATTGCTTTTTGGCGGAACCCTAGATCCTGATTGACGGGTTGCGATCCTGCTCTCATTTCCACTCCGGGAGCACCCTGGCCTGGTCTAGCCTGGCGTGGGTGTGGATACATATGGTTCAGGTAAGCGCTGTCGTCGCACTCTCATCGGCACCTGCCATCAGCACAAAACGGGAATATCACGCAAAAAAAGCCCCCGGAGTACGGGGGCAACGTGGGGGTAACATCTCTGCACATGAGACTTGCTTGCTTACACGGATACGCTTACTTGCTTACACGGAGACCTTCGGCATTGAATACCAGGCAGTGCTCCGGGGTGAAAAAGACGTCTACTTGCTGATAGGGCTTGTAGGCATTGTCACCGGCCAGCAGCAGCTTGAAGTTATCGATGCCACAGCACTGGCCGAACAGATAGGTGCTGTTGCCCAGGCGCTCGACCACTTCACAGGTAAAGGCCAGATGAATGCCGAAGCCTTCAGGCAGCACGTGCTCCGGACGCAGGCCCAGGGTGATGCTGCTGCCTTCAGCCAGTTGACTGGTTTCGATCGGCAGCTTGAGCTGCAGCTGATCGGCGACCCGCACTTCGATCTCTTTGGGTGACCAGCGCACAACTTTCGCCGGCAGGAAGTTCATCTTCGGCGAACCGATAAATCCGGCAACGAACTGGTTCACCGGCTTGTAGTAGAGATCCATCGGTGAGCCGACCTGCTCCACCTTGCCGTAGTTCATGACCACAATCTTGTCGGCCAGCGTCATGGCTTCCACCTGATCGTGCGTCACATAGATCATGGTGGTTTTCAGCTCCTGGTGCAGCTTGGCGATGTGCAGGCGCATTTCGACCCGCAGTTCGGCATCCAGGTTGGAGAGGGGTTCATCGAACAGGAACACCTTGGGATTGCGCACTATGGCGCGCCCGATGGCGACCCGTTGTCGCTGGCCACCGGAGAGTTGTTTCGGTTTGCGATCCAGCAGGTGAGAGAGTTGCAGCGTCTTGGCCACCATGCCGACCTGATGCTGGATCTCGTCTTTGGGGACGCCGTTGACCTTGAGACCGTAGCCCATGTTCTCGGCGACTGTCATGTGCGGGTAGAGGGCATAGGACTGGAACACCATGGCGACACCACGATGTGCAGGGGCCACATCATTGACGACCACATCACCGATGGCAATCTCACCATCAGATATCTCTTCGAGTCCCGCGATCATGCGCAACAGGGTAGATTTGCCGCAGCCGGACGGACCGACGAATACGGTGAACTCCCCATCTTCCACATCCAGATTTACGTTATGAAGCGTTACATTCTTGCCAAAACGCTTGATGACATTATTCAGTCTGATACTCGCCATCTAACTTAACTCCTTGATAATAATATATTTACCTGAATGTTTCGTGTCGGTGACTTGACACTTGGCGTCCATCGGAAGTTCGACTTCGGCATTCAGGAGCAAGCCCGAGATGCTGGAATTCGCCACCATTCGCTGCTGCGATGAGACGGAATATAACAATGTTGTGTAATCGCTTGCACTAACTACTGCTGCTTTTGTGCATGAGATCACAGCCTTTGCATATGCTACTGGCAGACAGGGCGCGCTCCGCTTAACGTAATCACATCTGGTGTAATCGTTACCCTAATTTCAATTGAGCGTCTCTGCGCTGGTTGTTGCAGGGACGCTGGCAAGAGAATGCTTGAACAGTCGCCAGAGTTTACTGCAGAGCAAAAATTCTAACTGCTTTGTGGTCAATGAGTTAATGGATGGGTACTCGGTAAAGTCTGTTGGTTTAACCAAGATGGATGCTGCCGGAACCGGTCAGAATGCAAAAACAATAAGTGATGCGATAGCAACTTGGGTAAACGGTGTGACGTGTTAGTGAAAACGACACACTCAACTGAGGGGCTATCGGGGTTGTAATCGTGAGCGTCGTTTTTCGCCTGAAACAGGGATCAAGGAGCAATGATGAAGATTAAGACATTAACCGCTGTCGTCATGATGTCACTGGGTATTGCCGGTGCATTGAATCAAGCGGCCATGGCCGCCGATGGCGAGTTGCTGGTATGGGAAGATATCAAGAAGTCCAACGGGATTGCCGACGCCATCAAGGCGTTTGAAGCCAAGTACAACGTCAAGGTGAAGGTACAGGAAATGCCTTACGCCCAGCAGATCGAAAAGCTGCGCCTCGACGGCCCGGCCGGTATCGGTCCGGACGTACTGGTGTTGCCCCATGACCAGGTGGGTACTGCCGTGGTGCAGGGGCTGATCTCCGAAATCAAAAGCGACCCGGCCTATCTGGCGACCTTCACCAAGCCAGCCGTCGATGCCCAGACCTATGAAGGCAAGCTGTACGGTATCCCCAAAGCGGTAGAAACCATTGTTCTGGTCTACAACAAGGATCTGCTGCCGAAGGCTCCGGAGACGTTTAACGATCTGATCGCCTTCTCCAAGGATCAACGCAAAGCCGGCAAGTATGGTCTGCTCGCCAAGTTTGATGAAATCTACTACTCCTTCGGCGTTCTCTCCGGCATGGGTGGTTATATCTTCGGGCAGAACGGCAACGGCTCCTTGAACGTCAAGGATCTGGGGCTGGCGAATCAGGGTTCCGTTGATGCGGTCAAATTCCTGAAGAGCTTCTACGCCGATGGTCTGTTCCCGGCCGGTATCGTCGGTGAAACCGGCGCCAATGCCATCGACTCCCTGTTCACCGAGAAGAAGGCAGCTGCCGTCATCACGGGTCCTTGGGCCTTCCAGCCGTACAAGGATGCCGGTGTGAACTATGGTGTGGCACCGCTGCCGCTGCTGCCCAATGGCGAGCATATGCGCTCCTTCCTGGGCGTGAAGGGTTACAGCATCTCCACCTACTCCAAGCAAAAAGAGATGGCGCAGAAGTTTGTCGAGTTCATCAACCAACCGGAATACGCCAAGATCCGCTTCCAGCTGACCGGCGAAATCCCGCCAGTGAAGTCCTTGATCGATGACCCCATCATCAAGAACGATGAGAAGTCTCGTGCCGTGGCCATTCAGGCGGGTTATGCCATCCCGATGCCAAGCGTACCGGAAATGGGCGAAGTCTGGTCACCGGCTAACAGCGCGCTGCAACTGGGTGTGACTGGCAAGCAAGACGTCAAAGCTGCTCTCGAAGCGGCCGTGAAAAACATCAATATGCAGATCGAAGCAAACCACGCCAATAACGAATAACGCGTCGTAGCATCGTGCTCTGCAAACATGGGTAGCTGGCTCGTCTGAGGTTACCCATGTTCTTTATGGATAGGAGGTGAATTGTGGTTATCGATTCCAGCGGTGTTGCGCAGATCGGTGCAAAAACCCACCATGCCAAGATAGCGGTGTTGTTATCGCTGATTCCTGGTCTTGGCCAGATTTATAATAAGCAGGTCGTCAAAGGCGCGATTTTCTTCGTGCTACTGGCTTGTTTTTACAGTGTTTTCCGTGATTTTCTGCACATGGGTTTCTGGGGTTTGTTCACCCTGGGAACTGAGTTGCCGCGCGATAATTCTGTGTTCTTGCTCGCCAAGGGCGTCATCAGCCTGATCATCGCCACCTTCGGTGTCGGGGTTTATTACTGGAGCATTCGCGATGCCTACCTCTGCGGTAGCAAGCGGGATCAGGGCATAGAACTGGTGGGCGTCCGCAAGCAGTATCAGTTGCTGCTGAGCGAAGGCTTCCCCTACCTGATGATCACCCCGGGTTTCATCCTGCTGGTGTTCGTGGTGGTGTTCCCGATCATCTTCGGTTTCTCCATCGCCTTTACCAACTACGACCTGTACCACACGCCACCGGCCAAACTGGTGGACTGGGTCGGTCTGAAGAACTTCTTCAACATCTTTCGTCTCGACTTGTGGCGCTCCACCTTCTTCGACGTGCTGCAATGGACCGTGATTTGGACCCTGATCGCCACCACCTTGCAGTGCTCGGTCGGCGTCTTGCTGGCCATACTGGTCAACCAGAAGGATCTGCGCTTCAAGCCGCTGATCCGGACCATCCTCATACTGCCGTGGGCGGTGCCGGGCTTCGTCACCATCCTGGTGTTTGCCGGCATGTTCAACGAAACCTTTGGTGTCATCAACAACAGCATCCTGGCTTCACTGGGGATCTCCCCCAAGGAGTGGATGACAGATCCGTTCTGGACCAAGACCGCCTTGATCCTGATGCAGACCTGGCTGGGCTTCCCGTTTGTGTTCGCCATGACGACCGGTGTGTTGCAAGCGATCCCGGATGATCTGTACGAAGCGGCGACCATCGACGGTGCGACCACCTGGCACAAGCTGACCACCATCACGCTGCCGCTGGTGCTCTACTCGATTGCGCCGATCCTCATCACTCAGTACACCTTCAACTTCAACAACTTCAACATCATCTACCTGTTCAACAACGGTGGACCTGCGGTGATGGGCTCCAACGCGGGCGGGACGGATATTCTGGTCTCCTGGATCTATAAGCTGACCATGTCGTCATCCCAATATGCGATTGCGGCCAGTATCACCATCTTGTTGTCCATCTTTGTGGTCGGTATCGCGCTGTGGCAGTTCCGCGCAACCAACTCCTTCAAGCAAGACGACATGGCCTAAGGAGCGGATCATGAGTAGTAAACACAGCGTCAAAAAGAGTAATTTCATCCGCCTGAGCCTCTCCTATCTGTTGCTGGCGGCGGTGAGCATCATCATCATCTATCCGCTGGTCTGGACCATAGGGGCATCGTTGAATCCGGGCAGCAGCCTGCTCAACACCTCGATCATTCCGGATAACTTCTCCTTCCTGCACTATCAGGAGTTGTTCAACGGCCAGATCGATTACGCCGCCTGGTACTGGAACTCGATGAAGATCAGCTTCCTGACCATGGTGTTGACCCTGATCAGTGTCAGCTTCACCGCCTACGCCTTCTCCCGCTTCCGCTTCCGCGGGCGGCAGAACGGCCTGATGCTGTTCCTGCTGTTGCAGATGATTCCGCAGTTCTCGGCGCTGATTGCCATCTTCGTGTTGGCGCAGATGCTGGGTCTCATCAACAGCCACTTGGCACTGGTGCTGGTCTATGTCGGCGGCATGATCCCGATGAATACCTATCTGATGAAGGGTTATCTGGACGCCATCCCCAAGGATCTGGACGAATCAGCACGCATGGATGGAGCCGGTAACTTCCGCATCTTCATCGAGATCATCATGCCGCTCTCCAAGCCGATCATTGCGGTGGTGGCGCTGTTCTCCTTCACCGGTCCTTTAGGCGACTTCATTCTGGCCAGTACCATTTTGCGGACCCCGGATAAGTTCACGCTGCCCATCGGCCTGTACAACCTGGTCTCCCAGAAAATGGGGGCGAGTTACACCACCTATGCTGCCGGTGCCGTGCTGATCGCCGTGCCCGTAGCAATCCTTTACCTCTCACTGCAAAAGTACTTTGTCTCCGGCCTGACCGCTGGCGGGACCAAGGGCTAATTCAACCGACAGGATGTGAATGATGAAATTGAAAAAGAGTTTGTTGATGGCCGCCATGCTGGCGACCGGAGTCATGGTTCTGCCGCTGGGTGTGCAGGCTGCTGAAGCCGTCACCATCAAGCCGGTGCAAGTGGCCTCCGACTTTATCAAGGGCGCCGATGTCTCCATGCTGGCGGAAGTCGAGAAGCATGGTGGCAAGTTCTATGACGAGAAGGGCGTACAAAAAGACGCCATGCTGATCCTCAAGGAAAATGGCTTCAACTACATTCGCCTGCGGCTGTGGAACGATCCTAAGGATGCGGCCGGTAATGGCTACGGTGGTGGCAACAGCGATCTGGCGACCACCATTGCTCTGGCCAAGCGTGCCAAGGCCAATGGCATGAAGTTCCTGCTGGATTACCACTACAGCGACTTCTGGACCGATCCGGGTCGTCAGAACAAGCCGAAGGCGTGGGCCAACATGAACATCGAGCAGATGACTCAGGCGCTGCACGACTACACCAAGAGTACCTTTGCCGAGTTCAAGAAGGCCGGTGTATTGCCCGACATGGTACAGATCGGCAACGAGATCAACGGTGGCATGCTGTGGCCGGAAGGCAAGAGCTGGGGCCAGAATGGCGGCGAGTTCGACCGTCTGGCGGGTCTGCTCAAGGCCGGTATCAGTGGCGTGAAGGAAAACCTAGACGCCAAAGACCACGTCAAGATCATGCTGCACCTGGCCGAAGGGACCAAGAACGATACTTTCACCTGGTGGTTTGATGAAATCACCAAGCGCGACGTGCCGTTCGACGTGATTGGCCTGTCGTTTTACACCTACTGGAACGGCCCGATCAGCGCCCTCAAGTACAACATGGATGACATCAGCAAGCGCTACAACAAGGATGTCATAGTGGTGGAAGCGGCCTACGGCTACACCACAGACAACTGTGACAACGCCGAAAACAACTTTGGCGCCAAGGAAGCGGCGGATGCCGGTTACCCGGCCTCGGTACAGGGGCAGGCCGACTTCCTGCACGACCTGATGAAGAGCATCGTCGAGGTTCAGGGCAATCGCGGCAAGGGGATCTTCTACTGGGAGCCAGCTTGGTTACCGACTCCGGGCGCAACCTGGGCCACCAAGGCGGGCATGAAGTACAACAACGATGACTGGAAAGAGGGCAATGCCCGGGAAAACCAGTCGCTGTTTGACTGCCAGGGTCATGTGTTGCCTTCCATGAAGGTGTTTAACTAATTTCGCCAGACGGCATTCAGGCCCGGGAACCATTCCGTGCCGGATGCCGTTTTTTTTGCAGTCATCTCCAGAGCCGCCAGGGCCTGGATCTGGTTGCAAGCTCTGTGGTCTCTATTTCTCTTGGAGGAGTGGCATGTTCAAGTTTCCCCCGTTAAGCGACAAGGCTCCCGTGCTGCTGCATGGCGCCGATTACAACCCGGATCAGTGGCTGGATAACCCGGATATTCTGAGCAAAGACATCGAGATGATGAAGCAGACCCGCTGCAACGTCATGTCAGTCGGTATTTTCAGTTGGTCAGGTCTGGAGCCCGAAGAGGGGCGTTACGAATTCGGTTGGCTGGATCAGGTGATTGATACCCTGTATGCCAATGGGATCTATGTATTTCTGGCCACGCCGAGCGGTGCACGTCCGGCCTGGTTGTCGACCAAGTTCCCGGAAGTGCTGCGCGTCAGCAAGGAGCGGGTCAAGGCACTGCATGGTGGCCGTCACAACCACTGCCTGACCTCGCCTGTGTACCGGGAAAAGGTGCGGCAGATGAATACCGCGCTGGCCAAGCGCTATGCCAAGCACCCGGGCGTCATCGCCTGGCATATCTCCAATGAATATGGTGGTGAATGCCATTGTGAGCTGTGCCAACAGCAATTCCGTAACTGGCTCAAGGCACGCTATGGCTCGCTGGATGCCCTGAACAAGGCCTGGTGGAGCACCTTCTGGAGCCACACCTTCACCGATTGGCAACAGATTGAGTCCCCGGCGCCCCAGGGCGAAGTCTCCATCCACGGCTTGAATCTGGACTGGAAGCGCTTCAATACCGCCCAGGTTTGCGACTTCTGTGCCGAAGAGATCAAGCCGTTGAAGGTGGAAAACGCGGCTCTGCCGACCACCACCAACTTCATGGAATACTTCTATGACTATGACTATTGGCAACTGGCCAAGGTCATCGACTTCATCTCTTGGGACAGCTATCCGTTGTGGCACAACGCCGAAGATGACTGCACCCTGGGCGCTTATACCGCCATGTATCATGACCTGATGCGCACCCTCAAGGGCGGCAAGCCGTTCTTCCTGATGGAGTCGACGCCGAGCCTGACCAACTGGCAGCCCATCAGCAAGCTGAAAAAACCGGGCATGCATATTCTCTCCTCGTTGCAGGCCGTGGCCCATGGCTCTGACTCGGTGCAGTACTTCCAGTGGCGCAAGAGCCGTGGCTCGGTGGAGAAGTTCCACGGTGCCGTGGTCGATCACGTCGGCCATATCAATACCCGGGTTGGCCGTGAGGTCGAAGCCCTGGGGCTGGCACTGAGCCAACTGGATGCCGTGGTCGGCAGCCGGGTCGAGGCCAAGGTCGCCATCATTTTCGATTGGGAGAGTCGCTGGGCCATGGACAATGCCCAGGGGCCGCGCAACGCCGGCCTCTTCTATGAAAAGACAGTGGCCGAACATTATCGCGCCTTCTGGGAGCAGGGGATTGCGGTCGATGTGATCAATGCCGACTGCGATCTCAGCCAATACCAGTTGGTCATCGCGCCCATGCTGTACATGGTGCGCGACGGTTTTGCCGAGCGGGTCGATGCCTTCGTGCAGGCCGGTGGCAACTTTGTCGCCACCTACTGGACCGGCATCGTTAATGAAACGGATCTGTGCCATCTCGGTGGCTTCCCCGGTCCGTTGCGGCCGATCCTGGGGATCTGGGCCGAAGAGATCGATGGCCTGTATGACCATGAGACCAACAGCATCAGCGGCATTGACGGTAATGCACTGGAGCTGGCGGGCCCTTATGAGGTCACCCATCTGTGCGAACGCATCCAGCTCGAAGGGGCGCAAGCGCTGGCCACCTATGGCAGCGACTTCTACGCCGGCGAGCCTGCGGTGACGGTCAACAACCACGGTGCCGGTAAGGCCTACTATGTGGCATCGCGCAACGATCTGGCGTTCCAGCGCGCCTTCTTCGGCAAGCTGGCCAGCGATCTGCAACTGCCCCAGGCGCTGGCCACCGAGTTGCCGGAAGGGGTCACTGCCCAGCGCCGCACCGATGGCGAGCAGGAGTTCGTGTTCGTACAGAACTACACCGGCCTTCCCAAGACGGTGGCATTGACGGACGAGTATATCGAGATGACAACCGGACTAGCCGTGACCGGCTCTTTGCATCTGGCGGCCTATGGTTGCAGGGTCTTGAGTCGCCGTCTCGCCTAATCATCAAGCCCGCTTCGGCGGGCTTTTTTCTCTCCGGATACGGAGCTAAGAGTGGAGCACACAAGGAGATGGGTATGCTAAAAATTCAGGATTTCAAACGACTGTTTGCCTTGGCGCTGGGGGAGAAAACCAGCGAAACGGAGGAGGGCAATACAATCGATCAGGCCAGTATTCTCGGGCTGATTGATGCCTTTGGGGGCAAGGACAATATCTTCAGTTTCGATGCCTGCCTGACCCGATTGCGGGTCGAGGTCAAGGCGCTAGGCCTGGTGAACAGCGGCAAGCTGCAGCAGCTCGGTGCCATCGGCGTGGTGATCGTCGGCCACGAAGTGCAGGCCATCTTTGGCAAGCGTTCGGACAATCTGCGTCGGGATCTGGAAGCCTGGTTTGAGTTGGGTGATCTGGATCACTAATGCGATGAAAACGGTTTCCCTTGCTTTAGTGTAACCGCTATAGTTTGTCTCGGAACCATTTTGCAAGACCCGCTGTTTGGCAATCTGAAGCGTCATCTCTTCAGGTTGCCATTTTTTTGATCTAAAAATAGCAAAAAAGCCCCATTCAGGGCCTTATCTTGCGAAGTTAGACGGGAATCAGATACGTCATTCGCTTAACAATTAAGAGTTAATACTCCATTTTCAACGTGAAAAAGCAAGCAAGTGTAATCGCTATCACTGTTTTTTGCGGGACGCACTGCTATTTTCTAGCCTGAATTTTCCTGCCTCTGCTCGTGCAGGAAACGGATCACTTTGAGGATGAAATCATCATGTTGACCACCCGTTTTACCCGACCGTTCCGTACCTGCTGGTCCGGACTCTTCCTGTTCTCGGCTCTGTGCATCGGCGGCTGCGGCGGTGGCGGTACTTCTAATGGTGGCTCAGGGGGGAATGACCACAACTCCGGGGGCGGAAACAGTACTCGTCTGGCCGTACGCGGTGTGGATCTCTCAATGCTGGAGTCCGTCGAGCGAGCGGGGGGCACCTTTCAGCAGAATGGCACCTCTGAGGATCTGCTACCGCTACTCAAGAACCATGGTGTCAACCTGGTGCGACTGCGGTTGTGGGTCGATCCCAAGTCAAGCCGCAACGAGGTATACGGCGGTGGGGATTCGGATCTGGCGCGGGTGATTCGCTTGGCCAAGCGGGCCAAGGCGCAGAACATGGCCTTCATGCTGGATCTGCATTACAGCGATTTCTGGACCGATCCGGCCAAGCAGTTCAAACCCAAGGCCTGGGCGGCGCTATCGACCGATGAGCTGGTGGCTCAGGTGCAGAGCTACACCCAAGATGTGGTCGGTCAACTGATCACCGCCGGGGTAGCCCCGGATTATGTGCAGATTGGTAATGAGATCAACTCCGGCATGTTGTGGCCAACCGGTAAAAACTGGGCCGCCAGTGGCGAAACCGTGGGGGGCTTTGATGTGCTTGCCCGCCTGCTGAGTGCGGGTGTGACTGGGGTGCGGGCTGCCGAATCCGCTGGCAGTGTGACGACGCCGGCCAAGACCATACTGCATCTGGCCGAGGGCGGGAATAACAGCAAATTCCGTTGGTGGTTTGATGAGATCACCAAGCGGAATGTGGACTTCGACATCATAGGTCTCTCCTACTATCCCTACTGGCACGGCACCATGAGCGCCTTGCAGACCAACATGAACGATATGGTCAGCCGCTATGGTAAACCGGTCATGGTGGTGGAAACCGCCTATGCCTTCACGCTGGAAAATGGTGACGCCCTGGGCAATAACTTTGGCTCGTCGACTGATGAGACCAAGGGTGGCTATCCGGCCACTCCGGCCGGGCAGCAACAATTCCTGAAGGATCTCAAAACCAGTATTGCGGCAGTTCCGAATCAGCAGGGGCTGGGTTTTGTCTACTGGGAGCCGGATTGGTTACCGGTGAATGATGCGACTTGGGCGACCGATGCGGGGATGAGCTATATCGGCACCACAGGCAATGTTGGTAATGCCTGGGAGAATCAGGCGCTATTTGATTTTAATGGCGACGCCTTGCCTGCACTGGCTGAGTTTGCTGCTGCCGTTCAATAGCCAGGAGGTGAATCCCATGAGCTTGCAGATCCTCAGTGTGAAATTGTTTCGACTCGGCGTCCTCGCCTTGCCCTTGCTGCTGTCCCTACCACTTCAGGCGGCCAATTGCGACCCGAATACGGAGCGCTTCGTGGCCGATGGTGAAGAGACTGTGATTGATGCCCAGACGCTGTTGATGTGGCGTCGCTGCCCGGAAGGCTTGCAGGGGGACCATTGTCAGAAGGGGTCGCTGTTGAGTTTTAACTGGCGGCAAGGGGTCGAGCGATTGGCAAAAAATAATGCCGACGAGCTGGCCGGTTATGGGGATTGGGCCATTCCGACCCTGTCCCAACTACAGAGCCTGACCGACGCGGGCCCTTGTGCCGCCGATGGAACATCGCAGACTCTGCTGGCTTCCTGGCCCGAGGGTTACTTCTGGTCTCGTTCGTCGGAAAAGGGCAAAGCCTATCTCAAACACACCTTTTCTCTGGCGGCCAGGCAGCCGGCCCTGAGTAATCAGGGCACCTATGGGGTACACCTGTGGCTGGTGCGTCGCGTGGAGTGAGTCGACTGCGATACCTGATGTATCACCATAGCGGCCTGCGGGTTAATGCTGGTCAGTTAAGAGGTTCAGGCGAGACATCCTCTCTCGCCAACTCGCCGTAAACCCTTCCATGGGGGCTCGATGGCGGCATCCCTGCCGCCAACGGTTGGCTCAACAGGCTATCTCGCCTTCGTTAACGCAACTGACTTACGGCCTGCGGGCCGCGTTCCAGATTACGACTTGGGGTCACTGTTTGGTGTTGTTTCCGGTGAACTGATGGCGCCACACGGGTAATCTGGTGGTCACAACAAAAAGCCATCGAGGAGCCACCCCATGCTGATCCGCAATCTACGTTTGGCCGGACACCAGGGCTATTGGCAACTGCTGATCGAGCAGGGGCGTTTTGCTCGCATCGAACCCATGAGCAGCAAACTGGAATACCAAGGTATCAGTCTGGATGGCGAAGGGGGATTGGCGCTCGCACCCTTTGTCGAGCCCCATATTCACCTCGATACCACCCAGACGGCTGGGCAACCGGCGTGGAATCGCTCCGGCACCCTGTTCGAGGGGATCGAGCGTTGGGCCGAGCGCAAGGCGCAACTCACTCACGAGGATGTGAAGGCCAGGGCCTGGCAGACCCTCAGGTGGCAAATTGCTAACGGCATTCAGGCGGTGCGCACTCATGTGGATGTCTCAGACCCCTCCTTGCTGGCGCTCAAGGCGCTGCTGGAGGTGAAGGCCGAGGTTGCACCCTGGATCGATCTGCAACTGGTGGCGTTTCCCCAGGAGGGCATTCTCTCTTATCCCAATGGCGAAGCCCTGCTGGAAGAGGCGCTGCAACTGGGGGCCGATGTGGTGGGGGCCATTCCGCACTTTGAATTCACCCGCGAGCTGGGGGTGGAGTCCCTGCACAAGGCGTTTGCGCTGGCGGCGCGCTATGACAAGCTCATCGATGTGCACTGCGATGAGATCGACGATGAGCAGTCACGATTTCTGGAAACTCTGGCCTGGCTGGCCCAGCGCGATGGCCTGGGGGCGCGTGTCACCGCCAGTCATACCACCGCCATGCACTCCTACAATGGCGCTTATGCTTCACGGCTGTTCCGGCTGTTGAAGATGGCGGATATCAATTTTGTCGCCAATCCGTTGGTCAATATCCATCTGCAGGGGCGCTTTGATGACTATCCGAAACGCCGCGGTGTCACCCGGGTCAAGGAACTGCTGGCCGCCGGACTCAATGTCTGCTTTGGGCATGACGATGTGTTTGACCCCTGGTATCCGCTGGGCACCGCCAATATGCTGCAAGTACTGCATATGGGACTGCATGTCTGCCAGATGATGGGCCATGAGGAGATCGATGACAGTCTGCGGCTGATTTCCACCAACAGCGCCCGCACCTTGCAACTGGATGATTACGGGCTGGAGGAGGGCAAGCGCGGCTCGCTCATCATCTTGCCCGCCGAGTCGGGCTTCGACGCCCTGCGCCGTCAGGTGCCGGTGCGCTACTCCATCCGCGACGGGCGGGTCATCGCCCGTTGCCGCCCCGCCGAGCATGAAATCGAGCTGGAACAGCCTGCGAGCGTCGATTTTCGGCGGGAATAAAGAAACGGCCCTCGCGGGCCGTTCTGGTATTGGTGCTATGTCATTCGACAGTTGTTTTACAACCAGGCGGGTTGCTTGGCTTCGAAGGCGTCGATGGCATCGCTGTGCTGCAGGGTCAGGCCAATGTTGTCCAGACCATTCATGATGCAGTAGCGACGGAACTCGTCGATGGCAAAGTCAAAGCACAGCTCACCGGCACGAACCTGCTTGTGTTCCAGATCGACGGTAATGGTCTGGCCTTCATGGGCTTCCACCAGCTTGAACAGGGCATCGACCTCTTCTGGTTGCAGACGCACCACCAGCAGGCCATTGTTCAGCGAGTTGCCGTAAAAAATATCGGCAAAGCTGGGGGCTATGATGGCGCGCAGACCATAGTCGGCCAACGCCCAGGGCGCATGTTCGCGGCTGGAGCCGTTGCCGAAGTTTTCCCGAGCCAGCAGGATACTGGCACCGGCGTAGCGCGGGGCATTCAGCACGAACTCGGGGTTCGGTTGTTCGCCGGCGTCATCCAGGAAGCGCCAGTCATGGAACAGGTGCTTGCCGAAACCCAGCTTGGAAACCTTCTGCAGAAACTGCTTGGGGATGATCTGGTCGGTATCGACGTTGGCGGCATCCAGTGGCGCGGCCAAACCGGTATGTTGTTTGAACTCTTGCATGGCGCTCTCCTTACAGCTCGCGGATATCGACAAAGTGACCGGCAATCGCAGCCGCAGCCGCCATCGCCGGGCTCACCAGATGGGTACGACCGCCACGACCCTGACGGCCCTCGAAGTTACGATTGCTGGTGGCGGCACAACGTTCACCCGGTTGCAGGCGATCATTGTTCATCGCCAGACACATGGAGCAGCCTGGCAGACGCCATTCAAAACCGGCATCGATAAAGATCTGGTCCAGCCCTTCGGCTTCGGCCTGGGCCTTGACCTGTTGGGAGCCGGGAACCACCAGGGCTTGAACCCCGGCAGCGACCTTCTGCCCCTTGGCCAGCGCGGCCTTGGCGACATCGGCGGCGGCGCGCATATCTTCGATGCGACCATTGGTGCAGGAGCCGATAAACACCTTGTCGATGGTGACGTCGGTGAGCTTCTTGCCCGCTTCGATAGCCATATATTCCAGCGCCTTGACGCAGGAGTGCTGAGCGACGGCATCACTGAAATCGCTGGGGGCCGGGATCGGCTGATCGATACCGATCACCTGACCGGGGTTGGTTCCCCAGGTCACTTGCGGCGCTATGCTGGCGCCATCGAGTTCTATGGTGGCATCAAACTGGGCGCCGTCGTCGCTCTTGAGCGTCTTCCAGTATTCGACCGCAGCCTCCCAGTCGGCATCCTTGGGTGCAAAGGGACGACCCTTGAGGTAGGCGAAGGTGGTTTCATCCGGAGCAATCAGACCCGCTTTGGCACCCATCTCGATGGCCATGTTGCAGACGGTCATCCGTTCTTCCATGGTCAGGGCTGCAATGGCGTCCCCGCAGAACTCCACCACATAGCCGGTGCCGCCAGCGGTACCGGTCTTGCCGATAATCGCCAGTATGATGTCCTTGGCGCTGATCCCCGGTGCGACCTTGCCCTTGACTTCGATCTTCAAGGTTTTGGCACGGGATTGCTTCAGGGTCTGGGTGGCCAGCACGTGTTCGACTTCGGAGGTGCCGATGCCGAAGGCCAGAGCCCCGAAGGCGCCGTGGGTGGCGGTGTGGGAATCCCCGCAGACGATAGTCGTGCCGGGCAGCGTCAGGCCGATCTCCGGGCCCATGACGTGTACCACGCCTTGCCACTGGTGGCCGAGGCCATAGAGGGGGACGCCGAAGTCGTTGCAGTTCTGGATCAGGGTCTGCATCTGCACGCGAGCCATCTCGCCGGAGGCGTTGATGTCGCTGCTCTGGGTGGAGACGTTGTGATCCATGGTGGCCCAGGTGCGATCCGGGCGGCGCACCTTGCGTCCCTTCTCCCGCAGGCCGTCGAAGGCTTGCGGACTGGTGACTTCGTGAGCCAGATGGCGGTCGATATAGATGATAGGGGTTTCGCCTGCGGCCTCGTGGACCACGTGGGCTTCAAAAACTTTCTGATAAAGCGTCTTGGCCATGACTTAAATCTCCCGGATGCGGGCAGCGATCTGGCTACCCATGTCAGAGGTGCTTTGTACTGGATGCTTGCCGACACCTTGCAGCAGATCGCCGGTCAGATAACCGTCGGCCAGGGTTTCAGCCACGGCGCGCTCTATGGCCTGGGCAGCGGCTTCCTGCTTGAAGCTGTAACGCAGCATCAGGGCGGCGGAGAGGATCTGGGCCACCGGGTTAGCGATACCCTTGCCTGCGATATCCGGGGCCGAGCCACCAGCTGGCTCATACAGACCGAAGCCGTCGGCGTTGAGGCTGGCGGAAGGCAGCATGCCCATGGAGCCGGTGATCATGGCGCACTCGTCGGAGAGAATGTCGCCGAACAGATTGGAGCAGAGCAGGATGTCGAACTGGGCCGGATCTTTCACCAACTGCATGGTGGCGTTGTCGATATACATGTGTTGCAGCGCCACGTCCGGGAACTCCTTGGCCACCTCGGTCACCACCTGACGCCACAGAATGCTGCTTTGCAGCACGTTGGCTTTGTCGATGGAGGTGACTTTCTTGCGACGCACCATGGCGGACTGGAAGGCGATGCGCGCTATACGCTCGATCTCATATCTGTGATAGACCTCGGTGTCGAAGGCTTTCTCCATGGTGCCTTCGCCTTCGCGGCCCTTGGGTTGACCGAAGTAGATGCCACCGGTCAGCTCGCGCACGCAGACGATGTCGAAACCGCGACCGGAGATATCGGCACGCAGTGGTGACAGGTCATTCAGTCCTTGATGGATCTGGGCCGGGCGCAGGTTACAGAACAGCTTGAAGTGACCGCGCAGGGGCAGCAGAGCACCTCGTTCCGGTTGGTCGTTCGGCGGCAGATGCTCCCACTTGGGACCACCGACCGAGCCGAACAGCACGGCATCGGCCGCTTCACAGGCTTCGAGGGTGCTCTTGGGCAGCGGGCAACCGTGGTTGTCGATGGCGATGCCGCCGACGTCATGTTCGCTGAACTCAAAGCCCATATCAAAGGTGGTGGATACGGCTGCCAATACTTTGCGTGCTTCGGCCATCACTTCTGGACCAATGCCATCACCGGGCAGTACGGCAATCTTGTAACTTCCTGTCATCAGATAGTCTCCAACTTGGATTTTTGCGAAATTTGTTCTTTCTTCTCGGCCACCTGGCAGGCGCGATGAATATTGTTCATCACATGGACCAGCGCCTGGGCGGAAGATTCGACGATGTCGGTGGCCAGCCCCATGCCGTGGAATTTACGCCCTTCATACTCGGCAACAATATCCACCTGACCCAAGGCATCTTTGCCTTCACCCTTACTCTTCAATTCATACTTGTCGATGCGCAGATCGTACCCTGTGATGCGGTTGATGCACTGATAGACGGCATCGACCGGGCCATTCCCCGTGGCTGCTTCGCAGACCATGTCACCGCCCACCTTCATGCGCACGCTGGCGGTGGCCATGACGCTGCCGCCGGAGAGTACGCTCAAATAGTCGAGCTTGAACTGTTCGGGCTCTTCCTGGATCTGGCTGAAGAACAGCAAGGCTTCCAGATCGTAATCGAACACCTGGCCCTTCTTGTCGGCCAGCTTCAAGAAGCTGTCGTAGAGATCATCCAGGCTATAACTGCCTTCGGCATAGCCCATCAGCTCCATGCGGTGCTTGATGACATGACGACCCGAGCGGGAGGTCATGTTCAGGGTGTTCTGATTCAGACCAATGCTCTCGGGAGTGATGATCTCATAGGTGTTCTTGGCCTTGAGCACGCCATCCTGATGGATACCGGAGCTATGGGAGAAGGCGTTGGCACCGACGATGGCCTTGTTGGGCTGGATCGGCATGTTGCACAGACGACTCACCAACTGGCTGGTGCGGTGAATTTCCTGATGCTTGATGTTGGTGTGTACACCGAGCAGATCGGAGCGGGTGCGCATGATCATGGCCACCTCTTCCAGAGAACAGTTACCCGCGCGTTCGCCAATACCGTTCAGGGTACATTCGATCTGACGGGCACCCATCTGCACCGCGGCAATGGAGTTGGCCACCGACAAGCCGAGATCGTCGTGGCAATGGACGGAGATGATGGCCTTGTCGATGTTCGGCACCCGGTTGAACAGGGTCTGGATGATGCCGCCAAATTCGGAGGGCACTGTGTAGCCCACGGTATCCGGAATGTTGACCGTGGTGGCACCGGCCTTGATGACGGATTCGACCATGCGGCAGAGATTGTCAATCGGCGTCCGTCCCGCATCTTCGCAGGAGAATTCAACGTCATCTGTGAATTTTCTTGCATATTTAACTGCATTTACACCCATCGCCAGAACATCATCGAAACTCTTCTTCAATTTACTTTCGACATGGATGGTGGAAGTGGCAAGGAAGGTGTGGATGCGGAACTGATCGGCTACCTTGAGGGCTTCGGCGGCGGCAAAGATATCTTTTTCCAAGGCGCGGGAGAGGGCACAGACCCGACTGTTCTTGATGTGGCGAGCTATGGTCTGGACCGATTCAAAGTCACCCGGCGAGGAGATCGGGAAGCCTACTTCCATGACATCCACGCCCATCCGTTCCAGGGCCAGCGCGATTTGCAGCTTCTCTTTAACCGTCAAGCTGGCGGCGAGCGCCTGTTCGCCGTCCCTTAAGGTGGTATCAAATATGATGACCCGATCTGACATGATGACTTCCTCTCTTGTCTATTCGTCCGTGCACCAGAATACGTAATAAAAAACCCGTGCTGGCGCACGGGTTTGTGTGAAATTTGCTTTGCTGACACTCAGCCAAGACTAACCCGCGCGAGATCCCACGATTAGGGTTAGTAGTAGTAGCGGGTGAGTGAAACGCATAATTAGTCATGTTCCTTCTGGCAACTGCCCATACCAATAGCCGATTTTGCCGGGCCATGTCAACTATTGGCGGTCAGATGACGAACTTTTCCTGCCGACGTCATTGTCATCATCCGGTTATCAATTGGTCAATTCTTTGTCATCCAGAACCTCTAGCCTGAATCACAGCGCTGGGAAAGCATCCGCAGCACAGGGTGCTTCCCCATGGGTATGAACCACATGGAGGGACTCGTGATGAATCAGGTGAATCGTCTGGATCGACGCTGCAGCCAGCTCTGCCTGTCGCACGGTTATAACCGGGTGCAAGCTCGGATCAGCCGTCTGGTTTCCCGCACCGGCGATGGTCCGCTCTATCTGGTGTTGGCCGGGATACTGGCCTGGTTGGATGGGGAACGCGGACAACTGCTTTTGGTGCAGGGGCTGATGGCCTTTGCCATCGAGCTGCCGCTCTATTTGCTGCTGAAAAATTATATCAAGCGTGAGCGCCCGGTCGGCCTACCGGTATTTATCCGCCCCTCGGACAAATACAGTTTGCCTTCTGGACATACGGCAGCGGCTTTTGTCATGGCGTGTCTGATTGCGGCCTCCTATCCGGCGGCTGCGGTCGGGGTCTTCTTATGGGCTTCATTGATCGGTGCTTCCCGGTTATTGCTAGGCGTCCACTATCTAACCGACTTGGTTGCCGGAGCCTTGCTGGGTACTGGTTGTGCGGTATTGGTACTGCTGTAGAAGGAAAAATAATGCGAATACTGTACGGGGTTCAGGGAACGGGAAATGGCCATATCAGCCGCTGTCGAACGCTGGCTCAGGCGCTTCATCGCCACGGCGTCGAGGTAGATTACCTGCTCAGTGGCCGGGAGCGGCGCGACTATTTTGATATGCAGCCATTCGGTGATTTTCGCGCCCTGACGGGACTGACTTTCATCACGCGGGATGGAAAGCTGGATCTGTGGCAGACGCTCACCCGCAATCACCCCTTACGTTTCAGACAAGATGTGCAAGAGCTCTCCCTGGATGGCTATGACCGGGTGATCAGTGATTTCGAACCGGTAACCGCCTGGGCGGCGCGCCGGCAAGGTGTGCCGGTACTGGGTATCAGTCATCAGGCTTCCTTTGCCCACCCGGTGCCTCGCAAAGGCGAAGATTGGGCGTCTCGTCTGGTGATGCAACATTACGCGCCGGTCAACCAGGCCGTTGGCCTGCACTGGTTTCACTTTGGCTGTCCCATACTGCCGCCCATCATTGACACGCTCGTACCGCAACCGGAGGACGACAGTCTGCTGGTCTATCTGCCGTTTGAATCTATCGATGCGATCAAGACACTGTTGGGGCGTTATTCGGCGGTGAATTTTGTCTGTTTCCATCCGGATATTCATGAGTCGCAACTGTGTGGCAACCTGTTGTTTCATCCTCCCGGACGCGAGTCGTTCAAACAGGCGCTGGGTCGTTGCCGTGGTGTGATCTCTAACGGTGGCTTCGAACTGGCCTCCGAAGCGCTCTCCTTGGGCAAAAAGCTACTGCTCAAACCACTGAAGGGGCAGTTTGAGCAGGCCTCCAATGCCCTGACTCTGGAGCTGTTGGGGTTGGCTCAGGTGATGGAGACCCTGGACCCGGGCGCGGTCCATGACTGGTTGAACCGGGAGAGTCCGGGGCGGGTGATTTATCCGGATGTGGCGGATGCCGTCGCGGCCTGGTTGGCGGCAGGGGGCGTCGAGCCGCTGTCGTTGCTGATTGCCCGATTATGGAACCGGGTCTCGTTCCCCGAGGCAACCTGTGACCGCATCGCCGAGCTGGGGGTGGGCGATACCCTGCACTGTGGCCAGTTACTCCAGATTTGAGGTGTAATTTAAGGATCTGAATACCCCTGCATCTGCTAGGCTTAATGCAGGTCGTTGGGCACACAGGGGGTTGGTATGATGTTCAAAAATCAGCGTGGGGAAGAGGTGCATCTTGCCGATAGCCTCACGCTTCAGGAACTGGCGGAAATGGGCATGTCCATCCAACTGGTGGAGCAGTCCGATAAAGAACATCAAATCTGGCAGGATGAAGGGCCTGATTCTGAGCGTTCTGCTGCCGATTAGTTTTCACTCCATCAAGGGTAAGACGTGTGACTTGAACCCGATCGCAAGATCGGGTTTTTCTTGCCCTCTCCACTTCACTCTTTATCGACGCTCGATTTGATGAGTTGCTGCAGATGTTTTTAATTTTGGATAAATAGTCTGCATTATTAATACATATTGAAATATTGAACTGAGTCGCTGCTTAGTGCTTGGAATCTTGTGCGAAAACGAGGCATGGATGCACGTTTGTGAGGCAGCAAATCCGTGGACAAGCTGTCAGAAGCGGGGTAAGTTCAATTTTCCATGCTCATGTGGTGTCAGGGTTTTGTTCGAATAATAACCCCTCTATTCAAAAGGTTATGCTGAGTCGCCCCAATCAGGGGACTGAGCATAGCCTTACCTGTCCCATGAGATTGGCGAAGGGAACGAAATCCCAGCGATCCAACACTAGTAAACAGAGTAAAGCCTGGAGGGCTTGAGTCATGGAGATGTTATCAGGCGCGGAAATGGTGGTTCGTGCGCTGGAAGACGAAGGGATTGACCATATTTTTGGTTATCCCGGCGGTTCGGTGCTCGATATCTATGATGCCCTTTTCGAGAACAGCAAGATTGAGCATGTGTTGGTACGCCACGAGCAGGCGGCTATTCACATGGCGGATGGTTATGCGCGCTCAACCGGTAAGGTCGGCGCGGCGCTGGTGACCTCGGGTCCCGGTGCCACTAATTGTATTACCGGTATCGCCACGGCCTATATGGACTCCATTCCGATGGTGATCCTGTCCGGCCAGGTACCGACCACGCTGATTGGTGATGATGCGTTTCAGGAAGTGGACATGATCGGGATCTCCCGTCCGGTCGTGAAGCACAGCTTCCTGTGCAAGAAAGCCTCGGATATTCCACTGGCCATCAAGAAGGCATTCTATATCGCCTCCACCGGCCGTCCTGGCCCCGTGGTGGTGGATCTGCCCAAAGACGTACAGAACCCGAAAGAAAAATTTCCGTACGAGTATCCCAAGTCGGTCAATATGCGTTCCTATAACCCGAGCAAAGCGGGTCATAAGGGACAGATCAAGCGGGCCGTCAAGATGCTGGCCGAAGCCAAGAAGCCCGTGCTGTATGTGGGCGGTGGCGCCGTGTTGTCCAATGGCAAGGAGCAGGTTCGTCGTCTGGCCGAACAGTTCAGCCTACCGGTGACCAGCACCCTGATGGGTCTGGGTGCCTTTCCTGGAACGCATAGCCAGTTTGTGGGCATGCTGGGGATGCACGGCACCTTCGAAGCCAACAACACCATGCACAACGCCGATCTGATTGTGGCTGTGGGTGCGCGCTTTGATGACCGGGTGACCAACAACGTGGCGAAGTTCTGTCCCCACGCCAAGATCATCCATGTCGATATAGATCCAACCTCGATCTCCAAGACCATTCAGGTGGATGTTCCTATTGTCGGTGCGGTCGATACGGTGCTGGATCAGATGCTTGAAGCCGTCGCGGAGCTGGGGCTGGAGATTGATGACGGCGCCCTGGCGGACTGGTGGGAGCAGATCGATGGTTGGCGGGCCAAGCGCTGCCTGAGCTACGAGAAGAGCAGCTCACTCATCAAACCGCAACAGGTGATCGAGGCGCTGTACAAGGCGACCGACGGCAAGGCCTATGTCGCCTCCGACGTCGGTCAGCACCAGATGTTTGCCGCGCTCTACTATCCGTTTGCCGAACCCCGGCAGTGGATCAACTCCGGCGGTCTGGGCACCATGGGCTTCGGCTTGCCAGCGGCCATGGGCGTACAGTTTGCACATCCGGACTCCGTGGTTGCCTGTGTGACCGGGGATGGTTCGATTCAAATGAATATCCAGGAGCTGTCTACCTGTCTGCAATATGGTTTGCCGGTGAAGATCATCACCATGAACAACCGAGCGCTGGGCATGGTCAAGCAATGGCAGAAGATGTTCTACGGTGGTCGCCACAGCCACTCCTACATGGAGTCCTTGCCGGATTTTGTCAAACTGGCAGAGGCCTATGGTCATGTGGGGATCAAGGTGGATGATCCGGCCAAACTGGATGAGGCGATGGCCTATGCCTTCTCGCTGAAAAATCGTCTGGTGTTCATGGATATCGCGGTTGATCCGGATGAGCATGTCTATCCGATGCAGATCAAGTTCGGTGGCATGGATGAGATGTGGTTGAGCAAGACGGAGCGTACCTGATGCGACATTTAATTTCCGTTTTACTGGAAAACGAATCCGGTGCCCTAAGTCGTGTGGTCGGTCTGTTTTCCCAACGGGGCTACAACATTGAAACCCTGACTGTGGCGCCGACTGATGATCCAACCCTGTCGCGGATGACGATCGTGACCCTTGGGGATGAGCGTGTCATCGAGCAGATCACCAAACAGCTGCACAAGCTGGTGGATGTGCTCAAGGTCTCTGACATTACCGAAGGCAGTCACATCGAACGGGAGATCATGCTGGTCAAGAGCCGGGCTAATACCCCGGACTCCCGGGATGAGGTGAAGCGTCTGTCCGAGATCTTCCGTGGCCAGATTGTGGATGTCACCTCCGAGCTCTACACGGTTCAGTTGGTTGGGACCAGTGATAAGCTGGATGCCTTCATCGGCACCCTGAAACAGGCCACCGATATCGTGGAAGTGGTTCGTAGCGGGGTGTGCGGCATCGCTCGCGGAGAGCGTTCGCTGCACGCCTGAAGAATACCTGTAACTGTAATATCCAGGACCCGCTTCGGCGGGTTCTTTTTTTGCTCTAGGCTGAATGCCGGGTTAACTGTCGGCAAAAATTAGCGTGAAATGACTAGGTATTTGATCGTCCACCGGTAGAATGCCTGAATATTGATCCGTGCAACGAGGAATAAACTCATGAAAAAAATGACGCTTGGCTTGTGCAGCGCCCTGATTCTGTCCGCATCGGCCCAAGCCTCTGATCTGAGCCTGGCTTTGGGGACTGACTACTGGAACCCGACACCTACGGGTACCGTGGATGGCAAGGCTCCCGCCTATGATGATTCATCTTTGTGGACCTTCTGGGCCGATTTTCGCCATGGTATTCCGTTGTTACCGAATGTGAATTTGCAGCGCACCAGCTATGACACTCAGGGTTTGGGTTTGCACAACGATCTGACTGCGTGGGATCTGGCACTCTACTACCGCCTGTTTGACAACGATCTGTTCGGGATTGGTGGGGGTATGGTCGCACGTCAACTCGATGGTGACATCTATGGCCATAGCTACAGTGAAATGAATCCGCTGGGTTACCTGCAGGCCGAGATTAATATTCCGGGGACCTCGATCAGCGGTTTCGGGGATGCTCGTTTCTCCCAGTGGGATGGTGAACATTCCCATGACTACCGGGTCGGTATGGCGGTGGAATTTGTGCCGAATTTCAACTTGCGTGGCGGTTACCGCAATGTGCGTCTGGATGGCAATGTGGATGGTGTCGAGTTGGCACAACGCATGGATGGCTGGTTCGCTGGGGCCGAGTATCGTTTTTAATGCGAGCAATTTGAGTTGCATACTCTGCCGTGAAGGGCCGCTCTGTCGGCTCTTTTTTTTGTGTAGAAAAAGGCGTTATCTGGCTATGCCTAGGGGGGAGTATTGCGCTTGAATAATGGCTTTTTGACCTGCGGTAAAGCGCGCTGAAAAAGAGACCCAAGCCGGTGATTTGATCATGCTACTCCAGGTCTGTTGCAGTTTTTGGGCATCCGTGGCGTGTTGGCTGGTCAGAAAAAGATAGTGACTCCCCTTTATTAGCAGTGTGCTCACAATCGCACGCCCTTCGACCGCCTTCGGGAGATAGGCCGGCGGATAGAGGTCGATGACAACCAGAACATCGATACGATCCCGCTGCAGTAGGGGAATGCCTTGGGTCAGCGCATTGAGCCAATGCAGCTGCGAGGGCGGGATTGCTTTTTCGCACCAGGCACTTCCTCTAGCGCAGGCGAAACGCTTATGAGCGTGCAGCAGTTGTGATAACGATTGGTGAGTGATTGATGCATCCAGAGATAAGCCATAGAAGGCTACTTGAGTAAGAGGGACATCTACACGCACCAACTGCGGATTATTCTCTCCATAGCCCCCTAAGCGAAGAGCCTCGCCATCGACCACGCGCTGTTGGCTTAATGCCTGACAACGTGTCCAGCTACAAGGTAAGAATTTTACCTCCAGACCGGCTTGGCGAAACCAGTTTTTATAAAGGGGAGTCACCAGCGTTATTACATCGGGAGGCGCGGCAATCAGCAATGGCTTGGCATGACCATACCAACTGGTTAACACCAGTAGCACCAATATCCATCGACAAAACATAAGCCTCCCGCATCTGAACTGCCTTGGTTGAGTGTAGTACAGAGGCGAGAGGGAGCAGATTCTGACGCTAAACTGCGATATTTATTTCCAAATGGAATTAAAAATTCGGTTTTGTTCTTTGAGAAGAATATGAACACTCCTTAAGCTGGCACTATCTGAGTAAAAGGAAGTCGGTGACATGAATTCTACGGAACCACAACAAGCGGGCGCATTTCCGCTGCCACAACTGAGCAAGCTGGCCGCCGCGGTCGCAGGGCTTACGCCTTCGGAACTGATCTGGGCCAGTGGTTATCTGTTCGGTCTGGCTCAGGCTGGCGGGGCTGTAGCAGGCAGCGATGCGGGTGTTACCGCAGCGGCTAGCGGCCCGGCAGGCACTCTCACCATCATCTATGGCTCCCAGACTGGCAATGCCAAGGGCGTGGCCGAGTCCATCAAGGCGCAGGCCTTGGGCAAAGGGCTGACGGTTACGCTCATCAGTGCCAGTGATTTCAAGCCCAAGCAACTGAAAAAAGAGACCCACCTTATCGTCGTCACCAGCACACTGGGCGAAGGTGAGCCGCCAGAGAACGCCGTGGATCTGCTCGGTCAGCTCAAGGCGGGCAAGCTGGGCAAGCTCGATGGTCTCAAGTTTGCCGTGCTGGGGCTGGGTGATTCCTCTTACGAATTCTTCTGCCAGGCGGGCAAGGATTTTGATGCCTTCCTGGAAAAGGCCGGTGCCGAGCGCGCCTTCGCCCGTGCCGATCTGGATGTGGATTACCGCGCTGCTGCTGCCGAGTGGGCCGAGCAGGCCGTCTCTGCCCTGGCTGCGACGCTTGGTGGCTCTACCGCAGCCTCTGGAATCGCATCTGGGGTGGCCGGTGTGGCTACGGCGCAAGGTGGCCATAGCCAGTACGACAAGTTCAACCCCTATCTGGCGACCCTGACCACCAATCAGAAGATCACTGGCCGCGACTCCACCAAGGATATCCGCCATATCGAGATCTCGTTGGAAGAGTCCGGTATCAGCTATCAGCCCGGTGATGCCCTGGGGTCTGGTTCGACAACGACGCCGCTCTGGTGGCCGAAGTGCTGACGCTGACTGGACTTACCGGCAGCGAAACAGTGACCGTTGAGGGTGAGAGCCTGAGTCTCTCCGAGGCTCTGACAACCCGCTTCGAGCTGACCCGTCTGCATGGCGGCTTTATTACCGGTTTGGCGGAGCTTTCCGACAGTGCTGAGCTCAAAGCCATCGCGGCCGACAAGGCCCAGACCACGGCGCTGGCCGCATCGGCCCAGATAGTCGATGTGCTCAAGGGTTATCCGTTGTCGCTCACCGCCGAACAGCTTACCAAGCTGCTGCGTCCGCTCACCCCACGCATGTACTCCATCGCCTCGTCTCAGGCCGAGGTAGAAGAAGAGGTGCATCTGACCGTGGGCGTGGTGCGTTACCCGCAGGCTGACGGCACGGTGCGCTCCGGTGGCGCCTCATCGTTTCTGGCCGATCGTCTGGCCGAGGGCGCTCCGGTGCGGGTCTTTGTCGAGCATAACGACAACTTCCGCCTGCCAGAAGATGGCAATACCCCGGTCATCATGGTGGGCCCGGGCACCGGCATAGCGCCGTTCCGCGCCTTTATCCAGCAGCGTGACGCCGATGGCGCCAGCGGCAAGAACTGGCTCTTCTTCGGCAACCCCCACTTTACCCAGGATTTCCTCTATCAGGTGGAGTGGCAGAAGTACGTCAAGTCCGGCCTGATTTCCAAGATCGATCTAGCCTTTAGCCGCGATCAGGCGCAAAAGATCTATGTGCAGGATCGTCTGCGCGAGCAGGGCGCCGAAGTGTACGCCTGGCTGGAGCAGGGCGCCCACTTCTACGTCTGCGGCGATGCCAATCGCATGGCCAAAGATGTGCAGGAAGCCCTGATCGATATCATTGCCCAGTATGGCAACAAGGATCGCGAAGCGGCCGAAGAGTATTTGAATGAATTGCGTCGCGCCAAGCGCTACCAGAGGGATGTTTACTGATGAGCTACCAAACTGTTCCCGGCCCGGTTGAAGGGCCTCTGGCTGACAACGAGCGCTTGAAGCGCGAGAGCAACTTTTTGCGCGGCACCATAGAGCAGGATCTGCGTGATCCGCTCACCGGTGGCTTTAATGGCGATAACTTCCAGCTGATCCGCTTCCACGGCATGTATCAGCAGGATGACCGCGATATTCGTGCCGAGCGCGCCCAGCAAAAGCTGGAGCCGCTGCATAACGTCATGCTGCGCGCCCGTATGCCCGGCGGCATCATCACCCCGACACAGTGGCTGGCCATCGACGAGTTTGCCCGCGACCATACTATGTATGGCAGCATCCGTCTGACCACGCGCCAGACCTTTCAGTTCCACGGTGTGCTCAAGCCCAATATCAAGCTGATGCACCAGACCCTGAATAAGTACGGCATGGATTCCATTGCCACGGCAGGGGATGTAAACCGTAACGTGCTCTGCACCAGCAATCCGGTGGAGTCCAAGCTGCATGCCGAAGCTTACGAGTGGGCCAAGGCCATCTCCGAGCATCTGCTGCTAAGACCCGCGCCTATGCCGAGATCTGGCTGGATGGCGAGAAGCTGGGGCCGGACGAGGAGCCGATCCTGGGCTCCAACTACCTGCCGCGCAAGTTCAAGACCACGGTCGTGATCCCGCCGCATAACGATATCGACGTGCACGCCAACGATCTCAACTTTGTGGCGATTGCCGAAAACGGCGAGCTGGTGGGCTTTAACGTGCTGGTGGGTGGCGGACTGGCCATGACCCACGGCGAGAAGGAGACCTTCCCGCGCAAGGCCGACGACTTTGGCTTTATTCCCAAGGAACACACCCTGGCGGTGGCGGCGGCCGTGGTCACCACCCAGCGCGACTGGGGCAACCGGGTCAACCGCAAGAACGCCAAGACCAAGTACACACTCGAGCGCGTCGGTGTCGAGGCCTTCAAGGCCGAGGTGGAAAAGCGTGCCGGTGTGAAGTTTGCCGAAAGCCGTGCTTATGAATTTACCAGCCGTGGCGATCGCTTCGGTTGGGTAGAAGGGATCGATGGCAAGCACCACCTGACCCTGTTTATCGAAAATGGCCGTATCCTGGATTTCCCTGGCAAGCCCATCAAGACGGGTCTGGCCGAGATTGCCAAGGTGCATCAGGGCGATCTGCGCATGACCGCCAACCAGAACCTGATCATCGCCGGTGTCCCGGCCGAAGAGAAGGCGCGTATCGAGGCGCTGGCCGTCCAGTATGGTCTGCTGGCCCCGGTCTCCAGACAGCGCGAGGACTCCATGGCCTGTGTGGCCCTGCCGACCTGCCCGCTGGCCATGGCCGAAGCCGAGCGCTTCCTGCCGACTTTCGTCACCCAGATCGAAGGGGTGCTGGCCAAGCACGGTATACCCGATGAGAGCATCATCTTCCGCGTCACCGGCTGCCCCAACGGTTGCGGTCGCGCCATGCTGGCGGAGATCGGTCTGGTGGGGCAAGGCGCCGGGTCGCTACAACTTCCATATCGGTGGCAACCTGGCGGGCACCCGTATTCCGCGCATGTACCGCGAGAACATCACAGAGCAACAGATCCTCGCCGAGATCGACGCGCTGGTGGGCCGCTGGGCCAGCGAGCGCGAGGCGGGCGAAGGCTTTGGCGACTTCGTGATCCGCGCCGGTATCGTCCGTCCGGTACTTGATTCGGCGAGGGATTTCTATGACTAACCCTTTGGATCTGGAGGGCCTGCTGGCCCTCGACAAAGAGCAGCAGGTGGCGGCCCTGGCCGACACCAATGCGCAACTGGAAGCCCTGTCGGCTCAGGAGCGGGTACGCTGGGCGCTGGCCTATCTGCCGGGTGAGTTTATTCTATCCTCCAGCTTCGGCATCCAGGCAGCCCTGATGCTGCACCTGGTCACTCAGCAGCGTCCGGATATTCCGGTGGTGCTGACCGATACCGGCTATCTCTTCCCCGAGACCTACCAGTTTATCGATGCGCTGACCGAGCGCTTGCAGCTGAATCTCAAGGTCTATCGCGCCGAGCTGTCGCCCGCCTGGCAAGAGGCGCGCTTTGGCAAGCTGTGGGAGCAGGGCGTCGAGGGGATTGATCGTTACAACCAGCTGAACAAGGTCGAGCCGATGGCGCGGGCCCTGGATGAGCTGAATGCCCGTACCTGGTTCTCCGGCCTGCGCCGCGAGCAATCCGGCAGCCGGGGCAAGCTGCCGGTGCTGGCCATCCAGCGCGGCCGCTTCAAGTTCCTGCCGGTCATCGACTGGAGCAACAAGGACGTCTTCTACTACTTCAAGGAGCATGACTTGCCTTACCACCCGTTGTGGGAGCAAGGCTATCTCTCGGTTGGCGATACCCATACCACCACCAAGTGGGAACCGGGGATGAACGAGGAAGAGACCCGCTTCTTCGGCCTGAAACGCGAATGCGGACTCCATGAGGGAGGGTGATGACCTTGGGTCATGACTGGGGTGATGACAGTTCTGTCATCGCTGGAATTGCCAAGGGCGCCTGAGGGCGCCCTTGGTGTTTGGTGCTGCTGGCAGCGTGGGCTGAGTTGGCCCACGTTAGCCTGCGCCGGGCTTGGCGAGGATTGGCTGTCGGGCTTGCGAAGCCCGCCGATTGGTCGAGGCCGACACCCGGATCTGGATGCGGGTTGATCCGGTTCCGCCCTGTCGGGATAAACCAAAGGCCAGGGGTCAAGGGAGCCGGGCCTTTTGCCCCCTTGCCGCCCCCGCCAACGGCAGCTTGGCCAATCGCCCCAGCCGATGGGGCGGAACCGGACCAGACGTTACCGGGTCAGAAATCCGGCCATCGATCCAATCGACATTGGGCTCATCCTCGCCGCCGGCAAGAATTGCCGCTCACGATGCATCTTGTCCGCATGGACCGCCAATCAGTCTCGGCCGGTTCCTGTGACGCGGCGATGCGTCCTGCCTCTTAACATGAACTCACAAATCTTAACGTAAATTTTCATATCAATTTGATTCATAAGCAATTTTCTGGCTAACAACTTGCTGGTAGATGAAGGGTAACCCGTGATGTCGCTATGACATTGTCGTCACCCGCTGCACAGACTCGCGATGTTCAGAACATGGCGAAAAAAGGAATCTCTTCAGCAAGGAGAAAAAAATGTCACTCAATATTGATGCCTCAAGCAGCTATGCCTCGTTGATCCAGCGGCTGCAAAGCAGTACCAAAACCAGTAACAGCAGTAGTGTGCAAGGTAATATGCCGCCGCCACCTCCACAGGGTGGAGACAACAAGATGATGTCTGACTTGGCCGATGTCTTCTCTGAGCTGGGGATTTCCACCGACTCATTGACCGCCAGCAGCAGTACGGATTCCAGCTCAGCAACGACGGATGGCAGTACTACCACTTCAGATGCGCAGACGGCATTGGCTTCGTTTATGCAAACTTTGATGGATACCTTGCATGCCCAAGGGGCGGGAAAGTCTCAGGGCGGTAGTGAAGGCTCGGATGGCTATAGCCAGGGCAATCCAATGAAGGCCGACATGCAGGCGTTATTGAACAAGCTGGGTGTCTCTTCCGATACGACCAGCAGTACAGAGAGCACCAGCACCACGGACAGCTCGGTCAGCGAATTGCAGACCAAGTTTTCCGATCTGTTGACTAGCATGGGGGCATCCGCAAGCGGCGTGAGTCTGAGCGACTTTTTGACGTCATTTTCCAGCAAGATCCCCGATGGCGGGGGGCAAGGACGGATCGGTAATGTGGTAAATACCACGGCTTAAGAGGCTGTGATTGCCAAAAAAGCAGGGCGGCAAGGTTTGCCGCCCTGCTGATGGAGGCTGATCCATTAACGCCGGGCGAGGATTCGACGCCGGGCGGCGGCAAGGACCAACGCGAAGAGACCCAACAGGCCGACGCTACCGCCGCCAGAGCTAGCCACGTCTGAACCGGAGACGGCGACCGAGGTTGTTAGGAGCTGCATCTGGCCTGATTTGGAGCCACTGCTGGAGTTGGCATCAAAATTCACATTGATCTGCTGGGTACTGCCCACGTTACCTGCGGTAACCGTAACGGTAACTCTACAGCTGGAACCGGAGGGCAGAGGGCCGTTTTGGCAGTCATCGCTAAGGGCTCCTCCATCCGTCGTTAGATTACTGATCGTCCACTCCTGAGTATCATTATTTCTGATGACAAAACTGGCTAGTCCGGTTTGCTTGGTAATAATGGAGAGACTCTGTACCGAGGTATAGGTCAGGCTATGCAACTGTTCCACAATCCAGTTGCGGTAGTCGGCGACCGAGGTGAAGGCTGAATAAGCACCAGCGTCACCACAGGTGACAGCTGCGTTGAAGCTATTGATAAAGCTGTCGATGCCGTATTGGACGTTATTCAGGTACAGGGGTCCACCGCTGTCTCCAAAACAGATATTTTCCCCAGCTTCGCCACCGGCAAAAATATGGTTCGGAGCCCCTGCGTCATATTTGCCCAGATAAGGGAGTGTGATGCCCTGTAGCTGGTATGGAAACATGTCGCCGCTGCTATTCGTCGCTCCCCAGCCGATGGCCGAGATCGATTGATAGGGCGCTAATGTATCTTGTTGTGCCGAGGTCGCCAGTGTCACTGGTGCGGCACTCTGGGGTTGAGTCAGATGCAGCAATGCCAGATCGCCCGCAAACTCGTTGATCATGCGCGAGCCATCTTTTGTGGATAACTTCCAGCTGGGCAACCAGTCTGGATGAAGGATTAGCTGATCCACCTTGATACCTTCGGCGGTGTTATTGAGTGTGGTTTGGCCGAGAGTTAGATTTACTCTGTTTAGCTCCACCCACTCGACACAGTGGGCGGCGGTTAACACCCATTCACTATCTATCAGGGTCGCTCCGCAAAATTGCGAGAAGGTTCCGTTGTCTAAACGATATTGAAGGGCGGCCATCCAGGTCGGGGCATTTGTCACCGGGGCTCCACCCACGATGCGAGGGGTCGCGGCAAATGCCGTCGAACAGAACAGACCACAAAGTAAATATCCTAGTAACGTCCGACGCATCTGTTGCTCCTTGTTATGCGTGAAAAACAAACGAATTATCTATGCCACAATTCTGCACTTGATGGGTGGTGAATCGTCATGGTTTGAGTAAAACCCGGATCGGATCATCAGCGACATCCATAGTGGTCGGCTATTTGACCCGCTCATTTGGGTTGGAACTATTGGTTTCGAGCGAGATAGTTTATAGGGTTCTTTTGAATCTTTAAACTGAGACGTCGATAAACTATCGGAACCTGAGGCTCAGGTTCCGATAGTTGTCTGGTCTGGCACGTTTTCCCGTCTATCGTCTGGAGATGGTGATGGTGAGACTACCTATGCTGCTGCTCTGACCGTCACTGACCTGATAACTCAGGGTTTCGCTGCCATTTTTTGTGCCTGCCTGATAGTGAACCTGGTTGCCTTGTACCGAGGCGGTTCCTTTTTTGGCGCTGGAAACCGAGATCAGTTGCAGAGGGCTGCCTTCCACATCGCTATCGTTAGCGAGTACGGGAATGTCAATCGTCTGCTTGACCAGAACCTTGGCGCTATCGCTCACGGCCACGGGGGGATCATTGACCGGGGCAATACTGATATCCACCCGGGCAGTGGCGCTGCCGCCGAAGCCATCGCCGATGGTGTAGTTCAAACTATCGTTGCCAAAGAAGTTACTGCCGGGCAGGTAAAGGATCTGATTGTTGTTGATACTGGCGCTGCCATGGCTCGGCGTTGTGACACTGGTGATGGACAGGCTGTCACCGTCCAGATCGCTGTCATTACCCAGTGCCGCTATGGTCAGCGGATTATCTTCGGGGCCTGCCGCCACATCGTTATTCGCGATGGGAACTTGGTTGGGGAATGTGGTGACGTCGGCCACATCAGACCAAGCCGTCGGGTTGCCAAAGCTGTCTCGGGCTCTGATTTGGACGCGATATCCTGTCGCCGGGGTTAAGCCTGTCACCGTCATCTGAGGGCTGGATTGCCAGGCCAGTGTCGGACATGCTGCGCCTCCGGTTACGCACTGCAGCGTGTATTGCACCGGCAACCCAGAGTCATCGATGGCATCCGTGGCACGCAAGGTAATCGAGGTTCGACTGATTGCCGTTGGTAGCACAGCCCAGGTGAGAGGGTCAGGCGTCGGTGCCGTCGTGTCGCTGGCTACGACCGGGATAGTTCCGGAGATAAAATATTGCCCTAGGCTCCCGTAATTACTGTAGGGGGAGAGTGGATCGCCAGTGCCCTGAACGGCCAGGTAATATCGGCCTCCATTGACGCTTTGTTGCAGACTGATGGATGTGGCGCCGCTGGGATTAGCCTCGTTGATCAGGACGCCTTGTGCATCATACAGACGCGCCAGAATGTCCAGATTGCCTCCCCGGGTATTGCTGGGCATCCGCAGGGGGGTGACATTCAGCGTCAGGTTGCCCGCTGCCACGTCGAGTTGGAACATATCCACATCCGTCGTTGAGCCTATGATGCCCTTGTTTTGTGGCTGAAGATTTTGTGGGTCCTGGTCCGGTGTCGTGGCGCTGATGACACCATTGCTATCGCTAAGAAGGGGCGTTGCCGTGGCAAAGGTATTGCCGTGGTCATCCCCTCGCAATAGCAACTTATTACCGATGAGCTGAACGTCATCTTCCTGATTATTGGCCCCGACATATTCTCCCTTACTCCACTGACTGACGTTCCGGTTGTACCCGGTTCCCATCAGCGGGCCCCAGGATGTATCCCCGCTGCCATGACCGCCATAATAGGCACTGGTGCTGGTGCCGTCGTGGGAGAGACTCAGATTGTGCCCCATCTCGTGACTGGCCGCTTCACTGACATAGTCCTCACGGCCACCACCCAGATTGTTGAAGTAAACCAGCGCCGGCGAGTAGTAGCCATAGTTGCTGAGACCAAAAACTCCCACGTAGGCGACGCCACCTGCGCCCTTGGCGGGCATGGCATTGCCATTAGCATCCGAGTCACGCGTAATCAGGATGCGACCCGAGGTCGCGCCAAAGGTGGTTGGCTCTTCGGTGGTAACATCCACATCAAAGGGCGCGTAGTCCTCGGCCACCCGCTGCCAGATGGCGGCGATACTGGTACGTTCGCTGTCGGAAAAGGTGGTGGCGTCACCGTCCAGAGTATAGGGAACCGCATTTAGTGGGTTTGCGAGCCCCTGATTCCAGGCGGTATTGCTGATGACATGGCCGTTAAAATCCAGATATATCACTCGCTTGGCACCGGGACGACTGTGAAGCAAAAAGGTGTCTGCGGGTGCTACGTTGCTGACAACCACACCGTCGCTGGTGGGGCTAGTGCCCCCGGTAAGCGTGAAGGTATCGACGTAGTGGATACCCCCCTCTTTGTCGGCACGCAACATAGCGGCATCGTTGGCGGGGAAGTTGAATGTATGCAGCCAGGTCATGGCGCGTTGTTGTGCCGGTTGTGGCAGTCGTTGCAGGCTCTGCTGCAACAAACCCGGCGGTAATTCACCGAGTTTGAATGGATGGTCTTTACCAAAGTGGGTTCTAGGGCCTGCGTGCGCGGCATCAAGGGGGAGCAAGCCGAGCCAAAGTATGGTCAGCAGGGCCCAGGGAGTGATGGAATTCATAGCAACCTCTCAACAGATGGGCGAGATCTGTCTTTGACAGTAGTTCATACTCCGAAGGTGTAAAAAGTCTAATCGCATCACAAAGTGGAAGCTTGCTATGTCTTGTCTGCGGATGGCTCCAATGCATCACATATAGGCATAGCAGAGCGCAAAAATGTGCTCATTTGGCGCGTTGTGGTGTGGGTTGCGCGGCTGGTCGCGAGATCCATCTCATTTGCCTCATCAGGCTTGCGAACGGCCCCAGGCTTGAGGCATGGTAGCAGCCGGATCGGCTTGAACGATACACTGTCTATATCGTGAACAGGTGCAGGAGTGAACTATGCGTAAAGTGGGATGTTGGGTATTACTCATGGTGTGGCTGGCTGGTTGTAATACGGTGCATGGTATCGGCCAGGATATTGAAAAGGGCGGTGAAAAAGTGAAGGAAGCCGCAAGTTCGGTACAAAAGAAAATGTGATTCGGCTGGCTTCTATTTAGAAGCCAGCCGATTCGGTGCTTGCTATCGCTCAGGCGTTGCCATCACAAAGCGATTCTTGCCTGCCCGCTTGGCTTGATACATAGCCTTATCGGATAGCGTTAACAGATGGTCACTTGTGATCTCGGGTTCGCGGTTATAACAAGCAATGCCGATGCTGCTGGAGAGCACAACCGTTGCCATCGATAACACAAAGGGTTGATGCATCGAGTGCAATAGTTGCTGGGCTTTGAGTTGTGAGTCCAGTTCGCCGTTGCTCAGATTTTCCAGGATCAGCGTAAATTCATCCCCTGCGAGTCGAAATAGCGTATCCGTCTCCCGCAGGTGAGACTGGATGCGCTGGGCAAACTGCTGCAGCAATTCATCGCCAGCATCGTGACCAAAGCTATCATTAACGGCCTTGAAGCCATCCAGATCCATGAACAGTAATGCCATTGACTGGCTGGTGCGAATCGATCTGGCCATGGCCTTGGGGAGTTGTTCCATCAGGGAGCGCCGGTTTGGTAATCCGGTGAGGCTGTCGATCTGGGCGTGACGTTGTAATTCGAATTCCAACTCTTTACGTGGCGTTATGTCCTGACTCAGGACATAAAAACCGAGCACCTGGCCATCACTGTGGTGGGGGATGTACATAGAAAACAGATAGTGCATCCCGTCAACTCGCTGCTCCTGGCGCTCGAAGCGCTGCACCTCTCCTCGCAGCGCCTGCTGCATGAAGGGCAGAACATAGTTGTACTCATCACTGGGGTAGAGATCGCTGAGTGGCTGGTTCTGGAGCTCTTTGACCGGCCACTGATACCAGAGGGTGTAGGTCGCATTATTAAACTGGTAGCGCAGATCCCGATCAATATAAGCGATCAATACCGGCAAGTTGTCGGTAATCGTCTGTAAGCGTAACTGGCTTTCACGCAGTGCACGCTCTATGGTCAGCCGCTTCCGTATATCTTGAATGATCAAATTCAAACGGAATCCCTGTTGCGTCTCCGTCACCCAGAGGGTGACTTCGACGGCGATACCTTCTCGCTGCCGGCTGTTCAGTTCGGTAATCTGGTGGTCCTGAATCAATGGCATGAGCCCGGTCTGGGCATGCGACTCAAGTAAGTTTTGTAACCAGCTCTGGTCTTCCTGATGGAGCATGCCTTCCGGCAGCGGCAGGCCGAGCGTGTCCTGTTTTTGCCAGCCCAATAACCGAGAAGCCTGCAAGTTCCAGTCAATCACCTTGCCCTGCTCATTGATGCTGATAAAGGCGTTCATGGCATGCTGCAGGACGTTATCCAACTCTTGAGTGCGGACGGCGACTTGAGTTTCCAAGGTCTGGTTGAGGCGGGCGAGTTCTTGCAAATCCTGTTGTTCCAGATGGCGCATTTCCGCCAGAACGCGGGAGAGCAGGATCACCTCGGCATAGCTATTACTCTGTGGAATACATTGCGTAGCTGGATTTTCCAACGCGTGTCGTAGTGCTTTCAGGGGGGCCGTCAAGCGGCGGGACATGAATAACATCAGCAGACTCAGACCACAAAAGGCCAGAATAGCGGATAGCGTGATTTGATCTTGCAGATGGGAAAAGTCACGCATGGCAACTGATACCGGCTGCCGTACCAGAATATTCCAGTCCGGACGCTGGATCTCTCCTTGTTGCGCGAGTTTCTGGATTGTTGTGAAGTACCACTGGTGATCCGGCCACTGCTGTCGGGTCACGCCGTTATCGGGTGACAGGAGGCGTATCGCGTCCGGGATCTGGCGGATCGTCGGGTCCTGGGAGCTGAAAAATACCGACCCATCACTCTTAAACATCAGCAGATCCGCTTGCGCCGGAGCGCTCTGCTCACCCAGCAATTGCCGGGCTAGTTGTTCTATGTTCTCCCATGGCAGACTGGCAATCAGCCAGCCTTCGAGTAACCCCCGCCGATCAGCCAGGGGGACTGCAATTTCGTACTGCAAGGTCAGTTGCTTCTTCTCTCCCGTGGTGGTCGGTATGGGCTCTGCGTGAATGTCACTGATATTGGCGTGCTGGAATTGGGGTGGAAACCAAGGGTCATCATAAACATCGACACCTTCCAGCGGTGATAATGAGGCGACCCGGATTTTTCCTTGTGGGGAAGCAAGCAAGAGCCAGAGGTAGTGGTTGGACTCCTCTGCCAGGCTGGAGAGCACGGGTCTTTGATGTTCCGGCGGTTGTTCACGAAACATCGACCAATGTGCCAGCAACTGCAGGTCGTTGATCCGTTCATCCAACTGTAAATTCAGCGCATTGGCCATGTGGTTTGCCAACCGATTCACGGCACCCTGCGCCCGTTTTTGGGCGTATTCCGTGGCAAAGTTATCGGTCAGAACCAGTAACAGCAACAGCGTGATCGAAGCACTACCCAGGGTGCCGAGCATGATCCAGAAGGCGAGGCTCGGACGTCGAGGGATTAATCGCGAGGCGCTTGGCATCAATGCAGTTCCGCTGATGAGTGGGTGTCATGGGGTGAGTATACGCAACCGAACTTCTTTTCCCCGAGCGGTCGCCAGATCCGTGAATCGGCTCGCACCGACGGCGGCTGTGTCTTGACTAGTTGGCGGGCAAATACTTCTCCAGCAAGGCTTGCAACCGGGCCAAAGTTTCCCGGTCCGGGGTGCCATCGCAGCGTGCGGGGCGAAAGTGCAGTTGAAAGGCGATCAGGGCATTGCGGGTATCATCATCCAGCGTACCGCTCGGGGTAATGCCATAACCGTAACGAAGTAGCATGTGCTGGATCTGTGCAATCGAGGGCGACGAGGGCTCGACATTCATCAACTCCATGACCCGTTTCTCATCCGGCCAAGCCCCTAACCCATACCGTTCGTATAGTTGGTGCCAGGGAAATTGGGGCCCCGGATCGACTTTTCTGCCCAGAGCGATATCGCTGTGCCCCAGCAGGCGTGTGGGTGTGATCTGATAACGGCTGACCAGCTGTTGTAATAGGGTGGCCAGGGTATGAATTTGCGCCGGGGGATAGGCTTGCCAGTGGCGTTGCGTCAACGGCAGGTTCGCTTCTGTCGTGTCGTAGCCAAGGTTTACGATTTCGATGCCGATGGAGCTGGCATTCAACGCCTGGGCACCGTGCCAGTGACTGACTCCGGCATGCCAGGCCCGTTGCGATTCCGGAACCAGGGCGTACAGAGTGGGTTGCCCTCGCTGTTCTTCCCGGCTCAACAGGTAGTGGGCACTGACCCGGCTTTCGGGACGAGTCAGTTCGTCGAGGGACTGAACATCATCAAGCTGGGTGTAGTGCACAATCAGATACTGGATGCGGGAGTCCTGATTGGGGGAGTGATAGCCATAGTCAATCTGCAGCGCCTCCTGCTGACAGCCGGCGAACAACAGACTTCCGGCCGTGAACAGGAGAGACCAGAGCCAAGATGACGAAAAGCCCATCACGCAATTTTCTCCGTAGGTTAAGGCGCCGCTTGGTGAAGACAAGGCAGTTGATTTGCGGTGTGAATGTCAGCATGCCTGCTTTTGCTGTGCGAGTATATGGGGGTGTGCGGCACAGCACAGCTGGGTGCTCAACCAGAGGGCTACACTCATGCCAGTTAGCACTCGCACCGGATCGCTCGGGTGAGCACTCTCGAATCAGGTTGGGGAAGGGTATGCGGATTGTCGATATTATGAAGCGCCGGGTGGCAACCATAGAGATGGATGACACCCTGGAAACCGTGCACGAAATTTTCGTCGCCGCCCCCTTTCACCACCTGCTGGTGATCGAGGAGGGGCGTCTGGTCGGCATTCTTTCGGATAAGGATCTCTACAAGGCTTTGAGTCCTTATCTGGGTTCCAGCTCCGAGAATCAGCGGGATCGCGATACTCTGCAACGCCGGGTGCATCAGGTGATGACCCGTGAGCCTGTGACTGTCAGCCCGGAGCTTTCGGTTTCTCAAGCCTGCGAGCTGTTGCTGGCCCATGGCATCTCCTGCCTGCCGGTGCTGGAAAATGGCCAGATCATCGGTATCGTGACCTGGCGGGATCTGCTGCAGGCTCGCTGCCAGTCTTGAAGCGGTGCTTAACGGGTAAAGCCCCGGAACAGGGTGATCCCGGGCTCTGAGAGCCGCAGCGTCACATCGGCCCCCTGATTCTCGATCTCCCCAGAACCGGTCAGCCGCTGCCATCGTGGACAGGCAATCAGGGGGTTCGCTTGAACGGTTAGCTGCGTCCCCCCCTCCCGCTGGATGGCTACCAGTATCCGCTCATCATCCAGCAAGCGAACAAATACCAGGGTGTCGCCCTCAGCCTGTAACATCTGCAGGGCTCCGCGTCGTAGGGCCGGGCTTTGCTGCCGCAACCGCGCCAATTGTTGGCTGTGGGCCAGTAATTCGCCATTCCAACAGGCCTGATCCCAAGGAAAAGGGGCGCGGCAGAAGGGGTCATTGCCACCCGCCAGACCGATCTCGTCGCCGTAATAGAGACAAGGCACGCCAATCCAGCTGAACAGCCAGCCGATGGCCAGTTTCATGCGTTGTATGTTGCCTTGTAACAGGGTCAGGAAGCGGCTGGTATCGTGGCTATCGAGCTGATTGAACTGGCATAACTGGGTGCCATGACTTAAGCCTGCGCGGTAGTGTTCCATCCACTCGGCGCATTGACGGGCATCGAGATGAATGGGTTGATAGGCCACATCCTGCCCAGCCAGAAAGGCCCGTACCGGCAGGGCAAAGCCCATGTAGTTCATGGCGCCATCCTCCACACCGGCCTGCAGCCATTCTCGTGCATCGGCAAAGTGTTCGCCCAGCAGGTAGGCCTGGGGGTTCTCTTCACGGGCCGCCTGATGGATGCCCCCGACATGCAGCAGATTGTTTTTGGCCGAGCCGGACTCGCCAAGCATATGCACCACATCCAGCCGCCAGCCGTCGATGGCATAGGGTTCCCGCAACCAGTGGCGGACCACGCTTTGGCGGCTCCGATATATCATGTCTACCACGGCGGGCTCGGCGAAGTTGAGCTTGGGTAGATTGGCGTTGCCCTTCCAGCCCAGAGCACCCTGTGAACCGAAGCTGTACCAGTTGCGGTAGGGGGAATCGACCGAGATGTCAGCACCCGATCCATCACCGGTGCGGTAGCGGTCGAACCAGCGGCAACTGTCGCCACTGTGATTGAATACCCCATCCAGGATCAACCGCATGCCGCGTTCTCGCGTTGCCTGGCGCAACCGCACCAATGCCGGGTTACCGCCAAGATGGGGATCAACGTTGAAGTAGTCTTCGGTGTCATATTTGTGGACCGTGGGGGCCGTAAAGATGGGGTTGAGATACAACGCCGTGACCCCGAGCCCCTGCAAGTAGTCGAGTTTGCCGGTGATGGCATCCAGATCGCCGCCATAGAAGGTGGAACTGGCAGCCTCCAGCTCCAGCGGGTGCTCCCAGTCCCGGCGTCGCACCCAGCGCTGGCGGGCGTGATGCTGATATTCGGCTTCCCGTACCAGATGGGCCCCCTGTCCCGGCGCGAAGCGGTCAGGAAAGATCTGGTAGAAGATCTGATCCGCGACCCAGTGCGGGTGAGAGGCGGGCAATTCCAGGCAAAACTGACGCAAGCGCTCGATAGGGATAGCACTCAGCCCTTCGGGACCGAACCAGCACTGCCGATCTGACCATAACAACTTGAAGCTATAGCGTTGCCGTGGGGATGCCTGATGGAGAGGGAGCTGGACCTGATAGTGGCGGCAGCCGCCGATGTCGCCCACCACACTCATGTCCAGTAACCACTCTTCATTATCGGGTTCGCTGCGCAATAGCACGCGCTCCGGCCAGTGCTCGGTCTGCAGCCAGAGTGATAACAAAGGGCCAGTGGCATTGAGCGTGACAAAGGGTGAAACCGGTTGGTGCCAGCCGCGCAGGGCATTCATGGAATGAGCAGGCATAACGACTCCTGAGGTTTGAGAGAAGGCCGGGATGTCCTGAACTATGCGCCATATCGGGCGGAGGAGCATCCTCCGACTCGGTTTATCCTGACGGTGGAGTTGGTGTCGGAGCCGATGGCCGAGTGCTGGATCTCTGGTTGAGTGTAGCCAGCCTGCATCAAGACTTGGTGATTTCCCGGAGCTGGAGTACAGTAAGGGTACTGGTTATATATACAGCTATCTTATGCGTAAAATTATTCACATCGATATGGATTGCTACTTTGCCGCCGTCGAGATGCGGGATAATCCGGCGCTGCGCCATATTCCGCTGGCAATTGGTGGGGCGACGGAGCGTCGGGGGGTGATTGCCACCTGCAATTATGAAGCTCGGCGCTTCGGAGTGCGTTCGGCCATGGCAACGGCGTACGCTCTGCGGCTGTGCCCAACCTTGACGGTGATCCCCGGACGCATGGCGGTCTATCAGCAGGTGTCGACGCAATTGCGCGCCATCTTTGCCCGTTATACCGACCGCATCGAACCCCTGTCACTGGATGAGGCTTACCTGGATGTCAGCGACTCGCCATTGTGTCGAGGCAGTGCAACCCGGATCGCCGAAGCCATCCGTGAAGACATTCGGCGGGAACTGCAGTTGACCGCGTCGGCTGGGATAGCCCCCAACAAGTTTTTGGCCAAGATTGCCTCGGATCTGAACAAGCCCGATGGCATGTTTGTCATCCGCCCCGAGCAGGTCGCCGAGTTTGTGGCAACCCTGCCATTGCAGAAAATTCCCGGTATCGGGCAGAAGAGTGCGGAGCGGCTCGCCGCTCTGGGTCTACATACCGGCGCCGACGTACAGGCCTATCCGGCCAGCGACTTGTTGCGGCGTTTTGGCAAGTCGGGACAGATGTTGTTGGAGCGGGTGCGTGGTATTGATGATCGCCAGGTGGAAGCAAGCCGGGTACGTAAATCGGTGGGGGTGGAGTTTACCCTGCCCAGCGATCTGCATTCGGTGGAGGAGGCACTGCCAATTCTGGTACAGCTGGAGCAACAGCTATGGCCCCGTTTGCAACGCCACGCGCCGGACGGACGGATCTTGCGTCAGGGGGTGAAGGTCAAATTTGCCGATTTTCAGCAGACCACGGTGGAGCGCAGTAGCCCGCGCGCCGACACCGGGCTTTTCCTTTCCCTGCTCCGTGAGGCCTGGGCACGAGGCGAGGGGAAATCCGTCCGGCTGTTGGGGCTGGTCGTCAGCCTGCCACAACCGGAGGAAAACCGGGAAGATCCCCAGTTGTCGCTGACTTTTTAATGGCTGGAGTCTGGTGGTTAGTTTGCCGTGGGTTCTGGATGATTGGCGGCCAGCGAGAGCGTATTCAGATCTGCGGTATCGTCATCAACATCGAGTGTCGAATCGACGGATTCATGGCTGGACCAGAAGGCCTGGGGGACGGCTTCGATGGTTGTCTTGATATCGGCAACGAACAGTATGGTCTCGTGCCAAACCTGGCGGCCCTGCTGTTGCAGAGTTTGTTGGCCGCGTTGCCATTGGTTGCTGACTAGGGTCTGACCCGAGCGCAGGCTCTGTTGCAGGCTTGTTTCCTGCTGATCGATGGCTGCTTTGAGCGTCTCGGTCTGGGCATCTATCTGTTGCCAGCTCCGGGTTTTGCTTTGCATAAACCAGCTTGAAAGATCGTTTTGGGCAGACAGGGCGCTTTGCCACCAACTTTGGCCGCTACTCTGGGTCTGAGTCGTGAGATCCGTTGCGATTTTCTGGCTGTGATGCCACAGGTATTCACCGACCGGACTGAAGGGGATCAGCAGGCCAAAACTGAGAATGATGGGGTAAATCGTCTTCATGAGGTAGGTCGATGACATGAAATAAGGCTGCGCCACTCTACTCCTGTCATCGGCAAGAAAAAAGGCGCCGCAGCGCCTTTCCTTAAGCTGAAACGATTCAATCTCGGCGCGGGATCTCGGCCAGCAGTTTGCTGAGCAATTGCCAGAAGCGGGCGACGGCCGGAATCTGTACCTTCTCATCCGGTGAGTGGGCTCCTTGAATGGTCGGGCCGAAGGAAACCATGTCCCAATGGGGATAGTTTGCCTTGAACAGACCGCACTCCAGACCGGCGTGGATCACCATGATCTTTGGTAGTTCACCGAACAGGGCCTGATGGGTATCGCGTAGCTGTTGCATGATGGGGGAGCTTGGGTCTGGTGCCCAACCCGGATAACCACCGCTCAACTCACAACGGGCGCCGGCCAGGGTAAACAGCGAGTGGGTCATCTGCTCGACGTAGCGACGGCCCTCATCATTCAGCGAGCGGATCAGGCACTGGATGAAGACTTCCTGGCCGATAGTCTTGATTACCCCGAGGTTGGTGGAGGTTTCGACCACACCCGCGATGGCCTGGCTCATGCGGATCACGCCGTTCGGGCAGGCGACTAGGGCCGCCAGCAGACGCTGTTGGCTGTCCGCATCCATACACTGGGCTGGCGCCGTTTCGGCTTGTAAGTTGATCTCCAGAAAGCTGTCTATTTCCTTGAGTTCGGCCTGCAACCGTGCGGCATGGTCGGCAATTTGCTGCTGCAGTGTGGCCAGTTCGTGGTTGGCAACCCACAACAGGGCTGAGGCTTCACGGGGAATGGCATTGCGCAGGGTACCGCCTTCCAGTTGGGCCAGACGCAGAGTGACCTGTTCGCTGGCACTCAGCAGCAGACGGGCCAGCAGCTTGTTGGCGTTGCCACGATCCTGATGAATATTGACGCCGGAATGGCCGCCACGCAGTCCCTTGACGCTTAAACGCAGCGCCTGATGATCGGCGGATACGGTTGTCGGCTCGAAGGCCAAACGGATGTTGGCATCAATGCCACCGGCGCAGCCCATATAGACTTCCCCATCCTGCTCGGAATCGGTATTGAGCAGTATCTCGCCCTCCAGCAGCCCAGGCTCCAGGCCAAAGGCGCCAGTCATACCCGCTTCCTCATCGATGGTCAGTAGCACTTCGAGCGGACCATGAACGAGAGTGGTGTCGGCCAGAACCGCCAGACAGGCTGCGGCTCCGATGCCGTTGTCGGCACCCAGGGTGGTGCCGGTGGCGCGCACCCATTCGCCATCGACATAGGCGCGGATGGGATCTGTGGTGAAGTCATGCCGGCTATCGGCATTGGCCTGGGGCACCATGTCGATGTGAGCCTGCAGCACCACACCCTTGCGATCTTCCATTCCTGGCGTGGCTGGCTTCTTGATGATGAGGTTGCCCACCTTGTCTTCCTTGACGCTGAGGCCTTGCTCGCGAGCCCAGTTCTGGATCCAGGCGCTCAGGGCAGCTTCATGCTTGGAGGGGTGGGGGATCGAGCAAATTTTATCGAAGAAGAACCACAACAGGTTCGGGGAGAGATCGGTCAAGGCAGTCACATTGAGCTCCTATGGCAACAGGCCGCGGCTATTGATAGGGGCATCATACCCTGTGCTAGCGGCTTATGTCAGCCATGGTGCTATTCCTCTTCCTTTTATGCTGTCGATAAAACTCCGGGTAGTGGGATCTATAGGGATTATGGTTGTGCAGGAGCATCGGTATTGCGCCAAAACAGGGCGTCCTGGTCGTGCAGCATGGGCTAAAAAGCACTCGGGCGTTGGCTGGGCCTGGTGTCGAGTCTGGTGAATCTTGCTTGTAGAACCACCTTTATCAGCACTGTGCCGCGGCATTTGGACTCCTGTGCAGCCAATGGTGACGTTTTCGTCACGCTATTCCTTTTTTTGTGCTGGCATGGCCGATTTGGCCTCTCTATAATTGCGCCCGAATCTTGCATCAGGCAGCCAATGCACGGCTCATTCGTGCAGTCCTGAAACTATCCATAATGATGATTGAACACCTGTCTGGATAAGCGTCTGTGGCGAGTAGACAAACGTTTATGTTGTCAGCGGGCATCCAGCCCTGAGTCATTCAGGAATTTATCCATTCTCCAAGGAACCGAGAATCCATGTTAGAGAAACTGTTCAAACTCTCAGAACACAACACCAGTGTTCGCACCGAGCTGTTGGCCGGGATTACTACCTTCCTGACCATGGCGTACATTATTTTTGTCAACCCGAGCATCTTGTCGCAAACCGGCATGGATCAGGGTTCTGTGTTTGTGGCGACCTGTCTGGCTGCTGCTTTTGGCTGTTTCATCATGGGGCTGTATGCCAATTATCCGGTTGCTCAGGCTCCGGGTATGGGTCTGAATGCCTTCTTCACCTTTGGTGTGGTGATGGGCATGGGTTACACCTGGCAGGTGGCTCTGGGGGCCGTATTCCTGTCCGGTATCGCCTTCCTGATCCTGAGCATGTTCAAGGTGCGGGAGTGGATCGTCAACTCGATCCCTAACAGCCTGCGTCTCGGTATTGGTGCCGGTATCGGTCTGTTCCTGGCACTCATCGCCCTGAAGAATGCCGGGATCGTGGTCTCCAATCCGGCGACCATCGTCGGTCTGGGTGACCTGACCAGCTTACAACCGGCACTGGCCGTACTGGGCTTTTTCCTGATCATCGCCATGGCGCACAAGCAGGTTAAGGGAGCCGTGCTGTATGCCATCCTGATCATCACAGCTCTGGGCCTGGCCTTCGGTGATGTGAAATTTGGTGGTGTGATGGCTATGCCGCCGAGCCTGGCGCCGACCTTCATGCAACTCGATCTGGTGAGTGGCTTCACCACGGCGTCTGGCGCGTTCAACTTTGCCATGCTCTCCGTGGTGTTTGCCTTCCTGTTTGTGATCCTGTTTGACACCTCGGGCACCCTGATTGCCGTGGCTGACAAGGCAGGCATGCTGGACAAGAATGGCCGTCTGCCCCGTCTGGGTAAGGCACTGATGTCCGATGCGGTCTCCACTGTGGCTGGTGCCGTATTGGGGACCTCCTCAACCACTAGCTACATCGAGAGCGCCTCGGGTGTGGCGGCTGGTGGTCGTACTGGTCTGACAGCCGTGACCGTCGGCGCTCTGTTCCTGCTGGCGCTGTTCCTCTCGCCGTTGGCGGGCATGGTTCCGGCCTACGCTACTGCCGGTGCCCTGTTCTATGTGGCCATCCTGATGATGTCTTCATTGGCCAAGGTAGACTGGGATGATTTGACCGAAGCCGCTCCGGTGGCCGTGGTCACGCTGATGATGCCGCTGTCGTTCTCGATTGCCCATGGGATCGAGTTGGGCTTCATCTCCTATGCCGTGATCAAGCTGCTGAGTGGTCGCTACAAGGATGTCAGCATCAGTGTCTGGGTTCTGGCTGCTCTGTTCATGGCGCATCTGGTATTCTCTGGTATCTAATATAACTGTGTTTTGTCGACACCCTTAAGGTTGGTATATGACTAAGAAGTTCTACGTCTCCTGGGACAATCTGCAACGCGAAGCCCGCCGTCTGGCTCGTCGTCAACTGCCCGCATCCCAGTGGAAGGGAATCATCGCCGTCAGTCGCGGTGGTTTGGTTCCTGCGGCTCTGATGGCGCGCGAGTTGGGCATCCGGTTTGTGGATACCATCTGCATCTCCAGCTATGACCACGACAATCAGCGCGATATGCAGGTGCTGAAGAAGATGGATGGCGATGGTGAAGGGTTCCTGGTCGTTGACGATCTGGTCGATAGCGGCAATACCGCCAAGGTGATCCGCGAGCTCTATCCGAAAGCCAAATTGATCACCATCTTTGCCAAGCCCAAGGGCGAAGGCCTGGTGGATGACTTCGAGGTGAGCATTCCGCAGGATACCTGGATCGAACAACCTTGGGATATGGCGCTCTCTTTTGTCTCGCCACTGTGTGATGAAACCGAAGAATAAAGAGATCATCTGCAAAAAGGCTCCTGAAGGAGCCTTTTCTTTTTGCCGCAGGCTGGCATAAGTTAAGGGTAGAAGTTAATCGAGCGGGAACTTAATCAATGCAGGAAAATGAATCGCTCAACCTGAGTGAACGTTTGTTCAGTAAGGTCCGTAAGGTTCAGGAAACCTCGACCATCTCGAATTCGACCGAAGAGTTGAGTAGTGAAGTTGGCGAGCAGGTACTGATCGAAGGGGTTTGCTCCTCGGCCTGGTATCGGATACTGCGGCGTAGTTACTGGATTTGGCAGGGGGTTGATGCCATCGAGCTGGAGGATATTCTCTCCCATATCGCCACCGGCGAGGGAACCCGCAGTCGCCCCGAGAAACTGGATACCCTGCAGGGGTATGCACCGGGCAATTGGATCTATGAATTCAGCCAAGTGGCCGGCGAGTACCTGAAAAAGGGTAAGCAGCTGGAGCAAGATGGCGATCTGACCGGTGCTCGCAAGGCCTATCTGCGCTCGACCCGTTACTACTCCATGGCCAGCTACCCGCATCTCAAGGGGGATGAACTGGCGGAGCAGGCCCAGTTGCAGGGAAATCTGGCCTATCGGGACGCTGGACGCCTGTTGCCAGTCCCGCTCAAGGTGCTGAAGATCCCGTTCCGCGACAAGGAGATCAATGGTTACCTGCACCTGCCGACCGATGATCATGTGGTCCCCGTGGTGATGGTCAGTGGCAGCATCGACAGCCTGCAGATCGATTTTTATCGCTTCTATGAACAGTATCTAGCCCCCAATGGCATAGGCATGTTGACCCTGGATATGCCCGGCATCGGCTATTCGAGTCAGTTCCCTCTGGTGCAGGACACCAGTAGGTTGCATCAGACCGCGTTGCATTACCTGCGGGATGAAGTGCCCTGGGTGGATAATCAGCGGATCGGCATGGTCGGTATTCGCTTAGGGGGGAATGTCGCCGCACGTCTGGCCTATCTGGAGCCGACCCATCTCAAAGCTGTGGCTTGCATCGGGCCCGGTCTGAACCAGTTTTTTGTCGAGCCGGATCTTTTCAACAAGGCTTCGCCCATGTTGCGGGCCTCGCTGGCCAACCGCTTGGGGGCGGATGCCGTCAACTGGAAGGAACTGCAGCTGAAATGCCAGATTTTCTCGTTGAAACGGCAGGGGCTGGTGGGGGTCACCCGGACTCGGGTGCCGATCCTCAGTGTGGGACACAGGCGGGATTTCATCTGCCCGGAGTCAGATATCCGCACCCTGGCGTCATCGAGCTACTATGGCAAGGCCGTTGTTTTGGATAAATTGCCGGTGATGCACGTTTTTGATCGGGCCTTGAGTGAAACTTGTGACTGGCTGAAGCTTCATTTTAATCTTTAACCGGTAGAGTGGATGGTGTCGATTGGTCCTAAGGTTGTCCGGGGTGGGCAGCCTCTCGTCCATAAGGAGTCGGAACATGTCGCATCCATTACCTCATCGTCAGTTGCTCAAGGAATTCATGACTCTCGGTCCCTATCTGCGTCAGGAGCAGTGTGAGCCGGAACGTTACTTTTTCGATTGTCTGGCCGTGTGTCTGAATCTGGGAGCCGAACCGGAGTCCCGTGAGTTCTGGGGCTGGTGGTTGGTACTGGAGCCTCGCGAGGGCGGTTTCATCTGTCAAAGCGAATTGGGCTTGTACAATAAAGAGGGCAGTTGGCAGGAACGCAAACCTCATGCCTCGGCACTCGATGCCGTCGAGGGGTCGCGCGAGCGCTTCCTGAAGACCCTGCATGCCAAACTGGATCTGTGGCAACTGCCGTTGTTGTTGGATGAGTCGACATCACTTGAGTCACCCAGCGCGGCCTGACCCCCGTCGAAACCCGCGCGCCTGATCAGCAAATCCCGTTGCAGGGCGCGGGAGCCATCGGTATAAAGAAGGACTTCTCTTCGCAGAGCCTTCTTCTTATGGAAAAGAAAACCATTGTTGTGAAGTTGGGCACCAGCATTCTGACGGGTGGGACCCGTCGTATCGACCGGGCTCATATGGTCGAACTGGTGCGCCAACTGGCCGCCTTGCACCGCGAGGGGCATCAGATTGTCGTGGTTACCTCCGGCGCTATTGCCGCAGGCCGTGAATTACTCGGGCATCCCGTCTTGCCTGCGACCATGCCCCATAAACAGATGCTGGCGGCCGTTGGCCAGAGTCATCTGATCCAGATCTGGCAGAGCCTGTTTGCTATCTATGAGCTGCATGTTGGTCAGATGCTGCTGACGCGTGCCGATCTGGAAGATCGGGAGCGCTTCCTGAATGCCCGCGATACCCTCAAGACCCTGCTGGCACACAGGATCATTCCGGTGATCAATGAAAATGATGCGGTGGCGACGGCAGAGATCAAGGTCGGAGACAACGATAACCTCTCGGCGAGGGCGGCAATTCTGGCCGATGCCGATCTGCTGATCCTGTTGACCGATCAACCGGGATTATTCACCGCCGATCCGCGGACTAACCCGGATGCCACCCTGATTGAACGGGTCGAGGTGATTGACGATGCGCTGCGTGCCCTGGCGGGTGATAGCGTCAGCGGACTTGGTACTGGTGGTATGGCGACCAAGCTGCAGGCTGCCGATGTGGCCACCCGTGCCGGTATCGAAGTGGTGATCGCCGCCGGTAAACATCCGGAGTATATAGGTCGCTTGCTGCATGGCGAGCAGATTGGCACCCGCTTTATCGCCCAGGCGAATCCGCTGGAGAGCCGCAAGAGCTGGATACTGAGCGGACCGCCACCTCATGGTGAAATCTATGTCGATGCCGGGGCTGAGCGCGCCGTACACGACAAGGGCTCCAGCCTGCTGCCCAAGGGGATTACCCGTGTGCAGGGAGACTTTGAGCGAGGTGATGTGGTGCGTATCATGACACCATCCGGCAAGGAGCTGGCGCGGGGGATCTGCCGTTACAATGCGCTGGATCTGGCCCGGGTTGCAGGCCGACACTCCGATGAAATTGAAGCCTGTCTGGGCTATGTCTATGGTCCGGTTGCCATTCACCGGGATGATCTGGTGCTGCTGTGACGAGTAGCCATGAAGGAGCAATGAAGATGAGTTTGGTTATGATGGGGCAGGCGGCACGCGCCGCAGCGTTTGAGCTGGCAGTGACCACTACGGCTCACAAGAATCAGGCATTGCTGGCGATGGCTGACGAGTTGGAGGCCCAGCAAGCCGCTATTTTAGAGGCCAATGAACTGGATATCCGTGCCGGGCGCGAGGCCGGACTGAGCGAGGCCATGCTGGATCGTCTGCTGCTGAATCCGGGCCGTCTGGCGGGTATCGTGGCCGATGTGCGCAAGGTGGTGACGCTGGATGATCCGGTTGGCAGCGAGCTGGAAAGCCGGGTGCTGGAAAATGGCCTGCGCCTGTCTCGTCGTCGGGTTCCCATCGGCGTGATTGGGGTCATCTATGAAGCGCGGCCGAATGTCACCATCGATATCGCAGCTCTGTGCCTGAAGACCGGCAACGCCAGTATCCTGCGCGGTGGCCGTGAGACCTTTCACTCCAATATGGCGCTGGTGCGCGTCATTCAGGCAGCCTTGGCCAACAGCGGGCTACCGGCCGCGTCGGTTCAGTATATCGAGAGCCCGGATCGCGCCCTGGTCGGCGAGTTGCTGCGCCTGGATCACTACGTGGACATGATCATTCCTCGTGGTGGTGCCAACTTGCACAAGCTGTGCAAGGAGCAGAGCACGATCCCGGTAATCATCGGCGGTTTCGGTGTCAGTCACCTGTTTGTCGATGCCAGCGCCGATCTGGTGCGCTCTGTGGCTGTGATTGATAACGCCAAGGTGCAGCGACCTTCGGCCTGCAATGCCTTGGATACCCTGCTGGTGCATGAGGCCGTTGCCGCCGCTTTCCTGCCCTTGCTGGTGGCGCGGATGAATGAGCAGCAGGTAACGCTGGTGGCTGAACCCAAGGCCTATGCTCTGTTGGCCGAGGCGGGGGCGGATTCGCTGCGCGAGGCGGGAGTCGAGGATTTTGATACCGAATGGCTCTCCCTGACGCTGGGAGTCAAACTGGTGGCCGATGTGACAGAGGCGCTGGCCCATCTGCGTGAGCACAATGCCTGCCATTCCGATGCCATCCTGACCAATGATCTGCGCCATGCCGAACAATTCATCAATGGCGCAGGCTCGGCGGCTGTCTATGTCAATGCCTCCACCCGCTTTACCGATGGTGCCCAATTCGGTCTTGGTGCCGAGGTGGCGGTTTCAACCCAGAAATTGCATGCCCGCGGCCCCATGGGGCTGACCGAGCTGACCAGCTACAAGTGGATTGGTCAGGCGGATTACCTGTCGCGCAGTTAAGCCTGCCCGCCTAGCGGTGCTGGAATGCCGGGCGTCCCATCCGTTATGATGGGACGCCCTTTTTTTATCCACCTGGATGTAGTTACCCATGAGCCCTTCACGTCTGGCCGATTTGCTGCCGTTGAACCTGCCCCTGCCTGCCCAGTTGGAGCAGTGGCGACAGACGTTGCTGCGTCAATTGCCGGCACCCATCACGGGTGAACAGACGTTGTTTGTCGGTGACCCGCTCAAGGTCATTATTGCGTTCAGCGCCGATGGCGTGGACGTGTTGTTGCCGGTGCAGGAATCGGCGATGAGCAGTGTCTCCCGCCACAGGCCGCAGCCTCAGGGGCGCATCCATCTGGTTGACGGCAGCTACGAACAACTGATGTCGCTGGTTCAGGCCACCATCACCCGCCGTATGGCCTCCTTCCGCGAGTGTGCCTGTTGTGGCCGACGGGCTCCGCAAGAGCTGTTAGGCAGCCTGCAGGGGCAGCCCGCTTGCCGTCAGTGCCTGGAGGGGAGACGTTTTCTGTTCTGAGCGACGTTGCGCGAATGGTTGCATGGTGTTCACTTCCACCTGCGTCACGGGTCTTGGTGCTTCGCCCGCACTCTGACATTCTGTTATCCTGATCCCCGGATCAGGCGTTGCCAGCCGCCACTCGCGCTGGTTTGACACACCCGCTAAGAGTCGGTCGTTCAAGAGAGGTATATGTGGATTCAGGCAGCCTGCTCAGCGGCATAGTGCTGGGATCACTGGGGATGGGCTACTTCATCTATGGCAAGCGGCAGGGGCGGATCGTTGCGCTGTGCTGCGGTATTCTGTTGTGTGGTCTTCCCTATCTGATGGATTCCCAGCTCCTGCTATGGCTATTGAGTCTCCCCATCATGCTTTTGCCCTGGTTTGTCCGCTTATGAGTCGGCCATGGATACACTGCAAGGAGATTACTCTTGTCGACCCATGAGTCGGGCAAACAACCGGCTACCGGGGATTGCCTGTGGATTTCTGCCCGAGTGGCAATACCGCTCGCCGAGCTGGAGTTGAATGCCATCCGGGCGCAGGGCGCGGGCGGGCAGAACGTGAACAAGGTTTCGTCGGCGATCCATCTGCGCTTCGCCGTGGCCAGCTCCTCATTGCCGGATTTCTATAAAGAGCGGCTGTTGGCGCTCAAGGATCAACGGTTGACCCGGGATGGCGTCATCGTCATCAAGGCGCAGCAGTATCGAACCCAGGAGCAGAACCGGGACGATGCCCTGAACCGTCTGGCTGAGCTGATCCGCGACGTCGGTGTGGTCCAGGCTCGACGCATTGCCACCAAGCCGACCCGTAGCTCCCAGCGGCGGCGAGTCGAGAGCAAAAACAAACGGGGCGAACTCAAGGCGCTGCGTAAGGTCAGCTACTAAATCCGCCATGGCTGTTTCAGCCTCAATATCCAGACAGGGAGCTATATGTTGGATCAGCGCATTGACGAAGAGATTGAGTTGCTGTTCCTGCAACGCTCGCTGTCGGCTCCTCTGTTTGCTCTGACTCGACAGCATCAGGCTTATCTGTCTCGCTGGTTGCCCTGGCCGCCCGGCATAGCCGCGGAGGAGGATACCCAAACTTTCATTCGTCGCGCCGTGCAGCAATTTGCCGAGCGGCGGGCCATGCAATGTGCGGTGCAATATCACGGCGAGCTCGTCGGCATATGCGGTTTCAATACCATCAACCACCCGCTCAAGCGGGTGCAGATTGGCTACTGGTTGGCCGAACCCTGGCAGGGGCGCGGCATCATCACGCGGGCCTGCCGTTGGCTGATTGCCGAGGCATTCAGTACCTGGCAGATGCAGAAGGTCGAAATTGCCGTGGCGGTGGAAAACCGCGCCAGCCGGGCGGTCTGCGAACGGTTGGGGATGTGCCAGGAGGCGATCAGACCACAGGCCGAGCAATTGGCTCACGGCGTGGTTGACCATGTGATTTATGGACTGACAGTCGAGGCATGGAGGTTACATGACGCATGAGATCCCGCTGCGCGCCGCGACTTTGCACGATGGTGACGATCTGTCGGCGCTGCTGGCGCAACTGGGCTACCCGGATGCGGCTGCCACCATGGCGCTGCGGCTGCCACAACTGCTGGGACACCCGGATGCCGAGTTGTGGCTTGCCGAGCATGCCGGGCGAGTCTGCGGTTTCATCAGTCTGCACTTCATCCCACAGCTGGCGCTGGCCGGGGATTTTGCCCGTATCAGCTATTTTTGCATCGATGAGCAGATCCGCGGGGTGGGAATAGGTGCGCAACTGGAGCAGTGGGCCTCGCAACGGGCTCTGCTTCGCGGTTGCGATCGCCTCGAACTGCACTGCCACAGCCGACGTCTCGGAGCCCATGCCTTCTATCTGCGGCAGGGGTATGAGGAGTCTCCCAAGTACTTTTACAAGTCCCTGAACTCCCAGTAGTCTAGAGGCTTCATGGTACTATGAAGTCAGGATCATGCCGCTTGAGGCACCTGATGGCCTGTATCGGCTACCGACAATCCGTCCAGTCCCTACCGGCCAGTATCTCCCATCCGTGGGCTCTCGCCAGGAGTAACGAAATGCTGAAATATTTGTTGGTCATCTGTGGGTTACTCGTGGCAGGCGGAGTTGGCTTCATGGTGCGGGGGATCGGGAATCCTGTCCCTCATCCGGGGACATCCATATCGTCGGTGTCGATCTATGGCGGGGTGGAAACAATTTGCCTGCCGGGCGAGGCACTCCAGCTGGAGGCTAAACTGGATACGGGTGCCGAGACCTCGTCATTGGATGCTCGTGATATCGAACAGATCAGTCGGGATGGTGAGCCCTGGGTGCGTTTTGTCATTGAGGGGCTTCGGGATGGCAATACCACCAGAGTTTCGATTGAACGGCCGGTCGAGCGTCGCATCAAGGTCCGCGGTGCCGGAGGTAGCGATCACCGTTTTGTGGTGCGCATGCAGCTGACGCTCGGGGGGCAGGAGTATGACGAGCAATTCTCGTTGCGTGACCGCAGCGACATGAGTTACCCGGTGTTGCTGGGACGCCGCACCCTGAAACATCTTGGCGCGGTTGACGTCAATCAAGATCATGTCCAGACCCTGAGCTGCAAACCCTGATCTCTTTTCACGGTCCACAGGGTTGTCAGTCGGCCTTCGGCGCTATGAGCGGCTCGGCATCCAGCTGGTACAGCAGCTCCAGACCGTCCTCTTCATCCATCTGTTCACCGAATTGCTGAAAACCAAACGAGCGGGCCAATGCGGTGGACGCCTGGTTATCTGGAGAGATGGAGAGAATGAAGCGGCTGACTCCCTGCTGCCGGGCAAATTGCAACATGGCCTCTAATGCTTCACGGGCGATCCCCTGTCGGCGCCACCGGGGGTAAATTTCGTAACCCAGTTCGACGCCGTGGGTTCCTAGTGCCGCCAGATAGTCGGGGTTGGGTCGGGTGTGGAAGCCGATGTGGCCGATCATCTCGCCGCCGTCCCGGGCGAGTATGGCTCTGAGCCCCCAGGGCAAATAGCCGGGATCTTGCTGCAGATCCTTGAGCCGCATTGCCATCAGCTGCCATTTTGCAAACCAGTCATCCGGTAAATGCCCCATCAGATAACTGGCCGCCGGCTGGTGTTCGGCCAGCAGGCACAGGGTTAAAAAATGGCTATCCAGCGCCCGTAACACCAGCCGTGGGCTGATCAGATCACTGGTAGCCCCGTTTTTTACATCCCACATTTTATCTTCTCCAGAAACCAGGTTTCATTGCTCCAGCCTACGGGATTATTGTCCCGCAGCGGCTGGAGATTGCCAGCAAGGAATTGATGGCAATCTTATACTTGTTATCAAGAGGCTGCCGCAACAAGAATAACAAGACGGTTGCCGATTCCCGATGTCGAGCCGAGAACCCGGCGCTGAGGAGGTTGCAATGGCACTGCTGGAGCGGATGGGGTATGCCTTGGCTCATTACCTGGCCAAACCACAAGCTCGGGATGGGAGTCTGGCGACCCTGAGCCCCGATCTGCTGGCCTCGACCCTGCGCAAGGGCGATGTACTCCTCATCGAAGGAACCAGCCGCTTCGGTGCCGCGATCAAGTTTCTAACCCAGTCCACCTGGTCTCATGCCTGCCTGTATATCGGGGATACCCTGCCTCATGTGCCGGGTACCGAGCCATTGGTGTTGATGGAGGCGGATGTGTTGGAGGGGGTGCGAGCTGTGCCCTTGAGTATGTATGCCCACGAACACACTCGTATCTGCCGGCCAGTCGGTATCTCGGAGACGGAGATCAAGCAGCTTATCCAGTACACAGTCGCGCGGATCGGGGATCATTACGATTTAAAAAACATCGTCGATCTGGCCCGCTATCTGATCCAGGCGCCTCCGGTTCCGGTGCGCTGGCGTCGACAACTGTTATCACTGGGGAGTGGCGATCCGACCCGAGCCATCTGCTCCTCCCTGATCGCCCTGGCGTTCCAGCATATCCAGTACCCGATCCTGCCGGAGGTGATCCTCGAGTCGAGTCAGGACCCCCAATGCCGCCGCTGCCGACGGGAGCTGTTCCGCATCCGTCATCACAGTCTGTACACCCCCCGTGATTTTGACCTCTCACCCTATTTTCAAGTGGTAAAGCCGACGCTGGAGCGGGGCTTCAACCCCCACTCAGTACTCTGGCAGGAGGATTGGCTGCAGTTGAGCGATCAACGACAGCACGACATCATCGAGGTCAATCCGACCGATTAGCCCAACCGCTCGCAGGAATATCGATAACTCCCTCCGGGCTCGGGAATGAAGCTGAATCTATGGGTCAGCCCATCGGGGGCATCCTGCAGATGGTGGGAAACAAACAGTAACTGACTGCTGCCTGCTCGCATCAGTATGCTGACAAATTGACGGACCAATTGCCGATGCAGGGTATCCAGCCCTTGCAGGGGTTCATCGAGGATCAGCAAAGGGGGATGTTTGACCAGCGCCCGGACAATCAACAGCAAACGCTGTTGTCCAAAGGAGAGGGAGTGGAAGGGGAGCTGGGCCTGTGCCGTCATGCCCAGTAGAGCCAACCACTCATACGCCAGTTTGAGGCGTTGATCGCCAGGATTTTCGTATAAGCCGATGGAGTCGAAATAACCGGACAGAATCACGGCTAGCGGTGTGGTACTGACTCTGTATTCAAGATGTAGAGCTGGACTGACGTAGCCAATCTGCTGTTTGATTTCCCAAATCGTTTCTCCACTGCCGCGTCGTCGGCCAAACAGGGTCAAGTCGTTGCAGTAGCCCTGTGGATGGTCGCCGGTAATCAGCGATAACAGGGTGGACTTGCCGGCACCATTGGGACCGACTATGTGCCAATGTTCACCAGGATTCATTTCCCAGTCTAACCGGTCTAGTACCCGCCGCTCCCCATAGATAACGTTTAACTGACGCATGCGAACCAGTGGTCCGGTGAAGGTCGCTCGGCGCGTGTCAGATGTCGGCGCCGCCGGTAAGCGGGAGTGCTCTAGCGTTTCAGCATGAGCTAGTTGCGCCATGACAGGGTCAGCCAGCACCGCAGCCGGGGAGCCCAGCCGCAGTAGCTGGCCGTCAGCCAGCAGACCCAATTGATCGGCAAAGGGCGGTATTTCTTCGAAGCGATTGACGATCAGAACCAGGCTCTGGCCTGCGGCGTGCAACTCCCCCAGCAGCTGCATCAGTTGGGCCCGAGCCTCGATATCCAGGCCATCAAAGGGTTCATCCAATACGAGCAATTCCGGCTCGGCCAGCAGGGCTTGAGCTAAGAGGATCTTCCGTCCTTCGCCACTGGAGAGAAATCGATATGGTCGATCCAGGAGATGATCGATTTCCAGTCGCTGACACAGGGTCGTCATGCGGGCTGGTGTGGCGATCGCACTCAGTAATTCGGTGGTGGTGAAGCCCAGTTCTTCATCCTCATTGGCTATATCGGTGTTTCGACGTTGCCAATCCAGCTCCATCAATGCTTGTTGCTGTTCGAATGAGAGCCTGACGGCACTAGGTTGTTGTAAACACTGGCCCTGTGTCAGCGGTAACTCACCACATAAAGCTCGTGCAAGCGCACTCTTGCCGCTGCCATTGTTGCCGACCACGGCAGTGCAGCTCCCGCGGGCGAGTTGCAGAGTACCGACTTGTAGTTGTTTCCGGTTGGTAATGGCAAATCCACAGTCTTGCCAGCGTAATAGCATGGGGTACATCCTCAAGACTGCAGCAAGTCTGCTAATTCCGGGGCTGTCATGGTCGGGGTAAATTCGAGGATCTCGTATTCCGCCGCCTTGGCCTGAGCGAAGGGGTCTTCGCGTAACAACTGCTCCAACTGAGCTCGGCTGGGGAGGGACGCCAGAATGACGCCTCCGGTTCTGGGCTCACGGCGACCGGAGAGCAGAAAGTTTCCGGCCGCATACTGACGGGTTAAAAATTCCCGATGGGCGGGGATCAGCGCATCAATCTCGGCCAGTGGCCGCACATAGTTGAGCAGGACGATAAACATCATATTCTCCTGTAAATCTGGACTTGGGGACCCACCTGCATTTGACGCCGGTTATCTGTCGGGATCAAGCCTGCTGTCTCCCGGCAATGAATCGATTAAGATGAATCGGTTCAAAGAACAGGGAGAAAACCATGACCATCACGATCCGGCGGATCAATTTTTCGGAACCCGAGCAGGCGAGTCTGCTGGTGCAGTTACTGGACGCCTATGCCCAGGATCCTATGGGGGGAGGGCTCGGTCTGGCCGAGGAGGTCAAGGCCGGGTTGGCGCAGCGGTTGGCTCTGGTTCCCGATGCAGTCGGGTTAGTGGCCTATGTTGCGGGCGAGGCTGCCGGTCTGGCGACCGCATTCGCCGGATTCTCCACCTTTGCGGCCCGACCCTTGTTGAACATCCATGATTTGGCAGTGTTGGCTTCCTTTCGGCAGCAGGGTGTCGGTCAGGCATTGCTGGCAGAGTTGGAGTTGATAGCCCAAGAGCGGGGGTGCTGCAAGCTGACGCTGGAGGTGCTGAGCAATAATCAGGTGGCGCAAGGGGCTTATCGCAAATTTGGATTTGCCGCCTATACACTGGATGACAGCGCCGGGACGGCACAATTCTGGCAAAAATGGCTGGAATAAGCGGCTGGAATAAGCGGCTGAAATAAGCAGCCAAAAAAGGTATCGCAGGAAATAAAAAAACGCTCGTCAGAGCGTTTTTTATGCGATTCCGAGTGGATGCCGCCTAGACACCCTGGTCCAGCAGTAGGGCCCGCCCATGTTGGTTGGGAATAAAGGCCAATAACTCTTCGTCGTGGCTGAAGCTCCAGCCACGGATTTCATGATCGATCTGAATACGGGCACCTGCTTGCAGATTCATCGGCACCGGATTGCCAGCCAGGGTACGTACTAATAGCTGTTCACCATTTCGCGCTTGCAGGCGCAGATAGGCTTGCTCGCCCTTTTGTTCTACGGTAACCAACCGCAATTCGTCTTGTTCACTGAGTAGGCTATGGGCATCGGCCAGATGCCCAATCTGGCTGGTCAAGCCAATGGCTCCGCCTTCATCGGCTTCGGCCAACAGAGGGACACCAGCCAGGGCCAAACCCAAGACCAGATACTGCATGGTGGATTTCATCAATTTGTTTCCCTCTACCGCTAGGATGACGCCCACTTTAGGGAAAGCCCAAGCAACTGTCAGGCCTGGATTTGGCAAGTCGTGGGCTGGATCACGGCAAATCTGACCTCTTTTACACTTGAAAACAATTTCATTCACACAAATTACATTTTAATGGGTTATGGCGGCGATCTCTGGTGAAAATGGTAGATAATGACTCGCATTGAGACCGGTTACATATCGCCTTCCTTCGAACCACTCCTCCGGTCCCTTGTAAAAACGCATATTAATCAAATTCTTATGATTCTCTTCTGTTGACGTTTTTAGGCTAAAAAATAGCATCCCATATACACACGGGTACAAATACGGTGCCGCTGGATAGGTCTTTTTATAGAGCTGTCTGGGGGCTCGCTTCAACTCTGCCGGAACGGAATGCGCCGGAGTTGAGTGCAATAGACGTTCATCAGAACGCGTAGCGCATTCCACCTTGACGACACAACATGAAGGGAATATCACAATGAGAAAGTTGAAGTTCAGCGCTCTGACGTTGGGTGCCGCAGTTGCCATGGCTATGGCCAGCAACGCCGCCAACGCCGGCGTTATGGTGCATCTGTTCCAATGGAAGTTTAACGACATCGCCAACGAGTGTGAAACCGTACTCGGCCCCAAGGGCTTCGATGCTGTACAGATCACCCCGCCGAACGAACACCGGCAAGGCTCCGAGTGGTGGAGTGTTTACCAGCCGGTTTCCTATACCAATTTTACCAGCCGTGGCGGTAACGAGGCTGAACTCAAGAGTATGATCCAGCGCTGTAAAACCGCCGGGGTCAAGATCTACGTCGATGCAGTCTTTAACCAGATGGCTAGTGGTACCGGAACAGGTACCGGTGGCAGCAGTTACTCCGATCGCAACTATCCCTATCTGGGCTACAACGATTTCCACAGCCCCTGCTCCATCAACAGTTACGGTGATCGCTACCAGGTGCAAAACTGTGGTCTGTTGGGCATGCCGGATCTGAATACGGGCTCCAGTTATGTTCAGGGCCAGATCGCTAATTATATGAAGACCCTGACCAGTTGGGGGGTCGCCGGTTTCCGTATCGATGCCGCCAAGCACATGGCTGTCTCGGATTTGGCGGCTATTTATGCTCAAGCCGGCAATCCTTTCATCTATCAGGAAGTCATTGGTGCCGCAGGCGAACCCATCCAACCGGGTGAGTACACAGGTCTGGGTGTGGTGACCGAATTCAAGTACGGCACCGATCTGGCGTCCAACTTCAAGGGTCAAATTAAGAATCTGAAGACCTTTGGCGAAAGCTGGGGTCTGTTGCCGTCCAACAAGGCGGAAGTCTTTGTCGTCAACCATGACCGTGAGCGCGGCCAAGGCGGTGGTGGCATGCTGACTTACAAGGATGGCGCCCTGTACAACCTGGCGAACGTCTTCATGCTGGCCTGGCCCTATGGTGAATATCCGCAGGTGATGTCCGGTTACGACTTCGGTTCCAACACCGATGCCGGTGGCCCGAATGCGACGGCTTGTGCTGCCGGTTCAGGTTGGAACTGCGAGCACCGTTGGAGCAACATTGCCAACATGGTCTCTTTCCATAACGTCACCAAGGACGCACCAAGCGTGCTGAACTGGTGGGATAACGGCAATAACCAGATTGCATTTGGCCGTGGTGCCAAGGGCTTCATCGTGATCAACAATGAAAGCTCTTCCCTGACCAAGACTCTGCAAACCGGTCTGCCTGCCGGTAACTACTGTAATATCCTGGCCGGTTCCGCCTTGTGTAGCGGTAGCATCATCACAGTCGATGCCAGTGGCAATGCCACCTTCACCGTGGGTGCCATGCAAGCAGCGGCCATTCATATCGGTGCCAAGGGTGATTGTACTAACCCTGCCGGTTGTGTGACGCCCAAGTTCCCGAGCCTGTTTATTCGCGGCACTCAGAATGCGTGGGCAACCACAGCCTTGACTGTTAACCCGACCACTCGCGTTTGGGCGGCTGACGTGACCTTCACCGGGGCTGGTGATACCGCTGGCGCGCAACGCTTCAAGTTTGACGTCTATGGCAACTGGACCGAAAACTACGGTGATACCGGTGCCGATGGCGTTCTGGACAAGGCCAGTACCAGCGATATCCTGTTCAGCGGTGTCGGCAAATACCATGTCGAAGTCGATGAGAAGACCATGAAGTACACTCTGAAGGCAGTCGATGGTGGTCAAGCACCGGTCGCGGCGGTTTCGCCGAAGACCCAGACCGTCAACGTGGGTGACACTCTGGTCCTGGACGCTTCCGCTTCGACCGATGATGGTCAAATCGTTAGCTACAGCTGGTCTACCGGTGGTGTTGGCAAGACGGAAAGCGTGACCTTCAACACCAAGGGCACCCAGACTATCACTGTAACTGTGACTGATAACGAAGGACTGACCTCTACGGCCAGCGCCGTGGTTACCGTCAACGACGCCTCTGGTAACTTCCTGCAAACTCTGCCGACCTTGAACTTCCGTGGCACCGCCAACAGCTGGGGTAGTGCCGCTATGACTCTGGTTGCTGACCATCTGTGGGAAGCCACTGTGACCTTTGACGGCCAGGCAAACCAACGCTTCAAGTTTGACGTCAAGGGTGACTGGACGCAGAACTACGGCGATACCAACAAGGATGGTACTGCCGAGTTGGCCGGGGCTGATATCTACAGCACAGTTGTTGGTCAATACAAGGTTCAGTTCAACGACGACACCCTGAAGTACAGCCTGACCAAGATCGGTGGCACCAGCTACGTGGCCAAGTTCGCCAGCCTGAATCTGCGCGGCACCATGAACAGCTGGGGTAGCACTGCCATGAAACTGGTGGCGGATAACACCTGGCAAGCCGATGTCACCTTCACTGGCGCTGGTGATGCAACAGGTTCACAACGCTTCAAGTTTGATGTGAAGGGTGACTGGACGCAAAACTACGGTGATACCAATAAGGACGGCACAGCCGAACTGACGGGTGCCGACATCACCACCGCCGTCGTAGGTACCTATGTGGTGACCTTTAACGACAGCACCTTGAAGTACACGATTGTTGCCAAGTAACACAACGGATTCATCCGTGTAACTACACTCCTGCCCTGCAGGCATAGCCCAGTGGCGTACTCTCCGTGGTACGCCACTTTTTTTTGTGCCGTGATAGCCAGTTGATGAGTATGCATGGACGTTGAAGCCGGACGAGAGGGGAGGGACTCGGCACTCTGCTACTTGAATGCGTGGGCGAGACTGTGTCAGTGTGCGACAAGATAATGCACACAGAAGGAAGTTGTGACATGGCAATCGAAACCTGGATGGGATTTTTTCTCGCGTGTTGGATCATCAGTTTGTCGCCCGGAGCCGGGGCCATTGCCTCGATGAGCAGCGGCCTGCGGCATGGTTTTCGACGCGGCTACTGGAATGTGATCGGTTTACAACTGGGGTTAGCGCTGCAGATTGCGGTGGTGGCAGCTGGCGTTGGGGCCCTGCTGACCACCTCGGCGCTGGCATTTTCTGTGATCAAATGGTTCGGCGTGGGATATCTGGTTTATTTGGCGTGGCGTCAATGGCGAAGTGCGCCGAGTGAGATGACGGCCACTACCTCTCAAGCCAGTGGTCGCCCGTCGGCGCTGCTGGTGCGTGGTTTCCTAGTCAATGCCAGCAATCCCAAGGCCATTGTGTTCATGCTGGCGGTACTGCCCCAGTTCGTCGATCCTCATCTCGCCTTGTTACCGCAATATCTGCTCATGGGTACCACCATGATCACCATAGATCTGCTGGTGATGGCCGGTTACACCGGCTTGGCAATCACACTGCTGCGTTATTTACGGACTCCCCGGCAACAGCGGCTGGTCAATCGTACCTTTGCCTCTCTTTTTATCGCCGCTGCCGCACTTTTGACGCTGGTGCATCGCGCCGAAGCGCACTAAGACACTGAGTCTCATGGTGACGGAGCTGCAATGTCGACTCCCTCATGACGTGTGCTCTGAGGGAGCCGTTGCGGCGGCGAAGCCAGATTCTTCACTCCGGTTGTGGATAATGCGCATGGACCCAGGTGGCGAATTGCTGACACATGGGGCCGTTTCCGTGCCGATTGTCCGCAATCAGCTGGCTGCCATGCACGATGCGAATGTGGGCATCCAATTCAAAACCATCTGCAGTCTGAGGTCGTGCCGCCGCGGCTTCGATGCTAGTTTGCGCCGCCTGCCAGCAGGCCTCGACACTCAGATTGCAGATCTTGGCCAGATAATCCGGATTAAAGCCTTCACCGGTCAGGCTCCGCAGCGTCTCATCATGAGTCAGTCGATTTCCGGGTTGCCAGTAATGGCGAGCCAAGTCTGGGCCTATGGCTGGATTGTTCGTCAGATAGCCGTCCCGCTTCAGGAAAAAGGCTCGGGTCTGTTCGACTGCCATCAGGGCCAGTAGATAACCATGATAGGAGCAGGCTGACTCCTGGGAAAGAAGGTGGGGGATCGCTAGTGTGGGGCGGGGGCTGGCGGATATCCCCAGAATGCGCTGTTCCACTTCCCGAGCCAACGCTGTGATGGCGCCAGGTGTCATCTCGGCATCTGTTAGCTGATAGAAAGCCCATTCGAAGTAGGGTACCAACAGGATATGGCGCTCACTGAAGGCGCGCATGGGTTGCTTGGCGGCAATCAGCTGGTGGATCAACGAGGCCGGGATCGGGGTGCCCTCCTGATCCGTGGCGTAGAGGGTCAACCAGTCGGCGTCATCCAGCAGGCTGTCGCAGAACATGGATTGGGTCTCGGCGTAGGCCATGGAGGTCGGGGCAAACTCCTGAGAGAAGCAGGGGGCATTCTGGCGGATATTGGCGAAGTGGGCGGCATGCCCCCCTTCGTGTAACAGGGTGTTGAGGCCATTGAGACCGCTGCCTATTTGATCTGGCTTGGCCAGACTGGTGAAGTTGATGGTGGCGGGTTGCCAGCTTCCTTCATTGACAAACGCCGGCACCGGACCATGCATGAAGCCATTTTCATACTTCCCATCGCGTTCGAGCAGATCCAGGGTCAGATGGGCGCCGGAGAAGCCGATGTGCAGGCGCTCGAAGCTGGTGATCCAGCGTGACAGCGCCGAGGCAAACGGCATATAGGCATCCAGCTGACGATTGACATCACCACTGCTGAAAAAACGCACATTATGAGGCGCAGTGGCATCATCCCCCTTCTGCTCTCGCAGCCGGGACAGGCTCTCGAGGTTGGTTTCACGGGTCCGGGCCTCGAAACGATCCAGAATGGTGAATAACTGCTCGGGGGTCATGCGTTCGCTTTTTTGAACCTTGTAGTCAAAGTAGTTGCGATACCCCAAGCTGCGGGCAAAACGATTACGTTGCTGGACTATGTCGATGAGCCCGTTTGCCAGTACCCACTGCTCTACTCCCAGCAGAGCCTGATGGGAGCTCAGTCGCTGCTCCTCCACCTCGTTGGTCGCCAGATTGGTCAGCAGGGCACCTAATGACGCCTCGACTCGCTCACCACTGCCATCCAGATGAGTGGGTTTGAAGTGTTTGCGGCGGGCAAATAGTTCGGCTTCCCGTTCAATCAAGCGTTCAAGTTCAGTCTGGGCGGTGGCATTTTCGATGGCATTGCAATCGAAGAAGGTATACCAGCCACGTAAGCCAATCAGGAGTTCATCGCGCTCCGCGGATGGCGGCAGTTGCTCCAGACGCCGGATGTGGGCTCGTAACTCACCGAGGCGCTGGCCGCTCGCGATAAACTGCTTATAGAGTTTCTCGGCGGCGGCAAAGCCATCGTGGTCTTCGCTGATCCCCATATAGGTGTCCCAGAACAGAGTCTCCTTGCGTTGGTGAATGGCGAGATAATCATGATTGAGTTGGTTGAGATAGGAATGCGCCGTATGCATGGGTAGGAATACTCCAGAGATGAAACGAATGAACCATAGCTATGAATGGTTGCTCTGTGGGGCAAGGGCTCTAAGGTACGCCTTGAATCACATCAAGAAAAGTAGCGAGCCCCTTGGTTTTTTTGCGGTGCCAGCCACTAAAACCAGGCGCTATATTTTCAACAGCAGGGGAGCTGGTCACATACACTTGAAGTTAGCGGTTGTCATGACTTAATCCCTCCGAAGAAGGAACACCATATGAAGCGGTTGAGATTCTGGTGTTGTCTACTCCTCTTGTTATCGCTCCACTCCTCATGGGTATGGGCCAGTGATCCGCCCACAATAGCGATTGTGCTCAAGTCGATGCAAAACGAATTTTTCGTCCAGATGGCGGATGGAGCCGAAGCTTACGCGACCGCTCATTCAGACCAATTACGGTTGACGGTGGAAGGGGTGAAGGCCGAAACCGATGTTTCGGGGCAGGAGCTCATCATCCGTCGTTTGTTAGCGCAAAAAATTGACGCCCTGATTATCGTGCCGACTGACTCGATTGCCATGTTACCTGTGCTGATGCAAGCCATTGCATCGGGTGTTCTCGTCATCAATATGGATAATAAGTTGGACGACCGGGCTCTGGCCCTGGAGGGCGTTAATATTCCTTTCGTGGGTCCCAGTAACTTTGCCGTGAGCGCGCAGTGTTGGCGAGTTTGTGGCCAAAAAGTTGCCTGCCGGGAGTCGGGTCGGTTTGATTGATGGACCTCCCGGCTCCATTAACGCCCGGGCGAGAAGCGATGGTTTCCGTGCCGCTCTGCGCAGCGCCGGTATGTCCGTTGCGGGTATCCGTTCCGGTTATTGGGATGTGGAGCAAGGACGCCTGGCCGCTGCCGATTTGCTGCACGCTGAACCCGGATTACGGGCGCTACTCTGCGGGAATGACAATATGGCCATCGGGGCCGTCCAGGCGGTGGCAGCAGCGGGTAAACAAGGGCAGGTGCTGATCGCCGGTTATGACCATATTCCTGGCATCCGCCGTTACATTCAGGATGGCCGCGTGTTGGCGACTGCGGATCAATATCCGAACCGACAGGCTGAATATGCGATTGAGCTGGCCTTGCACGCGCTCGCTCAAGGGACTAAACAGGCGGATTTACCCGGTATTGTGCAAACCCAGGTTCAATTGGTGACTCGGCCATGATGGCAAAGGAGTGATACCCGTGAAATGGATGAACTTGCTTCTGTGGGGCCTCTTGCTCACCGGTAGTCTGAATAGCTGGGCAGCAAGCCCGGTGATAGAGGTCTATGCCGACCTCTATCCGCCTTTCATTATTCTTCAGGGTGGTCAGCTCAGTGGCCCCTATATCGATGCCTTTACGCAATTAGCCCAGGAGCAGGGCATAGCAGTGCATTACCAGCCGATGCCGGTTCGGCGCTTGATGAAGCAGCTCGCTGTGCAACCGAACAGCTGTGGCCTGGCTGTCAATTTTGCTCCCGGTGAGGCGGAAACCCTTCGTTACGTCGGGCGGGTGGCCCCCATCACGCTGGCTGTCTATGCGCGAGCCGGAGCGGTCGGTAAGTTGGCCAATCTGGAACAGCTGCGTCAGTATCGGATCGGAGCCATCGATGTGGCCGAATTGAACGAGCTACTGGATAACGCCGCTATCCGCTATGAACCGCTAGCCAAGGCGGGGAATGGCATTGCCATGTTGCAGGCCAACCGTTTTGATCTGCTGGTGAGTGATGTGTTGCCTGAGCTACTGATGGTTAAGCAGGAGAGGGGGGCGATAGAGCGCGTCATGGTATTGGCACGAGTCGAACGCTGGCTGGCTTGTCATCCTGGGCTGCCTCCGGCGGAGCTCAATGGGTTACGCAAAGCATTACAAGTGGGCGTGTTTGCCGATTCAGTTCAGGGTATCTGGTCTCGTTATGGCCTGTTGCCTGTGTATGAAGAGGTTCGGCGGGAGTGGGGAACGCCGAATCGGCACTAATCCCGGTCTCGTTTGATATACATCAAGCCCTTGCCTGGTATTGGGGCCGTTGGTCTGCGGTTCATTGTCATTCATTTTTGCCAAGGCGTAGAGTAGCCGGAACTTGAGGGCTGGCTCGAGCCTCAGTTGGGCTTTTGTTACGCCTCGGTTGGCAAATTATGGCGGAATCACGCATGCAGTTGGGTAATTCTCGAAGATGGTATCGTGTCGGATACCGGGTCTGGGATGCAATTCGTCGTACCCTGATCTTCCTCTTTCTCTCTCTTTGCTCCCCCCTGTTGTGGGCCAAACAGACGGCAGATCCCTGCCAGCCCGATCTGAAGATCGGCAGCCTGTGTCGTTTGGCCATTAACCAGTTGCACCCGACCCAGCCGGGCATCGGTTTGCTGCAAGTCCAGGCCGAGGTTAAAGAGCTCAAACACAAAAGCGCCAAAAAATTGTGGGCCCTGGCGGAAAAGAAGCGCATTCCCGTGGTCATAGGCCCTGATGGGCGCTACTGGCTGGTGGATCGTCACCATTTGACTCGCACCCTGTGGAGTCTAGGAATGCGTGAAGTTCCTGTCGTCATCGCTGGGGTGTTGACGGACCGGGAACAGTTCTGGCCGCAGATGCTGGCCAACCATTGGGCCTGGCTCAAGGATGAACGGGGCCAGGCTCTGGCTCCGGCGCAATTACCAACCCATATCGCCCTGTTGCCGGATTACCCCTACCGCTCCCTGGCTGGATTTGCCGAGGACGCCGGCTTGTATGCCAAGCGCGGACAGATCTACTTCATCGAATTCGCCTGGGCACAGTATCTGGGGGAAAAACTCAAGTGGCGAAAGGTCACCGCTGACAACCTGCCGACGCTGCTCAAGGCCAGCGAAATTTTTGCCTGCCTGCCCGATGCCGCCCAATTACCCGGTTATCCCGGTGTGGCCTGTGATGAATAACGAAGCGAGTTTCACACCGGTGGCCGCTGTCTGGTGAGGTCGCCAATCTGAACATCACTATGGTTCCTATCCGCTCCCAACTTGCACTGACTCCTGCCCCAAAGGAAAAATGGAACAAAAAATGCACAGTTGTTAATGCCGCCGTGGCTGTTTGCCGCGGTGTCATTTTCCTGTTGCTACCCGAGATGTGAGGGGTAAGGAGTGCACCATGGTGTTGAATATGATAGGTACCGCGCTTAGTCTGATCAGCTTTCTGACCTCCCGCCATTCCGAGCCTGCTCCTCCGGCTGCCCCCGCCGCGCCGAGCCCCCAGGAGAGTCTGGCGCGGGTGCTACAGCAATCCGGAGTCGCGGATGATGCCCAACTCGCTAATCCTGGGGCTCGTCAGGCCATGCAGGGTTTCTTGTATCGGTTACAGCAATTGAGTCAGCCCCTGGGGAGTAACCCATATGCTGCGGGTGGACACAGTGCGCTGGAGCGGATTCAGGCGGTCGAGCGCGGTGAGCGGCATGACCCTGCCGTGACGGCATTAGAGCAGCGTTACCAGAACCTGATCGACCGGTTGGGGCTACACGACGCATCCGGCGTGCCGACCTTGTCTGCTCTGGTGGCGAATTATCAGCAGCAGCGGGGAGATTCTCAGGGAGCCAGTTACTCGGCGTTGGTTTGAGATCTATCGCCAAGTTTCAAATGGCTATTTACTTGAATAGAGGATAGTTATTGGTCCGCTGACTATGATAGTGCGCATTCATGGCACACCTTTTCGGAGGCCGGTTGGAGATGCGTCTACGGGGTTGGTTGGGCTTAGCGCTCTGCGTGATGAGCTGTAATGGCCAGGCTGGTGAGTATGGCTCTTATCAGCTGGAGCGTCTGGTCATCGTTGACCCGAACCACTCTGGTTGCCAGATCGATTTGGTTTATCTGGACCCATGGCTTGCCGATCTCGCAGCCCATACCCTGCAATCGGCATCCGGTTTTTCCTCCGCCATTGAACGTCAACATGCCAAAGACGATCTACAGGCACTGGAGGCCATTGTCGGGCTAGCCGTTCTGGAGCAAGGAACAGCCGCATTGCTCAAGCGCAGTGCCATGCTGGCGGCCATGGCCTATCAGTTAAAGGTTCGTGGGGCTGCAGAGCGGGCCGAGCGAGCCTTTAGTCGCTGGCTGTTGCAAAGTCCGGATGATGATGAGGGTCTGTACCGCTATGGCCAGTTTCTGCTGGGCTCGGGTCATGCCCACCGTGCGGTTTTTTATCTGGAGAAATCCTTTCAGCATGGCATGTTGGATGCCGAGTACCCGTTGGCTATCGCTCTACAGCGTAGCGGGGCGACTCAGGAAGCCAAGGTCCATCTGCGGCATTATCAGTTGACCCACCCCGACAAGCCGCCAGTCGCTCTTCTCCCCATGAGCAGCCGTTCCACGGGCAGCGTTCACCACTAGGGGGCTCGCTAGCCCCCTGATGGTGAACCTGTGCCGCTGGGATCTCAGGCTACAGCAACCTTGCGACGCGGCAACAGCAGGTTCAACAGCATGGCGGTAATACCGCCGGTCGCGACACCAAAGGAGAGCACGCTTTTAAGCAACTCCGGTAGGTGTTGCAGCACTTCCGGTACCTGTGCAACCCCCAGCCCCATCGCCAGTGAGACTGCCAATATCATCAGGGCACGACGGTCCAGGATCTCACGGGAGATGATGCGTACCCCGGCGGCGGCAATAGTACCGAACATCACCACAGTGGCGCCGCCCAGAACCGGCTCCGGGATCTGCTGAATGAAGGCCGCGACGCCCGGCAGCAAGCCCAGCAGTGCCAGCATGGCGGCGATGAAGAAACCGATATAGCGACTGGCGACCCCGGTCAGTTGGATGACGCCGTTATTCTGGGCGAATACCGACATCGGGAAGGTGCCGACGACTGCGGCTAGCATGGAGTTGAGGCCGTCGGAGAGCACGCCCCCTTTGATCCGCGCCATGTACACAGGGCCATCCACCGGCTCGCCAGAGACATCGGAGGTGGCGGTCATATCACCGATGGCTTCCAGTGCCGTCACCACAAAGATGACGGTGATCGGGATAAAGAATTGCCAGTCAAATCCGATGCCAAAGCGGAAGGGTTGCGGCAGGGCGATCCAGGCTTCGGTCCCTTGTAGCGGGTTGAGTCGCCCCAGAAAGAAGGCGGCGATATAGCCGACCAACATGGCGATGACGATGGCCGAGAGGCGCAACCAGGGGTTCTGGCTACGCTGCAGCAGCACTATGGTGACGAGCACCAGCAGCGACAGACCGAGGTTTTCACCACTGCCGAAGCTGCCATCCCCCATGGCGGCGAAGCCGCCACCCATGCTAATGAGACCGACCTTGATCAGCGTCAGACCGATGAGCAGCACGACGATGCCGGTGACTAAGGGGGTGATGACCTGGCGGATCAGATGTAGGCAGCGGCTGACGATGATCATGCTGATGGCCGCGACCAATATGGTGCCAAACAGGGTGCCAAGCATCTGCTCGGTCGGCATGGCGGCCTGCTTCAGGGCCAGGCCCGAGGCGATGATTGGCCCTAAAAAGTTAAAGCTGGTGCCCTGTACCGACAGCAGACCCGAGCCCACAGGACCAAAGCGCCGACTCTGGATAAAGGAGGCGATCCCGGACATCAGCAGCGACATAGAGACAATATAGCGGGCATCTTCACCACTAAGTCCCAACGCATTGGCGATGATCAGCGGCGGGGTGATGATGCCGACGAACATGGCCAACATATGCTGCAGGGCGGCAAAAATGGTCTGTGGCAGTGGTGGTCTTGCATTCAGCCCATAGACCAGATCGTGATGGGAATTTGACGTCGGACGTGGGCCCGCCGCCGCATGGGGTGACGATTGGGTATCCATAAGATTCTCGCTGACAATAAAGTGACGGGGTGGAAAATGGGCGATATTTTAGGCGGTTGTGCTGGGAGATCCAGTTTTATATCTAATTGATTCTATTAATTTTGTGAAATGGCCAAACGTTTGCCTGTTCGGGTTGGGCTTGTGAAGTGATCCCTGCTGCTGTCGTGGCATCTTGAGCCGCGAGTCAGAATTTTTATGTCTCCCCATCCAGATTGGCAAATCTTGTGCATAATGCTGGGCATGGATGCAAGGAGCTTGGAGGCTGCTCATGAAACGTATGGTGACCTTGGGTGTGTCATTGCTTGTGGTGGGGTTGCTTTCAGCATGTGACAGATCCAGTCCATATGACAAAGGGCCGGCTAATGAGGGCAATGCCTCAGTCGTGGGCAATGAGGGGCGCCTGGTCGGGCGTGGGCATATGGAGGTCGATGGTCATGACGTGGTGGTGAAGATGAGTCGGGTTACGGTCGATGGCAAAGATTATGGTGTCGTGACTGACGGGTCCGAGGTGTATTACCGTAGCAATGGTGATTTTCATCAGTTATTGGTCAATGGGGAAGAACGTCACCCGACCAAGAAGAAGTAACTCGGTTGCCTTGAGTGACGGGAGACTTATCCATCCAAACGCCGGTGCTGCTTAGCACCGGCGTTTGTGTTTCTGGTGTTTTATCCTGGGTTATGCGGTTTGTTCGCTTGCCGCTATCTGTGCCGCAGTCGCGCTGCGGGCATGGGGTCTTTGTGCCTCTGGCGTGGCATACCAGTAGCCCAGCCCCATGAATAGCACACCGGAAATCGTATTGCCGAGGGTGACCCACAACAGGTTGTAGCCGATGCCGGAGAGGGTGAAATCCGGACCGTGGGCGCCAAACCAGGAGAGGGCAAACAGGGTCATGTTGGCAATGGAGTGCTCGTAACCAGAGGCGATAAAGGCCAGCAGACACCACCAGATAGCGATGAACTTGGCGCTGCCCTCGACGCGCTGGCACATCCAGATCGCCAGACAGACCAGCCAGTTACAGAGCATCCCCTTGGCCAGTAGCACCATCACCGGCATCTGGGTCTTGGCCAGTGCCGCGGAGTGCACCAGGCTGCTGGCATCCGGCAACAGCTTGCCGCCACCAGTCTGCAGGAACAGCCAGGCGACCAGCACTGAACCCAACAGGTTACCACCCCAGGATTGCAACAGGGCGCGAGAGGCCTGGCCGACGCTGATACGACCGGCCTTCACCCCGAAGGTCAGAAACATGGTATGCCCGGTATAGAGCTCGGCTCCGGCATTGATGACCAGCGTCAGAGCTATGCCGAAGGTTGCGCCCATCACCAGCGGACGCAGGGCCGGGTCGACCAGATTACCGAGGGTGAAGATCAGGATGATCCCCAACCCCACATAGGCCCCGGCCATGGCCGAGGCAATCCAGAAGCCGGCTGGGTTGTGTTGGTCCAGTTTGACGATGCGTTCGGCGGTGGTCGCACACTTGTTGATGGTATCCGTGAACATGGGGTTGCTCCTTCAAGTTTTAAAAATAGGGGCCTGTTACCGCACCCCCGAGATAAGATCAGGCGGCGACCTCGACCTGGCCGCCCACGACACGCACTGGAAAGCTGGCTATGGAGAAGTCGCTGTTCTCCAGACAGAGGCCATCCCGCAGGCGAAAATGTTGCTTCTTCAGCGGGCTGGCAACCCAGAGTTCACCCTGATGTTCGGCAATCAGACCCCGGCTCAGCACGCTGGCCTGGGCAAAGGGGTCGATATTGTCGAGGGCAAAGAGCTCTTCACGGACTGCAGGACGGAAAATGGCCACTTGGTGTCCCGAGACCAGGGCACAGACTCCGGTCCCTGGGGTGATGGCACTCAGGGCGCAGACGGTTTGCCACATGGATGAACTCATTTCATCTCCTCCAGGCTGAGGGTGTAGACGGGGATGCGTTCCGCAGGTGTTGCGGGTCTATGTTGCTGCCGTTCCGGCACAAATTGCTGTAGCGGGTCGGGTTGTGCACTGTTGATAAAGTGGGCAAAGCGCGGCAACTGGCTGACATCGGCGACTGTCTGTTGCCACTCACAGGCGTAATCGGCACGAACCGTGGCCAGATCGGCCTCCAGCTCGGCGGCAATCCCCAGCTTGTCTTCCAGGATGACACCGCGCAGGTAATCGAGACCGCCTTCGAGGTTGTCCAGCCAACTGGCGGTACGCTGCAATTTGTCGGCGGTGCGGATATAGAACATCAGGAAGCGGTCTATGGTCCGGATCAGCGTCTCCTTATCCAGATCGCTGGCCAGCAGATCGGCATGACGCGGTTTCATGCCGCCATTGCCGCCGACATAGAGGTTCCAGCCCTTGTCGGTGGCTATGATGCCCACATCCTTGCCCTGTGCTTCGGCGCATTCCCGAGTACAGCCCGAGACCCCGAACTTCATCTTGTGCGGTGAGCGGATGCCCTTGTATCTGTGCTCCAGTTCGACCCCCAACCCCACGCTGTCCTGCACGCCGAAACGGCACCAGGTACTGCCGACACAGGTTTTGACCATGCGCAAGGCCTTGGCGTAGGCCTGGCCCGTTTCGAAGCCGGCGGCAATCAACTTGCTCCAGATGGCAGGCAGATCCTCTTTGCGGGCTCCGAACAGGCCGATCCGCTGGGCGCCGGTGATCTTGGTATAGAGGTGGTAATCCCGGGCTACCTCGGCCACGGCCATCAGCCCCTCGGGGGTGACCTCGCCACCGGCCATCCGCGGGATCACCGAGTAGCTGCCATCTTTTTGCATGTTGCCGAGGAAGATATCGTTGGTGTCCTGCAGCCCGGTCAGTTGGGGCGAGAGCACATACTCATTCCAGCAGGATGCCAGGATGGAGCCTATGGTCGGTTTGCACACCTCGCAGCCATAGCCGTGGCCATGTTGCGCAATCGCCTGCTCGAAACTGGTGATCTGTCCCACCTTGAGGAGGTGGAACAACTCCTGACGGGAGTAGGGGAAGTGGTCGCAGAGGTGATTTTTGACCTCGACCCCCTGCTTGGCCAGCTCGCTATTGAGCACCTGGGTGATGAGGGGCACACAACCGCCACATCCGGTACCGGCCTTGGTCTCGGCCTTGAGGGCGGCTAGTGTGTGGTGCCCTGCGGCCACGGCGGCGGCGATGCGCCCCTTAGTGACATCAAAGCAGGAGCAGATCTGGGCGCTGTCCGGCAAGGCATCGACGCCCAGCGTGGGCTTGGCTCCGGCGTAGGCAGGCAGGATCAGGCTGTCGGGGTGGGCGGGCAGCGGCAGTCCGTTGAGGGCCATCTGCAGCAGGTTGCCGTAGTCATCGACATCGCCGACCAGCACGGCCCCCAGCAGGGTCTGGGCATCCTCACTGACCACGATCTTCTTGTAAACCCCGGCCTGTTCATCCTGAAACACATAACTGTGGCTGCCGGTCGTGCGACCGTGGGCATCGCCAATCGAGCCGACGGAAACCCCCAGCAACTTGAGCTTGGCGCTCATGTCGGCGCCTTCGAACCGACTCTCTTCCCCGAGCAACTGGCTGACCACCACCTGCGCCATCTTGTAACCGGGCGCCACCAGACCGAAGAATCGGCCATGCCAGGCCGCACACTCCCCGATGGCATAGATATTCGGGTTGGAGGTAACACAGTGGTCATCGATGAGGATGCCGCCGCGCTCGGCAATGGCCAAGTCGCTATACCGCCCTAGGGTGTCCTGCGGGCGAATGCCAGTGGAGAACACCACTACATCCACCTCCAACTGGCTGCCATCGGCAAAGTTCAAGCGGTGAGCTGCGGTTTTGCCGCCGTGCATCAGGATCTCCTGAGTGCTCTTGCTGGTATGCACCTGCACGCCCATGGCTTCAATCTTGCGGCGTAACAGCTCACCGCCCATGCGATCCAGCTGCTCGGCCATCAGCACAGGCGCAAACTCCACGACATGGGTTTCCAACCCTAGCGCCTTGAGCGCCCCGGCAGCTTCCAGACCCAGCAAGCCACCGCCGATGACCACACCGCTCTTGCCCTGTTTAGCGGCGGCGCGGATCGCTTTGAGGTCTTCGATGGTGCGGTAGACGAAACATTCATGGTGGCTGCTGCCGGTAATCGGCGGCACCCAGGGATAGGAGCCCGTAGCCAGGATCAGCTTGTCATAATGGACGATTGTTCCCTGATTGGAATGGACCTGCTGCTGCACCGTATCGATCTGCTTCACCGCTTCGTTGAGCAGGACTCGGATGCCCTGTTTCTCGTAGAAGCCGGGCTTGACCAGGGAGAGTTCTTCGCTGGTGTGATGGGAAAAGTAGGAGGAGAGGTGCACCCGGTCGTAGGCCAACCGCGGCTCGGCACCAAATACCGTGATCTCGAATTGACCGGCATCGGCGCGCTCACAGAGCTCTTCTATAAACCGGTGGCCGACCATGCCATTGCCGACGACGACCAGGCGTTGCTTGGGGGTACGCTGCATTGTTGAAGATCCTTGTTAGGGGCCACGGCCCGTTGGGCGGCGGCGCAGGCTAAAAATCTGGATATAGTGGCTATGTCGTCTGGCGGCCTTAACCCAGCGTCAGTTGCAGGTCACTGCGCGGCGTACTGGCGCAGGCGAGCACATAGCCTTCGGCCATCTGCTCGGCGCTCAGGGCCAGTTGCGGTCCGCTCTGCACCTCACCCTGTTCGACCTTGCATTTACAACTGCCACAGACTCCGGAGCGGCAGGCACCTATGATGGGCAAGCCTTCGCGCTCCAGTACCTCCAGCAGGGTTTCGTCGGCACGGATAGCGCTGTGATGACCGAAGGCCGGAATCGACAGGGTGAAGCCGGTACTGAATTCTTCTGTGCTGTGGCTGGCATCCAGGTGTGTTTCGAGAGGCGATAAGGGGGAGAAGTTTTCCTGATACAGGGGAACCGCCCGATAGGGACTCTCGGTGAGCAGCGCTTTGACGGCATCCATATAACCGCCTGGGCCGCACAGGAAGATGGCGTAATCCGCCAGCGGGGCTGTGATGGCAGCCAGATGGCTGGCGGTGAGTCGCCCCTCGATGCATTCCAGCTCCGTCGTGGCGCTTTCCAGCAGTAGTGTCAGATGCACGTTGGGGTGCCTCTTCGCCAGGTGCAGTAGCTCGCGACGAAAGATCACCTCATCGACATGACGCGCGCTATGGACGAGGTGGATCTGGCAATCGGCGTGTAGATCCAGCAAGGCCCGTGTGATGGAGAGCATGGGCGTGATGCCGCTGCCGGCACTGAGTAGCAGCAGTTCGCGGGGCAGGCGGTCGGGCAGGTGGAACTGACCGCTGGGAGCCAGCGCCTGCAGGGTCATGCCCGGTTGCAGGCTGTCCAGCAGATGGTTGGAGACTCGTCCGCCGGGAACTCGTTTGATGGTAACGGCCAGGGTATGGGGGCGGGTTGGCGTCGAACAGAGCGAATAGGCGCGATGGAGGCACTGCCCGTCGAGCGTGACACTCAACAGTAAAAATTGTCCGGGCCGGTAGTGAAAGCGACTCGGCTCTGGATGGGTTTGGAAGACGAAGGTGGCGGCGGTGAGGGTATCGCCGTCCCGGGTTTCATCGAGGCGCTGCAGGCAGATGAGTTCACGTTCGCCCTCGGTCCACAGCGGGGCCGTGAGCAGACTCGAAAGTGGGGTCATATCGGGTTCCTATATTTGCTCCTGAAGAGGTCAGCCCTCCTCCCCGGTCCGGGAGCGACGGGGAGGAGGCCCTACGTCCGGTTGAACGGCCTGTGTCAGGCCGCCAACATAGCGGCCAGATCCTGCTCGACGCTGCCGATCAGTTTCAGATCGAAGTGTTCCTGCAGGTACTGCAACAGGTTAGGGGTCAGGAAACCCGGCGCTGTCGGGCCGACGCGGATGCCCTTGATGCCCAAGGAGAGCAGGGTCAGCAAGATGACGATGGCCTTCTGTTCGAACCAGGAGAGCACCATGGAGAGCGGCAACTCATTGACGCCACAACCAAACTCGTTGGCCAGGGCTATGGCCAGCTGGATGGCCGAGTAGGCATCGTTGCACTGACCCACATCCAGGAAGCGTGGAATGCCGTTGATGTCGCCGTATTCGAAGGTGTTGAAGCGGAACTTGCCGCAGGCCAGGGTCAGGATCACGCAGTCGTCCGGTACCGCCTTGGCCATGTCGGTGTAGTAACTGCGTTCGGACTTGTCGCCGTCACAGCCACCGATGAGGAAGAAGTGCTTGATGTTGCCGGCCTTGACCTGCTCGATCACCGCCGGCGCCGCCGCCATCAGGGCGTTGCGGGCAAAACCGGTACTGGTGTAGGCGGGGATCTCGTCATAGGGGTATCCTTCCAGCGACTGCGCCTTGGCAATCACCGCCGAAAAGTCATCCCCCTCCAGATGAGTCACTCCCGGCCAGCCGACGATGCTGCGGGTATAGATGCGATCCCGATACTGACCCACATCCGGATTGATGATGCAGTTGGAAGTCATGACGATGGCACCGGGGAAGGCGGCAAACTCTTTTTGCTGGTTCTGCCAGGCGGTACCGTAGTTACCGACCAGATGGGGATACTTCTTCAATTCCGGGTAGCCGTGGGCGGGCAGCATTTCGCCGTGGGTATAGACCTGGATGCCGGTGCCGACGGTTTGCTCGAGGATCTTCTGCAAGTCATGCAGGTCGTGGCCGGAGACCAGGATGGCCTTGCCCGCCACCGCCTTGATGTTGACTTGCACCGGCTCTGGATGGCCGAAGGTTTCGGTCTCGCCCTTGTCCAGCATGGCCATGATGCGGTAATTCATGGTGCCGATGCGCATGGCGCAGCCCAGCAGCTCGTTCATGTCGCTGGGATCTGTGCCGAGCCAGGCCATGATGTCGTGGAACTCGGCGCCGACGGCATCATCCTGCTCGCCGAGCACGCGGGCGTGCTCCATGTAGGCGGCGGCCCCCTTGAGGCCATACAGGCAGAGCAGACGCAGGCCGAGGATATCGGCCCCCACTTCACTCAGGCCGCGATTGACCGCCGCACTCGGAGCCAGGGTCAGCAGGGTGGCTTTCTCGCTGGTCAGTTCCACGGCGGCAGGACCTGTCATCAGGGCCGGGGTCTGGCGGGCGGCCAGACAGGCGGCTTCGTAGCGCTCCTTGAGGCTGACGCGGTTGCGTTGGGCCTCATCGATGAAGGCGATGATGCGCTGGCTGTCGAAGTTGACGTTGGTCAGAGTGGCGAAGAAAGCCTGGCAGACATACGCATCGATGTCGCGGTCGACGATGCCGAATTCCCGCGCCTTGAGGGCATAGGCGCTGACCCCCTGTAGCAGATAAATCAACACATCTTGCAGATCCGACACTTCACTGGTTTTGCCGCACATGCCCATGGCATAGCTGCAGCCGGTTGCAACCGGGGTACGGATGGTATGTTCACATTGGACGCAAAACATGGGGAACTCCTTGTACAAATCCTGAAAAAGGCAGAAGGAATCGGAATTCATCAGCCAGACCAGCATACGGATTACAAGGAGCGTGCCAGAATATTTTATCGATATAAAACAACGAGATATGTTTTATTTAACCCGTTCGCGGTCAATATGACTCGGCTCGGAACTGAGTCATATTGACCCTCGTTGGTTATTTTGACTCAGCGGGTGCGATCGGGAAATGGGTGGGGCGTAGCTGGAGGAGCTGCTCCCAGAGTTGTTCGAGCAGGTGGCTATGTTGCTGCTGTTGCCGGAGTTTCATGTCTGCTTTGCCTGGTGTGGCTATGGCTGGATTGAGTATAGATCTGGGCGAGATAAGACGGCCGCAGATGTATATCCCAAGTTTTGCATCACAGGGTATTGGCGGTCATTTTCTCCCGTAAAAAATCCAGCCAGACCCGCAGTCGCGGATTGCGCTGGGCATCGGAATAGAACACGGCATTGATGGGGCGTGAGGCACCGCTGTTAGAGCGTGCCAGCACCTCGACCAGGGCGCCGCTGTGCCGGTCCGCCGCGGTCATGAAGTCCGAGAGACAGACCAGACCTTCTCCCGCCAGCGCCAGTTGGCGCAGCGTCTCGCCACTACTGGCCCGGAGGTGCGGGGTGATGGGCAGCCGATCGCCATGCTCACCCAGCAGTGGCCAGTGATTCAGATGTTCCGGGTGGATAAACCCCAATAATTGATGGGAGGCGAGATCGGTTGGCAAATGGGGCGTTCCCATCTTGGCCAGATAGGCGGGGGCCGCCAGGATGCGCAGCCGGGAGTGACCCAGTGGCATGGCGCGCAGGGAGGAGTCGCTCAGTTCGCCGATCCGGATGGCCACATCGACCCGTCGTTCCAGCAAGTTGATGAAACCATCCGAGCTCTCCAGATGTAGCTCGATATCGGGATAACGCTGCCGGAATTCCCCCGTGATGGGCACCAGTTGATGCAGGATAAACGGCGAGGCGGCATCCACTTTCAGAATCCCGGCCGGATGCTCCCGGCGTGCCAGCAGATTGCTCTCGGCAGCACTCATTTCGTTGAGGACATGCACCGCCCGCTGATAGAACCATTCCCCCTCGGCGGTGAGTGTCACTCGCCGGGTAGTGCGATGCAGCAACACGGTTGCCAGCTTGGCTTCCAGCCGTTTGACGCCGCGACTGACCACCGAATTGTCGATGCCCAGATTATCGGCCGCTTGCCGGAAACTTCCGGCCTCGACCACCGCCACATAGAGTGCCAGCTCATCGGAATGGGTCTTCATTGCTGCTCCGGTAACAATTGTTTTCTGATTTAACCGTCATTTTTGCACATATACACCCATTGCATACTGCTGACCATTGGTGATCCCCTTGCTGGGGGGTCAATTCCTGATCGTTGTGCCCTCGTGGGCCCTTACCTGGAGAATATTATGCCTCTGGCGCTATTTGCTCTTACCCTCAGTGCCTTTGCCATCGGCACGACTGAATTTGTTATTGTCGGGTTGATCCCGACCATAGCCGAACAGCTGGCGGTCAGCCTGCCTTCGGCTGGCCTGTTGGTCAGTCTGTATGCGCTTGGCGTGGCCATAGGTGCTCCGCTGTTGACCGCACTCACCGGAAAATTGCCCCGCAAGTGGTTGCTGGTTGGTTTGATGGCACTGTTTACCCTCGGCAATCTGTTGGCTTGGCAGGCTCCGGATTATTCGACCCTGATCCTGGCCCGCGTGGTGACAGGATTGGCCCACGGGGTTTTCTTCTCCATCGGCTCGACCATAGCAACCAGTCTGGTGCCCCGCGAGAAGGCCGCCAGTGCCATCGCCATCATGTTTACCGGTCTGACCGTCGCTTTGGTAACCGGGGTGCCGCTGGGGACCTGGATTGGCCAGACCTTCGGTTGGCGCGAGACATTTCTGGTGGTGTCGGCGCTGGGTCTGATCGCCATGGTGGGAAGTCTGGTGTTGATTCCAGCCCACATTCATCATGTCCCGTCAGCCTCTCTGCGCGAGCAGTTGTCGGTGTTGACCCAACCGTCCCTGCTGCTGGTCTATGCCCAAACGGCTCTGGGATACGGTGGCGCCTTCACGGCCTTCACGTTTCTGGCTCCCATCCTGCAGGACATTAGTGGCTTCTCGGCGCCGAGTATCAGTCTGATCCTGTTGATGTATGGAGTTTCGGTGGCCGTAGGGAATATCTGGGGCGGCAAGTTGGCGGATCGCAAGGGGGCCATACCAGCACTCAAAATCTTGTTTGCCGGGCTTGCCACTATCCTGTGTACGCTGACTTTTACTGCCAGCCATCCGGTGCTGGTGGTGTTGACTATCTTGGTATGGGGTGCCTTTGCGTTTGGCAATGTTCCAGCATTGCAAGTCTTGGTGGTACAGGAGGCGGAATTACACGCGCCAAAGGCGGTGAATGTGGCCTCCGGGTTGAACATAGCCGCGTTCAACGTCGGTATCGCTATCGGCTCCGTGGTTGGTGGATGGGTGGTCGAACATCTGGGATTGATCCATACCGCTTGGGTGGGCTCGCTGATCGTCTTGTTGGCGCTGATTCTGACCTATGTCGGGGCCTTTCAACGACGCAGGGATAGGGTTCTCGATTCTACTTGTGCCTGATGAACCCTTTCTCCCTACGCCGGGTCTTGTACCCGGCGTACGTTTTTTACCCCGTCTAGCTGACTCAACGTCTTTTATTTTCCCGCTTGCGGTTATATCCTCGATGACCGGAAATTCATTAACTTCAGCGGGTTTGTGCTTGGTTTTCCAGAATTGAGTCATGGGGCTTGTACCTGGACTCAAGTCGCGCTACACCGTTTTCAACCCACTGTTTGTCAGCATGATCCCTATTCCTGGTGTTTCGGTTCGATCTGCGACTGGACGTGTGTGTCAGTTGGTGTGACCCTGGTGTCGCAATGTGATGTTGATGACGTCGTGATTGCAATAAGAGAGGTTTAGCTTGTCTGGAATTGACGTCGCCATAGTCAATAGAAAGAAGGATGTGCATTTGATGCAGCCAGCGAGTAATGCAAACCGTGATGAGGCCGGAATTGAAGAGCCTGACGCAGTGAACTCGATCAACGAGCTGACGAGCCTGCGCAATCAGCTGGAGATATTGCAGCGCGAGAACCGGTTACTGCATGAAAAACTCAATGCCGCGCTGGATGGAACCGGGCTCTGTCTGTGGCAGGGGGTGATACCGACGGGCGAGCTGACCGTTTTTAATCTGCAACATTTCGAGCATGGCCAGATGGCACCACACTTCGATGTGTGGCGGAGTAAGCTGCACCCAGCGGATGCGCAAGGTGCTCTTGATAGTTATCACGGGCACTTGAGTGGCAAATATCCCTTTTATGAGGCCGAGTATCGCACCATAGCTGCCGATGGCAGCGTGACCTGGTTGTGGGACCGGGGCCGGATCATGGAACGGGATACGGCCGGTTTACCGCTACGCATCATGGGCGCTCATGTTGATATTACCCAGCGCAAGGAGTTTGAGATCCGGCTGGCGAAACAGGTGAAGACAGAACCGCTCACTGGCTTGTTCAATCGTCAGGCTTTCAGTGAGGCCAGCCGACGCCGCATGGCCGTGGTCGAGGGCGCTGCGGCTCTGTTGTTTATCGACCTGGATGATTTCAAAGAGGTCAACGATTCGCTGGGCCACTCTTGTGGCGATCGTCTGCTGCTTCGAGTCGCGGATTGGCTACGTCAGGCGACGCCGCCTGGGGGATTATTGGCCCGGATGGGAGGCGATGAGTTTGTCATCTATCTGGATGCCGATGTCAGTGAGTCTGCCATTTCCCAATTGGCGCACCAGTTGCTGGCTCACACGGGGTCTTGTCAGGAACTGGATGGTCAGCCGATCCAGATTGGCATGAGCATTGGCATCGCCCTGTGGCAGGGGAACTGTGTCTCTTACGAGCAGGCGCTGGATTGCGCCGATCGGGCCATGTATCAGGCCAAGCAGCGCGGAAAACGCGGGTTTGAATTGATACACCTGAGTTAGCCCTTCGAACCTTCTGCACCGGGCTGTCTTTCCATGACGGTGCCAGTTTATCTTCTTTTCCCATTGTTCAGCATCAGGCAGGGCGGCCGCGACCGCCCTGCCTGACAGGCTGAATTTATCGACTACCGCCACTGACCGGATAATCGGTCAAGCCTTTGGCACCCCCACCAAACAGGGTTGCCGGATCATGTTGCGTCCAGGGCTGTTGCCGCCGAATGCGCTCCGGCAAGTCCGGGTTGGCGACGAAGGGCCGGCCAAAACCTATGAGATCGGCCCATCCGGCCGTGATGGCGGCACGAGCGCGTTCGGCATCGTATTTACCGGCATAGATCAGAACATGGGGGAAGGCGGCACGCAGGGCGGCCTTGAATTCATCCCGCATCATGGGGGCGTCATCCCAATCCGCCTCGGCAATATGCAGGTAGGCAATATTCAGCTGACCCAGCAAGGTGGCGGCAGCCGTGTAGGTCTGTTCCGGATTGGCATCGACGGTACCATTGAGGGTGGTCAGGGGAGCTAGCCTTACCCCCACCCGCGCGGCGCCAATCTCGGCAATCACAGCCGTCGTCACCTGCTGCAGGAAGCGCAGGCGGTTTTCCAGACTGCCACCATAGTTGTCGGTGCGGGCATTGGAACCCGAGTCGAGGAACTGATTGATGAGGTAGCCATTGGCCGCGTGTAGTTCGATGCCATCAAAACCGGCCTCGATGGCATGGCGTGCCGCCAGTCGGAACTCGGCAATCACGGTATTGATATCCTGCAGGCTCATCTCCCGAGGCGCTGAGACCTCGACAAAGCCCGGCTCGGCATGGCCGTTGTCGATGAACACCCGGACTCCGTCTGCCTTGATGGCCGATGCCGAGATCGGCTGAGCTCCGCCGATATTATCGCTGTGGGTCACTCGTCCCACATGCCACAGCTGGGCAAAGATCAGTCCGCCCCTGGCGTGGACGGCCTCGGTGACCTGGCGCCAACCGGCCACCTGTTCCGCACTGTAGATACCGGGTGTCCAGGCATACCCTTTACCGAGCTCAGACACTTGGGTGCCCTCGCTGATGATGAGACCGGCGCTGGCCCGTTGCGCATAGTATTCGGCCATCAGCCCATTGGCTATATCACCGGGCTGACTGGCACGGGAGCGGGTCATGGGCGGCATGACGATGCGGTTTGGGAGTTGGTAGTGGCCTAGGCGCAGGGGGGAAAACAGTGGATCGTGAGACATGATGTGACTCCTCAAGGGCTGACTCGTCAGCAGCAGTGGATAACAGATGCCTCACTCTAGCGCTGCTGGGTGTCGGGAAAAACCGGGTCGACGGCAAAACAGTGCTGCCTGTGGCGCAACAATCCGGGTGTCTTCGCGGATGCTGCTCCCTTATCGAGTGGGTCAGGTTGGGGTCATGTATGAGGCGGCTGGGATAACCGATAAGCTGACCGTAGGCATCAGGGACTATGCCTTCGAGCCTCCACGGATGGATTTACGGCGTGTCAGCGCTCGGTTGTCCCGATGCAGCATTGGTGCAGCATTGGCTCCAACACACAACGGGAACCGCGCCATGTCGTTCGCGGTAGCCGAGGATTGCTCAGGCCAGCCCCAGCCGCTTGGCCAGCCGGTTGAGATTGGCGCGATCCAGCTGTAGCTCCCGAGCGGCAGCGCTCCAATTCCCCTCGTGGCTGGTCAGGGCCTGCTGGATGCGCTGTTTTTGATAAGCATCCACCGCATCCCGTAGCGGCAGTTGATCTAGCGTGATGACGTCTGGCATCCATGGGGAGGGCTGCGGAGCCGTCATGGGGGGCTGGGTCGTGTTCTGAACATGCAGGTCCAGCTGTTCGGCCGTGATCAGTGGCCGTTGGGGATTTTCCCGGCCCGCCTTGAGGCTGGCGCGCATCAGTAGATGCTCCAGCTCACGCACATTCCCCGGCCAGTCATAGTCACGCAGGAGCAACAAAGCCTGAGGATGCAGACCAATCTGTTTGAGCCCGAGCTTGCTACGGGCCAGATCGAGAAAATAGCCGCAGAGCAGTTCCAGATCCGCGATGTGCTCCCGCAACGGAGGTACAGCGATGGGGTAGACCTTCAGCCGGTGGTAGAGATCGGCACGAAAACGGCCCTCGCGCACCTCCAGCTCCAGATCCCGATTGGTCGCCGCCAGTAACCGCACATTGACGCGGTGAGCCTTGTCGGCACCGACCCGCTGCACTTCCCCCTGTTGCAGGGCGCGCAGCAATTTGGCCTGCAGCCCCAGCGGCAATTCGCCGATTTCATCGAGAAACAGGGTGCCGCCATCGGCCAGCTCGAACTTGCCCGCCCGATCACTGATGGCGCCGGTGAAGGAGCCCTTGAGATGGCCAAACAACTCGCTTTCGGCAATCGACTCCGGCAGGGCGGCACAGTTGACGTGGACCAGCGCCTGCTCGGCACGGCGGGATTGGGCGTGCAGGGTGCGGGCGACCAGCTCCTTGCCGGTGCCGGTTTCGCCGGTGATCAGCACCGCCAGATCCGTGGCGGCCACCAGCCGTATCTCTTCACGCAGCTGTTGCTGCAATGGGCTCTGGCCTATGAGTTCACCTTCCCGGCGTTGGGCTTCCTGCACCAGTTCCCGGGCCAGAGCTTTTTGTTGCTCGCTGGCCTGCTCCAAGGCGCGGATCAGGGCCACGTTGCGCAGGGTCGCCGCCGAGAGTGCGGCAAAGGCGGCCACCGTCATGTCATCGATGGCGTCGAAGGCGCCCGGTGTCAGGGCATCCAGGGTCAGGACGCCCACTAACTGCTGGTCTACATACAGGGCGCAGCCCATGCAGGCATGGACATCGGCCTTGCGTTCGGGATCACTGACCAGCCAACCATCGAAGGGATCGGGTAACCCGGCTTCGTCCGGGAAACGGACCGGCTCGCGACTGGCGAGGATACGTGCCAGACGGGGGTGTTCGTGGGGAATGAAACGTTGCCCCATCAGCTCCGGAGCCAGACCGTGCAGCGCCACGGGTGACAGCATCCCCTCTTGCAACTTCAACAGGGCGACGGCATCGCAGGGCAGAACGTCACAGATGGCCTGCACCAATCGCTGATATTGCAGCTCACCGGGCATGGAGGTCGACAAACCCACGGCGATCTGGAGCCAGGCATGATCGCGCGGTTGCGGGTGATGACTCATCACGAATACCTCGCTGGGGATGGGAGGCGCTTATCCTACCCAAAGCTGGCCCAGGAATACACGTTTGCAGCTATGTGTGTCGGGAGAGGTGGGGGTTGACGTCAGCCGATGACCACCGGCTTGCCGAGGAACTTGGGCTGCTTGTCGAGAATATAGACGTCCAGCAGGCAGAGCACCCGTGCCATCAGCTCACGAACCCGGGTCTTGAAGCCCGAGTAGGCATCCACATCCCGGGCATTGTAGCCGATGGCTTGGATACCGAAATGACGAGCCAGATAGAGCGCCCTTTCGTTGTGGAACTGCTGGGAGACTATGGTGTAACTGCTTTGGCCGAATACGGCGTTGGCGCGGACGATGGAATCCAGGGTGCGGAAGCCAGCGTAGTCACTGTAGATCCGTTCGGCAGGTATTCCGGCCCGGACCAGGGCGCGGCGCATCTCGCGGGGTTCGTTGTAGCTGAGGGTGGCATTGTCACCAGAGACCAGGAAAAACGACGCCTTGCCCTGACGATAGAGGTCGGCGGCGGCGGCGATACGGTTGTGGAAGTATTCATTCCGGCCGCCATCGCTGAGAAACCGCGAGGTGCCCAACACCACGGCAACCTTGTTGTAGGGGATGAGCGCCGCATCCTGGTAGCTGTACTTGCGCATATCGGACACCAGATAGTCAGCCAGAATGACCAGCAGGGCCGACAACACCAGCAGGCTGACCAGAGAGCCCAACACCAGACGCAGCAACACCCGGGGCTGACGCAACCGGGTTATCAGGTGTAATCCGGCCTCTTTGCCCTGACGCAAAGCATCATGGAGTCGTTGCCGATACGTGCGTTGCTGAGTCATGACTGTTCGATAGGCCCCCGCGGTGGAGCCGACGGTGGGTACCGGCTCCCTGTAGATGCTTTCAGGTTACTACCTCGAAGGAGGGCGGTAAACGTCCGCTCATCCTCTGGGCGGGAGTGGGGGCCTGGTTGCGCAAAAATAAGACAATTCAGGCGCGACACTAGCGCTCACTCGCTATTTTCCCCTCACTCCTGGTAGCGCGAGACAATGGCCATGCAGCTGCCGTCGGCGTGGCGATCGACGCGCAGATTGAGCTGGCGAGCCGGAAACTCATGCTCGAACCATTTAGGAACATGGTCGCAGCGGATCTCCAGTCGTTCAAATGTTCCCTGATCCAGGATCGGATGCAGCAGTTGCTTGGAGGTGAGCCGGGGGGGCTGAGCCAGCGCAGCCTGTAGATTGATCCGGTACCAGCCGCTCTTCCCGGTGGCTTCCAACAGCGGGGTGAGCGAGGTCGTCATGGACTGTAGCTGGGCTTGCTGACGGATCTGCTCCAGATAGTGGATGGGGTCACCGTCCAGCCCCCACATGGCCAGCCCCATACTCTCAAGGATGGAACGGGCAAAACCGTGGATCGAACGAGCCGCAAGATGCTGGCAGCCCTCCAGTTGTGGCCGCAGTGCAAAGAGACGCGATCGGATTGTGGACATCGGCATCGTTTCCTCCAGGGTAAAGGGGATCTGGTGCCGGATCTGCCAGTGCCCCTGCGGATTGTGGTACAGCCGTATCAGCTCGGTGTGGAAAAGGTCAGTGGTCAGCCCCTGTTGGCTAACGAGTGCTGCAATTTTCATCGTCTGTTTGCTCCTCATTTCGGTTCATGACCGGGGTTCGTGGTTGCCGGTATGTTGTGGCCTGAGTTCACGCCCGCTCAGGGCTTCGTTCGGGAAATATCCTCCGGCCCTATTCCAGGCCATGTCGCTTGCCTTTGAGCGAACTGATGTCGATGCGAATGACCGCAGTCGCGCGCAGGTTTGCCTCCGGATAGCTGAATGTTGCCGAGGTGAACTGTGCGACGATCCGATCCAGAGCCGCGATTTTGGCGGCTTGATCCTCGATGAAGCTGGCCAGACCATGGCCAATCACGGTCTGGTGCCGGGCCTCGAAATTACAAGCCTGATCGCTGGGGATGACGCCGAGTGCCTGGGATATCTCGAAGCAGACCCGGTTGTTGCGTTTGAGGATCTCGATCTTGCTGCCGCGCTTGGCGGAGTGAAAATAGAGGGCTGTGCCGTCATAGGCATAAAACACCGGCACCAGAAAGGGCACATTCTGATCGCATAACGCCAGGTGCATCAGATTGCCAGCTCGCAAAATGGCGTCGATCTCGGCGCGATCGGTGATCTCCCGATCCTCCCGACGCATGGCGCCATGAGGGTGAGCGGCGGGCATTGCTGTCGTCATCAGATCCATAAATCACTCCTGTCGGCATCAAGCCGCATCCATGGTGTCAGTGGTTAGTTGGTGGGTTTGGAACATGGCAGCCAGTTCGGCACAGATGGTCAAGGTGCTTTCGGCATCGGCGATCTCCGGGGTTCCGTGGTGGTAGTGGTCCAGCGAGCAGATGCCGAAGATGGTATCCAGAGCGCGGATCTGTAGCGCCAGCTCAGGATCGAAGGTGATGACCTCGCTGGCGGCATCCATCAGGGCGTTGTAGTTGTGGTTGAACGGCATGGTCTTGAAGTAGGAACACAAGGCAATCAGGTAACACTCGATGGCCAGGGAGGCGACGTTGAAGATCAGGCTGGCGCCACGTTGCTGGTTGGCAAACTGCCGGGCCCGTTGGTGGTAGCCTTGGGCATCACGGAGATTGCGCGCGAACTTGGTGGCATCGCTTTCGAACAGCGCGCGGATCTTGAGTGGGGGCATGGACGGCTCCTCGTACGAGTCATGGGGTGAAGGCGAGCGACCAGGGAGTGCCCCTGGCCGCCGCGGACGGGTATCGTCTTACCAGACGTTCAGTATCCACTCCTTGTTTTTCTTGTACTCCATGTCGGTAAACAGGGCGTTGGCCATCTGCTCCGCCAGCCAGGTGGCACCGCTGTAACCGACGATGGGATAGCGGTAGAGACCGGCTCTGTCATAGGTTGGGAAACCGACCCGGACCATGGGGATCTGGTAATCGATGGCGGTGAAGCGGCCCTTGGAGTGGCCGAGGATCAGATCCAGCTCCAGCCCCTCATTCTTGATGCGGTTTTCCAGCTCCCACAGGTCGGCGTTGATGATGACTTCCATGTCGAAGTCCACCTGCTGCTGCAGGGCCAGCAGGCGGGGATCACTCTTGTAGGCCGGGTTGTCATCCCCCAACAGTAGCAATACGGGTTTCATCTCCAGGTCGAGACAGAATTCGGCGAGGCCAATGACCAGATCCGGATTGCCATAGATGGCGACCCGTTTGTCGGCCAAGTGCATATGCACCAGATCCGTCAGTGCATCGATGGCGATCCCCCGTTCACGGACCAGCGCGGGCGGGATCGGCTTGCCGGTCATCTGCTTGAGGTTCTGCAAGAAGGTATCGGTATTGCGGATGCCGATCGGGCTCGGTCCTATGATGGCGGGCACCGAGAACTCGCTCGCCAGATATTCGGCGGCCTTGCCGCCCTCATAGCGGTTGAGGGCTATGGTGCCTAGTGCATTGGCGGTGCTCTGCAGATCTTCCACCCTGGTCTCGCCATGGGAGACATGGTTGCCATCGGGCATCAGCGGGGAGTCGAAGCTCTCGATCTCGAACAGCACGGTCGCCTCGATATCCATGACACTCAGTAGGTGCTTGAGGGCTGTGACATCCCCGGGATTGGCCCAGCCGGTGATCAGGTTGATCTTGCCGTTGGGAGCCTCCTTGCGGGCAAAGTATTTGACGAAATCCCGTACCGCCACGTCATAGCCACTGACCATGCTGCCGACAAAGCTCGGGGTATGAATGGGGATCAGATGCACCTCCCGGTCCGGAAACTTCTCTTTGAGCAAACCGGCATTGAGCTTGCGCACTACGCCATCCACATCATCGCCGATCACCTCGGTGGAGCAGGTGGTGATGATGGGGACCACTTTGACGTGGGGATAGCGCATCAGCAGCACATCCACCGCCTGCTCCACCCGGTCCAGAGCGCCGAAGACGGCGCCATCTTCATGCACCGAGGAGGAGGCAATTTCGAAGCTCTCCTTGAGGTGCTGGGAGATCAGCAGCCGTACGAACATGACGCACCCCTGGCCGCCATGAACGATGCCGATACAATCCTTGATGCCGATGCTGGCGTACTGGGCACCCGCCGGTTGGCAGGTGAGGATCGGGTTGATCACGCCGGCACGAGTCTTATCTTTGAGTTCACAAGTCATCGCTTAGTCCCTTCTTAATAGCGCTGGTCGGTCAGCTCTTTGTTGAGCGAGCCGGTTATCGTCAGAACATTCAGCCGCTCATGCAGTCCCTGCATCAGTTGCTTGATATCGGCTACCCCCATGGCCGAGAGCCAGGGGTAACGCGCCTTGAAGGCATCGGCCAGGCAGACGGCATCCACCCAGTAGCAGCGATCGGCCGGTGTGCTGAGATCCACCGCTTCTTGACACAAGAGTTGCGTGGTCATGCCCAGAATGTTGGCATTCTGTCTTTCCCGATCCCAGGTCCGGGAGTGAAACTGCCACAGGCACTTTTTCATGATGTAATCGACCAACTGCTCGATTTGCGACTTCATTGGGTGTTCCATGCTGTTCTCCCTTAGCTCTGTCCGGCAACCGCTGCCACATGGGTGGCGGCTTGGCGCTCGAAGGTTGGATAGCTCTTGCTACGCAGCGGCGTGACACAGTCGTAAGGCCCTGTGTAGGGACGCATCTCGGTGGAGTCAGTAATCTCCGCACTCAAGTGGGTGTCCGAGAGCATCTGTTGCGTCATAAAGCCCTGAGTGGTCGGGATCTCGTCCTTGCTGATATCCAGACATGCCAGTTGGTGGATGGGCGAGTAGATGGCGTTATAGATATCCCGCGCAAACCGCACCCAGCCTTCATAGCCCTTATAGGGACCATTGTGATAGGCGTGGGCATTGAGATAGGGCACGCGGATCTTCTTGGCTACCTCGCCGGGCCGTTTGCCGGTGAAGATGATGTCCGGCTTGAGCATCTCCATGGCTTCGAGGCCTTCGAGTTCATTGGGATCATCGATGGCCAGGGCTCCCTCTTCGCAACGGGCTATGCCCTTTTCCATGTCGCCCTGATGGCCGAACTTGGTGTAGACAGAGACGATATCCAGGCCCATTTCGTCATGGAGTACATGAGCCCAATGCCACAGCTTGGAGCCACCCGGCCACAGGCAGACCTTCTTGCCTTGCAGGCGCTCCCTGTACCAATCCAGTTCCGGTTTCCAGCGCGCCGTTTCTTCATCGATAATTTGTTGCGCCCGCTCTTCAATGCCGAAAAACAGGGCAACCTTGCGCAGAGACGTCGACAACGGTTCGAAGCCGAAACCGTCGATGTCCAGCCGGGGAATGCCGTAGCGCACCCGCAACTCGTTGCAGATGTATTCGGCGGAGCGGGCACATTCCAAGACGTTCAGATCGGCCTTGTGCATGGCACGCAACTCATCGTAGGAACCATTGCCGGTGAAGGTGGAGAGGATCTGGATGCCCATGCGTTTGAAGTAATCCTGCATCACCTCCTGATCGCCCTGGATGTTGTATTCACCGACATAGTTGATGACGTAGTCGCTGGTGATTTCCGGCTCCACTGTCCCCACCTTGTTCTTGATCCAGGCGATGTTGATGGTGTGGTGGCCGCCGGACTGACTGGGACCCTTGAAGCCGGGCGAGTTGCAGACAAAGATGTCGACATCCGGCAATTCATCCATCACCTCCTGGGCCACGGCATCGATGTCATCGCCGATCAGCGCCGAGGCGCAGGTCTGGTAGATGGTCATCCGCTTGATCTCCGGATGGGCGGCAAAGGCTTCGAGAATGTTTTTCTTCAGCACCTTCTCGGCACCGAAGACGATATGTTTTTCCTTCATGTCGGTGGCAAAGGTGTATTTGAGCTGGAAGTTGTCGTTGTCGCTGATATAGCGCTTGGTCTGCCAGGTGTCGTAGGTACAACCGACCGGGCCGTGACTGATATGAATCACATCTTTCATCGGCGTGCCGATGACATGCTTGGCGCCACAGTAGGCGCATCCCCGTTCGGATATGGTGCCGGGAATGGTATTGAGATAGCCCAGCGGCAGGGCTGAGGTGAGATCTTCGCCGGGGCCTTTCACCACGGCGTGCATTTTCCGCTCGGGAATACATTTACTGCATTCAAATTCATGATATGGCATCTGTCATGCTTCCTTATATGGCATCATCCAAGATCCAACGCTATTTATTGCAGTGATAAACGGACCAGGCGAGATATGTATGTCGATACATTCAATTATTCAGTGTGACTGGCTTGGTCCGTTATCAAAATAATAAACGTGGATATTCAGTTAATCGGCTATGCCGTATTTAACAACCATCTCTTCGAGTTGATCCATGGTTAATGGGCTGGGGATGACCAAGTCTTTATTCTCGATAATCTTGCGCCCCAGCTCGCTATACTCCTTGGCTTGATTCGCCTCTGGGTCATATTCAGTCACGGTCTTTTTATTGAATTCCGCTTTCTGGACAATATTATCGCGAGGTACAAAGTGAATCATTTTAGTGCCGATGGCGGAGGTGAATTCTTCGAGGAACTCTTTTTCGCCATCCACTTTCCGGCTGTTGCAAATAATGCCGCCCAGGCGCACGCCACTTTGTTTGGCGTATTTAACCAAGCCCTTACAGATGTTGTTGGCCGCATATATGGCCATCATCTCCCCGGAGGCGACAATATAAACCTCCTGCGCCTTGCCATCGCGAATGGGCATGGCGAAGCCGCCACAGACCACATCCCCCAGTACATCGAAGAAGACGAAATCCAGCTCGCTGGTATAGGCGCCATTTTCTTCCATCAGGTCGATGGCGGTAATCACACCACGTCCGGCACAGCCCACGCCTGGCTCAGGGCCACCAGACTCGACGCAGCGAATATCCTGGAATCCGGTTTTGACCACCAGATCGTTGGTGATCTTCTCGGCCCCCAGATCCCGCAATACATCCATCAGGGTTTCCTGAGGTTTACCGCCCAAAATAAGGCGGGTGGAATCCGCCTTCGGATCACAGCCATGAATAAATATCTTTTTGCCGTGGAAATAAGCCATGGCGGCTGCAGTATTCTGGGTGGTGGTTGATTTACCAATCCCCCCTTTACCATAAATAGCAATTTTACGTGTCATGGTTTCATTCTCCTGTTTTGAATATCTCACTTCCGTAAGCATTTTTGTGTTGATGCGGTAATTGATTTGCATCGCAAGCTGAACTTTGCAACCGATATGCCAGCTGAATGCTGGATAGCTTTTTTAGGCCGGAAATTTCAGTAATTGGTTGATTTGCTGATGCAATATTTATTGCGTGGGTAGGTTATAACTAACTATCGGATATGTGTTTTTACATGTGTTCGTACCTGAATGTACATTCTGTTATGGGTTTATTCCTGCAGGTACATTTTGGGGGCGGGTGCTTGATGATTTTTTTATTGTTTTCGTGAGCGGCTTGATGTTTAGTGTGAACCTTGTATTTTATTTGAAATCCAAGATACATATTTCTTGATGTGTATAAGAGAGTTCATGAATAAACCGGTGGAGGTTGTATGCGGGCACACTATTTTCAGCATGTCCCTTTTGAGGGGCTGGGCAGTATTGAGCCTTGGCTGCTTCAGGCGGGCTATACCATAGGCTGTACCCGTTTTTTTGCCGGCGATCCACTACCGGATTGGAGCGGGGTCGATTTGCTGGTGGTGATGGGGGGTCCCATGAGTGTTCATGATGAGGCGATCTATCCCTGGCTGGTGCAGGAAAAACAGGCGTTGGCTGAAGCCATTCATCGGGACATTCCCGTACTGGGGATCTGCCTGGGAGCCCAGCTGATTGCCTGTGTCTGCGGCAGCCAAGTCTATCCCCATACGGTCAAAGAAATTGGCTGGTTTAGGCTGCAAGGGTTACCGCAGTCGGAGGATGAGCCTGCTGGGCCGGCGAGCTTTCAGTTTCCGGAACAGCTGGACGTGTTCCAGTGGCATGGCGATACCTTCGATCTGCCCCCGGCTGCCCGTTGGTTGGCCTCTAGCCATGCCTGTAAACACCAGGCGTTTCAACTGGCGGGTCAGCGGGTGGTCGGTTTGCAGTTTCACCTTGAAACGACGCGTACCTCCTTATTGGCCTTGGTTGAGCATTGTGCCGATGAGTTGCTGCCTGGGCCTTATGTGCAGAGTGCCGAGACTATGTTGCAGGTGGCGGATAGCCAATTTTTGCCGCTTCATGACCAGATGACAAGGTTGTTGGCCTACCTGTGCGCGCCTCACACAATGTGCTGATCGCAAGGGCCAAGACAAGCGTCGTCTTGCAGGTCTCAGGGGTGAGGCCTGATTCATTGCCTGCCATGGCGTTATTTTTGCAGCGGTACCTATGGCTGTGCATGCAGTTGTTCATTCTGGGCCTGAAAAGGCATTTTTTAACACCACCGCTATATCGGATTGTATATAACGATGGTAATCCACCCCATTGATTGGGCTGTGTTTTTCAAGCGGGTCCGAGTCGAAGGAGTAGGTATGTTGCCGACAACGAACCATGTTCAGACTGAGACAATCGAACGTATCAGTCAGGAAAGTGACAACGACTGTCAGTGTCCCTTGGGGGAGTGCCGCAGCTCCTTATTGCCTTTGCTCTCGGAGGTGACGCAAGTGGTCGGGCGTGGGGCCGACTTGCCGACTACCTTGCAACTGGTGCTGGAGTTGTTGCAGCGCCACATGCAGGTGCTGTTTGGCATGGTCTCCCTCTATGATCCGGCGACCGGCCAGATCTTCATCCATGAAGGTATTGGTTTGAGTAGCGAAGCCATGGCGCGAGGCATCTATGTGCCTGGAGAAGGTATTACCGGCCGGGTTGTCGAAACGGGGCAGCCGGTCATAGTGCCTTCCATCGCCCAGGAGCCGGCCTTTTTGAATCGGACGGGTAGCTGGAATCAACAGTTGCCCCTGGCCTTCTTGTGTGTGCCCATCATGCGGGCGAAAAAGGTCATGGGGACACTGAGTGTCGGCCGTTGTTATGACAATTCGTGCCTGCTGGATCTGGATGTGGAGATACTGTCGATCCTGGCGGCGGTGATGGCGCAGGTGGTCGAGCTGCATCTGCTGGAGACGCTGCATCAACACGACTTGCTGGATGAGAATCGGCGGTTACGGCGTGCGCTCAAGGAGAAATTCAAGCCGGGTAATATCATGGGCAACTCGCGACCGATGCAGGAGGTCTATCGACTCATCGACAAGGTCAGCCACAGCAAGACCACGGTACTGATCCTGGGGGAGAGCGGCGTTGGGAAAGAGCGGGTAGCCAGTGCCATCCACTACAACAGCGCTCAGGCCAGCGGTCCCTTCGTCAAATTCAACTGCGCCTCCCTCCCGGAGAGCGTGATTGAAAGTGAGTTGTTCGGCCATGAGAAAGGCGCTTTTACCGGGGCAACGGCCCGGCGGGCCGGCCGTTTCGAAGAGGCCCATGGTGGGACTATTTTTCTCGATGAGGTGGGTGAGCTGTCGTTGGTGATGCAGGCCAAGTTGCTGCGGGTATTGCAGGAGCGCAGTTTTGAGCGGGTGGGGAGCAACACGACGCTGACGGTGGATTTACGGATCTTGGCGGCGACCAACCGGGATTTGAGTGCCATGGTCGCCAAGGGGGAGTTTCGCGAGGATCTCTACTATCGCCTGAATGTCTTTCCCATCATGATACCGCCGCTGCGGCAGCGGGGGAGCGACATAGTGACGCTGGCGGATTATTTCGTGGCGCACTTTGCCCATCGGCAAGCGGTCGAGGTTCCACGATTGACCACCCCAGTCCTCAATTTGCTTCAAGCCTATCATTGGCCGGGTAACGTGCGGGAGTTGGAGAATCTGATGGAGCGGGCGGTATTGCTGGCGGATGATGGGGTGATCCAGGGGCATCACCTACCGGTGACCCTACAAACCCCGCACAAAGAGGTCGAGTCCGGCTGTGATATTCATGAGCGGGTCTCGCAGGTGGAATATGAGCTCATCACCGCCGCCCTCCGCGAACATCGCGGCAATATGAGTGATGCGGCCCGGCATCTAGGGATCACGCGGCGTATTCTCGGTTTGCGCATGGCCAAGTATCAGCTCAGCTACAAGCGTTTTCGCTCCCGTCATCCAGATGTCGCGGCAAACGCCGACCGGGGGGATGGTATTCAGCGTTAATGCCAGGGACCGGGTGCTTGGGGGGCATACACAACATATTGAGTGGTTCAGGGGCTCCGGTTGACAGTTGACGCTTACAGCCTGACACATAGCCCTGAAATGGCCGGAGGAGACTCCGGCCTTTTTTTGGCTCAGTGCGCATGAGCGTGAGCCTGCGCTTCTTCGCCAGGAAAGAAGGGCTGAAGGCGGGAATTTCGGATAAAGAAAAAAAGTTAAAAAATTGTGTAAGAAAAGTGTGGGTGACTCCGACTATGTAATGGCAAGAGAAGAGAATCAACGTGTTACGCCTCACTTCTCGACTGCCATGACCTGGGCACATGCCCAAATTGACTGACTGATACAGGAGTTCCACCATGACTAAATCAACTGCTGCTGCCACCATTGCCCTGGCTCTGGGCGCCGTTCTGACTGTCGCTGCCGCCCCGGTTTTCGCCGCTGATAGCGCCGGAATGGAAAAATGTTTCGGTGTCGCCCTCAAGGGTAAGAATGACTGCAAGGCCGGGGCTGGAACCACCTGCGCCGGTACGGCGAAGATGGATTATCAGGGCAATGCCTGGAAGATGGTGCCGATGGGTACCTGCGTGCAGACTGCATCCCCGACGTCACCAACCGGCATGGGTCAGCTGGAAGCCTTCCAGGCCAAGCAGAGCTGAGCGGCCATTGCCGGAGGAAGCCTGGATGAATGCCATCATGGAACACTCACTGGCCAGCGCCGCGGCTTCCTCATTCTTGCACGAAGGGGTCATGCCCCTTCGTGCCGGGATAGGCCTCAAGCCGGAGCATTTCAGTACCATTCTCGACACCCGACCCGAGGTCGGATTCTTTGAAATTCATGCCGAAAATTATATGGGTGCGGGAGGGCCGTTTCACCACTACCTGACCCGGGTTCGTGAGCTTTATCCCTTGTCCATTCACGGCGTCGGGCTCTCCATTGGCGGTGAACAACCGCTCGACCAGGCCCATCTGCAACGCCTGGCAAGCCTGCTGGATCGCTATCAGCCGGAGTTATTTTCCGAACATCTGGCCTGGGCCAGCCACGGCGGTACCTTCTTGAACGATCTGTTGCCGCTGCCCTATGACGACATCAGTCTGCAGCGGGTGTGTGAGCACATCGATCAGGTGCAGAGTCAATTACAACGGCCGCTGCTGCTGGAGAATCCGGCGACCTATCTGGAATTTACCGCCTCGGATCGCAGTGAGCCCGAGTTTCTCCGCGACATCTTGCAACGCACCGGCTGCGGTCTGCTGCTGGATGTGAATAACGTCTATGTCTCCTGCATCAACCATGGCCGCGACCCTTACGCCTATATTCAGGCTCTGCGCGGCGTTTGGATTGGGGAAATCCATCTGGCCGGATTCGCCCGGGATTGGGATGCGGCGGGTGATCCGCTGCTGATCGACAGCCATGGCTCTCCCATCGCCGAAGCCGTCTGGCAGCTCTATGACTTCACCCTGCAGCAGTTGGGACCCGCTCCGACCCTGATCGAACGGGATCAGAATATTCCGTCCCTGGCGACTCTGTGTGCCGAGGCGCAACAGGCCGAGCAGCACTTGTCGGCGTCGCTCTCGATTCCCCACGCCCTGCGGGGGATGGCCTGATGAGCCGGCAACAGGATTTTTATCAGGCGCTGGGGAACCCGGAGGCGGGGCTCCCGACCGGACTTAGGACCTGGAATGGTTCCGATCCGGCGCGCCGTTTTGCCATCTACCGGAACAATGTGCTGGCCTCCTTGATTGATGCCTTGGCCGATAGTTTCCCCGTGGTGCAAGCCCTGGTGGGGGTCGACTTCTTTCGGGCCATGGCGCAGCTGTATGTGCGTCAATTTCCGCCTGAATCGCCGATCCTCGCCGAGTATGGGGAGCGACTGCCGTCGTTTATCCGCGATTTTGCGCCGGCCGCTGGTGTGCCCTATCTGGCCGATGTCGCCTGGCTCGAATGGTTACGCATCCGGGCGTTTCATAGCGCCGATGGGCAGAGCGTCTCGGCGGCCACACTGGCAGCGGTCTGGTCCTATGCCGCCAGCCTGCCGGATCGGCACTTGACACTGCATCCGTCGTTGCAGCTATTCAGCTCACCCTATGCGGTGGTCTCTATCTGGGCAGCCCATCAGGGAGAGGGTGAGCTGGCTGCGCCCCAGCAGATCCGGCAACAACTGGCCACCCTGGTGCTGGATACGCCCCAGCAGGCGCTGCTGCTGCGGACTGGGCTGACCGTGGATCTCATCCCTGTGGATGCCGGAACCCATGCGTTCATCACCGGCTTGCAGCGGGGGCTGACGCTGGGTGACGCCATGACACAGGCCAGCCAACAGCATGCCGGGTTCGAGGTGACATCAGCTTTGATGGTGCTGATCCAGCACGGGGCCGTGGTCCGTTTTTCTGATTGATAGCGCGCAGGAGATAGCAAATGAACACTGAAACTGTCGTCAAGACCACAGGTAACCCTGGTGGGTTTGCCATCGTCACCCTGCTGCGAGGCTGGTGTCAGCGCATCCCGGACAGCGCCATCGCGCTACTGGCCCGATTTTCCATCGCCGCCATCTTCTGGCAATCGGGGCAGACCAAGGTGCAGGGGCTGGTCATCGATCTGTTCTCGGGCACTGTCGAGCTAGGCTGGCCCCGGCTGAGTGATTCGGCCGTTTATCTGTTCCGAGAGGAGTACCGGTTACCCGTGATATCCCCCGAGGTGGCGGCACTCCTGGCGGCCTCGGCGGAACATGTGTTGCCGATTTTGCTCCTGCTGGGGCTTGGCACCCGCCTGGCAGCGAGTGGATTACTGGTGATGACTCTGACCATACAGCTGCTGGTCTATCCGGATGCCTATCCGACCCATGGCGTCTGGGCGGTCAGTTTATTATTTTTGCTGGCCAAGGGGGCGGGGGGCTTCTCGCTGGATCATTGGTTGGCGCGACGGAGTGGTTCCGTCGCGCCCTGAGTCATCGGCAAGCCATCGTGGATGGCTTGCCGGGTCAAGGTGCCCCGACTCAGGAGTGGGAGTCATCCTCCGGTGGCTGTTTGCCCTGAACATAGAGCCGAGTGATCTGGCGGATGGAGCCCATCTGTTTATCAAAGTTGCGGCAGCCGGTACACATCAGTAAATGCAGTTTTAGAGTTAACCGTTCGTTGAGGGTCAGGGTCCGATCCTGACTTTCCGAGAGCAGGCGAGTCGCCTCGCGACAGTTCAGCATGATGACTTATGCTCCATAAACCAGTGGCTATCCAGGCATTCGCGCAAGCGCATACGGGCCCGATACAGCATTACATTCAGATTACTCAGCGAGATCTCCACGGCGTTGCAGATCTCGTCGGATTCCAGTTCGATAAATTCACGCATCATGAAAACCCGCGCCTGAGCGCCCGGCAGATTCTCCAGACACGCCTCGAAGACGCGCCAGAATTGCCCCTCGCGCACCGTCTCATGGGGATTGCCCCAGTCACCGGGCCGTTCGTCGGCAGGCCAATGGCCACGCGCATCGAACAGGGCGGCGAAGTCCTGCTCTTCATCCTCACTGCGTAGCAGACTGCTCGCATCCGTGACGCGCTGCTTGTAACGCAGGGTGTCGGCAATCTTGTGCTTGAGAATGGCAAACACCCAGGTTTTGAGTGCGGCCCGGCCACCAAAGGCCCGGGCGTTTTGCAGCGCGCCGGTCAGAGCTTCCTGTACGGCATCTTCGGCCAGATGATGGTCGGCCAATTGCAGGGTGGCAAACTTCAACATCTGTCGGCGCAGATCGGCCAGAAACTGGCTATCCAGCAGTTGCATGCTGTGCACGGCCGTGTCGTCATCCAGAACCGGCTGTTGCGTATCCGTCATCGTCTCTTCCTTGTGGCTGTACGGCCTGCTGCCCAAGAAGCACTGTAACTGGAGTGCCATGAAAACGATAGCGAGGGATGCGACGAAGAGGGGGCAAGCCAGGTTCGGGCCATATTGACAGCAATCAGGACGACTCCTGTTTCTGCTCCCCATCCGTCAGCTTTAAGATGCTCAAGGCCTGCTCGTATGCAAAGGTATCCACAGCTTTTAAAAACGATGGGAATTGTGGGCCCAGCATCTCGTGCAAGAGGGGGCTAAATTGGTGAGTCAGTTTGTTGGTTTGGGTATTGTGCTGGCCCAATAACGAAATCAACTCTTCTCGTAATAACATCTTATCTATGGGGGGGGCCTCGCTGTTCTCGCCACGCTCTGCCACTGCATCTTCAAACGTCTGCAGTACCCCGGACATATCTTGAAATAACTGATTCAGTGCAATGGTGCATTGCTCCAGCACGGCGAAGATCTCCTCGTGGTGGGGCGGGGAGCTCGTCAGTGATTCTTCCAAGGAGCGAAATAAGTTGGCGATGGGTTCTGCGCCCAGGGTGGCGGCCACTCCTTTGATCGTATGTGCAACGGCTCGGACGGCAGGATAATTTCCCGCTTGCATGGCTTGTTGAATGTTAGATATATCGTTTTGATGTTCTTGGTTGAACTGGTGCAGGTAATGTAGATATTTGTTTCTATTCCCTGAGCTGATGGCGGCACCTTGTTGAGGGTCGAAACCAGCAATCAAGGGCCATGGCTCATCAGATGCTTGTGTCATGGCCGTAGCGTGCGGCTGGCTTTCCTGCACCGAGGTTGCGTCTGTCGTCTGAACCGGATTATTTTGCCGGGGAAGCCAACGGAGGAGTGCGGAGTATAAGGATTCCGGTGCAACAGGTTTTGCCACGAAATCATTCATTCCGGCATCCAGACAAAGCTTTCGATCCCGCTCAAACACATTCGCGGTCATCGCCAGAATTGGCAGATTTTCGAAGCCTGGAAGCTTCCGGATGGCTTTAGTGGCCGTCAATCCATCCATCTCTGGCATCTGCATATCCATTAGAATCAATGCGTAAGTGTTACTTTGCACTTTGGCCAGGGCTTCGTGGCCATTTTCAGCTGAATCGACTTGCAGGCCGACATCCAGCAAGAGCTCCATGGCTATTTCCCGATTGATTGGATTGTCTTCGACCAGTAACAGCCGGGCGCCTTTATGCCGTTGCAAGAAGTAGCTGATATCGACTCTGGCCGAAACCTCTTTGCTCCGATCCTGTGCTACTTGCCCAGGTTGCAGGTTAACCGTAAACCAGAAAATACTGCCCTTTCCTTCCTGACTCGTGACACCGGCATCGCCACCCATCATTCGGGCGAGTCTTCGGGTAATGGCGAGTCCCAATCCGGTTCCGCCAAATTTACGGGTTGTGGATGAGTCCGCTTGATTGAAGGGTTCAAACAGATGTTGAAGTTGATCTTCGCGAATACCTATGCCGCTATCTTCGACTTCAAAGCGGACCTGTATCCTCTCTGCGCTGGACGCCAATAAGATGGCGCGGATACAGATACCTCCTTGGGCGGTGAATTTGATGGCATTACCGACATAGTTGAGTAAGGCCTGACGGATGCGAGTCGGGTCACCCCGCAACCAGCGCGGAACACTGTCACAATCGGTGTTGATGGTGAGCCCTTTGTTTTGAGCCTGATCGGCGACCAGTGAGCGGACATGGTCCAGCTCGCCTTCCAGTGAAAAGTCAGTTTGTTCCAGTACCATGCCACCGGCTTCGATCTTGGATAGGTCTAGAATGTCGTTGATGATCGACAGTAAATGCCGGGCCGAATCATCAATTTTGTTGAGACGCAGAAGCTGTTCATCACTCAGGGGACTCTGATGCAATAAATAGGTGAGCCCTATGATGGCGTTCATCGGTGTTCGTATTTCATGGCTCATATTGGCCAAAAATGAACTCTTGGCTTGATTGGCTGCATCGGCAGAAGCCCGCGCCGCAATCAGTTCGGTCGTACGACTAGCCACCAGCTCTTCGAGGTGATGTCTGTGCACGTCCAGCTCATTGCTGAGTCGTTTCTTCTCCGTAATATCCTCTTGCACTGCGACATAGTGACTGATTTGCCCATCGGCTTGCCGGATCGGCGTAATGATCGCCAGTTCGGTATATTGGCTCCCATCTCGTCGTTGGTTAATAAATTCACCCTGCCAGGTTTGCCCCTCTTTCAATGCCTTCGCCATGGCTTGGTAGGTTGCTATTGGTGTGAGTCCGGAGTGTAAAATCCGTGGCGTTTTTCCATAAACATCATCCCGGGTGAAACCTGTGTTATGCACAAATGATTCGTTAACATACTCAATTACATTGTGTGTATCGGTAATAATGATGCTCTCTGGGCTCTGTTCTACGGCTAATGACAGCTTGCGCAGCATGTTTTCTTTTTCACGGAGCTGGCGTAAATCCAGGTAACTGCTGACTAGGTTTATGATAGCGCCATTACTATCCCGAATGGCGCCCATGTTTGCCAAGGCCGGAATGATAGTGCCATCCATGGCCAGACGTTCCAGCTCGCCAGACCAGGAGCCCGCAGTTCTTACTTGCTGGAGTAACGTCTGTTGCTGTTCCAGAGCCCCGGGATGGTCCGGTACTAGATGGCTGATTTTGCAGCCCTGAATCGCAGACAAGCTGTAACCAAATAGACGGGTAAATGCCGGATTTACATAAGTGATTTCGGCTTGCAGATTCGTGAGCAACATCGGGAGTGGTAATTGACGAAGTGCCTCACTAAATAGATTTCGTTCGGACTCGGCATGCTTCCTGGCCGTGATGTCGCGCATAGATCCGCTCTTGCCAAGATAGTTCCCCTGAGGATCAGATAAGGTCTGCTCATGTAATTCGAGCCAGTGCTGTGAGTGGTCAGCATGCTGGATACGGAATTCGCATTCACTGCTTCCATTGGTCGAGGTATTCAGAACATGGTGTTGGTAAATCTCTCTATCATCTGGAACGACCAAGCGAGACATGAATTCGATATCGAGCAGAAAGGCTTCCGCCGTATAGCCCGAGATCCGTTCACAGGCCGGGGATATATATTCCTGATTACCACCATGATTCAGCCCTTCAGAACTACTCTTAAAGAGTTCTGTTCTGGAGGTTAATATCATGGCCAGAAACAAGGTTCAGTTTCAAAAAAGCATGAGCATTCATACCTTTATTCAGCATTATGGCGATGAAGCGCAGTGTCAGCAGCGACTATTTGACATCCGCTGGCCACACGGATTCCAGTGCCCAAACTGCGGACACTCCCATGCTTGCAAGCTCAAATCGCGACCCGTCTACCAATGTAATCAATGCCACCAACAAACCTCGGTAACCGCCGGGACTCTCTTTGCCTACTCCAAATTGCCTCTTTCCATCTGGTTTCTGGCCATCTATCTGATGACTCAAGAGAAAAATGGTGTTTCCGCTCTCGAGCTATCCCGTGAGCTTGGCATTTCCTACAACGCCACTTGGCGGCTTAAGCACAAGCTCATGCAGGCCATGAAAGAGCGGGATGATGAGGTTCCTCTCTCCGGGATCATCCAGCTTGATGATGCCTATTGGGGTGGTGTCCGCGCTGGAAAGGTAGGCCGTGGCGCTGCGGGTAAGCGCCCTTTTGTTGCTGCCGTTTCACTCAATCACGAAGGGCACCCGATCCATATGCGATTCAGTGCCGTTGAGGGATTCAAGAAAAAAGAACTCACGCAATGGGCTATTAAACACCTGCGGCCATCATCCTTGGTGGTATCTGATGGTCTGGCCTGTTTCCGTGGTGTTGAAGAAGCCAAGAATGCTCATCTAGCTATCGTGACAGGCGGCGGTCCTGCCAGCGTAAAACTGCCGTATTTCAAGTGGGTCAACACGATGATAGGCAACGTGAAAAACGCCATGCATGGAACGTATCACGCAATAAATCAGAAACATCTACCGCGGTATTTGGCGGAGTTCTGCTTTAAGTTCAATCACCGATTCAATCTAGAGTCGATGATAATGGAGCTGATCAGAGTCGGCTCTCGAACGGCTCCAATGCCACAACGCCTGTTGAAGCTGGCTGAGTCTCGATGGTAATCAGGTATATATTTAAAATGACCATCAGGCTCCAGCCAGTAAATACAGTCGCTGGCGTTTTCTGCCAGCAACCGATATTTAACTTCCGACTCTCGTAACGCCTCATGGGCCGCCTCTAGTCGTACACGCGCGGCAATCGCATCTTCCATCAGGTTCAATGCGGCTAATCGAGCTTGCTGTTGTGATGCCAGAGCGGTTTGCTGGTTCTCCTGCAGGCGTTTTTCAGCCTCAACCTGCAGATGAATGTCTTCAACCACCGAAATGAAGTAATCAGGAGAGTCATCGTCTTTGCGGATCAATGCCACGGTTAGATTGATCCAGACCAAATCACCGCTCTTACGGATATACCGTTTTCTAATCGAATAGGTTTCTCGCTCCTTGTTGAGTACCTGCTGCACCAATTTCATATCCGTATCCAGATCTTCTGGATAGGTGATTTTCTGAAATGTCAGTTGGTGCAGCTCGTCGGCATCATAGCCAAGGATGTCACAGAGTCGATGATTGACACGTAACCAATGCCCGCTTGGGGCTACCAGAGCCAAACCTACCGCTGCTTGTTCAAATGTAGCCCGGAAGCGTTGTTCACTCTCGCGCAAGGCATATTCACTGTCTTCTCGTTGCTGCATCGCATTGGCGACCAATTGCCTGATCCGCACAATTTCCCGAATGTTTGGTGATGGTGACTCACTGTCAGAGGATTTCAGAATGGCCGTCATGGCTCGAGCCAGGCGCCGACTGGCATATAATCCTCCAAGACCTCCGGCTAGGGTGGTAGCCAGCAGGATGAGACCCAGAGTTGTCGAGGCTTTGATGAGCGGGGGCAGGTAGGATGCGCGAGGTATATCTAGCGCTACAGACCAGGGGGCGCTGGATAAATGACTTTCGACATGCTTGAAGATGGCGGATGGGTCCAAAATATGGTTCAACATGGATGGGGGATTTCGCGCAATCACCGCTTGTGCCCCATCATACAGCGTGAGATACCAGCCTTGTGGGATGGCAATATTGGCAATCTGATTTTGAAACTGGGTGGTTTCTATGGTGGTGAGTAATAAGAATGCTACCTTGCCAGATCGAACGACTGGGACCGCGATAGCAACCAGCGGTTTATTGGCTACTGGACCCATCACCTGATCGCCGACGGCCGGTTTTTGAGTGGCTAGAGCCATAGGGGCGGCACCGTGACCCTCAGGGATCGGTAGGTGTGGCAATGGTGTGCCGAAGGGAACTCGGGTATTGAATAGCATCTGCATATCGGCGGAGGCCAGGATGATCTGACTACCAAAGCTATGCTCAAATCCCTGAGCTTCTCGATATAAAATAGGCCACCCCTTTTCATCGTCGATCAGCGGTGAAACAGCGAGAATATTGAGTGCCTTAATGCGGGCTTCCAGAGCTCCATCGATCGCAGTGTGAAAATTTTTGGTTAACCGGAAAGCGGCCTGATCTTGCTCACGTTGCGCGGAAATGACGACATTGATTACCAAATATGTGGCCAACAGAATCAATGGCAGTATACATAGCCAAATCAGGCGACTGAGAAAACCCTGTAGGGCTATCATGGACTGGTTTTCCGGCAATATTGATCGTCCATATGCTCGTTCGTTCCAGATAACAAGCCATCTTCGATCAACAACTCATCGGGGAGGGAGACTATGGGTTGGAATGGTGGTGTGAGCCCCAACTGGATAGACAGTTCATTGACCTGCTGCTTCAGCGCTATCATGTCCAGCTCCCGTCCTATGGTGGCGCGATTGAATCGTTCCAGCTCATTATTTTGTGCCGCCAACTCTTCGGCCTGGTGGCGGAGTTCAAGTTCAATATTTTTCTGATGATTGATGTCACTGATGGTTCCGATCATACGGCTAGGGTGGCCTGACTCATCACGTTCGACAACCCTGCCTCTGCCTCGCATCCATTTGATGTCGCCATCCCGAGTCACTAATCGATAGTCAAATTCGCTCGCTGATGTTTTTCCTTGAAAATGTGCCTCCATTTCCTGCAAGACACGGGGAAGATCATCGGGATAAACAGTAGATTTAAAGAAGTCAAAATTGGCGGTGACCTGGTCCGGAGAGTAGCCGACGATTTCGTAATAATGGGGAGAAAGATAGGCTCGGTCGCGCTCAACATCCCAATCCCACAACCCGACATCCGTGACCACGAGTGCTAATTGCAAGCGACTTTCACTGACGCGAATGGACTCTTCGGCCTGTTTTTTTTCCGTCATGTCGCGAACTATGCCCCGAAAACCAATCAACAAGCCGTCGGTATTTAGAATGGGCTGTCCGCTGGTTTGCATATAACGTTGGCTACCATCCAGATGGTAATTGATATAGTCAACATCACGAAAAGGATGAAGGGATACGCGGAGAGATTGAAACAATGCTTGCATACGGGTTGATTCCGCAGGCGGCATTAAATCGAAAAATGTTTTCCCAATAAGAGACTCTGAAGAGTAACCGAGAAGTCGCTGAACACTGGCCGAAGTATAAAGCAGACGCCCTTCCGCATCAGATTCCCAAATCCAGTCAATCGATGCGCTGACAATATCGTAGAAACGCTGTTCGCTCAGATGCAGTGTCTGGCGGGTCGCTTGTTGTTTTTGTATCAGAGTATCAATTCGCGCCAGTAACTCATCGATGGCAAAGGGTTTCGATAAATAATCCTGTACTCCCAACTGAAATAGTTTAATTCGTAGCGCCTCATCGGATTTTGCACTCAAAATAACGATCGGGACATCAGCCAAAGCGGCGTGATGTCGCAATTCCTCAACCATACGTTCTCCACTCATTTCGGGCATCATCAAGTCACACAAAATAAGATTGGGATGTACGGCAAGAGCCTGTTTGATTCCTTCATAACCATTAAATGCAGAGACAATGTTGTAGTGCGGACGCAGGGTGTCCGCAATGAAGTTATTCATATCAATATTGTCTTCGACGATCAGGATCACAGGGGCTTCATTGGGGGGGGGATTGGACTGCTTACTGGCATCTTCATGCGGTGAGGCGGGCAATCGAAGTTCATCAATGCGCTGCTGAGTCTCGCTGAGAGCATCCAGCGTGGCAGTTGAGTTTTTGACCTCACATTCCTGTGGCGCGAGGCAGGGCAGTTCTACTTTAAACCAGGCTCCGCCCTTGGGCGAGGCTTGGACTGAGACATGGCCACGATGCAACTCGGTGAATTCTTTAACGATGGCCAAGCCGAGTCCGGTACCGTCGAAGCGACGCTGCGAACCGCCGTCAATTTGACGAAACCGTTCGAAAATCAGCTCTCTTGCCTCGGGGGGAACTCCCGGTCCACTGTCCTGGATATTCAAGATGATCCGTTCATCCTGTTGTTGCATATCGAACAGAATATGGCCGCCTTTCGGCGTAAATTTAAAGGCATTGGATAACAGGTTAATCAAAATGCGTTGTGTTTTTTCGGCGTCAATTTCTACGAGCGGCAAGTTTGGGACATGGATGCGAAAATCGATCTCTTTTTCATAAGCCAATGAATCAAATTGGGAGGCAATGGCGCGACCTAATCCTGCCAGGTCCACTCGTGCATACTCCATGGGCATACGCCCGGATTCAAGTTTGGCAGCATCAAGCAAGTCATTGATATGCCGGTAAAGCTGACGTGATGCGCGCAACATCATCTCGTTTTCACGGTGTTCGGCTGCTGACAGCTCCGGTCGCTGCTGGCGGTGGGCCAGCGGGCTCATAATGAGAGTCAAGGGAGTGCGTAATTCATGACTGATATTGGCAAAAAATTGGCTCTTTAACTCTTCCAGCTCCCGCGTTCGCTGGTAGAGGATCGTGAGTTGTTCATTGGCCTCGCGTGCATCGCTCAGTGCACTTTCTGCTCGTAACTTCGCTTTTTTCAGACCTTCTTGCATATCGCTAAATAGATAGCCCATGACGAGAAATAGCCCTGCGGAGTAGATGTTGGGCTGGTTAGTCACAACCCAACTGAGTTGGGGAGGAATGAAAAAATACCAGACCAATAAAATGCTGAGTACCGTGCTGATCAGCCCTGCCGAGAGTCCGCCCAGGCGTGCGCTAAAGAAGACGGCTGGGAAAAATAGAAACCAGACAAATGGTGAGATCCAGGGCCACATGAACCACTGAAAAACCAAGGCCAGGAGAGGTAACAAGATTGCAAAACCAAAGCGTATCGTCATCCTATTTGCATCTCCTTCTCGGGCTGGTGACTTTTCTACTGGCTAGCACTGAATGCGGGTAGGAAATGGTTCAGGGGTTATGCTCGGTATCGCGGTACTGATCGGCAATCTCTTGGCACTGTTTGAAACAAGCAAGGAAGGCATCGACAATATCTGGATCAAAGTGCTGACCTCGTCCAGACACAATGATGTCGCATGCGGCCTGATAGCTCATTGCCGGTTTGTAAACCCGGGCTGAGATGAGAGCATCAAAGACATCGGCGAGGGCCATGATGCGTGCGGCGATAGGGATTTCATCGCCGCGAAGACCATCCGGATAGCCACTTCCATCCCATTTTTCATGGTGCCAGCGCGCTATTTCTTTGGCTAACCGCAAAAATTCTACCGGCTTAGGTACATCCCGTTCGGCTTGACTGATGGCATCGCTACCCAATTGGGCATGCGTTTTCATGATGAGCCATTCTGCCGGTGTGAGAGGACCCGGCTTGCGTAGAATGGCATCAGGTATCCCAACTTTACCAATATCATGCAGGGGGGCTGACAGGGTCAGGACGTGGATATAGTGTTCGGTGAGGGTGGCCGAAAAACGGGGATGTGACTGGAGCTGACGGGCTATTTGATGAACGTAGGCTTGAGTTCGAAGGATGTGATTTCCCGTTTCCGGATCCCGAGTTTCGGCAAGGTGGGCGAGGGCTCGTATAGACACCTTTTGTATGAGCTCATTTTCAGCCATCCGCCTGGCGACTTCGCCCTCCAGATAGTCGTTCTGATTGCGCAACCAGTCGCGCGCCTGTTTTAGCTCCAATTGGGTTTTTATTCGAGCCAGTAAAATTTGCGGGACTATCGGTTTGGTTATGTAATCGGCGCCTCCGACTTCCAGCCCGTGCATTTCGGACTCCGTGCTGTCCATGGCCGTGACAAAAATAACCGGAATTTCCTTGGTTTCCTCATCGGAGCGCAATAACTCAAACAGCTGGTAGCCATCCATGTTAGGCATCATGACATCCAATAAAATCAGGTCGGGTGGCGGTAATAGATGTGAAATGTGTAGAGCTATCATTCCTGATGTGGCCGCACGCACCTGATAGTGTGGTTGCAGTAATTCATTGAGAATATTGAGGTTCTCAGGCGAGTCATCAACCACCATGATGGTGTGTTGCGGCTGGATAGACATGGATGCACCCCCATATCGAGAATGCTCAAGACATTGAGCTAACTTGGTCTATCAGTTATAGGTCACAGCACCTGATTAGTCTAATTTGATTTATTTATTTAACCACATGATATGTATGTGTATTTATGGCTTTTCCCTAGCGGTTTAAGGCTAGATAAGTGACCCGGTAGAAAGATGATTTTCGACGGTTACTGCACTGCGTATGGCACTGTTGTTGCGCGAGGTGCGGACATGAGAAGGGCTTGAGGGGATCTGCGGTGGCCATGGGTCTGAGGCCGGTCAACCGCTCATATATGCGCTTCTGGATCTAGGATGTTGTTTGACTCTGAACAAGAAAAACACGCTTTCCTAACCCATTACATTGCCAGCGACGACCCAGGATCAGGGAATTCCTTGAAGGGGGAATTTCCGTTCCCATGGCCGTCGCCAGTCGTCTTTATTGACGCAGAGTACAAGAAAGCGATGGTGAGTCGTGAAGACAGATGGAATTCACGACTACTTAACTTCCTTACCCTGAGCTTGCAGATCGGCGTGGTAAGACGAGCGCACAAAGGGGCCGCAGGCGGCGTGGGTGAAGCCCAGATCCAGAGCGATGGCTTTGAGCTCATCAAACTCGTGGGGCGGTACGTAACGTTTCACCGGCAGGTGGTGACGGCTGGGCTGCAGATACTGGCCCAGGGTCAACATGGTGACACCGTGGGCGCGCAGATCTTTGAGTACCTCGACGATCTCGTCGTTGGTTTCTCCCAACCCCATCATCAAGCCGGATTTGGTCGGCATATCCGGGTGTTGTTCACCCATGCGGCGCAGCAGCCCCAGCGACCATTTGTAGTCAGCCCCCGGACGCGCCATGCGGTAGAGGCGGGGAGCGGTTTCCAGATTGTGGTTGAACACATCCGGCGGATTCGACTGGAAGATCTCCAGCGCCGTTTCCATGCGGCCTCGGAAGTCCGGGGTCAGGGTCTCGATGCGGGTGCTGGGGGACTCTTCACGAATGGCGCGGATCGAGTCGGCAAAGTGCTGGGCACCACCGTCCCGCAGATCGTCCCGATCCACCGAGGTGATGACCACATACTTGAGTTTCATCTCGGCGATGGTGCGGCCGAGCTTGCGCGGCTCGTCGCTGTCCGGCGCCAGCGGGCGGCCATGGGCCACATCGCAGAACGGGCAACGGCGGGTACATATGGCGCCCAAGATCATGAAGGTGGCGGTGCCGTGGTTAAAACATTCGGACAGATTCGGGCAGGAGGCTTCCTCACACACCGAGTGCAGATTGTTCTTGCGCATGATGTTCTTCACCGCCTGGATCTTCTCGCTGGTGGCGGGCAGACGGATACGCATCCAGTCCGGTTTCTTCAGCGGGGCCTCATCGGCATCCGGCATGAATTTGACCGGGATCAGCGCCATCTTGTCGGCATCACGCAGTTTGATGCCGGGCTCTACGCGTACAGGTTTGCTCATCACTCAGCTCTCGGTTAGTTCGGTCCAGGTGGAATAATCAATCAGTCGGGTCAGCTCAGCCAGCAGCAGAGGCGCTGCCTCGGCCACGGTTTGCGGACCGCCCAGAGAAGAGGTCTGGGTCATGGTCAGTCCGGCATAACCACAGGGGTTGATGTGGCTAAATGGAGCCAGATCCAGATTGACGTTGAGTGCCAGGCCATGAAAGGAGCAGCCCCGGCGGATGCGTAGCCCCAAAGAGGCAATTTTAGCCCCCGCCACGTAGACGCCGGGGGCATCGGGCTTGGCCATGGCCTCGATACCGGAATGGGCCAACAGAGCGATGACAGCCTGCTCCATGTCGGTCACCAACTGCCGTACCCCAAGCCCTTTGCGGCGAACATCGATCAGCAGATAGGCAATCAGCTGACCGGGGCCGTGGTAGGTGATCTGGCCGCCACGATCCGATTGCACCACCGGAATATCGGTCTGGTGCAGTAGATGTTCGGCTTTGCCCGCCTGACCCTGGGTATAGACGGCCTCATGTTGCAACAGCCAAATCTCATCCGCCGTGGTCGCATCGCGACTGTCGGTAAACGCCTGCATGGCCTGCCAGGTCTGCAGGTAGGGGCGAATGCCGAGGTGCCGGACTATGAGTGATTGCTGCAACCTTGTATCCTTTTTGTAAAATTCGCGGCTCATTATAACCAGCAACAGGCTGATTACCAGTCAGTTGTGACGTCGATCACAGCACCATGCGGACCAGCTCCAGCTTGCCCAGCTCCACGTACATGGTCTCCAGATGCTCCTTGCTGGTCGCGGTGACGGTGACGCTGACCGAGACATAGTTCCCCTTGGCGCTAGGGCGCAGGGTGGGCGAATAGTCGGCCGGAGCATGTTGTTGCAGCACGGCAACCACTTGGTCGGCCAACTCGGGATGGGCGACACCCAGAACCTTGAACGGGAACTGGCAGGGGAACTCGAGGAGTTCGTCAAATTTGGTATTCAAGGACATGGTGTTCTCTCTTGCATGCTGTGCGTCGTGAAAGGACGACGGTTGGTTGATCTGGGCGGTGCCGGACCAATAAACAGGCCCTGACATGCAGGGCCTGTTTCATCTGTCTCCACCTGGGCTGATTAGGCGATCAGGCGTTGGAACAGCAAGACCAGGTAGTCCCAGAGTCGACTGAAGAGGCTGCCTTCATTGACCTCTTCGAGGGCAACCAGTGGATATTGCGCCACATCCTTGCCATCGAGCTTCAGGAAGATGGTGCCAACTTGCTCTCCCTTCTTGATGGGGGCATCCAGCTCGTTTTTCAACTGGAAATCGGCTTTGAGTTTACCGTTGCTGTTGCGCGGCAGCACCAGACTGATCTCCTGATCGGTCCCCAGCTTGATGTCACTCTTGTCACCCATCCATACCCGCTGGGTCACCAGCTCGGCACCCTGCTTGTACGGGGTCACATTCTGGTAGAAGCGGAAACCGTAGGTCAGCAACTTTTTGCTCTCTTCGGCCCGTTGCGCTTCGCTGCCGGAACCAATCACGACCGAGATCAGACGCATGTTGTCCGGGCCAGTCGCCGAGGCGACCAGATTATAGCCAACCTCACTGACGTGACCGGTCTTGATGCCGTCGACGGCCAGGCTCTTGTCCCACAGCAGGCGGTTGCGGTTGTGCTGGACGATACCGTTGAAGGTGAACTCTTTTTGCGAGTAGATGGCGTATTCGTTCGGCAGGTCACGAATCAATGCCCGGCCTAGCAATCCCATGTCGTAGGCACTGGAGTAGTGATTCTCGTTGTACAGACCATGGGCATTAACAAAATGGCTCTCTTTCATGCCCAGGCGGTCAGCCCACTGATTCATCAGACTGGCAAAGGAGTCTTCGGAGCCTGCAATGTGTTCGGCCATGGCAATACAGGCATCATTACCGGATTGGATGATGATCCCCTTATTTAGGTTATCAACACTCACTTGTTTGCCCACTTCGATAAACATCTTCGAAGAATCGGTGTAGTTCTTGGCCCAGGCGTTTTGGCTGATGGTGACCATGTCCTCTGGCTTGATGCGTCCGGCCTTCAGCTCCTGACCGATGACATAGGAGGTCATCATCTTGGTCAAGCTGGCGGGCGGCAAACGTTCGTGCTCATTGCTGCCAAACAGCACCTGACCGGTGTGATAATCCATCAGCAGGAAGGCTTTGGCGGCGATCTGGGGTGGCGTAGGCAGGGCCACCGGAGCCGGCATCGGCATGGGCTTCGGGTCCGGCTTGGGCAGTGCATCGGGCGTCGGAGTGGACGTTGCGGCAACAGCCGTCATCGAGAGCGCCATAGCGGCACAGAGCAGCAAGGGTTTCGCCAGTTTCAAAATCGTGATCCTTTGTTCGTCGCCTGCGGCCAGGCAATTCTACGGAGGGCGCTACTATAACAAAGTGTGATCGCCTTGGCAGCCCGCAATTGGGCGAAGTTTACCGGTCTACGAACTCAATAGACGAAGTAGGCGCTGTTCAGACCCGCATCTTTAACCACGGCCAGCATCACATCCGCTTGCTGGGGGGCCATGGGGCCCATGTGCAGGCGATAGACCTGATTGGCATTGACTATGGTGATGGGCGTACCGAATTTCTGGCTCAGCCGGCTGGCTTCTTCCCGCGCCCTTTGTGCCGAATCAGTAGCCAGTAACTGGATGGTTTTGGCCTCGCTGCGGGCGATCATCTCGTCGGCATTGGCGGGCCGCGGTGGATGTACCAAGTCCAGACGGACCTTGGCCACGCCCTGACCGACGATCCCTAACCGTTGGGCGGCACCAAAGGAGAGATCCAGAATGCGATCCCCGTGGAAAGGACCCCGATCATTGACCCGGACGATCAGCGTGCGGCCATTTTCCTTATTGGTGACCCGGATGTAGCAGGGGATGGGCAGGTGTTTGTGTGCTGCCGAGATTTCATACTGATTGTAGGTTTCGCCATTGGAGGTGTACTGACCATGAAAGCCGGGGCCGTACCAGGAGGCGGTACCCTCTTCGCTGTACTGTTCGATATCACGCCAGACCTTGTAGGATTGGCCAAAGACCTCGTAGTCCTTGTTGCCGATGCGACTATAGGTTTCAAAGCGCGGGGTCACTCCGGCGACCGGGATGAGCGCCGGGTCCGGGCGTCCATAATCCTTGCGAATGCTGTAACGGTTCGTCTGGGAATCGGGCTGCTCCTCCTCGGGGAGAGGACCGGCAACCGTGCGGAAATTAAAACCGCTGTCATCCATGTCTTCGGTATGGATCTTGGTTTTTGAGACGCGGGTGCGGTACTCGTGAACCTCGGTCACACAGCCTGACAAGAGCGACAGCATGACCGTGGCCAGAAGCCAGTAGCTGATTCCTTTCATTTCTCTAGATTCCAGTGTTGTGCAAAACAGGGCGTGGCAGAAAAGCACTGCAAGCGGAATTGATCCACACCGCGGATATCGAGGGCGGCTAGTGTCGGCCAATCGTCCTGTATGGTCAAGTTTTCGCCGTTCGAGTCGGGATCTGGATCCGACCGGGCAGGCTCAGCGGTTCAATTGACAAAGAATGCCTCGCGATAACCGGCGCCTCGCAAGCGCTGCAACATGCTCTCCGCTTCCTTACGCCCCAGCGGTCCCAAATGCAGTCGGTAGATCTGGTTGGCATTGACCACGCGGATCGGTTTCCCAAAACGAGTGCTCAGTTCGCGGGCGGCATCTTCGGCCTTGATGGCCGAGTTGGTGGCCATCAGCTGGATGGTCCGTTCCTCATGGCGGGCGATGATCTCGGCCGCATTGGCTGGCGTAGGTACCTTGACCAGTTCGACGCGAACTTTGGCGGTACCAGGTCCAAGAATTCCTAGCTGACTGGCGGCACCATGGGATAGGTCGAGGATGCGGTTACCATGAAACGGCCCGCGATCATTGACGCGAACCACAATCGCCTTACCACTCTCCAGATTGGTGACCTTGAGATACGAGGGGAGTGGCAGATTCTTATGGGCTGCCGAAATCCCTTCCTGATTATATAACTCGCCATTGGAGGTATAGAGGCCATGGAAACCGGGGCCATACCAAGAGGCGGTCCCCTCTTCGGCATAGTGGTCGATGCCATTCCAGACTTTATAGGATTGGCCGAAGACTTCGTAATCCTTGTTACCGATGCGACTGGGGGGTTCAAAGGTGGGGGTGACGCCACCGACGCCGGTGAGATCCGGCCCCTGGGTCGTGGTTGGTGTCGTAGCCAGGGGCTTGGACGTCGGGTTGCTACAAGCAACCAACGTCAGCATGCACAATAGAGTCAGCAGGATGCGATTATTGATCATGATAAGCAGCGGCTATCTTCTCACTGAGTTGATGGACGGCCATGGCATACAAAGGGCTGCGGTTATACCGGGTAATGACATAAAAGTTATTGCGCAGCACCCAGTATTCCGGACCTGTAGCCTGATCCAGTGTAAGCAATTTCACCGGGGTTGCGGGGTCTAAAGCTGTGCTTATGCTCACACCTGCGGTCTGTAGTTGCTCCCAGCTCTGGTTAATCTCCAGTTTGCCATCCAGCAAGTGTGCCACTGCGGCGGCATCGCGCACCTGAGCTCTATGGGCGACAGGCTCACCCCAGTGCCAGCCGTGTTCGGCAAAATAGTTGCCGACACTACCGATGGCATCGGTCGGATTGGCAAACAGATCGATATGACCATCGCCATCGAAATCCACGGCAAAATGCAGATAGCTGGTGGGCATGAATTGCCCCATGCCCATGGCGCCCGCATAGGAGCCTTTGGGCTCACGGAGGGACCAGCCCTGTTGCCTGGCCAGTTTGACGTATTGGGCAAACTCCTTGCTGAAATAGGGGGCCCGAGCGGGATAGTGAAACCCCAGGGTATAGAGCGCATCCAGCACCGGATGGTCGCCCATCTGGCTGCCGAAGCGGGTTTCGACGCCTATGATGGCGACGATGAGCTCGGCGGGCACATGGAGTTGCCGCTCGGCTTTGTTCAACGCGTCCGCATGCTGGCGCCAGAACGCCACGCCGTTGGCGATCCGCGCCTCGGTGATAAACAGCGGACGATAGATATACCAGGGTTTGGCTTCCCAGGGTTTCTGGATGGCATCGAGCACTGGCTGGCGCAGTTGTGCCTGGACCATGGCCTGCTGCAGATCGAACAGCGGTATCTGCAAATCAGCACTCAGCTGCTGCAGTCGTTGCTCATCGGCCGCCGAAATCTCGACTGCCGAAACGGTCGTCGCAAGCAACAGGAATAGAGCGAGCCAATAGCGCATCAGTCAAAACTTCCGGATCAGGCCAGCAGGCGACGGTGAGTGTGGATGGACATCAGGATGCCAAAACCGGCGGCTAGCGTCACCATGGATGTGCCGCCATAGCTGACCAGCGGCAACGGAACTCCTACCACCGGCAGCAGACCACTGACCATACCGATATTGACGAAGACATAGAAGAAGAAGGTGAGGGTCAGGGCCCCGCCCAGCAGCCGTTCATAGGATCCCTGAGCCTGCAAACTGATGCTCATACAGCGGCTGATGACATACAGATAGAGGCACATGAGTAGAATGAAGCCAATCAGGCCAAACTCTTCGCTGAACACCGCGAAGATGAAGTCCGTGTGTCGTTCGGGCAAAAATTCCAGTTGGGATTGAGTGCCATTGAGCCAGCCTTTGCCAAACAGGCCGCCGGAGCCAATGGCGATTTTCGACTGGATAATGTGATAGCCAGTGCCTAGTGGATCTGTCTCCGGGTCGAGGAAGGTCAACACCCGTTGTCGCTGATACTCGTGCATCAGGAAGAACCAGAGTACGGGTAGGAAACCCGCGGCAGCCAAGCCGGCAGCGAGGATCAGATACCAGTTAATGCCGGCCAGGAAGATGACGAAGATGCCGGAGACAGCCACTAGAATGGCCGTGCCCAGATCGGGCTGCTCGGCGATCTGCAAGGTGGGAACCAGCACCAGCAGCAACGCAATGACCACCTGTTTGAACGTTGGTGGCAGGGGATGGCGACTCAGATAGGCGGCAACTGTCATCGGCATGATGATCTTCAAAAACTCAGAGGGCTGGAACTTGATGAAGCCCAAGTCCAGCCAGCGCTGGGCACCTTTGCCGATGTGGCCGAACACCATGACGCACAGCAGGAGAATGATGCACACGGCAAAGGCCGGTGGTGCCCAGCGGGCATAAAATGCCGGAGGAAACTGGGCCATGAAGATCATCAAGGCAAAGGCCATGCCGGTGCGTAGTAATTGGCGTCCCAGCATGTCGGCATGCATGCCGGAGGCGGAATAGAGCACCACCAGACTGACCGCCAGCAGGGCCAGCAGGCCGAAGAGCAGAGGCAGGTCGATATGGAATCGTTGCCAGAATGAGGCATCGTATCGTTGGTTCATGGTTGCTCCTCAGAAACGGGTGGAGTCGACTCCGGGCCGACCAGATAGGCATCAAGCATGGCTCGTACCACGGGTGCCGCATTGGCACTGCCACCCCCGGCATTTTCCAGGATCAGGGTCACCACTGCTTTGGGGTCCTCATAGGGGGCAAAGGCCACGAACAGGGCGTTGTCACGATGTTCTTCCTTGATGCGCTTGGCATCATACTTTTGATCCTGTTTCAGACCGACGACCTGGGCGGTTCCGGATTTACCCGCGGCCTTGTAGGGCGTGTTGGCGAAGGCGCGTCGCCCGGTCCCTTCGGTGCCATTGATCACGCGGTACATCCCCTCCATGGCAACTTTCCAGTAGCTGTCATCCCGCACTTCCAGAGCCATATTGGTGGGTTCCCGATAGGGCTCCTGGTGCCCATCACCTTCCCGAACGGTTTTCAGCAGATGGGGAATAACGTTATGGCCATGCTGGGTCAGGATGCTGTGCGCGCGGGCCAGCTGGATCGGTGTCGCCGTCCAGTAACCTTGTCCGATACCAACCGAGATAGTATCCCCCAGATACCAGGCTTGCTTGCGACGCAGCCGTTTCCAGTCCCGCGAGGGCATGACGCCCATGCTTTCTTCATAGATATCGAGGCCGGAATAGGTACCAAAACCGAAGGCGGTCATGTACTTGTTCATGGTATCGATACCGGTGCGATAGGCCAGATCGTAGAAGAAGGTATCGGCGGATACCTCGATGGCTCGATAGACATCGAGCCAGCCATGGCCCCATTTTTTCCAGTCCCGGAATTTATGGCTGGAGCCGGGGAGTTGGAAGAAGGGACCACCGAAGAAACGACTGAACGGCGTAATCATGCCTTCATTCAGCCCCATCACCGCCAGCAGGGGTTTGACGGTGGAAGCGGGTGCGTACCCGCCTTGACTCACCCGGTTGATCAACGGACGAGCTGGATCATTGAGCAGGGCGGCATACTCCTGATTACGGATACCGCGAACAAACAGGTTTGGGTCATAGCTGGGGGAGGATGCCAAGGCGAGTACGGCACCGGTTTTGGGCTCCAGCAATACGATCCCGGCACGACGACCGGCCAGCAGTTCTTGCGCCTTGCGCTGTAATTGCAAATCGAGCGTCAGATGAATGTCTTTTCCCGCCACAGGGGGCTGATATTTCAGGGTGCGGATCACTCGGCCGCGGTTGTTAACCTCGACCTCCTGATAGCCGGCCTGGCCATGCAGCAGTTCTTCATAATATTTCTCGACCCCGAGTTTGCCAATGTCGCGGCTGGCCGCATAGTTGGCCAGCTTGCCCTGTTCATCGAGTTTTTGCAGATCGCCGACATTGATGCGCGCTACATATCCCAGCGCATGGGTGAAGGTATCGCCAAACGGATAAAACCGCTTCAGATAAGCCTCGATACTGGCGCCTGGATACTTGTATTGATTGACGGAGAAGGTGGCCACCTGCTCCTCGGTCAGCTGATCTGCCAGGGTCATCGGATTGAAACGCCGATGCCGTTTCACTTCCTTGAGGAAGTTATCCTTTTCTTCAGGATCGAGCTTGAGCATGGCGATCAGCTCATCGAGGACCTTGGGCAGGTTATCCACCTGTTCCGGAATGATTTCCAGGCTGAATACCGGTCGGTTCTCGGCCAGCAAGACGCCATTGCGATCGAAGATCAAGCCACGGGGCGGCGCTACCGGGACCACCTTGATGCGATTATCATTGGAGCGGGTCTGGTAGTCATCGTGGTGGATGACCTGAACCACATACAGGTTTCCCAGCAGCATCAACGTCAAGACGATGACACCGACCATGGCCACCATGGCGCGGCGGCGAAACAGGGCCGCTTCGGCGTTGTTATCCTTGATGGAAATGCGCTGTTGCAGCATGGATCACTCTCTGTGGTAAGGGTGATTGGTGGTAATACTCCAGGCGCGGTACAGGCTCTCGGCGACCACCACCCGCACCAGCGGATGAGGCAGCGTCAGCGGCGACAGCGACCAGCTCTGTTCGGCCAAGGCCTTGCATTCCGGGGCCAGCCCTTCCGGACCGCCAATTAACAGGGCGACATCGCGTCCATCGAGTTTCCAGGCTTCCAGTTGCACGGCCAGCTGCTCCGTGGTCCAGGGCTTTCCAGGAATATCCAGCGTCACGATACGGGCATTCTTCCCCGCCGCAGCCAGGGTTAATTCCCCCTCTTTGTGCAGGATGCGAGCAATGTCGGCATTCTTGCCGCGCTTGCCCGCCGGGATTTCAACCAACTCCAGCGGCATATCCTTGGGAAAGCGCCGCTGGTATTCGTTGAAACCTGTGGTGACCCAATCTGGCATCTTGGTACCGACGGCAATCAGCTGGATCTTCATGCTTAGGCAGCCGCCTCGGCGAACTGACCACTCCACAGCTTTTCCAGCTGGTACAAATTCCGGGTTTCGTCCTGCATCACGTGGATCAGTACATCGCCAGCATCCACCAGTACCCATTCACCGAGCGCCTGACCTTCAATGCCCAGCAGGGTGATACCGGCGTGGCGCAACTCTTCAGCCACATGGTCGGCAATCGAGCAGACATGACGGTTGGAATTGCCGCTGCAGATGATCATGCAGTCCGTGATACTGGATTTGCCGCGAACATCGATGATGGTGATGTCTCGACCCTTCAAATCGTCAATCTTATCGGCAATGAAATCGTGCAGTGTCTTACCTTGCAAAGAGAAACCTCCGCCCAACAATGGGTTCACCTGAATGTATAAAAATGGCCGCGGATTATAACACGGCGGGACGATAGATCCCCTGTTGGCGAATATAATCCGCCACCTTTTGTGGGAGCAGCCCTATGGGTGGTTTGTCTTGGGCCAGTTGGCTGCGTAACTCGGTGGCGGACAGCGCAATTGGCTGATTCTGCATCCACACCACATATCCAGCCAATCGCTGATGCACGGCCAGGGCCGAGGGGGCCTGATGGGCGGTGACGAACGCAGTCAGTTCTGCCGACAGTTCGGGGTGCCAGCCGGGACGAACACTGACGACCAGATGGGCATAGTCGGTGAGTTCCTGCCAGCGATGCCAGCCTGGGAGCCCGAGCAGGGAGTCCATGCCAATCAGAAAGCACAGCGGCGTATTGGGTTGTTCCTGGCGTAGCTCGATCAGGGTGTCGATGGTGTAGGAGGGGGTCTGCCGTCTGAGCTCTCGGTCATCCACCCACACCCCGGGCAACCCATAGGTTGCCAATTGCACCATGGCCAGGCGCTGGGCGCTGCTGGCAACCGGCTGTGGCCGGTGTGGTGGAATGTGGTTCGGCATCAAACGCAACTCAGCCAATTGCAACGCCTTCATGGCCTCCAGGGCAGGTTGCAGATGGCCGTTATGGATGGGGTCGAAGGTACCGCCGAGAATGCCGATGGCGCGTTTCATACCAGCAAAAACTCCAGCGCCTGACGATCCTTGAAACCCAGACACAGGCTTTGCAGCAACAACCAGGCGCCTTCCTGATCGAAGCGACGTATCGCCTTGTCCAATTGAGCTGTGACGGCAATCAGCAAGTGCAGATGCTGCAGATCCAGCCGTTGCAGAGCACCTTGTAACAGGGGGTGTCGGCTTTGCCAGACACGAGCTTGTTCCAGTAGGGGCCCCAGCGCTTTGCCCTGTTGCATGGCCAGTCGCAGCTTGAGCAACTGTTCCAGCTCCTTGGTCAGACTCCAGGCCAGCATGCCAGCCTCGACGCCTTCCCCCCGCAGCTGAAGCAGCATGCGCTGGGCTCGATTGACCTTGCCTTCCAGCAGGGTGTCAATGAGCTGAAAAGGCGTGAAATGGTTCTGCCGGGTCACGTTCTCCTGCAGGGTCAGCAACCCCAGCGGTTGGGGGAGCGCGAGCAATGCCAGCTTTTCCAACTCTTGTGCTGCGCCGAGCAGATTACCTTCGAAGGCGTGGCAGAGAAACTGTACCGCCTCTTTTTGCAGGGTAACGCCAGCGAGCTGGGCCCGGTTTTGCATCCAGCGCGGGAAGAAACGGGCGTCTGGAAATGAAATGGGGACATAGACGCCTTGGCGCGACAAGGTATCGAACCACTTGGCCTTGCTTTGCGCTGCCGACAAGCGCGGGCCATGCAGGATCAACAGCAGATCCGGATGTAGTGCCGCCGTGATGGCTCCGATCCGCTCTGCCCACTCCTTGGGTGTTTTTTCTCCCAACTCCAGCTCAAGGATTTGCCGGTTGGCAAACAGACTCAGGGCGTGGCAGCAATCCTGAACCTGGTTCCAGTCGGGATTATCGTCGGTATTGAAGCTGTAACGTTCGGTAAAACCCTGGACATTCGCTGCTTTGCGCACTCGATCCAGCGTTTCTATTTTTTGCAGGGGTTCATCACCAAAGATGAGATAGCAGGGCTTGAGCCCTGCGTTGAGATGTGCGTCGAGTTGTTCCGGATAGAGCCGCATTAATACTTCAGGCGACTGAGCTGGATCAGGATCAGATCGGCGGTCTGCTCCTGCATCTCGCGGGTTCGTTGTTCCTGTTCCCGACTCGACGCCAAGGCTTCGGAACTCTTGTTGAGGAAGGTGCGGCTGAAGGAGGCATTGAATTTCTGCGGTTCATGCTCCGGCATCACTATGCTGTACTCGGTATTGAACTGCATGTTGTATTCCACCGCCTGGGAGCGGCTATCCACCGACACCGCCTGGTTGGTGACCTGAATATTCCCGAGTGTCAGCTGAGGTACATTTTCGCCACCGGGCACCAATTGGACGCCAACACGCTGCAAGCGGTTGGCAACCAGCCGGTAGAGGTCGCTCTTATTATCACCCTTGAGCTGGACTTTCATGTACTCGGGGGGAATATCGAGATCACCTCGCATATGAAATCCGCAGCCGGTGAGCCACAGGCCCAGCAAGGGCAACAGTAACCAACGTGTCAGGCCTGTGTTCATCATCACCTCTTATGCCACGACCAGGTTCAGCAGCTTGCCCGGCACATAGATGGCCTTGCGTACTTCCTTGCCTTCGGTGAATTTAACAACCGCCGGATCGGCAAAGGCCTGGGCCTTGACTTGATCCTCGCTGGCATCGGCGGCCACGGTGATCTTGCCGCGCACTTTGCCATTGACCTGAACCACGACCAGTTTTTCATCTTCCACCAGAGCGGTTGCATCCGCCGTTGGCCACTGGGCATCGTCGATCGCTCCGCTGCCACCCAGCTCCTGCCACAGACCGAAGCCGATGTGCGGGGTGATGGGATAGAGCATCAGGACCACATTGCTCAGTACTTCCTGAGTCAGGGCACGATCCTGTTCCGTCTCTTGGGCGGCTTTGGCCAGACGGTTCATCAGCTCCATGATGGCGGCGATGGCGGTATTAAACGTCTGACGGCGGCCGATGTCGTCGGAAACCTTGGCGATGGTCTTGTGCAGCTCACGGCGCAGCGTCTTCTGCTCGTTGTTCAGACTCGCCACATCCAGAGCGCTCACTGGGCCTCGGGCGGTATGTTCGGCCACAGCCTTCCACAGACGCCGCAAGAAGCGCTGAGCGCCTTCGACACCCGATTCCTGCCATTCGAGGGTCAGATCGGCGGGTGAGGCGAACATCATAAACAGACGCACTGTATCCGCGCCGTAGCGCTCGACCATCAGCTGCGGATCTATGCCGTTGTTCTTGGACTTGGACATCTTGGTCATGCCGGCGTGGATCACTTCCCGACCTTCGTTGTCGACGGCCTTGGTGATGCGACCCTTCTCGTCGCGCTCGACCTTGACATCCACCGGGCTGACCCAGACACGGGCGCCATGTTCGGTGTAGTAGAAGGCATCCGCCAGTACCATGCCTTGACACAGCAAGCGGGTGAAGGGCTCATCGCTCTTGACCATGCCGGCATCGCGCAGCAGCTTATGGAAGAAGCGAGCGTAGAGCAGGTGCATACAGGCGTGCTCGATGCCACCGATATATTGATCCACCGGCAACCAGTGGTTGGCGCGTTCACTGTCCAGCATGCCGTCCTGATAGTCCGGAGAGCAGTAGCGCGCGTAGTACCAGGAGGATTCCATGAAGGTATCGAAGGTGTCGGTTTCCCGGAACGCTGGCTGACCGTTGTAGGTGGTCTTGGCCCATTCGGCATCGGCCTTGAGCGGGCTCTGTACCCCATCCATCACCACATCTTCGGGCAGGATCACTGGCAGTTGGTCATGCGGCGTCGGAACTACGCTGCCATCTTCCAGGGTCAGCATCGGGATCGGCGCACCCCAGTAACGCTGACGGGAAACCCCCCAGTCGCGCAGCCGGAAGTTGACGGTGCGCTTGCCCTTGCCCAAGGCTTCGAGCTTGCTGCAGATGGCATCGAAGGCAGCTTGGAATTCCAGACCATCGAATTCGCCGGAGTTGAACAGCACACCCTTGTCGGTATACGCCGCGGTGCTGATATCCAGCTCACTGCCATCCTGAGGGCGGATCACGCCACGGATCTCGAGGTCATACTTCTGGGCGAACTCGAAATCGCGCTGATCGTGGGCCGGTACGGCCATGACGGCACCTGTGCCGTAATCCATCAGTACGAAGTTGGCGACCATGATGGGCACGCGGCGACCATCCAGCGGATGCAGGGCATACAGGCCGGTGGCCATGCCCTTTTTCTCCATGGTGGCGAGCTCGGCTTCGGCTACCTTGGTGTTCTTGCACTCGTCGATGAAATGGGCCAGCGCCGGGTTCTGTTCGGCGGCGCGCTTGGCCAGCGGGTGACCGGCGGCCACGGCGACATAGGTGACCCCCATCAGGGTATCCGGACGGGTGGTATAGATGTCGAAATGTTCGTCACTGCCCTCGACGGCGAAGGTCATGGTCAGACCTTCGGAGCGACCAATCCAGTTGCGCTGCATGGTTTTGACCATGTCCGGCCAGCCATCCAGCTTGTCCAGATCGGTCAGCAACTCTTCGGCGTAGGCGGTGATCTTGATGAACCACTGGGGGATCTCTTTTTGCTCGACCGGGGTATCACAACGCCAGCAGCAGCCATCCTGCACCTGTTCGTTGGCCAGTACTGTCTGGTCATTCGGGCACCAGTTGACCGAGGAGGTCTTCTTGTAGACCAGCCCCTTGTTATACAGCTCGGTGAAGAACCACTGTTCCCAACGGTAGTATTCCGGGGTGCAGGTGGCGACTTCCCGATCCCAGTCGTAGCCCAGACCCAGCATTTTCAGCTGGCGCTTCATGTACTCGATGTTTTCGTAGGTCCACTTGGCCGGGGCTGTGTTGTTCTTGATGGCCGCATTTTCTGCAGGCAGACCGAAGGCATCCCAACCGATGGGTTGCATGACATTCTTGCCGTTGAGACGCTGGAAACGGGAGATCACATCACCGATGGTGTAGTTACGCACATGCCCCATGTGGAGGCGACCTGACGGATAGGGGAACATGGAGAGGCAGTAGAATTTTTCTTTGTCGACCTTTTCCACGGCTTTGAAAGTCAGATTCTTGGTCCAGTGCTGCTGTACGGCAGGTTCCAGATCCTGGGGATTATAATGTTCTTGCATGGCTGACATCAGTGACATCCGATATGTGTGAATTGGATAAGCTATCCTGTTGGGAAATGGTCATAGAATACTGGTAAACCCCCCCGCCAACAATAGCGGTGGTCCGGGGGGAGGCGTCCGGCGGGGCGTCAATCCTGTTTCAGTCATTCATCAAGGAGCAAGGCTATGCCCAAACAACAGCAAGGTTATGAAGCCTTTATTGCACGATTGAAGGCTGAATGGCAGGCCGCAGAGCCCGAGGCGTCACTTGCCCATCTGATCGAGCGCACCCAGGCGTATCTAGCCGCTGCCGAGGCGTTGACCAAGGATGAGCTTGCGCTCATTAGTCAGTATGTCAAAGAGGACTTGCGGGAATTCGAGGAGGCTCCCGGTGGTTACAAGGATTCGGCCTTTTATAATGCGCTGCAGGAGTCCGTCTGGGGTTGGTTGCTGGAGTTGACAGACCGGACCCAAGTGGAGTGGCACTCTGTGCTCGATGAGATGCAACACAAAGGCGTCTACAAGGTGGGGGATCGCATGGCCTTGGGGGTGCTGGTATGTAACCAGTGCGGGCATCGCCGCTTGGTATTGCATCCCGAGCGCATTGTCAGTTGTATCGAGTGTGGGGGCGAGCTTTTCAGTCGCGAGGCGCTGGCACCCTAGATGCACCGTAAGCCAGCAGATGAAGGGGCGCCAATGGCGCCTTTTTTGGGCGCGTCAAACGATGGGGACAGGGCGGCCAGCCTGTGGGCGCCGGGTTTGCGTTCAAATTTTTTGCGCAGCTTTTATCCGCGCTAGTCCGGTCCGTGACAATTTATGCGACGGAGGCCACACAACAGTTGAATTTTTATTCGGTTCAGAGAAAAATGCCTCGCTTGGTTGCAACCGTCGCCAACACCGCCAACTGGCCTGTTATGGGCGTCAGTGTCTGGTGCAACCGATGAGACTCATTTTGCTCGCTATTTGCACATCTCACAGGAATTTTATGACCATCCTCCGTTCCACTGCCGCCACCCTGCTGGGTGCCATAACCCTCTTCAGTTTGCCAGCCGTTGCCGTCGAGTACGGATTGCCCGATAAAACCAGCCGGTTGATCGGTGAGAATATGGAGTATGTGGTTCCTGCCGATAGCACAGAGCCATTGGAAACAATCGCCGCTCAATATCAGATTGGTTTGACCAATATGCTCGAAGCCAATCCAGGAATTGATCCCTATCTGCCCAAGCCGGGTAGCAAGGTGACTATTCCTCATCAGCTGATTTTGCCGGATGCGCCCCGTGAAGGCATCGTCATCAACGTTGCCGAGATGCGTCTCTATTACTACCCGAAGGGCAAGAATGTCGTAGAGGTCCTGCCTATCGGCATTGGCCAGCTCGGAACCGATACGCCAGAGAATTGGGTGACCACGGTGCAGCACAAGAGAGCAAATCCGACCTGGACCCCGACCGCCAAGGTTCACGCCGAGTACGCAGCCAAGGGCGAACCTCTGCCGGCGGTCGTGCCAGCAGGCCCCGGAAAACCCAATGGGGCTGTTTGCGCTCTATATTGGCCGTCTGTATGCCATTCATGGCACTAACGCCTCATTCGGGATCGGCTTGCGGGTCAGTCATGGTTGCGTGCGTCTACGCAATAACGACATCGAATACCTATTCAAGCAGGTTCCGGTCGGTACTCGTGTGCAATTCGTGAATCAGCCGGTGAAGGCCAGCGTAGAGCCGGATGGCAGCCGCTATCTGGAAGTGCATCAGCCGCTGTCACGGACTCACGAAGAGTTTAATTCCGATATCGCGGCGCCACTGCCGATGAGCCCTGCGATGACTCGTTTCATCGCTCATGCCGATACCGACTCGCTGGTGCTCAAACAGGCTTTGGAACAACGGACTGGCTTGCCTGTGCGCTTGAATCCACAGACGACAGCCAGCAGCCAGATGTAAGTCGTTTGCAAACGGCAATTGACAACTGCGGCGCCTAAGGGCGCCGTTGTTGTTTCTGGCGACCGAGGCACTTATCCATGTCCCGGAGAAGGCTAACCCTGAACATGGGTCAGCGATTGATGAGGTGTCGGGTCGATTCCTGGCGCTCTTGCATCCCCCAGAGGGCACCATCGTCTTCACTCAACAGTAGTGTGCGCTCATTGTTGAGTATGATTTTTCTGATGCGGTTGAAGCGGTTGCTTACCAGATGTTCCAACATGCCCTCGTGGCGAGCTAGCAGCTCTTTTCCCGCAAGGTTGGTAGGCAAAAAACTGATGCTGTTGAGGGTGAAGGCGATAAATCCTTCGGAGAGGGTCCACCGCCCCTGGATCAGCAGACGCAGCATGGGGCCATCGGTCAGTGAAGTGAACTGGACCCGTGATTCAAATTGCAACTGGCCATTCGCCAGCAATAGCAACTCCCCCCACTCATGCCAGCGATTGAGTTTGTGCTCCAGTAACAGGGTCGCCGTCTCTTCCGGGATCTGTTGTTCCCGCTCGAAGCTCCACACCCTATGGGTCAGCTCACGTTGCAGATGAGCGTCGCTGGATAACCACAGGTTCAACAAGATGCCGCTGACGGCCAGCAGCGTGAATAGCCAGGGTAACCCGCGCATCAGTGACAAGATTGGGGCAGGGTGTCAGTCAATTGATAGTTATAGGTTCTGTCGGCGCTCATCCACACAACCGACCAGCCTAACTCGGAGGGTTCCAGCAGAATGTGGTCGGGGGCAGGCAACGTCTGCTGACGGCCCCACTGCAGCAAACAACGGAGCAGTTCGGGTTTATCGATGGCGACTGGAGCACCGTGTTGCCATTCCAGCAGAACGGTATCGGGCAGTTGGGGCTCTAGTTGATAGCTGTGATACAGAACGCCCAAACTGAGCAATGCCAAGAGCAGACTGCCTAGCATCCAGCCGCGTCGAAGGCGGCTCATGATGTTCTCTTCGGGTTCGAAGGCCTGGCTTTGCAGCAAGGAGGCCAGCTCTTCTTCATTCAACGGTGATAGCAACATACGTACATCCTGCCGAAACTTGCTGAAGATCAGTATGTCACTCAAACGACCCTGAGCACGGGCTTCTGTACCGACTTTACCTGTTATTACCAAACCCTGTGCAATGCCAACATCGATCTACATAACTTTGCAGCAAATTAACAAAAACCCCTGAAAAGAGGTTTTTGCTCTGGGGATGGGGGGGCAGGCAAGGAGACCGAAGCGGTTAATTCAGACTGCCACTTCTTCGCCGTTGTCGCCAGCCCGCGAACCCTAGCGCCAGCACCACCCAGCCGATCAAGGGCCAACTACCAAAGCGGTTGTAGGGGGTTTGTCCACTCGCTGGAGCCACATCCACCCGCAGCACCTGTTGTTTGAACTGGGGCAACATCTTGATGGGCTGACCTCGGGAGTCGATAGCCAGGGTGACACCGCTGTTGGTGGCGCGGATCACCGGCTTGCCAAACTCGATGGCGCGCATGCGGGTGATCTCCATATGCTGCCAGGGGCCGTGGGAGGTCCCGAACCAGGTGTCGTTGCTGACCGTCAGCAGATAGTCAGTATCGGCATGGACGTTGTGGCGCAACTCGTCGGAGAAGGCCATCTCGTAACAGATGGCGGTAGCAAAGCGGTGGCCATGAGCCAGAATGTTATCCTGTTCAGCCGCCCCTCGACTGAAGGAGGACATGGGCAGATTGAAAAATGGCGCTATGGGTCGAAGCAGATCGCCGAACGGCACAAACTCGCCAATCGGCACCAGATGTTGCTTGTAGTAGCGATTGCCGTGGGCGTATTGGTAGCTCTGGCGCCCCTCGTCATCGATCAATCCCATGCCGATTACGCCGTTATAGAAGCGACGCTCGCTCATATCCAGATACTGGATGCCGGTCAGAAAGCCGGTTTTCTGCTCGCGCATGGCGCTGTCAATATTCGTCAAAAACTCCTGCATCTCATTTTCTAGCGCCGGAACTGCCGACTCGGGCCAGACGATGATATCGGCATCCTGATTCAGGCGACTCATCTCCAGATAACGCAGCAGGGTCGGACGTATGTTCTTCGGGTCCCACTTGGCTTCCTGCGCGATGTTCCCCTGTACCAGGGCGAAGTTGAGTGGCTTGCCCGTGGTGGTCCAGCTCAGTGGCTGTAAACAGGCTCCCAAAGCAAAGGTCGCCACCGGCAGCAGCAACCAGAGTGGACGTCGCTGCCGCAGCGCCAGGGTGATGCCACCGCTACTGAGCAGGAGCAACAGGGTCACGCCCTGGACCCCGAGCAGGGGGGCAATCCCAACCAGAGGACTATTGATCTGGCTGTAACCGAACCACAGCCAGGGGAAGCCGGTCATCACATGGCCCAGAGCCCAGTCACTCAGCAACCAGAGCGCAGGAAAAGCCAGCAGGACACGCAGCCAAGGGGCGGTGCCGTCTCGCTGCGGGAAGAATCGAGCCCACAGCCAGCAGGCGGCCATGGGGTACAGCGCCAGATAGGCGGCCAATAGCGCCACCATCAAAAAGGCCACCGGCAGGGCAATGCCACCGAATACCGTCATGCTGATATGGATCCACCACAGCCCCGGCAGGTTCAGGCCGAAGGCGAAGGCAAAACCGAGCCATGCCGCACGTCTGGGGCTCTGGTTCGCCAGCAGCAGTTGCAACAGGGTGAGGGCAATGAGTGCCAGTGGCCAGATATTCCAGGGGCCGAAGGCCGGTGTGGCCATGGCTCCTGCCAGTGCGGCGCCTAGCAAGCCAGCCCAGCCTGAGGTCAAGTGGGTGCGCCAGTTGGAACGTGAAGCGAAGAGTCGGGTCATCATGGGTGAATTCTGGGTCTATGAGTTATTGGTTTGGGAACGGGAATGGCGCCGGATAAAAGCAGACCGCCAGTCCATGGGGGAGCTGGCGGTCACACCTGCGATCTGGCTTCATCATCGTCGAGATGGGGTCAATCGTTGCTACTCTCGCCATCGGCCTCATGGGTCTGCGGGATCTTGACCTGCAACTGCAGCAGACGGCGGCGGTCAGCATGTACCACCTTGAAGGTGAAACCGGCCAGAGTCACAGCTTCACCCTTCTTGGGCAGATGACCAAAGGCATGCATCACCAGACCACCGACGGTATCCACTTCATCATCACTGAAGGTGGTATCAAAGTAGTCGTTGAACTCTTCGATGGGGGTCAGACCATGAATGGCAAACACGCTCTTGCTGATGCGGCGGATCTGCTCTTGTTCGTCTTCGCCGGCATCGTATTCATCCTCGATCTCGCCGACGATGAGCTCCAGGATATCTTCGATGGTGACGAGTCCGGATACGCCGCCAAACTCATCGACCACTATGGCCATGTGGTAGCGTTGCTGCTGGAACTCCTTGAGCAACCGATCCACCCGCTTGCTCTCGGGAACGACCACTGCCGGCCTTAATACCTTGTCAAAGCTGAACGCTTCGTTGGTCAGACCAACGGCAAATTGCAGCAGATCCTTGGCCAGTAGTATCCCTTCGACATGATCCTTGTCTTCATTGATCACCGGAAAGCGGGAATGGGCGGATTCGATGATGATGGGCAGGAAGGTTTCCACCGGCTGATTGCGACGAATGGTCACCATCTGGGAGCGGGGGATCATGATATCGCGTACCCGTAGTTCGGCGATCTCGAGCACACCCTCGATCATCTCCTTGGTCTCTTCATCAATGACATCGCGCTCTTCGGCATCCTGGATCATGCCAACCAGCTCATGGCGATCCTTGGGCTCGCCTTGAAACAGATGGCTGAGACGATCCAGCCAATTTTTACGGGATGTCTGACTCGGGGGCTGACTCTGTTCGTCACTCATGGTGTGTGGATGTGTCCTTATATCTCATCGTCTTGGTAGGGGTTATCAAAGCCGAGCGCTTGCATAAATTCAACTTCCAGCGCTTCCATCTCTTCGGCTTCGTCATCGTCAATATGGTCATACCCTAACAAATGCAAGCTACCATGCACAACCATATGAGCCCAGTGGGCAAATAAAGGCTTGTTCTGTTCCTGAGCCTCCCGTTCGACGACCTGGCGGCAGATGATGAGATCGCCGAGCAAGGGGAGTTCGACCCCGGGAGGGCACTCGAACGGGAAGGAGAGCACATTGGTCGGTTTGTCCTTGCCGCGGTAGGTCAGATTTAGCTGATTGCTCTCGGCTTCATCCACCAGACGAATGGTGACTTCCGCCTCTTCCTGAAACGGCAATACAGCGGCATCCAGCCAGAGCTGGAAGTCGGCTTCGGTAGGCAGGCCATCGGTGTGGGCACAGGCCAGCTGTAAATCGAGGATCACGCTCATGACGAGGACTCCGTGTTGGCTTGCGGTTTTTGCCGCTCGGCTTCCAGCCGGCGTTGCTGCTCTTCGAAGGACTCATAGGCCTTGACGATGCGAGCGACCACCGGATGCCGGACTACGTCCTCGGCCTGGAAGAAGTTGAATGAGAGGCCATCGACATCACTCAATACTTCGATGGCATGACGCAGACCGGATTTCTGATGGCGCGGTAAGTCGATTTGGGTGATGTCGCCGGTGACCACGGCTTTGGAGTTGAAGCCAATCCGGGTCAGGAACATCTTCATCTGCTCGACCGAGGTGTTCTGCCCTTCATCGAGGATGATAAAGGCATCGTTCAGGGTCCGGCCACGCATATAGGCTAGCGGGGCGATTTCGATGATCTGGCGCTCGATGAGCTTTTCGACGCGCTCGAAGCCGAGCATTTCGAACAGGGCGTCGTAGAGCGGGCGCAAGTAAGGGTCAACCTTCTGCGACAAGTCGCCGGGCAGGAAGCCGAGCTTCTCTCCGGCTTCCACCGCCGGGCGGGTCAGCAGGATGCGGCGCACATCCTGACGCTCCAGGGCATCGACCGCTGCTGCCACGGCCAGATAGGTCTTGCCGGTACCGGCCGGACCTATGCCGAAGGTGATGTCGTGAGTCACCACGTTGGCGATGTATTGGGCCTGATTCGGAGTGCGTGGTTTGACCATGCCCCGCTTGGTCTTGATGTTGACTTCCTTACCGTAGGGAATAGTGCTCGCAGCCTGGGAGTTGGTCGCTTCATCCTGGTCCAGAACATGGCACTCGGTGATCGCCAGATGGACCTGATCCGGGGTCAGGTCGACCAGCTTCTGACCGCGTACCGGCTGGGTTTCCACATACAGGCGTTTGAGCAGTTCGATCACGATTTCGGCCTGCAGTGCTTTCCCCACCACCTGAAAGTGGTGATCGCGGTAGATAATTTCGACGCCGAGACGGCGTTCGATCTGCTTGATATTGTCATCAAATGGGCCACAGAGGCTGGCCAGACGCTGGGCGTCAGCGGGTTCCAGGTGCAGATCCAGAGTAGTGATATGACGGCTCAATGTATCCTCTCGGGCAATTCTCTCGGACAAAATCAGAACACGGGGGCGCGCAGGCCCCCGTCGGGATCAGGGACGGAAAGTGGCGACACCCAGTTCATCGGCAACGCCATCGGGACGACGGGCGAGGATTTCACTCGGACGAATGCTGTGGCGTAAATCCATGTCCGCTTCGGTCCGTACCAGTTTGCCGCGCAGCGAGTGGGGGAACACCTCAGTGATCTCCACATCGACGAACTGACCAATCAGGCGGGCGTCGCCCTCGAAATTGACCACTCGGCTGTTTTCGGTGCGGCCGCGCAACTCCATCAGGTCGTTCTTGGATGGACCTTCCACCAGAATGCGCTGGACGGTACCGAACATCTCGCGACTGTACTGCATGGCCTGGTTGTTGATCACCTGCTGCAGGTGATACAGACGTTCCTTCTTCACCTCCATCGGGGTGTCATCCGGCATGTCGGCGGCCGGTGTCCCCGGGCGCGGACTGAAGATGAAGCTGAAACTCATGTCGAACTTGATATCGTCGATGAGCTTCATGGTGCGGGCGAAGTCGTCATCGGTTTCACCAGGGAAGCCGACGATAAAATCGGAGCTGATGGTGATATCTGGACGGGCAAGCCGCAAGGCGCGGATCTTCGACTTGTATTCCAGTGCCGTATGTGGTCGTTTCATCATGGTCAGGATGCGATCCGAGCCGCTTTGCACCGGCAGGTGCAGGAAGCTGACCAGCTCAGGGGTGTCCTTGTAGACCTCGATGATGTCATCGGTGAATTCGATGGGGTGACTGGTGGTATAGCGAATCCGGTCGATACCATCGATGGCCGCCACCAAACGCAGCAGTTGGGCAAAGGTACAGAGCTCGCCATCGTGGGTCGGCCCGCGGTAGGCATTGACGTTTTGCCCCAGCAAATTCACTTCGCGCACACCCTGCTCGGCCAACTGGGCAATTTCAAATAACACATCGTCGAGAGGGCGACTCACCTCTTCGCCCCGAGTATAGGGAACGACGCAGTAAGTGCAGTATTTGGAGCAGCCTTCCATGATGGAGACATAGGCAGTGGGGCCCTCGGCGCGCGGTTCGGGCAGGGAATCGAACTTCTCGATCTCCGGGAAGGAGACATCGACCTGGGCACCATGACCACTCTGCACCTGCTTGATCATCTGCGGCAGGCGGTGCAGGGTTTGCGGTCCGAAGACGATATCGACTTGCGGTGCGCGGGTACGGATGGCATCGCCTTCTTGGGAGGCCACGCAACCACCAACCGCAATCACCAGGTTCGGATTGATTTTTTTCAGCTCCTTCCAGCGCCCCAGTTGATGGAACAGCTTCTCCTGGGCTTTTTCCCGGATGGAGCAGGTATTGAGCACCAGCACGTCGGCCTCGTCGGCCAGTTCGGTGGCTTCGTAGCCTTGGGAGGCACCCAACAAGTCCGCCATCTTGGACGAGTCGTACTCGTTCATCTGGCAGCCCCAGGTTTTGATATGCAGTTTTTTGCTCATGGAGATTCTTTGCGCGCTTAACCAAATAATTCAAGGGAGGCAGGAAGGGACTCAGCCATTCGCTACCCGAAGGACCGCGTATTCTACCCCCTTACTCCGATGGAGACTAGTTTCTATCCAACCCGCATTTTGTAGGGGTATTGTCGCTGAGGCATCCTTCCAGATCCCACATTCCCGCTGATTTTCAGCCGTATTCGCTCCCGACGCATCCGGGCTGGGATACAATGGCGGCCTCGGAGATAACCTTGTTGCTGCGCCATCACCGGATGGTTGCCATTGGAGTCGGTTGATGGAACCCCAAGAGTCACAGATACCCCCTATTCGGAATGCCGATATTACCGTGATTGGCGGTGGCATGGTGGGTGCGGCCGCCGCCTGTCGTCTGGCCCAGGCCGGACTCGATGTGGTGGTGGTCGAGGCGCAAGCCCCCCTGCCTTTTGCTCCGGAACAGGCGATGGATCTGCGTGTTTCGGCCATCAGCCCGGCCTCGGTTGCCTTATTACAGGCTTGCGGTGCCTGGACCTCGGTTCTGGCGATGCGTGCCTGCCCCTATCGTTGGCTGGAAACCTGGGAGCTGGAGGGAATGGCAACCCGCTTTGCCGCCGCGCAGTTGGGCGTCTCCGAGTTGGGGTTCATCGTCGAAAACCGCATTCTGCAACTGGCGTTGTGGCAACAACTGCGGGCGTTGCCGAATGTGACGCTACGAGTCGGCGTCCAACTCGCAGGGCTTAGCCAACATGCGGATGGCACCCTGATCACCTTGAGTGATGGTTCGCAGCTTGCCAGCCGTCTGGTGTTGGGGGCCGATGGCGCCCAATCGCGGACCCGCGAATTAGCGCAGATTGGCGTGACCAGTTGGGACTATCGTCAGGCCTGCTTGCTGATCAATGTGGATATTGCCGGTGGCCAGCAGGACATCACCTGGCAGCAGTTTACCTCCCGTGGGCCGCGGGCCTTTTTGCCGCTGGCCGGTAGTCATGGCTCTTTGGTGTGGTACGACACCCCGGAGCGGGTGCGGGAGCTGCAGGGCTTGCCGTTGCCGCAGTTGGCCGTGCAGGTGCGGCAGCACTTTCCGGCGCGCTTGCCGGAGTTTGTTGTCACGGCGGCGGGAAGTTTTGCCCTGACCCGACGCCATGCCCAGCGCTATGTCAGTGGCCGAGTGGTGCTACTGGGCGATGCGGCTCATACCATACATCCGCTGGCGGGGCAGGGGGTGAACCTGGGATTTCGGGATGTCAGCGAGCTGTGTCAGCGCATCGAGGCGGCGCTGCAGGCTGGCGAGCCCTGGGATGCTTCGCCCCTGCTACGCGACTATGAGCGTCGTCGGCGTCGGGATAATTTGCTGATGCAAACCGCAATGGATGGTTTCTATCTGGCCTTTAGCAATGATCTGCCGCCGCTCCGGCTAGTGCGCAATCTGGGACTGTTGCTGGCGGAGCATGGTGGCCCGCTCAAGCGCCTGGCGCTGCGGTATGCCTTGGGACTGGCGTAACAACGGCACTTTGAGCATGGGCATGCTGAAGCGGCCCATGATGAAATACTGCGCAAACAGATCACCTTATGTGGCGTTCAGGATGATTTCTTGACGAATAGGGAATAAATACAACGAAGATGAAGATCAGGATGAAACGGAAGAGGGGGAGAATGGTGGCTATGACGGGATTCGAACCTGTGACCCCCGCATTATGAGTGCGATGCTCTAACCAACTGAGCTACATAGCCATTTTAAATTTTTTACTTGCGGAACTAGATGGCTGGGGTGCTGGAATTCGAAGCTAGGCATATTGCCGAGAGCAAAACCAACTTTCAGTCATTCATCTAAATATGGCTGGGGTGCTGAGATTTGAACCTAGGCATAACGCCGAGAGCAAAACCAACTTTCAGTCATTCATCTAAATATGGCTGGGGTGCTAGGATTCGAACCTAGGTATGGCGAGATCAAAACCCGCTGCCTTACCGCTTGGCGACACCCCAGTGGATGGTGGCTATGACGGGATTCGAACCTGTGACCCCCGCATTATGAGTGCGATGCTCTAACCAACTGAGCTACATAGCCATTTGAATGTTTTTACGTTCTGAGCAAGATGGCCGCGATGTTGGATTTGAACCTAGGTATGACGCCGGGAACAAAATCAACTTCACAACGAATCATCAATCAGAGATGGCTGGGGTGCTAGGATTCGAACCTAGGTATGGCGAGATCAAAACCCGCTGCCTTACCGCTTGGCGACACCCCATCCGGGACAGAACTTAACTTAATCAACCAGCTTTTTACTTGACGTATCAAGATGGCTGGGGTGCTAGGATTCGAACCTAGGTATGGCGAGATCAAAACCCGCTGCCTTACCGCTTGGCGACACCCCAATCAAGAGTTCTTGCTGCACAATATGAAGAAATGCTGGAAACCAGCGAACCATCCGTCAACAATCAAGACGATATAGAAAATGGCTGGGTGCTGAGATTTGAACCTAGGCATAATGTCGAGATCAAAACCAACTTGCAGTCATTCATCTAAAGATGGCTGGGGTGCTAGGATTCGAACCTAGGTATGGCGAGATCAAAACCCGCTGCCTTACCGCTTGGCGACACCCCAATGTTGGTGGCTATGACGGGATTCGAACCTGTGACCCCCGCATTATGAGTGCGATGCTCTAACCAACTGAGCTACATAGCCAACACTCTTCACCGTTCAACAGTACCCTGTTCAACTGTGCGGGCGAATTATGCGGATCTGACCCTGAGGCGTCAACCCCTTTTTCCCCTGCCTTTGTCTGCTTGGCGAAGAAATGGTCGCTCAAGGCGCGGAAGGGGAATGAATCGCCAGCAAGCGGCTGAATCCGCATCACATTTACCCATTCACTCCCAGCTGTTGCCCCGTACTTGTCTGACATCGCGCATAAAAAAACCCTCGCGAGCGAGGGTTTTTCAGTGAGACAGGTGGATTAAACGTTGAACAAGAAGTTCAGCACGTCACCATCTTTGACGATGTAATCCTTGCCTTCGGCGCGCATCTTGCCCGCTTCCTTGGCGCCTTGCTCACCCTTGTAGGTGATAAAGTCGTCAAAGGCGATGGTTTGGGCACGAATAAAGCCCTTCTCGAAATCGGTGTGGATCTTGCCTGCAGCCTGTGGTGCCGTAGCGCCGACGGGGATGGTCCAGGCGCGAACTTCCTTCACCCCGGCGGTGAAGTAGGTTTGCAGGCTCAGTAATTCGTAACCGGCACGGATCACCCGGTTCAGGCCAGGCTCTTCCAACCCCAGCTCGGCCATGAACTCTTCACGGTCAGCATCTTCCATCTCGGCCAGGTCGGACTCGATAGCGGCACACACCGGGACCACCACAGAACCTTCCTTGGCGGCAATGGCACGGACCTGATCCAGGAACGGATTGTTCTCGAAACCATCTTCATTGACGTTGGCGATGTACATGGTGGGTTTGAGCGTCAGGAAGCTCAGATAACGGATGGCCGCCTTCTCTTCAGCGGTCAGCTCCAGGGTGCGCAGCATACCGGCTTCGGAAAGTACCGGCAGGCACTTTTCCAGGACGGAGAGCTCCAGCTTGGCATCCTTGTCGCCGCCCTTGGCCTTCTTCTGGATACGGTGGATGGCGCGCTCGCAGGTATCGAGATCCGCCAACGCCAGCTCGGTGTTGATGGTTTCGATGTCTTCGGCTGGATGCACCTTGCCCGCGACGTGGATGATGTTGTCATCTTCAAAGCAACGAACCACATGGCCGATGGCTTCGGTTTCTCGGATATTGGTCAGGAACTTGTTACCCAGACCTTCGCCGGTGGAGGCACCCTTGACGAGCCCTGCAATATCGACGAACTCCATGGTGGTGGGAACCACACGTTGCGGCTTGATGATTTCAGCCAGCGCATCGAGGCGCGGATCTGGCATAGGTACCACACCGGTATTTGGCTCTATGGTGCAGAACGGGAAGTTGGCCGCTTCGATGCCCGCCTTGGTCAGTGCATTGAACAGGGTGGATTTGCCGACATTCGGCAGGCCTACGATACCGCATTTGAAACCCATGGAGGTCTCCTTCTAAGGGGTTAGGAACCGGCCTTGAACGTATGCAAACGGTTCATGGCTCGGGTCATATCTTGTTGAAACAGTAGGTCGGTGCAGCGCAGGGCTTCGTCCAGCGCGGCAACGATAAGTTCTTGCTCCTTCTGCGGAGCCTTGGTCAGCACGAAACCGGCGACCTGACTCTTGTCGCCCGGGTGGCCTATGCCCAACCGCAGACGATGGAATTCCTTGCTGTTGCCCATCTTGCTGATGATGTCCTTGAGGCCGTTGTGGCCGCCATGACCACCGCCCTGTTTGAAACGGGCAACGCCAGGGGGTAAATCCAGTTCATCATGAGCGACCAGGATACTTTCGACCGGGATCTGGAAAAACTTGGCTAGGGCACTCACCGACTTGCCGCTCAGGTTCATGAACGTCGTCGGGATCAGCAATCGGACCTCCTGACCCGCCAGCGTAATGCGGCTGGTCAGACCGTAGTACTTGGGATCTTCGCGCAGAGAACCGTTATGCCGGGCCGCCAGCTCGGCCACATACCAGGCTCCCGCATTATGGCGGGTATAGGCATATTCCGGGCCCGGATTTCCCAGACCGACAATCAGACGGATGTCGCTACTCATGACTGTTGCTCTTTAAAAAGGGGCGTGATGCGATTTTTGACCACCGGAGGGGACCTCCGGTTACAGGATGCGACATTCTAGCCAGCATGGGGCCGTCACTCAACGTCAGTCCGCGGATAATCGCTGTCGCAGTGGCGATGAGGCTGGATAAATGCGAAGAGGCGGCACAGGCCGCCTCCGCATCCGAGTCTGTTGACCGAGTCAGGCTCAGGTCAGCTGGACCGGGATATCCTTGCCGGTACGCGCGATATTGTTCTGGGCATCCAGGTAGACCAGACGTGGCTTGTGCTGGGCAATCTCGGCTTCATCGAACATGCCGTAGGCACAGATGATGACCCGATCACCGACGGCGGCCTTGCGAGCTGCGGCACCGTTCAGGGAGATCATGCGTGAGCCCCGTTCGCCAGCAATGGCGTAAGTATGGAAACGGTCGCCAGTTTCGACGTTGTAGATGTCGATTTGCTCATTCTCGATGATGCCGGCCGCATCCAGCAGATCCAGGTCGATACCACAGGACCCTTCATAGTTCAGCACCGCATGAGTGACACGGGCTTGATGCAGCTTGCCTCTGAGCATAATTCGTTGCATTACTTTTCCTCTTTCAACCACCACCGGAACCCCAGCGGGCGGAATATAAACTATCTGCCTTGTGGGTGCAAATTCACCACCAGATTGTCGATCAGTCGCGCCTTGCCGAGAAAGGCGGCCATCAGGATCACCAGCGCCTGACTGTGGGGACTCACCGGCAGCAGGGTCTGGGCATCGACGATATCGATGGCATCGGTACGGAAACCGACCTCATCCAGCTGTTCACTGGCTTGTTGTACCAACGCATCAAAATCCCGCACACCTTGACTAATCTGCTCGCCCAGCCAGTTCATGGTCCGAGCCAGCTGTGGCGCCAGCGCCCGCTCGTTGCTCGTCAGGTAACCATTGCGTGAGGAGAGTGCCAGCCCGTCGTCGGCGCGTACTGTGGCGACGCCAATGATCTCGATGGGCTGCGCCAGATCGGCGACCATCTTGCGGATCAATGCCAGTTGCTGGTAATCCTTCTGGCCGAAGCAGGCCACATCGGGCTGAACCAGGTTGAACAGTTTGGTGACCACAGTGGAGACACCCCGGAAATGACCAGGACGCAGCGCGCCTTCGAGCAGGGTGGAGATCCCCGGTACATCGACAAAAGTCTGGGCGCCCAAGCCCTGGGGATACATGATCTCCGGGGTTGGGGTAAAGACCAGATCGACGCCGACATCATGCAGCAGGGCGCAATCTTGCTCCAGAGTGCGCGGGTAGTTGACCAGATCTTCGGCCCGGTCAAACTGCATCGGGTTGACGAAGATGCTGACGACCACGCGCTCGGCCCGCTGCTGGGCTTCGCGAACCAGAGTCAGATGACCTTGATGCAGGTTGCCCATGGTGGGGACGAAGGCAACGGTTTCGCCCGCCTGCCGATAGGAACGAATCGCGGCACGCAGTGTCTGGGTGTCGTTAACCACTTGCATGAGTTGCTCCTTGTTACCCGTCGCGTTGCCCGGAAGAACAGATACCGGGACGCAGCAGTAAAACGAAAATAGGCTGTTAGTTAAAGGTCTGTTCCGGGCCTGGGAATGAACCATCGGCAACCTGGCTCTTGTACAGACGCACGGCGGAACGAATGTCTCCGCTTTCAGCCAGGAAGTTTTTGGTGAATTTCGGGGTATAACCGGAGGTGATGCCAAAGGCATCGTGCATGACCAGAACCTGCCCATCGGTGCTGTTGCCAGCGCCGATGCCGATGACCGGAATGCGTAATGCTTTGGTGATGCGTTCGGCCAGCGCGCTCGGCACACATTCCAGGACCAGCAGCTGGATGCCTGCCGCCTGGAGGGAGAGGGCGCTGCGATAGATCTCTTCGGCCTGATCCATATCCCGGCCTTGAACGCGGAACCCGCCGAAGACATGAACCGATTGCGGGGTCAGCCCGAGGTGGGCACAGACCGGCACGCCGTTACGATTGAGCTGTTTGACGGTTTCGCATAACCACTCGCCACCTTCGAGCTTGACCATGCTGGCACCGGCTGACATCAGCTTGGCCGCATTGCTGCAGGCACTGGCGGTATCGGCATAGCTCATGAATGACATGTCGGCGATCACCAACGCATTCTGGGTACCGCGACGCACGCAGCGGGTGTGGTAGGCCATCTCGTCAATGGTGACCGGCAGGGTATCGGTATGACCCTGCATCACCATGCCGAGGGAGTCGCCAATCAGGATGACCGGAATACCTTCGTCGTCAAACAGACGGGCGAAGGTGGCATCGTAGGCGGTAATGGCAGTGAACTTCTGGCCTTCCTGCTTCATTTTCAGCAGCTGGTTGACGGTCGTTTTGCTCATGGAGACTCCTTGTATTACTCGTTGTCCGGGAGCGGGAATAGCTCACTGCGGTCACAGGTTGCGACCCAATCTCGTAACGCACTGCCACAAGGCAGCCGCAGATCGGGTCTCAAATCAAAAAGAGGAATGAGGACAAAGGCGCGATCTTTCATGCCGTAGTGGGGAATGGTCAGACGGACATCCTGTAATTGCAGATCGCCAAACAGCAGCAGATCCAGATCCAGGGTGCGCGGCCCCCAACGCTCGGCCTTGCGTACCCGACCCAGCTCCAGCTCAATCTGCTGGGTAGCATCGAGCAATTGGTGTGGCGTCAGCTCTGTTTCCAGCCAGGCAACGCCGTTAACGTAGTCCGGTTGGTCTGCAGGCCCCATGGGTTTAGAGCCATACAGGGGCGAACAGGCGATGAAACGACTCTGTGGCAGTTGCTGCAAGGCGGCAACTGCCTGCTGAATCTGTGTTCGAGGTGCGCCCAGATTAGCCCCGAGCGCAATAAACACCTGGATCATGCCGCGCCTTCTTTCGGGCGGCGCGGTGAACGGCGCCGCCGACGACGGGGCTTGGCACGTTCGGCGCTTTCATCTTCCCCATGCGGGCTGTGACCCGCGGCCGGGGAGTGAGCGGCCAGTTCATCGCGTTGTCCGGCATTGGCCTGTTGATACTCGGCCCACCATTGCACCAGATCCTTGAGGCGACCATCGATGCGGCTGCGCAATTCGAGAAAGTCGAAGGCAGCGCGGAAACGGGGATGAGCGAACAAGCGTTCGGCCCGTTTGCCGGAGCGGCGTGGCAGACGATCCTGTAGCAACCAGATTTCACGCACGTCGGAAGTGAAGCGCCGAGGAATGGCGATGGTCTTGATCTGTTGATCGATGGCTTCATTCATGGCCAGCAGCAGGGTGTCTTGAGGGGGCAGAGTACTTTCGTTGCCAAAGTCTCGGCTGCGTTTCTCGACTACGCCCCATAGCAGCGCCGCATAAAAGAAGGCGGGAGTCACCGGCAAGTCAGCTGCGACCCGCTCATCGGTGTTGGTCAGTGCCTGTTCGAGGAAGCGCTCGAACGGCGTATTATTTTCCTGGGTCAGCAGGGTGGCGACTTGCGGGAACAGGGGGGCAAACAGACCATAGTCGCGCAGCAGACGATAGGTCTTCAGGGCATGACCCGCCTGGAATAACTTGAGGGTTTCCTCAAACAATCGGGCTGGAGGAATATCCTGCAGCAGTGGGCCCAGCTCGCGGATAGGGGCGGCGGAGCGTTCGCTGATCCGCAGATCCAGTTTGGCGGCAAAGCGGATGGCGCGCAGCATGCGCACCGGATCTTCGCGGTAACGCGTTTCGGGATCGCCGATCAGCTCCAGAACTTCATCATCCAGATCATCCAGGCCGCCGTGAAAATCATGCAGGCTGAAATCCTTGATGCTGTAGTAGAGAGCATTGACGGTGAAATCGCGACGCTCGGCATCCTCTTCGATGGTGCCGTAGACGTTATCGCGCAGCAGCATGCCTTCTTCCGACTGGCTGGAGATGTGCTTGCTGGTGTTGACCTTGTGATGGTGGCCGCGGAAGGTGGCGACTTCGATGACATCACGGCCGAACACCACGTGGGCGAGGCGGAAGCGGCGACCCACCAGACGGCAGTTGGAGAACAGACGCTTGATCTGTTCCGGAGTCGCATCAGTGACTATGTCAAAGTCTTTGGGCTGTTTTCCCAGCAACAGATCACGGACTCCACCACCGACCAGATAAGCCTCATAGCCGGATTTATTCAAGCGGTAGAGGACCTTCAGGGCGTTGTCGCTGATCTGGCGTCGCGAGATGGAGTGCTGGTCTCGTGTGAGTATGCGGCGTTCGTCTGCCATGGGTTGGTCCTCTTCATCCTTACCGAGCACCTTACGGCAGAAATTCGCAATCTGGGAAAAAATAGTACACCTCCGGGTTATCACCCGCTTATTGCAGCGGCGCTATGATAGCGCAGCATGCAAAAATGAGAAACTGGTCGCTATCCCTGGCGTGAAAGACTCAGGAACTGCGGCCCAGTTGGAATTTTATGCTGCTGCCAGTGGTGAATCGCCCACTGCAACAGAGCTTCTTTATTTTCGTCCGCCAATGACGGCGGTGGCTGCTGCCCGAGAAAGTGCAGTGCCTGCCACAGCGTCTTGCTGATCCGTTCCTGGCCGAGGGCTGGTGCATGGTTCTGCTTGGATAATTTCAAGCCATTCTCCTGCAGTGCCAGCGGTAGATGCAACCAGCCGGGCTCTGGTGCGCCCAGCAGCCGGTAAAGCGCAATCTGGCGGACGGTCGGCTCAATCAGATCGGCGCCGCGTACCACTTGGGTGATACCGCAATCGGCATCATCGATCACCACCGCCAGGTTGTAGGCGAACAGACCATCCCGTCGTTTGAGGATAAAATCTTCTTCGGCCAATGGTGCCGGCACTTCGATGCGACCCTGCAGGGCATCCTCGAAATGGTAGACCGGCGCCGAGAGTCGCAGGCGGATAGCACTGCCCTGTGCCGGTTGGTTCAGACTTCGGCAGTGGCCATCATAGAGGCCAGCGTGGGCCTGAATTCTTGCGCGACTGCAGTGACAGTGATACGTCAGCCCCTGGCGCTCAAACTCGTCGAGTACCGCCTGATACCGGTCATGACGCTGGCTCTGATAGATCACCTCACCATCCCAATCCAGCCCATAACGCTCGAGGGTACGCAGTATCTCATCAGCGGCGCCCGGTACTTCCCGGGGCGGGTCCAGATCTTCGATGCGAACCAGCCAGCGCCCACCCTGAGCCCGCGCTTGCAGATAACTGCCGACAGCAGCAACCAGCGAGCCAAAATGCAAGGGGCCGGAGGGCGATGGCGCAAAGCGTCCCAGATAGGAAGTAACGGGCATGAGTATCTAGTGTTCAGGCTGAGGGCTTGATAACGGGGCAGAGTCTGACATAGCGCGACCGGTGGCGGCAAACAGATTTGCGTTTAGGCGTCGGGTAACGCGGGTGAAAGGGGCGATCAGCACAAATAATAAGAGGGAGCCTCGGGCTCCCTCCTGGATGGTGATGATGATACAGGTATTAACCCGCCATCTGTTTTTCCTTGATTTCGGCCAGTGTCTTGCAGTCGACACACAGCTCGGCGGTTGGACGGGCTTCCAGACGGCGGATGCCGATTTCGATACCGCAATGTTCGCAGTAGCCGAAATCGTCGTCTTCGAGCTTGACCAGTGTCTTTTCAATCTTCTTGATCAGCTTACGTTCGCGGTCACGCGCCCGCAGTTCCAGTGCAAACTCTTCTTCTTGAGCCGCACGATCTACCGGATCGGGGAAATTGGCCGCTTCATCTTTCATATGATCGACGGTGCGGTCTACTTCTTCACGCAACTGGTTACGCCAGGCTTCGAGGATCTTGCGGAAGTGCGTCTTCTGCGCCTCATTCATGTATTCCTCACCAGGTTTGGCCTGGTAAGGTTCCACACCGGCGATGGCCAGAGGACCCAGAGATTTGTTGGTATCGCCCATTGGCATGTTGATCTCCTAATTCGCACAACGCGCAGCACGTCACCGTGTGCTGGCTACTGATAATCTTGAGGCCGGTATCTATATCAGAAGGTTTTAGCCCTAGCAAATGCGTTGACTATTTTTGTTAGCCAGACCTGCTTTTACTCTTCTGCTGCCTCACGCTGTCAAACAACTCGCAAACAACTGCGATTTGGTACCGTTATATTGTGTCGTTTTTGTCACTTTCAAGGTGTCATCGTGACAAATGTACAGAAAAAGCCATTCAGGCCAACCGGACCAGCATGAATACCCTCTCGGTTGCTGGTTTTTTCAACGAGTCACGGCGACTCCCGTGATAGGTCTGCTGCAGAGCCTGCGTTATCATGGCGGCTGCTTTTTTTCTTGGTTATAGCAGACAACCTCCATGTCCGATGATGCTGAGCACACAAAATCCACGTTTCTGACGCCGACTCGTAACCCCGAGTCCTTCCCTGTACTGCAAAGGGCATGCCTGTTACGGCGTTATCAACGTTTTTTGGCGGATGTCCGGCTGGCGGATGGTGCTGAGGTGACTCTACATTGCCCCAATACCGGGCGAATGACCGGTTGTGCCGAGCCGGGGTGGGGCGTCTGGTTCTCGGTGTCCAACAATCCGAAACGCAAATACAGCCGGACCTGGGAGTTGAGCGAAACGACGGCCGGTCACTTCATCGGCGTCAACACGTCACGCGCCAATGCGCTGGTGGCGACGGCCATTCAATCCGGGGTGATCACCGAGTTGCAAGGGTACGCAACCTTGCGTCAGGAGGTGCGCTATGGTGAGGAAAACAGCCGCATCGATCTGTTGCTGGAACAGGGGCCTGAGGCCGACTGCTATATTGAAGTCAAGAGTGTCACCCTGCTGGGGTGGGAGGCGCATCCTGAACTGGCTGCCGCCGGGGTGGGTTTTTTTCCCGACGCGCCCAGTGAGCGGGCCAGCAAACACTTGCGAGAGTTGATACGAATGCGCGCCGCCGGTTTTCGGGCTGTGATCCTGTTTTGTGTGCAACACACCGGCATCCGCGAAGTGCGCCCCGCGGCCCATATTGACCCGTCCTACAGCGCCTTGCTGGCCGAAGCGTACCAAGCCGGGGTGGAAATTCTGGCCTATGGCGCCGACATCTCGCCAGACTCTATTCACCTAGCCCGTCCGTTACCCGTCCACCTTTGAACCAGCTATCGCAGATGAGTCAGTGACCGCAAATTCCCAGCTGGCGAGCTTGCAGTACTGTACCCCGGCGGGTGTGGAGCAAGACTCATACAGGTGAAACTCACGAGCCTGCAGGGAAATAGTGGCGCTGGGTCGCGCATCAGGCAGTGTCCGCGCCTTGCGATAAAGCGTGATATGGGGTCGGTAGGGACGCTCATCCAGCGGCAATCCCAACGCCGAGACGCCCGCCCGTAGCGCCAGCTCCAGAGCCAGCAACTCGGTCGGCGGTTGACTGGTGCCTATCCAGGCGACTTTGGCCTGGGGAAACAACCCCAGCGTATTCAGCACCAGCTCGAAACCGCCATGCTGGAGCGCGACCTGATGGCCCAGCAGGCAGAGTTGCGGCAGTTGCGCATCGGGGACAGCCCCGAGAAACAGCAGGGTCAGATGCAGATTTTCCGCTACCACCGGGCTGGCCGCCAGAGCCAACTGCTGTTGCAGCCGGACCAGAGGCTGGCGTTGTGTTCTGGCATCCAGGCCAAAAAATAGCCGTCGGTTCTCTGCAGGTGTCGGGGTCATGGGCTCTCGAAGCATTGCTGGGCAAGGGTTCTATTCTGCCTGTCACCCAAGAGCGTTGTCATGGCCGATAAAAATTGCCGATAAAAAAAGTAGAGGGCGCATTAGCGCCCCCATGTGTTGGATGGTGATGTATGACCTCGAATTCAGGCCTCGCAGCAAGCCTCACCGTAGAAGGCCGCTTCATACAGCGCCTTGACATCGCTGACGGTGGGTTGACCGGGGTTGGTCCAGGTGCAGGGGTCTGCGTGGGCATTCTGGCTCATCCGATCCAGCACATCGCGGAACTTGCTGGCGTCAAAATCCACCTCATCACACTGCTGGAAGCAGCAGGGAATGTTCAGTTTCCGGTTCAGCGCTTCGATGGCCGAGGGCAGATCGGCAATCCCCAACAACTTCTCGACCCGGGCGTACTTGTCCGTGAACTGGCGATTGAAGCGAATGATATAGGGCATCAGGATGGCATTGGCCAGCCCATGGGTGACCCCGAACTCGCCGCCAATCTTGTGGGCCAGGGAGTGCACCAGCCCGAGAGAGGCATTGGTAAAGGCCATACCCGCCAGTGCCGAGGCATTGTGCATATTGAAGCGCGCTGTCTGGTTATCCGGCTCATGAAAGGCGGTCTCCAAATTATTCAGCACCAGGTTGATGGCCTCAATGGCATAGGGATCGGTAAACGAGGTTGCGGCGGTGGAGGCCACGGCCTCAAGGGCGTGAGCCAACACATCCATGCCGGTGTTGGCGGTGATATGCGGCGGCATTTTGGCCGGGATGGCCGGGTCCAGAATGGCTATATCCGGCACCATATCGGCGGCGACGATCGGGTACTTGATATGGTTTTCGGTATCGGTAATGACCGAGAAGGCGGTGATTTCTGAGGCGGTGCCGCTGGTCGATGGAATAGCGATAAACCGGGCCTTGTTGCGCAGCGGTGGCATGGAGCCTGGGGTTATGATGTCACTAAATTGCAGATGCGGATGTTCATAGAAGCACCACATCACCTTGGCTGCATCCAGCGCCGAGCCACCGCCGATGGCGACGATCCAATCCGGCTCAAACTCCTGCATGGCCTTGGCGCCACGCATCACGGTGGTAACGGATGGATTGGGTTCGACACCATCAATCAGCAGCGTACTCATGCCGGCCTGGTGCAGCAGGGCCTCGGCCCGATCCAGAAAGCCAAACCGTTGCATGGAGCTGCCACCGGTGACCAGCACAGCCTTGTGGCCCTTGAGTTGGCTGAGGTGTTCCAGTGCATTGTCGCCGTAGATGATGTCGCGAGGAATGGAAAAACGCATGACCGACATAGGGACTCCCATCAATGAGATAAATATGAGGTGGCGTCTTAGCGCCCGATGCCATGATGCGGGTCAGGTCGCTGATGACTCCGTTATAAACCATCCGCATCATGCCGCAGAGGTCGAACCACTTTTTAGGGCTGGTTAACAAAACCCTATTTTTTATCAGGTTTTGTTTTCTCCCATGGACGATGGCACTGGATCTGGTAAACCGGGCTTTGCCCCTTGGTCTCGGCGGCCTGCTTTGGCACAATGCGCCCATCTCAACTCGGTACCCGGACATGGGGCCGCGTCAATGTCGGAGTAGCGGTGTCCTCTTCTTTTTCTCGTCTTGATCCCTCGTCCCTACCGGCACTGGCCATCTTGCCAGCTTTGCAGGCGGCTCTGGAGGCAGAACAGCCGGTGGTCGTGCAGGCACCGCCCGGTGCGGGTAAATCCACCGCCTTGCCCCTGGCTTTGTTGCAATCCGGTACAGTGGCGGGTCGCATCATCATGCTGGAGCCCAGACGTCTGGCCGCGCGCAACATTGCCCGCTTCCTGGCTGACCAGTTGGGTGAGAGTGTTGGCCAGCGTGTCGGTTATCGGGTGCGCGGCGAGAGCCGGGTCAGTGGAGCCACCCGGCTGGAGATAGTCACCGAAGGCATTCTGACCCGGATGCTGCAGGCCGATCCCGAGCTGGCCGGAGTCGGGTTGCTGATTTTTGATGAGTTTCATGAACGCAGCCTGCATGCGGATCTGGCGCTGGCTCTGAGTATCGAATCCCGCGCCGCGTTGCGGCCGGATCTCCAGCTGCTGGTGATGTCGGCGACCCTGGAGGGGCTGGATTTTTCCAGCCTGCTGCCCGATGCCGTGTTGCTGCGCAGTGAGGGGCGGGCTCATCCCATCGATCATCACTATCGACCCATCAATCGTCAGCAACCTCTGGTGCCGCAATGTGGTGTCGTGGTGCTGGAGGCGCTTAACAGCGAGACGGGCAGCCTGCTGGTGTTTTTACCCGGCGCCGGTGAAATCGAACGGCTGGCGCAATGGCTGAATGAACGCCTGGGGGATAGCCCCGAGGTGCTGGTGGCGCCACTGCATGGCCGCCTGCCTTTTGCCGAGCAGCAAAAGGCCATCCTGCCCGCTGCGGCGGGACGGCGAAAAGTGGTACTGGCTACCAATGTGGCAGAAACCTCGCTGACCATCGAAGGCATTCGGGTGGTGGTGGACAGCGGCCTGGAGCGGCGGGTGCGCTTCGATGTCGGCAGTGGCATCGAGCGGCTGGAGCTCAAACAGATCGCCAAGGCGTCGGCGACCCAGCGTGCTGGTCGGGCCGGTCGTCTGGGCCCCGGCGTCTGTTATCGCTTGTGGAGCTCGGAGCAGCAGGAGCGGCTGGATGAGCAGAGCCCGCCGGATATCCGGGTGGTGGAACTGAGTAACCTGCTGCTCGAAGCGGCGCTATGGGGTTGTGAGCCGGAAGGCTTGCCGTTACTGGAGCTGCCTCCAGCGGCCAACCTGCTGGCCGGACGCCGCTTGCTGTACCAGCTTGAGGCGCTGGATGCCCAGCATCACCTGACAGCCCGAGGGCGCCAGATGGCGCAGCTTCCTTGTCATCCGCGACTGGCCCACCTGCTGCTGCGGGCGGCCGAGCTTGAAGGCGAGGGGCTCGCAGGGCTGGTCGATGAGGCCTGTTATCTGGTGGCGTTATTCGAAGACGACAAACGGGGTGCCGATCGACTCAGTGCCTTGCTGGTGCGTCACGGGGCGGCGCTCAAGCCCCAGGCCCAGCGCTGGCGGGAGCGGCTCGGCCAGCTGCTACCGGGGCTGGGACAAAAAAACGTGGCGGCGGCCAGTGCCGGAAACTGGCTCGGGTTGCTGGCTGCACTGGCCTGGCCGGATCGCATCGGCAAGCTGCGCAGTGGCTGTCGCTATCAACTATCCGGCGGTCAGAGTGCAGATCTGGCACCAGACCACTCGCTGACCGGTCGCGACTGGCTGGTGGCCATAGATCCATCCCTGAGTGCCCAGGGCATTCGTCTCTATCTGGCCGAGGCGGTGGAGCCTGCCGAGCTGCAACGCTATCTGCCCGAACTGTTCAGTCGGGAGAGTTGGTTCGGTTGGGATGACCGGGAAGGGCGGGTGCGTGCCGAGCAGCAGTTGCGGTTGGGGAGTATAGTGCTGGAACGTCAGCCCTTGGCGAACCTGAGCGAGGAGCAGAAAGCGAGCTGCCTGCTGGAGGGCATTCGCAGCAAGGGATTGGCCTGTTTGCCGTGGGATGAGGAGAGCGAGCAATATCTGGCACGTCTGCGCTGCGCCGCCGAGTGGTTGCCAGAGCTGATGGTCGATGAGCTGGGCATGCCGCCGGTCGATGAGCCGAGCTTGCTGGCGAGCCTGGATCGCTGGTTGTTGCCCCATCTGCTGGGCATGAGTCGCCTAGAACGGCTAAAGCGACTGGATTTGAGTACCATACTGCGCCAGAGCTTGCCCTGGCCATTGCCGCGGGAGCTGGATGCCCTGCTGCCGAGCCATTTCACCGCGCCGACCGGTAGCCGGTTGCGCATTCGTTACCAGCCCGGTAGTGCCCCTGTGCTGCCGGTGCGCATTCAGGAAATGTTTGGTCAGCGGCAGACACCGACCGTGGCTCGTGGCAAGGTAGCCCTGCTGGTGGAGTTGCTTTCACCTGCCCAGCGGCCGCTGCAGTTGACCCAGGATCTGGCCGCTTTCTGGCTGGGCAGCTATAACGACGTCAAAAAAGAGATGAAGGGGCGCTACCCCAGACATTACTGGCCGGATGACCCTTCCGAGGCGATGCCGACCCGATATACCAAGCACAGGATGAATAAAGACACATCGTGATGGGTAAACGTCGCCCTCGGAGTGGGGGGCGGAGAGTTGCCGTCCTCATCGCGGTTGAATTGAGCATGAACTCATCGATGGATCACAGGCAGAACGGGTAAAACAGCTTCAAATGGCATGAATGGAATGACCAGCGCTGAAAGCGGGATATGGAGAGAAACATGGGCACTCGTTTGATTTGTTGTTTACTGTGGTTGCTGGGATCTCTGCTTGGCGGGGCAAGCTGGGCCGCTGAGACATCCGACTCGCTCTTGCCCATTCCATCGGAAAGCGAAGTGAAGACGATCCCTGCCGTGGACCATGCGGTTGTCGAACTCAAGCTGGCCAATCGTTCGGTGGTGACACTGCGCAGTTCGCTGCTGGGAGAAACGGCTCAGGCGCGCGTCAGGCGGGCCGAACGGGTCATTCGGGAAGCTCTGCAGGAAGGGGGGGCGCTCGCGGTCAGCATACAGCCGATCGAAGATAGCTATCTGATCCTGCTTGGTGAGCAGCGCGCCTTCATCGTTACGGCCAAGGATCTGTTGCCGGAAGATGAGTCGGTCCGGGTGGTCGCAGAACAGGCTGCCGCTAATCTCAGACTCGTTCTCACGGAGACGCAGCAGATCCGCAGTGCCCGCTATCTATTGCAAGCCCTGGCGGTCTCAATCCTGGCCAGTGTGTTGCTGGTATTGTGTTGCCGCATCCTGTTTTTTTCTCGGACATGGCTGTTATCACGTCTCTTGCCGCTGATGCGACAACATGCGGCCAGGATCAAGGTTGGGCATACGTCATTGTTTGATGTTGGGCTGCTGTTCCCTATTTGGCGTCGCATGTTGGACGTTGTCTGCTGGTCCTTGGTTCTGCTCTGCGGCTATGAGTGGCTCAGCTACGTGTTGCAGCAATTCCCCTACACCCGCCCCTGGGGGGAGGGACTTGATAGCTATCTACTCGCCTTAATCAGCTATTTCATGACCGCCATAGTGACTTCGCTTCCTGGTCTGATGATCGTGCTGGTGATCTCCTTGCTGGCCAAAGGGGTTATCGCTCTCCTCAAGACTCTGATGGCGCGTCTGGCGCAGCCCAGCACGATCAACTGGCTGACGCCGGAGACCCTGGCTCCGACCAATCGACTGATTTCGCTGGCGATCTGGTTGTTTGCTTTCGCGATGGCCTATCCCTATCTGCCCGGCTCCGGTACTGAGGCCTTCAAAGGATTGTCGGTGCTGATCGGTCTGATGGTCTCCTTGGGGGCATCGAACGTGGTCGGGCAGGCGGCGGCCGGGTTGATCTTGACCTATTCCGGCACGATACGGGTCGGCGAATTTGTGCGGATTGCCGAACAAGAAGGAACTGTGATTGAAGTGGGCGTGTTCAACACCCGGATACTGACCGGGCTTGGTGAAACCCTGACGATACCGAATACCCTGATTGCCACATCGGTTACCAAAAATTACTCACGTATCGTCAAGGGGCCCGGTTATATCGTCGATACCTCGGTGACCATTGGCTACGATACGCCGTGGCGGCAGGTGGAGGCCATGTTGCTGGAGGCCTGCCAACGCACCGATGGCATCCAGGCCGATCCGTTGCCACAGGTATTCCAGACTGCACTGGCCGATTACTACCCCGAATATCGATTGGTAGCCCATGCTGTACCCAGCGAGCCCAGATCCCGCGCCCTGCTGCTGAGTTTGCTACATGCCAATATTCAGGATGTATTCAACGAATATGGTGTGCAGATCATGTCGCCGCACTACATTGCCGACCCGGCGGATGCCAAGCTGGTGGCCAAAGCTAACTGGTATGCTGCGCCGGCGAAACCGCCCCATGACGAATAGCAGTGAAAGGGATAGAGGCGATCAGTTTCTGCTCTGAGGCTCGGGCTCCGGCGCATCGGGGTAAGCTCCCGCGATCGGATCATGATGCATGTAGCTCATGGCAGGCAGTCGGGCGCGAAGAGTCGCTATATCCAGCAATCGGATTTCACCACGACCAAGTTTTATTTCACCGCTGCCGTCCAGCGTCTTGAGGACCTCATTCACTCTGGGCCGGCTGATGCCGACAATCTGGCTCAGGCTCTGTTGGGTGATGTGAATCAGGGGCTGGGCTTCGTTTAGTGATGTAGGTTTGTCCGCAAGTTCCAGTAGCACATAGATGATCCGGGTTGTCAGACAGAACAGGGTGTTGCTGCCCAGTTGCAGCGTGATACGGCCTATGTACTGGGCGATGAAAAACAGGAACTTATAGATCTCTGGATCCTGCTCGACCAGACGCTCTAACTCTCGAGCCGGGAACAACAATAATTCGGTTGGTAGCAGTGCTTCATAGAGACTGGTCGGGGCATAAGTTGGATTATCGATCGACTGGATACCAAACCAGCGGCCATGGCCGTACATCAGACCCAGGGAATTGTCCATGGTTTCATTGGTGGCATAACCGACCACGCAGCCCGTCGCGACGTAGATGACTCCGGGCAACGGACCTGTCCTCCAATTGAGCTCATAGGGCTGGGCAATGCTTAACAGGCGTTGACGGGTTGTCTCCTGAAGCGGGCATGGCCATTGGATTTCGGCATCTACCGGAAGAGACCTAGTGTGTTGCATTGCATTTTCTCCTGGCTTTGGCACGGGAGCCGGTTTCGAAGCTTGAGTCCCTGCTGCGACACCCGCGAGGATGGCACAGCCAGGATACTCTGTCTTGAAGTCAGACTATTTTCTGCTGAGATGATCCCTTATGAACGAAGTGCGGGCCCGGATAGGCTGACAAGCCAGGTCCGGATCTCCTGCTCGAGCTGCTGGGCGGCTTCCTGGAAAAATTGATAGCCAGCCAGTAGCTCCCGCTGCTCACCGGCGCCGCTGGCCGCCTCGATTTCGTAGAGCATGTCCTCCAGATCCCGAGCCCCCAGATAGCGCAGTGAACCCCGTAGCCGGTGGGTTCGGCGCGCCATGTCTCGACGATCGTTGGTTTCAACTGCTCGTCCCAGGGAGGCTATCTCATCCGGACTGGATTGCAGATAGATGGATAACAATGAGTGAACCAGAACGGTATCCCCGGCAACGAGCTCAAGAATGTGTGACTGGTCCAGATAATAACAACCGGGCTGTGCCGGCGCAGATGACGGATTATGCATATCGATCCTCTGTTTTGATGAATGCGGTGCATAGATGCGAAGTACTATTCGGTGCTATCAGCATGGGTTTTATTAAAACTAATTGTCTCTGCTGATCTCCTGCTGTGAATATATTGGCCAATTGTGAGTTCGTTAGTTTCCAGTGAATTCAGTGCTCAATGGCGCCTTTTTCTATAAGCCATGTTGTTTTGTTTTATCGTATTCTAGAAATAGATAGATGTCTGTTCCTCAAAGAACAGACATTGGGTGGTTGGTCGTTTAGTATTCACTCATCCATTGGTGGGCACAGGACATATTATCGTCATTCGTATTGTATATGGGGTTCACTATGCCGATTAATAAAAACCGTCCAATTATGATCGTTGATGACTGTTCTATGATGTGCAATGCCCTACGAGGCATGCTGCAAAAGATGGGCTTTCGATCCGAGCAGATCGATCTGGTTGATAATGCCAAAATAGCCTTGTCGCAGTGTGCTGCTAAGGCGTATCAGTTAGTGTTGCTGGATTTTAATTTGGGTCTTGGTGGCATGAACGGTCATCAATTGCTGACTACACTCCGGGAGGAAAAATTGCTGCCTCCAGACTGTGTCTGTGTCGTGGTTACGGCGGAAACCTCCTCAGAGGTGGTGCGTAGTTTTATGGAGTTGAAACCCAATGGCTACTTGGTTAAACCGATTAGTTATAACGTGCTGAACCAGCGCTTGGCGGGGTGGCTATAAACTTAGTACCGATGTTAAAACTTTACCCGATGAGAGCAATCCATCTGATGTAACGGATTGCGGATGAATGTGCTGTGAGCGACAGGACAAAGGAATCTTTTGGCGCTAAATATATCGCGGTGCCTGCTTGTCTATTATTTCAATCTTGAATGGTCATGATAGCCAAGTCACCCCAAGTACTATGATGCGATTATTGATGGGTTATAGAACAGCTCAATGCCGAGTGACTGGATGCATCCGGTTTTTATGCAGGGTAGGGAATACAAAAACTATTCACCAGGGAATATGAATAGGTGAACTGTCATGAGGTTAATAATGAAGACTCTCACAAGTTTATTAATTGTCGAAGACGAATTATTCCAGCTGAATTGGTTGTATGAACTGTGTAAGCCATTAGCGGATCAGGTTCACCGGGTTCGTGATGGTCAGGGCGCGCTGAATAGCATCGCGCGGCATGGTATGCCGGATGCGGTGATTTGTGATCTGAATATGCCGGGTATGGATGGCGTCACCTTTTTACGTCATCTGGCGGCCCATGACAAACCCTGTCCGGTGCTGCTCATCAGTGCCGCCAGTCAGGACATCATCTATTCCGTGGTGCAGATGGCCGCACTGCATGGGGTGACCGTTTGTGATGCACTACAAAAGCCGATTAGCCGTCAGCAGATCTGGGACAACTTGCAACATTTGCCCCGAGTGGAAAAAGACAAGGGGATTCGTGCGGATGGCTACATTCCGAATCGCGAGGAGTTGGTTTCCGCTCTCGATTCACGCCAGATCCAGCCCTATTTTCAGCCACAAATCTGTGCTGTCACGGGGCAGTTGATCGGTGCCGAGGCGCTGGCGCGCTGGGAACATCCCGAGCGCGGAACCCTATCGCCCGCGTTCTTTATCGATCCTCTGTATCAGCATGCCCTAGTGGATCGTCTGAGCATGCAGATACTCGAACAGGCTGTGATGCGGTGTCGGCAGTGGCTGGATCGGGGGATTGAGGTACCGGTGTCGGTCAATATTGCGCCCTCCGAGTTGCTGGATGTGCATTTTGCTGACCGGGTTTTTGCCATTCTGGAACGATGTGGTCTGCCGGGACACTTGCTGTGTCTGGAAATCACTGAAACCGAAGGCTACAGCGATCTCCCTTGCTTGCTGGAAACTGCATCACGACTGCGATTGCAGGGCATCAAGCTGGCGATTGATGACTTTGGTACCGGGCATGCGTCCTTGTTACATCTGGTGCAAAGCCCGGTTTCCGAGCTGAAGATCGATCGGGTCTTCGTGGCCAATATGCTCGATGACGGGCGCTATCGTTCCGCTGTGCATGCCTCACTGGCCATGGCCCGGCATCTGAAAATCCATACCGTGGCCGAAGGTGTGGAAAACAGGGCGCAAGCCCAAATGCTCAGACAGATGGGCTGCGATAGTCTGCAAGGATTCTATTTTGCGCCGGCTATCCGTTCGCATGAATTGGTTGATTGGTGGCAGAACCGAGTTGCGGCAAGTTAACAGTGTAAATAACACGCATACCACTTTGTAAATATGGAAACAGGTTATGGCTAAAAACTCAATTTTCCGTGCATTGGAAAGAGCGGATACACTGTTCATTTCATCGAAGATATTATCCGATGAGGTATCATTGCAGCAGAAAGACTTCTTGGCTAAACACATCGGCAATATGTCAGCGAATGGTATGCGTTTTTTTATTGCTTCTAATTTTTTCGTGTTGTTTGTTGCGCTGTTTAGAATGAGTTATTTGTTGTTGTTTAACTATGTGGGCTTTGATTTTAATTTTTTTGATGAGCCGAGCGCCAAGTTGCACTATTTATATGTTATCACATTGGCATCGATCATCTTTATGTTGTTCATGCTGTTTTCTGTGCTTAAGCCGGGGCATAAAAAAGACAATCTGTATCTGTGTAAATCATTCCAGAGGCGGTTTATATCATATACATATGCTGTCACTCTGGTCTGGATGTTTGTCTTGTCATTTTATCACCATCAAGTTATCTATGATCCAGCGTTTCGCTCCATTCTGCCTGCATTAATTGTTATTATCCCAATTACTTATGTTGGAGCCATGTTGGTTATTCCAAGTTTTAGCATCATGATGCTGTTGTGTTTAATGGTTAATCATGTGCTAGACAGCCAATGGGTTAGTTTGTTTATAAATTTGTTGGTTGTTGTTTTTTTGACGGTGTTTATCGGTTCTGTTTTTTTTGCAGTCCGCAGGACTATAGGTTTTATTGCGAAAATAGAATTTAATAACTTTAAATTGACGGAAAAATTGATCCGTTCACTGAATCTCGACCCCTTGCTATTGATCCCGAATCGTCAGGCGTTTTTTTCCAGTATCAGCAATAAATTGGCGCGCAAAACGGACGATGATATCGGGGCCGCCATCCTGATGCTCGACGTTGATCACTTTAAACTGTACAACGACCATTATGGGCATCCGGCCGGGGATCGCTGCTTGCAGCAGGTCGTCGCTTGTGTGCAAGAGAGCCTGCGTGAAGACATAGATATGTTTGGCCGCTATGGTGGCGAAGAGTTCATCTTGTTTCTGGATCAGGTTGATGAGGCAGGAGCCCAGCTCGTCGCTGAACGCATCCTTAGCAACATCGAGCAACTGGCCCTTCCCCACATCGGCTCAGCCACGGCTCGTTATGTCACGATCAGCATAGGTATCGCGCCGTGGCAGCCAGGATCTAGCCTGGAGAGCTTGTGTGAACTGGCGGATCAGGCGCTCTATCAGGCCAAGCGAAACGGACGTAATCGTTATGTACTGTATGACGCTGCAGCAACACCGACCGGGTGAGGGGGGCCGACTTTCCCTCCTTTTCCGCGCAAAACATCCCGTCTAACAGTCTCCGAACCTGCTACTGGACATACTTTTAACCAACCGACATCTTGCCTGTTGTCAATCAGCCAGCAGTCTTTGCTGGCTGGTTCCATCTGCTCTGTCTGCGTTATCGAAATTGTCGATCCGATTGGTGCGACCTCGACGCGGCAGTACAGGTTGACATGCCGAACCCATCCACAATTCTGTCGGGACGATTGTCAATATGAGGCAATCCGTTAGTATTCCCTCCTGTGCGCGCTAGCGCCCATCGATGTCACAATAAGAGTCGGGACCATTGGCGTGGCGCTCGAGGCCATGCACTATACAAGTCGGTAAAAATTTTCATGCCAATCACGAGTCGTATCCTCCTGTAGCGAGGAGGCCGACCCGATATACCAAGCACAGGATGAATAAAGATAATGGCAGCGCGTAAACCCAGAGCGAAGAAGAAGCAGGCCTGGCATCAGAGCATCAACTGGCGTCGCTGGGGCTGGTTGGCCTTCAAGTTAGGATTGGTCGTGTTCGCCGGACTGCTGGTGACCGGCATCTATCTGGACAGCCTGATCCGTGACAAATTCGATGGCCAGAAGTGGCAGTTGCCCGCCCTGGTCTACAGCCGGCCGCTGGAGCTTTATCCGGGCCAGCGGCTGTCCCAAGCCCAGATGCTCTATGAGTTGAAGCTGCTCAACTACCGGCAAAGCAGCAAGCCCACCAGCGCCGGTCAGTACGCTACCGGCGGCGGCAAGCTGGTGTTGATCCGTCGTGCCTTTAAATTTTCCGATGGCAGTGAACAGCAGCGTCCTTTGCTGCTCACCTTCGACAAGCAACGGCTCATCCGCATCCAGAATGCCGACACCATGAAGGATCTGGGCTATGTGCGCATGGACCCTGTGCTGCTGGACCGGCTGACGGGCGAAGAGATCGAGGATCGTCTGCTGCTGCGTCTGGATGAGGTGCCGCAAAGCTTTATCGATACCTTGCTGACGGTGGAAGATCGCGACTTCTACAACCATGGTGGCGTCTCGTTGCTCTCCATCGGTCGCGCTTTCTTTGCCAATCTCAAGGCTGGCCGTGCCGTGCAGGGGGGGAGTACCCTGACCCAGCAATTGGCGAAAAACTTCTTCCTGACCCGGGAGCGCAGCCTATTGCGCAAGGTGCAGGAGGCCTATATGGCGGTGATCATCGATTATCGCTACAGCAAGGAGCAGATCCTCGAAACCTATATCAACGAGATCTATCTGGGGCAGAACAAGGCCCAGGGGGTCTATGGCTTCGGCCTGGCGGCTTACTTCTATTTCGGTCTGCCACTCAATGAGCTAGAGCCGGATCAGATGGCACTGCTGGTAGGTATGGTGCGCGGCCCCTCTTATTACGATCCCTGGCGCTTTCCGGATCGGGCCAAAGAGCGGCGGGATCTGGTGCTACGTCTGTTGCTCGACAATTTGAAGATCGAGCCGCCGGATTATCAGGTCTATCTGGAGAGACCGCTGGCCCTGCTGGCCCGTGGCCAGATGAGTTATGGCCGGACTCCGGCGTTTATGAGCCTGCTCAAACGCGAGCTCCAGGACAAATTTGGGACCAATTTTTTGAACCAATCCGGGCTCAAGATCTTCACCAGCCTGGACCCGGTGGCACAGCTCTCTGCCGAACAGGCGGTGACCAGTCAGCTGGATCGCATCGAGAAGGAGCGCAAACGTCCGGACTTACAGGGTGCCATGGTGATTTCCAACTGGCGCACCGGGGAGATCTCTGCCGTCGTCGGTGGTCGTGATGCCCGCTATGCCGGCTTCAACCGCGCGCTGGATGCGCGGCGGCCGATTGGCTCGCTGGTTAAACCGGCGGTCTATCTCAGCGGGTTGCAAAAGGGCTATAACCTGGCGACCCCGCTGCGGGATGCACCTCTGACGCTGCGTAATCAGGGCGGCCAGACCTGGAAGCCGCAGAATTACGACAGGGGTTATCGCGGTCAGGTGCCATTTTATCAGGCGATGGCCGAGTCGCTGAATCTGCCGACGGTACGACTCGGGATGGATGTTGGCGTGGCCAAGGTGATCGATACCCTGCGCGCACTCGGGGTCACGCAACCCATTCAGGCGTTCCCGTCGCTGTTTCTTGGCACTGTGGCCCTGTCGCCCTTCGAGGTGAATCAGATGTACCTGACCCTGGCCAGTGAAGGGCTCTATCAGCCGCTGACCACGGTCCGGGCCGTGCTGGGAGCCAAGAACCAGAGCCTGTATCAGAAGGATGTAAAGGCCGAGCGTCGGGTGGATGCCCGGGTCAGCTATCTGACCCTGTTCACCATGACCAAGGTGGCCAGTCAAGGTACGGCGCGCTCCTTGGCTAGCCGTTTCCCCGGTACCGTGCTGGCGGGCAAAACCGGTACCACCGACAACCTGCGGGATTCCTGGTTTAGCGGTCTGGATAATGACGAACTGGTGAGTGTCTGGGTTGGTCGGGATGATAACCAGCCTGCCGGGCTGACTGGCGCCAATGGCGCCTTGCAGCTGTTTGGTGATTACATGAGCCGTCGTGGCGTCAACTCGCTGCAGCTGGCGGTCCCCAAAGGCATTGTCTGGGCCAATTTCTCTCGCGGCGGCAAGCCGGTAGCCAGCGGATGCACAGGCAGCCTGTCACTGCCCGCGCGGCTGGATCAGCTCGGGCCGACCGAAGCCTGCGGCAGTGGCGGCGATGCCCAGCCCGACAACCCGATAGACTGGTTCAAGCAGCTGTTTAGCCGCAATGAGGTCATGCTCCCCGAGCGGGGATAATCCGTGGCGACGTATACCTCAAGCGGCGATGTGGATCGCCGCTAGGGTTGAACGTGGAGTTGCCACTGTCGTCGCATGCAACTAATTAGAGAATATGGTGATGAATAGTCTGCTGTTAAAAGCCTTGAAGTCGTTTTCCGCGACCTGCAATAAAGCCATGCTGCAAACCATCGACGAGGATCGCATCAAGCTGACCCTCAAGGTGCTGCATAAGAATCGCATCCCCATCAATCCGGCGGAGATTGAGCCCTGGTTGGTCGCCAACCATTGGCCCGCGCGCTCAGTGACCAGCATAGTCGGCTGGGCGCAAGCCCTCAGCTCCGGCGGTAAGCTTCAACTGAGCAACAAGAATCCCAAACTGACCGAAAATGAGGTCTGGACCAAGCTGAATGCGCGGTGAACCGGTTGTTCTAACTTTGGCGCACGATAAATAGCCATCCGCCGTCGGGGCGACAAGGTACCTGATGGTGCCTGATGATAAAAAGACGGTGGAACTGTGAATATAAACTCGGCGGCTGGCTCTCGATGTTAGATTTTGATTTCAATTTCAATGGAATCCTAATCAGACAATAGGCCATCCCCAATTCTGTTACCTCATCCCGTTAAAATCCCGCCTGATATCGCTGTAAATGTGAACAAAGTAGGTGCCGGATGGCACAAATGCCGCTAGCATAGGGACTCACAAGGATGAGGCAGGCAAGCTGCACTATGGATGGGGCTGAAACCCAAGAGCAGTAGCCTGAGCGCAGGATGCCGTCATTTTATCGGGCTTTGTCCGTTGCCCTCCTTCCTCAACCGAGCAGATCACACGACAACCGCAGTCGTCCCTCTCGTCGCCTTCTCATTATCTGGTGATATGGGAATTTGTATGAGCCTTATGTGCGCGACGATGCCAGACATTGAATGCTGCGTGAGTTGCCGCCGCTCATGGCGACGTGGTGCCGGTATCGATACTGAACTTCAGGATTTCCAGGTCATGGCCAGGTACAGATCGTCACCTGTACCCGCCATGAAGCCCAGACGCTCGTAGAGCCCCCGGGCCGGGCTGACAGGGTCCACCTGCAGCTGGATAGAGAGACCCTGTGCCCTGGCGTCGGCCTGCAATTGGCGGATCAAGGCACTGCCGATGCCTAGCCGCTGATGGCTGGGCAGCAAGGCAATATCCACCAGCCGTAGCTGGTCTGGCAACTCGGCGACCAGTAAACGGCCAATCGGCGTGCCTTGCTGCTCGATGAGGGCAAAGCGCCCTCTGGGGTAGTGACTGAAATAGTGCCGGGATTGGGCCTCGAACTGACTGTGCAGGAAGAGCGCTTTTTGTTGCTCGTTGAATGGAAAGTTGGCCATCTCTGCCTGGCGATTGAGGGCATAGAGCCCCGCCATAAAGGCGTTGTCGTCGTCCGTTATCGGACGCAGGCGAAAGTCGGTGGGCAAAGGATCGTGCATGGAGTTGTCTCCGGTCGTGGATTCATGATCGTGATGGCATATCAATAACGGAACGAGAAAGGAAATGCCATGGAACCCTATCTGGGAGAAATACGGATCTTCGGCGGCAACTATGCCCCGAAGGGGTGGGCCTTTTGCGACGGCCAACTCATGTCGATCGGTGGCAACGAGGCCCTTTATTCGCTGCTTGGCACCACCTACGGTGGTAACGGCCAAAGTACCTTCGCCTTGCCGGATCTGCGCGGCAGACTGCCGTTACATCTGAGCCAATCCAGCTCTGGGCAAAACTATCTGCTTGGCGCGAAAGGCGGCACCGAGCAAGTCACCCTCAACGAGGGGCAACTCCCCGCGCACACTCACCAGGCCAAGGGAAGCGCCACCGGCAGCGTAGGCAGCCCCAGCGACGCCTGTTGGGGGACAGCCAGTGGGGGAAGTGCCTATGCCAAGGTGTCACCCACTATCAGCTTGGCCAATGAGGCCCTGAGCATCACGGGCAAGAATCAGCCCCATGACAATATGATGCCGAGCCTGGGCTTGAGCTTCATCATCGCCCTACAAGGCATCTACCCCACTTCGGATTAAGGAGGATTCGTCATGGCTGAACCCTTTCTCGGCGAGATCCGTCTCTTCGCCGCCAATGTAGTTCCCAAGGGCTGGCTGCCCTGTAACGGCCAGTTGCTGCCCATCAACCAATACCAGGCGCTATTTGCGCTGTTGGGCACCACCTATGGCTGTGAAGGCTCCACCCAGTTCGCCCTGCCCAATCTGCAAGGCCGGGCACCGGTGCATGTCGGCAATGACGTGACGCTGGGGCAAGCCGCAGGCGAGGAAAACCATACGCTGACGACGCAGGAAATACCCCAGCACACGCATCAGCTGCAAGCCGACTCAAGCAATGCCACGGCCACCACTCCAGCAAAGCTCTTTTGGGCTGCCAGCAGCTACGCCCTCTATGATTTTGACGCCAGCCAAACCTTGGCCAGTGAGGCCATTAGTAATACCGGCGGCAACCAGCCCCATTCCAACATGCAGCCCTATCTGGTAGCGAACTTCTGTATCGCCGTGCAGGGCATTTTTCCAAGCCACGGCTAAGGAGTACTGAATATGGATGCCTATATTGGCGAAATCCGCCTGTTTGCCGGCAACTTCGCGCCATATGGTTGGGCCTTCTGCAATGGTCAGGAGCTGTCAATTGCACGATACCAGGCCCTGTTCTCCCTTCTGGGCACCACCTACGGCGGCAATGGCACCAGCACCTTCGCTGTGCCCGATCTCAAAGGCCGGGCCCCCATGCACTGGGGCCAGGGGCCCGGTCTAAGCGCAAGAGCACAGGGGCAGCAGATCGGCAGTAGCGGCGTCACCTTGGGCACCGCTCAAATACCGAGCCACAACCACCTGGCCATGGCCGTTGATGCGCAAGGGACAGCATCCGGACCGACTGACGCTTGCTGGGCCCAGTTTGTTGCTCGTCGAGAAGTCCAAATGCTGTACGGTAGCGGTAGTCAGCTGACACAAATGTCCCCGCAAGCACTGGATGTGGCGGGGGGAAGCCAACCGCACAACAACCTGCAACCCTACCTGGGACTCAATTTCATCATCTGTCTGGACGATGGCGAATATCCAGCGCGCCCCTGATGGGCATACCGAGTCCCTTTTACCCAGAGGGAGAACGGCGGCCCGCTATGCTGCACCGCCGTTTCCCTTGATTTTTATGACATGGCCAAGGGCCATGACCATTGTTGAGTTGAGGAGATTGCCATGAGTCGAGCCTGGCTATGGATTGGATTACTGGTCGCCTTCACCGGCAGCGCCAAGGAGCTGGTGTTAGTGGATGCCAATCTGGCAGCGCAGATCCAGGCAAAGCCCGGTGTTGAGCTCAGGCGCCTCAGCGGGCTCGATGATCTGCCCGGTGCCCTGGCCGGTGAGCAGTGGTCCAGGGTCAGCCTCATCAGCCACGGTCAGCCCGGTGCCCTGCAATTGGGCACAGAGCGGCTCGATCAGGCCTTCCTCGCTGCGCATCCGGACTTTTTGGCGGCATGGAATCATCAACTGACCGCCGACGCCCAGCTGGAACTGTGGGGCTGTGCAGTGGCCAAGGATCAAGGGCATCAGCTGGTTGATCGCCTCTCAGCTGCCATCGCTCGCCCCGTGTTGGCCTCCACCGATGCCACTGGGCCAACTGGCCAGGGAGGCAACCTGAGTCTGGAATATGGCCACGGTCGAGAGCCCGATAGTGCACCGCTCGCTCATCTGCAGCAGCTGCTGGCGGTGGATTTGACCACCGCCAACTCGGAAAACTTTGATAGCTTGGCCAGTTGCGCGAATTGCATCGCCAACAATCTTTATAACACCGCAACCGTCTTTGGCAGTTTCAAGGTCTCTGCCACCCCGACCAATAGCCTGTTTATCGAGCCAACAGGCACTGCGACCTTGACTCAGTCACTCACCATACAAGCCCCTAACGTCGGCAATGTAACGTTTATCCAGGTTGCCAGCAATGGTGGCGGTGGTGATGGCGGCAGCGGCGGTCAATTTCAGCTCAAAAGCATCTATCTGGATGGTTCTGGAGGCATGACTCCCGATGTGAAGATTCATGCTTTCCGCAATGGAGCTGAGATCGGCTCGGGGACGGTCATCAACCCCTTGGTACCAGGGGTGTTCGACCTCAGCGCCAACACCGATTTCAATAAAATTGATGCCTTTACCATCACGGCTTCCGACCTGATGATCGTGATGGACGACATCATGGTCGGCGCGCCGCTGACCCCCATCACTGTCACCGATGCCCATATCAGTATCAGTGGGGGCACCGGTGGTGTCTTCAAGATTGGTGATACCGTCACCGCCACCTGGAACAATACTGCCAGCGGCGATAACAACAGTAGTATTACCGGTGTCACAGTGGACTTCAGTCAATTTGGTGGCGGTGCCTCGGTGGCTGCGAGCAACAGCAGTGGTACTTGGACGGCCACCTATACCCTGACCGCCGGAGCCATCGATGCCGGTACTCGTAATGTGTCGGTCACGGCGACCAATAGTGATGGCAGCACCACTACGGCTGATACCACCAATGCCAGCGTCGATAACATACTGCCGACCGTCACCGATGCGCGTGTCAGTATCAGCGGCGCCAGTGGCTCCGGTGGCGCCTTTAAAATCGGCGATACTGTGACCGCCACCTGGAACAATACCGCTGGGGGCGATAACAACAGCGATACCATCAGCAGTGTGACCGTCGACTTCTCCGGATTTGGCGGTGGCTCTGCCGTCGTGGCGAGCAATAGCGCAGGTACCTGGACGGCCACCTATCTCTTGACCGCCGGAGCCATCGACGCCAGCAATCGCAATGTGTCGGTCACTGCCACCGATAATGCCGGTAACACGACCACCACCGCCGATACTAGCAATGCGACGGTAGATACAGTGGCACCGACGGTGACGAGCGTTGCAGTACCTACCAATGGCACCTACACCACGGGCCAGGGTCTTGATTTCACGGTCAATTTCGATGATGTGGTGAATGTCACCGGCACACCACGTATTGCTTTGACGCTGGGCAGCAGTACTGTCTACGCCAACTATGTCAGCGGCGGTGGCTCTTCTGCGCTGACCTTCCGTCACACGGTACAAGCCGGTGAGAACGATGTCGATGGCATCAGCGTTGGCGCTTTGTCGGCCAATGGCGGCACGCTTCAGGATGATAACGGTAACAATGCAACCTTAACGCTGAACAGCGTGGGCAGCACCAGTAGCGTGCTGGTGGATACCACAGCCCCGACGGTGACGAGCGTTGCAGTACCTGCCAATGGTACCTACACCACGGGGCAGAGCCTTGATTTCACGGTCAATTTCGATGATTTGGTGAACGTCACCGGCACACCCCGTATTGCTTTGACGCTGGGCAGCAGTACGGTTTACGCCAGCTATGTCGGCGGCGGTGGTTCTTCGCTCCTGACCTTCCGTTACACGGTACAAGCCGGAGATAACGATAGTGATGGCATCAGCGTTGGCGCTTTGTCGGCCAATGGCGGCACGCTTAAGGATGATTACGGTAACAATGCAACCTTAACGCTAAACAGTGTGGGCAGTACCAGTAGTGTGCTGGTGGATACCACAGCGCCGACGGTGAATAGTGTCTCGGTGCCAGCCAATAGCACCTACACCACAGGCCAGAATCTTGCCTTTACGGTCAATTTCAGTGAAGCGGTCACAGTCGATACCAGCGGTGGCACACCACGCCTGGCGATGACGCTGGGCAGTAGCACTGTATATGCATCCTATGCTAGCGGCAGCGGTACTTCGGCGCTGACCTTCAGTTACACGGTACAAGCCGGAGATAACGATAGTGATGGCATCAGCGTTGGCGCTTTGTCGGCCAATGGCGGCACGCTTAAGGATGCTGCCGGTAACAATGCAACCTTAACGCTGAACAGCGTGGGCAGTACCAGTAACGTGCTTGTGGATACCACAGCACCGACGGTGACGAGCGTCTCGGTGCCAGCCAATGGCACCTACACCACAGGTCAGAGTCTTGATTTCACGGTCAATTTCGATGAGGCAGTGACGGTCACCGGCACACCACGTATGGCTTTGACGCTGGGCAGCAGTACTGTCTACGCCAACTATGTCAGCGGCAGCGGGTCGTCTGCGCTGACCTTCCGTCACACAGTTGGTGCTGTGGAAAATGATGCCGATGGCATCACGGTCGGTGCTCTAGGCCTCAATAGTGGAACGCTGAAGGACGCTGCTGGCAACGATGCCACGCTGACACTGAACAGTGTGGGCAGTACCAGTAACGTGCTTGTGGATACCACAGCACCGACGGTGACGAGCGTCTCGGTGCCCGCCAATGGCACCTACACCACAGGTCAGAGTCTCGATTTCACGGTCAATTTCGATGAGGCAGTGACGGTCGATACCAGCGGCGGCACACCGCGCCTGGCATTGACGCTGGGCAGCAATACCGTCTATGCCGATTATCTCAGCGGCAGTGGCACTTCGGTCCTGACGTTGCGGTACACGGTACAAGCTGGAGACAACGATAGTGATGGCATCAGCGTTGGCGCTGTGTCGGCAAATGGCGGCACGCTCAAAGATGCGGCGGGCAATGATGCGACGCTGACGCTGAACAGTGTTGGCAGCACCAGCGGTGTGCTGGTCGATACTTCTGCGCCGACGGTGAACAGTGTGACGGTGCCCGCCAATGGCACCTACACCACAGGTCAGAGTCTTGATTTCACGGTCAATTTCGATGAGGCGGTGACGGTCGATACCAGCGGCGGCACACCGCGTCTGGCGTTGACGCTGGGCGGCAGTACTGTTTATGCCGCGTATGTCAGCGGCAGCGGCGGTTCGGCACTGAACTTCAGTTATACGGTGCAGGCCGGTGATAATGACAGCGACGGCATCAGTGTGGGTAGCCTGTCTACCAACAGCGGCACCCTCAAGGATGCGGCGGGCAATGATGCCTCGCTGACGCTGAACAGTGTGGGCAGTACCAGTAACGTGCTTGTGGATACCACAGCACCGACGGTGACGAGCGTCTCGGTGCCAGCCAATGGCACCTACACCACAGGTCAGAGTCTTGATTTCACGGTCAATTTCGATGAGGCAGTGACGGTCACCGGCACACCACGTATGGCTTTGACGCTGGGCAGCAGTACTGTCTACGCCAACTATGTCAGCGGCAGCGGGTCGTCTGCGCTGACCTTCCGTCACACAGTTGGTGCTGTGGAAAATGATGCCGATGGCATCACGGTCGGTGCTCTAGGCCTCAATAGTGGAACGCTGAAGGACGCTGCTGGCAACGATGCCACGCTGACACTGAACAGTGTGGGCAGTACCAGTAACGTGCTTGTGGATACCACAGCACCGACGGTGACGAGCGTCTCGGTGCCAGCCAATGGCACCTACACCACAGGTCAGAGTCTTGATTTCACGGTCAATTTCGATGAGGCAGTGACGGTCGATACCAGCGGCGGCACACCGCGCCTGGCATTGACGCTGGGCAGCAATACCGTCTATGCCGATTATCTCAGCGGCAGTGGCACTTCGGTCCTGACGTTGCGGTACACGGTACAAGCTGGAGACAACGATAGTGATGGCATCAGCGTTGGCGCTGTGTCGGCAAATGGCGGCACGCTCAAAGATGCGGCGGGCAATGATGCGACGCTGACGCTGAACAGTGTTGGCAGCACCAGCGGTGTGCTGGTCGATACTTCTGCGCCGACGGTGAACAGTGTGACGGTGCCCGCCAATGGCACCTACACCACAGGTCAGAGTCTTGATTTCACGGTCAATTTCGATGAGGCAGTGACGGTCGATACCAGCGGCGGCACACCGCGCCTGGCATTGACGCTGGGCAGCAATACCGTCTATGCCGATTATCTCAGCGGCAGTGGCACTTCGGTCCTGACGTTGCGGTACACGGTACAAGCTGGAGACAACGATAGTGATGGCATCAGCGTTGGCGCTGTGTCGGCAAATGGCGGCACGCTCAAAGATGCGGCGGGCAATGATGCGACGCTGACGCTGAACAGTGTTGGCAGCACCAGCGGTGTGCTGGTCGATACTTCTGCGCCGACGGTGAACAGTGTGACGGTGCCCGCCAATGGCACCTACACCACAGGTCAGAGTCTCGATTTCACGGTCAATTTTAGTAAAGCCGTGATGGTAGACATCAGCGGTGGCACACCGCGTCTGGCATTGACGCTGGGCAGTAGTACCGTCTATGCCAACTATATCAGTGGCAGCGGGACATCTGCGTTGATCTTCCGCCACACAATTGGTGCTGGGGAGAACGATGCCGATGGCATCACGGTCGGAGTTTTGAGTCTCAACAACGGCACCCTCAAGGATGCTGCTGGCAACAATGCAACGCTGGCGCTTAATGGTGTTGCCAGTACTAATAGCGTGTTGGTGGATGCTTTAGCGCCGTCGCTCAGCAGTAGTTCACCAAGCGATGGTGCTAGTGATGTGGCCTACAATGCCAACCTAGTGCTGACTTTCAATGAGGCGGTTAGTGCTGGCAGTGGAACCCTGGATATCTATGATGCGGCTGATGATAGCTTGCTGGAGTCAAACAATGTCGGCTCGGCTCGTGTCAGCTTTACGGGGAACAGCATCACGTTGGATCCGCAAGCCAGCCTGACGCCAACACACAGCTACTATGTGCAGATTAGCAACCAAGCCATTCAGGATATGGCGGGTAACTATTATGCCGGTATCCATGATAAGAGCAGCCTGAATTTCTCAGTGGCCAATGCGGCACCAGTAGCACAAGCGGATACCGGGACAACACAAGAAGATACTGGCGTACAGTTCAATGTTACGGCAAATGATTTAGACTCGGACGGCGCTCTTAACATGGCCAGCGTTAGTGTGATGACGGCTCCTGCTCATGGCTCGACCAGTATTGATACTGGCACCGGCGTCATTACTTACATGCCGGCTGCTAACTACAACGGTAGCGACAGTTTTACGTATCGCGTTCAGGATATCTATGGCAGTAGTTCGAATGTGGCTACGGTTTCTGTCACGATTTTTGCGGTCAATGATGCGCCTCAAGCAGTGGGTGATGTCGCCTCCACGACAGAAGATACTCAGGTAACGGTCGATGTATTGGCTAATGACAGTGATATTGATACTGGCGACAGTCTGGATCCTGCCTCGCTGACCCTAGTGACATCGCCGATTCATGGTACGGTCCAGATCAGTAATGGTCAGCTCAGGTATGCGCCGGCAGACAATTTTAATGGCAGCGACTCGTTCAGCTATACCGTTGCTGATCAGATGGGGGCCGTTTCAAACGTGGCTGATGTGATGATCAATGTCGGCAGCAGTAACGATGCCCCGATAGCCACCAGTGACAGTGTGACCACGGATGAAGATAACGCGGTAATGGTGGATGTGCTCGCCAATGACAGCGACGTAGATGGCAGCTTGGTTCCGGCCAGCGTTTCGGTGCTTGTGCCGCCGACTCATGGTCAGGTCAGCTTGAATGCTCAGACCGGGCATCTAATTTATACGCCGGTGGCTAACTATTACGGCAGTGACAGTTTTGGTTATGTGGTACAGGACAATGAAGGCCTTGTGTCGAATCAGGCCAATGTTGCGATCACGATCCGTAGTGTCAATGATGCTCCAGTAGCGGCCAATAACAGTGTTACGTTGCTGGAAGATGCTAGTTTAAACATCAATGTGCTGGGTAATGATAGCGATGTCGATGGTATCCTGATTCCATCCAGCCTGGAGTTAGTATCTCTGCCAGCACATGGTGTGGTGACGCTCAATGCTGTGGATGGCAGCGTGCGTTATACCCCGGCGAACGATGCGGTTGGCGATGACAACTTCACCTATCGGGTACTGGATGATCAGGGGGCCTGGTCGAATATCGCGACGGTCGCATTGACGATCCAGCCAGTGAATGACACTCCGTTGGCCAATGCAGATCAAGCTACATTGGACGAAGATTCATCACTCACATTGGCTGTATTGGCCAACGACAGTGACATTGATGGCAGCCTGCAAGGGGTTGTCATTGTGGCTCAACCTGAGTCTGGCTCTGTTGTGGTCGGTAGTGATGGGCAAGTGACCTATACACCGGCAGCGAATTTCAATGGCGTGGATAGTTTCAGTTATCAGGCAGTCGATAATGAAGGTGCTGTATCTGTAGCTGCAATGGTTAACCTGACGGTCAGAGCGGTAAACGATGCACCGACGATCAGTGGTAACGGGGCCGCGACATTGTTGGAAGGCGGCAGTTATCATTTTGTCCCCGCCCTCGCGGATGTGGATGGCAATGCGCTCACAGTGACGGCGGCTGGTTTGCCGAGCTGGCTTAGTCTCAACCGCCAGACCGGGGAACTCAATGGTAGTCCGGTAATCGGCCAGGCGGGTCAATATGGGGGGATTGTACTGACGGTCAGTGATGGGGTGACACAAACCAGTTTGCCTGCGTTTGCGCTGACGGTGTTACCGGATACGGATGGTGATGGTATTGCCAACGGTGTTGATAATGACGATGACAACGATGGCATGACTGATAGCTATGAATCAGAACACGGCTTTAATTCGCTGGACCCAACCGATGGTGCCGCAGATGCCGATCAGGATGGTGTTAGCAATCAGCAGGAGTCTGTTGATGGCACCAATCCGCACGATGCCAGCGATTACGTCGATACTGTTGCTCCTGTGATGTCTGCTCCGACCGATGTGACCGTCGATGCAAGAGGGTTATTTACGCCGGTGACTGTGCGTAAGCTACTGGGGCTGGCTGATTCTGTCAGCGATGATGAAGTGGCCGCCGCGTTGCGCGCGCGCTCCAGTGACAATATCGACGGCAGTGCTTGTTGCAGTGTGACTATTGATGGTTTGAGTCATGGTCAGCTGTTGTTGGCCCCGGGGAGTCACAAGGTGATCTACCGGACCACTGATCACAAGGGTAATATCGGGACCGTCTCTCAGTTGGTTCGAGTTCGTCCGCTGGTATCAATGAGCAAAGATCAGCTGGCAGTGCCGGGTCAGACGTTGAGCTTCCGCATCATCCTTAATGGTCCGGCGCCGGATTATCCGTTCACTGTTCCCTATGTGATCGATAACAGCACGACTTTGCCAGCGGATCAGTACTCGCTGCAGGCGGGCAGTGTTACCTTCACATCTGGACAGACGGCACTCAGGGTTCCGGTCACGTTGGGGAATGATGCTGCCGCAAGCGGCGATCAGACTCTGGTGGTCCGGCTGGATGACCGGACAACCGACGAACAGGATTTGGCTGCTGGCTATGATCCTGCGGCGCCGGATATCCATGACATCAATGCGGGCGCCAAGAGCAGCCTAGTGATGACAGTTACGCCTGGTAACGTAGCGCCCGAGGTTAACTTGTCTCTACATCAAGATGGTATTTCCACGATGGAGGTGGCTGTCGGTGGTGGTCCTGTCACGCTGGATGCCGAGGTGCAGGATGCGAATGTGGGTGATACTCACACCTTCGACTGGAGCGGCAGCGACAGTACATTAATCGACTCGGACGGTAATGCCTCTGATCGGCATCTAGTGTTTGATCCTACCGGTTTGAATGAGGGCCTTCACTTGGCGCAGGTCACGGTGACCGACTCGCAAGGGGCATCAGCGGTACGCAAGATGTATTTCCGTGTTGTCACTGCGTTGCCGGAGTTGTCTGCAGATGCAGACACCGACGGGGATGGCCTCAGTGATCTGCAAGAAGGCATGACTGATAGTGATGGGGACGGCATCGTCGATTATCTCGACAATCTGTCAGCTCTCAACCTGTTGCCAGAAGCGCTCGCTACTACTGAGGCATTCGTCATGGAGTGCGAACCTGGTGTTCTGTGCCGTCTGGGACAATACGCCCTACTGAACGGGTCCAGCGGCAGTCGCTTGCTGGAGAGTGAACTGGCGTTGCTAACGGACTCCCATCAGGACGGTCGCTTTACGCCGGTGGGGGGGCTCTTCGATTTCGAGATCGCAGATTTGCCGATTGCGGGCCAGAGCGTCAAGGTGGTTATTCCACTAAACGAGGTGATCCCGGCCAATGCCGTTTATCGTAAGTACCAAGATGGTCAATGGCGGACGTTTGTGGAAGATGACAACAACCAGTTGCATTCGGCCCCGGGAAGTTTGGGATACTGCCCTCCACCAGGCGATGCTCAATGGACTCCGGGGCTGACAGCGGGTGACTATTGTGTGCAGTTGACTCTCGAGGATGGTGGTCCGAACGATGCGGATGGTGTTGTTAACGCCAATGTCGAAGATCCGGGTGCTGTTTCGGTCGCCAAGACCGGCACGCATAATGGAGGTGGAGCTATGGGTTGGTTCAGTATTCTAGTATTGGGAGCGGCTTGGCAAGGAAGACGGGGCGCCCGTGGTGGCCGGTCATCCGCAGGCTAATTTCTTCTTGCTACCTCAATGTGATTCCATATGAAAACACCGGCCCAAGTGCCGGTGTTTTGTTATGCGCTCTTGGCTGTGATGGCCAATAGCCTCAGTGCTGAATCGATTTCTTATTTTGCGAGTGCAGACTGCACTATCATTTTGCAAATTGAGAGTAATTCGCATCGAATGGCTGGAAAAACTAAATAAAACCATTGGCTGTTAGGGTAATGTAACAAAATTGTTGTTGGCATGATCGCTGCTTAGAGTCCTGTCACCCAGCACAGACTGTCGCTTGTTGCTTCAGCCCCCATTCGTTTTATGTCAGGAGCAGTTTGATGAAACTCAACCAGCCAGTAAGTCAGCAAGAACATCTGTTCTCGTCCGAACAGAGTCTGATCTCCACCACAGATTTGCAGAGCCATATTACCGATGCCAACGCAGCGTTCTGCGACATTGCAGGCTTCACTCGTGATGAACTGGTGGGGCAGCCGCACAACCTGGTGCGCCATCCTGATATGCCCACCGCCGCCTTCGCCAATATGTGGTCTTTCATTCAGAACAAGAAAAGCTGGATGGGGATGGTAAAGAATCGCTGCAAGAATGGGGATTACTACTGGGTCAGTGCTTTTGTCACGCCTATTCAGGATGAACAGGGCCGTACCATGGAATACCAGTCGGTGCGTTCTTTGCCCACAGAAGAAGAAAAAGTTCGAGCCAGCGCCGTCTACGCCCAGTTGCAACAGGGAGACACTCCCCGGCCGTTACGCCATCGCTGGCTGACGTGTGAAAGCGGGCTGTTGGCTGCTCTCGCTGTGCTTGTTGTCGCCATGGGGTGGTCGAGCATTACCGGGGGCAACGTCTGGAATCAGGGGGTGATGTGGGGGGCTTTGTGTTGTGTACTGGCATGTGGCCGGCTGTTCTGGCAGCGCCTCAGCAGCTTGCGGGCGAGCGCGCGCCGTGATTTCGATAACCCCTTGATGCAGCTGATTTACATTGGGCGAGTGGATGCGCTCGCGGAAATTGAACTGGCTATGCGTATGCGTCGGGCGGAACTCCGGGCCGTGGTGGCCCGTACCACAGAGACCACCCAGACCATTCTGCAGTCCGTGGAGCAGGATGTGCGCAATGCGGAGTCTATCACTCACAACTTATCAGGCCAGTTGACTCAGACCGATATGGTGGCGACCGCGGTGACCGAGATGGCACAGTCCATCCGTGAAGTTGCCCATAACGCCAGCGACACAGCGCGGCTGATTGAGGAGGCCAATACGCTCTCCCGTTCCGGCCAAGGCGCGGTCGGTAAGTCCATTGCTGCGGTGGACGGGGTCCATGCTTCCCTGAGCAATGCTCAGTCGGTGATCAATACTCTGGTCGAAAATTGTCGCGATATTGGCCGGGTGCTGGAGGTGATCCATTCCATTGCCAATCAGACCAACTTGCTGGCTCTCAATGCGGCCATCGAAGCGGCTCGGGCTGGTGACGCCGGGCGTGGATTTTCGGTGGTAGCCGATGAAATCCGCTCACTGGCGATCAAGACCCAGTCATCGACTGGAGAGATCCAGGCCATGATTGGCCTGCTGCAACAAAATGCTGGCAAGGCAGAAAGTGCCATGCTGAGCGGCTATACCTTGTCGGGTACCTCCCGTCAGCTGACCGCGGATACCGGTGAGGTGTTGCAACAAATTCACCAGATGCTGGATAGCATTGCCCAGTTGGGGGCTCATATTGCTCACTCGATGGAGGAGCAAAGTGAGGTCACCGAAAGTATCCACCATAACGTGCTGACGATCCGTGAACTGGCGGGTGACTCGACGGATGCCAGTAAGAAGGCTGCCATCCATATTCTTGGCTTGAGCGGACGGCTGAGTGCCATGAACAAACTGGTGATGCAATTCCAGCATGCTGCCCGCTCCAAGCGCAATACCGCGACACAAATCACAAGCACCCGGCTGCAGACCGCCGCTGTTCGGGGCTAGGCATCGCTGGCGTGACTCTGGCTACCAACCCAATAGGGATCTGCATATCCCTATTGGTTTTTCAGTTTCATTGGGGCCGAAGCTCCTGCGCCTCTCATATCCGCTCATTGACCGGTCGACTTGGCGGTGAAGGTCGATGGCTTACAGCACCACTTTAATCGCCAGCCCGAGCAGGATCAGGCCGCTGAGTTGATCGATCAACCGGGCTCTGAGCTTGAGTTGGGTCAAGACCGGACCATGGGAAAGCAGGAGTGCCACCAGGCTGTACCAGAGAACATCGATACCACCGGCAGTCAGCATCATGATGGAGCCTTCGCGCCAGCCGGTGTCTTGATGTACAAATTGGCTGAACAACGCGACAAAGAAGATCGCCAGTTGTGGGTTGAGAAAAGAGACCGCCAATCCTTCCAGGGCACCGCGCCGGCCCCTGGGGGCAAGGGCAGTTTCAGCTTCGAGCTGGGATGATGTTTTGGCCAACAAGGCCTTGAGGCCGAGCCAGGCTAAAAATAGAGCACCGCCATACTGGATGGCCTGAAACAGCCAAGGGGTGTTGGTGATGAGCAGCGCCAGCCCCAGCGACGTGATGAGCGCGTAAATCCCCACGCCAACCCCATGGCCCAAGCCGGTAGCGACCCCATGCAGACGTCCGCCCTGTACTGTATTACGAATGATCAGGGCCAGACTCGGTCCCGGACTGATGGCGCCCATCAGGCAGATGGCGGCCAGCGGTAACCAGGTGGTGAATTCCATGTTGATTCCTTCAATTAACACTCTTGTCTTGCCGGAGATGCCAGGGTGACATAGCACCCGAACATCGAACGGACTCCAGCCTAGAGGGTTTTTGACTATTCGAAAAATGAAATTAATGAATCAATGGTATTCAATATGGGAATGTCTTATCCCACGGGCTGGGTTAGCAGATGGCGTTCGGCGGCCTGGGTGGCCTGTTGCAGATGGCCGCTAAGAAACGGAAAGACCAGCTCGCGGAACCAGCGATGGGCCGGGTCTTGTTGATAGCGTTGGTGCCAGATCAGCTGGTAGTGCTGCCGGGTGCAGGCAAAGGGCAAGGGGCGCAGGATCAAGTCGCGATCCTGTGCCAGCTGCCAGGCGATGTGGCTGGGAGTGCTCAACAGGCAATCGGTGCGCTTGAGCAGCTCTACCGCGGCCTGAAAGAAAGGCACCTTGGCAAACCAGCGGCGACTGAGCCCGTGGGGGGCCAGTATCTGCTCGATGGCACCCTCCTTATCGCCACCCCCGCTGACCTGTAGATGGGTGGCCGCCAGATAGTCATCCAAACCGAATGGCCGAGAACCCAGGGGATGATCGCGCCGCATGACGAGCGCCAGACCATCTTCGCCTAGGCACTGGCTATTGAGCTGGGCGGGCAACGTCTCGGTGAGGGTTGAAACCAGATCCAGCTCCAGGCCGTGCAGCAAGGGGAGCTGTTCCTTGTGCCACAGGCTGTATTCCAGCGCCGCTTGCGGTGCGGCCTGTGCCAGAGCGGCACCGATCTCTGGCAATATGTACTGGGCAACATAATCGGAGGAGGCGAGGCGAAAGACTCGCTGGCAACTGGCCGGGTCAAAGTGGATGGGGGCATACAGATCCTCCAGCGCATCCAGCGTGTGACTCAGGCTCTGGAGCAAGAGTTCGGCGCGTGGCGTCAACAGCCAGCGCTGCCCTTCCCGCACCAGCAGCTCATCGGCAAATTCCTGCCGTAACTGGGCCAACTGTTTGCTGATCGAGGGCTGACTCAGATGTAACAACTCGGCGGCACGGCTGACACTTCGGGTCTCCAGCAGCGCCTTGAGGGTGGGCAACAAATTGAGATTGGTGTGGCGCATGGCTGTTCCTGACGGGTCCGAGGATAGCGATATCTTACTTCATTTTCTGGTCTGGAATTCCGCTTCCCCGACCGAGTGGCGGCATCGCTGCCACGGGGGGCCGCATCTCGACTCATGGTGGTCGCCCGAGGCTGTTTTCTTCGGTGCTATGCCGTATGCTGGTGTGGAACATGGATGACGAGGAGTGGTATGACGATGCTGGTAGCAGGCCCGGAATGGGGCGAGCGGCGCTCTTCTGGCACAGAGGCCGGCAAGAGCCGGAGCGGCGCCCAAAGCGGTAAGAGCGACGGCAACAAGAGCCCGGATCTGGAGTTTTTGGCGCGGATCGACCGCAGCCGTATCACCCACTCGGCAGCCTTTCGGCGACTGCAGGGTAAAACCCAGGTGGTCGGCGTCGGCGAAAATGACTTCTTCCGCACCCGCTTGACCCATTCCCTGGAGGTAGCCCAGATTGGCGCCTCACTGGCGAACCGGCTGGCCTGGTATGGCAAGCGGGAGGGCATGGAGGATCTGGCGCCATGGGTTCCGCCCGAGCACCTGATTGAAACCGCCTGTCTGGCTCATGACATAGGTCATCCGGCGTTCGGCCATAATGGCGAGAAGATCCTCAACTACTACATGCTGGAGTTTGGCGGCTTCGAGGGCAACGGCCAGACGTTGCGTATCCTCAGTCGTCTGGGGGAGTATTCCGACGGCTTCGGCTATGACTTTACCCGTCGTACCCTGCTGGCGGTGCTCAAGTACCCGGTCCTGTTCCGCGAGGTGGCGCCGGATTATCCCGAACGTCCACCGTCGACGCCGCGCAATCTGACGCCCTGGCATCCGCCCAAGTGTATTCACAATGACGAATCCGACATCCGGGACTGGTTGTTGGCGCCCTTCAGTGACGCGGATCGCCACCTGTTCTGTGCGCCGGTAGAGGTTGAAAAGATCGAGGCCGGTATCCGCATTAAAGGCTTGCGCTCTGCCCACAAGAGTCTGGATTGCAGCGTCATGGAGATCGCCGACGATATCGCCTATGGCGTGCATGACCTGGAAGATGCGCTGGCGGTGGGGCTGCTCAGCCCGCATAAAGTAGCCGATGAGCTCGGTGAATTGCTGGCTGATGTGGCGCGGCTGGAGAGCCGTAAGAATCGCGAGCCGGACTATTATGCTAAACGCATTGCCAGTGGTGAGCCGCGCTTGCTCAAGCAGGCAATTACCAATCTGGTTCATGTGCTAGTGACCCAGACCGAGCCGGTCAAGCTGGGGCTGTTTGACCATCCGTTGCTGGATTACCGGCTGCGCTTACGGCCCGAGGCCGAAGCCATTCTCAAACGCCTGAAGGGCTATGTGTTCGATGAGGTGATTGCCCAGCCGCGCATTCGCACCTTGGAGTACAAGGGGCAGCAGATCATCGCCGAGTTATTCGAGGCGTTTCGGGATAACCCTAGTGACCTGCTGCCGCGTTCGGTCTCGGCCAAGATCACCCTGGGGAGCCGTCACTCCTTGCACCGCACCGTGTGTGACTACATCGCCAGCATGAGTGACGGTGAAGCGACTGCTATTTATCAGCGTCTGTTCCTGCCGGGTAACGGCTCCATCTTCGAGCCCTGGTGAGTTTTGATGTCCCATGATTCAAGTGTCAGGGTCACCACCCGGAAGCAAACTCGGCAAGTCTCGCTGCGCGAGGTGAGCTTTTGGCGATCCCCTGCTTGCCCCGGGGTGGAGCTGCGGCGGGCTAGCTATCGTCGTCAGACCTTTCATCGCCACACTCATCCGGTTTATTCCCTCGGCCTGGTGCTCAATGGCAGCACGGAATTTGACTATTGTGGACAGCACTTTCGTGCTCAGGCTGGGGATCTGGTCCTGATCGCGCCGGGCGTGGTGCATGATTGCAACCCGCAAGGGGATGAGCCTCTGGGTTACTGGATGTTTTATCTGGATGCTGCCGTGTTGGGTTCACCGACTGCCGATAGGGCGATTCCGCCGCCGATACTGGCTGACGCCGGGCTGTGGCGACGTTGGCAGCAATTGGCCCGGCAACTGGTGCGCATCTGCCAACTGCCCCCCGAGCTAGAGGCTGCGGCGGCCGCAGCCTGGCGACTGGAGTTGCAACACGTATGGCAACAGACCTGGCAGCGCTGGCCGCAATCTCGTCTCTCGGCTCCCGCCGTTATGCCATTGCCCTGGTTGCAGCAGGTGCAATCCCAGTTGGCGGCCGAGCTGGCGCATCCGCTGGCTTTGAACGAGCTGAGTGTGCGGGTCGGGATCAGCCCCAGCCATTTGAACCGCCGCTTCGGTGCGGCCATGGGCTTGCCGCCCCATCGCTATCATTTGCAGCTGCGCATCGATGCTGCCAAGCGCAAGCTGGCGGCCGGGGAGTCGATCGTTCAGGTGGCCATCGATTTGGGCTTTAGCGATCAGAGCCATTTTACCCGCCTGTTCAGCCGGGTGGTGGGGGCAACCCCGGCTCAGTATCAGAAGCAGCGCTAGTTCATCACACCTTACCTCATGGCAGCCGTCATGGGATAAGGTGCGACTCCTGTTTGGCGAACGGTCCATGATGATTTGTTCGTCGAGCGCAATATCGTGCCAGACCGCAGGCTGGGCCCGGGGGTAGGATAGCGGCCCATCGTTTGTTTTTGGATCTGACTCTCTTATGACTAGCTCCGCGGATCTCGCCACCCAACCCTCTTCTGTCGAGCGGGTCAATGCGTCGCCGCTCCCCTCGATTTCTTCCGCACATGCCAACACCGGTTGGGCTCTGCTGGCCCTGTCCGGGGCCGTTGTGCTGTGGGGAACCTCTTATGCGGCTACCAAAACGGCACTGGGTTATTTTTCCCCCCTGGCTGTTGATTTGGTTGCGAATGGTGATGGCCTCTGCAGTCCTGCTGCCGTTCTGGCATCGGCTACCAAAACCTGTCTATCAGACCGGAGATTGGAAATGGCTGCTAGGGCTGGGAATATTGCAACCCTGCCTCTATTTCTTGCTTGAGGTGCAGGCGCTGCAATTTACCAGCTCGGGACAGGCGGGAACCGTTGCCGCTCTGGCGCCGCTGTTTGTGGCGTTGCTGGCCTGGATCTGGCTGAAGGAGCGGATGGGGTTCAACGCGATTCTGGGCCTAGTGCTCTCTCTGGGCGGGGTGGTGATGTTATCGCTGGGAGCCGGACATAACCAGTCAGCCCCCAATCCCCTACTAGGCAACGCCTTACAGCTACTCGCCATGCTCTGCATCGCCTTTTATATGGTGATCCTCAAGCGACTGAGTAGCCGTTACGACACCTGGTGGTTGACCGGAAGCCAGAATCTGCTCGGTGTGCTGTTCTTCCTGCCGGGGATCTGGCTGGCGCCAGAAGGGACTCTCGCCGCTGCGCCGCAAAGCGCCTGGCTCAGCGTGCTCTATCTGGGCGGACTGGTGACCCTTGGCGGCTTTGGCTTGTATAACATGGCCATGCGCTGGATACCGGCCTCCCAAGCGGCGATGAGCATCAATCTGGTGCCGCTGATCGCACTACTCATGGGGTGGCTGTGGCTGGATGAGGCATTAAATTCATGGCAGTGTTTTGCTGCCTTGGCTATCTTCAGCGGCGTGCTGCTTGCCCAACTACCCGCATCACGGGCCCGGCGGTTGTGATGGCTGTGGGTGATGGGGTGCCTAAAACAGCCGCATTTCGCGTCCATAGACGCCCTATATTGGCAATGAACGGTTTAAACCCGCAAATCGACCTGTTGCACTGTGCCCGCTTTACCATCTTCGGTGAGATAGAGGCCAGTCTGGCGTAACACGGCCGGGCTTTCGCCGTCAGTTCCTTGCTGCGCCGCCAGGTGCATAAAGGGGGGTGGCGGTGGCGTTGAGAAAGATGGCGCCGATCTGCTTGTCGCCCAGCGTCAGCAGAGCTTCGCCAGGGCGGAACAGCCGTAGCTCGGCAAACACGCTATCACCCTCATCGATGACACCATTCCCATCCTGATCAAACTGTGCCAGATCGGCAAAGCCGTTGCCGCTTTGCACACCGAACAGTTCGGTGCCATTGTCGATCTGGCCATTGCCGTTGCGATCCAGCGCCAGAAAGGTTGAACCACTGGCCAGCATGGGCAGCTTTTCTTGCACGCCATCACCGCTCAGATCGAAGTTGAAACGGGCTTGTGTGAATCCGGCGACCTGACCGTCCAGATTCAGCACCAGGGGATCTTTGAGCGCCGAGGCTTTGGTCAGCCGTTCGCTCACTTCACGTCAATTGGTAATCCAGCGCAAAAACCGAGATCAACCTGGATCTCGCGGCCATCAGCCGTGGTGACAGAGCCATTGGCAACAAAGCGCAGTTGCTCTTGCTCCATCTTGAGTTCGGTAACTTGTACCGTCTGATCTACCGGAGGTGTGGTTTCGGCAGGGGTGGCCGTCGAGCGGGTCGGGGCGGCTGGGTTCACTGTGCCAGATGAGGTTGTGGCAGCTTGGGGATCTGCGGGCTTAGCGCCGCCCAGATGGATCTTGATGCCGGTCATGGCCTCCAGCAACGCCTTGAGAATGCGCATATGACTGTCCAGCGACATCTCACCATCGTCCAGCGCTGTCAGCCCCGGCCGCGCCACTGCTGGCTGTGGATTGAAAGCTGTGCGATGGGCTCTGATCCTTGGCTCGTTCGGGCGCGAAATTTTTCCAGTTGCCGGGCGCCTTCACTAGCCTGTTGCTCCTTGGCTAAACGGGCGAGTTCACGGCGATTTAGCGTCGTGGCTTGTTGGACTTCGGCGGGCTGGTAGTTGCTAGTTAACGGTGTGATCGTGGTGCTGCTGGCCCGCCATTTCCCGGTATTGCTCCTCCCGTTGGCTGACGCGGATCTCCTGAGCGGGAAGGGGCTGACCGCTGACGGTCACCTGCTGGCGGATCTGTTGCTCCTGGTGCTGATAGTCAGCAGCCTGCACCAGCTTCTGATCGGTAATACGCATGGCAGATATCCTGCTCGAAACGGCGGTGATACCTTGAGTATCGGCCGCAACTCGCGGGGGATTAACATCATTTGGCTATAAGAAAACGGGCTGACAGAGGATTCCTCTATCAGCCCGAGCGTTCGGAGCGGGGGGGCTAGTGCTTACTCGCGTTTAACGTTGCAGGGCGGGTGGCAGACAGATGCCGATCCCCCCCAGACCACAGTAACCATCTGGATTCTTGGCTAGATATTGCTGGTGATACTCTTCGGCAAAGTAGAAGTGGGGCGCAGGCCGGATTTCGGTGGTGACAGTCCGGGTATCGTGGGCAGTAGCCATGGCCTGTTGAAAGGCCTGGCGACTGGCTTCAGCCTCGGCGGCCTGAGTGGCATTCTAGGGTGTAGATCGCCGAGCGGTACTGAGTGCCGATATCCCCCCCCTTGCCGCATGCCCTGGGCCGGATCATGCTGCTCCCAAAACAATTTGAGTAGATCAGCGTACTGGATCTGCCGGGGATCAAACACCACCAGTACGCTTTCGGTGTGACCGGTGAGGCCGGTACACACCTCTTGGTAGGTCGGATTGGGGGTGAAGCCGCCCTGATAGCCGACCGCCGTGGTATATACGCCGGCTTGTTGCCAGAACAGACGTTCCACGCCCCAGAAGCAGCCCATGGCAAAATAAGCCAGTTCCAAAACCTGCCGGATAGGGAGCCCGCATGGAGTGGCCGGAGACAAAATGCTGGGGGGTTGATGCTCATTGCCTCATCGCGGCCTGGCAATGCCTCGGCGGCGCGGATCAACCTCGTTTTTGCTGTGCATGGTTCTTCCTCTGACGCCGGGCTTTGTTCCGGCGTACTGGTGGGTTTAAATGCCGAAACCTTCATTTCGCAGTTGGGCAAAGGCCAGATCGGCGGCGTGCAGGGTGGCGTTGATCTCGACATCGCCATGCGCCAGTGAGATGAATCCAGCCTCATAGGCACTGGGCGCCAGATAGATACCAGCCTCCAGCATGAGATGATAGAAACGGCGGAAGGCCGCCATATCGCAGCGCGTCACCTGGTCGAAGCTGTGGATTGCCGGTTCGTTGCTGAAGAAGAAACCGAACATGCCACCGACCTGAGTGGTGGTCAGGGCGATGGAGTTACGTTCAGCGGCCAGTTTCAGCCCTTCGACCAGTTGCTGGCTCTTGTGGTTGAGTTGTTCATACAGGCCTGGCTCCTGGATCGCTTGCAACATGGCGAGCC
>CAXXIF010000020.1:0-18448 GCA_963677375.2 Aeromonadaceae bacterium
TGGCCCCTAAACTGTTGGGCGAGAGTGCTCAGGGCTTGCTGGCCTTGCCGGAACTCGAATCTTTGGCGCAAGCGCCGCTATTTTCCCTGCGGGAGGTGCAACCGGTTGGTGACGATCTGCGCCTGACGCTACAACCGCGCAAGCGGGAGGAGTAATCATGTTTACCGGAATTATCGAGGCTGTCGGCACAATCGTCGCGATGGAGTCCAGGGGCTCGGATGTGTCGGTGCGGGTTCGCAGTGGCAAGCTGGATCTGAGTGATGTGAAACTGGGTGATTCGATTGCTACCAACGGTGTCTGTCTGACGGTGGTGAAACTGCCGGGGGACGGTTATGTCGCGGATGTCTCCGGCGAAACCATAGCGCGCACCGGCTTTGCTGATTATCAGGCTGGTCAGTTGGTGAATCTGGAGAAGGCCCTGATGCCGACCAGTCGGCTGGGCGGGCATCTGGTCTCCGGGCACGTCGATGGAGTCGGCAAGATTGTGGCGGTTAAGCCCTTGGGGCGAGCCGTGGAGTATTGGGTCGAGGCTCCCCGTGAGCTGGCCCGTTACATCGCCGAAAAGGGGTCTATTACGGTGGATGGCATCAGCCTGACGGTCAATAGCGTGGAAGGGGCGAAATTTCGTCTGACCATAGTGCCCCATACCAGTGGCGAAACCACGGTCGGAGAGTGGAAAGTCGGTCGTCGCGTCAATTTGGAAGTGGATGTGATCGCCCGTTATCTGGAACGTCTGGTGTTAGGGGACAAGGCGGCTGATGTCGCTCCTGCATCGGGCGTGACCATGGCGATGCTGGCCGAAAATGGCTTCATGCGTTAAGCCGATATCAACGATTGAGGAACATCGAGATGGCATTGAGTACCACAGCAGAAATCATTGAAGAGTTTCGTCAGGGCAAGATGGTGATCCTGATGGATGATGAGGATCGGGAAAACGAAGGTGACCTCATCATGCCGGCGTCCATGGTGCGGCCCGAGGATATCAACTTCATGGCACGTTTCGGTCGTGGCCTGATCTGCCTGACCCTGACCCGAGCCCGTTGCCAACGCCTGAGCTTGCCATTGATGGTCGGGAATAATGGCGCGCAGTTTTCGACCAATTTCACCGTCAGTATCGAAGCGGCTGAAGGGGTATCCACCGGTATCTCAGCCGCCGATCGGGCGCGTACCGTGTTGGCGGCGGTAGCGCCTGAGGCGACCGCTAATGATGTGGTGCAACCGGGTCATATCTTCCCCTTGATGGCACAGGAAGGTGGCGTTCTGACTCGTGCTGGTCATACCGAAGCGGGTTGCGATTTGGCGCGTCTGGCGGGGTTTGAACCGGCGGCGGTGATCGTCGAGATCCTCAACGAAGATGGCACCATGGCGCGCCGTCCGGATCTGGAAAAATTTGCCGCCGAACATGGCATCAAGCTGGGCACCATTGCCGATCTCATTGAGTATCGCAACCAGCATGAAACCACGGTGGAAGAGGTGGCGCGTTGCCAGTTGCCCACCGAGTATGGCGTGTTCGAGCTGGTGACTTTCCGAGACACCATCGACAGTCAGCTGCACTTTGCCCTGTGCAAGGGCGAGCTTGATGGTCCTACCGCTCCCCTGGTGCGCGTGCATCTGCACGACTATTTCAGTGATGTGCTGCTGACGGATCGCCATGCGCCGCGTAGCTGGCCGATCCACGAGGCGATGCAACGGATCGCCCTCGAAGGCGGGGTGCTGGTTATTCTGGGCAACGAGGGTGGACAGGCCGAGTTGCTGGCGCGGGTGCAACAGTTTGCGGCCATCGACAAGGGCGAGCAGCAGTTGCAACACAAGCGTCAGGAAGCTTCTCGCCGTGTGGGTGTCGGTTCGCAGATCCTCAAGTCGTTGGGCGTCACCAAGATGCGCCTGCTGAGTGGCCAGAAGCGCTATCACGCTCTCTCCGGCTTTGGTCTGGAAGTGGTCGAATATCTGTCTGAATAACAGTCTCTTGGCTGCCTTGAACCGACCTTGGGTCGGCGTCAAGGCGGCAAGTCTCAGAACCGGGCTTTTGTCACAGCTTGGTTGTGTTAGAATACGCGCACTTTTCACCCCGCATAATAGGATTTCCCATGAAGGTCATCGAAGGAAACATTGCTGCACCCGAGGCTCGAGTGGCCATTGTGGTAGCCCGTTTCAACAGCTTCATCAACGAGAATCTGGTTGATGGTGCACTGGACGTGCTCAAGCGTCAGGGGCTGGTCCCGGATGAAAATATCACCCTGGTGCGGGTTCCCGGTGCGGTAGAAATTCCGCTGGTGGTGAAAAAGCTGGCCAAGAGCGGTAACGTCGATGCCATCGTAGCGCTCGGTTGTGTGATTCGTGGTGATACCTACCATTTCGAGCTGGTGGCCAATGAGAACAGCAAGGGTATGGCGCAGGTCATGCTGGAATATGAAATTCCAGTCGCTTTCGGTGTGCTGACTACTGACAATGTTGAACAAGCTATCCAGCGTGCAGGTACCAAGGCGGGTAACAAGGGTGCAGAAGCGGCACTGAGCGCACTGGAAATGATCAACGTCCTGAAAAATCTGGGCGTCTGAAAGGAGTAAGAGATTGAAACCGTCTGAACGCCGCAAGGCCCGCCATTTTGCCGTCCAGGCCATCTACCAGTGGCAGATGACCCAGGACAACGTGGCTGATATCGAAGAGCAGTTCAAGCTGGATCAGGACATGAAAGGTGTCGATCTCGGCTACTTCCGTGAACTGTTGTTTGGCGTGGCTGGTAACCTGAACAAGCTGGACTCGACCTTTTCTCCCTTCTTGTCGCGCAAGCTGGAAGACTTGGATCTGGTGGATAAGGCGATCCTGCGTCTGGCGACCTTCGAGTTGCTGTTCCGTAAGGATGTCCCATACCGCGTTGTCATCAACGAAGGGATTGAATTGGCCAAGGCATTCGCTGCCGAAGACAGTCACAAGTTCGTCAATGGCGTGCTCGACAAGGTGATCAAGGATCAGGGGCTGGCTAAGTAATTCCTGCCTGTATCATGTTGATTGCCATAAGCCAGCGTATGCTGGCTTTTTTTTAGAACTGTTTTGGCACTGGATGCCGACCATGGGGTGTCGCTGAGGGAGTTAGCCATAGCGCGAGGTGTGACATGGGTGAATTTGAACTGATCCGGCGTTATTTTCAGCGTCCGGTGCGCCGTAAAGATGTGGTGTTGGGCTCGGGTGATGACTGTGCTCTGCTCAGCGTGCCTGCCGATGCGCTACTGGCCGTGAGTACCGATACGCTAGTGGCAGGGGTCCACTTCTTTGCGGACATGGACCCGGTGAAGCTGGGCCATAAGGCGCTGGCGGTCAATCTTTCCGATCTGGCGGCCATGGGTGCCGAACCGCGCTGGGTCTCTTTGGCGCTGACACTGCCCGAGATCCATGAGAACTGGGTGGCAGGCTTTGCCGAAGGATTTCTGGCCTTGGCCGACTTCTATAATGTCGAGCTGATCGGTGGGGATATGACCCGGGGCCCGTTATCCATCACGGTTTCGATCCAGGGTGTTGTGCCAGAACGGGGCGTTTTGCGCAGAAATGGTGCCCAGCCCGGGGATGCCGTGTTTGTGACGGGGCAATTGGGGGATGCAGCCCTGGCGCTACAACACTGTTTAGGGAAGTGTCATGTGGCGCCAGAGCTGTTGCCTGCCGTGATATCCCGTCTGGAGCAACCGGAACCGCGGATTCTGACGGGGATGGCGCTACGAAATCTGGCCAGCAGTTGTCTGGATATTTCCGATGGACTGAGTTCCGATCTGCAGCATATTCTCAAGGCATCTGGTGTCAGTGCTCAGATCGAATTGAGTCAACTGCCACTCTCGCCCGCGCTGTCGGATTTACCAAACGAACAGGCTTGGCAACTGGCACTTGCGGGGGGGGATGATTACGAACTCTGCTTCACGTTGCCCGAGTCCCAACGAGGTGTGCTGGCGCTGGCTCTGCAGGCGGCGGCGGTTCCGGTGACGGAAATTGGCCGTATCGTGGCGGGTGAACCGCACATACAGTGGTTACAGCAGGGGCAGCCGCAAGCATTAGTCTTGCAGGGCTGGGACCACTTCCAGCCGGCAACGGTATGAAACTCAAGGAGACGAGATGATTAAACCTGAACTCAGACGCCTGTCGTGGCGTAACCCGTTGCATTGGCTGGCGACGGGATTTGGCTCCGGTCTATCCCCCAAAGCGCCGGGTACATTCGGCACTCTGGCCGCTATTCCATTTTACCTGCTGGTGATGCAGTGGCCGTTGTGGGCTTACGGCTCCTTGCTGTTGATCGGCTGTATTGCTGGAGTCTGGATCTGTGATTCGGCGACCAAGGCTATTGGCATGGAGGACCATGGTGGTATTGTCTGGGATGAGTTCATGGGCTTCGGCATTACCATGTTACTGGCTCCCAGTGGCTGGCTGTGGATTCTCATTGGCTTCCTGCTGTTTCGTCTGTTCGACATTTTCAAACCCTGGCCCATCAGCTGGTTTGATCGTCAGGTCAAGGGGGGGCTTGGCATCATGTTGGACGATATAGTGGCCGGGATCTTCGCCTGTCTAACTCTGCAAATCCTGGCACATTTCGTGCTTTCTATCTAAATGCCGCAAATCATGGTAGCAGACGTTATGTCGTCTGTTGCCTGATTTACCCGCGTAAAATAGCAACGAATCGAGATTGTAACGAACAAGTTGCGAATTGTGACCGTGTGAGTCCATATAAAAAACAGGGTGTTTTACTGCCTTCTGCCTGGTTTTGTGAAATATTGAGTTGAGTGTTTGCTTTGTGTCCATGCTATCTGCGGCTGGATTGGCTTATTTTTAGTTTATTATTCTTAAAAAATTAATAAGCATAGTGATAAGTTGCATATCTATCTGAGGATGTATGATTTACACAGCATAATAAACGAAGTAACTTACACCGGTTTACGCGCGAAAATACAGAATAAACCGCCTTTGACAGTGCTGTTCGAAGGTATAAACAGGAAGTAACAGATTCAGGGTGTGAGCCCTGTCGAGGTTGTGTCATGTCCTTGCTTGAAGTCAGGAACCTGCGGATCGAATATCCGTCTCGCCGTGGTGTGATGGCCGCGGTCAAGGATCTCTCCTTTACCATCGAGAAAGGAGAGATCCTCGGCGTCGTCGGGGAATCGGGTGCCGGTAAATCTACGATCGGGAACGCCATCATCGATCTGTTGAGTCCTCCGGGCCGGATCGCCCGTGGTGACGTTTATCTGAACGGGAAGAAAATCTCGGGTTTGACCCCGGAAGAGATGCGCAAGGTGCGTGGTGCCCATATAGGTTTCATCTTCCAGGACCCTATGACCTCGCTGAATCCGCTATTTACCGTCGAGCGCCAACTGGTTGAAACCATTGAGGCGAATACCGAATTGCGGGGGGCCGCCGCCCAGGCGCGCGCCATTGAATTGATGACCTCCGTGGGTATTCCGCAGCCGGAAATCCGCATCAAGCAGTACCCGCACCAGTTTTCGGGAGGCATGCGTCAGCGGGTGGTCATTGCCATCGCCCTCTCTGGAGATCCCGAGTTCATTATTGCCGACGAACCGACCACGGCGCTGGACGTTTCGATTCAGGATCAGATCCTCGAACTCATCAAGGCGCTGTGCAAAGAACGTCAGGTCGGCTGCATGCTGGTCACCCATGATATGGGCGTAGTGTCGAATGTTACCGACCGCGTGGCCGTCATGTACCGTGGCGATTTGATGGAGATTGGCCCAACGGCCAAGGTGTTGGGCGAGCCGGAACACCCCTATACCAAGAGTCTGATCGCGGCGGTGCCGCGTTCCGATATCAAGCTAGTGCGCTTCCCGCTGGTCAGTTACATCGAAGAGGCAGGCGAGAGCCAACCGCTGGATCTGAAAAATCACTGGCTGGGTCAGGCCATGGTACAACGGGCGCATCAGGGGGCCTTGTTGCGGGTCGAAGATGTCAGCCTGAAATTCGTCACCAAGGATTCCATCTTCGAGTCTCGCCGCCAATATGTGCAGGCCAATAACCATGTCAGCTTCGAGATCCAGGAAGGCGAGACCTTTGGTCTGGTCGGTGAGTCCGGCTCCGGAAAATCGACTATTGCCCGGGTCATTGCCGGTCTGTATCCGCCCAATGAGGGCAAGATCGTCTTTGAAGATATTGATCTGACGGCGCTGAAGAGTGAAAAAGAGCGTCGCCCCTTCCGTCGGCAGATGCAGATGGTGTTCCAGAATCCCTACTCCTCCATGAATCCGCGGATGAAGGTGGGCGATATCATAGCCGAGCCGATCCGTTTCCATCGGTTAGCGGAAAGCGAGCAACAGATCGCTCAAATTGTTGCCGATCTGCTGGATCATGTGGGGCTGGGGCGTCTGGCCGCCTTGAAGTACCCCCATGAGTTTTCCGGTGGTCAGCGGCAGCGGATCTCCATCGCCCGAGCTTTGGCTACTCGGCCCCGGTTGCTCATCTGTGATGAGCCGACTTCGGCGCTCGATGTGTCGGTGCAGGCGCAGATCCTCAATTTGCTCAAGGATTTGCAGGACGAATTGAAGTTGACCATGCTGTTTATCAGCCATGATTTACCCGTCATCCGCCAGATGTGTGATCGCATTGGCGTGATGCAGAAGGGGGCTCTGCTGGAAGTGGCCCCGACCGAGCAACTATTTACGGCTCCGCAACATGAGTACAGCCGTAAGTTGATTTCCCTGATGCCGGAGTTCAAGGGGATGAGTCGCGACGGTCTGCAGATCGCAGGCTGAGTCGGTAACCGGAACTAAACAACAACAACAGCAACACGGAGTAAGCAATGAAGAAAGGATTTACCAAGATCGCAGCCGCGCTGTTTGCTGCAGGCGTGAGCTTCAACCTGTATGCCGCTAATGTGACCGTGGCTCTGGATTCAGATCCGGAATCACTGGACGTCTATGAGCAACTGTCGGGCGGTATCCTGCAGTTTGCCCATATGTCCTACGATCCGCTGGTGCGTCTGACCAAGGACATGAAGTTTGAAGGTCGTCTGGCTGAAAGCTGGGAACAACTGGATGCCAAGACTGTGCGTTTCCATCTGCGCAAGGGCGTCAAGTTCCATTCCGGCAACCCGTTCACTGCCGATGACGTGGTCTGGACCTACAACCGCATCATGAAGTCTGAAGACTACAAGGGACTGTTTGAAGTCTATGAAGGTCTGAAGAAGGTTGATGATTTTACCGTTGATCTGGTCGCCAAGGTGCCTTATCCGTTGGCCCTGCAAAACGCCACCTACATATTCCCGATGGACTCCAAGTTCTATACCGGCACCACCGAAGATGGCAAGGATAAGGCCGAGATCGTCAAGGCTGCCGGTACCTATGCGGCAACCCACGTTTCCGGTACCGGCCCATATAAGGTCGTGACCCGTGAACAGGGCGTCAAGCTGGAGCTGGAACGCAATGCGGATTACTGGGACAAGGCTTCCGGCAGTAACGTCGAAAAACTGAAGATAGTTCCGATCAAGGAAGACGCGACCCGTGTTGCCGCCTTGTTGTCTGGCGATGTCGATATGATAGGCCCGGTGGCGCCGAACGATCAGGATCGCATCAAGAAGGCCGCTAACATCAAGTTCGTGACCGAGCCCAGCGACCGTATCGTGATGTTTGAAATGAATCAGAAGACTCAACCGGCCTTTGCAGACAAGCGTGTGCGCCAAGCCGTCAACTACGCGGTCAATCAATCGGGTATCGTCGAGAAGATCATGAAGGGCTTCGCGACTCCTGCGGGTCAACTGAGCCCTGCTGGTTATCTGGGCCATGTTGATGCTCTGGTTCCGGCCTTCGACTTGGCCAAGGCCAAGCAATTGATGAAGGATGCGGGTTACGAGAAGGGCTTCAAGATCACCATGATCTCCACCAACAACCGCTACATCAACGATGCCAAGATTGCTCAGGCCGTGGCTGCCATGCTCTCCAAGATCAACATCAAGGTTGAGCTGAAGACCATGCCGAAGGCCCAGTACTGGCCGGAATTCGACAAGTGTGCCAGTGACATGCAGATCATCGGCTGGCAATCTGACACCGTCGACTCCGGTAACTATTTCGAGTATCTGGTGCAGACTCGTGATGACAAGACCGGTAAGGGTCAGTACAACTGCGGTCATTATTCCAATGCGGAAGTGGATAAGCTGATCGCTGAATCCAATGCCGAAGTGGATGTGGCCAAGCGTTCCGAGATGCTGAAGAAGATCGAAACGATCCTGGCGGATGATGCTGCCGTGCTGCCCATCCAGTGGCAAAACCTGGCTTGGGCTGGCAAGAGCACGCTGAACGTCGAAGCGATCGTCAACGGTCGGGATCTGCCGGTTTATGGCAATCTGAAGGTCAGCGAGTAAGACCATCCGGGCCGACCTGTTGGCCGGCCGGTGTAATCAGACAGGCGTCCTGATCCCGAGAGGGAGCAGGACGTCCTGTTTCGTGAGTAGTAAGAAAAACCATCGGCATCATCGGGTTTCGATGGGCAAGGATATTCCTGCATGTTTACGTTTCTGATAAAGCGGCTGGTTCAGGCCGTGGTTGTGATGTTCGTCATCAGCCTGGTGGCATTTGCCATTCAGGATAATCTGGGTGATCCGCTGCGCGAAATGGTTGGGCAGAGCGTCTCTGAAGCCCAACGGGAAGCGCTGCGCGATAAACTCGGACTCAATGACCCATTCATGGTCAAATACAGTCGCTTCCTGATCGGCGTGGTGCACGGTGACTGGGGCACCTCGTTTATTTTCAAGAAACCTGCGCTGCAGGTGATCCTCGCCAAGCTGCCGGCGACGCTGGAACTGGTGTTGGGGGCGAGCCTGATTATCATAGTGCTGTCGATCCCGCTGGGGGTTTACTCGGCGATCCATCCCCGAAGTTTCTTCACCAAGTGCATCATGGGGGCGAGCATTATTGGCATCTCGGTTCCTGTGTTCCTGACCGCTATTTTGCTGATGTATATCTTCTCGGTACAGCTGGGATGGCTACCCTCCTACGGGCGGGGTGAGACCTTGAACCTGCTGGGCTGGGATTCCGGCTTCTTCACCTGGGATGGCATCAAGCATCTGATCCTGCCGTCGGTTGCCCTCTCCTCCATCATGTTGCCGCTGTTTATCCGGCTGGTGCGCTCGGAAATGCTGGAAGTCCTCAGCTCCGAATATGTGAAATTTGCCTGGGCCAAGGGGCTCGACAAGAAAAAGGTGTGGTATCAACACGCCTTGAAAAACACCATGCTGCCGGTCATTACCGTCGGCGGTGTGCAGATCGGTACCATGGTGGCTTACACCATTCTGACCGAGACCGTGTTCCAGTGGCCGGGTACCGGCTTTCTGTTCCTTGAGGCGATCAACCGGGTGGATACCCCCCTGATTACGGCCTACGTCATCTTCGTGGGGCTGATATTCGTGGTCACCAATACTCTGGTCGACCTGCTGTATGGTGTGATCAATCCAACTGTCAATCTGACCGGCAAGGGAGCCTGAACATGAGTCAAATGCAAACCCTCAGCCGTTGGGCCCGTTTCCGTCAGTCCGACTTGGTGTATTACTTTCTCAAAGACAAGGTGGCCATGTTCTGTATGGCTGTCTTTGTCGGCTATGTGGTGTTGGCGCTGATGGCGCCCTGGATTGCCCCTCATAATCCGTATGATCAGGCAGCCTATGACATCATGGATGCCGAATTACCACCCTCCTGGTTGGACGGTGGGGACCAACGCTTCTTGCTCGGCACCGATAATCAGGGTCGCGACATCCTGAGTACCATGCTGTATGGCTCCCGGGTATCGCTGACCATAGGGCTGTTTGCCGTTGGCCTGCAATTGGTGCTGGGGATCGTGATGGGGCTGATTGCCGGATATGCCGGAGGACGGATTGATAACCTGCTGATGCGCTTCGCCGATGTGCAATTGTCCTTCTCGACCATGATGGTGGCTATCATAGTCTCGGCGATCTTCCAGGCCGCGCTGGGCGGAGAGTTCTATTCCCAATATGCCATCCTGATGTTGGTGGTAATTATCGGGATTTCCGAGTGGCCGCAGTACGCGCGGACCATTCGCGCCTCGGTATTGGCCGAGAAGAAGAAGGAATATGTGGAAGCGGCACGGGTCATGGGCTTCAAGGCTCCGCGCATCATGTTCCGCCATATTCTGCCGAACTGCTTGTCGCCGATCCTGGTCATCTCCACCGTACAGGTCGCCAACGCCATCATGTCAGAGGCGGCACTCTCCTTCCTCGGGCTGGGGATGCCGGTGGATAAACCGTCGCTGGGTTCGCTCATCAGCATCGGCTTTAACTACATGTTCTCCGGCTCCTGGTGGATCACCGCCTTCCCGGGCTTGTGTCTGGTGCTGCTGGTGCTGGTCATCAACCTGTTGGGGGATTGGCTGCGCGATGTCTTCAACCCGAAGATCTACAAGGGTTAATCAGTACGCCAGTGACCCATGGCATAACGGCGGAGCAGGGCTCCGCCGTTTTTTTTTGCGGCTAAAAAATTATTTCTATATCTGCGCAACGTACAAATTCGCAGCATTATGCTGTCTGCTTTTTACCCGGGCCCCAAGTGCTGGTGGATAACTCCAATCATGATTAATATTCTGGCGTAAACTGCTAACAAAGGGTGATAAGTTGCCTTGGCAGTGCTGCTTATGACGCAAATTGACGATTGTATGCGCAAACGCTTTTCTGCATACTGCTCCGGCAGTCAGGATCGACGCGGTTTTTCAGTCACGGAAGGAGAGCAAAGATGAGCCCATTCTCACTACGACATCTTGTCATGTTCTCCGTTAACCCGAGCACTGATAAAGCGACCGCCATTCGGTCCGCTGCCTGATCTTAATTTTCACAGGCCGCGGTACAAGCGGACTGTGGAACCTCGAAAACCCCCCAGTCGTATTGTCCCCCGGCCTCCTCAAGAACCTTTTGGAGGTGTGTTATGCGTCGTTCTGTATTGATGAATCTGGCTCTGTGGTGTGTGAAGGCGGATGTGGCGCTGGAGCAGGCGCGTCTGCGCAGTGCTGTCCGCCAAGCCCGTGCCGAGTTGGGTCACTATTCAGGGCACCTGTTGCGAGATATCGGCTTGGATGAGACTACGCTGGCGCGAACTCTCGAATCCCGTCATCGTGAGTCTCTGCGTCTGGTCTGCCGTACCCGTCAGCGGCATCGATGGCCCAGGCAAGGCTGAGTGTCGGGTAGGGCGCTGAACGGCGTGCCTGCCCAATTCCTCAGTGCTGCCGGTGTCATGAGTCAGCCATAAAAAACGCCCCCAACTTCAGTTGGGGGCGTTTTTTTAGACTACTTAACCGGGTGTTTCTCAATAGTGGGGTGGAGGCGTCTCTTCTGATTGACTGGCAATCTGCGAGCTGCCGCCCTCCCGTAATTTAGCAATTACGGCATCCATCTGTTGACGCAGCTTGTCTTGTTGTCGCTGTTGCTCCGCCAATTCCTGGCTGAGTTGCTCGATGGCATGGTCCTGAAACGCGACCCGGGTTTCCAGATATTCGATCCGCGCACTGAGTTCCTGTGGCATCTTGACCTCGTTTGGCGGCTGGGGTGCCGGCATGAAAATGGGGGCCCATGATAGCCTGTCCCCGATCTGGACAACAACCGACTGTAGAAAAATCACGAAAACCAGATTTTGAAATGGCTACCAGCCCGTGGAGACCCAATCTGGCTCACTATTTTTTGATAATTGCCGTGCGAGGCCTGTTGTTCCGCGCCCGAGTGCGGTTAGTATTAAACGCTTTATTATGACGAGCCTCTCTATTACTAGCACAGAGAGCTGAAATTGGTGTTTTGGAGAAGATAATGAAACAGATCCTGAAAGTTTCCCTGCTGGCTGCGGCCATGGCCCTCGTAATGACCGGTTGCCAAAAAGATGAGCCAAAGCCTGCTGACGCAGGGAAAGCGGCGGAAGCCAAGGCAGAAGTGAAAGCGGATGCCAAGAGTGACGCTGCGGCTCCGGCCGCCAGCGGAGCACTGAAGACTTTCGAAGAGACCTCTGCCTATGCCATTGGTCAATCCATGGGCCGCTACATCAGCAATACTCTGGCGCGTCAGCAAGAGCTGGGTGTCAAGCTGGACAACGCCATGATCATGAAGGGCGTTCAAGATGGTCTGGTTAAGAAGTCTCTGCTGAGCGAAGAACAACTGGAAAAAGCGTTAAAGAATTACGATCAGAAAATCAATGAAGCCTCTGCCAAGAAAGCCGCTGACGATGCCAAGGCTAACCTGGAAGCCGGGAAGAAATTCCTGGAAGAAAATGCCAAGAAGAAGGGTGTGACTGTGACCAAGTCTGGTCTGCAGTACGAAGTGATCACCGAAGGCAAGGGCGCGAAGCCGAAAGCTTCCGACATGGTCAAGGTTCACTACACTGGTACCCTGATCAACGGCACCAAGTTTGACAGCTCCGTCGATCGTAAAGAGCCGGCTGAGTTCCCGCTGGATCACGTTATTCCGGGTTGGACCGAAGGCGTTCAGTTGATGACCGTGGGTTCCAAGTACAAGTTCTACCTGCCTTCCGAGCTGGCCTATGGCGCTCAGGGTGCAGGTTCCATTCCAGCCAACTCCGTGTTGATCTTTGAAGTGGAACTGCTCTCTATCGGCAAGGACAAACCGGCTGACGCCAACGCTGAAGTCAAGGCTGAAGCCGCCAAGAAATGAGCCTCTGTGCTGCAGAAGAACGGCCCCGTCAGGGGCCGTTTTTTTTAGCGCCAAAATGGCTTGTCGACCTCATGTCGGCGTTCACTGGGAGTGATGCCGATATCTTTGAGTTGGTAGTCGCTGAGCTCTGCCAAGTGTTGCCGGGTTCGCCGGTTGTGCCGCCACCGCTGGATACTCCGGGCTATCAATTTAAGAAATTCTAATGATTTTGGGCGGAGGCCCTCGGTCTGTTTTCTGGATTGAATATCCATGTTAGCTTCCTGCTAGAGCTGTTGTGGCGCCAATGTCCCATTTCGGGGGGGCAAGGTTCAAACGCGAAAAACTGCAGTATTGATAAGGTGGGCTTATGTCTGTACTGATGCATCGTCTCAAGGCGCTGGCGGTTTTGGAGGCGGTCTTGCGCACTGGCTCTTTTAGTCGGGCTGCCGAGCAACTGTTTATTACCCAATCTGCCGTCAGTCAGCATATCAAGCAGTTGGAGAGCGAGCTGGGTCTGCTTTTCGAGCGCACTTCCCGCCAGTTGAAGCCCACCGCCAGCGCAGAGCGGCTACGGCCCTATCTGGCTCAAGGTTTCGCTCAGTTGGAGGAGGGGTGGCGGCAATTGAAGCGGCAGGATGATGACAGGGTGGTGACCATCACACTGTTGCCGTCGTTTGCCAGCCGCTGGTTACTACCTCGCTTGAGCCACTTCAGCCAATGCTGTCCGCAGATCGAGTTGCGGTTGTCGATGAGTGATCAGCTCCAGGATCTGCAGACTTCGGCGCTGGATCTGGCTATCCGCTTCGGGAGCGGGAATTACCCTGGGATGCAGGTGACGCATCTGATGGATGATGAACTGTTTCCGGTTGCTTCACCGGGATTACTGGCGACACAGGGTACCCCGGCATCCCCTGCCGATCTGCATCGCTTCACGCTGCTCAAGGATAATTCGCTGGAGTCGTTCAACTGGTCCAGTTGGCTGGCGTTGGCGGGGGCCACGGGGTTTACCCCCTATCACAATCTCACTATTTCCGATTCGGCCCAGATCGTCAGTATGGCCTTGGCGGGGCAGGGGATTGCGCTGGCCCGGCGCTCGTTGGTGGCCACCGAGTTGCAGCAGGGCAGCCTGGTACAGCTATTCGATGTGGTGTTGCCCTGTCCCTATTCCTATTACTTGTTACAAACGCCGCGCACCCGTCTGCGGCCTGCGGTACAAAGCTTTGTGCGCTGGTTACAGGCCGAGGTACAGGCTGAAACAGACCGGGCAGAGCCCGTGGTGGGTTCACCGGCGGGCTAGGCGTGGTTAACCTTTGCCGGGGCGGCGAGCTGGGGAGAGGTGTGCCATTGTCGATACTGGGACCACTCCAGGGCGTAATGGCGTAGGAGGCAGGGAGCATGGTCCGGCTCATCTCGCAGGTGATCGGCTAGGTAGATGAAGCCATTTTTTTCCATCACCCGACCTGAAGCCGGATTTTCCGGCGTGTGTTCTGCCTCGACTCGATCGACGCCTAGCTCGTGAAAGGCAAAATCCAGTAGTGCGGCAACTGCTTCGCTCATCAACCCTTGCCCCCAATATTCCCGCCCGAGCCAGTACCCAAGATTGCCAACCAGTTTGATGCTACGATCCGCCTGTCGCTGTTCACTCAACATCAGGCTGATGCTGCCCAGCAACAGCCCGGATGTTCGCTCGGTAATGGCATAAATCACGGCTATCTGGTGTTGCCAAGCCTCGGCATGGGAGGCAATCCAGCGTTCAGCTAATCCAGCCGGATAGGGATGGGGGATCAGGACACAGCCTGCGGCGACGTCACGATCCCCGGCCAATGTATGGACACGCGGGGCATCCACCTGGGTAAACGGGCGCAGACACAGACGAGGGGTCAGCAACTCGGGTTGGGCCATGAACAGATCTCTGCTAGTGGAATCGTCTTAGCCTGCCACACTCAGGGCGCAGAGACTAGATGCCGGCAACCCGACATCGCTTTTCGGCCACAGAAGCGAGCTTGAGTCTGCAGTGGCACTTGTATTGGTGCCCACCCTGTCTGATGATGAGAAATAGATCATATCTGTCTCTTCAAGGAGCGTTTGATGAGCCACATTGCAACCCTGACCTTTTCCCCTTCGCTTGATAGCGCCACCATCACCAACAAGATCTATCCCGAGGGCAAGTTACGCTGCGCACAACCGGTATTCGAACCGGGGGGGGGGGGTATCAACGTCGCGCGGGCCATCCAGCGTCTGGGGGGTAAGGCGTTGGCTATTTTCCCGGCGGGAGGTCCCACGGGTCAGCATCTGGCGGAGCTGTTGCGAGCGGAGGGGCTACAGGTAGCCGTGGAGTCCACACAGGACTGGACTCGGCAAAACCTGCATGTGCTGGCACAAAGTACGGGTGAGCAATATCGGTTCGTGATGCCTGGAGCTAGCCTCTGCGCCGAGGAGATCCATGGCCTGCGCCAGAAAGTAGCCGCCCTGCCTGCCCATTCATTACTGGTGATCAGCGGTAGTCTGCCACCGGGGATGGATGTGGCCGATCTGATCGACTTCATCGTGTTTGCCAAACAGAATCATCTGCGTTGTGTGGTCGACAGCTCAGGCCCGGCACTGGCGGCGGCGGTTCACGAAGGGGGCTTGCTGATGATTAAGCCCAATCAGGCGGAACTCGCCGAGTTGACGGGCCAGGCGCTGGATAACGAGGGTGCCATTGTCGCGGCGGCCCGGACTCTGATTGCCCGTCGGGCCAGCAAGCTGGTGGTGGTGTCGCTAGGCCCCCAGGGCGCCCTGGCGATCAGCGCAGATGAGAGTGTGCGGGTCGTTCCGCCTCCCGTGAAGAAGCTCAGTACGGTCGGTGCCGGAGACAGCATGGTGGGCGCCATGTGCCTGAAATTAGCCGCGGGTGCCGGCTTGGCGGAGATGGTGCGCTATGGGGTGGCGGCCGGAACCGCCGCCACGTTACGTCACGGTACCCAACTGTGTGACCCTGATGAGACCCTGAAGCTGTATCAACACCTGTCGGTCGTCAAGTAACCGGATACTGGGAAAAGGGCGCTGTCTCCACCCGATTGCGTCCTGACTCCTTGGCTTGATAGAGCGCCAGGTCAGCTTCGTGCAGGGCGCCACGCAATGATAGGGACGCGAGCAGTGGCGCGACGCCGAAACTGGCGGTAACGATCAGCCCCGCAGGCGGACAATCCAGCAGTCGTTGCCGTAACTGCTCGGCCACCGCAGTGGCGTCTGAGAGATGAATATCGGGTAGGAATAGCAAAAACTCCTCACCACCGTGGCGCGAGGCGTGGCCAGCGACCGGCAGGGGCAGCAGGGTATCGGCGAGCCAACGTAGTATTTCATCACCCTTATCATGACCCAGGGTATCGTTCACCCGCTTGAAATGGTCCACATCGATGAGGATGACAGCCCCACTGGCGTTAGGTGCCGCTTGTTGCCAGCGTTCGATTTCCAGTTGCATGCCTCGACGATTCAATAAGTTGGTTAGCGGATCATGGGTCGCGGCCTGGATCAGGAGTTCACTCTTTTTTTCATGGCTCAACGAGATAAACAACAGCGTGAGTAGATGATGAGTGGTCATCATGGCGAAGAACAGCAGCGTCATGGCAGGGGAGGCCATGGCCTCTTCCTGCTGTGGCGATAGCAGGCTCAAACGCCATAGCAGGAGGCCAATAATCCCACCACCCAGAATGAGCATCAGCAGATAGGTATAGGGGTAGCGTTGACGCATCCACAACTGGGCATAGCGAATATTCCACAGCATATTCACCAGGAAGGCCGCCGTTGTCAGAATGGATCTGTGCAGGGGGGAAGGCTGTATCCAGGTCAGCCAAGCCAGGCTCAGCCCATAGATCAGTAGGAAACAGCCGATCGGCCGCCAGGGAATAGGACGGGGCGAGAAAACGGTAAAGCCCTGCCGAAACCAGCCAGAGGGCAGTGACGTAGGGCAGATTGACTCCCAGGATACGCTGCCAGTGGGGGATACGGAGCAACTGCTCATCTTGCAGCAGCATCAGCAGACTACCGATGATGAGCGCAGCGGCTAGCAGCAGGTAATTGACTCCAGGGGTATCGCGATTCAGTACCCAGAGCAACGCCATGGTCACTAGACCGATCAACATATTGCCGAGACTGATGGTGAGCAGGGTATGGGGATCAAACAACATCAGCATTGTGTGGGAACCTCAGTGGTGATGGGCTGACACACAGACCCATTGTCATGGACATAGAACCCTTGGCGCCAGGAATGGTCAACTGCTCCTGTCAGCAATTGTCGCGGCCGCTGGCATTGAACGAGAACAGCCGAATGTTGGCGCGTTCTGCCCATCCCAGATGGCGATAGAAAGTCATGGCCGCCTCATTCTCGGCAAGCACCATGAGATGGGGTCTTGTCGATGCCAATGCCGTGTAACGCGGCGATGGCGGCAGCCAGCAGGGCCTTGCCGATACCCTGGCCCCGTGACGACTCACTCACAGTGAGATGTTGCAGATAGCCCCGTCGCCCATCCGTTCCCACCAGCACGGCACCCACCAGTCGAGTCCCCGTCAGGGCAACAAAACTCAAACCGGGATTCCGCAACAGGTAGGCGGTGATGGCGGTCGCCGAGTCGGCTTCGCGCAGGGTCAATCCCTCACTTTGTTGCCACAACGCCATCACGGCGGGGTAGTCTTCACTGGACATGGCTCTGAGTTGAAATGGCATGCTGTGCTTCCTTGATGCTGCACCGTCGCTCCTGCAACGGTTGAAATGAATGGCTAGTGGTTAAAGGGCAAGGGGCGAACCAGTTGCAAGGTCTTGTTCAGAACCCCATCGGTGACATCCAGCTGGTAATCCCCTGAAACCTGATAAATCTGCCACTGCTGCGGGTCTAGCCCCTGCAGACGGACAAAGTCGCTGGCTTCACTGACACTGGCAAAGGCTTGGGCTCCGGTAAGGAGTCCGTAGCACCAGGGACCCAACGCGAGGGCTCTCTCTCCCCGTTGCAGGACAACGACATAACGGGGCGATTCCAGCACATACACCGAATGTTTGGGCTGCGCTCGTACCATGGGGACGCTGGCTTTCTGATAATCGATCAGGGCAGCCATACCGAGTGCCAGCAGTAGTGCCAGGGGGGACCAGCAGTCTGTGCAGCGTATTGAACATGGGCTTCCCCGATTCCATCACCGAGCGATTACTGTACGGGAAAAGCCGGGTTCAGACTATCGTGCCGCGCATTTTTTACCCGGATAAGTTCTTGATCTTACGGTGATATCAAAAAAAAAACGGGCGCCTAAAGGGCTGCCCGTTTCATGCGGAGTGTCTATCGAGGCCGTTAAAATGCGCCCAGACCCTTGAGCATCACCAGCAGGATCAGCAGGGGCGAGACATAGCGCAGCAGGAAAAACAGCACCCGCACCAGACCCTCATTGGAGAGGGCTCCATGGTTGGAAAGCGCCAGCTTCAACTTGTCAAAGCCCCAGACCCAGCCAACAAACAGGGCGATAAAGATACCCCCAGCCGGCAGAATAATATTGGACGACAGGTAGTCGAACAGATCGAACATGGTCAGGCCAAACAGTTTGAACTCGGCCAGGGTGCTATTGGTCAGAGCACACGTCGACCCCATCAGTGCCAGGATCAGCAGGCTGAGCAGCGTGGCTTTTTGGCGTGACAGGCCGAAGCGTTCGTTGATGATTGCGACCGGCACCTCCAGCAGCGAGAGCATGGCACCGGTGGCGGCGACGGCGGCTAGCACGAAGAACACCACCATCAGCAGGTGTCCCATGGGGATCTGGGCAAAGACGGCCGGTATGGTGATGAAGACCAGGGAGGGGCCAGCAGCGGGTTCGAAG
>CAXXIF010000021.1:0-162644 GCA_963677375.2 Aeromonadaceae bacterium
TAACTTCAGCGGATTGAATCTCAACTTTCATAAATCACCTCGATGGGTTTAATAAATCAAAACAAACGTCTATTGTGTCGTCTTTATCAGCAAAAACGGCGGTATTTAATTGGCGCAAATTTTGGAAACGGAGCTTCCCAGTTAGATGTCCGGACAGCTTATTTCCACATTGGAAACAAAAGTGGAATGAGTTTTCAGTTTCATGACCACAGAAAGCGCAAATCATGATTCAACATCCGAATTTAAACAAACATCTACCACATTGACATGATAATCGCGCCAATCACCGTTCTGCGTATATTCACGCAAAACATGATTGCGAACATAGCGAGCTGATGACATATCAACGCCAAAGTTAAAAGCGGAAAAAACAGAATTGGTGGTTATAACATTACCAATGATGTCAAATTGCATAAAATACTTAACTTCATCAGTCGAAATATTTGTCATAGCAATAACGTAGCTCAAAGACATTATGCAACCCTCAAATGATTACGCGGCATTTGGTACCAGCTCGGGGCAGCCAGGACGACCGGCTTAATTTCACGAGTGGCGCGAACGAATACAGGACTGAATTTCGCAATATTGCAACGCTGGGCAATATCAACACCAATTCGGCGCAATCTGGCGCGATGGGTTTTCACTTGCGACTTGTCAAAGTCAAATGTATGCCCGTGCATCCATTGAATGGCATACATGGCGGTAGTGTTTGCGGCGCGGGTTGTATCAACTACGCCAGCGGAAATTAAACGCTCTGAAATGGTTTCAAAATCCATAGCGGTCACCTGCAATTTTTCATCTAAACGGATAAATTCATCATGTAGGGCATTCAATTTTGAATAGTCTGACAGCCCCCAATACATCAGACCTTCTTTTTGCAAATAACGACTTTTTAGCTTTTGCTCGAAACGGACAACGCCAACAGAGCGGCAATACTGGATTAAATTGCAAATATGCTTGTATTGGTCACCCTGCTCGCCAAATGCGTTTTTAATTTTCGATGCGGCATGTAATTCCAGCTCATGGCCCTTATCATAAACAGACGGATAAATAAGGCTGGAATTGCCCTTCTGTGATAGCCAATCAACACAAGTGCCATTTGTGTGAAGGCGAGGAATGGAATTGCGATAACGCTGTGTCGATAAACCCGACAAATAATCAGCTTCATTGCCTTGACCAACTGCCACATTAGAGGTGGTGTGCAGTTCACGAATAATCGCACCATCAGCAACCAGAGCATGCCGGTCATGTTCGGCAGCCTGGAGATGATCGACACGCGTGCAGCGAGTGAAAACAGGCAGGCCCAATTGCTCACAAATGCCATTAAACACCGCAACACATGAATCGACGGTTGGCAGGCCAAATAGATTATCCAGACGACCCCAGCGGGATGGATTGCCCGATATGCGCAATGAGGAACCACGGATGCGCACAGAAACAGAGTCGCAGAACGACCCCTTATGTTGGAAAACCGGTTGAGATAGCGCACTACCCTCGCCCGTGCTGACATGGATGCGCTGATAAGCAACATCCCCCAATAGTGGGAGCTGGTATCCGAAATCCTGTTCGATAGTCAGCCAGTCGAAGAACATCTTAGAACCTAAGAAATTATAAACACAGTCGATTCTAAGACCTGCGTTTCTAATATGTCAAGTTTCTTAGAAATTAGATTTATACTCGGGGTAAATACCTAGACGACAAGCAAAAATGCCCAGCAAACACATAGACGATCAAACATGGCGAAAAGTAGAAAAAGCAACGGTGGACGCCGTAGTGCTAACGAAGTGCAGCATCAAAGACACGGAAATCCTGAAGCTGCTGATAAAGAAAGGGCTGGAGTCAGTGAAGGAAGCTGACTACCTAGAGCTAGCAAAGAAGAAACAAGGGTAGTATGGGAATCCATACTAAAGTTCGGGTGTCACAGAACCCCGAACCGCCTGCGGCGGCCTAGTGACCAATTGCAATGGACTGCGCATGAACAAAAACAGGCGGGACTACATCTACAATCCGCGGGAATTTCGGCGTCCCCGGGGAGAAGGAAAACCAGCTAGGCCGACAGGGAAAAACAGCAAACTTACATTCGCCCAGGGGCTGATACTTGGCATACTCGCGGGCTACTACATCGCAAGACACCTGTAGCACTTCGCATTATTCGCGGTTATGTTACGCCCCCGAAACGGGGTACATCACCGCCTGTAAGGCGATGAAATTATACAGGCGGCGACCTCAACATAACCCCGGTCCCCATAATGCGAAATGATGTTCGGTAGTCAAAAGACAGAACAAAGGCTGACGCTGCGCGCTACAAGAAAAAGCCAGGTTTGGCAGGAAGGAAGGTTTTCAAGGTTCAACAACACCGCAAAACTACGCGCCATGCAAGTTTTGCGATCCTATCCAGTGCGGTGCTCGGCTTGTGTGGCGGCGCAAGCGCCTTATATGCTGGACACGTCCAGCATGACTCATGAGGACTTGTGAGCGGCGCAGCTGTGGAGCCAGCCTCGCACAGACGGCGAAAACAGCGCACACAGCGATATTACCAGCAACAGCGGCAACCGAACGCCAAAGCGCAGCCAATAGCGGATATCGCGTTTTGGCGGCATATAGCGGCCCCGCAAATGCCACGGCGTCAACAGCGAGTGCATCCCATGGGGATAATCACGACTAAACACCTGTGTGGTGTCATACAGCGGATAAACAGAATGCCCACGGTACCGGTGAACATCTTCCGTTAGTCCGGAAACAGCATTGACCATACGAGCTGTGTGCCAGCGCATCCACTTCGGGAACATCAGGCGGCGAACGCCAAGAAAGTTCTTAATCAACGCCGACAGAACCGGAATATTGATGTTGCGCACATAGGATGCCGTCACGACATAATCGATCATGCCGTCGAACGCCTGCTTATCGACACAGTTCTGATCTTGAACCTGCAAAATCACATCCCAGCCGAATTTGCGGCGCTGCATCAGATACGCCAATAACGGAGCCCGGCTCTTATCGTTCCAGGCGCGATTATTCAGAAAAATGGATGCCTCATCGAGACACAGAACGCCGTTTGCATCCTCATCCCAAGGCTCATCATTGCCCATGCCTAGGGCGTATAAATCATCCGCGGTTGGGATGTCCGGTAATCGAATTATGCGCGTTTTGTCGTTGTACGGGTCCTTGAACCGCTCGGGGAATAGGTCCATGTTTGTCGCCACTCGTTTGCCCTGGGCGATATACATTTCTGCCATCATACCAACAGAGCAAAGACCTTTGCCCTGCCCCGTTCGGCCACACACGAGATAACACGGCATTATCGACCCCCTGCAAACAAAATCCCTTCGCGCTGCCAGCGATAGAGAGTGATTAACGTGGTACCCGCTAAATAGGCGGTAACGCATTCATCGAAGTTGTCAGGTATAAACCAAGAGGCCCCAACAACCAGATAATGTGGCATCACTAACGAGATGCCGAGAATAACGGCATTCACTGCGGCATACAGGCCAGCAATTAACGCCGTCAGCGCAGCCCACCCCGCGACCTTACGCAATGCACCAAATTTAACGACTTTGAATAACGTGACCAATAACGGGCCAAAAAAGACCCGCATAAAACCAATGATTGCAGCACCCATAAATCACCCGTGAGGTCTGGTTAATAACTGCCAAATCAGCCCCATTGCTACGAGGCCAGCCAAAAAATACCCAATTAACGTTTTCATCTGATTGATTTTTTCACACTGACTCGATGACGGGAAAACCAGTTCGCGGCCCTTACCGTCTGTCAGGTTCAGCGTCATACATTCGGTGTAATGCGGTAATTGAATATGCGCAGGACTAGGAAGCGACGTATTCGGAATATCCGTAATAATGCCATCGAGTTTATTAAATGAATCATCGATTGACTCAGAGTCAGCGTCATTATTCGGCAGAGTGTTAGTAACAGCATCCACGGCATCAGAATATTTCTTGTTGGTTTCCTCATACTGTGCCTGCGTAAGCGGCTGTTTCATTTTTTCGTTGAGCGCATCGATTGTGCCGTCATCAGTATTCGCGGCATCCTCAGCGGCTACCAAATCTTGAACCTGCTTCAATTGTTCAGGTGTTACATAATGAGCGGCGTTAGGGTCAAGCGACTGCAAAAGGCCATTTCGATAGTCGGATTTCAATTGCGCCATTTCAGGAGTGGGATTAGTTGCGTTATATGGAACGGTTGCGCCATCTAACAACTTATTTAGCATGTCAGGATTGGCACCGGCAAACATATCACCGAGCGTGTTCGGAGAGGCTGCTAATTGAGGTAAACCCTTAGCTTCAATTTCAGATGCAGGAATTTGAATTTTTAAAACCTCGCCAGCATCGACATAGCGAATAACAGTTGATGGACTACCCACACAAGAACCTGAGCCAGCAGGAGAAAAACCATTATAGCAATAATATTGCTGATATACGGTTTGAGCAGCCGCACACGCGCCAGGGAAATTACCGCATGCGACAACTTTAGGCTGAGTCCAAACGCCAATCTTGCTACCTTTCCCAAACGCCGCCAAAACGCACTGGTCGGGCGGTATCATTTGAGCATTTACAGCGCACAATGCCTCATGCGGTAAAGACTGTTCCTCTCGAAATAAACCGATGTCCTCATCATAAGCCCAACCCAATCCAGCAAACGCCGCCATTAGCGCAACCAACCCCACCCAGCGAGGACCACGCAAAGATGTAGCCATATTTTGAGCAAGGCGAGCGCGGCCTATTGTCGCTGTGGTTCGAACATAAGGGTCATTTGCGGCAAAGCCCTTAGCAATAACACCTATCGCCACAGATTCAGCAGTATAGACAGCAGCCTGTCGAGCAACTGCCCAGACTATGACCGGTAAAAAGGCATTCGCGGTGGTGTTAATAACGAGGAATAAAACAAGGAACAGGGAGATTTTTTTCATGGGGATGCTTCCCTTACCACCCCCCTGACCCTGCGGGCCAGGAGGGTGCTGGCGGTCGCTAGACCTTAGACTTTATTACCAAAGCGCTTGGACAGCTTCATCAGGATTGAAGCCCCGAGCAGCGCCAGCAGTACCGGCCATACGAGGTCGGCAAGCGACAGGCCATCTTCTTGAATGCCGGTCAGAGTGGTACCCACAACAGCAGGCAGAGCCGCGAACGCGGAGGAAGCGCCAGCGGCCATCAGGACGCCAGCACCGGTGATTTTGAGCAACAGCTTCTTTGCAGTAGTCATATTTTTTCACTCGCTTTTTTTGCAGCAGTAAAGAGGAATGATATTCCCCAGCCAATCCCAAAGGCGCCTAGGCAATAACCAATAAAGCCCCCTTGGAGTATTTCAGATACATGGGCGGCAACCATTAGCGGAAACTCCCAGCTATCCAGCCCAAACAAAAACACCCGATAAGCAGGCAAGCGGCAAGGAAATCAATTACCGCATTGATATCGTCGGGTGTTATTTGTTCCATTTATTTTGACGCCGGAATCAGTTGCAGTCGGCCTAATGCCAGACCGCCAAATTTATCGACATAGAACGATTGTTCGCCGAGAACATAATCCCCTGGCTGATACGGTGCGGCGTTATCTTCCAAATTGATAACGGCACGAACCGGATAAGGCGAACCCGCGAGATAAACCCAAACGGTTTGCTTGCGGATTGAATAAGGCTGACCTTGGCGAGGACCCTTGGAAATCAGGCCGGACTGTGTAATAACTTCAGCGGATTGAATCTCAACTTTCATAAATCACCTCGATGGGTTTAATAAATCAAAACAAACGTCTATTGTGTCGTCTTTATCAGCAAAAACGGCGGTATTTAATTGGCGCAAATTTTGGAAACGGAGCTTCCCAGTTAGATGTCCGGACAGCTTATTTCCACATTGGAAACAAAAGTGGAATGAGTTTTCAGTTTCATGACCACAGAAAGCGCAAATCATGATTCAACATCCGAATTTAAACAAACATCTACCACATTGACATGATAATCGCGCCAATCACCGTTCTGCGTATATTCACGCAAAACATGATTGCGAACATAGCGAGCTGATGACATATCAACGCCAAAGTTAAAAGCGGAAAAAACAGAATTGGTGGTTATAACATTACCAATGATGTCAAATTGCATAAAATACTTAACTTCATCAGTCGAAATATTTGTCATAGCAATAACGTAGCTCAAAGACATTATGCAACCCTCAAATGATTACGCGGCATTTGGTACCAGCTCGGGGCAGCCAGGACGACCGGCTTAATTTCACGAGTGGCGCGAACGAATACAGGACTGAATTTCGCAATATTGCAACGCTGGGCAATATCAACACCAATTCGGCGCAATCTGGCGCGATGGGTTTTCACTTGCGACTTGTCAAAGTCAAATGTATGCCCGTGCATCCATTGAATGGCATACATGGCGGTAGTGTTTGCGGCGCGGGTTGTATCAACTACGCCAGCGGAAATTAAACGCTCTGAAATGGTTTCAAAATCCATAGCGGTCACCTGCAATTTTTCATCTAAACGGATAAATTCATCATGTAGGGCATTCAATTTTGAATAGTCTGACAGCCCCCAATACATCAGACCTTCTTTTTGCAAATAACGACTTTTTAGCTTTTGCTCGAAACGGACAACGCCAACAGAGCGGCAATACTGGATTAAATTGCAAATATGCTTGTATTGGTCACCCTGCTCGCCAAATGCGTTTTTAATTTTCGATGCGGCATGTAATTCCAGCTCATGGCCCTTATCATAAACAGACGGATAAATAAGGCTGGAATTGCCCTTCTGTGATAGCCAATCAACACAAGTGCCATTTGTGTGAAGGCGAGGAATGGAATTGCGATAACGCTGTGTCGATAAACCCGACAAATAATCAGCTTCATTGCCTTGACCAACTGCCACATTAGAGGTGGTGTGCAGTTCACGAATAATCGCACCATCAGCAACCAGAGCATGCCGGTCATGTTCGGCAGCCTGGAGATGATCGACACGCGTGCAGCGAGTGAAAACAGGCAGGCCCAATTGCTCACAAATGCCATTAAACACCGCAACACATGAATCGACGGTTGGCAGGCCAAATAGATTATCCAGACGACCCCAGCGGGATGGATTGCCCGATATGCGCAATGAGGAACCACGGATGCGCACAGAAACAGAGTCGCAGAACGACCCCTTATGTTGGAAAACCGGTTGAGATAGCGCACTACCCTCGCCCGTGCTGACATGGATGCGCTGATAAGCAACATCCCCCAATAGTGGGAGCTGGTATCCGAAATCCTGTTCGATAGTCAGCCAGTCGAAGAACATCTTAGAACCTAAGAAATTATAAACACAGTCGATTCTAAGACCTGCGTTTCTAATATGTCAAGTTTCTTAGAAATTAGATTTATACTCGGGGTAAATACCTAGACGACAAGCAAAAATGCCCAGCAAACACATAGACGATCAAACATGGCGAAAAGTAGAAAAAGCAACGGTGGACGCCGTAGTGCTAACGAAGTGCAGCATCAAAGACACGGAAATCCTGAAGCTGCTGATAAAGAAAGGGCTGGAGTCAGTGAAGGAAGCTGACTACCTAGAGCTAGCAAAGAAGAAACAAGGGTAGTATGGGAATCCATACTAAAGTTCGGGTGTCACAGAACCCCGAACCGCCTGCGGCGGCCTAGTGACCAATTGCAATGGACTGCGCATGAACAAAAACAGGCGGGACTACATCTACAATCCGCGGGAATTTCGGCGTCCCCGGGGAGAAGGAAAACCAGCTAGGCCGACAGGGAAAAACAGCAAACTTACATTCGCCCAGGGGCTGATACTTGGCATACTCGCGGGCTACTACATCGCAAGACACCTGTAGCACTTCGCATTATTCGCGGTTATGTTACGCCCCCGAAACGGGGTACATCACCGCCTGTAAGGCGATGAAATTATACAGGCGGCGACCTCAACATAACCCCGGTCCCCATAATGCGAAGTTAAGTTTGGTCATCAAACAGTCCCAGAGCCATGCTATTCTAAGCGCATTCCGTGTCTATCAGACGGTATTGTCGCCACTACGAGAACCATTATGACTTCCAGTCTTCTCATTATTCTTGGGTTGATCGCTGCCAGTGCGTTTTTCACTGCATCGGAGATCGCATTTGCCGCGTCGCGTAAGTTGAAGCTGCAGCAGTTGGCCGAGGATGGCCATATCAGTGCCCAGCAAATTCTTGATCTAAAAGTACACCCCGGCCATTTTTTCACCGTCGTCACCATAGGTCTGAATGCCGTTGCCATTCTGGCCGGTATCATTGGTGAATCCGCGTTAACTCCTTATATCTCAAACTTGCTGACGCTATGGCTGGAGCCGCCGCTGCTGGGCAGCATCAGTTTCATGGTGTCGTTTGTGATCGTGACCTCCCTGTTTATTCTGTTCGCCGATCTCATTCCCAAGCGCATCGCCATGATGTTGCCCGAGTCCATCGCTATGCTGATCGTTCGGCCCATGCGCTTGTTGTTATTGGTCTTCCGGCCTCTGGTCTGGTTGTTTAATGGTGCCGCCAGCCTGTTGTTGCGGATGTTCAACATGCACATTCAGCTCAAGGAAGAGATCACCCCCGATGATGTCTATGCCATGGTGGCAGCCGGGGCTCAGGCCGGTGCTTTGCGCAAACAGGAACATCAACTGATTGAAAACGTGTTTGAGCTGGATACCAAAACCGTTCCCTCGGCCATGACCGCTCGTGACAGCATCATCTTCTTCGACCGGCTGGATAATGAGGAGCTGGTGAAGCAGAAAATTGCGGATAACCCCCATTCCAAGTTTCTGGTGTGTGAGGATGTGATCGATCACGTCATCGGTTTTGTAGATACCAAAGACATACTGCTCCGCATCATCCAGCAACAAAGCGTTTCGTTGCGCAGCGAAAGCCTGCTCAAAGCCCCGCTGATGATCCCGGATTCACTGACACTCTCGGAAACCTTGGACAGCTTTCAGGTCAATCGGCAGGACTTTGCCGTAGTGTTGAATGAGTACGCCTTGGTGGTTGGTATCATCACTCTCAATGATGTGATGAATACCCTGATGGGCGATCTGGTCTCGTCACACAGCCTCGAAGAGCAGATTGTCAAACGGGATGAGCGCTCTTGGTTGATTGATGGCGCAGCCCCCATCGACGATGTAATTCGCGCGCTGGATATCATCGAGTTCCCCGAAGCGGAAAATTACGAGACCATCGCCGGATTTATGATGTATACCCTGCGGAAAATCCCCAAGCGGACCGACTCGGTCAACTTCGCTGGCTATAAATTCGAAGTGGTGGATATCGACAGCTACAAGATTGACCAGTTGCTGGTTACTCAGTTGCCGATCGCTACGGATGTCGACCCTCTCTGAACCCTTGCGGAGAACTTTCATGAATGAGTTATTACGTCACTGGCGTCGGGATTTTCACCGTTTCCCGGAAACTGCCTGGTGTGAATTCCGCACAACCAGCCTGATCGCCGCCGCCTTGGCTGAAGTTGGCTACGACATCAAACTAGGGGATCAAATTGTCTCGATCTCGGCGGTAATGGGACGGCAGATCCAGGAAGAGCAAGAAAAGCGTCGCGCGTTGGCACAGGGTGCCGATCCCCTCTGGTTGGATAAGATCTCCCTCACCGGCCTGATTGCCGAGCTGGATACCGGCCGTCCGGGCCCCTGTGTTGCATTGCGTGTCGATCTGGATGCGGTCCATCTGCAAGAGTCTGAACAGACCGACCATTTTCCGGTCAGCGCCGGTTTTGCCTCGCAAAATCCGGGCTGCATGCACGCCTGTGGGCACGATGGTCATGCGGCGCTAGGGCTGGTCTTAGGGCTGCAATTGGCCGCAAAACGGCAGCAGTTGTCGGGCCGCATCAAGCTGATTTTTCAGCCCGCCGAAGAAGGCTGCCGGGGGGGCAAGGCGCTGGCGGCAGGTGGCGAGCTGGATGATATTGATCAACTCTACGCCATCCATCTGGGTATCCATGCCGCCAGTGGTGAGCTGGTTGTCTGCCCGGATGGCTTTTTGAGTTCAACCAAGTTTGATGTTGAGTTTATTGGCCGCGCCGCCCATGCAGGCCTGGAGCCGAATGCCGGTGCTAATGCCCTCGCCGCTGCCTGTCAGGCCGTGGGCCAGATGCTGGCGATCCCGCGCCATCGGGATGGTATGACGCGATTGAATATCGGCCAGCTGCTCAGCAATGGCGAGCGCAATGTGGTGCCCGCCTACGCCATGTTGCAGGGCGAGACCCGGGGCGCCACAGCGCCACTCAATGACTATGTCTTCTCATCGGTACAACGCATAGTGCAAGGCACTGCCCTCGCCCATGACGTGGATTACCGCATCCGCCGCCAAGGCGAAGCCATCGCCATCCATAACTCTCCGGCCTTGGTCCATACAGTGACGCTGCTGGCCAGTCAATTAGGCTTCAATGTCATTCACCAACGACCATTCGGAGCTAGCGATGATGCCGGATTCTTAGTCGAGCGGGTGCAGAAAAGTGGCGGACAGGCCGCCTATCTGGTATTGGGCGCCGATCTGAGTGCCGGTCACCATGCCAGTCAGTTCGATTTTGATGAACAGGCATTGGATAAGGGGCTGGAATTGCTGGATGCCCTGTTCTGCTATCATCTGCAGCCCGTTGTGGCGGAGTCCGACATCTAGTCAGCACTGAGTGGCATAGAGCCATCACAGACACCCCTCGGCTCAGTCGAGGGGTGTTTTTTAGCCACAGTCTTCTTCTGTAGCCCGTCAATCACCGGGTATAGGAGCTTTGTGAGCCGCCCAACCCCTGCAGCAGCACCATCTGGTGATTCAGTTGATTCAGCTGATTCTCGGCCAGCGCCAGCTCGGCGGTACGGCGTTTTTTCTGCTCATCCAGCCACTCCTGAACACCTGTTGCACCTTGCCGATAGCGCACCTCGGCCAGTTGTTCACTGCGCTGTGCCAGCGTGAAGGCCAGTTGCAACTGCTTTGCCTGTTGCTGGTCGTGCTGGCGCGCCGATAAGGCGGTTTCCACATCAGAGAGCGCTTGATAGAGACTCTGCCGAAACACAATCACGGCCTGGGCATAGTCCGCATCGGCAATCTGCACCTTGAGCTGCTGTTGATTCCAATTGACGAATGGCAGCGTCAGCCCTGCCCCCAAAGTACCGACCGGATCTTGCAAGACCCGGCTCAGATCACTGCTCTGCCCGCCAGCACTGCCGGTTAGAGTGAGTACCGGATAGAGGCTCAGTCGCGTGTTATCACCACTGGCCAGGGTCGAACGCAGCCGGAGCTCACTGGCCTGCAGATCGGGGCGCCGAGCCAATAATTCAGCTGGAAGTCCGGCTTGGGGTTGCGGGATCGTCAAGCCGTACAGACTCTTGCGCTCGGCTTGGCGCTGCTCGGGAGGGCCATTGAACAAAATGGCCAGCCCATTGCGCTGGGCCTCCAGTTGCTGCCGGATCTGGGTCAGGCTGGCTTCCTGGGTCGCCAAGTCCTGCTCGGCCTGCAAGAGATCCATCCCATCAATGGCGCCGGCCTGGTGCTTGATTTGCGCCAGAGCCAAGGCTCGCCGCGTATCTTGCAGACTGGCCTCACCCAGGCTCAGACTCTGGTTCAGATAGGCTATTTGCCAATAGATCTGTGCCGTGGTGCCCACCAGACTCAACGCCGTGGCGGCCTGATCCTGGGCCGTGGCTTCGGCTTCCCAGCGGGCCGCATCCCGGCTGCTGGCGAGTCGTTCCCATAGATCCAGCTCGTAGCTGACGGTGGCCTCGACGTTATGACTCTGTGTCGAGTTATTGCCATTGGAGAGCGAACGCGAACTCTGACTACTGGCACTGACCGCCAGATCCGGGGTGCGATTCGTGGCGGTGAGATTGGCCTGCAACCGGGCCTTCTGGAGTTTGATGCCAGCGACAGCTAGATCATTGTTGCGCTGCAATACCTGATCAATCAGCGCATCGAGTTGGGGGTCAGCAAAAGCTTGCCACCAGATCTCCGGCTGCGGTTGTCCGACCGCGGCTTGCTGCCAATGGCTTGGAACCTCCAGTGCTGGACGCTGATACTCGGAGCGTAACGCGCTGCACCCCGTGGTGATCAGCAGTAGCAGGCTCAGAGCAAGGGAGAGCTGCCGGAGTGGACGGCGATGAGAGGAGCGGGAAAATGGACTATTCACGGGCTAACGCCTCAATCGGATCAAGCTGCGCTGCACTGCGCGCCGGAAGATAACCAAACAGCACGCCAATCAGCGTCGAGCAGACGACGGCGACCAAGATGGACGTAAACGAAAACACCATGCTGATGGCCTGAACAAACCAGGAGAACACCACACCAATACCCAGTGACAACAAGACTCCCAGAGCGCCACCACACAAACAGACCAACACCGCCTCGATCAAGAATTGCTGCATGATGTCGCTTTGGCGCGCACCGACGGCCATGCGAATGCCGATCTCCTGGGTCCGTTCGGTGACCGAAACCAGCATGATATTCATCACGCCGATGCCGCCGACAATCAGCGAAATCACAGCGATGGCCGAGATCAGCAGTGCTAGGGTGTCCGTGGTTTTCTGCACTGTCTTCAGAATGCTGTCACTGCTATTGGTGAATACATCCTGGCTGCCGTGACGCTGAGTTAACAGCTTGAGTATCCCCTGCTCGGCAATGGCATTGGACATGCCGTCTTTGACCCGGACCGTGATCGAGCTGAAAAAATTCTGCCCCAGCAAGCGGCTCATGGCCGAGGTGTAGGGTATCCAGACATTCAGGCTGTCGGAGTTGCCAAACGGGCTCTCCTTCTCACTCGTCACGCCGATGATACGACAGGGCAAACTGCCCAGCAGCAGTACTTCGCCGATGGGATCTTCACCATGGGGGAAAAATTTTTTCCAGGTGTTGTGGTCGATGACTACCACTTGCGCCTGCCGCTGTACATCGTCGGCGTTGAATAGCATGCCTTGCGCCGCCGTGTAGCCGCGAACCCGGAAATACTGCTCACCCACCCCACCAATGGCGCTGTTGGCGGTGATGTTGCCGTAACGCAGTAGCTGATTGCTGCTCAGACTCGGGGTCACACTGTCGCTATACACCTGAGCCTGCAACGCAATCAGATCGGCAGGTCCCAGGGTTTCGATGGCGGCAGCCCGTTCATCGCCCCAGCTCTTGCCTGGGTAGATATCGATGGTATTGGTGCCGATGGAGCTGATGTCATTGATCACCTTTTGTTGGGCGCCCTGCCCCAGCGCCACCACACTGACCACGGCCATGATGCCGATGATGATACCGAGCATGGTCAACAGGGTCCGCATCCGATGGGAGGCCATGGCGATACCCGCCATCTTGAAGGCTTCACCGAATTGCCCCCAACGAGCCCGCCAATGCGGACCCGGAGTGGCCGGCTGGATCTGCTCATGCGGACCGATGGAAGCGGCAGCAGGTATGGTGTCTGGCGGCTGGGTTGGCTGGGAGGCCTCGGGCTTATGCACCCGATCAGCCACGATCTCGCCATCATGAATTTCAATGATCCGTTCCGCATGTGCCGCAACCTGCGGGTCGTGTGTCACCAGGATCACTGTATGCCCCAGTGCATGCAGCTCGCGCAGTATGGTGATCACCTCCTGCCCGCTACGACTGTCCAGTGCGCCGGTCGGTTCATCTGCCAGGATCACATCGCCACCATTCATCAGGGCCCGCGCGATGCTGACCCGTTGCTGTTGCCCACCCGAGAGCTGGCCGGGTTGATGGTCAACCCGGTCGGCAAGCCCCAGCCGGGTGAGCAGCTGGGTTGCGCGTTGGCGACGAGCTGCCTTGTCATTGCTGGCATAGATGGCCGGGATCTCCACATTCGCCACCGCATCCAGATGGGGTAACAGATGATAACGCTGGAAGATAAAGCCGAAGTGATGGCGCCGCAGGGCGGCCAGATCATCTACCGACAGGGCGCGGGTGGATTGACCGCGGATCAGGTAATCCCCCCGAGTCGGTCTGTCCAGGCAGCCCAGAATATTCATCAGGGTCGACTTCCCGGAGCCGGAGGCGCCGATGATGGCCACCAACTCCCCCGGATAGATGGCCAGGTTGATGTTCTTGAGCACGCTCACTTCCTGATCACCGGAAAGAAAGCAGCGTTCCAGTTGTTCCAGCTGGAGCAAGGGTTGTTTCATCACTTATCCCCGCCCTGGCGGCCTATGCCGCTCCGAATTACTGGCTTGTGCCGCCGCCGCACTCAGACTATCACCCATGATCAGGCGATCCCCTTCCTGCAGGCCGGAGCGGATCTCGATATTGACGCTGTCCTTGCGACCCGTGGTCACGACCCTATGCTGCGGTTGTCCTTGCTCCAGCACCATGACCTCATATTTGCCGCTCTCCAGCCGTTGACCGAGCACGGACAACGGAATGCTCAGCACCTGTTGACTCTCACCCAGGGTGATAACCACTTGCGCTGTCATGGAGACCCGCAACTTGTGATCCGGATTGGGCACCTCAAACAGGCCGTTGTAATAGATAGCGGAACTGCTGCTCGTGGTGGTCGTTGTGCTGGAGTCACTGCTTTCTGACTCGGGTGCCGGCTCCACGGCGCGTAAGATTCCCTGATAACGGGTATCCGGATCACCCAGGATGGTGAAACTGGTCACCTGGCCGGGGTTTACCCGGATCACATCAGCTTCGGAAATCTGGGCCTTGACCGTCATGGTATCCAGATCGGCCAACTTGAGAATGGTCGGCGCCGATTGGGAGGAGACAACCGTCTGCCCCTCTTCGGTGACGATGGCGATGACCACGCCGTTCATCGGGGCGCTGATCCGGGTATATCCCAGATTGGCTCTGGCGGTATCTACCTTGATATGGGCCTGACGGATCTGCGCATCCAGCGCCTTTAATTCGGCTTGCGTTTGTGCCTGCGCCGCCGCGGCTTGTTCCAGATCCGCCTCGGCACTGGCATCTTGATGTCGCATGGCCTGCTGGCGATGCAGAGCCAGTACATACTGCCGTAGCAAGGCTTGTTTGGCCTGCTTTTGCGCCAAGACGTTATCCAGCCCAGCCTGGGCATCCCGCAAATCATTTTGTTGAATGACAGGATCGATTTCTGCGAGTAGTTGTCCCTCGGTCACACTGTCACCGAGCTTGACCTTGAGTTGTTTGAGCTGACCGGAGACCTGAGCCCCAACATTCACCTGCTTGCGCCCCTCCAACGAGCCAGTGGCCAAGACCGTCTCGCGAATGTTCTGCCGTGTCACGGGTACCGTCATATACTCGACCGGTGGCGGAAATAAGAACGGCATGGCCAGCCAGAACACCAAGGCACCCGCTATGACCAGCAACACTAATCGACCCCGATAACGCAGCACCCATGACTTCATTTACTCTCCTTACACAACAGACAACAACGACAGGATCTCCTGCGGTGGCGGCATGATAAATAGCCGGGGAATGACCACTAAGTAACCTTACACGATTTTGCACTGTGTCCGGTGAGTCCGTTGCGCTCGGAGTCCGGCCATGAAATAGCGGGGATCTGGTAGACCGATTTCCCTTTTGCCACCACTCGCTCTAAAATGTGCGCCCTTATCCTGCAATTTGTCCTGAGAGAGCCCCCATGAGCACCTTCGTCTACCTGCAAAAAGAGCGGGAGCGGTCCCTTTTACGCCGTCATCCTTGGATTTTTTCCAAGGCCATCGAGAACGTCAAAGGCAAACCAAACAACGGCGCCCCGGTCGAAGTCTTCAGCAATGACGGTCGCTGGTTGGCCCGCGGTGCCTGGTCACCCGAATCTCAGATCCGCATTCGCGTCTGGACCTTCACTCGCAGTGAACAGATTGATACCGACTTTTTTGTCCGTCGCCTGAGCGCCGCCCAGGCTGGCCGTCAGACGCTGATCCAGCGACAAGGTCTTTCGGCCTATCGTCTGGTGGCTGCTGAATCCGATGGTTTGCCGGGCATCATCATCGATCGCTATAACAATTTCCTGGTCTGCCAGTTGTTGTCAGCCGGTGCCGAATTCCATAAGAAGCAGTTGTTCGATGCCCTCAAGCAACTCTTCCCCGAGTGCAGCCTGTATGAGCGCTCCGATGTACCGGTCCGTAAGAAAGAGGGCCTCACCGAGCGTCACGGCGTTGTGTATGGCGAAACGCCACCGGACGAAGTGGTGATCGAAGAGAACCATGGCGTCAAGATCGGCATCGATATCAAGACGGGCCACAAGACCGGTTTCTATCTGGACCAACGGGACAACCGTGCCATCGCCGGTCGTTACGCCGAAGGCCGCCGCGTTCTGAACTGCTTCTGCTACACAGGTAGTTTCGGTGTCTACGCCCTGCAAGGCGGAGCCACTGAAGTGGTGAACGTCGATGTCTCCGAGCCGGCTCTGGCCTTGGCCCGTCGCAATGTGGAGCTCAATGGCCTGGATCTGAGCCGTGCCGAGTTTTTGAAGCAGGATGTGTTCAAGATGCTGCGGGACTGCCGTGAGCGGGGCGAGAAGTTCGACATGATAGTGCTGGACCCGCCCAAGTTTGCCGAAAGCAAATCCCAGCTGGATGGCGCCTGCCGCGGTTACAAGGATATCAACCATCTGGCCTGCCAGTTGCTGAACCCGAACGGAATACTGCTGACCTTCTCCTGCTCCGGTCTGATGACCGCCGAGCTGTTCCAGAAGGTGGTTGCCGATGCGGCTCTGGATGCGGGCCGTGAAGCCCAGATCCTCGAACGCATGAGCCAGGCTGCCGACCATCCGATCTCCGTCGCCTATCCAGAGGGTTTCTACCTCAAGGGTTTGGTGTTGCGCGTCCTCTAATCTGCGTCCTGTGTTCCCCCCCAAGCAAGCCAGATCACTGGCTTGCTTTTTTTTTCGTTGTTCCCCCTTATTTGTCGCTCCCAATGGGAATTCGTACTGGGCCGAATGTGATCGCGTGATCCCGCTCTAATTCAGTAACCCATTGAAAACGCTCTCTTCAAACCAGAGTTCATCAAGATGGGATCTTGAGCACAGCCGGTGAAAATAGGTAACCCGCATTATTCCCATCTGAAACCAAAGGCCGTAGCATCCGGTCCATAATTTTGCAAAAAAAAATCACTCAGTGTCGTCTCGTCTCAGCCCGGGGTAGCTGCAAGCCAGGGGCGGTAGCCTGCCTTAAATTTTGGTCTCTAAATAGCCGATCCTAATTCTGCTGCATCAACGCTGACACGCCGTGAACCCATCCATGGGGGCTCCACCGCACCATCCCTGGCACTGAGAGTCAGCTTAGTGCTCCCAGTCGCTGCGGTGAACGCTCCATTACGAGAAACGGTTATTTAGATGTAGCCGATAAATCCAGAGACCTCGAATAATTAAAGTACTAAACATGATTCATCAACCAGCGAGAGATAAATAATGACAGACGAAATAGCACAAACCGCTTCTATTGTTGAACAGCCAAGCGTAAACCAGGATTCCAAAAATATCGCCCTGCTGACTTGGATCGGAACCCTGTTCTTTGGTTTCATTCCAGGCCTGATTTTATTTCTCGTGAAAAAAGATGATGCCTATGTTTTACCTGATTACCACCATGATTCAGCCCTTCAGAACTACTCTTAAAGAGTTCTGTTCTGGAGGTTAATATCATGGCCAGAAACAAGGTTCAGTTTCAAAAAAGCATGAGCATTCATACCTTTATTCAGCATTATGGCGATGAAGCGCAGTGTCAGCAGCGACTATTTGACATCCGCTGGCCACACGGATTCCAGTGCCCAAACTGCGGACACTCCCATGCTTGCAAGCTCAAATCGCGACCCGTCTACCAATGTAATCAATGCCACCAACAAACCTCGGTAACCGCCGGGACTCTCTTTGCCTACTCCAAATTGCCTCTTTCCATCTGGTTTCTGGCCATCTATCTGATGACTCAAGAGAAAAATGGTGTTTCCGCTCTCGAGCTATCCCGTGAGCTTGGCATTTCCTACAACGCCACTTGGCGGCTTAAGCACAAGCTCATGCAGGCCATGAAAGAGCGGGATGATGAGGTTCCTCTCTCCGGGATCATCCAGCTTGATGATGCCTATTGGGGTGGTGTCCGCGCTGGAAAGGTAGGCCGTGGCGCTGCGGGTAAGCGCCCTTTTGTTGCTGCCGTTTCACTCAATCACGAAGGGCACCCGATCCATATGCGATTCAGTGCCGTTGAGGGATTCAAGAAAAAAGAACTCACGCAATGGGCTATTAAACACCTGCGGCCATCATCCTTGGTGGTATCTGATGGTCTGGCCTGTTTCCGTGGTGTTGAAGAAGCCAAGAATGCTCATCTAGCTATCGTGACAGGCGGCGGTCCTGCTAGCGTAAAACTGCCGTATTTCAAGTGGGTCAACACGATGATAGGCAACGTGAAAAACGCCATGCATGGAACGTATCACGCAATAAATCAGAAACATCTACCGCGGTATTTGGCGGAGTTCTGCTTTAAGTTCAATCACCGATTCAATCTAGAGTCGATGATAATGGATCTGATCAGAGTCGGCTCTCGAACGGCTCCAATGCCACAACGCCTGTTGAAGCTGGCTGAGTCTCGATGGTAATCAGGTAAATATATAATGTGTTTTACTTAAAGGAGCAAAAAATGAAAAAGTTAATCGTGGCTGCTGTTATATCTGTTGTTATTACTGGTTGCGCAACTGTTCCCATGGCTGATGAAAAACAAGATGCCGCAGCAAAATCATTTGTTATCTCACAAGATAAAGCGGCTCTTTATATTTATCGAAATGAAGGTATGGGTGCAGGCGTGAAGATGGATGTGCTTGTCGACGGCTCCCCTGTTGGGCAAACAGCGGCACATACATTTATTTATAAAGAAGTGGCCCCAGGGAAGCACAGCATTACGTCCAAATCAGAAAACACGGACACGATAGAAGTTGATGCCAAGCCGGGCTCACTTACCTATGTATGGCAAGAAGTTAAAATGGGTGTTCTGTATGCAAGAACAAAATTATCTGTTGTGAATGACTTCGAGGGGAAAAAAGGCGTACAGGAATCTAAATTGATTGTCAGTCAATAATTAAGCAGATCACGGACAATAAATCATTAACATTCAATATAAAGGATATAAATGAAAGCAATATTTTCCGTCTTAACCATATGTTTACTGTCCGCATGTGCATCAAATTCAGCCAATGTCAAAGGCCAAACAGCGGTTAATGACCAGTTGAAAAATGACACTTACAGGATGTTCAAGGTTCTTGCTTCAGCGCAGATGAAGTGTGATGACATTGAATATGCTGATGTCACCGCCAGCGAAGTTGAGGGTGATATTGCAACAGAAACCTGGATTGCCCATGGTTGTGGAAAAACAGCACCTTACACGGTAGGTTTTATTCCTTCACCCATGGGTGGCTATACCTACCACATTCAACAAAAGAAGTAGCTTTCTAAAATACAGTTAGTCACGGCAGGCCATTAGTCTATGCCAGCCCGCTCGCGGGCTGGCTGTTTACATGTTAAATTAGTCGCCCATTCCAGCGTTCAGAAGGGGAAATATGTTTGCGATTAGAGACATGCGGCCAGAAGAATTTCCGGCATATTGTGACTATTTCATTGCGGACTATGGTTGTGAAATTGCCAAGAATTATGGCCACTCTATGGATGTCGCGATTGAGTTAGCCAAAAACGATTTACATCGTTTCTTCCCTCACGGGCTCGACAGCAAGGAGCATTCGCTGTTGTGTATGGAGGTGGGCGCTGACGGTCAATTCTCTTTGGTGGGCTATTTATGGCACGCTATTAATGCCAAAGAAAATTCATCATTTATCTACGATCTCTATGTGTCAGATGAATATCGCGGCCAGGGTTTTGCCAAGCAAGCCATTTCACTGTTGGAAAAACAGTTGCAGTCGATAGGTGTGAATCAGCTCAAGCTGAGAGTCGCCTATCATAACCAACGCGCACTGGAGCTATATCAAGAAGTCGGTTTTGTAATTACCGGCTTTAATATGTCCAAAAACCTTCAAAACCCGTAGCACCAGCATAGCTAAAAGTTAATTCCGTTTGCTGCTCTGTCTTGATCAAGTCATTCGGCATAGTGCGACACATCATCAATGGCCGTCTTGCAAAGACCAGAAACGAAAAACCCCTATGAATTTCATAGGGGTTTTTCGTTTCAAATATGGCGGTGAGGGAGGGATTCGAACCCTCGATACGTTGCCGTATACACACTTTCCAGGCGTGCTCCTTCAGCCACTCGGACACCTCACCGTTGTTGAACTCTTGTTTAGGCGCGAGTTCATCACCTTTTAACCGTGCTACGAGGTGGCTGCGTCGCACGCTATGCGTGCTCTTTGTATCGTCTGTTTCGCAGACTTGACAGCCACTTGGACATCTCACCGTTATTGAACTCTTGTTTAGAGTGCGAGCTCATCACTTTTTTCTTTCCCTTGCTTTGGCGTGGGACCCCGCCTTGCCCAACAGGTTTGCCTGTCGACGGGCGGCATAATAGGGAAACTGGTCGATGAATACAATAAAAATTTCTGATAAAACAACGCGTTTGGCTATAAATGCGACAAGGGAGGCTTAGCGCCTCCCTTGTTCGGACTTAATCGATGGTTTTTACATCGACCGGCTGCAGGATCGTCTTCCAGTGGGCGGGGCCAATTTCGTGGATATTGTTGCCCTGACTGTCGACGGCAACGGTTACAGGCATATCGACTACCTCGAATTCGTAGATGGCCTCCATCCCCAGATCTTCAAATGCCACCTTGCGCGCCTTCTTGATCGCCTTGGACACCAGATAGGCTGCCCCACCGACCGCCATCAGATAGGCGGCCTGGTGCTGCTTGATCGCTTCGATAGCCACAGGCCCGCGCTCGGACTTGCCAATCATGCCAAACAGACCGGCCTCACCCAGCATGGTCTCGCTGAATTTATCCATCCGCGTCGAGGTCGTTGGGCCGGCAGGACCGACGACTTCATCACGCACTGGATCAACAGGCCCGACGTAGTAGATGAAACGCCCGTCAAAATTGACGCCATCCGGCAGAGGCTGGCCGGCTTTGAGCAGATCCTGAAGCCGCTTATGGGCCGCATCACGCCCCGTGAGTATGGTGCCGTTGAGCAGCAGGGTCTCCCCGACTCTCCAACTGGCAATTTCCGCCTTGGTGATGCCATCGAGTTGTACCCGGCGAGCACTCTTGGCCCCTTCCCACTGGATCTCGGGCCAGGCTGACAAGGGCGGCGGGACCAGCTCGGCGGGGCCGGAACCATCCAGGGTGAAATGAATATGGCGAGTCGCCGCACAATTGGGGATCATCGCCACCGGCAATGACACCGCATGGGTTGGACAGGACTTGATCTTCACATCCAGTACCGTGGTTAACCCCCCCAACCCCTGTGCGCCAATCCCCAGCTGATTGATCTTCTCGAAGAGTTCCAGACGCAGCTCCTCATCCCGACTCTGGGCTCCGCGTGCCTGCAACGCCTGGATATCGATGGATTCCATCAAGGACTCTTTGGCCATCAACGCCGCCTTCTCAACGGTGCCACCGATGCCAATGCCCAGCATACCGGGCGGACACCAGCCCGCGCCCATGGTCGGAATGGTCTTTAACACCCAATCCACCACCGAATCGGACGGGTTCAGCATCACCACCTTGGATTTATTCTCGGAGCCGCCGCCTTTGGCTGCGATCAGGACTTCCACGGAGCAACCCCGGACCAGCTCGACATGGACCACGGCCGGAGTGTTATCGCGGGTGTTGAGGCGTTTGCCCGCCGGATCAGCCAGTACCGACAGACGCAGCGGATTATCCGGATGGGTATAGGCGCGACGAGTGCCCATATCGACCATCTCCTGCACCGTCAGCTCGCCATCCCATTGGGTCTGCATCCCCACCTTGACGAAACAGGTGACTATTCCAGTGTCCTGGCACAAGGGTCTGTGTCCCTCCGCCGACATACGCGAATTAATCAGGATCTGGGCAATAGCATCCTTGGCTGCCGGGCTCTGCTCGCGCTTATAGGCTTGCGTCATCGCTTCGACGAAATCCAGCGGGTGATAGTACGAAATGAATTGCAGGGCATCGAATATGGAGTCAATAAAGTCCTGTTGTTTAATCACAGCCATGTGCTTCTCCGAATGCTGGGTGAAATGGACCCGAACTGAAAATACAGACCCCGGGCGTCCGGGTTGCGGGGCAGTTTTTGCCCTGTCAGCGGCATATGATACGCTGCACGCCGATCCGGCGCCATTTTTGCGCCGCTAATCCCGTCGTTCAGGTTAAATAATGTTGAATCCGCTCACCATTAAGCAGTTTTCTTTCAATGAGTTATCTCTGACTGGCTCGGCGGCTGCCCGCCAACTGTTCGCCCCCCTGGCCCATCATCCCTGGGCCATGCTGCTGGAATCCGCCAGCCCGACCCATCCGGATAGTCGCTACCACATACTGACGGCAGCTCCGGTCGCGACCTTGCAAACCCGTGGTGAGCAGACTGAAATTGATTTCGGCGGCCAACAACTGACGAGTCATGACGACCCGCTCAGCCTGCTGGCACACTACCAGCGTCACGTGCTGGGCCATGTCCCGAGCTATGAGGGCGAGCTGCCCTTTATCGGTGGTGCTCTGGGTCTTTTAGGCTATGATCTCGGCCGCCGTTTCGAACGTTTACCCACTCAGTGCCAGGCGGACATCCAATTGCCCGATATGGCGGTGGGTCTCTACGACTGGGCCTGGGTGCTTGATAGCCGGAACTATATAGCCTATCTGGTTGTACTGGGCGATGAACAACAGTGGCAGCAGCGTTACACCTGGTGGCTGGCACTACAGAGCCAGCCTTCTGCACCATTACGCTTAACCGCCCCTTGGCAAAGCAATATGGATGAGGCGGCTTACCGCCAGCGCTTTGACTGCGTTCAGGAATATCTGGCTGCCGGAGATTGTTACCAGATCAACCTGACCCAACGCTTTACGGCCACCTATACGGGGGATGAATGGTCGGCCTATTGCGAACTCAGCCAGCACAATCAGGCTCCCTTTTCTGCCTTTTTGCGGTTGCCCGAGGCCTGTGTGCTGAGCCTGTCACCGGAGCGATTTCTGGCGCTAGCGGGCTCCCGAGTCAGCACCAAACCCATTAAGGGCACCCGCCCTCGGGGGGCAACACCCCAACAGGATGCCGCCGCCGCCCGGGAGTTGATGGCGGCGCCGAAAGATCGGGCGGAAAACCTGATGATCGTCGATCTGTTGCGCAACGACATCGGCCGCGTCTGTCGTCCCGGTTCGGTGCGGGTTCCCGAACTGTTTGCTATTGAGTCATTTCCTGCCGTCCACCATCTGGTCTCCACCATCGAGGGCGAACTGCTAGCCGATCTTACGGCGACGGATCTGCTGCGCGCCTGCTTTCCCGGCGGCTCCATCACAGGGGCGCCGAAGATCCGTGCCATGGCCATTATCGAGGAGCTGGAGCCCCATCGGCGTAATGGTTATTGCGGCAGCATAGGTTACATCAGCCAGCATGGTCGCATGGATACCAGCATTACCATTCGGACTCTGATTTCCGAAGCAGGTCGGCTCTATGTCTGGGCCGGCGGTGGTCTGGTCGCGGATTCTCAGGTGGATGAGGAATATGCGGAAACTTTCCATAAATTGGCCAAAATCTTGCCGGTTCTCGGTGGCAAGGTGTCGGGCTAATGAGCGGCTCAGATCGGACAACTCCGTCGCTTGGTCTCCTCTCCCATCTGCTGCTGCGGTTTAACTTGTTCACTCCTCCGGGCCAGGAGGGGCAAGGGCGGGCCCTAGGTCACCCAGAACTTAAACCCGCTGCCGTGCTGATCCCGATCATAGCCAGAGCCGACGAGTTATCGGTGTTGCTGACCCGGCGCCACTCGGGGTTACGGCATCATCCGGGACAGATCAGCTTCCCCGGTGGCCGACGCGATCCCGAGGATGCAAACCTGATGGCAACTGCCCTGCGCGAAACCGAGGAGGAGCTGGGTATCCCGTCCCGTTTTATCCGGGTCTTGGGCGCCTTGCCCCATCAGATCACGGTCAGTCATTACCAAGTCACCCCCTTCCTGGCCCTGTTACAGGCCGACCACCCATTGCATGCGGCAGCCGATGAAGTTGACGAAGTCTTCGAATTGCCACTCGCACCGCTACTCCAGACGGCCAACTACGGCCAATGGACGTTCTACCGCGCGCATGAGCCGCATACTGTCTATGGTGTTAGCATCCACAATCGTCTGGTCTGGGGGGCAACGGCCCGCATCTTGTTGCAACTGGCGCGTCAGCTAGCCTGAGTCTTTGCGACAGCATGATTCACGCACACTCTTGCAAAAAATCCCGCATCAGCTGCGGCATTTTCAGATCATCATGCAATGGAGTTAGCGCACGGGAAGCGTCACGTTCTCGAACAGTTCTTCCACCTCGTAGGTGGTCTTGAGGGCCAGAGCCTTATCGACCAGATCCCGTGTCAGATGGGGTGCGAATCGCTCCATGAAATCATACATGTAGGTCCGCAGGAAGATGCCTCGGCGGAAGCAGATCTTGGTGGTGCTGGACTGGAACAGGTGCGAGGCATCCAGCTTGACCAGATCGGTATCCACCGCCGGATCTATGGCCATGCTGGCAATCACCCCGACGCCAAGCCCCATCTTCACATAGGTCTTGATGACATCCGCATCGGTGGCGGTAAAGACAATTCGTGGCTCCAGACCTGCACGCCCGAAGGCAGAATCGAGCTCGGAGCGGCCGGTAAAACCGAAGGTATAGGTCACCAGTGGATAGCGGGCCAGATCTTCGATCTCGACCCGCGACAGCTCGGCGAGCGGATGTCCCTTGGGAACCAGCAGACAGCGAGTCCAGTGATAACAGGGCAACATGACCAGATCCTGGTACAAGTGCAGGGCTTCGGTGGCGATGGCAAAATCCGTGGTTCCCTTGGCTACCGACTCACTCAACTGTGCGGGTGAACCTTGATGCATATGCAATGAAACTTTGGGATAACGCTTGATAAAGGCGCGGATCACCTCAGGGAGCGCATAGCGAGCCTGGGTATGGGTAGTGGAAATATTCAGCGTTCCCTGATCCGGATGGGTGAATTGCCCGGCAACTGACTTGATACTTTCCACCTTGGCCAGAATTTCTTGTGAAATTCGCAAGATATCCCGGCCCGCCGGTGTAACCTGGGTCAAGTGTTTGCCACTGCGCTCGAAAATCTGCACCCCGAGTTCATCCTCCAGCATCCGCACCTGTTTGCTGATACCCGGCTGGGAGGTGTAGAGGCTTTCGGCGGTAGCAGAGACATTCAGACTATGATTCGCCACCTCGACGATATAACGTAATTGCTGAAGTTTCATAGCGTTCCAGAATAAGAGAGCCTGAAAGTAATACTAACAAATATTAGGCGATTATCTCTTTTTTCCTGATCTGGCCTCATTCGGGCAGCCCACTGACGGGGCAAGTGATTCACTGCACAAAAAAGCTGCCACTCCGATTTGCAGCTCTTTGGGTGGTGTCGCTCAGTCACCCAACTGAGTTATAGTAGTATCAACAGATTAGCGTACGAGATGACCAGGAGAGGTCTGGAACCACTATGGTATTAACACTGGTGCTATTGTCCATCGGAGCCCTGCTGTTCTTGGTGATTGCCTACAACATCATGCAGCAATACAAGCAGAAGCAGGAAACGGATCGACGCATTCTGATGACCCGACAAAAGCTCATCATAGATGAATCTGATGAGTTGTTGCTGAATGCCAGTCGTCTCCCCTACAGCAAACTTCTGGTTCTGTTACTGCAAAACCGTATTCTCGATGCTTTGCGCGCCATCTCAGTCGTCAATCCATCACTCAATTCGGTCCGCCAACGCATACAGGATGTAACGGCCCAAATCACCTATGTGCAAGAGCACTATCAAGCCAATGAGGAGAGTGCATTTCGCACCCCGGATTCAGACCGCCAGGCATTGCAAATGCTGCAGTTGGTGAAAAAGATTCGAGCCGTGGTCCGCATTGAACATAATAAGGGGAAGATCGATCCCCAGGCGTTTGTCGCCGAAGACCGTCGCCTCGAACTCTTGTTGCTTAAAATCAATATTGCCAACCTCATCCAACGCACCCTTGATGCTCGCATGCAGCGTCAGTTCGGTAGCGCCAAGCAGATGCTGACCAAGGGAATCACCACGCTGGCCGCCATTCACGATAAAGATGCCTGGCTGATTTCTCGTGAAGAGGAAATGAGATTAGCCATGCGCGAGATGGCTGAACAACTGGAACAGGCCAATCAGAAAGAGCTCGATCAGCTCAACGAGAAGAAAGATGATCTGGATGTATTATTTCAACCGAAGCGAAAGTGGTGAACCATCCAGTCATCAACAAGGCCGCAGATGCGGCCTTTTGCTTAATGGTGTGTTCGATGGTAATAACCGCAGATGGTTGAAGGGTCGACAGAGGGAACTCCCCTTCGCCAACACGCCATAAACGCCTCCCTGGGGGCTCGATGGCAATATGCCGCTACGTCGTGGTAGGCAATATCACTTAGGTTCAAGGCTCACATTGAGCCAACCGTTGGCGGCAGGATATTAGGGCCATTCAAAACAAAGAGGCTGCCTGTGGGCAGCCTCCTTTTTTATTCCGATGCCTAATGCTACTGGATACCAATCAACTGGGTCTGCTGAACCAGCTCCAGCAGCGGTTGCGGGAAGAGTCCGAGCAGCAGCACGATCAAGGCTGACAACAGAACGACAACACCACCGGCCGACAGCGCCCAGTCCTGTTCGGCATCACGGACTTGCATACCAGGCTCCCGCAGGTAAAGGGTCACCATCACCCGCAAGTAGTAGAATAACCCCAGAGCCGACCCCAGGATCACGGCTCCGGTGACCCACCACAGACCCGACGTCACACCAACCGTGATGATATAAAACTTGCCGATAAAACCCAGGGTCGTGGGAATACCCGCCAGTGACAGCATCATCACGGTCAATACGGCGGTCAGGTAAGGACGCTTCCAGAACAGGCCACGATAACTATGTAAGGAGTCCGCGTCTTTGCCGCGATACGGGCTGGACATCAGGCTGACAACCCCGAAGGCCCCCAGACTGGTAAACAGATACATCAACAGATACACCCCGGCTGCTTCCTGGGGGATCAGCTGCTGACGGCTGGCAATTACCACCGCGAGCAGATAGCCGAAGTGGGCAATCGAGGAATAACCCAGCATCCGCTTGATGTTGCTTTGCAACAACGCCAGTACGTTGCCGATGAGTATCGACAGAATTGCCATTACCGAGAGCAGCACGTGCATCATCTGGGCTTCGGCAGCCGGGATTGCCAGATAAAAACGCAGTAGGGCACAAAATATGGCCACCTTGCTGGCTGTTGCCAGGAATGAAGCCACGGGAGCAGGTGCCCCCTCGTAGACATCCGGAGTCCACAAATGGAACGGTGCAATCGACAGCTTAAAGGCAAAACCAACCAGCATCATCCCCAACCCCGCCAGGAACAGCGGCTGAAATGCCGGGCTCTGAGCCAGCGCGGTTCCCAGTTGATTGAAACTGAGACTCCCGGCTTGGGCATACAGCAGTGCCATACCAAACAACAGAAAACCGGTAGCGGCGGCGGACAGCACCATGTATTTCACCCCCGCCTCCAACGAGCGGCGCTCCCGATAGGCGTAGCCAACCAGACCAAACATAGGCAACGAAATTAGCTCAATACCAATGAACAGTGACGCCAGATGCTGGGTCATGGCCAGTACCAGCCCCCCGCAGGTGGCAATCAACAACAAGAGATAAAACTCTTCCCTATTATCTGGATAGAGTCGCAGCCAGGCGCGAGCGAAGGTGCAGCTGGCCAGCGAGGCGATCAGCACCAAGGCCATATAGAAGATGGCGTAGTTATCCAATCGCAGCAGTGGCGTCAACTCTTGTGCAGGGATTTGTAGCAACAACAACAGGGAAAACAACGCCAGATTCAAACCGCCGATGGTGACGAAGAAAGCAACATCAATGCTGCGACGCCAGGCAATGGCCAGCATCAGGCACACCATGGTGCTAGCGGTCAACGCCAGCGGCAAACCGGCGAGCAATTGTTCAGAGGAAAACGTCATCAAAGCACTCCTTCACGGACGGAGGGAATAGAGACTAGCCAATGTTGTACCGCGCCCACAGTTCCGCTGGCGGTATCAATGACAGGTTGCGGATACAGACCCAGTAAAATCAGCAAACTGGCCAAGACCAGCATCATGCCCAGCTCCCGAGGTCGCATGCCCAACAGCTCGCTGTTGCTCTTGCCCTGACCAAAACAGGCACGCTGCAGCATGATGAGCGAATAGACCGAGGCCAATACCAGCCCCACGGTCGCAACGACAGCAATGACCGGAACCCGCGAGAAACTGCCCAACAGAATGAGGAACTCACCGACGAAGTTACCGGTTCCCGGCAGCCCCAATGAGGCGACAGAGAAAAACAGCATGACTCCGGGCAAGTAGCGGATACGTCCCCAGAGTCCACCCATCTGCCGTAAGTCCCGGGTGTGCAGACGTTCATACAGCTGGCCACACAGAATAAAGAGCGCAGCCGCAGAAAGACCGTGAGCAATCATCTGCACCACAGCACCTTGTAGCGCAAGCTCGGTACCGGCATAGATGGCAATCAACACAAAACCCATGTGGGAAATACTGGTGTAAGCAATCAGACGCTTGATATCGGTCTGGCTGAACGCCAGCACGGCGCCATAGACGATGCCGATAATCCCCAACCACATAGCGATGGGGGCAAATGCAGCCGAAGCATGGGGGAACAACGGCAGACTAAAGCGCAGTAACCCGTAAGCCGCCGTCTTCAGCAGAATCCCTGCCAAGTCCACCGAGCCGGCCGTCGGTGCCTGACTATGAGCATCGGGTAACCAGCCATGCAACGGCACCACGGGCATCTTGACCGCAAATGCGATGAAGAAACCGAGCATGAGCAGATATTCCACCCCAGAGGACATAGGTGTATTGAGTAACTCCTCATACCCGAACGTCAGAATGTTGGTCGCCTGATAATGAACAAAAACCAGCCCCAGAATGGCAACCAGCATGATCAGACCGCTGACTTGGGTATAGATAAAAAACTTGGTCGCCGCATTGATCCGTGAACGACCATCGGAGGCGGCATGGCCCCACAAGGCGATCAGGAAATACATCGGGACCAGCATCATCTCCCAGAAGAAGAAGAACAGGAACAGATCCATCGCCATGAACACGCCGATGACACCACCGAGTATCCACAGCAAGTTGAGGTGGAAGAAGCCGATCCGTTGACCAATTTCGCTCCAGGAGCACAGTATCGCCATCACCCCGAGAAAACCGGTGAGCATGACCATCAGCAACGATAAACCATCAATCGCCAGATGGATGCTGATACCGAAGCGAGGGATCCAGGGTACTCGATATTCCGCACTCCAGGCCGGAATACCGTGCGCACTCAGGGAAAAATCACCCTGCATCCATAACCCAATACTCAACAGCAAGGCCGTTAACATGGAACATAAAGCAATCCAGCGTGGCAATTGGCTGCCTTGACGCTCAGTCTGCCAACAGAGTAACCCACCAATAAAAGGGGTCAAAAGTATCCATAATAGAGTCACGTTATTACTCTCTCATCAGACCAACAGCAACAGCGCTAGGATCATCAGCGCCCCCAAGCCCATCGAGGCCGCATACCAGCGCAGCTTACCCGTGACCGTTAACACCAACAGCTTGTTACTCAGTTGCGCCAATCCGGCAGGCAGTTCCATCACGCGATCACAAGGATCACTGGCCAATACTCGAGTCAAAAACAGATAGGGACGGACGAACAAACGATCATAAAGCCAGTCAAAACCCCAGGCATGAAACCAGAGCATCGAGAGGCGACGGCCAATGGCGCTATTGGCTAACCGGGTGACCAACGTCCGTTCGCCCAGGAACAACCAGGCTGCCAGTACAATTCCCAGTATTGCCACACCAGCAGAGACAAACTCCAACAGGTGTTTACCCTCTTCGACATGATCTCCGGGGCCGGCAGGCAAGACCCCGGCCAGTGGTGGCACGATCAAGGCACCGATCACGGTCGACAGGGTCATTAACACCAGCAACGGGATATGGTGGGCCAGTCCCTTTCCAGCATGGGCCTCGAGTTGGCTCTTGCCATGAAACACGATGAAGATCAGGCGGAAGGTATAGAGGGAGGTCAGCAAGGCACCGATGAGCCCGGCGAGCAGCAAGGGTTGCTGGCCTGCGGCCTGAACCTGCCAGAGGATGGCGTCCTTACTGTAGAAACCGGCCGTCACCAGTGGCAAGGCCGACAACGCCGAGCCGCCGACCAGGAAACAGGCATATACCAGTGGCAAGGAGCGACGCAAACCACCCATTTTGAAAATATTCTGCTCATGATGACAGGCCACGATGACAGAACCCGCCGAGAGAAACAGCAGTGCCTTGAAGAAGGCATGGGTCATCAGGTGGAAAATGGCGCCGTCCCAGGCCCCTACCCCCAAGGCCAGAAACATATAACCGATCTGACTCATGGTGGAATAAGCCAGAATGCGCTTGATATCGGTCTGCACCAGAGCTGCAAACCCCGCTAGCAACAGGGTAATGGCACCGACGATGGCAACCAGGAGCAAAACATCCGGAGCCAGCAAGAACAAACCGTGAGTCCGCGCGATCAGGTAGACACCGGCGGTCACCATGGTCGCGGCGTGGATCAGAGCGGAGACCGGTGTCGGACCGGCCATGGCATCTGCCAGCCAGGTTTGCAATGGTAGCTGGGCTGATTTACCGACAGCGCCACCCAGTATCAACAGACAGGCCAGACGAATGGTAGGGTCACCAACTTGCCAGAGTTCATGCGCGCGGGTCACCAACTCCTGAATGTTCAAGGTTCCCAACTCGCGATAGAGAATGAACATGCCAATGGCCAAAAACACATCCCCGACCCGGGTCACGATAAACGCCTTGAGCGCAGCGGCACCATTGGCGGGATTCTTGTAGTAGAAGCCAATCAACAGATAGCTACACAGGCCTACACCTTCCCAGCCCAGATAGACAAACAGCAGATCATCAGCCAACACCAGGAACAACATGCTGGCGATAAAGAGGTTGGTGTAGGTGAAAAATCGGGAATAACCCTCCTCACCACGCATATACCAGGAGGCAAACAGGTGGATGAAAAAGCCAACGCCCGTGACCACGCCCAGCATGGTCAGCGAGAGACCATCCAGATGCAGTCGTAGTGCCGGTTGAAACTGGCCGATACTCATCCATTGCCAGAGGGTTTGTGAGAACACTCCGCCGGTCGGTATCTTGCTCAAAAAATCCATGCCCACGGCGATAGCCGTCAACACTGAGAGGCCAATACTTCCCACCCCGAGCAGGGCGGCACGATTCTCGCTCCAGCGTCCGGCAGAAAACGCCAGCAGGACCGCACTGAGCAAGGGAAACAAGCAGGTTAGAAAGAGTAGATTCATCATCCGCGCATCTCGCTCACTATATCCACATCCAGTGTGTGATGACGGCGATACAGCATCAACAGTAACGCCAACCCGATACTGGCTTCGGCGGCTGCCAGTGAAATCACCAGAATGTACATGATCTGGCCATCGGCCTGAGCCCAGCGGCTACCCGCCACCACAAAAGCCAGCGCGGCGGCATTCATCATGATCTCGATACTCATCAGTATGAATAACAGATTGCGCCGCATCACCAGGCCACATAAGCCCAGACAGAAGAGGATGGCTGCGACCAACAGGCCATGCTCCATAGGTAATCCGTTCATCGTTTGCCTCCATCATCCCGGTGGGAAAGAACTTCACCCTGCTTATCTTCCCGCCCCAGGTGATAGGCGGTGACCAGTCCGGCCAGCAGCAGGATGGATGCTAACTCAACGGCGATCACGTAGGGGCCAAACAAGGCGATCCCGACCGTCTTGGCCGATACCTCAACCGTGCCCAGATTGGCGCCGGGTGCGGCGAAAATCGCATTGGCCAAGAAGATCAGCAAGATAAAAGCCAGCAGCGCAGGAAAAATCACACTGCCCGGCGTCAGCCACTGCTTTTCCTGTATCTGTGCACTACCCAAGTTGAGCATCATGACCACAAACACGAACAACACCATGATGGCGCCGGCATAGACGATGACCTGCATGGCACCGGCGAATCCGGCCCCCAGACAGAAAAAAATCATCGCCACCGCAATGAGTGAAATGATGAGATTCAGCAACGCGTGCATCGGATTGCTGTTACTGATAACCCGCAAGGTCGCCAATATGGCTACCACTGCCGAGGCATAAAAAGCCAATTCCATGGTGCACTCCTCAGGGCAACAGACTCTTGACATCAATCGGTTTGGCCTCATTGTCGGCCTCACCCTTGGCTTTACCCGCAATCGCCATGCCGCTCATGCGGTAGAAATTGTAATCGGGGTACTTGCCCGGCCCGCTGATCAACAAATCTTCCTTCTCATACACCAGATCCTGACGACGATACTCGCCCATCTCGAAATCCGGCGTCAGTTGAATAGCCGTGGTTGGACACGCCTCCTCGCACATGCCGCAGAAGATGCAACGGGAGAAGTTGATGCGGAAAAACTCCGGGTACCAGCGCCCATCCTCGCGCTCGGATTTCTGTAACGAGATGCAGGAAACCGGGCAAGCGACCGCACACAGGTTGCAAGCCACACACCGTTCATCACCATCCGGATCACGCGTCAAAACGATACGCCCCCGATAGCGAGGAGGCGCATATACGGCTTGTTCGGGGTAACACAGGGTGTCGCGTTTACGCCATGAGTGGGAAAAGATCATGGCGATACTACGGATCTGGGTGCCGACACCTTTAATAATTTCATTGATAATCATACCGCTAGCCTCAGTTCGAACTGATCAACACCCAAGCTGCCGTCACCAGCATATTGAGCAGAGTCAAAGGCAGACATACCTTCCAACCAAACGCCATCACCTGATCGAATCTCGGTCGGGGCAATGAGGCACGCAACAGAATAAAAAGCATCATGAAGAAACCTGTCTTCAACGCGAACCAGACAATCGGTGGCAACCAGGGACCGTGCCAGCCACCGAAGAACAGACTGACCAGCATGGCAGAGACCAGCACAATGCCGATGTACTCACCCACGAAGAAAAGCCCCCATTTCATACCGGCATATTCGATGTGGTAACCATCTGCCAACTCTTGCTCAGCCTCCGGCTGATCGAAAGGATGACGGTGAGTAACTGCGACCCCGGCGAAAATGAAAGTCACAAATCCAAAGAATTGCGGAACTATGTTCCACAAATGGGCTTGCGCCTCAACAATCTCCCGCAGATTGAAAGTGCCGGTCTGTATGACGATCCCCATCAGCGACAACCCCAGGAAAACTTCATAACTCAGGGTCTGAGCCGAAGCGCGCAAGCTACCGAGCAAGGCATACTTGTTGTTACTCGACCAACCGGCAAACAACACCGCGTAGACTGCCAATCCGGCAATAGCGAAGAAGTAAAGGATACCGATGTTCAGATCGGCGACACCCCAGGTTGGAGTAATCGGCACTATCACAAACGCCATCAAAAATGCGGTAAATGCAATGATGGGCGCCAGGATAAAGACTCGTCGATCCGCAAACGGTGGTATCCAGTCCTCCTTGAAGAACATCTTCAACATGTCGGCGACCAGTTGGAAAATGCCGAACGGGCCGACCCGATTCGGGCCATAACGGTCTTGCCACAACCCCAACAGGCGGCGCTCGATAAAACTCATGAACGCCCCCGCACCCACCATCACCAGCAGGATCAGGATCGCCTTGGCCACCGCAATGATGATGTCCCAGGTTGCATCCGACAGAATCATAGAATGGCCTCCTGCAGATCACGGATCTGCTGATGATGTAACGCCGTGGGCAGACTCGCGAGACCCAGCGGCAGGCCCAGGAGTCCGGGGGCTAACCGCTCGGAAATCACGACGGGCAGACGCCAGTGACTCCCTTCCCAGCCAAACTCAACCAGAGTGCCGGTATTAACGGCCAAGCGAGCGGCATCCATCGGGTTGAGATGGAGTTGTGCAGGCGCCATCCGTTGCTGGAAGACGGTCGATTTTTGTGACAGTTCGTCCGAACCGAACAGCTGTGGGTAATCCACCACCGTAAATTCAGTCCCATGGGCAACAAAACATGCCGGGATATGGGTGGCATACTCCAGGCTGGCTTCCGTTTTGACTTCGAACAGTCGCAGTCCCGGATCGCCTGCTCGCAGATGGCCGCCCACTTCATCCTGGAACTTGTTCCAGGCCGAGGGGGAATTCCAGCCGGGCGCCCAGGCAAAAGGAACCTGCTGGAACGGCTCGCGAGTCCCGGAATAACCCTCCATCGAAAACGCAAACGGCGAGTCATTGTCTTGAGAGGTACGCGGCTCACTCACATCGATGTCGGCACGCATCGCGGTGCGGCCACTATAGCGATGAGGCTCACGGGCCAGCTTCAGGCCCTTGATGCGAAACCGGGCGTTCGGTGCCGCATGAATGATGGGGCTCAGCGCCGGGATTGCCTCTGCGCAGGCCGTGGTCACCTCTTCAAACTGGTTCCAGGACAGGTGCCGATGACTCAGTACGCCGGCGATGGCGCGTAGCCAGCGCCACCCCTCTTTGATGGTCACAGTCTCATCGTAAAACGCCGGGTCGAAGACCTGGAAGTAGCGTTGGACACGACCTTCGCTACTCACAACAGTGCCATCACTTTCAGCGAAGCTGGCCACCGGCAGCACAAAATCAGCACCCTGTGCCGTCATCGTATCTTGATGGTCTATGACCAAAACGCTGGCTGCCTGAGCGAGCGCCTGATCGACACGAGTCTGACTGGCCCGGCGGTAAAGGTCGTTTTCCAGGATCACGACGGCGGTGTGTTCGCCCTGTTCTTCCAGACGACTCAGTGCTGTTTCCAGGGGTTGGCCACCCAGCAAGGCCACGCCCATGCTGTTGACTTCCTGAGCCACCAGAAACAGGGAAACGGCTTGCTCCCGTTGCTTGAGCGCCTTGGCCACATTGCCTGCGGCATCCAGCAACGCCAGTGATCCCGTACTGGTCCCGGCGATCACCAGAGGACGTTTGGCCGCAACCAGTTGTTGGTACATGCGCTGGGCCATTGCCAGCTCGCTAGCACTCAAATCCTCGACTTCAGGGGCCGAGGCATCCAGCAAATGGGCCAGGGCAAAACCGATCCGTGCCTGATCATCATAGGCCCCATGGAAGGTCACTTCGGCGACATCATCCAGACGGGTGGTATCAAGGCTGGTTTGCAGTACGGGATAGCGCGCATTCTGACCTATGGTCTGGATGGCCGCCGCCTGCCAGGTATCCACTTTCAACTCGGTGGCCATTTCCCGGGCTTTCCCTTTCACCGCTTGACGGACGGCCAGGGCCAGACGTGCCGCGGTCTGAGTAATATCTTCACCCAGGATCACGATGGCATCGTGCTCTTCGACTTCCCGCAGGGTTGCCAGCGGAATGCCACTTTCTTGCTGTAGATGCTGCAGTCGATGCAGGCAAGCCCACTCGCGAAGCTCGATCCCGCTGTAAAAGTTTTCGTCACCGACCAGTTCACGCAACGCAAAGTTACTCTCCAGACTGGCTCGGGGGGAACCGATGCCAATCACCTGCTCACTGCTGCGCAGACCATCAGCAATCCGGTCCAGGGCACCGGACACCGACAAGGTGACCCGACTCTGGGGAGTCGCCCCTTCACGCCACAGCGGCTGCTTGGGCCGATCGGCATTATTCACATAGCCATAACCGAAGCGACCCCGGTCACAGAGGAAATAGCGGTTAACCGCGCCATTAAAGCGATTCTCGATGCGTCTGAGTTCCCCATAGCGTTCGCCCGGGCTGATGTTGCATCCCAGACTGCACTGCTGGCAGATGCTGGGCGCAAATTGCATATCCCATTTACGGTTGAAACGCTCGGAGTGGGTCTTATCGGTGAACACGCCTGTAGGGCAGACCTCGACCAGGTTGCCGGAGAATTCGTTCTCCAGCGTGCCATCTTCGACACGCCCGAAATAAACATTGTCGTGTGCACCGTAGACGCCCAGATCACCGCCATCCGCGTAATCCTTGTAGTAACGGACACAGCGATAACAAGCGATGCAGCGATTCATCTCGTGGGAGATGAAGGGGCCCAGATCCTGATTCTTATGGGTGCGTTTGGTAAACCGGTAACGTCGGCTGTTATGACCGGTCATGACCGTCATATCCTGCAGATGGCAGGCACCGCCCTCTTCACACACAGGGCAATCATGGGGGTGGTTGGTCATCAACCATTCCACCACATTTTTACGAAATGCCTTCGCCTCTTCATCTTCCACCGAGATATAGGTGCCATCGCTGGCGGGCGTCATGCAGGACATCACCAGACGCCCCCGCTTATCATCGGCATTCTGATACTGTTTTACGGCACATTGCCGACAGGCACCTACGCTACCCAGCGCCGGATGCCAGCAAAAATAGGGAACATCCAATCCGAGGGAGAGACAGGCCTGCAGCAGGTTGTCCGCGCCATCCACTTCATACTCTTTGCCGTCTACATGAATCGTGGCCATAGCAACTTTGATTCCTTGTTCAATCGTTTCGGGTGCAATCACCCGACCAGAAACTCACCTATTACCAACGTTGCTCTAGCAAATTCGGTTGAATGCCCGCTATTGCATGTCGGTTGTCACGTAACACAGGTGAAATCCCCGCCTCAAATTCTTCGCGGAAATATTTAATCGCGCTCTGCAGCGGCTCCACAGCCCCCGGCGCATGGGCACAGAAGGTCTTGCCAGGACCTAAGGCGCGGCATAATTGCTCCAGTGTCTCTATGTCCCCGGGTTGTCCCTCTCCCTGCTCCAGGGCACGAAGGATTTTGACGCTCCAGGGCAGTCCATCCCGGCAGGGAGTACACCATCCACATGATTCACGGGCGAAAAACTCTTCCAGATTGCGCGTCAACGCGACCATGTTGACCCTTTGATCGACGGCCATGGCCAGAGCGGTCCCCAGACGGCTGCCTGCTTTCCCGATGGAGTCAAAATCCATCGGCAGATCCAGATGTTGTTCGGTAAGGAAATCGGTCCCGGCTCCACCGGGTTGCCAGGCTTTCAGGGTCAGACCATCCTGCATGCCGCCGGCATAATCCTCGAGGATCTCCCGTGCCGTGGTCCCGAAGGGTAATTCCCAGAGCCCGGGGCGCTTCACGCGACCGGAGAAGCCCATCAGCTTGGTGCCGTTGTCGGTACTCTTGCCCTGATTCAAGGTTTTGTACCAGTCGGAACCATTGAGAACGATGCAAGGCACGTTGTTGAGCGTTTCGACGTTGTTGACGCAGGTTGGCTTGCCCCAGGCACCGACGACAGCCGGAAATGGCGGTTTGGCGCGCGGGTTAGCTCGGCGCCCTTCCAGGGAGCTGATGAGCGCAGTTTCTTCGCCACAGATGTAGCGTCCGGCACCCGTGTGCACAAACAGTTCGAAGTTGAAGCCGGTACCCAGAATATTTTTGCCCAAATACCCGGCAGCCTCGGCTTCGCGGATCGCCTGCCGCAGCCGATCCGCCGCGACCACATACTCACCGCGCAGAAAAATATAACCGCGGTAGGTCTGCAGCGCCCAGGCGGCGAGGATCATTCCCTCGATCAGTTGATGGGGTAGTTGCTCCATCAAGAGCCGGTCTTTATAAGTCCCCGGCTCCATCTCATCGGCGTTGCACAACAGGTATTTGCGATCAAACTTAGGGTCCATGGGCATCAGACTCCACTTCACCCCTGTCGGAAAACCGGCCCCGCCTCGCCCGCGCAATCCGGCATCCTTGACGACTTGGGTCACCTCTTGAGGAGCCATCCCCTTGTAGGCTTTTTCGACGGCAACATAGCCCTGTTTGGCGCGATACTCCTCTAGCCAGACAGGCGCCGCATCGGATCGCAGCCGCCAGGTCAGAGGATGGCTCTCAGCAGTAAGAATCATGGATAGCTCTCCAGTAAACGTGCCAAATCTTCCGGCGATAGCTGCTCACCGCTGCCGAAAGCATGGGTGTCATCATCGATCATCAGGGTCGGCCCCTTGTCACAATTACCCAGACAACAGACGGGTAACAGAGTGAAGCGGCCGTCAGCGGTGGTTTGTCCCAGGCCGATCCCGAGTTGACTTTCGAGGGCCTGCAGCACTGACTGGTAGCCGGTGATAAAGCAGACCACGCTGTCACACAGGCGAATGATATGGCGCCCGACCGGTTGCCGGAAAATCTGGCTGTAGAAGGTGGCCACACCCTCCACATCGCTGGCCGGTATCCCCAATTGGGTGGCTATCGCGGGAATAGCACCATCCGGTACCCAACCCCGCTCTTTTTGCACAATTTTTAAAGCCTCGATGGTGGCCGCGCGGGCATCCTCGTAATGGTGTTTTTCGTGTTCAATAGCCCCACGCTCGATCTCGCTCAGGGCGAACCCGGCGGTGGAATTGGCCTTGGAACCACACTGGCCCGGCAGGCCCTGTTCTGAGTGACACTGGCAATGCTGAGTCATAATTAGCGATCCACATCCGACATAACAAAATCGATACTGCCCAGATAGACAATCAAATCCGACACCATGCTGCCCCGGATCACCGAAGGGATCTGTTGCAGATGGGCGAAACTGGGAGTACGGATCCGGGTACGGTAACTCATGGTGCTACCGTCACTGGTTAGGTAATAGCTGTTGATACCCTTGGTGGCTTCAATCATCTGGAACGACTCGCCAGCCGGCATGACCGGGCCCCAGGAGACCTGGAGAAAGTGATTGATCAGGGTATCAATGTGCTGCAGGGTGCGTTCCTTAGGAGGCGGCGTCGTCAACGGGTGATCCGCCTTGAACGGGCCTTGCGGCATGTGATTCATGCACTGCTCTATGATGCGCAGGCTCTGGCGGATCTCTTCGACACGCACCATGGCTCTGTCATAGGCATCGCCGTTGGTTCCCACCGGAATATCGAAGTCGAATTTTTCGTAACCGGAATAGGGTCGCCATTTACGCAGGTCAAAGTTAAGACCCGTAGCGCGCAGCCCAGCCCCGGTAACGCCCCAATTCAGGGCCTCTTCTGTGGTATAGGCAGCAACGCCTACGGTTCGGCCCATCAGAATGCTGTTCTGCAACGCCGCCTTCACATACTCATTGAGACGTTTGGGCAACCAATCCAGCAGATTATCCTTGACCAGTCGTTGCCAGCCATTTGGCAGATCATGAGCAACCCCGCCAATTCGAAACCAAGCGGGATGCATACGTGCCCCGGTAATGGCTTCGATGATGGTGTAGATTTTTTGTCGATCGGTGAAAGCGAAAAATACCGGCGTCATGGCGCCGACATCCTGGATATAGGTTCCCAAAAACAGCAGATGACTGTTGATGCGGAAAATCTCCGCCAGCATGACACGGATATACTGGACCCGTTCTGGGACCTCAATACCGGCCAGTTTTTCAACAGACAGTACATAGGGCAGGTTATTCATCACCCCGCCCAGATATTCAACCCGATCGGTAAAGGGGATGTAGCTATGCCAGGACTGGCGTTCCCCCATCTTCTCGGCCCCCCGGTGGTGGTAGCCGATATCCGGGACGCAGTCGATCACCTCTTCCCCATCCAATTGCAACACGATACGGAACGCGCCGTGAGCGGAGGGATGGTTTGGCCCCAGATTGAGGAACATATAATCTTCATGTTCACTGCTGCGACGCATACCCCAGTCTTCGGGTTTGAAGCGCAGCGCTTCTTGCTCCATATCCTGCTTGGCAATATCCAGCATGAAGGGATCAAACTCGGTGGCCCGCGCCGGATAATCTTTACGTAGTGGATGACCCTGCCAGCTCTTGGGCATCATGATACGAGTCAGATGGGGATGACCATCAAAATGAATGCCGAGCAGATCCCAGACTTCACGCTCATACCAGTTGGCATTGGCAAAAATTTCAGTCGCCGTCGGCAGCTTGAGATCATGCTCCTGCAGCGGCACCTTGAGCATGACATCGCTGTTACGCTCAATCGACAACAGGTGATAAACCACGGAGTAATCCGCTGCGGGTAGCCCTTCTTTATGGGTTCTCAGACGTTCGTCGTTACCATGCAAGTCATAGAGCATGACAAAAGGTTTCGGCACCGCATGCAGGAAGTGCAACACAGCCGTGATCTTGTCGCGAGGCACCCACACCACCGGGATGCCGGTCCGGGTCCGCTGCACGACAAAGCTCTCAGCGCCGAAATGGGCTTGCAACTCGATCACTACCTCACTGGAGAGGTGATCCGCAGGCTGCCAGGCTTGCATACCGGCATTCACAGGAAATTGATTGGTCAGTTTCATCGCTCAGTCCTAAATTTCGTCCGGAGTACGCAGGTTGGTCACGGCAATCCGCTCCCCACGCTTACGCTCGCGTTCAGAATCCATCTGCGGGCGATAGATACCTTGATCACCCACGACCCAGGACAGAGGACGTCGCTCCTTACCAATGGAGTCCTGTAATAACATCAAGGCTTGCAGGAATGCTTCTGGACGGGGCGGACAACCCGGAATGTAGACATCGACCGGTAGAAACTTATCTACTCCCTGCACTACGGAGTAGATATCGTACATACCACCAGAGTTGGCACAGGCCCCCATCGAAATCACCCATTTAGGCTCCAACATCTGTTCATACAGACGCTGGATAACAGGGGCCATCTTGATGAAGGGGGTGCCGGCAATCACCATAAAATCGGCCTGACGCGGTGAGGCACGAATAACCTCGGCGCCAAAGCGGGCGACATCATGGGGGGCAGTAAAGGCGGTAGTCATCTCGACGTAGCAGCAGGAGATCCCGAAGTTATAAGGCCAGAGGGAATTCTTGCGACCCCAGTTGACGGCGCCATGCAACACGTCTTCGACGCGCCCCATCAGGATGCCGCGCTCGGCCTGAGCCGCCAGCGGATCTTCCACCGTTTGAGGTTGTTCCAAGGGGTAGCGATCATGCTTCCCATCCGGATCAATTCGGGTAAATGAATACTTCATGCTATGACCTCAGACAGATGGTGGCTGGGAAGAGTCTGACGTTATGTTTCGTCGTGACCGCAACGGCGCCCAGTCCAGAGCACCGATCCGCCACAGATAAACCAGCCCCACCAGCAACAAAAGAATAAAAATGGCCGCTTCTGTAAACCCGAGCCAGCCACTTTCCCGAACCGAGACCGACCAGGCAAACAGGTAAAGCGCCTCGACATCGAAAATAACGAAGAACATGGCCACCAGATAAAACTTGGCGGAAAAGCGCAGACGGGCCGATCCGACCGAATCGACGCCGGACTCGAAGGGCTTATTTTTGGCTCGCCCGAATGCTCTACCGCCCAACAACGCGGCCAGTCCGATCATGACCAGACAAATAGATATTCCGGCCAACATATAAACGCCAAATGCCCAGTGCTGAGCAACGACCGCTGTTGACATAGCGCTTCCTTAACCCTTGAGAATCAGACAAAAATAAAGGAGATGAGCCACTGCGACCGCCTCATTCTCCGCTCTGCCACTATAGTCGATTAAACGTGTATTTTTTGTGAGTCTTTTCTCGAATTGTGACTCGCCCGTTAAATTCAAGTTAATTTAGCTGGGCAATTTTTAAATCATGTGCTAGCACGTTTTTTAACCAATCCACCCATCCGAGGGCTACAGGCGTCAACACGACATAACTCTGAATAGTGTGGCACCAAGAACTTGGTGTTACTTCTAGGTTAAAAGAGTAGGTGTAATAAAAAACTGTTTTTGAGACATCGCCGGATAAAAAAGGAGAACCGATGAACAATTTCTATGAATTTCAACTCACTGAGTTGAATGGGCAGCCCTTTGACAGTGCCAGAGTGCAGGGAAAGGTGGTTTTGATCGTCAATGTTGCGAGCCAATGCGGCTTTACCAAACAGTATGCCGGGTTGGAAAAACTGTTTCGCAGTTATCCCGAGCGCCTGATGATTCTAGGTTTCCCTTGTAATCAGTTTGGAGCTCAGGAATCGGGCTCTGCGGAGCAAATCCGCGAGTTTTGCACACTGAACTATGAGGTCAGCTTTCCGATCATGGCCAAGTGTGAGGTCAATGGTCCGGATGCTCATCCGCTCTACCAATGGTTGAAGCAGCAAAAAACTGGATTATTGGGCACAGAGGCAATCAAATGGAATTTCACCAAGTTCCTGCTCGACCAGCGCGGGAACGTCATTGCGCGCTACGCACCGCAAACCAGCCCAGAAGAGCTGGTCTTCGATATCGAACAATTGCTGGTGTAACACAGGCTTTGAAATGGAGAGAAAACGGGGAATGACTACGGAAGGTGGTGGAATCCAAAATCATCAAAGGGGTCCCGGACGTAGCGCACCTCGACCTCTTTGACTTTTGGCCAGAGGGTGTGTTCATCCACCACAACCCGCGGGAAACGATAGGATTGTTCCCCTATTTTACCCTCGACGCTGCGGCCCAAGTGTCCCAATACTGTAATGGAACGTCCCTTGGCATAGAGTTCCGGATCGAGCAGGCCGTGAACCGAGGCCATAAACCGTCCAGGTGACGTTTCTTGTTGCTCGGGTTGACCATTACTCTTGAGTGGCAAATAGACTATTTCGATCTCGCTACTGCCCGCCAGCACCCGGGTCTGAACAATCAATCCGCTCCAGCGTACCGGTTGACTCTGGTACTGGGTCGGTGCGGTCAGAGCCTGTGCATAGGGCACCAACTGCGACTCCGGCTGATAGGCCAGTTTATCCGGACCAGAAGCGCAGCCGGTGAGTAGCCAAGCCACTATTCCCAACACAACGGAGAAATACCGGCAAGGGAATAACAGGGAGCTGCGTCCACTATGAGGCGTCATCAGGCGTACATATCCACGCGCAGCATCTGTTGCAGCTGATCGCGTTTTTCCTGGCGAGAAACACTTTCGTAAGCCACCACGGCCTTGCCCTGACGTCCCGAAGGCTGATCATAACTGAGCCGTTCAGCGGCTTCTTCGGCCCCATCGCTTACCAGTACTATCCCTGCGGAATTTTGACGTGGGGAAGTTTGTTCACGCACCTCTTCCGCTGGTTGCGGACGAGCCGATGCAATAGACCCCAAACCGACAGAAGTCAGCTGCTGTAAACTCGGGTCCAATGCGCCAATATCCATGAATGACTCCTGCCTGCCGCCGGTGAGGCGTTGGGGTATTACACCTAATTATTCGCGACCCGGCAATTTTTTCCAGGTAACTTTATCACGAAGATAGACGGGGGTCGCCAACTCGGCGCTAACCCCTTTTCCTGCATGCCATGCCGCCTCCGCCAGGGGCAGCATATCCTGCGCATCCGGCAACTGTTCGCTATCCAGTGCGACCGTTACAGGGCAAGTATCCAGCAGTATCGGATAGGCAGTAAAACCGGTTCCCAGCGCCCACCACCCTCCTGCGGGCTCGTCAGCCAGCAAGTCGTGAATTTTCTGCTGTGCCGCCTCCGGTGTCAGAACTGCCTCGTCAAGTAACGGCTGCATGATGCCATCTTGCAACACAAAAGCGCCGAAATAGACCTCATTCATCCGCGCATCGATGGCACACAGTACGTGAGCCGCGCCATGTCGGCGCTGGCAACCTTGCGCCAGCGTCGCCAGATTCGAGATGCCCAACAGTGGACGCCCGGCGCCAAATGCCAGGCCCTGTGCCACGCCGATGCCAATTCGGACGCCGGTAAACGACCCCGGCCCCTGCCCAAACGCGATGGCGTCCAGTTGGTCCAATTCCAAGCCCCGCTCCTGCAACAAAGCGTGGCACATGGGCAGTATCTTGCGGGTATGAGCTTGCGGCGCCAACTCATAATGACAACTGAACTGTTGATCCGCTTGCAGGGCGGCGGAGCAGGCTTCGGTTGCGGTATCCAGTGCCAGGATTTTCGTCATTGTTTAGATTCTCTCTCGGAGGCAGCAGGCTCGCTGTCCCTCACTAGTTGGCTTGCCGGCGGCTCTTGTTGCCAGAAGCGATTGATCGTGGCCAAGTCGCGACAACGCGGCATGGGCGGAAGACTTTGTAAAAATGTGGCGCCATAAGGACGATTGACAATTCGCGGGTCACATAACACCAGGACCCCCCGATCCTGCATGTCACGGATCAAGCGGCCTACTCCCTGCTTGAGGGTGATGACGGCATCCGGCAATTGCAGTTGGTTGAAGGGGTCGCCACCTTGTAATCGGCAATCCTCCATCCGAGCCTTAAGTAACGGCTCATCGGGCGCGGTGAAGGGGAGCTTGTCGATAATGACACAGGAGAGCGCCGCCCCACGAACATCGACTCCCTCCCAGAAGGAGGCTGTCGCCACCAGGATGGCACGACCATTTTCCACAAACTGCTGCAGCAGCCGCTGTTTGTTATCCTCGCCCTGTAACAACACCAAGCGTCCCACATCACGGCGCAGCACCTCGACTATCTGTCGCATGCTCTGGTAGCTGGTACAGAGGAAAAACACCCCCCCTGGTACCTTATTGATGACCGGGGTCAGCAATTGCGCCAATTCGGTGGCTCGACGAGCAAAACCGGTATCCGGCAACCCCCGAGGCACACAGAGTAAGGATTGTTGCGCAAAAGCGAAGGGACTCTCCAGCACCAGTTGCCGCGCCTGGCTGATCCCCAACTGCTGGCTGAAGTGACCAAATTCATGACCCACTGTCAATGTGGCCGAGGTAAACACCCAACTGCATCCGGCTCGCATCACCTCACTATTGAAGCGCTCGGCGATCGACAGCGGCGTCAGGTTAAAAGAAAAGTGGATACGGGTCGTCTCAAACCAGTAGGCGGCCCCGGCTTGCTCGGTCTGCAACAGCCGCTCCAGCTTGCCCTGATACTCCACCAGACGCTCAAAACAGTGGTCGAGGCGCTCGCCACGACCCAATGCCAATTTGAGCACCTCATAACAAAGCCGCAGGGTATCTTTGAACCGTTGCAGGGTCCGATCAAACAAAGGATTGCCAGTCCAGTCCCGCAGATTGCCCCGTGACGGTTCTATGCCAAAGGCCAGTCGCTGCTCGCGACAGGCCAGCTCCAGCGCCTCGGCGGCGCGGGAGAGTTGCACCATGTCCCCCGCCTCGGCGCGCTGGGCCAGCACCATCTCTTGTGCCACATCCAGCAACTGGCGACTGGAGAGACTCTCGCCGAAGTAACCACTGGCGATATCCGGTAGCTGATGCGCCTCATCGAAGATGTAGACATCGGCATCGGGGATCAGTTCGGCAAAACCCGTATCCTTGACCACCATGTCAGCAAAAAACAGATGGTGGTTGATCACCAGCAACTGGGCATCCATCGCCTTACGGCGGGCCCGCACCAGATAGCAATCGTCATAACGCGGGCATTCGCGCCCCAGACAGTTGTCATTGGTGCTGGTGACATGGGGCAGGATCGGTGCCTGCTCCAATAGCCCGGGGATTTCGGCCACATCCCCACTGACAGCGTCGATAGAGAAGGTTTTGACCCGTACCAGATCGGCCAGCACTTCCGCCTCTTGCAGATGGGATGTCGTCAATAGCTGGTCGAGGCGATGCAGACACAAGTAGTTAGCACGCCCCTTGAGCAGGGCCACAGGCTGCGCATAATCCATCGCTGCCAACAGCGTCGGCAAATCGCGGTTATAGAGTTGCTCTTGCAGGGCCTTGGAGCCCGTACTGATGATGACCCGCTTCCCGGATGCCAACGCGGGAACCAGGTAAGCGAAGGTCTTGCCGGTACCGGTCCCCGCCTCGACCATCAACTGTCCGGCGCCGGATATGGTTGCAGAGACGGCCTCAGCCATCAGGCGCTGGGATTCACGAGGTGCAAACCCCGATAGCGTGCGCGCCAGCAAACCATCGGCAGCAAAGTAATCGGAGACAGGCGATGGATGAGCCACAGAAGTATCCAGGGAGAAACGAGGCGGCGATTATAGGAAAAAGTGCGGACAAGACGAAGTAAAAAACCGGCAACCCTCAGACAAAGAGATCGACATGCTCCTTGCCATCGTCGGATTTCGTCACATCTACCGGCATTGGTTCTTCGACTTCCTCTGGTTCCAGCCCTTGTTCGGACTCGGGCTCGTCATCCTGGGAATGAGGATGGGGGTGATAGTCATCCTGTGGCGAATGCTCGGCAGGGTCCCTGTGGATCTCCGTTTTCTTGGTGACCGGTTCTTTCTCGATCCGCGGTATATCGCGATGAAAATCACCGGAACCCGGCGCAATCGGTGGTCGGGGGAGAATGCTATATAGCAGGTCTTGATTCGGCATACAGAGCTCCTTGGCATACCCCTATTATCGGCTGTAGCCGCTCGGTCTGGAGTCTAAATGTGATCGCCAGCCAATTTTTACCTCGGGATGACGGCACAGCGATGCTGCCTCCCTTCATACCGATCCAGAGACATTAGTCTGAATGCCTACAAATTTGTTATATTCCAGTCATTTATCATGTTGTATTTTATTTTTCCATGAGAGTTAACCACACAAATAAACCTAGACCGGATAACCCGACAACAACATATAAATTTCCGCTACACGCTCCCCTTGCATTTTTTAACAGGGACGGTATGTTGGAGCCCTAGCCGAACAAGGAAACTGGATCGCCGTCATGATTCGTCAACTTCTGAACACTATTCACCACCATCACCGCCATCATCCGGAATAGTCTTTCAGGAGGGTGACTGCTGGAAGACACTAAAAAGGTGAACTTCCACAAAGCAGCGGCCCAGAGCACAGTTGCAAAACCCTCGGAAGGTCACCACCTCCGAGGGTTTTTTGTTTTAAGAAGGAAGAGAAGAAATGGAAACTAAACGTCTACGTATCGCCATGCAAAAGTCCGGTCGTCTGAGCCAGGACTCTCAAGCGCTGTTCAAAAGCTGCGGTCTGAAAATCAATCTGCGCGAAGATCGCCTGATTGCTCATGTCGAAAACATGGCCATCGATATTCTGCGCGTTCGTGATGACGACATCCCCGGTCTGGTGATGGATGGCGTAGTCGATCTGGGGATCGTTGGCGAAAACGTACTCGAAGAAACCATGCTGGAGCGTCAGGCTCTGGGCCTGCCTGTTGCCTACAAAGAACTCAAGCGCCTGGATTACGGGGATTGCCGTCTGTCACTGGCCATTCCCCAGGAACAGGTCTGGGATGGCCCGGCGAGTCTGGCAGGCGCCCGCATCGCCACCACCTACCCCAACCTGCTCAAGCGTTTTTTTGATGAACTGGGCATTAAGTTCAAACCCGTCATGCTGACCGGCTCGGTCGAAGTCGCCCCGCGTGCCGGTCTGGCCGACGCCATCTGTGATCTGGTCAGCTCGGGCGCCACTCTGGAAGCCAACGGTTTGAAAGAAGTGCAGGTGATTTACCGCTCCAAGGCGGCGCTCATACAAGCAGCCGATGAACTGGATGCCGAGAAGCAGGCAGTCATTGACAAACTACTACCTCGCCTGCACGGCATGCTACAAGCCCGTGAAAGCAAATACATCATGCTGCACGCCCCGAAAGACAAGCTGGCCGAAATCAGTGCCCTGCTGCCGGGCGCTGAAAACCCGACCATCATGAACCTGGCAGGTGATACCAATCATGTTGCCCTGCATGTTGTTTCCAGCGAAACCCTGTTCTGGGAAACCATGGAGAAGATCAAGGCACTGGGTGCCAGCTCCATTTTGGTCCTGCCCATTGAAAAGATGATGGAATAAGGGGAAGCAGGATGCGTAGTGTGAACTGGAATGCACTGGAGCCGACGCAACGTCGTCAATTTCTGACCCGTCCGGCGATGCAGGGGGCCGATGATATCACCAGCACAGTTACCGATATCATCAACCGAATTCGCTGTGAAGGTGATAAGGCGCTCAAAGAGTACACGGCCGCGTTCGACCGCGTCACCGATGGCAATATCCTCCTCACGGCCGAGGTCATAGCCCAAGCCAGTGAACGAGTCACTCCGGCCATGAAAGAGGCAATTGCTCACGCCTATCGCAACATCACCTCCTTTCACGAGGCGCAGCAGAGTGCCCCGCTGCTTCTGGATACCCAAGCGGGTGTCCGCTGCGAGCTGCACACCCATGCCATCAGCCGGGTCGGCCTGTATGTCCCAGGTGGTAGCGCACCGCTAGTCAGTACCGTCTTGATGCTGGCTATTCCGGCCAAGATTGCCGGTTGCCGCACCGTGGTGCTCTGCTCGCCGCCTCCGGTCGCAGACGAGATCATCTATGCCGCACAGCTGTGTGGCGTCAGCGAAATCTACACCATGGGTGGTGCCCAAGCGATTGCCGCCATGGCCTATGGTACTCAGACGGTGAGTAAAGTTGACAAGATCTTCGGGCCAGGCAATGCCTGGGTCACCGAGGCTAAGCGCCAGGTCAGCATGGATTTCCGGGGGGCTGCCATCGACATGCCAGCCGGCCCATCCGAAGTGCTGGTCATTGCCGATGAATGTGCCAATCCCGCATTCGTCGCCGCCGATCTGCTCTCCCAGGCCGAACATGGTCCTGACTCCCAGGTTGTGCTAGTGACCCCGAGTGCCGCACTGGCAGCGCAGGTCGAAACCGAGCTGGAGCAGCAGGTCCTGTTACTAAGTCGCGCCGGGATCGCCCGCAAGGCTCTGGCTTCCAGTCTGACCATTTTGTGTGATGACCTGCGACAAGCCTGCATCATCTCCAATGACTATGCGCCCGAGCATTTGATTGTGCAGACGCAAGATCCACGCAGCCTGCTCCATCGCCTGGAAAATGCAGGCTCCATCTTCCTCGGCGCCTGGACTCCGGAATCCGTCGGTGATTATGCCAGTGGCACCAATCACACGCTGCCAACCTATGGCTATGCGCGAACCGCTTCCAGCCTGGGTCTGGCCGATTACCAGCGTCGCTATACGGTGCAGGAACTCTCGGCCGAGGGCCTGCGTGGCCTGGCGACTACGGTGACCACCCTGGCCGATGCCGAAGGTCTGGATGCCCACAAGCGCGCCGTCACCCTGCGCATGGAAGTGATGAGTCAGGAGAGCCTGTAAATGAACCCAAGCAAAACTTATCTGACCGCACTGGCCTGCCAGCGTGTGCAGGATCTGACCCCCTATCTCTCCGCCCGTCGCATCGGCGGCAAGGGTCACATTTTCCTGAATGCCAATGAATCGCCCAAAAGCGAGACTTACCAACTGGATTCCAGTCGCCTGAATCGTTACCCCGAGTGTCAGCCGCCCGAAGTGATCCGCCGCTACGCTGCCTATGCCGGAGCCAATTCCGATCAGGTACTGGTCAGTCGCGGCTCTGATGAAGCCATCGAACTGCTGATCCGTACCTTCTGTGAGCCGGGACAGGACGAGATCCTGTTCTGTCCGCCGACCTATGGCATGTACAGCATCAGTGCCGAGACCTGTGGTGTCGGCATGCGGACACTCCCTCCGCTACCGGACTTTCAGCCCAATGTAGCCGCTATTCTCGAAGCTCTGGAGCAGGGTAAGCCGATCAAGGTGCTGTTCTTCTGCTCACCGAACAACCCGACCGGTACCGTGCTGCAACGTGACAACTTGTTGGCCATTCTTGCTGCAACGGCAGGCAAGAGTATCGTGGTGGTAGATGAGGCCTATATCGAATTCTGCCCGCAATTCAGTATGGTGGATTTGATCAATGACTATCCAAATCTGGTGATCACGCGAACGCTTTCTAAAGGGTTCGCTCTGGCGGGTCTGCGTTGTGGCTTTACCATAGCCAATCCGGAAGTGATCAGTCTCTTGCTCAAGGTGATCGCCCCCTACCCGATCCCGGAGCCGGTCGCTCAGATCGCAGCCCAGGCATTGAGCGACTCAGGGCTCGATACCATGCGCCAGCGTGTTGAATGGCTGAATCGTCTGAAGGCTGAGCTGAAAGCCGAGCTGCTCAAACAACCGTGCGTGAAGGAAGTGTTTGATGACCACGGCAATTTCCTGCTGGCCCGTTTTGCTAGCGGCTCGCGCCTGTTCCAGGCCATGGTCGATGCCGGCATCATACTGCGTGACTTTGGCACCAAGCCGATGCTCGAAGAGAGTGTGCGTATCACCATAGGTGATGAAGCCGAAATGGCCGCAGTGCTCGACGTATTAAACCGCCTGTAACAGCCAAGGAGAACATGGTGAACAAGGAACGCATTCTATTTATCGACCGGGATGGCACCCTCATCGAGGAACCCATCACCGACAAGCAGGTGGATCGTATCGACAAGCTGCGCTTCGAACCCATGGTGATCCCGGTACTGCGCGAGCTGCAAGCCGCCGGTTTCAAGCTCATCATGGTCACCAACCAGGATGGTCTGGGCACGGCAAGCCTGCCGCTGGAGAACTTCCAGCCGCCCCAGGATCTGATGATGCACATTTTCGAATCCCAAGGGGTGCATTGGGCCGATGTGCTGATCTGCCCGCATTTTCCCCACGAAGATTGCACCTGCCGCAAGCCCAAGCTCGGCTTGGTCAAGCCGCTGTTGCAAGCCGGTAAGCTGGATCACGCCAACAGCTATGTGATCGGTGATCGCATCACGGATATCCAGTTAGCCGAGAACATGGGTATCACTGGAATTCAATATAATCCAGAGAGTTGCAACTGGAATCATATTCGAGATCGTCTGCTTGCTCAGGGACGCACAGCTACCGTGATCCGCAACACCAAAGAGACCGAGATCCAGGCCACTGTCGATCTGGACCATGCCGGTGGTAACCAGATCCATACCGGTATCGGCTTCTTCGACCATATGCTGGATCAGATTGCGACCCATGCCGGTTTCCGTCTGCAACTGGCCGTCACCGGTGATCTGCATATCGATGATCACCACACGGTGGAAGATGTGGGTCTGGCACTGGGCGAAGCGCTGAAAAAAGCCCTCGGCAACAAACGTGGCATCGGTCGGTTTGGCTTCGTGCTGGCCATGGATGAAGTCCAGGCCCGAGTCGATGCTTTTCCACAATCCCTCGTCGAGCAGGAAGTAACAGCAGCGCTCGATCTCTCCGGTCGCCCCTACTTCCAGTTCCGCTGCGAGGCCGAGTTTGGCCGCGACATGGTGGGCGAAATGGCCACCGAGATGGTGCCCCATTTCTTCCGCTCCCTCTCCGATGCCATGGCGATAACTCTGCATCTGTCGGTGAGCGCCGGAAATACCCACCATCAGGTCGAGGCGCTGTTCAAGGGGTTTGGTCGGGCGTTGCGTCAGGCCATCCGGGTTGAAGGTAACGAACTGCCTTCCAGCAAGGGAGTCTTGTAGCATCATGCTGGCACCGCAAAAACTGATCATCATAGATACCGGCTGCGCCAACCTCTCCTCGGTACGCATGGCCATCGAACGGTTAGGCATCCAGGCCAAAGTCAGCAAGGAGGCTGCCGATATCCGTGCCGCCGACAAGCTGATCCTGCCCGGCGTCGGTACCGCCCGCGCCGCCATGCACAATTTGCATGAGCGAGGGTTGGTCGAGCTGGTCCGTGAGGCCAAACAACCGCTGCTCGGGTTTTGCCTGGGCATGCAGATGCTGGCGCACTCCTCGGAAGAGCATATGGGGGGCGAGGCAGATATCGACTGTCTGGGGATCGTGCCCGGCAAGGTGAAGCTGATGCAGGTCGGTGATCTGCGCTTGCCCCACATGGGCTGGAATCAGGTGGAGCACGATGGCAGCCATCCGTTATTTAAGGGTATCCCCAGCGGCAGCTACTTCTACTTCGTGCACTCCTACGCGCTGGAAGTCACAGCGGCGACACTGGCCACCTGTAACTATGGCGGACCCTTTACCGCCGTCGTAGGTCAGGATAATTTCCTCGGTGCCCAGTTTCACCCCGAGCGTTCCGGCAAGGCTGGCGCGCGCCTGATCCAGAATTTCCTTGAGCTTTAAGAGGTAGCCATGATTATTCCGGCAATTGATCTCATCAACGGCAAAGTGGTGCGCCTCTATCAAGGCGACTACGGCCAGAAAACTGAATACACAGCGTCGGCTCAGGAGCGTTTCGATCTCTACGTCGCCGCCGGGGCTACCCAACTGCATCTGGTCGATCTGGATGGCGCCAAGGATGCCAGCCAACGTCAGCTCACCGTGATCCGCGAATTGTTGAAACATACCCGGGCCCCGGTGCAGATTGGCGGTGGTGTCCGCACCGAGCAGGATGTTAAAGACCTGCTGGATGCCGGTGCCAATCGGGTGGTGGTCGGCTCGACCGCCGTCAAGAGCCCGGAGCTCGTGATGGACTGGATGGAAAAATATGGCGCCGAGAAGATAGTACTGGCGCTGGATGTCAACATAGATGCCGACGGTAAGCGCAAGATTGCAGTGGCCGGTTGGCAACAGGACAGCGGCGTCACCATTGAAGATCTCATCGAGCGCTTCCTGCCCGCCGGTCTCACCCACGTGCTGTGTACCGATATCAGCCGCGATGGCACCCTGCAGGGCTCCAATGTGGCACTCTATCAGTCGCTGGCCGCTCAGTACCCGCAGGTGAGTTTTCAAGCGTCCGGTGGTATTGGCGGTATTGCCGATATCGAAGCGCTCAAGGGCTCTGGCGTTGGTGGCGTGATCCTGGGCCGCTCGCTGCTGGAAGGCAAGTTCACCGCCGAGGAGGCAATCGCATGCTGGCAAGACGCATAATTCCCTGCCTGGACGTCAAAGATGGCGTCGTGGTCAAAGGGGTGCAGTTTCGCAACCATGAAGTGATGGGCGACATAGTGCCGCTGGCCAAGCGTTACGCCGAAGAGGGTGCCGACGAGCTGGTGTTCTATGATATCACCGCCTCCTCCGATGCCCGTGTGGTGGACAAGAGCTGGGTCAGTCGGGTTGCCGAGGTGATCGATATCCCCTTCTGCGTGGCGGGCGGGATCAAGAGTGTCGAAGATGCCCGTCGTATTCTGGAATTTGGTGCTGACAAGGTCTCCATCAACTCGCCGGCCCTGGCCGATCCCACGCTCATCACGGCACTGGCCGAACGTTTCGGCGTGCAGTGTGTCGTCGTCGGCATTGACTCCTACTTCGATGCGGACACAGGCCATTATCAGGTGAAACAGTATACCGGCGATGAGAGCCGCACCCGCATCACCCAATGGACCACCCCCGAATGGGTCACCGAGGTGCAGAAGCGTGGTGCCGGCGAAATCGTGCTCAATATGATGAACCAGGATGGCATGCGCAAGGGTTATGATCTGGAGCAGTTAAAGCTGATCCGCAGCCTGTGCCGCGTCCCCCTCATTGCGTCGGGCGGTGCCGGCGAGATGGTGCACTTCCTCGATGCCTTCGAACAGGCCGATGTGGATGGCGCTTTGGCCGCCTCCGTGTTCCACAAGGGCATCATCCCTATCCCCGAGCTAAAAGCTTTTCTGCGTAACCAAGGAGTGCAGATCCGTGACTAATTCCGTGCCATTTGATGCAAGTACCCTCGACTGGGGCAAGGTAGACGGCTTGATGCCGGTCATCGTTCAGCACGTTGCCAGCGGTGAAGTGTTGATGCAGGGGGTTGTGAATGCCGAAGCACTGGCTGAAACCCTGGCCAGCGGCCACGTCACCTTTTTCAGCCGCACCAAGCAACGGTTGTGGACCAAGGGCGAGACTTCCGGTCACTTCCTGCAATTGCGAGCCATCACCACGGATTGTGATCAGGATTGTCTGCTGATCGCCGCCGAACCCATTGGTCCCACCTGCCACAAGGGCACCCCGAGCTGTTTCGACGGTCACCCACTGCCGCCACTGGGCTTTCTGGCCGAGCTGGAGCAGATCCTGGCCGCGCGCAAGAGTGCCGATCCGGAGTCCAGCTACACCGCCCGTCTGTATGCCAAAGGCACCAAGCGGATTGCGCAGAAGGTTGGCGAGGAAGGCGTCGAAGTGGCGCTTGCCGCCATGGCCAAGGATCGGGAAGAGCTGATCAATGAATCCGCCGATCTGCTCTACCATCTGACAGTCTTGTTGCAAAACGAAGGTCTGCAACTCGCCGATGTGGTCACGCGCCTGCGCGAACGGCACAGTAAATAACAGTATGGCCACCCCAGGGTGGCTATCTTGAGTGTCCAAAATTGGCCGCCGCAAGCGGCCAATTGTTTAGGCTGTGCAGGCTACTTATGCCAGATCACGCGCCAGATCCCGCTTCGGCACCCGGATAAAGAATACCGGCACCACCAGCAGAGCCATGAGCAAAAACACCTGCCCCTGAACATACTGATAACCCAAACCGGCTACCGCCGTGAGCAGCGCCATGCAGATACCCGTCGGGAATGCGGCATACAGGGTCTGCGCCGGGATCACCTGTTCAGCCGGCAGCTGCTGGGTCATATAGCGGATCGCGCCGAGATGACTGACACAGAAGGTCACGGCATGGAGCAATTGGGTGGCTCCTAACCAGACCAGATCTGTGGTATTGGCCAGGAGTGTCCAACGGACCACACACCCCACACCACCGATCAGAAACAGCTGCTGATAGCTGAAGCCTTTGAGCAGACGACGACTCAGGGCAAACATCAGAATTTCGGCCAAAACCCCCAGTGCCCAGAGATAACCAATGACGTTTTCGGCATAGCCATGGGCCTTCCAGTACAAGGCACTGAAACCGTAATAGGCAGCATGACTCCCCTGCAACAGACAGACGACCAACAGGAAGATAAGGAACGACTTGTCACCCAACAGGACGCGAAAACCTACCTTATTCCCACTCTGTGCCGCATCAGTCGGTGCCGGTGTCATCGGTAGCCAACTTAACAGCGTCAACACCACCAGTCCCAGGATCATGGCGTGCAGTATCCAACTCGCACCGTAATGCTGCACCAGAGCCCCGACTAGGGTAGACCCCAGGATAAACGCTGCCGAACCCCAGAGCCGGACCTTGCCGTAATCCAGTTGCACTTGCAGCATCATACGTGCCGCCAAGGCTTCACTCAGGGGCAACAGGGTCGGATAGATAAAGTTGGCCAGCAGCATCAACACGACCAAGGACCAGAAACCGCCGCTCCAGTAGAATCCCAGATAACAGAGCAGGCTCAAGATAGCCAGATAACGACAGGCCGGGATCAACAGACTGGCTCTGTTGGCCTTGCCCATGATCAGCAGATTCCCGGCAAAGCGGATGCCGAGCCCCAGGCCAATGAGCAAACCAATCTGATCGGCGGAAAGACCTTTGGACTCTAACCAAAGGGACCAAAATGGCACATAGGCGCCATAGACGAAGTAAATTGCAATCAGAAATAGCGATAACCAGGAAAAGGGACGCATGAACGACTCCCAAGAGACAGAGGCGAGGCAGAATAGCAAAAACCTCGCCGACTGTCAGAGCAATCAGATCCCTATTCGGCAACCCAATACACCAACCCTCAGCGGGTGATGAACCCCTGCCCCTGCAGGTAGGCCAACATGAAGGGTCGACTCTCTTTGCCGAGGATAGCGCGAATTTGCCCGCTCCAGTTTTGCTGCTTGGAGTGGGAGTTGCGGTTGGCATAATACTGCGTCATGGTGGCGTCATATTCCGCCAATGCAGCCTGATCTAACTCGCTTGGGTAGTGGTTTTCATGGAGCATTAACGAGATAGGTAAGCGCGGCTTGCTCTCGGCAGGTGTGGCCGGATGCCCCAGACACAAGCCAAACAACGGCAACACCTGCTGCGGCAGATCGAGTAACTCGGTGACCTCGGCCGGATGGTTGCGTAACCCTCCAATAAAGACGCCGCCCAACCCCAGAGACTCCGCGGCTGTCAGGGCATTCTGTGCCATCAGCCCGGTATCGATACAGCCCTGTAACAGTTGCTCGGCAAACCCAACCTTGGCCTCCGGTGCCATCTGGCAGTTGCGGTGAAAATCGGCACAAAACACCCAGAACTCGGCAGCCGTCGCCACATGAGCTTGCTCTCCGGCCAGATGTGCCAACTGCTGGCGCAGTGCCGGGTCTGTGATCCGGATAATGGAGACCAACTGCAGAAAACTGGAGCTGGAGGTCGCACGGGCAGCCTGTAGTATGGCCTGACGCTGTGCTTCTTCAATGGCATGAGCGGTAAAGTGCCGCACAGAGGCGTGGCGACAGATAAGTTCGATGGTACTGTTCATGGGCTTCTCCTTTAGCTAGCGCTAATTTACTGCAATCTGGCCAGCCACCCAAGTCACTTCGAACGTGAGCTAGAGCAAGGCTTGGAAAAAGAATCCGCCGTCCTAGATTGCTTGCAGCTTCTTTAGACAACGATTTCACCCACATCCTCTTATACTTCGTTAGAAACATCTGGGTAACAAGGATGGAAGAATGACGTTGAATGTGTTGATTTGTGATGATTCCGCCTTTGCCCGCAAGCAGATGGCCCGGGCCCTTCCCCAGGACTGGCCGGTGACACTGCATTTTGCTGAGAATGGCGAGCTCGGGCTGGAACAGATCTTGTGCGGGCATGGCGATCTGGTCTTTCTCGATCTGACCATGCCAGTGATGGATGGTTATCAGGTGCTGCAAGCCTTGAAAGAACAAGGGGTGCGAGCCAGGATCGTGGTGGTCTCCGGTGACATCCAGCCCGAAGCCAGACGCCAGGTCATGGAGTTAGGCGCTCTGGACTTCATCAAGAAGCCCTGCAGCAGCGACGATATCATGGCGTTGTTACTGCGCCTGGATCTCTATCAGCCCGGGCAGACCGAACTGACCAGCCAAGGTGGCGTCAGTCTCACCGTCGAGGCTCGAGATGTTTATCAGGAGCTGGCTAACGTGGCCATGGGTCAAGCCGCCGATCTGCTAGCCCGCATGCTCGGCGGTTTTGTCATTCTGCCCATCCCGAACGTCAACGTGCTGGAAGTCAGTGAGCTGCATATGGCGCTCAACTCGGCAGCCAGCTCCGGAACCCTCTCGGCTGTGTGTCAGGGCTTTATTGGTGCCGGGATCGCGGGCGAAGCGCTGGTCCTGTTTCACGATTCCAGCTTTGCCGACCTGGCCAAATTGATGGGGCATACCGAACCGGTTACCAAGAGCGTCGAACTCGAATTACTGATGGACATGTCCAATGTGCTCATCGGCGCCTTCTTGCGTGGTTTTGCCAATCAACTGGATACCCCTTTCAGTCAGGGCCATCCGGTGGTTTTGGGACAACACAGACCCATCGAGGAGTTGATCCAGGCGAACCGTCATCGTTGGCGCCGGACTCTGGCCATCGAAATCAACTACCAGATCCGGGATCATCAGGTGCAGTGCGATCTACTACTGCTCTTCACCGAAGATTCGATTCAATTCATGAACCACAAGATCCTGCATCTGATGTGAGGCCTAACAAATGGAAATCAGAGAATTTCACTGGTTGATGACCATCATCCAGAACCTGGAGGTCGGCCTGGTGGTGCTGGATAAGGATAATCGCATCCAGGTCTGGAACGGCTTCATGGAAAGCCATAGCAGTCGCCTGAGCTATCAGGTCAAAGATCAGGATCTGTTCGACCTCTACCCCGAACTCGACCGTATCTGGCTTGAACGAAAATTGAATATGGTCAAGACGCTGAACAATAAAGCTTTTATCAGTTGGGAACAGCGACCCTATCTGTTTCACTTTTCCAACTATAGACCCATCACGGGGACTGCTCCCCATATGTACCAGAACATTACTATCATGCCGCTTCCAGACTTCACCGGTGAAATCCAGCATCTGGCGATCCTGATCTACGATGTCACCGACCAGGCACTGGCCCGGCAAGCGGAAACCAGCCTCTGAACAACAAAAAGCGGGCTTGAATGCCCGCTTTCATTTGTGCCGTTTGTATTCATCTCATCAATGGCTGACCTGGGACAACAAACGCTGCCACATGGCTTCGACCAACTTCTGATCGGCGTCTTCCAGCTCGCCACTCAGGCAAGCCTGCTGCAGTCCTCGCAACACACGCATCTCCACATCACGCACATGGGTCCGACCGTGCATTTCACAATTGGCAACGGCCAAGGAAATATGGCCGCGCAGATAGCCACTGGCAAATAACTCATCCGCAGAACCTTTCGCCACCAAGGCATCGATCTGCGCAAGCAACAGCTGTTCAAACTCTAATATATTCATGGTTCCGATCACTTGTTTGGCGCCAGGGATAAGGCGAATCAACAGGGCCCGATGGGTAATCCGGCCGAAGGCGCTGATACTGCCTCAGTCGCTCAGTTTTTACCAGTTGCCGGAAGGTTGGTCCGATAAATTTTTCCTATTTTCCACCGGTACCGCAAGAGTTGTTCTGCCGCACCATGCTGGTAGACTTGGCAATCTTGTCGAAGGGGATGGCGCAGTGTCATAACCCTGATTACTTCTCTGATTACAGGATTGGCTCATGTTTGAATGGATACTAGATCCCAGTGCCTGGCTGGCGCTGGCCACGCTGACCTTGCTGGAAATTGTGCTGGGCATCGACAACATCATCTTTATCTCGATCCTGGTTGGGAAATTGCCGGAAACACAACGCCAACGGGCCCGAATACTGGGGCTGGCGGGAGCCATGGTTACCCGGGTTCTGCTGTTGCTCTCCCTGGCGTGGGTCATGCGCCTGACCAATCCCCTGTTCACCCTCTTTGCCGAAGCGATCTCAGGGCGGGACCTGATCCTGATCATCGGCGGTCTATTCCTGCTGGCCAAGAGTACCCACGAGATCCATGGCAGCCTGGAGGGTGACGAGACCGAAACCGCCGCAAAAACCAGTGCCGCCCATGGCTTCCTGGCGACCCTGGTGCAGATCGCCATCCTGGATATCGTCTTCAGCCTCGATTCTGTGATCACCGCCGTCGGCATGGCCAGCCATGTTCCCGTCATGGTTCTGGCGATCATGATCGCCGTCGGTGTCATGATGTTTGCCGCCAAGGCGATCGGTGATTTTGTGGATACACATCCGACCATCAAGATGCTGGCACTCTCGTTTCTGATCCTGGTCGGTGTCGCCCTGATTGCCGAAGGCTTCGATCTGCATATACCGAAGGGTTACATCTACTTTGCGATGGCGTTCTCGCTGGGTGTCGAGATGCTGAACATCCGTCTGCGCAAGAGTTCACAAGCGGTGGTCAAACTACACAAGAGTCTTAACGAATAAAAACCTGCTCCGGCTACCCCTGTTTTCGGGGTAGTTCAAACGAAAAGGCCGTGCAATGCACGGCCTTTGATTTTTACGCCCCAGAGAGATCTCGTTTCATCGCGATAGCGTTATGCCAGACCACAGCGGCATTACACGATAGCTACGCCAGATGAGGCGTCATCGTGACCACATGAGGATTTTGTGCCCTGTGGCGCATCAGGTGGTCCATCAGCACCAGAGCCAGCATGGCTTCAGCGATGGGCACGGCACGGATACCAACGCAGGGATCATGTCGCCCCTTGGTGATCATCTCGACCGGATTACCGGCGCTGTCGATGGTTTTACCTGGCACTGTGATGCTGGAGGTCGGTTTGAGCGCTATGCTGGCGACTATATCTTGTCCCGAGCTGATGCCCCCCAGAATGCCCCCGGCATGGTTGCTGCTGAAGCCTTCCGGCCGCATCTCGTCGCGGTGCTCAGAGCCTCGCTGTTCGATGACCGCAAAACCATCGCCAATCTCGACGCCCTTGACGGCATTGATGCCCATCAGCGCATGAGCAATCTCTGCATCCAGACGGTCAAACACCGGTTCACCCAACCCCACGGGCACATGCTTGGCGACCACTTGCAAGCGGGCACCGATAGAGTCGCCTTCTTTCTTCAGATCACGCATGAACGCATCCAGTGCATCCAGCTTGTCTGGATCTGCGAAGAAGAACGGGTTGGTTTCAATCACCTCACGCTCGTGGCGTTCCGCCTTGATGGGACCAAGCTGGGTCAGAAAGCCATAAATTTCGATGCCAAACATCTGCTTGAGATATTTCTTGGCAATGGCCCCCGCCGCAACCCGCATGGCGGTTTCCCGCGCCGAGGAGCGTCCACCACCCCGATAATCCCGAACCCCGTACTTCTGGTGGTAGGTATAGTCGGCATGGCCCGGCCGGAACAGATCCTGGATGTCGGAGTAATCCTTGGAGCGTTGATCGGTATTCTCGATCAGCAGACCGATAGAGGTTCCTGTAGTTTTGCCCTCGAACACGCCGGAGAGGATCTTGACCTCATCCGCCTCGCGGCGCTGAGTGGTAAACCGTGAAGTACCCGGTTTGCGGCGATCCAGATCGTGCTGCAAATCCGCTTCGCTCAATTCCAACCCGGGTGGGCAACCATCCACAACGGCACCAAGCGCCAGACCGTGGCTCTCACCAAAGGTGGTCACACGAAAGAGTTGACCCAAGCTATTCCCTGCCATAAATCTCTTAACTCCTGTACGCGGCGAACTGGTCACGACATGCGTCCAGTTGCGCCTTGGTCATTACAAACACACCGTGGCCACCCTGCTCAAACTCCACCCAAGTGAAGGGAACATCGGGGTATTGTGCCTGCAGATGGACATAGCTGTTGCCCACTTCCACCACCAACACACCCTGTTCCGTCAGTCGATCACCCGCCGTCGCCAGTATCCGTTTTGCCAGGATCAGACCATCCTCTCCGGCCGCCAGAGCCAGCTCCGGCTCATGACGAAACTCGTCCGGTAAGTCGAACATATCCTCAGCATCGACATAGGGTGGATTGGAGACAATCAGATCATAGGTAAGCCCGGCTGGCAGATCACACATCAGATCCGATGTCATCGGCACCACCTGTTGCTCCAGGCCATACATCTCGATGTTGATCTGGGTGACATCCAGAGCGTCAGGAGAAATATCGATGGCATCCACTTCCGCCTCGGGGAATGCCTGTGCCAGCGCGATGGCGATACAGCCCGAGCCGGTACACAAGTCCATCACTCGGGTCGGCTCATGGTTCAACCAGGGAGCAAATCGCTTGCCGATCAGCTCGCCAATCGGTGAACGGGGCACTATCACCCGCTCATCGACATAGAACTCCAGACCACAGAACCAGGCTTTGTTGGTGAGGTAGGCCGCAGGAATACGCTCCTCCACCCGTCGAGCCACCAGCTCCGCCACCTGTTGCCGCTCGCTGCGCGTCAGACGCCCGGTGCGGATCTCTTCGCTGATATAGGGCGGCAGGTGCAGGGTGGGCAGTATAAGCTGTACCGCCTCATCCCAGGCATTATCGGTACCGTGGCCGTAAAACAGGCCTGCGGCATTAAACTGGCTCACCGCCCAGCGCATCATGTCGTTGACGGTGCGCAGCTCGCTGACCGCCTCGTCGATGATAATCTTTTCCAAAACCGCCTCCGGGTCGAGTAGAATTCGGGATATATATCCCACTACAAAGTGCAGATACCTGATTAATGAAGAAAAATGCCGATCTCGATGAACAGGATCTCGCGCTGTTCCGCGAGGCCGTGGCTGGTACCCGCCAGATAAAGCAGGATACCATAAGTCCCACCCACAGGGCGGTCAAGCAGAAAGCGCTGCTGCGCGAAGTCCGCGAAACCCTGGGGGTAAGCCACTACTTTTCCGATGAATTTGTCCCCCATCTCAGTGACGAAGGGCCGATGCGCTATGTGCGCAGCGATGTCTCCAGCTTTGAAGTCAAACGGCTCAGACGGGGCGACTACTACCCCGACATGCTGCTGGACCTGCATGGACTCTCCCAGCAACAAGCCAAGCTGGAAATTGCCGCCCTGCTGGAAGCCTGTCGTCGCCAGCAAATTCGTTGTGCCTGCGTCATGCACGGCCACGGCAAAAATGTGCTCAAACAAAAAGTTCCGCTCTGGTTGGCCCAGCATCCGCTAGTGGAGGCCTTTCACCAGGCTCCCCGTGAGTGGGGGGGTGATGCCGCGCTGTTAGTGCTGATCGAGCAAAGTGACGCTGCGGCCGCCTCATTCAAACGCTGAAGTCTCAGCTGGTTGCACCCGCCCATTCCGCATGAATCAGCAGATTGCGGGGCGTCAGCTCCCGTTCACAGAATTGGCTCAACTCCACACGGTAGCCCTGCTCTTGCAGGAACAGGGCGCGATCCAGCACTAGCCATAACTCCAATGGGCGCCGGAACAGGTGACGCACCAGCTCCATCCGGGCCATTACTGGCAGACGATCGACCCCCGCCTGCTCATAACTAGCAATCCGTTCGGCCGTCATCTCGGCAGTCAATGCCAGCCCCTTGATGGCCAAGGCCCAGTGCACAAAGTCGCTAAAGGTGCCGGACAGCCAGCTTTTTTGCAGATTAGGGACCGGCAGATAGTCATCGACCCCGCGCAGATCCCGCTGCAACAGATCAAACCCCAGCCGCCAGGAGAGTTCAATCTGCCGTAAACGGCGCACCCGCTCCCCGGCCGTGACTGTCTCTTGCACCGTCATCCGCAGATCCTGGGTGTTCAGCCGCAGGGCGCTGGCCTGCCCGGCTTGCGACATGGGGCTGTACTCCGCGCCTTGGATCAGGTGATAACAGCACGGCGAAATACTGATAGTCCGGGTTTGTCGTTCACTGGTGAGCTGTAACAGACGCATGTGTAACTCACCACACGCATGCAGAGCCAGCGCATGCTGATCCCTGGCCACCAGCGCACCGGCCGACTCGGCCAAGGCATCGCCCTGGATAAAGGTCATGGCCACTCCAGCCCGGGTAGCCAGTCGTTGACCGGCATCGCACAACTCGGCCTGCCATTCCAGACTGGTGACCGGTAAGCCGGTCTGGAAACCGAGTAGACGTCCCAAATGCCCCTTCCCTGCACACCATTCCAGCACAGGCCCGCGCACACCGGGCAAGGCGGCGGCAAATTGCTGCAACTGGTGCCATTTACGACCGGGAATGTAATTGCTCAAGCCAGCAGGGACCGGTTCAGGCGTTCGATGACGCTGGGGAAGCTCGCACAGCTCAGCCAGCGCCTCCAGCTCGGGAAACCAGGGCCGGAGCATGGTCATCAAGGGAGTCGCGTCGTGCTCCAGAGCAAACACCTGCGCCGGAGTCACTTCATCGAGAAACGCGGCCAGCTCAGGAGCCTGCTCACGCCAACAGTTATCCCGCCAGTGAAACGGCTGGCATTGCCAGAATGAGCGATGCCGCGTTAGCAGATCATCCAGTGCGGAAAAACGGGATAACAACATGAATTTGAGTTTCGCAAACGGCGGCCATGAGAACAGGCGGCAAGTTTATCGATCCAGGTGCGGTTCCACCAGCAGCAAGCGGTTGCCATCACTTCTTTATTCTGTGGCTTCAGCGCATAATATCGTTACTTTCATCTACCAAAATCGCTTTTTATGACCATTGATATAACCAATATGCTCCACATGAATGAGGTTTTACTGATTTTTGTGGTGCTCGGCATCGGCCTGTTGGTCGGTAAGTTGCGTATTGGCTCGTTTCAGATCGGTAATACCATAGGGGTACTCTTCACGGCTCTGTTGTTTGGCCAGTTAGGTTTCAGTATCAACAGCAATGCGGGCAACATGGCCTTCATGCTGTTTATTTTTGCGGTAGGCATCGAAGCCGGCCCCCATTTTTTCAGTGTATTTTTGCGGGATGGACTGCGCTACATCAGCCTGTCACTGGTCATCCTCTCATCGGCCCTGCTCCTCACCTTTGGCCTTTCCAAGCTGTTTGATTTTGGCCCCGGCCTCGCGGCGGGCCTGCTGGCGGGGGCTCTGACCTCGACGCCAGCGCTGGTCGGTGCCCAGGATAGTTTGCAAAGCGGCTATCTGGCGGTCCCGCACAATACCAGCATCAGTCTACTGCTTGACAACATGAGTGTCGGCTATGCCCTGACCTACATGATTGGCCTGCTCGGGCTCATGCTGGTGGTGCGCTACTTGCCGGGTCTGTGTAAGTTGGATCTGTGCGAAGAAGCCCACAAGATTGCCCGGGAACGCGGGCTCTCCGATCAATACGGTCGCAAGACCTATCTGCCCATCATTCGGGCCTATCGGGTCGGAACCGAGTTGGCTAACTGGATCGGTGGCCGCACTCTGCGCGAAACCGGCATTTATCCGCATACCGGTTGCTATGTCGAACGCCTGCGCCGCAATAATATCGTCGCCGCCAGCCCGGACGGGAACACCGTCATTCAGGAGGGGGATGACATCGCCTTGCTGGGGTATCCGGAGAGCCATGAAAAACTCGATTTGAGTTATCGCAATGGCAAGGAGGTGTTCGATCGGGATCTCTTGGATCTGCAGATCGTGACCGAAGAGATAGTGGTCAAGAATGACAACTATGTGGGCAAGTATCTCATCGAGCTGAATCTGACCGGCAAGGGCTGTTTCCTGAACCGGATTGTCCGCTCGCAGATCGAGATGCCGCTAGACCGGAATATCATGCTGCAGAAGGGGGATGTGCTGCAGATCAGTGGTGAAAAACATCGGGTCGAGCGCCTCGCCAGCCGGATCGGCTTCATCAGTATTCACAGCCAGAGCTCGGATCTGGTGGCCTTCAGCAGCTTCTTCGTCTGCGGCCTGCTCATCGGTAGCATATCACTGGTGCTTGGCCCGTTTCAGTTTGGGCTAGGCAACGCCGTGGGTCTGTTGCTGGGCGGTATTTTCATGGGCTACCTGGGCTCCACTCATCCTACTGTGGGCTACATTCCGGCAGGTGCTCTGCGTTTCATCAAGGATCTGGGGCTGACTCTGTTTATGGCCAGTATCGGTCTCAAAGCTGGTGGCGGTGTCATCAGCCATCTCAATGATAACGGTCTGCTCGTGCTCGGTGCCGGGGCCTTGGTCGCCATAGTCCCGGTCCTCATTGGCTACCTGTTTGGCATTCATGTCTTGAAGATGAACCCTGCGTTGTTGCTGGGTGCCATTACCGGGGCCAGAACCTCGGCGCCCGCCATGGAGGTCGTGAACGGTATGTCGGGTAGCTCGATCCCGGCGCTGGGATATGCAGGCACCTATGCGGTGGCTAACGTGTTGCTGACGTTGGCGGGCACCCTGATCATTGCGCTTTGGTTTTAGGGGCTACTACGCGGATAGATAAAAAAACGGACCGCCAGTATGGGCGGTCCGTTTTTGAGTCGGAGTTATGCAAAATAACAAGGATCAAGCCGCATTGGATAACTGGCTGATCGTGGAGTTGACCTCACTGACCGTATTTTTGTGCATATGATCAGCCGTCTCCGGCATGACCAGGTGCCCTTGATCAAACTCGTAGCCACCCCGCCCCTGAATGTAGATACGCCCCTTGAAGAAGGTTTTCACGTACTTGGCAATCATGACCGGCAAGTATTTTTTGAAAATTCTCATTCTGGTTACCCTTTCTTCTTTTGTGCCACGCAACATTGGGCACATTTTATCGAGAAAAGTTCCACACGAATGCGATTTCAATCTGAATCAGGCCACGAAACCCCGATAAAATTCGTTTAAGTGAGTTTAATCACAGGTTTTTCAGCAGATGAGGTGCCTGCTGCCACAGCAAGGTCCCCCGAGAATCCTGCAGTTCGATACCCGCCATGGCCGAGGTGACAAACATGGGCGACACCAGAGGCGGGCACAGCTCGCTGACCAGATGCCCCACCAGCGGCAGATGGCTGATGATCAGCAAGGTTTTGATTTCATCTTGTAACGCCAACACTTCATCCACCACCCGGCTGGCGCGCCCATGAGGTACCAACTCGTCCATGGTTTCAACCTCGGCACCAGGAAATAACTTACTGATGGTCTCCCAGGTTTGCTGAGCTCGCAGATAGGGGCTAATCAGAACGCGATCTACTGTCGGCAGCTCAGTCTGTAGCCAAAGGGCCATATTTAGCGATTGCTGACGCCCTGCTGCGGTCAACGCACGAGCACCATCATCATCGGCACCGAGTACGGCATCGCCGTGGCGCATAATTACGACTTTCATCGATAGAGTTCCCAGACAGGGTGAAGAAGAAACAGCGCGAGTTTACTGACTTCACCCCGGCTTCACAATGGGCGCTACTCGCAGAAACGGTTTGCGCCCCTGTCGGCACCAGTCAATAATGACCTTGTAGATCAATAAAATGAGCGTATCCATGGATTATCCAATCCTGAGCCTGCACACCAGTCCGAATGATCACCGTACCTATCGCTATCTGACTCTGGCCAATCACCTCAGAGTGTTGCTGATTGAGGACCATAAAACCGAAAAATCTGCGGCGGCCCTGGCCGTCAATGCAGGTCATTTTGATGATCCGGGTTCACGTCAGGGGATGGCTCATTTTCTCGAACACAATGCTGTTCCTTGGTACCGAAACCTTTCCTCGTCCCGGTGAGTACCAGGAGTTCATCAACCGGCATGGAGGCAGCAACAACGCCTGGACCGGTACTGAGTTCACCAACTACTACTTCGATTTGCACCACGAGTTTTTTGCCGAAGGTCTGCATCGCTTTTCACAATTTTTTCACCTGCCCAACCCTGGATGCCCAATCGGTGGACAAGGAGCGTAACGCCATCGACTCCGAGTACCGACTGAAGCTGCAGGATGATGTGCGCCGCACCTATCAGGTCCACAAGGAAACGGTAAATCCGGAGCATCCCTTCGCCAAGTTTTCAGTCGGTAACTGGCAAACGCTGGGCGACCGGGCGGACACTCATATCCGGGATGAGGTACTGGCATTTTATCAGCAGCACTACAGTGCAGAACGTATGACGCTGGTCGTACAATCCAACGCCCCACTGGCCCAACAAGCCCAGTGGGTAGAAACCTATTTTTCTGCCATTCCAACACACAATCTGGTTCGGGAAACCATCCATCAACCGCTGTACCGCCCCCAGGATCTGGGCCTGCGCATCGAGATCAAGCCCATCAAGGAGAGTCGGAAGCTGGTAGTCAGTTTCGCCCTGCCCAGCATAGAGCCACTGTATCGCACCAAGCCGCTGACCTTCATCAGCCATCTGCTGGGCTATGAAGGCAAAGGTAGTCTCTATGCCTGGCTCAAACATCAGGGCTGGGTGAATACCCTCTCCGCCGGCAGCGGTGTCGGTGGCAGTAATTTCAAGGATTTTTGCGTCAGTTTTGGTCTGACTCCGGAAGGGGTTCACCATGAGGGCAGTATCATCGAGATGCTCTTCGGCTACCTGGCTCTGATCCGGGATCAGGGGGTCGAAGCCTGGCGCTATGCCGAGAAACGTCAGGTCCTGGATGCCATTTTTCGCTTTCAGGAAGGGGGGGCGCGCCATCGACAATGTTTCCCATCTGGTGATTAATATGCACCACTACGCCCCGGAGCATATCGTCTGTGGGGATTACCTGATGGCCGAATTCAACCCGGCACAGATCCACAGCATGCTGGCCTATCTGAACCCGGACAATATGCGCATCCAGTTTGCATCTCCCCAGGCTAAAACCGATCGCGTGGCTCGCTGGTACGATACCCCCTATCGAGTACAACCGATCGAAAGCGTCTGGCTACGTCGTTGGCGAGATCCGGCACCGTTGGATAGTCAATTAACCTTGCCAGAGGCGAACCCCTTTATCTGTGATCGCCTGGAGCCCCATACGGTAGATCCCGTCTATCCAGTGCCGCAGTGTCTGATTGAGCGCGCTGGAATGCGAGTATGGCATTTGCACGATCAGGAATATCCGGTACCCAAGGGCACGCTGTTTATCGCCATAGATAGTGAATATGCGGTCCGTTCAGCCCGTCATATAGCCCTGATGCGGCTGACAGTAGAATTGTGGATCGATCATCTCAATGAGTTGACCTATCCGGCCGAAGTTGCCGGTCTGAGTTATGACATCTATGCCCATCAAGGTGGCTTTACGCTGCAGCTTTCCGGTTTTAGTAGCCGCCTGCCCCGGTTGCTGGAACTGATCCTGCAAAACCGGACCTTCGGCCGGGTCGATCCATTACGGTTCCAGATCATCCGGCGCCAGTTGGTGCAAAACTGGGAAAACCAGAATAAGGGTCGCCCCATCTCCCAGCTGTTTACCCATCTGACGTGCATGCTGCAGCCCAATAATCCGCCGATTGAACAGTTACTGCCGCACCTCACGGAGCTCAGCCACAACGAGTTGCCAGAATTTGTGCGCCAATTGTATAAGGCTGTTCACCTGGAGGTCTTGGCTCACGGTGACTGGCTGGAAGCCGATGTGCGCCAAGTGGCTGGTTTGCTGGAGCGGGAACTGACCCCCTTGAGCCTGCCCAGCCGGGAAACCCGACGTCGACTGGTGGATATCAGTCAACGCGGCACGCTGCGCCGCGAGCTCAACTGTACTCACCAGGACTCGGCGCTGCTCATTTATTATCAGTCCCCATCGGCACATCCCCGGGATATTGCCTGTTTCACCCTGGCAAACCACGTACTGGCCTCTACCTTCTTCCATGAGTTACGAACTCGCCAGCAACTGGGCTATGTGGTTGGCACCGGTAACTTACCCCTGAATCGTCATCCTGGATTGATCCTCTACATTCAGTCGCCGGTGGCTGGTCCCCAGGAGTTATTGGATGCCATCGAGTTGTTTATTGATGATTTTTATCTGGTGTTGATGGAGCTTTCCGAGCAAACTTGGCAGGAAAGTAAACAAGGACTCCTCAGCCAGTTGCAGGAGAAAGATGCCAACCTGCGTACTCGCAGCCAGCGATTGTGGGTCAGCATTGGTAGCCGGGACTTTCACTTCAACCAGCGGGAGAAAGTCGCCGAAGCGGTTGCCGCCATGAGCCGGGCCGAGTTGATTCGCTTCTTGCGCTCGTTGCGCAGTGGGCGCGCCGATCGGGTGATCTTGTGCAGTTATGGCGATCAACATCAGGAGAATGAGCGCATTCAGGACGGTGAGTTGATTGAGGATCTGGAGCTATTCCAACGTCATAGCCGCAAATTTTGTAACGTATAAATACCAGCCGCGGCGCTAACTACGACGGTAAATAACAGGGGCATCCGACTGGATGCCCCTTTTCATGGCTGCTTAGCCCGCAATTAGAGCGGATAGAAGCTTTCCCCCGCCTCGGCGCGGCGCAATAGGCCAGCACAGGGCTCAAATCGATCCCCATAGTGCAGCGCCAACTCCTGAAGACGAGCCACCACGTTGGCAAGACCCCATCGATCCATATGCCGGAATGGCCCCCCCTGAAACGGTGGGTAACCGATGCCGTAGACAGCCGCCAGATCGCCGTCGCGTGGTGAGGCGATCACGGCCTCATCCAGGCAACGCACTGCCTCATTGAGCATCAACAGCAGACAGCGATCCACCATCAACTGAGGCTCCAACCGCTTGACCGGCAACACCTTGAGCAGGTCATAGAGTCGGGTATCCACGATCTTCTTGCCCCGAACCGGGTAGCGATAAAAACCCTGCTGAGTTTTGCGCCCTTTACGACCATCATCCAGCATGGTCTGCAGCGTTCCATTAGGGGTAAAGCGCGCCCCATGAGCCGCCACCAGGATCGGGCCAATTTTTGCTGCCACATCCAGCCCGACTTCATCCAGCAAGGTCAGAGGACCCACCGGAAAACCCGCATCGCGCAGGGTATGATCGATGTCGGTGATCGTTTCGCCTTCAAGTAGCAGGCTCACGGCCTCATTCATGTAAGGAGCCAGGATACGGTTGACATAAAAGCCAGCTCTATCCTGTACCACGATTGGCGTCTTGCCCTGGGCACGCGCTAGCCCCAACACGGTAGCGACAACCTCGGGAGCTGTGCCCGTGTGGGGAATGATCTCCACCAACGGCATTTTTTCGACCGGGCTGAAATAGTGCAGCCCGACGACTCGGGACGGATCACTCGCACCTTCGGCAATCTGCGTGATCGGCAGCGAGGAGGTGTTGCTGGCAAAAATGGTCTGAGAGTGTCCGGCTGCCAGCACCTCAGCCACCATCTGGCGCTTGAGATCCAGATCTTCGAAGACCGCCTCGACCACCACATCCAGGCGCTGAAAGCCCTGATAATCGACACAGCCACTCAGGCGGGCCAGTTGTTCGCGTAAGCCCAATCCGGTAATCCGCTGCTTTTGCAGTTGCCGTTGCAACTCCTGCCGGGTATGACTGATGGCCCGGTTTACCGCATCAAAGCGAGTATCTTTGATGCGAACCGGCAACTGCGCCCTGCTCACCGTTACATGGGCTATGCCGGCCCCCATCAAGCCGGCACCCAGCACACCGACTCGCCGGATGGGCCAAGCCGCCGCCCCTTGATACAGCTTTTCTTTCTTATGGGCGGTACTGGCATGGAACAGGGCGCGCAAGGCTTGCGATTCACTCGTCATCACCAGATGACCAAAGTGCAACGCCTCACATTCCAAGCCCGCAGGCACACCCTGCGCTAAACCGGTTTCCACCGTTGCCAGTAATCGGGCTGGAGCTGGATAATTGCCCCGTGTTTGCGTCTGAGCCTGTTGTCTGGCCTTCTTGAAGACCCACCCCCGTAGGGGCGCAACATGACACAAGAGATGCTGCAACCAGGGTAACCGCCCCCGCCGTTTGCCCTCACCCACGAGGCGAGTCGCCGCCTGTACCAGTAAGGGGGCCGCAACCCGTTCATCAATCAACCCAATCCGTTGCGCCGCCCGGGCATCGAGTTGACGTCCAGTCAACATCAGATCTAGCGCCTGGGGCAGGCCGATCAACCGAGGCAGACGTTGTGTACCACCGGAGCCGGGGATCAATCCAAGCTGGATCTCCGGCAAGCCGAGGCGAGTTTTCGGCGAGTCACTCGCCACGCGATAATCACAGGCCAGGGCCAGCTCCAATCCTCCACCCAAACAAGTTCCGTCAATGGCCGCCACCACGGGAAAAGGCAGCGCCTCCAGACGGGTAAACAGATCCTGCCCCTGCTGGGCCAGCCGCTGGGCCATGTCACTGCTGGTACAGGCATCGAGCATGCGAATATCGGCACCCGCGATAAAGTTACCCTCTTTGGCGGAATCGATGATCAGCCCCATGATGCTGGTATCCTCCTGCCAACGACTCAATAGGGCGGCAAACTCCGGGATCAGCGCCTCCTGCAAGGTATTGACGCTTTCCCCCTGCACATCCAGGGTCAGGTGAATAATGCCGGTCGGTTCAATGTCGATACGGAAAAATTGGCTCATTCTGCAACCTCCCAAACCATGGCGGCACCTAAGCCCCCCGCTGCACAGGCGGTGGTCAACCCCAGTCCGCCCCCCCGTCGCCGCAATTCACGTACCGTCTGCAGTATCATGCGTGCACCTGTGGCCGCAAAGGGATGGCCATAAGCCAGAGAGCCGCCCAGTACATTGAAACGTTCCATATCGACGACCCCGACCGCCTGATCCCGCCCCAGAACCTGTTTGGCAAATTGCGGATCGGCCATCAATTTCAGATTACAGAGCACCTGGGCAGAAAACGCTTCGTGCATATCGATGAGCGTCATGTCACCGAGCTGGCAACCGGCGCGATCCAGGGCTACCGGAATGGCATAGCTAGGCCCCAGCAACATGTCCTGTTTGACCGGGAGGGCGACAAAAGCATAACTGCGCAAAAAAGCCAACGGCGCATATCCCAACTCAATCGCCCGACGTTCAGTCATCAGCAACAGTGCGGCAGCACCATCGGTCAAGGGTGAGGCATTCGCGGCAGTCACAGTGCCATAACGACGGTCAAAGACCGGCTTGAGTCGCTGATAACTGCTTTCGTCAGAGTCAAAGCGGATGCAGTTGTCACGCAACAGCGGCTCATGGCTACCCCCATGGAGTACCGGGGCCACCTCCTCATCGATATCTCCCCGCGCCCAAGCGGCCGCCGCCAGCGTGTGCGAGCGATGAGCAAAGGCATCCTGCTCATCCCGACCGATGCCGTGCCGTTGAGCCATCTGCTCAGCACTCTGCCCCATGCTCAGACCCGTCGAGAATTCGGCCACCGCCGGGGCAACAGGCTTGAGATCATCCAGACGTAACTGGCTGAGCAGCCGCAGACGGTGGGACCAACTGCGCGCCTTACTCAGTAGCAGCAACGTTTGCGCCAAATGCTGACTCACGCCCACCGGCAGGACCGAAGAGGAGTCGGCTCCCCCGGCAATGGCAACCTGACAATGGCCAGCGATCATGGCCTCAGCCACATTAGCCACGGCCTGAAAGCTGGTGGCACAGGCCCGACTGATACTGTACGCATCGGTCGCAATATCCAGCTGGGAGCCCAGCACAATCTCCCGCGCAATATTCGGCGCCGCTGGCATCTGCACCACCTGGCCGAAAACCAGCAGATCCACCACGGAGGGGTCCAGCCCACTGCGCCAGATGAGTTCATCCACCACCTGGCGACCCAATTCAACGGCCGGTAGCCCCAGGTAGGCAGAAGCCTGTTTGGCAAACGGCGTGCGTAGTCCTCCGACTAATGCAATCCGCTCACCCTGTGTCGTGCGTACGCATACCGCTGGGGCCATAGTATTCTCCTGTTGAAGAGAGGTCAGACCATTTTTCATAACATGATTTAACTGTATTTTTACAACTACTTATTGAGTCTGGCTCACATTGTGACGTGCTGCCGCTTTTGCAGCCTGCCCATTGAGCGGGCCAGGTAGTAAGATAGCGCCGTTTAGGGATGAACTAAGGCGTTGATATGTCGAGACAAGCGATAAATGCGGTGCGAGCCTATCTCAATGATCAGGTCGTCGGACAACCTGAATTGGTCGATGGACTCATTACTGCGTTGCTGGCGGATGGCCACATTCTGGTGGAAGGTCCTCCGGGGCTGGCCAAGACCCGAGCCATCAAGATGCTCGCCAATTGTATTGAAGGGCGCTTTCACCGCGTTCAGTTCACCCCGGATCTGCTGCCTGCTGATCTGACGGGAACCGATATCTATCGTCCTCAGGATGGTAGCTTCGTCTTTCAACCGGGCCCCCTGTTTCACCATCTGCTATTGGCCGATGAAATCAACCGTGCGCCCGCCAAGGTACAAAGCGCCCTACTCGAAGCCATGGCTGAACACCAGATCACCATAGGGCGTAAAAGCTATCAGTTGCCCGAGCTGTTTTTGGTCATGGCCACGCAAAATCCGCTGGAGCAGGAGGGGACCTATCCCCTGCCAGAAGCCCAACTGGATCGCTTCATGCTCCACCTGCAACTGGGTTACCCGGATGCCATGACCGAGCTGTCGATCCTGCGTCTCAACTATGCCGAGTGCTCCCAGCAGGTCGAAGTCACGCCACCGCGCCTGACGCAGGAGCAGTTGTTTGCCACCCGTCAGGAGGTCCTCAAGGTCAAGCTGGCGACCTCCATCGAAAATTATATCGTCACCCTAGTCATGGCGACCCGTCGTCCCCTCGGTTACGACGCCGAGCTGGCTCGTTGGCTCAGTTATGGCGCCAGCCCGCGAGCCACCATGGCGCTGGCGCGTTGTTCCCGGGTCCGGGCTTGGCTGCAGGGTCGTGACTTTGTCACCCCAGATGATGTTCAGGCCTGTGTCTATCCCATCTTGCGGCATCGACTGATCCTGAGTATGGAAGCCGAAGCCGACGGTATCGATGCCAACAAGGTCATAGCCCGATTGTTGCAACGAGTTGTGGTGGCATGAACGACGGCATTGCCTTGAGCCTGGAGCAGTTGCTCCGCCCTCCCACCCTGGCGCAATTGTTACCCTCGCGCCAGGTCAGTGGGCAGCGTACCGGTATCCATCAGGCCAGCAGCAAGGGCCGCGGAATGGAGTTTGCCGAGGTGCGCCCCTACCTGCCCGGTGATGATGTTCGCAGCATCGACTGGCGGATCACGGCTCGAACCGGTAAACCTCATACCAAGTTGTTCCGCGAGGAGCGGGATCGCTGCGTCTATATTTTGCTGGATCTGGACCCGGCCATGTACTTTGGCTCGCAGGGGCAATTGAAGGCTCGATTGGCAACTATTTTGGCCGCCGCGACCGCCTGGCAAGCGTTGGGACAAGGGGACAAGGTCGGAGGCCTGATCCTGCTCGGTGCCGAACCTATCCGTCACAACCCGGCTGGGCGGCGCAAAGATTTATTACTCTGGTTACAAAAACTGCTGCAAGCCTATGAGGCTGGCTTGCCTCGGCCCGACAGTCACCTGAATCTGACCGAAGGGCTTAAGTTGCTCAACCGCACCGTGCGCCCTGGCAGTCTCATTCATGTGATCAGCGATTTCTATCGTATGAGTGATGCCTCCTGGCTGTGGTTGAAACGCCTGAATAAATCCCATCAGGTGCACGGTTACCAGATCCTGGATCGTCTGGAGGCCCAGTTGGTCGGGCAAGGCACACTAGCCGTCGACAACGGCCGCCAGCAGGGCTACCTCACCAGCCACGAAGCCAAATTTGCCCAACATTACCGTCAGGTTGGTATGCACCGGCAACACGGGATCGTCCGCCAACTCCGGGAATCGACCCTGCGCTTCTATTGCCTCGATACCAGTCGTCCGGCTCCTGCCCCGTCGGGAGCCAGCCGATGAGTTATCCCTTGCAACAACTCCGAGACATCCACCCGGGACCACCACCCAGCGCCAGTTGGCTGAGTAGTCTGGGGCCGTTTGTGCTGCTGATCCTGTTGTTCCTGCTCATCGGCTTCATGCTCTACCGGCTCTGGCCACTGGCTCGGGCCTATCGGCAACTACAACTCTTATCGGTTGAGCCTGAACTCTTTATGCCGGAGCTGAATCTCTGGCTCAAACGGACTGCCTTGCTCTGCGAGTCCCGTCAGAACATAGCCCCCTTGCACGGCGTGGCCTGGCTCACCTTTCTCGATCGCTCCGGTCACAGCCAATTTGTGAAATTTTCCGCCGTCTGGGATGGCTGGAGTTACGGCCCTGACACACTGAACGAGCAGGATCGGCGGGCGTTATTGCAAGAGTGTCGCCGCTGGTTGCTATCCCAGATCCGGAGGCGTCTATGCTCACGCTGAGTTGGCCCTGGCTACTGCTGTTATTGCCCCTGCCTCTGTTAATACGGCTATTACCGGCTCGCGCCCAGAATGTCGAACCTCTCTATGTCCCGACCTTACCTCATCTGAGCCTGCATGGACCCCATCGGCAAAACGCCCTGTTCTTCCTCGCCTGGCTGGTCTGGTGCCTGTTGCTTGTGGCCCTGGCTCGCCCGACCTGGCTCGGAGAACCCGTCGCTCTGGAGCGCCCTCACCGGGATTTGATGTTGGCCGTGGATCTGTCAGACAGTATGCGAACCGTGGATATGCTGGAGGAGGGCCGCCCGGTCAATCGTCTGCAGGTGGTAAAGCATCAGCTCCGCGAATTTGTAGCCCAGCGTGCCGGTGACCGAATGGGTTTGATCCTGTTTGCCGATCACGCCTATCTGATGTCTCCCCTAACCAGTGACTGGCGCACATTACAGAGCTTTATCGACGAGCTGGATTTTAGCATGGCTGGATATCTCACCTCGCTGGGTGAAGCCATTGGCCTCTCCATCAAACGTTTCAGTGATGAGGGCAGTCGGCAGAAACTGCTGATTTTGCTTAGCGATGGCCGCGATACTGTCGGCACCGTCTCACCGATTGCCGCCGCCACATTGGCGGCGAAGCAGCAGATGCGAATTTACACCATAGGGCTCGGAGCCGAGGTACCACTGGATGATCCGCTGGCCTCCGCCCAGGATAGCCCGGCGGCCGACCTGGATGAGAAGACCCTGGGCGAAATCGCCCGGATCACCCAAGGCCAATATTTTCGCGCCCGTGATCCGGAATCGCTGGCTGCCATCTATCAGGAAATCGATTCCCTGGAGCCGATGGAAAAGAGTCAGCGTTTCTATCAGCCTCGACATGAACTTTATGCCTATCCCTTGGCAATCGCTGTATGGCTGGGACTTTGGCTGGCTTATCTGGTGAGGCGTCGTCATGGCTGAGTGGACTCTGTTACGTCCCTGGTGGTTATTGGCCCTGTTCCTGCCGGGCCTGCTGTTTTACTGGCACTGGCGTCAACATCACACGGGACAGACCTTTATCCGCCAGAGCATACTGCGGTATCTGCGCGGTCAGCAGGCCGAAACGACCCGCAAATCGACCCTCTGGTGGCTGTTGCCCTGGGTACTGGCCGTGCTGGCGCTGTCCGGCCCGGCCCACAGGCAAAGCGATATCCTGTACCAGAGTGATGAGATCTGGATCTGGATGTTGGATACCTCCAGCTCCATGTTGGCGGATGATGTTCCACCCTCCCGCCTGCTCAGCAGCCGCTATCAGTTGTTTGATCTTCTGGAGCAAGCCAAGGGACGGCGGATTGCCCTCATCGCCTTTGCCGGGGATGCCTATGTGATCACCCCTCCCACCGATGACCATGAGACCCTGCGTTTTTTATTGCGTGAATTAGAGCCCGAGGTCATGCCAGTTGCAGGCTCAGACCCGGTTGCTGCTATCCGGTTAGCCTTAACGATGATCGACAATAATAACCGCCAGCAAGCCCGACTGTTATTGATCACCGATGATCTACAGACGCCACAACGCCAGACGATCACCGAGTTGTTGCACAAGCAGCAGCAATCGCTGGATATACTCGCTGTAGGGAGTGAAGCCGGGGCCCCTATCCGGCTCAAAGATGGCACCTTGTTCAAAGATCGTCAGGGTCAACTGATCGTGGCCCACAGCAATCTGCAGCAGTTGGCGACGCTGGCTCACGATACGGGGGGGAGAATGGTGCAAAATGAGGCCAATGCGGCAGATCTGGATACGCTGCTGCATCCCCAGCATGGTCACGCCATACAGAGTGGCCAGCAGCAGATCCGGGACCAGGACCTTGGCTACTGGCTGTTGTTGCCACTGCTGATCCTGGTCCTTGGTTTCCAGCGGGGCTGGTTTTTTGTCTTTTTGCTTGGTATCTCCATGCTGCCAGCTCCCGATGCAGCGGCCGACGAGGCCATGGATCTCTATCAACGGGGAGAATTTATCACCGCAAGCCCCTCTGTTTGACGATCCCCTGTGGCAGGGAAATGCCTGGTTTCGAGCCGGGCACTACCGCGAAGCGGCTGCCGCTTATCAGTTGGCGGGAGATAGCCCGGTGGCACGCTACAATCTGGGCAATAGTCTGGCCTATCAACAGGAGTTTGCCGCCGCACTAGATGCCTATGACCAAGCCTTGCAACAAGATCCTGAGCTGGAGGATGCGCGCATCAATCGGGCCCTGGTCGCACAGTGGTTGCAGCAGCAACAGGCCCGGCAACAAGCGGCACGTCAGGCCTCGGCCTCACGAAAACCGGTGCCATCCAGTGGCAGCAGCAACTTGCTCGATCTAGTTGCCGAAGAGCCGGGCAACTTGATGAAGAACCGCCTTCGTCTGCAACAACAACGACGTCTGCACAAGGAGCCCGCACAGACATGGTAATTCGACTGTTAGGCCTATGGTTGATCCTGACCCTGCCCGTCTATGCACTGGAAAATATACAGGCCACCACGGATGCTAGTCGCTTATATGAACAACAAAGCCTGTTACTGACCATCACAGCCGACGATCAGTTAGAGGTGGGCGCTCTGGATATCCGACCACTCTTTCGCGCCTTTATCGTCGGAGAAGTACACTTTGCGACCAGCAGTCAGGGAAGCCAGTTCACCAGCCAGTGGCAGATCCCCCTGCTGCCCCTGCATGCCGGCGTACAACAGATACCACCGCTTCCGCTTGCAGGATATATGAGTCAAGCCCTACCCCTGCAAGTATTGAAGGGACTCCCCCCCAAATCACAACCCGGATACTGGAGGTCAGTTTGGATCGCAGTGAGCTGCTCCCCCACCAGGTTGCACTCTATCGCGTCAAATTATCGCAACCGTCTGGGATACAGATTGACTCCATCACACCACCGTCCCTCAACGGTGCCCGTATCCGGCAGCTCGGGGAGGACACCATAGATAACGAGATCATCCGGGGGAAGCGCATCCGGACCCTGAGTCGTTATTACGCCATCACGCTGGATCAACCCGGTGACTACCTATTACAAAGTCCGTTGGTCCAGGGGCAGGATGTCAATGCTCGCCAACAGAACAGCCCCTTTTTACAACAGGGTGATAATCTCCAGGTGAGAGTCATCCATGCGGCGCCCGGAATAGCATGCCCATGGTCAGTGATGAATTGACAATCGAGAGTCACTGGCAGCCGGCCAAGGGCCCCTACCGGGTTGGAGAGCCCATTTTACGGGTGTTGACACTCAAAGCCGTCGGCAACACGCTGGATCAACTTCCGGCCATACCGCTGCCCGAATTCCCGGGAGTTCGTAGTTATGATGACGGTGGCTCAAGTAGCGAATCGATCCAGCATGGCAAGCTGGTGGCCGAGCGCACCGTACGGCAAGCCTTCATCCCGCAGCAACAACAAGCCCTTGGCACTGCCACACATCGAGATCCCGTGGTGGGACTCGGCCACACAGCAGATCCGAACCGTGCGAGTGAAACCGGCGACGCTGCTCATTGAACCGCCCATTAATCCAGCAGCCGTAGTCCCGCTGCCCCCCCCTGCCGGTTGCGAAGGATGGCTGGCCCTGGCTGACCTTCGGCTTTGCTTGTGCCTGGATCATCACCCTGCTGGTCTGGTGGTTCACCGGTCGCCGCTTACCCCCCCATGCCCCGAATCAAATATATTGATGACAAGTTGAGCTGGCGCCAGCTCAAGCGGGCCCTACAGACCGAAGATCCCCAGCAAGTCCATCAGGCTCTGCTGGTGTGGGGGTCCCAACGTTGGCCCCAACAGCAACCAACCTGCCTGGAGCATTTACCCTGCTACGCCGCCTTGCAGACTGAATTAGATGGGTTATTGCAGGCCTGCTACGCCGAAGCCCCTATCTCATGGTCCGCAAAAAGCTTAGCGGCGTGGGCTGCTTAACTGGCGGGAAAGTCAGCAACAAGCCGCGGAACGACTCAATCCCCATGGACTCACTTAGCCAAAGACTCCGCTGGCGATTATAAAATCATCTATTTCCTGCATTTTCCCCGCATTTATGCGACAGATCACTATGCTTTTCCTGCTGGTCTAATATGTGCCCTCCTGCTCGCCAAGTAAGATTGCCGCGCCATTTGGTTAATGCCCGTTAACAGGAATTTACACGCATGAAACAACACGCCCTCGCCTTAACCCTGACAACTATATTGGCCACCATGGCCCTGCAACAGGCACAAGCCGCCGCATTCAATCTGAACGAGCACTCAGCTTCCGGTCTAGGCCGTGCCTTTGCCGGTGAAGCCGCCATCGCCGATAACGCCAGCGTGCTGTCACGTAATCCTGCGGCTATGACCCGCTTCAAATCGATGGAGTTAAGCGTTGCGGGCACCTATGTGCGCCCGAATATTGATCTCAAAGGCCGTGAAGATGTGTCCATTCCGACTTCACAAGGAACCATGACGCTTCCAAAGAGCTACCTGGACGCAGATGATATCGCACCCAGTGCTTTCATTCCGTCCACCTACTTCATTCAACCATTGAATGACCAGTGGTCCTGGGGGTTGGCGCTGTTCTCTAACTACGGTTTATCCACCCAGTTCGACAACAACTACGCTGCCGGTGTAATCGGTGGTAAAACCAAGTTGACCACTTTTAATATCAACCCCAATGTGGCCTACCGGATCAATGACCATTGGAGTGCCGGTGTCGGCGTGAGTGCCATCTACGCTGATGCAACTCTGATCCGTAGAGCTGGCGCTCTGGCCATGCTCAACCCGCAACTGCAAGCCGATACCGAACTGGTTAATCTTTCTGGTACCACTTGGGATTGGGGCTGGAATGCGGGAACTCTTTTCGAGTTCAACGAAAACAACCGGTGGGGCTTAAGCTACCGTTCCGGCACCACATTGAATTTTGACGGCGATTTCAAAGGTGCAACGTCCAACTTTCAACAGGTACCTGGCTCCTTGGATCTTGAGTTGCCGGCTCTGGCCGAGTTTTCAGGTTATCATCAGTTAGCCCCCAATTACGCCATCCACTATTCCGTGCAATGGACCGGTTGGGATGTATTTAAAGAGCTCAAGGCAACGGGATCTGGCTGCACCAACACGCCAAATTCCGGGGTCTGCTTCCAGAAAGATCAAGATTTTAACGACAGTTGGCGTTATGCCATCGGTGCCAGCTATTTCCTCGACCCACAGTGGACTCTGCGTGCAGGGCTGGCATTGGATAAACAAGCCGCCCATAACGTCATCAGCATTCCGGACACCGAACGGATGTGGTACAGCCTAGGTCTGACCTACGCCCCAAGCACACAATGGAGCATGGATTTGGGTGTCGCTTATCTGGATGGCAAGGATGTCAACATTAATGAATCTCTCAGCCCGGGGTTAAACGCATCGTATACATCCACCGCATCCGCTGTTTTAGCCGCCGCTCAATTAAACTACCGTTTTTGATGCTGCCACTCAAATCCAAAATAAGGGCCATTCGTGGCCCTTATTTTTATGACTAAAACAGGAATTGCCGACTTTTAGTGCACTCACGCTTTTGAAGTGCCGGTGAGGTCGCTAAATCGACATGGATCGATTGCCTCGGGAACGACTCTGCTGCAAATTTGCCAGTAGAAAGCCAACTCGTAGCAACGTTTTTTGCAACCTCATGAACGGCGAGCACAAGACGATAGGAATCCATAGATGTACTCATTCGTTGCCCGGCAACCCATTCTGGATCAGCACCAACGACCAGTCGCTTACGAATTACTGTTCCGCGAAGGACTGAGCAACCAGTTTCCGAATGTGACGGCAGAACATGCCACCACGAGTCTGATTGCCGAGCAATTCCTCAGCCAACCCATCCAGCAGTTGGTGGGGGAACATGCCTGCTATATCAATTTCCCCTATAGTCTGATCTTGAACGGTCTGGCCGATTCCCTGCCGATCGAGCAAGTGGTGATCGAGATCCTTGAAGATGCCGAGCCTGACGAGAAGCTTTTGGAATGCGTTAAACGATTGAAGCGTAAAGGCTATCGATTAGCGTTGGATGATTTCACCCTGGATCCGCGCTGGGAGATGTTTCTGCCCTTTATTGACATCATCAAATTTGATTTCCGGCTGACAGAACACAATGACATTCGCAACTTCATCCATTATCACCCTGGCAGTCACCTGACTTATCTAGCTGAGAAAGTAGAAACACAGCAAGAGTTCGTTGCAGCCCAAAAAATGGGCTTCACTCTATTTCAGGGTTATTTTTTTAGCCGTCCGGAAATTGTGCAACGCAAGACATTGTCTGATAGCCAGTTGACTGTCATGCAGCTGCTCAAGGAGGTTAATTCTCCCGAACTGGATTACGAACGTATCGAGGCTCTGCTAAATCGGGATATTACCCTCGCTTACAAACTAATGCGTTATGTCAATAACCTCCGATACAGAGCATCGGAACCTATTACCTCCTTTCGCCACGCAACCATTTTCCTTGGTCAACAAGAGATGCGACGTTTCGTTTCGTTGGTCAGCGCCACCAGTGGCGGTGAAAATAAATCAACAGAACTCTACCGCATGAGCTTGATCCGGGGCCGATTCTGCGAGCTCCTATCCCAGCACCGTAAAGGTTGGACCGACCCCGCAGAGGCCTTTTTATGTGGTTTATTCTCCTTACTGGAAGCTATTTTGGATCAGCCCTTTCAGGAGATCCTCAAGCAAATTCCATTATCAGAGACCATTAAACAGGCGCTGTTGGACAAAAAAGGTGAGCTAGCATTTTATCTGGCATTCGTTACCGATTATGAACAATTGAATTGGGATCGTGTGAAACTCCGCGCCACGAAAATGAACTTGCAAGAAAAACAGGCGATAGAGCTGTTTATCGAGTCCACCAAATGGGCAGACCAGGTCATGACCTCTCACTGAGAGAGTTTAAAAAAACAGTGACTCACTCGATTGGGCGATGTGCTAGCCCTTGCAAATAGTGCTTGCGACACAAGGATACATATTTTTCCTGTCCACCGATTTCAACCTGATTGCCATCCCGGAGCACAGTACCATCGGGGGACACCCGCGCGTTCATATGAGCCTTATTACCACACCAGCAAATACTTTTAAGCTCTTCCACTTTATCGGCTAGACAGAGTAAATGGTAAGAGCCTTCAAACAATTCGCCGCGAAAGTCGCTTTTCAATCCATACGCAATCACCGGGATATTTAACTCATCAACGATCTTGGCGAGTTGATAAACTTGAGCCCGGCTAAGGAATTGCGCTTCATCCACGATAAAAACATCCATGGACTGCTGTTCCAATCGCTGTTGAACCAACATGAATAAGTCGCTTGTCGCCGTAAAGACATCGACGAGTAACTCCAAGCCAACTCGAGCGGTAATGACGCCCACGCCGTAACGATCATCGATGGCCGGAGTCATTGCATAGGGCAACATGCCCCGTTCACAGTAATTGAAATGCGCCTGAATCAATTGAGTTGATTTTCCTGAATTCATAGCTGCGAATTTGTAGTGCAACGATGCCATAACTCTCCCCCGTGCAAAGGGGACATATGATGCCAGATTACAGACAATGAGCGAAGACCTCTTCTGGATAACGACGATGAACAAAGAAATAAAAGTGTATAATCCATCTTCATCGACAAGGCTGCCCTGCAAACCGCACAATAAATGACAGGTCAGGAATACGTTATGGATAACGGTCCACAACATCACCATATATCTCTGTTTCGCATAGACTATGCGTGTATCGAGATTACAGCTATCAACAGTCAGTCGACCTAGTGCCACGGTATAAGAGAACTGCGGATTAACATCAGCAAGTCGCTTCAAAAGGCGGTTTCAATTTTAGTACCAATATTTTCCAACAAGATTTTCAGAGAATTATTTTTAGATATATATTGCATTATTAATTAACCACAACAATAATCAGATCAAATCCTGCTAATCGAGATAGAAAATGACTGACTTTCTAAAAGTATTACTTAATATTCGTAGTCTGCGCGCTGCAGCCAGAGATCTGACATTGGAACAACTTGAGGAGGGTCTTTCCAAGTTAAGCGCCATTGTTGAAGAACGTCGCGAAAATGAAGCAGAAGACCGCAAGTCTCGTGAAGAGCGCGAACGTAAAATTTCAGAATATATGAACATGCTGCGTGCCGACGGTATTGATCCCGCAGAGTTATTTCCTGTCGGCGCAGTGACTACATCTGAAAAAGCAGCCAAGCGAGCCCCCCGCCCACCGAAGTACCAATATACAAATGAAAATGGCGAGCATCGCACCTGGACCGGTCAAGGTCGTCAGCCAGTGCCTATTCGCAAGGCAATTGAAGAACAGGGCAAAACTCTGGATGACTTCCTGATCTAGTTTCATCGTTAAGAAGGGGCCCTCCCCTTCTTAACCGTTTTTATACCAAGTACTCGAAAGTATATACACAAAGCCTAGCTGGTGGCTTCGGGTAAACTGCATCCATTGACTCATATGTTTCATCGCGTCATTCGGGTTAAAACTGAAACTTACTCCTCTTTTGATGACCCTCAATTCACATGAATCATAAATGCCTGTCAAAAATATATTCTTACTGGCCCGTTATCCTTGTTGCGTTATTAGCCATGCTATCTCAAGCGACAGCAGATTTTATACCCATTGCTTACCAGCGAGACGCGGTGTTGCATGGTGAATGGTGGCGGTTAATATCAGGGGGTTGGCTGCATCATAATTTCAATCATCTCGCCATGAACATCGTCGCCTGGGCTTTCATCTGGCAATTGATGCCACAACGTTTAGCTGGCGTGAGCGGCGTTCTCTTACTGGGCCTAGAGGTAATATTCGTCGATATATCCTTGTTCCTGCTGTCACCCGGAACTGAGTATTACTGGGGTCTGTCAGGTGCGCTACATGGTGTATTCGCGATTTCAGCGATCATGCTGATCAAGGAACAGGATAGACAGGGCTGGTGGTGGCTGCTGGGGTTACTGATCAAGCTAGGCTGGGATTTATGTCGAACCGATGCCGTCACCAGCGAACTGATTGGCACTCGAGTCCACGTTGAATCCCATATCATGGGCGCTGTAACTGGCTTGGTTGTCGGGCTCATCTTGGTTCAGAGCCGTATCATGCAGAAGCCGACTTGACCGTCAGCTTCTGCATACGAAATAAAACTAGGAAGCCAAAGAGTGGTTGATGGCTGCCAAGGTGGCAGCTGGATCACTGGCTTGAGTAATCGGACGCCCTATGACCAGGTAATCGGAACCCTGGGCACAGGCCTCAACCGGCGTCAAAACCCGGCGTTGATCACCCAGTGCAGCACCGGCAGGACGGATACCTGGCGTTACCAGTTTGAAATTATCGCCCAAGCGCTGTTTGAGCAATGACGCCTCCTGCGCGGAACAGACAACTCCATCCAACCCCGCTTGCTGACTTAACCTGGCCAAGCGCAAAACATGGTCCTGTAAGGAACCAGATACCCCTATCTGCTCCAGTTCTTCCTGCTCCATGCTCGTCAAGACAGTCACAGCAATCAACAACGGGGCCTTAGCACCATATTCTAGCAGTGCCTGTCTGGCCGCAGCCATCATGCGCAAACCCCCGCTGGCATGCACATTAACCATCCAAACACCCAGCTCTGCACTAGCCGCTACCGCTTTGGCCACAGTATTAGGGATATCGTGAAATTTCAGATCGAGAAATACATCAAATCCTTTCTCAACCAATCCCCGGACAAATTCAGGACCAAAGAGGGTAAACATTTCCTTCCCGACTTTCAGGCGACATAAGTCTGGTGATACCCGTTGTATAAATGCCATGGCCTCGGCCTTATCCGCATAATCCAGAGCAACGATAACCTTTGGTTCTTGCATGAAAACTCCCATTACTCTCCATCCAGTCCGCGTATGGGTTTAATACTGGCCCATCGCTTGCAGGAGGGACATTGCCAAAAAATAATTTTTGTAGAAAAGCCACACTGCTGGCACCGATAACTCGGCTTTAATGATATCTGTTTTTCCACCAGACTTTTGAGTAACGAAATACTCTCTTTCGCCTGCGTACTATCCAGATCAACCAACCGGTAATCCATCAAACGAGAAAAGGCTCGCATGGTAGGATTACGTTTAAGTTCTTTTAAAATATGTTGTTCGGCCTCAACAGTACCCTGCTCAGCATAAATCACATCGGCAAGAGCCAGAGCAATACTGGTTGCGGAGGACTGCTCCAACCACTGAAGGAGAATAGCCTTGTATTGGGGATCTGATGCGGCAAAACACCGTTTGAGAAGAGGCAGTGCTTCGGAAACGAAATCAGGGTCTTGATGGCCGATCACCACCAAGGTTTCAACCGCCAATTTCTTTTCATCCTCAAGAATATATATTTCCGCCAAAGCCAATGAGGCCCGCGTGCAGCGCGAGTCTACACTTAGCGCCTTCTTCAAATAACTAATCGATTTTTTACTGCCTGATTCTTGAGCCGCCAATTCACAATAAAAATTGGCTAAAGGAGGCAATATATTTTCGCCTAACTTCTTACGACTCCGGATAGCGATAGCGATAGCTTTTTCCCAGTCACGCAGTTGCTGATATACACTGATCAGCAGTGTTGCGGCTTCTTCCTCATGTTCATCATGACGGACTAACTCCGCCAATATTGTTTCTGCCCTATCGAGTAATCCTGCCGCAATAAAGTCTCGGGCCAACTCCAGCATTGACAGATTACGTTGTTCAAATGTCAAACTGGGTCTGGCGACTAAATTTTGATGAATACGAATAGCCCGATCAACCTCCCCACGTTGACGGAATAGGTTTCCAAGCGCTAGGTGGGTTTCCAGAGTTTCGTCATCGACCTGCAGAAGTTCAATAAATAGATCGACCGCTTTGTCGGGCTGTTCGGAAAGAAGGAAATTGATACCTGCGACATAATTGCGGGATAGCTTATGACTCGATTGCTGACTATCTAGCCGCGCACTTCGTCGCCCCATATACCAACCATAGGCAGCTGCAACGGGTAATAATAAAAAAAGAAGTTCGAGCATTAATTTTTCACTGACGACTCAGCAGCTATACCAGCGGCCTCATGTCGTTCGCATTCAGCTCCTAAGAAAGCGACTTTTTTCTTAAGCTGACCAATTCGGATTCGACTGCGGATCAAACCCCAAGAGCAAAGCAGAGCACAAGCGATAAATCCTGCAAAAAACCATGCCACCATGAGTGAAGAAAGGCGGAATTCGTCTTGCGCGATTAAATAGTTAAATTTTACATAGAGGCCATTTTCAGCCCCTAGGGTCAATGCCAAAGCAACCACAATGGCGAGAGCAATCAAACTGAACAAGGCTCGCACTGATACCCCCAAGACGAACAAACAAGTGGCAATCGGGCAGAAGGATTAAGCAATGCTTTCGTTGACCCGTTCACGGAGCTCTTTACCCGGTTTGAAATGTGGAACCGACTTTCCTAGCAATTCAACTTTTTCACCTGTTTTAGGATTTCGACCAACTCGCGGTGCACGATAATGCAACGAAAAGCTACCAAAACCACGGATTTCAATGCGATCCCCAGTTTGTAACGTATTCGCCATCTGTTCTAGTATTTCCCGAATAGCAACTTCGACATCCTTCGATGAAAGATGCAGGTACTTAGCGGAGAGTCGTTCAATCAAATCTGACTTGGTCATAGGCACACCTCAGGAATTCATGCTCATTCAATATATAAAAAGGGCGGTCAAGACCGCCCTTCTTTGCTACATCAGGGATGAAATTACTCGCCCTTAGCAGCCTTGAACGCTTCAGCCATGGCGTTAGTGAAACCAACTTCTTCTTGTTGGTTCAGGTTTTCCATAACAGCCTTCTCATCAGCTTCGTCCTTGGCACGGACAGACAGGCTAACGGTACGGTTCTTACGGTCAACACCCATAAACTTGGCTTCAACATCATCACCGACAGACATCACCAGAGTGGCATCTTCAATGCGGTCACGAGAGGCGTCAGAGGCACGAATGTAACCTTCTACGCCATCTCCCAAGTCAATGGTAGCGCCCTTGGCATCAACGGCAGTCACTTTGCCATTAACGATAGCACCTTTCTTGTTATCAGACAGGTACTTATTGAAAGGATCTTCTTCGATCTGCTTCACGCCCAGAGAGATACGTTCACGCTCTGGATCAACTTGCAGCACAACGGCGGAGATCTCGTCACCCTTCTTGAACTCGCGAACTGCATCTTCACCAGAAGCATTCCAGGAGATGTCGGACAGGTGAACCAGACCATCAATACCACCATCCAGACCAATGAAGATACCGAAGTCAGTGATGGACTTGATCTTGCCAGATACACGGTCACCCTTGGCGTGAGTTTCAGCAAACAGCTGCCACGGGTTGGACTTGCACTGCTTCAGACCCAGAGAAATACGACGACGTTCTTCGTCGATATCCAGAACCATAACTTCAACGGTGTCGCCAACATTCACAACCTTGGATGGGTGAATGTTCTTGTTGGTCCAATCCATTTCAGAGACGTGAACCAGGCCTTCCACGCCTTCTTCGATTTCAACGAAGCAACCGTAGTCAGTCAGATTGGTCACGCGACCGGTCAGGCGAGCGCCTTCTGGGTAACGCTTGGCGATAGCAACCCACGGATCTTCACCCAGTTGCTTCAGACCCAGAGATACACGAGTACGCTCACGGTCAAACTTCAGAACCTTAACAGCGATTTCGTCGCCAACATTGACGATTTCGGAAGGATGCTTAACGCGCTTCCAAGCCATGTCAGTGATGTGCAGCAGGCCGTCAACACCACCCAGATCTACGAATGCACCGTAGTCGGTCAGGTTCTTGACGATACCCTTAACTTCTTGGCCTTCTTGCAGGTTGGCCAGCAGGCTATCACGCTCAGAGGTGTTCTCGGTTTCGATCACGGCACGACGAGAAACAACAACGTTGTTGCGCTTCTGGTCCAGCTTGATCACTTTGAACTCAAGCTCTTTGCCTTCCAGGTGAGCGGTGTCACGCACCGGGCGCACGTCTACCAGAGAACCAGGCAGGAAGGCACGAATGGTGTTCACTTCGACAGTGAAGCCACCCTTTACCTTGCCGTTGATCAGACCAATTACTGTGGCCTGCTCTTCGTAGGCCTTTTCCAGTTGCAGCCAAGCTTCGTGACGCTTAGCCTTCTCACGGGACAGCTGAGTCTCACCGAAACCGTCTTCTACGGAGTCCAGAGCTACGTCAACGGTGTCGCCAACGTTGATTTCCAGTTCGCCAACAGCGTTCTTGAACTGTTCAACCGGGATAGCAGATTCAGACTTCAGACCAGCGTCAACCAGGACAAAGCCGTTCGCGATGGAAACGACAGTACCCTTAACAATGGCACCAGGGCGGGTTTCGAGTTGTTTCAGAGACTCTTCAAAGAGTTGAGCAAAAGATTCAGTCATGTGTTTGATAACTTGAGAGTAAATAACATCCACCCGGCAATCCGGCCAGAGCGGGGTTGTTTAAATTCGTCTATGCCATTCCTTGGTACAGACGTATATCCATCAACGCATCAGGCGGTGATTTCAATTCTTTGCATCACGTGTTGCAGAATAGTCTCTACAACCGTGTCGATATCCATCGCGGTAGAATCCACAACCAGCGCATCAGGAGCAGGCCGCAAAGGCGCCACAGCTCTGTTACGATCGCGGTCGTCACGTTCCTGGATCTCGATCAAAAGGCGATCAAAATTAACATCAAATCCCTTTCCCTGCAACTGATTGAGGCGCCGACGAGCCCGTTCTTCAGCACTGGCATCCAGGAAAACCTTCGCCTCGGCATCGGGGAAAACCACTGTACCCATATCCCGGCCGTCAGCGATCAAACCAGGTACCTGCCGAAAAGCGCGCTGACGACGTAACAGAGCTTCGCGAACCAGAGGGAAAGCCGCCACTTTACTGGCTGCATTACCGATTTCCTCGGTGCGGATAGCATCGGCGACCTCTTCGCCTTCCAGAATAACTCGCACCCCATCGGAGCCCGGTATAAAGCTGACATCCAGCTGACTGGCTAGGGAAGCCAGATCCTGCTCGCTTGCCAAATCAATCTCGTGGTGCAACGCCGCCAGGGCCAGGACGCGATAGATGGCTCCTGAGTCCAGCAAGGGCCAACCCAGTTTTTCCGCCAACCGCTGGCATACAGTCCCCTTTCCGGCACCACTAGGGCCATCGATGGTAATAACGGGGCTCATCATCTCCGACATCCAAGTTCTCCACTTTCACTAACGAATCAGATCGACCATCAGACAGCCCCTCATTTTGAAGGCCAGATTTCGATCCATCTTCTTTGTAGCGAATTATACCCAATATGCGATATCGGGGATACAGCTCGACAATTCCGAGCATTGAAGTCGACTATTTCTTCACTGCACCGGCACTCAGTGGTTGCCAATCAACGAATAATCAGGTCAAAATCGCGAACTAGGTCATATATTTCATCGTGCTTGTTAGTAAGCAGTTGATTCAAATAGACGCATATCCATGCGTAAGAGGAAATTGATGAGCAGTGTTTCTCTGATTGCATCTTCCAAACTTCCAACACCTTGGGGCACTTTCACACTGGTTGGATTCAAAGAAATAGCTTCGGGTAAAGACCATGCCGCCTTGGTGATGGGAGATCTCACCACCCCAGAGCCAGTTCTGGGTCGCATTCATTCAGAATGTCTGACCGGTGATGCGCTGTTTAGCCTGCGCTGTGACTGTGGCTTTCAACTGCAAGCGGCTATGCAGAGAATTGCCGAAGAAAAACGCGGTGTCCTGCTGTATGTTCGTCAGGAAGGACGAGGCATCGGCTTGCTGAACAAAATTCACGCCTATCATCTGCAGGATCAGGGAGCTGACACAGTCGATGCCAACGTCGCGCTCGGCTTTGCCGCCGATCTGCGCGATTACACCATTTGCGCCGATATGCTGAAACTGCTAGGCGTCTCATCACTGCGCTTGATGACTAATAACCCAAGAAAACTCAATGCCATGGAAAAAATGGGCATTCATATTGCTGAACGAGTGCCGTTGCAGGAAGGTAAAAACCCCTTCAATGAGTTCTATCTGCAAACCAAGGCCGGCAAGCTGGGCCACATGCTCAAATCTGAAGATGATCAAGCCGAGGCATCATCACTTTGATGCGTCGACCTGAATAAAAAGGCGCCGAAAGGCGCCGTTTTTTTTACTGCAAACACATCAGTGCTGCAGAATTTGACTCAGGAATAATTTGCTACGTTCCGACTGCGGATTATTGAAGAACTCTTCCGGCGTGTTTTCCTCAACGATCTGCCCTCGATCCATGAAGATCACTCGATCCGCCACTTGCTTGGCAAATCCCATCTCGTGGGTCACACACAACATGGTCATCCCCTCGCCCGCTAGCTCGACCATAACGTCCAACACTTCACGGACCATTTCCGGGTCCAATGCCGATGTGGGCTCATCAAACAGCATGATTTGCGGGTTCATACACAGACTGCGAGCAATCGCTACGCGTTGCTGTTGCCCTCCGGAGAGTTGACCGGGATATTTCAGCGCCTGCTCCGGGATCTTGACTCGCTGCAAGTATTTCATCGCCGCGGCTTCTGCCTCCGCCCGCGGAATTTTTTTAACCCAAATAGGTGCCAGACAGCAGTTTTCCAACACGGTGAGGTGCGGGAATAAATTGAAATGCTGGAATACCATACCCACATCCCGGCGGACCGATTCGATATTTTTTATATCGTGGGTTAAGGGCGTTCCTTTTACGATGATATCCCCTTTTTGATGCTCTTCGAGGCGATTAATACAGCGGATCATGGTTGACTTGCCCGAGCCTGAAGGGCCGCAAATTACAATCTTTTCACCCTTTGCAACCTGCAAGTTTACATTTTTCAATACATGAAACTCACCATACCACTTATTTACGTCGCACAACTCAACCACGACTTCCTGTTTGTTGTTCATGTTGTATTCCTTAATGCTTGTGTCCGGTGTGCAGTTGTCGTTCCAGATATTGGGAATAGCGCGACATACTGAAACAGAAAATCCAGAAGATGAGGGCAATAAATACGTAAGCTTCAACCGAATAACCCAGCCAATTGGGATCCGATAATCCAGCCTTACCCACCGCCAGCAGATCAAATAGACCTATGATGGTGACCAGACTGGTATCCTTGAATAAGGAAATAAAAGTATTCACGATCGATGGGATGGTGATCTTCAACGCCTGCGGCAAAATCACCAGCCCCATAGTACGCCAGTAAGTCAGACCCAGGGCCTCGGCCGCTTCATATTGCCCTTTGGGAATAGCTTGCAACCCTCCCCGGATAACTTCGGCCATATAAGCGGACTGGAACAAAATAATGCCAATCAGCGCCCGAAGCAGCTTATCTAACTCGACCTGGGCGGAGAGGAATAGGGGCAACATTACGGAGGCCATGAACAACACAGTAATCAGCGGCACCGCGCGCCAGAATTCGATAAAGACCACACTGATACTGTTGATCACCGGCATACTGGAACGTCGGCCTAAGGCCAGTATGATGCCAATCGGCAGCGCGGCAACAATACCGACCAGTGCCAGTACCAGTGTCAACATCAGACCGCCCCAGTAGTGGGTCTCCACCGATGCCAAGCCGAGGATACCGCCACGAAGCAGCCACAAGGCGACCCAGGGAAAAAGACCGAAGAAGCTGAATGCTACCCATTTTTTCCCCGGTATGCCTTTGATCATCAATCCGGCCATCTGCACCGCGCAAAGGGCAAACATCAGATCCACGCGCCACCGCTCGCCATCCGGGTAAAAACCATAGATGAACTGGGAAAAGCGCACATTGATAAAGACCCAGCAGGCGCCGCCTGAATCACAATCTGAGCGCTGGCTCCCCAGCCAATCAGCATGAATGAAGGCCCACTGCAGTAATTGCCAAAAAGGCGGCAGCAACAGATATAAGATCCCCAGGGTCAGCACACTATGGGACCAGCTGGAAAAGAGATTTTTTCGGCACCAAGCCAGCACGCCAACCCGATGTTCAGGAAGTGGCTGGGCTATTTGTTCTGGATAAACAGCCATGATTAACGCTCCACTAATGCCATTCTGCGGTTGTAACTGTTCATCAGGAACGAGGTTGCAATACTAATGCTCAGATAGACCGCCATTGTCATCGCCGTCACTTCAATCGCCTGCCCTGTCTGATTAAGAGTGGTACCCATGAAGACAGAGACCAGATCGGGATAACCAATGGCCGTCGCCAGTGACGAGTTCTTGGTTAAATTCAGGTATTGACTGGTCAATGGTGGAATGATGACGCGCAGGGCTTGGGGTATGACTACCAGACGGAGCGTCTGCCCCTGGCTCAAGCTCAACGCATGAGCCGCCTCTGTTTGCCCCTTACTGACGGCATTGATTCCGGAGCGGACAATCTCGGCGATAAAAGCTGCCGTGTAGATGGTCAACGCCATCAAGAGAGCCGCCAGCTCGGGAATGATGGTCATCCCGCCTTTGAAATTGAAACCTTGCAGATGAGGTAAATCGACATCCATCGGACGCCCGACAATGAAAAATGTCAGCATCGGCAAACCGATTATCGCACCCAGTGCCATCCAACCCGCTGGATATTGAACACCGGTAGCTAAACGTCGATTTTTAGCCCAGCGTAATAGAGCCCAACTCGCAATCAGCGCAATCCCCAACGCAGCCAGTACGAAACCGATCCCCTCGTTAAAAACAGGGGCCGGCATTGAAAGCCCACGGATATTAAGGAATATCGCATCGCCCCAGTTCAGGCTTTGCTTGGGTGAGGGCAATGTCCGTAACACGGCGAAATACCAGAAGAATATTTGCAATAGCAGAGGGATATTACGAAACGTCTCTATGTACAGAGTGGCAACCTTGGAGACCAGCCAGTTGCGGGATAAACGGGCTACACCCAATAAAAAACCCAGCAGGGTGGCTAATATGATACCCAATGCCGATACAACCAGTGTATTGACTAACCCCACCAGAAACGTACGGCCATAGCTATAGGATTCATCATAGGGGATCAAGCTTTGAATAATACCGAAGCCCGCACGATGGGAAAGAAATTCAAACCCGGAGGCTATGCCTCGAGTATGCATGTTGTGCAAGGTATTGCTAATGATATAAAACAGCGTGCCAGCCACGGCCAGAGCAACCAGGCCCTGAAAGAAATAAGCTCGAATGGCACTGTCGTAATACCAGCGCACCTGAGGTGTGACTGATGACTTTGATGCAGGGGATCGAATAGCCATAATGACTTCCTGACTAATGCGGCTATAAATACAGGTTCGATGAAATGAGCATGACGGCAATGGCCGTCATGCCCCACCGCCTGTTTAGCGAATAGGCGGCGCGTACATGAAGCCACCCTGGTTCCAGAGTGCATTCACACCACGGTCGATACCCAGCGGCGAACCTTTCCCTACGGTGCGTTCAAATACTTCCCCGTAGTTACCCACTTGCTTAACGATCTGGTAACCCCAGTCAGCCTGGATGCCCAGAACTTTTCCTGATGGCTCTTCCAATCCCAGCAGTCGGCGAACATCCGGATTCTTCGAATCCTTCATCGCATCCACATTCTTGCTAGTCACGCCCAGTTCTTCTGCGCTGACCATGGCAAACAAAGTCCATTTCACCAAGGTGGACCACTGTTCATCACCTTGACGAACGGCCGGGCCCAGTGGCTCCTTGGAGATCACTTCTGGCAGGACCATGGCATCGCCTGGCTTGGCCAGCTTGATCTTCAATGCATACAGTTGTGATTGATCGGACGTCAATACATCACAACGACCCGATTCGAAGCCCTTGACGGTTTGATCCGAGGTATCAAACACTACAGGGGTAAACTTCATACCATTGGCTTTGAAATAATCCGACACATTCAGTTCTGTGGTAGTCCCGGCCTGAATACAAATTGAAGCACCATCCAATTCCTTGGCACTCTTCACGCCCAGGGCCTTGTTCACCAGAAAGCCTTGTCCATCGTAGTAAAGCGTGGAAGTGAACGTCAGCCCCATGGTGGCATCGCGGCTCAGTGTCCAGGTGGTATTACGAGACAACACATCGACTTCACCGGATTGCAGCGCGGTAAAACGCTCTTTGGCATTCAGGGGAATAAACTTCACCTTGTTGGCATCACCAAAGATGCCAGCCGCTAGAGCATGGCAAAGATCGACATCAATCCCTTCCCAGACCCCCTTGGCATTCGGGTTGGAAAAACCAGGCAAACCATCGCTGACGCCACATTGCAGCTCACCCTTTTTCTTGATTTGCGCCAGAGTGTCGCCTGAAGCAGCCTGAGCTTGACCGGCCATCAGCAACAGCATGGCGGAGGTAGCGATGGAGAGAACTTTCATTTTCTTCTGCATGTGTCTTCTTCCCTGTAATTGTTGTGAACTGAATTGGATCTCGAAACGTAACCCATTGGATATCGTTATCCAGCCCAAGTACCGCCTCTTCATCGTCCAACTATGACGCGAACGACTGGATATTCGGCTCCTTCGCTAGGCGAAGCCCCGATTAATCACTACAAAGCAAGGACCGTGCCAGTGATTTATCGATTAACCCAACATGGGTGCAGGTCACGTCAGTTGGTAAACGAAATCCGCCGTAGAAAGCGGTGTAACAGGCAACGAGGCGCCATTCCAATACGAGTAACGGCATGAGCAGGGACTATAAACGCAGCAAACATCCGCTAGCGGTTATGGTGACAACGAGGTTTCGAAACGCACCAAAATTGCGCACCATAAAATGGCGTAATAAGGATAGGAAGAATAAAATAACATCAAGGGGGAAAGTGTAGATTGCAACGAAGTTAGCACTCCAGAGCCTATTTACCCCTGCAATAGATCCTGGATGGCCTGTTGAACCACTGGCTGTGCGAACCAATCCCCCTGCCCGGGCAAAGCGCTAAAACTCCACTCTTGTCCGGCATAGACAAAACCGAGCCGTGCCGCATGCAGATAGACGCGATCCGCCACACCTGCACCATATAATTCATCGCCGATGATCGGTGAGCCTAAACTTTTCAGCGCCACCCGGATCTGATGGGTTTTGCCCGTTTTGGGCTTGACCTGAAACAATCGCAATCCACCGCCCAAACCAACGCTGTTGAACCAGGTGATGGCAGGATTATTCATTTCTCGGCTCAGCAACCAGCTCCCCCGGCGGCCGCGCTCCATATCCCCCTTGACCCAGCCCTGCTTTTTCTTCGGCTTATGCTGACTCAATGCCAGATACTCTTTTTCCATTTTTCGCTCAGCAAACGCCATGCTCAATTGTCGATTGGCCTCTGTACTCCGTGCCAATAGCAGGACTCCCGATGTCACCTTATCCAGCCGGTGCACGGGATAGAGCGTCATATCCAGCTGGCGGCGAGCCTCACTGACCAGACCTGACATCTCGTTCTCATCATGCATGCCAATCCCTGGGGCTTTATTCAGCACGACGAAGTCAGGTTGAATGTCTAGCAAAGAAAATCCATGAAAAGACGCTGATGTCATGACACAAACTCGATAAAAGTCACATAGCAAAAGAGCGAGACCTAAGTCTCGCTCTTTCAATCTGGCGGAGGGGGTGGGATTTGAACCCACGGATGGTTGCCCATCGACGGTTTTCAAGACCGTTGCATTCAGCCGCTCTGCCACCCCTCCGAACGCCGAAGATACTACTAAAGGCATTTACTGTTGTAAACCCCTAATCTCGCTAGATAATTTGTTTGCTCATCCTTTAATCAGCCTCTGGGTTTCAGGATCAAAACCAGGCGCCATAATTCCTTATTTTTTATGTTGTATTAGATTTCGAGTACCATAGCAGACACCACAACCTAGCTAGATTTTCTATGCCAAAGACTCTCTCTCACTCTTTGCGTCGTATCACGATGAATAGCCATTTTTTCTTTGCACTGAAGGTCATGGTTGCCATTCTGGGTAGCCTGATCCCGGCATTGGCCTGGGGCATGATCCAGGAGACGGTCATTCTGTCGTTGGGGGTGGTGGCTGGCGCCATTGGTGAGCCTGACGATAGCGTGCCTGGGCGCATCAAGAATCTCGGTGTCACCATGCTCTGTTTCGTGATAGCCACGGTATCGGTGCAACTGCTGTATCCCTATCCATGGTTATTCGCCACCGGGCTGTTCCTCTCCACCATAGGCTTCATCATGCTCGGTGCATTGGGGCCCCGTTATGCCACCATCAGTTTTGGCTCTCTGCTGGTCGCTATCTATTCCATGCTGGGTGCCGCCCATTCACCGCACCTATGGTTTCAGCCGCTGTGGCTCTGTGTGGGTGCCCTCTGGTATGGGATTGTCTCTCTGCTCTGGCTCAAAGCCCTCCCCCATAAAGCGGTGCATGAGCAGCTTGCCCAGGTATTTTTCGCCCTGAGTCAGTACTTTTATGAAAAGTCACACTTCTTCCCCGTCCAGCGCGAACAGATGGCCACCATTCGCCATAACCTAGGGCAATTGAACATCAGCTGTATCTCCAATATGCAGATCACCAAAGAGATGCTCAGCGGACGCCTGACCGCAGGCTGGGACCCGCATCTTGAGCGACTGTTGCAGCTCTATCTGCTGGCACAAGAGATCCACGAGCGCGTAGTCGCCAGCCATTATCTCTACGACCGTTTGCGGGATGACCTGCAATGCCATGCCATTCTGGATGGTTTTCGCGAAGTGCTCGAACAGTTGGGCAACAGCTCGAAGCAACTGGGTTATGCCATTCTGATGCAGCGCGGCTACGCCCCAGAGAAAGGGCTGACCTGGATCATGAGTGCTCTGCGGGATCAACTGGCCTACATACAGCTGCAACAGGAAATTTCTGGTCCCCTACGTTCTTCATTGGTGTTTTTGCAGCAGAATCTGGCGGCCATTTTGCAGCTCTTCGAACAAGCCGCCGAATTAACCGAACAGCTCGATGCCCCCATCAGTCAGCTGAGTCATCGGCAGCTCGCTAAATCCCCAAGTGCCGATCTCAAACAGGTTAGCCAGCAACTGGTAAAGCCATCGCCCCTGTTTTACCACGCCCTGCGAATGGCGGTCTGCCTGGTCTCCGCTTATGGATTGCTGCAATTGTTTGCCATCCAGCAGGGATTCTGGGTGCTGTTGACCTGTCTGTTTGTGTGTCAATCCAGTTATACCGATACCCGCCGCCGGATTTTCCAGCGCATTGGCGGTACCTTGCTCGGCATTCTGCTCGGAACTCCCCTGATCTGGTTAAGTCCAACTCCCCAGTTCCAGTTATTTGGTATGGCCGCCGCCGCCATCCTCTTCTTTTCCCAACTCCGCAGTAATTACAGCGCAGCCGTAACATTCATCACACTCTATGCACTGAGTGCCTTTGGCTTATTGGGCGTTCAGAGCAACGTTCTACTACTTCCCCGGCTATTCGATACCCTTCTGGGCGCCGGGATCGCCTTCATCGCGGTCATGGGATTATGGCCGGAATGGCAGCACCGCCATGTGCCCCAACTCCTGCAAAACTCTCTGCAAGCCTGTAAAAGCTATCTGCAAGGTATTGTTCTTGAAACATCCGGCGGCAGTGATGAACTGCATTACCGCATCGTCAGACGCCAGGCTCATGTCGCAGACAATGCATTGGCCCGGGCCTGGCAAAACATGCTGGCAGAGCCGAAAGATAAACGCCGATTTTTGCGTGTATGCGCCGCGTTAACCCAGCGCAGCCACACGCTGATTGCTTATATCTCCACACTGGGCGCTCATCGGGCTCTACTCAATGGACAGTTTCAGCCGGCGCAGACTATGTTGGTCGAGCAGATCACGCAGGTGCTGGATGCCACTGCAGCGACCATTGCTGGCACCGCCACAACTCAGGGCAAGCTGGTTGAGTTAGACCAAATCGCCAGTCTGATGCCCGGCAAAGATCCGGATGCCGCTTGGCTCATCCAGCAAGAGTTGCTATTGGTCGCCGGACAGGCGAATGAACTTCTGCGCCTGAGCTGGCTACTCGACCCCTTGAAGTTAACAAGTCGCCATTGAGTGGTAGAATGCGCCCCCGCGACTAGGAGAGCCGTCATGTTGGTATTGGCAGGAAAAACGATTGAAACCGATGCTCAGGGTTATCTCAAGCATCTGGATGATTGGAATGAAGAGCTGGCCTTACAGATCGCCGAGCTGGAGTCTATTGCGATGAGTGAAGCGCATTGGGAAGTGGTGCGCTTCGTCCGCGCCTTCTATCAGGAATACAAGACCTCTCCCGCCATTCGGGCTCTGGTGAAAGCCATGGAACAGAAATATGGCATAGAAAAGGGATCGAGCCGCTATCTCTACAAGCTATTCCCTAAGGGACCGGCAAAACAGGCCACCAAAATCGCCGGTATCCCCAAGCCTGCAAAATGTATTTAATGCCAGAGCCCATTCAGCGTTTCACTCGCGCTATGGGCTCCACGATCATGTATTGGATACACCGAAGGCAAGAGCCTAGACCACAACGGTACGACAGTAGAGCTCGGTCAACAGGCGTTGGGTAGCAAGAGAGTGTGAAATAGCTCGCAAGAGAGTTGGAAATTGGAGGCGCGTTCCGGAGTCGAACCGGACTAGGCGGATTTGCAATCCGCTACATAACCGCTTTGTTAACGCGCCATAGAGAAGGGTGTAGAAACTTGGAGCGGGAAACGAGACTCGAACTCGCGACCCCGACCTTGGCAAGGTCGTGCTCTACCAACTGAGCTATTCCCGCTTTGCAACGAACACGGCCGTTCGTTGGGCTGGCATTTTAGCGGCCTGAAGAACAGAGTCAACCATCACGATAACAACGCTGACTCGTTCGCTGAATTTTTCATCATTCTGCCCAAATAGGTATCACACTAATTTCGGCTCATAGTTAAGTCACCCCATGCGGCCTTCAAATACTGCATCATGGAGGAGAAGGTCAATATCACGGCGATGTAGAGCAGTACATAGGAGGCCCAAACCACCCAGATATTGGCTTCCCAGATCAAACCAGTCAGCGCCATCATCTGGATCGTAGTCTTCCATTTCCCCATCCAGCCCACCGCCACACTGGATCGTTTGCCCAGCTCGGCCATCCACTCCCGGAGCGCTGAAATCAAGATTTCACGACCAATCATGGTCAACGCCGGGATGGTAACTATGATGGTGCTGTAATGTTCAACGATCAAAACCAGCGCAGTAGACACCATGATTTTGTCGGCAACCGGGTCAAGAAAAGCCCCAAATGCCGTACTTTGATTCAGGCGGCGTGCCAGATAGCCATCAAACCAATCGGTTGCAGCCGCCAGGACAAACATGCTGGCAGCCCATAGGTTGGACCATTCATAGGGCATATAAAACAGAATGACGAAAACCGGAATCAGGAAAATCCGGAACAGGGTCAGCATATTAGGAATATTTAACATCATGTCACGCCACGGCAAATTTGCTGGCCCATGTTGCCCGATTCGATCTAATGATGCAATGCGTCATGTATCTTACTCGCTAACTCCAGACTGATGCCCGGTACCTTGGCCAATTGCTCGATACTGGCTTGCTTGACCTCCTGCATACCGCCCAAAAATTTCAGCAAGGCTTGTCGACGTTTAGCGCCTACTCCGGGGATGTCCTCCAGAGCACTGGCAACCCGAGCCTTGCTGCGTCGAGCCCGATGTCCGGTAATTGCAAAGCGATGGGATTCATCCCGGATATGTTGGATCAGATGCAACGCGGGTAGATCATTGGAAAAATGTAATTCCTCGTGAGTCTCACCCAGAATAAGGGTCTCAAGGCCGGGCTTGCGGCTTTCACCTTTGGCGATACCGATAAGCAAGGGGTACTTGCCACCCAGCTTGTCGAGATGGCGAGCCAGGATCTCTTCAGCTCGCGCCAATTGTCCTTTGCCACCATCAATAAACAGAATATCCGGTACTTTCTCCGGCGCTTGCTGTTTGCCAAAACGCCGCTCCAGCGCCTGGGCCATAGCCGCATAATCATCCCCTCCCGTGATCCCGCTGATGTTGAAACGGCGGTATTCACTACTCAGGGGCCCTTCCCGATTAAAGACCACGCAGGAAGCCACAGTGTTTTCTCCCATGGTATGGGAAATATCGAAGCACTCCATGCGCGTGATGGGCGATTGAAGCTCCAGCAGCTCTTCGAGCTGCACAAAGCGCTGTTGCTGGGTCGACTTATGGCTCAATTTACTCAGCAGTGCCGCTTGAGCATTAGTACTGGCCAATTTAATGTAGCGCGCCCGCTCACTCCGGGTCCGGCTGCTGACACGAACCCCATAACCCGCGGCCTCAGAAAAAGTAGCCGCCAAGGCCTCTTCATCTTCCAGTTCGCAATCCAGCAAAACTTCACTGGGGATCTGTCGACCCGCCATGCCCGAGAGATAGAACTGCAGGAGAAAAGCATGCAGCAGTTCGTCAAACTCGACAACGGCTGGCAAGGTCGGGAAGTAGTTACGACTACCCAATACCTTGCCCTGGCGAATAAATAGCACATGGACACTCGCCACCCCCTGCTCCATGGCCGCACCGATCACATCCATATCGTCCAGCACATTGCCACTGACCGACTGCTGTTCCTGCACCTTGCGCAAAGCAAGCAGTTGATCGCGATACCGCGCCGCCGCCTCGAAAGCGAGCTGACGACTGGCCTCGTCCATTTTACGGACCAGATCGTTCAGGATCTGCTGGTCCTTGCCCTGTAAAAACAGGCGAGCCAGCTCCACCTGAGCACGATACTCCTCGTCACTCACAAGCCCGGCCACGCAAGGGCCTGCGCAGCGCTTGAGCTGATACAGCAGGCAAGGCCGACTGCGATTGGCATATACAGAGTCATCACATTGCCGGATCGGAAACAGCTTCTGCATCAGGTGCAAACTCTCACGGACCGCCCCTCCGCTGGGATAGGGGCCAAAATAATCCCCGGCAGCCTTGCGCGGCCCGCGATGCAGGGTTACGCGAGGATGAGTCTGATTAGTCAGCAAGATATAGGGATAGGACTTATCATCACGCAGCAGGATATTGTATTTGGGTTGGTGCTGCTTGATCAGGTTATGTTCCAGGATCAACGCCTCGGTTTCGGTGTGTGTCACCGTAAACTCGACATGATGGATATGACTGACCAAGGCCCGGGTCTTGGTACTGCCGGGATCACGCCGGAAATAGGACCCTAGGCGCTTGACCAGATCCTTGGCTTTACCAACATAAAGAATGATACCGGCTTCATCCAGCATCCGGTAAACACCGGGCTGATGCGGTACTGAGGCAAGAAAGGCCTTATGATCAAACGGCATGGACAGCAGCCCCCTCGATTCATCCAGATATGAAAAAGGTGGCCATGGCCACCCTTTTTCGGTCAGACAGCGCAACTAGAGCGACTGGGCATCCAGCATACCGTAACGCATGGCCATCCGCGTCAACTCGACATCGCCATTGATCTGCAACTTTTCAAATAACCGGTAACGATAGCTATTGACTGTCTTAGGACTGAGACTCAACTGCTCCGCGATATCATTGACCTTACAGCCACGAGTAATCATCAGCATGATCTGTAACTCGCGCTCGGAGAGTGCCTTGAACGGGTTCTCGGCATCATGGGTCGAAAACTGGCTTAACGCCATCTGCTGGGCAATCTCGGGAGAGATATAACGCTGCCCGGAATGCACGGCTCGAATAGCATGGATCATTTCATCCGGTGCCGAACATTTAGTCAGGTAGCCAGCAGCACCCGCCTGCATGACCTTAGTAGGAAATGGGTTTTCACTGTGAACCGTTAGAACAATGATGCGGGCATCCGGTCGCGCCCGCAGGATCTTCTTTGTGGCTTCCAAGCCCCCAATACCCGGCATGTTCATATCCATCAGGATCACATCGGCTTCGTGTTCACGACACCACTGCACTGCAGTTTCACCGTTAACGGCTTCACCTGTAACCTTCAGACCCCGAACATCTTCGAGTATGCGACGAATCCCTGTGCGTACCAGTTCATGATCATCAACCAGGAATACGCTAATCAATCAAGTTTCTCCGCACGTACAACTAAACCATCAAAGAATACTGGCAGTCACCAGCCTTGGCATCATAACCAAACTCGCTCTGTGTGCAAACCACCGCCCGCAAAAGTTTGTTGGCATTCAAAAAAAACCCCACCGCGAAGGTGGGGTTCCGAAACTATTCGGCGGCTTGCTGCTCCAGCAGCTTATTGTAGCGAACCTTGCCGTCGGCACGGGTTTGCTGCAACAAGGCTTGATACTGAGCAGTTGATTTTCCCTGCGCCAATTGGCTTTCCAGCATGGGCTTCATGCTGGATGGCTTATCAGACAGGCCAACCTTGTTCAGTACCAGGACGACTTGATCGCCATCCGCTTGTGCAACCAATTCGGCAGAACTCTTGCCTGCGATTGGCTTGGCAACGCGGAATAACGCTTGCACCAGAGACGCATCCAGATCTGAGCTCATCCGGGTCACTCTGGCGCGAGTTTCTTGCTTGCCAGAAAGCTCTTTCAGCAACGCATCGACCGGTTCCGCTTTATTCAACTTCGCCAGCAAAATCTCGGCTTGTTGACGGACTTCCTGTTGAGCTTTTTCAAGCTTCACCGCAGATTCGACATCGGCCTTCACTTCGGCGAGCGGGCGAGCAGAGGCATGTTTAAATTCAATCACATGCAGCACCAACGCCTGGTTTTCACCCAAAGTAATCACTTCAGAGTTGGTATTTTGCTCACGCAGTGTGTCAGAGAACGCCTGTTGTTTAACCTTGGGATCATTGAAAGGAGCAACATTGCTGGCCGAGCTGAAGAAGTCTGAATTGACGATCTTGAGCTTCATCTTTTCAGCCACTACGTCCAGTGAGTCCGGATTTTCGAAGCTCAAATCAGCCAGCTGTTGCTGTTTATCCAGGAACAACTCGTGAGCCTTGTCTTGACGAACTTTGCCTTCAACATCTTTTTTGACGCTCTCAAAAGACTTGGTTGTTTCCGGCTGCACACCCAACAATTTGATGATGTGGTAACCAAACTGGCTCTTGACGATAGCGGAGAGTTCACCCGTCTTGGTCAAAGCAAACGCTGCCTTGTCAAACTCCGGGTCCATCACGCCTTTCTCGAACCAGTCCAGCTCGCCGCCTTTCCGGGCCGAGAGCTTGTCACTGGAATGAGCCGCCGCCAGCTTGGCAAAATCAGCACCGGCCTTGAGTTCAGCAAGCAAGGACTCGGCCTGCTTCAAACCGGCAGCCTGATCCTTATCGGCAATCAGGATGTGGGCCACCTGACGGCGCTCTGCCGTGCGGTATAGATCCAGATGCTGATCGTAGTAATCACGAATCTCCTGGTCGGATACAGTGACAGCATTCTGTAGCTGTGTGGCATCCAGCAGAACGTAGCTTACTTTAACCTGATCTGGGCTCATGAACTGCTTCTGATGGGCTTTGTAGTAAGCATCCAGCTCCGCATCACTCACACTGACGGTTTTCAGGAAATGGGCAACCGGCAAGGTGTACAAGGTCACATCGCGAGTCTGCTGCAGCAGAGCATCAATCGTATTGATTTCACCCGGCAATGAGAACTCGCTTGACACCAGACCACCAACCCAGTTCTGACGAACCAGATCCTGACGGATGGATTCACTGAAACCTTGTGGCGTGTAACCTGCCCGGTTCAGTAAATTCAGATAACGTTCGTTATCAAACTTACCCTCGTTCTGAAATTCAGGCATGGTACGAATGGTCGCCTTGACCTGCTCATCCCCTACCCGTACCCGACTAGCATGTGCTTGTTGATCCAGCAGAAGCTGATCCACCAACTTTTCCAGAGCACTTCTGCGAAGTTGTTTCATGTAATCCGGGTTACTGGCTAATTGCGCAAAGCTATCGCCAAACTGAGATTCCATACGACTACGCTCATTCCGATACGCAGTTTCCAGCGCCTGAGCGGTAATCGGTTCGCCATTGACTTCGGCTGGATTGGTATCAACAGGGCGATTCAAATAACTACCAACCCCAGCCAAGGCAAAAGAGAGAATGATCAGCCAAAAAATGATTTTAGCGATCCGTCCCTGAGCCCCTTCCCGCAGTTTATCCATCAGCATGAATCTTTGCTCCCGATGCAGTGGATGTGAATACAAAAAAGCGCACCTGATGTGATGCGCCCTGAATGAGTCAATTTGAGGATTCAAACAATTGAATGCAACAACTTCCCCGAAAGGAAAAGGGCGAAGCTTAGTTCACAGCGTCTTTTAACGCCTTGCCTGCCTTGAATGCCGGAATTTTAGCCGCAGCGATCTCGATGGTTTCACCCGTTTGAGGGTTGCGACCCGTACGCGAGGCACGCTCACGGGACGAGAAAGTACCAAAGCCAACCAAAGATACTTGATCGCCAGTCTTGAGCGCTTCACCAACCGCTTCAATAAAAGAATCCAGTGCACGGCCAGCTGCAGCCTTGGACAGATCCGCCCCTTCAGAAATTTTGTCAACGAGTTGCGATTTGTTCACGTTTTTCTTCCCCTATTTTTAGCCTTGGTCATGGCTGTTTTCCCTAGGCCATGACGAGTCAACGCTTTATAACAATCCTCCAGATGGGTTGCAAGTGAAGGCCAACGGGAACCCGCGGCATTTCACGCTTTACAGACCAGACCTAGAGTCAAAATTCCAAACCAGCTGCGCTGGCATACAAAAACAGCCGGTTACCCGGCTGAGCCTGTTGTCACTTAGTGACGACTTCAAATGTCTCGATCGGATTTTGCAGCGCCAGACGCAGGACATCATCAATCCAGCGCACAGCATGAATCTCCAGATCCAGCTTGACATTCTCTGGGATCTCTTCGAGATCCTTGGCATTTTCTTTCGGGATCACCACTCGCTTGATGCCACCTCGGTGGGCCGCCAGGAGTTTTTCCTTGAGACCGCCGATAGGCAGAACTTCACCACGAAGGGTGATTTCTCCTGTCATTGCTACATCCGAGCGCACCGGATTACCGGTCAAGCTGGAGACTAGCGCGGTACACATGGCAACACCGGCACTCGGACCATCCTTGGGTGTAGCCCCCTCTGGCACATGGACGTGGATGTCCCGTTTTTCGTAAAAATCCGGGTTGATCCGCAACTGCTCTGCCCGCGCGCGCACCACTGTCAGCGCGGCTTGAATAGATTCTTGCATCACATCACCCAAGGAACCGGTGTACGTCAACTTACCCTTGCCCGGAACATTGGTCGCTTCGATAGTCAGCAACTCACCACCCACTTCGGTCCAGGCCAGACCGACAACCTGCCCCACTTGGTCATGATCTTCGGCTTTACCATAATCGAAGCGCTGAACCCCGAGGTATGCCTTCAGATTCTCCTGGTTGATCGTCACATGGGTGAGACTCTTATCCAGCAGAATGGCTTTTACCGCTTTGCGGCATAATTTGGAAATCTCGCGTTCGAGACTACGAACCCCGGCTTCTCGGGTGTAGTAACGAATAATCCCGACAATTGCCGAATCTTCGATGGTGATTTCGTGAGGCTTCAGACCATTGCGCTCAATCTGCTTTTGCAACAAGTGATCCTTGGCAATGTTCAGTTTTTCATCCTCGGTGTAACCGGAAAGCCGGATTACTTCCATCCGATCCAGCAAGGGACCAGGAATATTCATCGAGTTGGATGTAGCCACGAACATGACGTCCGAGAGGTCGTAATCAACTTCCAGATAATGGTCATTGAAGCTGTTGTTCTGTTCCGGGTCCAGCACCTCAAGTAATGCCGAAGCCGGGTCACCACGCATATCGGACGACATCTTGTCGATTTCATCCAACAGGAACAGCGGATTTCGCACCCCGACCTTGGCCATTTTCTGCAACAGCTTACCGGGCATGGAGCCGATATAGGTACGGCGATGACCGCGGATCTCGGCCTCATCACGCACACCACCCAGCGCCATACGCACATACTTACGCCCGGTCGCCTTGGCAATAGATTGCCCCAGCGAGGTCTTACCCACCCCAGGGGGGCCGACTAAGCACAGGATGGGTCCCTTGAGTTTGTTCATTCGGCTTTGAACCGCCAAATATTCCAAAATCCGCTCTTTGACCTTCTCCAGACCATAGTGGTCCTGGTTCAAGGTCAGCTCAGCCTGAGCAAGATTCTTTCTGACTTTAGTGCGTTGTTTCCAAGGTACTGCGACCATCCAGTCGATGTAACTGCGGACTACTGTGGCCTCCGCTGACATGGGGGACATCATCTTGAGCTTGCTCAGCTCACCAAGCGTCTTGGTTTTGGCCTCTTCCGGCATGCCGGCTTCTTCGATCTTGGTCTGCAAGCCATCGAATTCATCAGGAGACTCTTCGAGTTCCCCCAATTCTTTCTGGATAGCCTTCATTTGTTCGTTCAGGTAGTACTCGCGCTGACTCTTTTCCATCTGCTTTTTGACGCGCGAACGGATACGCTTTTCCACCTGCAACAAATCCATTTCGGATTCCATCATGGCCATCAGGAACATGAGGCGCTCGGAAATTTCCGGCAATTCCAAAACTTTTTGCTTATCTTCAATTTTAAGCGGCATATGTGCCGCCATGGTATCAGCCAGGCGAGCAGCATCATCAATGGCGGAGACAGAAGCCAGCACTTCTGGCGGGATCTTCTTGTTCAGTTTGATATAGCCTTCAAACTGACCAATCGCCGAGCGCACCATCACTTCTTCTTCTTTCTCGGCTATAGCAACCGATTCACAAAGATGTGCGACACCGACGAAGAAATTTTCTTCCTCAGTCAGCTGTTCGAGCTCTGCGCGTTGTGCGCCTTCGACCAACACCTTCACGGTACCATCCGGCAACTTCAGCAGTTGCAGGATATTGGCAACCGTACCGACACGATACAGATCATCCAGACCTGGCTCATCGGTCGCAGCCTCTTTTTGGGCCACTAATAAAATGCGTTTTTCCTGCTCCATCGCAGCCTCAAGGCAACGGATGGATTTTTCTCGGCCGACGAACAAAGGAATAACCATGTGGGGATAAACCACCACATCACGTAACGGCAAGACAGGTATGACAACGCGTTCAGAACGCTCAAGATTCATATTCTTTTCTCTTGGCATAACGCCTTTAGAATGAAGCAACTTCGTGAGTATATGGGGGCGTTCAACGCAGATTCAATTGTTCGATAGGCAAAAAAGCTGAAAGGGGCAAATTGCCCCCTTCAATTGCTTATTTTTAAAGCAGTTAGTCGCCAGATACGGCTTGTCGATCATGATTTTCATAGATGATGAGCGGTTGCCCTTCACCCTTGATCACGCTGTCATCAATCACCACTTTCGCCACGTCACTCTGCGATGGCAGGTCATACATGGTATCCAGCAACACGCCTTCTACAATGGAGCGCAAACCACGAGCACCCGTCTTGCGTTCCATCGCCTTGGCAGCAATGGCCAGCAGGGCCTCTTCACGGAATTCGAGCTCGACCCCTTCCAGCTTGAACAGGGCCTGGAATTGCTTGGTCAACGCATTCTTGGGTGACGTCAGGATCTGAATCAAGGCCGATTCATCCAGCTCAGTCAGCGTCGCCAGAACTGGCAAACGACCAATGAACTCCGGGATCAAACCGTACTTCACCAGATCTTCCGGCTCAACCTTGGCAAAGGACTCGGTCAGACTTACCGGTTTTTCCTTGGATTTCACATCAGCTTTGAAGCCGATGCCGGTGCCCTTGGATGAGCGTTGCTCGATAACTTTATCCAGCCCGGCGAAGGCACCACCACAAATAAATAGGATCTTCGAGGTATCAACCTGCAAGAACTCTTGCTGGGGATGCTTGCGACCACCCTGTGGAGGAACTGATGCGATTGTACCTTCAATCAGTTTCAGCAGCGCTTGTTGCACCCCTTCACCGGAGACATCACGAGTAATTGACGGATTTTCCGACTTGCGGGAAATCTTGTCGATTTCATCGATGTAGACGATGCCCCGTTGCGCTTTTTCGATGTCGTAATCGCATTTCTGCAACAACTTCTGAATAATATTCTCGACATCTTCACCCACATAACCCGCTTCGGTCAGGGTGGTGGCATCTGCCATGGTAAATGGCACATCCAACAAACGGGCCAGTGTCTCTGCCAGCAAGGTTTTGCCACTGCCGGTGGGACCAATCAGCAGAATATTGGATTTACCCAGCTCGACACCATCGGCCGCATAACCACTGCGCAAGCGCTTGTAGTGGTTGTATACAGCCACGGCCAGCACTTTCTTGGCATGTTCCTGCCCGATGACATAGTCATCCAGGTGTGCACGGATCTCATGGGGAGTAGGCAGGGAACGATCATCTCGACGAGGACTGATCTCGCGGATCTCCTCACTGATGATGTCATTGCACAAATCGACGCATTCATCGCAAATGTAAACTGACGGACCGGCAATCAGTTTCCGTACTTCATGCTGACTCTTCCCGCAAAAAGAGCAGTAAAGCAACTTGCCATTGTCGCCTTCACCTTTGCGTTTATCTGTCATTCATAAACCTCGAATCAAAATACCGGAGGCAGCGGCCTCCGAAGCTGTATTCAGTGTATAACAGGCGACTGCGTGTGTCAGTCCCGCTTACTCAGAACCGAATCAACAATTCCGTACTCTACCGCCTGATCAGCCGACATAAAGTTATCCCGATCCGTATCACGCTCGATTCGATCCAGTGGCTGTCCAGTATGGAAAGCCAAGCGTTCGTTCAGGGTTTGCTTGATTTTCAGGATCTCCATGGCATGGATCTGAATATCAGAGGCCTGTCCCTGGAAGCCACCCAATGGCTGATGAATCATCACGCGCGAGTGCGGTAATACAAAACGTTTCTCTTTAGCGCCACCTGCCAGCAAGAAGGCGCCCATGGAACAGGCTTGTCCCATACAGACAGTGCTGACATCAGGCTTGATGAACTGCATGGTGTCATAGATGGACATACCAGCCGTCACTGAGCCACCGGGAGAGTTGATATAGAGATAAATATCCTTCTCCGGGTTCTCTGACTCCAGGAACAGCAACTGCGCAACCACCAGATTGGCCATGTAATCTTCGACCTGGCCGGTCAGAAAAATGACGCGCTCCTTGAGCAGACGAGAATAGATATCGTATGAACGCTCGCCCTTGGCGGTCTGTTCCACCACTATAGGCACCAGGGCATTCATGGAAGGAGTAAGAGAATCCTGGATCATTTTATTCATAAGATGATGTTCCTAAAGTAAAAAGGCCCGAGTGATATCACACGGGCCATTATACGCATCAAGATTGTGATGACGTCAAATCGAATCAGGCAGTTGCAGACGCTTTGTTGATCACATCGTCAAAGGAAAGGGCCTTCTCGGTCACCTTAGCCTTGGACATGATCAGTTCGACCGCTTGCTCTTCAACAGCCAGATTACGGATGTTGTTCAGCAGTTGCTCATTCTTTTGATAGTAATCAACAACTTCTTGCGGATCTTCATACGCAGTAGCCATGGATTCGATGATGCTCTTCACGCGATCATCTTCAGCCTTGATGGCATTGGTACGAATCACTTCGCCCAGCAGCAAACCGATGCGTACACGACGTTCAGCCTGTTCCTGAAACAGCTCAGCTGGCAGTTGCGGCATATTCTTGCCTTGTTGGGCGCCACCGAAACGTTGCATGGCTTGCTGACGCAGGCCATCAATTTCCTGCTCAACCGCAGCCTTAGGTACCGCGATTTCGTTGTTATCCAGCAGACCTTGCAGGGCTTGTTCTTTAACCGCGTTCTTCAGTGCCTGAGTCAGTTCACGCTCCATGTTCTTACGCACTTCTGCGCGCAGAGCATCGATGGAACCATCTTCAACGCCAAAACGTTGCACGAATTCAGCAGTCAGTTCCGGCAGAATTTGTTGCTCAACCTTGTTCAAGGTGACAGCAAACTTGGCGGCCTTACCCTTCAGATTTTCAGCGTGGTAGTCTTCCGGGAAAGTCACGTCGATCTCGAACGTTTCACCCGCTTTCTTACCATACAGACCATCTTCGAAGCCCGGGATCATGCGGCCAGCGCCTAGAACCAGAGAGAAGCCTTCAGCCTTGCCACCTTCGAACTCAACACCATCAATTGAGCCGGTGAAGTCCATGTTGACACGCAGTTCAGCCGCAGCCGGAGCATCGACATCAGCCCAGGTGGCGTGTTGCTTGCGCAGGGTCTCGATCATCTTGTCCAGATCGGCATCTTGTACGCTGGCAACCGGCTTTTCGATCTGGATAGCATCCAGATTCTTGATTTCGATTTCCGGATAAACTTCAAAACTGGCGCTGAACACGAAGTCCTGACCAGCTTGCAATTCATGGGGCGTGACCGTCGGGGCACCCGCCGGGCTCAGCTTCTGGCTGACAACGGCTTCGACGAAATGACGCTGGATCAGGGCATCTGCCGCATCGGCAACGACCATCTGACCGTACATCTTCTTGATCACGCTCATGGGAGCCTTACCCGGGCGGAAACCATCAACACGACGGGTTTTGGCCAGTTGAGCCAGGCGAGTATTGACTTCTTTCTCTACTTTCTCAGCCGGTACTGTGATGGTAAGACGGCGCTCCAGGCCTTGGGTCGTCTCTACAGAAACTTGCATTCTTTTACCTCGTTCAACTCAGCACGCAGGGGGAACTCCCCTGCTCCTCAGACGCAGCCAGGCGACCAGCGCCCACCTCATCCTCGTTTGAAGACAATAAAGTCTTCCCTCGATACATAAAATGACGCGGCATTATAGCCATGCCATCTGGGCTAGTCGAGCCATCCCCTCGTTATCGGAGCTGCCTGATTCGCATTTTTACAACAAAAATGGCCCGTTTTTGCTTCGATTGGTGCTTAATTCGTCACTCCCATCGCCGCACGCTTCCCCAGCCCTCCCGACACGAGCAATGGCAAACGCAGTTTGTTACAGTACCAGGCACCCGACCAGAGAATGGGTCCGGTCAATATCCAGCCATATTGCCATGGTCAAAGAGAGCCGTTATGCCACAGCCCCCACAGTTACCTTGCTCATACCCCCCGTTGACCACATCGCTGGACGGGCACCAGGATTTCCTGGGTATTATTGAAGGCTTCTTTGGCCACAGTTGGTCCTGGCAGCGGCGTCTGGAGTACGCCCGCTGGTTACCCCAACACGGTTATGGCTTCTATATTTATGCCCCCAAGGACGATGGCTATCTGCGCCGCCATTGGCAGCAACCTTGGCCAGCAGACCAATTGGTCGAGCTCGGCGCGCTGGCGTCAGCCTGCAAGAACCATGGACTGGCTTTCGGGGTAGGTTTGACGCCGCTGGGCGCTCATCATGATTACCCTCGACAACGGGAGCTGCTCTTAGCCAAAGTCCGTCTCATCGATGATGCACTGGCCCCCGATATTCTGGCGGTATTGTTCGACGATATGCCCAGCGACACGCAGGATCTGGCCCAGCTGCAACTGACCATAGCCCATGACATTGCCGCCCATACCCGTGCCAGGCGTCTAATTTTTTGCCCCAGCTTTTACAGTACCGACCCCATTCTGGAAAAAGTATTCGGCGCCATGCCGGTCAATTACTGGCCCGAACTCGGTGCCGGGCTCGACCCGCAATTTGACTTGTTCTGGACCGGACCCAAAGTCTGCTCCAGCAGCTATCCGCTGGATCATCTGGCCTGGGTTGCCGAGACCCTTCGGCGCAAACCATTTTTATGGGATAACTACCCCGTCAATGACGGCAAGAAAGCTTCCAACTTCTTGTATCTGAACCCGTTTGAAGATCGCCCGGCTGAGTTACGTCACTATTTAGCAGGCCATGCGGTCAATCCAATGAAACAGGCCATGCTCAGTCGCCTCCCCCTTGCGTCATTACCCTTGAGCTACCAGCAAGGTGAGGACTATCGATCTGAAGCCGCCTGGCAACAGATCGCCCATCAAGAGCTAGGTACGGAACTAACCCAACTGCTGACCGCCGATCGACAGACATTCGCCCAACTGGGTCTGGAGCATATTTCGGCGGCGCAGAAGGATAGGTTGCGTCTCCGCTATCAGCCTCATGCAACACATCCGGCCATAGCGGAGTTGCTGGACTGGTTGTCTGGTGGCTATCAGTTTGATCCGGCCTGTCTCACTGATTAACCCTCTAAGATCCGCGCCAACCGCTGATTCATTTCCTTCTAAAGGAGCTGTAATGCCTTCGTTCTCCGTCTCCTGGCTGGACCGCTCGACCCTGCTAGCGCTGTTGACCATTTTCCTTTGGTCATCGTTGGCGGCGCTGACCTCCCGTATCACCTCGGTGACACCACTGGTACTGGTGGGACTCGTATTATTTTTCTGTGGCTTGGGAGCCATCCCGCTGTGGCGCCAATGGCGAGCGCCGCCCATCACCTGGCTGATCACCATTGGCGCATTTCTGGGTTATCACCTGCTGTTATTCAGCGCCTTTCGCCACGCCCCCGTACTGGAAGCCAACCTAATCAATTATCTCTGGCCTCTGATGATCATCCTGTTCACTCCGCTGCTGATCCCCAATCATCCGCTGCAACGTCAGCACATTCTGGCCGCTGTGCTGGGACTCAGCGGCAGCCTGCTGGTGATGGTCGACGGCTCTTTGGATCTGCAGCAGAACTATATTCCCGGTTATCTGCTGGCTCTGGCGGCTGCGATGATCTGGGGCTTTTATTCTGTACTCTCCCGGCGCCTACCGGCAGCACCCGCACCTGTGATTGGCGCCTGCTGCCTGATTTCCGGGCTCCTGGCTCTGCTGATTGCCCGGCTCACCGAAGGCCCCATGCCCTGGCTGCAGATCTCCAGGAGCGACTGGGGATTGATCATCGGTTTGGCCGTCGGCCCGATGGGTGTGGCATTTATTACCTGGTATCTGGCATTGCGGGATGGAGATCCCCGGCGCATCGGCATTTTGGCCTATCTGACCCCGCTGTTCAGCACCTTGCTATTAGTCTTCCTGAATGGCGAAAGTCTCCAACTACGGCATGTCATCGCCGGGTGTTTGATCATCGGCGGTGCGGCTCTGGGGCTTGTTCGGACGCACAAAACAGATAAGCGCTCACGCACCCATTAGCCATGGTCGGAGCGTCTCTGGCACGACATTGATGCTTTCCGTTTGAAGACGCAGGGAGGATGGCCCCTGCTGGCAATCGTGTTATTCTCATCAGGCTGATTTGATGGAGCGGTTGCTCCATCACTCCTGAATTTTTCATCCGTGTTTAGAGGAAACTGCCATGCGCATTCTGCATACCATGCTCCGTGTTGGAGATTTACAACGCTCCCTGGATTTTTATACCCGTATTCTCGGCATGAAATTGCTCCGCCAGAGTGAGAACAGTGAATATCAGTACACCCTTGCTTTCGTCGGTTATGGGGATGAACAGGATGAAGCTGTCCTTGAGTTGACCTACAACTGGGGTGTCAGCGAGTATGAGTTGGGTACTGCTTATGGCCACGTTGCGCTGGAGGCTGAAGACATCTATGCCACCTGCGACGCCATTCGCGCTGCCGGTGGCACCATCAGCCGTGAACCCGGCCCGGTCAAAGGTGGTACCACGGAGATCGCCTTCGTCGTCGACCCGGATGGCTACAAGATTGAATTGATCAATAAGAAGTTTGCTGGCAAGGGTCTGGGCGACTAGTTCCGGTTTGACGTTGACTACCCTAGCGCACCGCATTGGCAACAGGGTATTACCAATCGAGTACGGCTGTTTGCCAGCCGACTCCATCAAGCCCATTTGTTACCGCAAGGAGATGTTTTGTGATCATGCTATTTATCGTTCTGGCCACCATTCTGGGCTTGCTGTTGTGGTTCACTCAGGTCTACAACCATCTGGTTGCGCTCAAGGGACAATTCGAAAATGGTTTTGCGCAAATCGAAGTACAACTCCGCCGTCGCTATGATCTGATCCCCAACCTGGTTGAAACCGTCAGAGGCTATTTACAACATGAAAACCAGACCCTGACTGCGGTAATCGAAGCCCGTAATGCCGCTCATGCCCTGCTAAAAGCCGCCAGTCTGCATCCTGGGGATAGTCAGGCCATGGTGCAGCTCGGCCAGGCCGAGAGTCAGCTCATGCAGGCGCTTGGGGGTCTGAATGTGCAGTTGGAAGCCTATCCGGATCTCAAGGCCAATGGACAGATCGCGCAGCTGTTCGAGGAGCTGACCGCGACCGAGAACCGGGTCGCTTTTTCTCGTCAGGCATTCAACGATGGCGTCACGGCCTACAATATCTACCGCAAGCAATTTCCGGCTATCTTGTTAGCGTCCCGAGTCGGGCATACAGATGATGCCTCGCTGCTCGAAATTGACGCCCCTGAGCTTTACCGCCAGACACCACAGATCAATTTGACCTCGCCCCGCTAGTTTTCCTCTCGTGTGATTGTTGGAGTGTCGGTGATGGATTTTTATCAGCAACAGCGAGATGCCAAGCGCTTGAGCCATCTGCTGATCCTGCTGTATGTCGCCGGCGTCCTAGCCCTCGGTGTCGTCTCCAGCCTCTGGTTAAGCCTCATCGTCATTCCACTCAAGTTGTTGTTTTCAACATCCCCGGCGGCGCTGTTCAGCCTGCCTCAATTTCTGTTTATGGCTAGCCTCATCATGCTGCTTTGTCTGGGCATCAGCTATGCCCGCTACCAGTCGCTGCAGCGCGGGGGTTGGTTGGTAGCCAAGGCGTTAGGCGCCAGCCGCCTCAGCGCTAACCCGACCACTATCAAGGAGCAGCAATTCCGGAATGTGGTCGAGGAGATGGCGTTAGCCTCCGGGTTACCGATCCCCGCACTCTTTGTGCAGGAGCAGGAACTGGCGATTAACAGCTTCGCGGCAGGCATGGGAATCACAGATGCGGTCATTGTCATCACCCGGGGCGCACTTCTAGCTCTGGATCGGGATGAATTACAGGCCATGGTCGCCCACGAGTTCAGCCATATTCAGCATGGTGATATTCGCCTGAATATGCAGTTGGCCGCCGCCATGACTGGGTTGTTATTGATCGCCGAGTTGGCGGAACAACTGGGCCAGCATCCTGAGCGGGAGAGCCAGGAGGCCTATCGGAAACTCGGAACCGCTCATGCTTTCCAGCCGTTGAGCTCTGGCTGTCATCTGCTGGGGTATGGGGGAATTCTCTTCAGTGAACTACTCAAGGCGGCCGTCAATCGTCAACGCGAAGTGCTCGCCGATGCTTCGGCAGTGCAGTTTACCCGCAATCCAGGTGCTTTGGCCTCCACCTTGAAAAAAGTGGCCGGTCACCCTTATGCCTCCTTGATGTTTCACCCCGCCAGCCGACGTTTCAGCCATCTGTTTTTTGCGCAGGGGCTGGATAGCACCTTTGCCGGTGCCCTGGCTACCCATCCCCCACTGGCAACACGTATCCGGAGTTTGGAGCCCAACTGGGATGGTCTCTACATCCGTCAATTTGCCATCATGCCCCAGGCGGAATACCGCGAAACAGCCGATGTGCCGCTCCCGCAGCGTCACGCTCCTGATGAGGCTGGGGCAGCGGCATCCCCTAGCCCCACAACGGCGACACGTACGACGCTGGATCTGGATGCCCGCCAGGAATGGCTGCCGCTGATCCCGGCCCCCTTGCTGGCGGCGGCCCATCAGTTACCTGGCGCACAATTCGTACTCTATTCTCTGCTGATCAGTACTGACCTGCGGATACGACACCAACAACTTTCGCAACTCCCCAATCCCCAGGCCGTTGAAGATCTGACCTGCCACCCGCTCTCGCCCCCCTTGCGCCTGGGATTGATCGAGTTATCTCTGTCAACCCTGCAAGGACTGGCTTATCCACAGTTTGTGGACTTTCACGAGCAGTTGCAGCGGCTCATTGATGCAGATGGTGAAATCTCTCTGTTTGAATGGTTATTGAGTCGGATGATCCAGCATCAGTTGGCCCCCCGTTTTACAAATGCTCAATCCACAGGCCCCATGCTGAAAAACATCGAGTTGGTGAGTGCCGAAATACAACTCTTGGTCAGTGGCGTGGCCCATCGTTGCACCACCACACCCGCGGCTGCAGAACAATTCTTAAACGCGCTCCGCTCCCGACTCCCCCGTCCGGCAATCGAGTTGCTACCGTCACCCGATTTTGTACAGATGGGGCAAGCTTTGGATCGCCTGCAACAAGCAGCCCCCGGCATCAAGCTGCAGCTGGTTCAGGCCATTGCCCATGCCATGGAGTGGGATGGGCAGATCAGCGACATCGAATTTACCCTGTTTCGCACCCTGGCATTGTGTCTGGATTGTCCGATCCCGCCACCACAACCAGGGCGAGCAGCAACAAGCTCGGAGCTATAGGCTTCCTCTTTGTATTGAAAACGTTAACAAGCCCCCGCTTTCGCCGCGGTTGAGTCTGTGTAACTGCCGAAGAGAGTTATATAATCCCGCCAGAGCAGTGACTGGAGATCCGCGCGATGGAGTTTAAAGAGATGGCAGCTGCCCAACAGGCAGCCAAACAAGGCAACGCCAATGCCCAATACAGCTTGGCCGAATGTTACGCCCTCGGTCAGGAGGTCCTGCAAAATGATTTGATGGCAGCCCACTGGTATCGACTCGCCGCTCATCAGGGGCATGCTCCCGCACTGTTTAAACTGGCATCCCTGTATGAGCAGGGAAAAGGGGTAACGCAGGATCTGGCTCAGGCTCTCGACTGCTATCGCATGGCGGCAGAGCGTGGTCATCCGGCAGCCGCCTACACTCTGGCTTTGAGTTTTGATACCGGACGCGGCGTGGTACAGGATGAAAAACAAAGTGCCTACTGGTATCAAAAGGCCGCAGAGTTGGAGCATGCCGATGCGGCTTATACATTGGGGCTGATGTACGACATGGGCCGTGGCGTATCTCAGGATTACAAATTAGCCATCAAGTGGTATCGCAAGGCTGCCGAGCTGGATCATCTGGAGGCGCCCTATAATCTGGGGCTCATGTATTACAATGGGCAGGGTGTGCCACAAGATAACAAGCAAGCTCTGTTCTGGTACCGTCAAGCCGCCGAGAAGTCCCATATTGAAGCCCAATTTCTGCTCGCCGCCATGTATGCCTTGGGACAAGGGGTACCGCAGGACGACATGCAAGCCTATGTCTGGGGCTCTTTGGCTGCGGTCGGGTTCCCAGATGCAGCCAAGATCCGAGACAATGCCGCGACCCGGCTCGATTCCGCTTCGCTGAGCAAAGCCAAGGTGCTGGCTGCCTCCTATGCGGAACAATATCAGGTCGCATAATCTACTGGTTATCGATGTTAAAAAGCCCCATGGCGACATGGGGCTTTTTCTATGGTTGAGCCGAGGACCTAGCTAGGCGCAGCTCATCCCGTGACGTCGGAGGCTATGCCCCCTTCTTGCCTGCAGGGGCTGGCCCGGCCTTGATGGCTGGCGCCTGGACTGCGGGAACCTGGGATGCAGGTTGTGCTTTGGTTTTGGCCTGTGTCTGCTCGGCAGCCGCAGGAGACGTCCCGGGTGATGGTTGGACATCGGCTGCCCCGTCGGTTTTCTCATCCGTCATTTGCGGTTCACTGCCGGTGTAGATATCCCCACCAACTTCCTGACCACGCGTCTCATAGTTTGGCAAGAAACGGGACATAGAGATGATGACGCGACGATTTTGCGAGCGTCCAACCTCGGTCTCATTGCTGGCGATGTGCTGCTTCTCGCCATGCCCATCCACTTCGATACGAGCCGGATCTATCCCCAAGTTGGCGAAATAGCCCTTGATGGTTTTGGCACGCTTCTCGGAGAGTTTCAGGTTCGGCCAGCGTCCACCATAGCTGTCGGTATAGGCATTGATGACCAGCATATCGATGCTGGGGTCTGCCTTGAGATATTCACCAATCATCTCCAGCCGACGTTGGGAATAGGGGGTCAGACGATCACTGTTTTTCTCGTAATTGAGTGCCGTAAAGGCAATGTCTTCGAAGGTATAAGGCAGCAGGCTCTGCAAGCACATCTGGAATGACTGATAGCGGGCATAGAAGCCGACGGCAGAAAGGGAAACCTGAACCGATTGGCCTCTATGATACCAATCCCGAAACACAAACGCCGGGAAGTTCCCCTGCTCCAGTTCACCCACCATGGTCCAGGCCGTCTGCCCCTCGACCAGACCATCAAATTGCTTATAGAAGCGGATGGTTCCCAACCCGGTTTCAGCAACACCGGGACGCCAGCGCGGCGGCAAGGAGCGCAACGTCACCGTCTGGATGCGGGCATTGGGGCGTAGGGGGCGCAGTTCAAAATCGAGATTGATCTGTTTACCGGCGCGGCTGACAAACGAGCCGCTGCCGTAGCCAGGAATAAAATGTTCGAGACGGCATTCCAGCGCACTGTCAGCCGTCAGACGCCAGCTGGACTGATCCAGACTCGCCCCATACTCCAGCACGGCAGACTGGCTAATGCCGGTCAGCAGACTTAATAAGCCAAACAGATACCTGTACTTCACGGCCGTCTCCTCTTCCTGTTACCTCCCTCTATCGGCCTGAAAAGCCATTACTTTAGTGAAATTCATGAGAAGTCAGCCCATGTTGCAGGCATGGGCTTTCGAGGTCACTTCTGCCATAATACGCCGTCTTTATACCCAGATAAGACTCAGAAAAGCCCTTCATAAGAGAATAACCCGCGGGAAAGGAGAAACCCCATGCGCAAACGTATCATCCAGATCGAAGAGCGGCCCTCTTTGCTGGAATGTATCCCCTTGAGTTTTCAGCACCTGTTCGCCATGTTTGGCGCTTCCGTTCTGGTCCCCATGCTGTTTAAGGTGGATGTTGGCACAGTCCTGTTGTTCAACGGTATTGGCACCCTGATTTACCTGTTCCTCTGTCAGGGCAAGGTGCCTGCCTATCTGGGCTCCAGCTTTGCATTTCTCTCCCCGGTCTTTGCCGTCATGGCCAGCTACAACTATGAAACTGCACTGGGTGGCTTCATTGCCTCCGGTCTGCTGTTCATGGGGGTCGCCAGTCTGATCAAACTATTTGGTTATAAGTGGATCAACGTCGTCTTCCCGCCTGCAGCCATGGGCGCTATCGTCGCCATCATAGGTCTGGAACTAGCCCCGATCGCCGCGGGCATGGCGGGTTTAACGGCCGAGACCATGGACCCCAAAGTGGTGGGAGTCGCCATGCTGACCTTTGGCGTGGTGGTTTTTGGCTCTGTGCTGTTCCGTGGCTTTCTGGCCGTTATCCCGATCCTGATCGCCATCATCGTCGGCTATGCGGCCGCTTGGTTGTTGGGGCTGGTTGATTTTAGCAATGTAGCCCAAGCGTCCTTGTTCCAGGTACCCACCTTTTATACCCCGACTTTTGAGTTGACCGCGATCATCACCATTCTGCCTGCGGCCTTCGTCGTCATCGCCGAACATATTGGTCATTTCATCGTGACCGAAAAGATTGTCGATCGGCCACTGCGTCAAGATCCGGGGATGCACCGCTCCCTGATGGGCGATGGTATCTCTACCACACTGTCCGGCTTCTTCGGTTCGGTACCGACCACCACCTATGGTGAAAACATCGGCGTCATGGCCATCACCCGAGTTTACAGTGTGTGGGTCATTGGCGGCGCCGCCATTCTCTCCATCTTGTTAGCCTTCCTCGGTCAATTCACCGCCCTCATCCGCACCATTCCGGTCCCCGTGATGGGGGGCGTCTCCTTGCTGTTGTTCGGAGTCATAGCCGCATCCGGTATCCGTATGCTGGTTGAATCCAAGGTCGATTACAGCAAGCCGAAGAATTTGATCCTGACCTCTATCGTGTTAGTCGTCGGCCTGTCCGGCGCCCACCTGGATATTGGCACTGTCAGTCTCAAAGGGATGGCGCTGGCTACCCTGCTCTCTATTGCCGTCAGCCTGCTGTTTGGTCTGTTCGAGCGCCTCGGCTGGATGAGCACCTACGACATCATGGAGCCTTAACGGGCTCCGTTTCTTCACACCCTGTTCTAGTGGTCGAGTTTCTGGATGAGTGAGAAAACCCCGTTGCACCCGTTAAAAACACGTTTCCGTGGCTATTTCCCGGTCGTTATCGATGTCGAAACCGCAGGTTTCAATGCCAAGGGGGATGCTCTGCTGGAGATCGCGGCCTGCACCCTGACCATGGATGACGATGGCTGGATGCACATCGATGAGACGTTCCATTTCCATGTTGAACCCTTTGAGGGGGCCAACATCGAAAAAGCAGCCATCGAGTTCAACGGCATAGACCCGTTCAATCCGTTACGGGGTGCCGTATCGGAGAAAGAGGCTCTGGGTGCCATCTTCAAGGGGCTGCGTAAAGGGCTCAAAGAAACGGACTGCCACCGAGCCATCGTTGTGGCGCACAATGCGGCATTCGATCATGGCTTTTTGATGGTTGCCGCCGAACGTGCTGGGCTCAAGCGCAACCCGTTTCACCCTTTTGCCACCTTTGATACCGCGACCCTGGCCGGACTGGCATTGGGTCAAACCGTGCTAGCCAAGGCCTGTATGGCGGCTGGTATTGCGTTCAATAATAAGGAGGCCCATTCAGCCTTGTATGACACTCAGCGAACCGCCGAGCTATTTTGCTATATTGTCAATCGCTGGAAATCGCTGGGCGGCTGGCCTCCCGCCAGTGAAGACTAGAGCCACTCACAGCCCCATCTCTCGGGGCTGTTTTTTTTAGTATCGATCCCGATATCCAGTCTCGGATACTCCGGGTTCGGGGGACTCCGAGCATCGGTACGGAACAGCGGGATCGACTGCAAATTAGCGTCACAATTCGAACTTCCCCTCGACATTTACCGCTTTATACGCAAAATACCCCCCTCTTGTCGCCGGCAACCAGAGAGATTGAATGATGAACCCGGTCGTGATTGCTGTACTTTTAATGCTGCTATTGAGCCTGCTGCGAATCAACGTGGTGGTGTCGTTGGCGGTCAGCGCCATTGTCGGTGGCTTGGTCGGCGGCTTGTCGCTGATGGATACCCTCAAGGCGTTCACGGATGGGCTCGGTGGCGGGGCAACCATAGCCCTCTCCTATGCCATGCTCGGCGCCTTTGCCGTTGCCATCTCCCGTTCCGGGATCACCGATCTACTGGCCCATAAGGTCATTGCCCAACTCGGCAAACAGGCCACGCCTGGCCATCTGGTCTGGGTCAAGAGTCTGCTGTTGGGTGCCTTGCTCGCGGTCAGCATCGCTTCCCAGAACCTGATCCCGGTCCACATCGCCTTCATTCCGATCCTGGTTCCACCCCTGTTGCACGTCATGGCCCAGATGCGACTGGATCGCCGCCTGGTAGCCTGCGTCATCACCTTTGGTCTGACCGCAACCTACATGCTGTTACCGGTCGGTTTTGGCGGCATTTTCCTCAATGACATACTGGCGCAAAATCTGATCCGCAGCGGCGTCGCCGTCACGGGCCCCCAACTACCCTTGGCTATGGCGATCCCGGTATCGGGTATGGTGCTGGGTCTGATCTGTGCCTTCTTCAGCTATCGCAAACCCCGCGATTATGCGCTGGAGCCCATTCTGGCCATAGAGCCGGAAACCGTGGTGTTTACCCCACAACATTTGTGGGTTGCTCTGGTTGCCATCCTGGCGGCTCTGGGGTTACAGCTCTATACCGATTCCATCATTGTGGGAGCTCTGGTCGGTTTTCTGATCTTTACCCTGGGCGGTGTCATCAAGTTCCATGAGAGTCAGGATGCCTTTACCCAAGGGGTAAAGATGATGTCGCTGATTGGTTTCATCATGATCAGCGCCTCGGGTTTTTCGGCCGTTATGACGGCCACCCATGGCGTTGATGGCCTGGTTCAGACCGTCGGCAGCCTGCTCGGACAGCACAAGGGGCTGGCCTCTTTTGCCATGCTGCTGGTCGGCCTGCTGGTTACCATGGGTATTGGCTCCTCTTTCTCGACAGTTCCGATCATTGCCGCCATCTATGTGCCCTTGTGTCTGCATCTTGGCTTTTCGCCGCTTGCCACCATTGCCATCATAGGGACTGCGGGGGCCCTGGGCGATGCAGGCTCCCCGGCTTCCGATTCCACTCTGGGACCCACCTCCGGCCTGAATGCCGATGGTCAGCATGATCATATCTGGGACAGCGTGGTACCCACCTTCATTCACTACAACATACCGCTACTGGCATTCGGCTGGATCGCCAGTATGGTGCTGTAATCCACACCAGACGTCCCATACGACAAGGGCCATCAATATGATGGCCCTTGTTATTTGACAATCTAGCCGCCGATTATTCAGCAGCTGGCTGATGACGCGCAGCCACTTCTTTGATCAGCGGTTGCAGTTCACCCTGTTGATACATCTCCAGAATGATGTCACAACCACCAATCAGCTCGCCCTCGATCCAGAGTTGGGGAAAGGTCGGCCAGTTCGCATATTTGGGTAGTTCGGCACGGATATCCGGATTCTGCAGAATATCGACATAGGCAAAGGGAGCACCACAGGCCATCAGGGCCTGGGAAGCCTGAGACGAGAAACCGCAACTGGGCAGCTTGGGAGACCCCTTCATATAGAGCAGGATCGGGTTTTCGGTGATTTGTTGTTTGATCTTTTCGATAGTTTCCATGGTGGCCTCTAGGCTATGTCGTTGCGGCTATTCTAACGTATAACGTCGCGCTAACAATCCCATAAACCATAAGGGTATTGGTCAACTCCTCACCAGATGATCTCGTACCCCGAGCCACTACATGTAATGGCCCGGTAAGCAGTTTGTTAACAACTTCCGGTGCAAATGTGGCGTTAGTTGTGGCTTTCATCCCGAAAAGTTTGCTATAAATCAATTCTGCAACGGGGTGTAGTCCCCATATCAGTCCTTATTTTGCAATTCGGCCCGGCTCAGGGCCATTTATCATGGAGAGTTTACTCATGGCTTTTGAACTTCCTGCCCTGCCCTACGAAAAGAATGCCCTCGAGCCCCATTTCTCTCAAGAAACGCTGGAGTTTCACTACGGCAAACACCACAACACCTATGTGGTTAACCTGAACAATCTGGTGCCAGGCACTGAATTTGAAGGCAAGACGCTGGAGCAGATCATCCTGACCTCCAACGGTGGTATCTTCAACAACGCCGCTCAAATCTGGAACCACACCTTCTTCTGGCATAGCTTGGCCCCGAATGCCGCTGGCGCTCCGACCGGTGCCTTGGCTGCCGCGATTGACGCAGCCTTTGGCTCGTTTGAGCAATTCAAGGAAGCATTCACCAAATCAGCGGTCACCAACTTTGGCTCAGGTTGGACTTGGCTGGTGAAGAAGGCTGACGGTACTCTGGCGATCGTCAACACCTCCAATGCTGGCTGCCCGCTGACAGACGGCGTAACCCCGCTGTTGACCGTCGATGTCTGGGAACACGCTTACTACATTGATTATCGCAACCTGCGTCCCAAGTACCTCGAAGCCTTCTGGGCTCTGGCCAACTGGGATTTTGCGGCCAAGAACTTCGCCGGTTAATCCCCGAGACGTTAAAAATAAAACCCCGCCGAAGCGGGGTTTTGTTTTATCCGGTTACGATTGACCAGGAATTATGTGTGCTACTTGTCTGGCACACCCGGCATGACATTGCTGCCAACAACTGATCTGCAGCTCCAATGTCAAGAGATTAGCCGTCCCCAGTGGCTCGGGTTTACAAGCACAAAGCAGGGTGGCCAATTCATCCAGCCCAGGGCTGTGCGCAATCAACACCAACTGATCATCCTTGTCATCCTGTCCCTGCAACAGGGCCAGCAGCTTGTCACCGCTGCTCTCGTACAAGCGTTCATCGAGCTGCAACCCGGCCATCGGTAGCCCGGCTAAACGACGCAGCACATGAGCCGTGGCATAGGTCCGCACCGCCGGAGAGACCAACCACAAACCGCCAGTGGGCACAGATTGACCCACCTCCAGCAACTGACGGTAACCATGAGGATTCAGTGGGCGCCAGCTATCCTCCAGATCGGCAATTTTCCAGCTCGATTTGGCGTGTCGGATCAGAGTGATCTGTTTCATGCTCAGCCTCTTCGCAGTTGTGACCTCTTTGTTATAAACTTAGCGCCCCTTAGCGGGACCCTATAATCATTTTTAAAAAAGATCGGAGCAAGCATGTCCAATCCGCGGATCGGTTTTGTCAGTCTGGGTTGCCCCAAGAACCTAGTTGACTCGGAGCGCATCCTGACCCAGTTGCGTACTGAAGGTTATGATGTCGTCAATCGTTATGATGATGCCGAGCTAGTCGTTGTGAACACCTGCGGCTTCATCGACAGCGCCGTACAGGAATCATTGGAGGCCATTGGTGAGGCCCTCAACGAGAATGGTAAAGTGATCGTCACCGGGTGCCTCGGTGCCAAGGAAGATCAGATCCGGACCATTCACCCCAAGGTGCTGGAAATTACCGGCCCCCATGCTTACGAGCAGGTGCTGGAGCATGTACATACCTATGTGCCCAAGCCGAGTCACAATCCGTTCCAGAGCCTGGTTCCTGCTCATGGTGTCAAACTGACTCCCAAGCATTATGCCTACCTGAAAATTTCCGAAGGCTGTAACCATCGCTGTACCTTCTGCATCATCCCCTCAATGCGGGGTGATCTGGAAAGCCGCCCCATCGGCGAGGTGCTGGCTGAAGCCAAACGTCTGAAAGATGCCGGGGTCAAAGAGCTGCTGGTGATCTCGCAAGATACCTCGGCCTATGGCGTGGATGTCAAACACAGAACCGGCTTCTATGACGGTGCGCCAGTCAAGACCAGCATGAAGGCACTGTGTGAAGAGCTCGGAAAAACTGGGGCTGTGGATCCGCCTGCATTATGTCTACCCATATCCAAATGTGGATGACGTGATCCCCTTGATGGCTCAGGGCAAGATCTTGCCCTATCTGGATATTCCACTGCAGCACGCCAGCCCCCGCATCCTCAAGCTGATGAAGCGACCGGGTGCCATCGAGCGGACGCTGGAGCGCATTCACTCCTGGCGCGCAATCTGCCCGGAGATCACCCTGCGTTCGACCTTCATTGTCGGCTTCCCCGGCGAGACCGAGGAAGATTTCCAGCTGCTGCTCGATTTTCTCGACAAGGCGGAGCTGGATCGCGTCGGTTGCTTCAAGTACAGCCCGGTGGATGGAGCAAAAGCCAATGAGTTGCCCCGATCCGGTGCCGGAAGAGGTCAAAGAAGAGCGTTTCGCTCGTTTCATGGAGCTCCAACAAACGCATCTCAACCCGCAAGCTGGCCGAGAAAATTGGCAAACAGATGTGGGTCCTGATTGATGAAGTCGACGACGAAGGTGCCATTGGCCGCACTCCGGGCGATGCCCCTGAGATTGATGGCGTCATCTATCTCAATGGTGAATCCGCACTCAAACCAGGTGATTTGGTGCGAGTCGTGATTGAACATGCGGATGAATATGATCTCTGGGGAAGTCGTATCGAGGCATGATCCCCTCGGACCACCGACGATGCACAGCTGCAACAGGAGCCTAGGCTCCTGTTGCTTTTTATAGCCCGGACTTGTCTTTTACCGAGGTGCCGTAGGAGAATGGCCGGCCATTCACCCACCTGTTACCTGTTTCATGAAGATACTGCTGGCTGAAGACGATCGCCTACTCAATCATCACCTGAAGTCTATCCTGCAGGATGAGGCTCATCAGGTTTACGCCGCTCACCAGGCCGAAGAGGCTCTGCACTTTGCCGAAGACTATCCCATCGATGTCGCCATCATCGATCTGGGATTACCTGACATCGAGGGTCTGACCCTGATCCGCCAACTCCGCGACAAAACAGATCCCGTTTCCGATCCTGATCCTCACCGCACGGGGCAACTGGCAGGATAAGGTGGCCGGTCTGGAAGCCGGTGCCGATGACTACATGGTGAAACCGTTCCAAAAAGAAGAGATGCTGGCCCGACTCAATGCTCTGGTGCGTCGCAGCGCGGGTTTCATCTCCCCACAGATCCAGGCTGGCCCCTACCGTCTCGATCTCTCTCGCAAAGAGTTGGCAGTGGCTGATGAAGCTGTGGTGTTGACCCATTTTGAATACACCATCCTGGAGTACATGATGCGCAATAGCGGTCAGGTAGTCTCCAAACAACAGCTGATGGACCAGCTCTATGATGATGGTGAAGGTGATCCCAACACCTTGGAAGTTCTGGTCAGCCGTTTGCGTAAAAAACTGGACCCGGATGGTGAACTGCAGCCCATCACGACCATTCGCCGCCAGGGCTATATCTTCAACCTGAGCTGCCAATGATCCGCTCCTTGTATATCAAGCTCCTGCTCTCCGCCATGCTGGTGGTGGGCCTCTTGATTGCATTGTTGGTCAGTCTGGAATATGAGTCCTATCGCAACGAACAAGCCAAATTTATCCAGCAGGAGCTGCAGCGCGACCTGTCACGCATGTTTTCGACCACACAGCGCCTTCCCCCCCGCGCCAGTGCCAGCAAGGCCTTCTCTGCGATCCAACTGGACTGGCCCAATCGGTTGGTCGACGCAGTGGTCTGTGATGTAGATGGCAACCAGCTGTGGCAGGATATCAACCAGCTCGAATTGTTGACGGTACGCAAGTTATGCCAACGACTCCTGCCCTTCATCGGTCCCCGGGAGTCACAATTCCGACTGGTCAAATTTGATACCGATGCCCCTTACTACCTCTACAGCTTGCGCGTCACCCGTTATTTCGATAGCAAAAAACCGAAAACCTTCCATACCATATTGCTCAGACCCGCCTCCGATCTGGTGGCACAAGCGGACCACTATCTGGTTCTGACCCTACGCCGAGCGTTGCTCATCTATCTGGGCGTCGTTGTTCTCTTCCTCCTGAGTACCCGCTGGGGGCTCGCCCTCGCTCAACCGGATCAAGTCCGAGCTAGACACCATTCGTAACGGCGAAAAAGATGAAATGGATAGCCAGTACGAAAAAAGAGTTGCAGCCCCTGACCCAATCACTGAACCGCCTGCTCGATAACGAACGCCAGCAGAAGCAGCGATACCAGCATACGGTCAATGATCTGGGCCCCATAGCCTGAAAACCCGTCCTCGCCCCTGATTCCAAGGCCCACCATGGCAGAAGAAAAACTCAGCGCCAAAGCCCGACCGCAATCTGAACGAGCAGGTTTTCCTTGATGGATCAAATCATCCAGTATCATCTGCGTCGTGCCGGTCACCGGACGCCAACTCTTGAACAAACCAGGGTTGTGATCCGGTACCCCATAGCCCCAGAAACTGCTGGCCACCCATGGCCCAAGGTGTATCAGCACAAAACGCAATTCGGCGTAGTGTTTCGAGACCGACGATGATCTGCTCTTTTCATGGGCGAGCAGGATGATCTATTCGAGCTATTGGGCAAACCTGCTGGATAACGGCCCCATAAAATTTGCCATCAGTGAAATTCATCTTGAACTGCGGACACATCACGGCAGGATTGCAGATTGTGCTGAATGATGACGGTCCCGGAGTCCCTGAAGAACAACGGGAACGCATTCTGCAACGCGGAGTCCGCGCTGATAACTCCAGTGGTCAAGGGATCGGCCTGGGTGTTTGCAGTGAAATCGTCCATAGCTACCATGGACAGCTCCTGGTCAGCGACTCTGAACTGGGGGGGGCCTGTTTTAGCATCTTGCTCCCCGGCCGAGTCTGAGAACAGGCACAATTCGGTGAAAATTATCAGCCACTCTGGCTGACGTTGCTCACATGACAATTGTCCCCCACAGACAAAGACAAAGACAAAGACAAAGAGCGCCCAGAGGCGCTCTTTAGTCCAGTAATCGGCGGCGAAAGCCAAGCCCTAGAGTTTGATCCCCAGGCTTTGACGCAGATAGGCACCAGAGCCCAGAAGGCCGGGTTGCTCATGGGTAATCAGGAAGACCGGAATATTCTTCAGATAGTTCTGGAAGCGACCCTTGTCTTCAAACGCAACGCGGAAACCAGATGACTTGAAGAACTCCAGGAAACGGGGAACAATCCCGCCAGCGATATAGACACCGCCAAAGGTGCCCATGTTCAGCGCCAGATTGCCGCCAAAACGCCCCATCAAGACACAGAACAGGCTCAAAGCGCGACGGCAATCGGTGCAGGAGTCCGCCAGCGCGCGTTCGGTCACGTCCTTCGGCTGCAGCGCTTCCGGCGTCCGATCATCGGCCAACACCAAGCCGCGGTATAGATTCACCAGCCCTGGACCTGAGAGCAGACGCTCGGCGGAGACGTGGCCCAGTTCGGCACGCAGAGCATGCAATACGGCATCTTCTTCTTCACTGTTCGGGGCAAAATCGACATGACCGCCTTCACCCGGCAGGCTCATCCAGCGCTCTCCGGTGTTCACCAGATGGGCGACACCCAGGCCGGTACCGGCACCATAGACAGCAATCGGCTTGCCTGCTTGCGCCGCTTCACCACCAAATTGCAGTTTATCTTCCGCAGCGAGAACCGGAATGGCCATGGAAACCGCTGTGAAATCGTTGATCACTTCCAGGTGCTTGAAACCCAGATTCGCCTTCATCTCACGGATGGAAAATTCCCAGGTATGGTTGGTCATCGCGACCCAATCGCCGTTGATCGGACAGGCTATCGCGATGCAGGCATCGTCTACCTGTACGTCATGCTCTTGCAGATAGAGGCGGATCACCGCCTCGAGACTGGGATGATCCAGGCCAGAATAGGTCTTGGCTTGGGAAATTGCGCCAGAATCCATGGCACAGAGCGCCAAACGCGCATTGGTACCACCCACATCACCAACCAGAGCATAAGTCGCCATAAAAAAACTCCTTTAATTTGTATTCAATCTTCTTTAATTAATTTTTTATCTCGAGTTTTCACCGAGTATTAAGACGCGCAATTTTAGCCACAGCCGCTCGCGATAAACAGGGCGCAGATCACAGCAAATTGAACACGCCGCATAAAATGTCGTAATTTAATTACAAAATAGTGCCCGAGGCCAAAAATCTCTGATAACTTGATTCCGTGTTGGGAAGTTACCTGCCAGACTCCCGAGGGCCTATCAGGCTCCTTATGGATATCAAGCTTAAAATACGCTGTCGTATCAACTAGTTGTTATAACAAAAACTCTGCCGGGTGGCAGAATAAAAACGAGATGTTGTCATGAATACGTTGGAAAAAATCACTAAAAATATGGATAGTTTCAGCAAATCCGAGCGTAAAGTCGCAGAGGTGATCTTGGCCGCGCCGCAAACGGCTATCCACTCCAGCATCGCCACCCTGGCCAAAATGGCCGACGTCAGTGAGCCTACGGTCAACCGCTTTTTGTCGACGACTCGATACCAAGGGCTTCCCCGATTTCAAACTCCATCTGGCCCAGAGTCTCGCTAACGGAACCCCCTATGTGAATCTGCACGTCGAGGAAGATGACGGCCCGGATGCCTATACGTCGAAAATTTTTGAATCGACTATCGCCTGTCTGGATGTAGCCAAAAACAGCCTGGACACCAGCATGGTCAATCGTTGTGTCGATCTGCTCACCCAGGCCCAGAAGATTTCATTCTTCGGTCTTGGCGCCTCCTCCTCCGTGGCTCACGATGCCCTGAACAAATTCTTCCGCTTCAATATTCCAGTGGTCTGTTTCGATGACATCGTCATGATGCGCATGAGTTGCATCAATAGCAGTGAAGGTGATGTGGTGGTGGTGATCTCTCACACCGGTCGTACCAAGGCTCTGGTTGAAATTGCCCATCTGGCACGTCTCAACGACGCCACCGTCATCGGTATTACCGCCCGAGATTCACCACTGGCCCGTGAGTGCAACCTGGTGTTGTCCATGGATGTGCCAGAAGATACCGATGTCTATCTCCCCATGGCCTCGCGGATTGCCCAGTTGGCGCTGATTGACGTACTGGCTACCGGTTTTACTCTTCGTCGCGGGGTGAAGTTCCGTGAAAACCTCAAGAAGGTAAAAGAGGGGATCAAGGACTCTCGCTTCGATAATCTGCATAATTAGTCACTATTAGAACAGGCCTCCTCGTGAGGCCTGTTTTGCATTGTGCGCTATACCGTTGACCCAGCGCATGGTGTAGAATCGTTTTCAAATTACAATTCAATACATTGTGCAGCGTCACTGAAACGCTTTGTAATAGTTGCTACGAGCAACTGCACGATGAGATGACATGCGTATCGACGCACCACTGGATTCATGAATCACTATTAACACTTCTCTTTGGAGTCCTACATGTTAAGAAGAACCAAGATCGTGACCACCATGGGCCCTGCCACCGACCGTCCCGGCGTGCTCGAAGGCATCCTCAAGGCCGGCGCCAATATGGTGCGCATGAACTTCTCTCACGGCAGCGCCGAAGATCATATCCTGCGTGCCAAGCAGGTTCGTGAACTGGCAGCCAGCCTGGGTAAAACACGTTGCCATTCTCGGTGATTTGCAAGGCCCCAAGATCCGGGTTTCCACCTTCAAAGAAGGCAAAATTTTCCTCTCCCTCGGTGACAAGTTTGTTCTGGATGCCGCACTGGGTAAGGGTGAAGGCGATCAACAACAAGTCGGTATCGACTACAAGACGCTACCGAACGACGTCGTCGCCGGCGATCTGCTGTTACTGGATGATGGCCGCGTGCAACTGCTGATTGATCGCGTCGAAGGCACCCGCATCTACACCACAGTGACAGTTGCCGGTCCGTTATCCAACAACAAGGGCATTAACAAGAAGGGCGGTGGCCTTTCCGCGCCAGCTCTGACCGACAAGGATAAGGAAGATATCAAGACCGCCGCGCTGATGAACGTCGATTATCTGGCCGTCTCCTTCCCACGCTCTGGTGCCGATCTGAACTACGCCCGTGAGCTGGCTCGTGAAGCTGGTTGCAACGCGCAAAATCGTTGCCAAGGTTGAGCGTGCCGAAACCGTAGCAACTGACGAAGCCATGGAAGATATCATTCTGGCTTCCGATGTGGTGATGGTTGCTCGTGGCGATCTGGGCGTCGAAATCGGTGATTCCGAACTGATGGGCGTACAAAAGAAGCTGATCCGTACCGCTCGTCGTCTCAACCGCGTGGTCATCACCGCGACCCAGATGATGGAATCCATGATCAAGTCCCCCGATGCCGACCCGTGCCGAAGTCATGGACGTCGCCAATGCGGTACTGGATGGTACCGATGCGGTCATGTTGTCCGCCGAAACTGCCGCTGGCGATTTCCCGATTGAGACAGTGACAGCCATGGCCAGCGTCTGTGTCGGTGCCGAAAAGCACCCGAGCATCAACGTCTCCAATCACCGGATGAACTACACCTTCACCTCGGTCGAAGAAACCATCGCCATGTCCACCATGTATGCCGCCAATCATATGGCTGGCATCAAGGGCATAGTCGCGATGACCGAATCCGGTACCACTCCGCAACTGATGTCTCGCTTGAGCTCAGGTCTGCCGATTTTTCGCCCTCTCCCGTCACCAGCAAACCCTCAATTGGGCCAGCTTGTATCGGGGCGTGACTCCCGTATTCTTCGACGGTGACGAAACCAAACCGGTTGCGGATGTCTGTCGCGATGCTCTGGATGTGCTCAAGGAGCTGGGTTATCTCAAATCAGGTGATTTGGTGCTGTTCACCCACGGTGACAAGATCGAAACCATTGGCTCGACCAATACCTGCAAGATCCTGACCGTCGAATAAAATCCCGGTCGCCCATGAGCAAAAGCCAGTCATGAGACTGGCTTTTTTTATGTGGATATTCGGGCGCCAGGGATGCCCCGTCGTCGGGGCTATCTATTAGCCTATTGGCTATTGGCTATTGGCTATTGGCTATTGGCTATTGGCTATTGGCTATTGGCCCTCAGCTCGCTCACTTCGAGGCGCCTGACGAGCACCCCATGGTCTCTAACTCACCCGGAGCAAAGCTATCAACCTGCAAGGCAGCATAACGCAGTCGATCCGCGGTCCGTAACTCATCCGCCTCCGCCTCAGAGAGCAGCCGGGCAGTCAATGCCTGGGGAATCAGTTCATCCAGCGTTAATTTACCGGGCAAGGTACCCTGCTTTTGTGCGTCCTGGAGACGTTTTTCCAGTGGTTGTACCTGCAGCATGGCGCGAAAGGCCAACTCGACTCGACCCACAGGATCCTGCACGTTCTCTTGCCAGAAACAGAGCGCCGTGATGCGATCCCGCAGCGACGACGACTGCATCATATCCCGACAGATGGCGTTGATCGTGCTATCCCGCACCGGACGATAGTGAATACCAAACGGGAAAATAATCCGCTTGAGCACAATGCCCACCCAAGCCGTAGGCATATTGTCACATACCCCCTGCCACGCCACGCCGATCTGCCAAAGACTGCGACGGAGCGCGTAGTGCAAGTAGGGCAAATCGGCAGGCTGGCGTCCCTCATCTTCGTAATATTTCAACGTTGCCGAGGCTAGATAGAGATGGCTGAGAACATCACCCAAGCGGGCCGACAGCATTTCACGACGCTTGAGCTCACCACCTAGCAGTAACATGGTGACATCGGTACAGAGCGCCAAGGCACGGCTCATGCGAGTCAGTTGACGGTAGTAACAGGCCGTTGGACCCGGAACGGGGGTGGATTCCAGCTTGCCCAGTGTCAACCCGGAGAGCAGCCCTTGGCCGAGATTTTTCAAGGCAAACCCGATGTGCTTGGCCAGCAAGCGATCAAACCGTTGCAACCCCTCTTGCGGATCGGCACAAGCGGCGGCCTCCATCTCCTGATAGACATAGGGATGACAACGGATAGCCCCCTGGCCAAAGATCATCAGATTCCGGGTTTAGGATATTGGCCCCCTCCACCGTAATGGCAATCGGGATACCCATGTAGTGATAGCCCAGGTAGTTATTGGGTCCCAATTGCACAGCGCGACCGGCATGGATATCCATGGCATCGCTCAAAATCAGCCGCGCCTGTTCGGTCATATGATATTTGGAGATGGCGGTGACGATCCCTGGCCGCGCCCCCAGATCCAACCCTGTGGTGGTCAGACGCCGCGTAGCCTCCAGCTGGTAGGTCAACCCGGCAATCCGCGCCAATGCCTCCTGAACACCTTCGAAACGACCAATCGGCAATCCGAACTGACGCCGCACATAGGCATAAGCACTGCTGGTTCGTGTCGAGATATGACCACATGCCGCCCCCAGTGCGGGCAGCGAGACCCCTCGTCCAGCCGACAAACACTCAACCAGCATACGCCAGCCCTTGCCCGCATAGGGCCAGCCCCCGATGATCCACGCCAATGGAATGAAAACATCGACTCCCCAGGTAGGGCCATTCAGAAACACCTGTCCCATGGGGAAATGTCGATCTCCGGTTTTTACGCCGGGATGGCTCGTCGGGATCAGCGCACAAGTAATGCCATAGTCCGTGGTCTCCCCCATCAAATGGTCCGGATCGTAGAGTTTGAATGCCAAGCCAAGTACCGTGGCTCGCGGCGCCAACGTGATATAGCGCTTGTTCCAATTCAAACGGATACCAACGACTTCCTGCCCCTGCCACATCCCTTTGCAGACGATGCCTTTGTCGGGAATAGCTCCGGCATCCGACCCCGCTTCTGGCCCGGTCAGGGCAAAGCAGGGAAACTCCTCACCGCGCGCCAATCTGGGTAACCAGTACTGTTTTTGTTCCTCGGTGCCGTAATGGAGCAGTAGTTCACCGGGGCCTAACGAATTGGGCACCATCACGGTCACGGCAACACTCAGACTGCGACTCGCAATACGACTGACGATCGTGGAGTTGGCATAGTTGCTGAACCCCATGCCGCCATATTCTTTGGGAATGATCAGGGCAAAGAACCCCTTACTGCTCAGATAACTCCAGACTTCCGGAGGTAGGTCCCGGTGCTGGTTGATAATGGAAAAATCATTGAGGGTTGCCAGTAACGGGTCCACTACCTCCGCAATAAAGCGCGCCTCATCATCCCGTAATACCGGTTTTGGAAAAGAAAGCAGCTTGCTCCAATCCGGTTTACCACTGAAGAGTTCGCCATCCCACCAGACGGTCCCCGCTTCCATCGCCTCACGTTCGGTGGGTGACAGGGGTGGGAGCACTCGTTTGAAAAAATTGAAAAAGGGTGTCGAGAGATAACGGAGTCGCCAAGCTGGCACGGTCAAGAGTAGATAACCCGCACCAACCAGCACCGCTATAACAAGCAGTAGTTCGATCATAGAGACCTCTCCTCATGTCGGGTCGCAAAGTTATCGCCAGGTGCCCCCGTAAAACCACCGGCCAAAAAGGGCTGCAACCGCTCAAGTAGCAACGCCAGATCAACCTGTTGGTCAAAGTCGGTAGCCGCAATCTCGCGCAACGCATCAAACGATGACATCACAAAAAAGCTGGAGCCCAAGGCAAAATGCAATCGCCAGAACAGTTCCTCGCTCTTCAAACCGGGTAACAACTGAGTAAATCGTAGAGTGATCAGTTTCAGGACTTCACCATAACGTTGAGTCACAAAGGTTCGCAGATGGCCTTGCCCATCGATATAACCGCGGCCGAGCAGCTGCATGAACAGCATGGGCGCCTCAGCCTTCACATCACGCAATCCCAGCAAGGGCACCATAAAAGCTCGTAACAAGTCGGGGAGCGTATTTCCACTCGCCACCGAAATATTCAGTAGCGCGTCATTCAAGCGAGGCATGTAAAGTGCCAGATAGCGATCCAGAACAGCCTGGATCAGTCCCAATTTGGACCCGAAGTGATAGTTCACCGCCGCCAGATTAACCTGCGCTAATTGCGTAATATCGCGTAGCGAGGTTTCAGCAAATCCCCGCTCAGCAAACAGCTGCTCCGCAGCATCCAGCATTCGAGTGCAGGTCGTGTGGCTTGCCATGCTCACCTCGAAATTAAACGTTTGTTTAAAACTAGTGCACACCCTGCGGTCGTCAAGCTCAGTAGTTTTTTTCATGAAATTGACATGTGCAATGAACTATTCCCGCAATACGAGCTCTATATATATGCCACTGCAATTAAACATTGTGTCTTTGCCCAGTCAGCCTCGTGCTCGCTGGGCTATTTTTTGCGTAAAATTGGCACTGATGAGCGTTCAGGTCCATCAAGGTGCGCGATGCGCGCGAGATGTGTAAACAACGAGGAAGCAGATGTCATTACAAAGTGCCCCCGCCCATATTCTTCTGGCCGTGGATCTGATTGAACTACTTGAAAATAACGATTTACCCGCAGACACAGTGCTAAAAGCTCTCACATTGGTGCAACAAGACTACCAACATAAATTGAGCCGCGAACAAATGTCCGGAAGCGGGAATCATGACGAGAGGCGGCCGATCTCCCGCTGATAGTCCATTCATGCAGGAGAACGGCGCAAGCGGCGCAGACAGTCACGGTAGAAAACTTTGCAGGGTGCGGAGAAAAATTCTGGAATATAAAAAAGGCCCGAAACTTTCGTTTCAGGCCTCTTGAATGTGGTTGCGGGGGCAGGATTTGAACCTACGACCTTCGGGTTATGAGCCCGACGAGCTACCATGCTGCTCCACCCCGCGTCCGATGTGGTGCATCCTAACAGGATCATGAGACAGGTCAAATAGTTATTGCGCGGCAATGGTCTGTTTGCCCAACAATGCACCAATATGCCGATCTTCTACCCGACTCGCCATTTTTTCGGTACTCAGGACGTTGAGGCGAATACACCTGCTGCCCAACAAACTAGAAACCGTCGGCGAGAAGGATGGATTTACAGCGAGATTGACCTCCATGTCGAATGCCAAACCGAGGCTGCATCCTGATTCGACTCAACAGAGAGCCGACGCAGAGCCATAGCAAAAAGGCCCGAAACTTTCGTTTCGGGCCTTCTTTTATCTGGTTGCGGGGGCAGGATTTGAACCTACGACCTTCGGGTTATGAGCCCGACGAGCTACCATGCTGCTCCACCCCGCGTCTGATGGAGCGAATACTAGCAGGATCCGTCGTTGCTGCAAGCAGTTATTCCATCATCACGGTTTGTTCGGCCAACAAATCAACAAGTTGCCTAATAAACCGACGCCCTGCAATCACTGTACTCATCTTCTGGCGATGGTCATGCCAACTCAACTTCGACCTCATCCTCATCATGGCCGATGAAACCACCGGTTTGGTGGGCCCATAATTGAGCATAGATACCCCCCAGGGCGATCAATTCGCTATGGCTACCCTGTTCAACGATCTGCCCCTTGTCCATGACGATCAAACGATCCATGGCCGCTATGGTCGAGAGTCGATGAGCAATCGCGATCACAGTCTTGCCCGCCATCAGAGTATCCAGACTGTGTTGAATGGCAGCCTCAACTTCCGAATCCAGTGCCGATGTCGCCTCATCCATGATCAGGATCGGCGCATCCTTGAGCAGAACCCGAGCCAGCGCAATACGTTGCCGCTGACCACCGGAAAGTTTAACGCCACGCTCGCCTACTTGTGCATCAAAACCCGTGCGGCCTTGTGGGTCGGACAAAGTAGCGATGAATTCCAGAGCCTCGGCTTTTCGAGCCGCATCGATAAGCTCGGTTTCCGTAGCATCCGGGCGCCCATACAAGATGTTGTCCCGCACAGAGCGGTGCAACAGCGAGGTATCCTGCGTCACCATGCCGATATGGGCCCGCAGGCTTTCCTGGGAGACCCGACTGATATCCTGACCATCAATCAGAATGCGGCCACTCTCGATGTCATAAAAGCGCAGCAACAGATTAACCAAGGTGGACTTACCCGCTCCGGAACGACCCACCAAACCGATCTTTTCCCCTGGACGGATCGTCAGATCCAGATGGTCCAGTACACCCGAGCCCTTGCCATAGTGAAAGTCCACTCGCTCGAAACGTACCTCACCCTGATCACACCGTAGTGCGGGGGCGTCGGCATCATCTTGCACCTCCTGAGGCTTGGAGAGTGTGGCCATGCCATCGGCAACTGTGCCGATGTTTTCAAACAAGGCACTGATCTCCCACATGATCCACTGCGCCATCCCGTTGAGGCGCAACGCCAAACTGACCGCGATGGCGATGGCACCGATGCTGATGGCACTCTGCATCCATAACCAGACCGAGAGGCTGGCAACCGCAAACGCCAACAGATAATTGAGCATCTGCACACTGACACTGATACCGGTCGCCAACCGCATCTGCTGGTAGACGGTGTCCATGAACTCCTGCATCCCTTGCTGGGCATAGTCAGCCTCGCGACGGGTATGGGAAAACAGTTTGACGGTCTGGATATTGGTATAACTATCCACGATGCGGCCAGTCATCATGGAACGAGACTCAGCCTGCGCCGTCGACACTCGCTTCAGCTTGGGCACAAAGTAGTACTGGATCAGGACGTAAATCAGCAGCCAGGCCAACATCGGCAGCATCATGCGCCAGTCCGACTGTGCCACCATCACCACCATGGAGGTAAAATAGACCAGCACATACACCAGCACATCCAGCAACTTCATGACGGTTTCCCGTACCGCCAGCGAAGTCTGCATGACCTTGGTCGCAATGCGCCCGGCGAAATCATTGCTATAGAAGGAGACACTCTGTTTGAGCAAGTAGCGATGGGCCAGCCAGCGGATCACCATGGGGTAATTTCCCAGCAGGGTCTGGTGGACCAACAGGGAGTGAATGAAGACCAGCAGGGGCAAGCCAACCAGCATCAACACCGCCATACCCAGTAACCGGACACCCTCCTCGGCAAAGAGTGTCTGTGGGTTATGGGCCACCAGCCAATCGACTAGCTGCCCCAAGAAACCGAACAGCGAGACTTCAGCGACCGCAATCAGAGCCGTCAGCCCCGACATCAACAGCAAGTAGACCTCCATGCCACGGGTGTAGTGGCGACAGAAGGCATACAAGGTACCGGGCGGTTGTGTTGGCTCTTCCGCAGGAAATGGCCGGACCAGGCGTTCAAAAAAAGAAAACATCAATACTTCCTTACCACTTAATCTTGCCGGAACAGGCAGGCGACAGGGATCACACTTTAACCAACGATGATCCGGAAAACGAGTATAGGTTCGATATTTCGACCCTAAAGCTGAAAGCCCTACCTCCACTCCCCAATAAACATCACTGCTGAGACGACCTACCCGGATCTGCTAATGCAAACGCTATCCCTGTCATCCGAAAATGAATTGAACGTATCAGTGCCGCGACGACCAATGCAGAAATCTTACTCCGCGATAAAAAAGCGAAGTCCTTGCGGGCTTCGCTTTTTCTATTTCGACAAGCTCGGGTAATTAGAACTTTTCTGCAATGTAACGAAAGGGATAATCGGCTTCTTTGTAGCGTCCAATTTTGCGCTTACCCAATTTGACATGCTCCACCGGTACCGATTCATAAGGAATATGCGAGAGCAAATGAGAGATCACATTCAAACGAACCCGTTTCTTATCTTCCGATCGTGCAACAAACCAAGGTGCCCATGCGCTATCACTGGCGGCAAACATGGCATCCCGCGCCTCGGTATAGTCATCCCAATGGTCATATGATTTCACATCCATAGGTGATAACTTCCAGATCTTGCGACCATCATGAATGCGATCCCGTAACCGTTTCTCCTGCTCCTCCGGGCTTACTTCAAGCCAGTACTTGAGCAATATAATTCCCGATTCAACGAGAGTCCGCTCCATCCCAGACACGTTCTCAAGAAACCGAGTCGTTTGTTCTGGTGTACAAAACCCCATGACTCGTTCAACACCAGCCCGGTTATACCAACTGCGGTCAAAGATCACGATCTCCCCAGCGGCGGGCATATGCTTGATATAACGTTGGAAATAGAGCTGGCTCTTTTCTCGTTCCGTCGGTGCGGGCAGCGCAATGATCCGGAACACCCGGGGGCTGACCCGCTCGGTAATCGCCTTGATGGTTCCTCCTTTCCCGGCGCCATCCCGACCTTCAAACACAACGCACACCTTGAGACCCTTATGCACTACCCATAGCTGCAGTTTGACCAACTCTTCATGCAGATGACGCAGTTCCTTCTCGTAATCCTTCTCGCCGATGGGTTTCTTGTTGGCGGGAATATCGTTTGCCGGTTGCTCAACTGCTGCATCCGCGGTTCCGGCTTTCTTTTTCTGCTTACTCATGTTGATCTCCTGCTGCATTACAAAGAAGGCTTCACAATAACGTCGTGCTATTCAGGTATAGCAGGTCTCAGTCCGGCTTTATTAATTCCTGCCAAGCATCAGGCACAATGCAGTCGCCATCCACTTTCTACACCGTCGGCGCATTCATCTTTCACTCTGCCCCGTAGAAACAGCTAGTATGTTATCAGCCTCACAAGGGGCTATATCGGAGTGCAGATATGCCCCCACTGAACACAGTGATCAGTTGGTCCTCAGGAAAAGACTCAGCCCTGACCCTTTTACGTTTGCAAGAAGACCCCCGCTATCGAGTGATTGGTTTATATACCACCCATGTGGGAGATGATGTGCCGTTTCAGCACACCCCGTTGAGCGTGGTTCAGGCGCAAGCCGAGCAGTTACAACTACCGCTGATCACCATCCCATTACCCGATATTTTTCCGTCCAATCCGGTATATCAACACTGTGTGGTCAACGGGTTGCGCGCCAGTGGGCTCCCTATCGAGGCTGTTGCGTTCGGTGACATGTTCCATAACGGTATCGCGGACTATCGGCGCCAATATATAACCCCCGCTGGCTGGCAAAGTGTCTTCCCCCTGTTAGGCATAGATCCATGGGCACTGGCCCATGAAATCATTCTACGAGGTATACAGACCCGGATTGTCACCGTGGATACCAGCCAACTGGATGGCCGCTTCTGCGGCAAATATTACTCTGCCGAGCTGATTGCTGAATTGCCGCATCCCGTTGACCCCTGCGGCGAAAATGGCGAATTCCATACTTTGGTCACCGACATGCCCGGTTTTGACCATCCGTTATGCCTGCAACTGGATGGCATCGATCGTAGCGGTCGGTTTCATGTGCAACACTATCAATTGCAGTCCGCAAAATAACCTAGTCCCCTAGTGCCCAATTAGCCAGGCACGTTGATATTCAGTCCGCTCGAAACGAATCGGCCCGGCTAAAGCCGGGCCGATTCATCATATGTTATAACACCAGGCTATACTGTTATTTCTGTTTGTTTTGACCGTCACTACAGCCATCATTTTGTTCGTAAGAACTTATTCAATAAAAAATAATCGCCTTGTCTTGAATAAAACTAATATGATCCTGCTCAAATCGTGGAAGGCCTTCATATGCATCACGAAGAATAGTTGCATCATTCATACACTCCTTATTGGACAGCACAACGCCATCCTTGAGTACGGCGACACCACTTTTGAATATATAATTATCTCCACTATGAGCCGTAATGTCATACAAATAATAGTCATACGAGTGATTGGAGAATTTAATATGCGCCTCACCACCACCACTAAGCCCTCGGAACGAAAACTTAAATAAATCAATATCATTTCCATTATCTAAAGAGAGATCGATGACACCACTTTTGCTATGAACATAATGCGCGACTCTTGATGCATCAAAAAATAAATCAACCCACTCCTTGTTAATTTGGCAATGAAACATAATGCCATTATCATAGGCCAGACTGCGCCAGGAGAAGCAGAGCAGCAACAATAGTGGATACTTGAATTTTCTCATATCAATCCTCGTGATAAATAATAATTTTTAATCGTCATGAACCTAGCCGTTCTATCAGCCAAGCCATTAGAGCCACCATTTACCTTTATTGTCACATTAGCAACACTACCCGAGTCTGCCGCTTCATTGATAGAATACCACCACCAATAAAAACAGGCGGACTCTACAGCATACTTTAAATCATTAACCAGTAGGTCTGGCTCCTGTAAAAAATTCTTTGGATCATCATGGTAAACGTTATTATGAGCTTCCGTGTAATAAGTGTAATTATCCCTTCCAGTCAATTGAATTAATCCGCGACCTCGATATTTATAACCATCACCACTTGCCTCATCACCATTACCCATTCGACTTGCATACGTTAAATTAGCCAGCGCTTGCGGATGATGCGCATACTGTTCTTCGTTGCTCCATAAACCCTCCCTCTCTGGTTTTCGACCATTAAGGCAATCATCCTCAGCCGGCAAGTATTTAGCTGGACCACCAGTGCAGCCATATATTTCCCGCATTCGTTCGGCACGGTAATTCATATTTTCGGCGTGCGGCTTAAAGTTGGATTCATGAGCCACCTGACTTAAAAAGTGACAAATTCTCAGTGGGGTATTGATCTGGTATTTCGGCATATAGCGGTTCAGGTAGGTTAGCAGCGGTGTGCAATCCTGCTGGTTGATCCCGGGGGCTAACAGTTCAAGCATTTCCAACACAACCAGAGCAGCCTGTTCTGCCAGAACGATTAAATGCGAAATGAGAAACAATGGATGGAAGGCGTACAAGGATCTTCCGATGACATCAATTTGCATAGTACGTAATCGCTGGCGTTCCAGATCCAGTAGTTGTCTGCCGGTTTCATTACTCGACTGACCAATTAATTGCTGAAGATATTGTTCTACCTGCTGCTGATAGGCACTTCCCCACTCACTCGGGTGCTGGATAATTAACTTATTCAGCTTTTCCCTATTTTCAGTGGAATTCAGTGCTGCAGCTATTTCATCGGCACTGATCTCGCCGTCGTGATTGCTATCCAGTTGCTGATGAATAGTGGCAAATAGCGTAGGAATAGTCTGTTCTGCCAGCACAATACCACCCGCACTATCCTGACCTTGCATCAGCGTGAATCCCTGCCGGGCCAGATCCAGTTGCCGGATCGGGCTGACCTCCTGCTCGCGCACATACACAGAATTGAGCGCGGCAAAGCCGCTCTTTACCGGCCCCAGCTCACACCAGCGCTGACCACTGGCATCTGTGACCCGACTACGAATGGGTAACCACTGATCCGGGTCCGGGCATTGGCAACGATCATTGAAGCTGATCCCGCCTTCGACCTGTACACGATCAAACAGAGCCTCCTGTCCCTGCAGATGCAGCAGGCTCTGCCCCGCTTCGACGCCTGCTTCATTTTGCAAAAAGCGCTGTAGAACCGAGGCCTCCTCATCGCTGAAGAGTTCGATATGCACCCGGTATTCATCCTGATATCCACCCAATGCCAACGGCTCACAGGGGGATTGGTGCAAGCCCAGAAAGCCCACCGGATCACCGGCGGCGAGCGGTACCGAGCAAGTCACCACCGTATCAAACTCGGTGGGTGCTTGTGGCTGTAGCTCCAACTCGTGGGCATCAACCACCACCCAGACCACTCCGGTTACCGGTTCGGTACTGGAGCCAGAAACACCAACTAATAGTTCACAGGGCGCAATCTGTTTGCTGACGCCTTCCAGCCGGTGGGTTTGCAGATCCCCCCGTTTGAACTGCAGAGTGCTGCCCACCTGCAGCCGGCCTTCCGGTGCTTGATCGGCCAGTAACTCCGCACGACTTCGATAGATGGGATACGGATTACGCAGTCGTGCCTTAACGCTGATTTGCCAGTAGGCGGGCAATGTCGCACCACCCGTCGTGCGCGCTTGCTGACCGTGGCATACATATTCCTCACAATCGGCTATCCAAACCTCAGCCTGCAACCTGACCCGGGATTGAGAGCCTGCCGCCTTCTGAGTGACCTTGCCCTTGAGAAATCGCAAGTTCCGTGTCGCACCTTGCTCCTGGGTCTGCAACGAGCAACTGGGAACATCCAACAGGGTGATGATGCTGCCTGCAGCCAACTTGCCCAGCCGCCGATTAACATCATTGCCCTTGCGAACATAGAGCTTTTTCAACAGAGTCAACGTTCGTTCTTGGATCACCTCGGGTTGATAGTGTTGATAATCAGCTAGATGCATGTACAGGCTATACAGACGCAGTCGATTACATGGCGCAGGCATGCTGTTGGCGGCGGCCGCTCCATCCGGGGTTTGAGTGACCGGAGCGGGCGGCGAGCAGTAGTCATGGCGAATAAGACAGAAGCCATTGCTAAACGCCAGCGGCCGCCCACGCCATTGCACCCTGGGATAACAGCGATTGAGTCGGTAGGCAACGACAGTGCCATCCATCATGCAACGCAGCGGATGCTGGGACTGATGGTGCGGCATACTGGCCGCCGTCACATGAATGCCGCCATGCCAGCTGCGGTTGCTACCTAACAAAAATTGACCACCAGATTCCCCCGCGAGTAGTGCCTCGATCTCCTGAAAATTAGCAAATTCCCGACCATCGGCACGACAGACCGGAAAGCGTACTGCTGTTGCGGCGACCGCCAGATCCGGCGTAGCCGTGACAGATGGCGGGGGTGTCGCAGGTTGCGATGGCAATGGCGAACCGCTGCTGGTCACCGAGCTCGGGATCGGAGGAAAATCATTACTCGTGCTGACAAACTCCATGGCTGAACTCCGGATATGACCGACATCCCGCCGCCAACCGGCAGGCCGAAAAACAACGTCGCCAAGCATGCCAGCTCACAGCCGGGTACGCGCCTGACTGAAACAGCAGGCGAGTTTGAACACTCTTTGCGCAAGCAGCGTTTTAATCACGGTAGCGACATAAAATTGATTGACCCGAGAAGCGCTTTCCCATAAATTACCGCCCCGTTGGCCCGTTAAGGTGTGCAACCGTGTATGTCCGGCACGTAAATATGGATTGATTGAAAGGTGATGAACTCGCGCCTAAACAAAAGTTCAACAACGGTGAGGTGTCCGAGTGGCTGCCCAGTCTGCGAAGCAGACGATACAAAGAGCACGCATAGCGTGCGACGCAGCCACCTCACAGCACAGTTAAAAGGTGATGAACTCACGCCTAAACAAGAGTTCAACAACGGTGAGGTGTCCGAGTGGCTGAAGGAGCACGCCTGGAAAGTGTGTATACGGCAACGTATCGAGGGTTCGAATCCCTCCCTCACCGCCATATTTAAAACGAAAGAGCCCTATGAGTTTCATAGGGCTCTTTCGTTTCTGGATATTGCAATATGCTTCTAACAAATATGCTCTAGACGAAGACCCTCGCAAACATGTCCAGTATCATCAAGCATCCCCGCACGTAACCATTTCGGCTGTACCGTTAATGCAGTCGCTGATTAAGACAGTATATGAAAAGTAATCAACACCACACTCCTTGTATATGGCAGCAACCACTCGGTTGAGACTCAGTATTTTTGCTGCAGGTTTAGGAATAAGATGCAGCGCCTTTATCTCATTGAACCGGGTCGCGTACAACACTACTAGATTTGATGGCGGCAAAGGGCTCGCTGATCTGAAAGACCCGTTTATGACCATTTTACTTTTTGTTTCGTGACCAATCACTCCCCCAGCCACACCACCTCCGGTTAGAACCTCGCCATCAGAGATTCATATTCGTCTGTCTAAAAATAATGAATGTGAGCAGCCACAATCGTGAATGCTATTCGACATGAGGGCATTCTCGATAAAGGGCAGTTCAGATAGAATGCTAAGTACGGCACGCTCGCAAAAAGACCCAATAGTTGCGGCAATACCCCATGCTGAGCAGAGACTGCGAATTTAACATTGGCCTCTGCACCAGCCGTCTTGGCAGATACAGTAAGGTTGTTAGATGATGAAAAGTTGGGAACGAAACGAAGTCATCCAGCTATTGTCCTTGTCCGGAACGCTGGCCGGTTTATGCATTACGGCATTAACCGTGTTTAAAACACTCATTAAATCATTTGTTTCCGTGACGATAGCTGATGATGTGTTAGCTGTTTCAGCACTAAGTTTTCTTGTCGCCACCTATCTATTTTTCTTTTCTCTGAGGGTAAAGGAAAACGGTCTTGGCTCTATTCTTGAGAAATTAGGTGATCTCTTTTTCCTATTTGGTTTAAGCGGGATGGTCTCATCTGGATTCGTGATGGTTTACACCATTTGGTAGCGAAATATGTCATGCAAAGGTCTGGTAACGCATAAAGAATTCGACCCTTTCCTCACGTTAAATCACTAGAGGACATGATGTGCATACACAGGCCCCAAACCTCCCGCGTACTCATCACGAGGTGAAGAGCCGCTCATAGTATCAACATCAGAGCACTGGTTGCAGTGCTGGTCGGAACGACGTTTCTCATCCTTAGCGCAGCACAACAAGGAGCGACTGGAGTCATCGTCGGAGCGAGTGTTTTCCCTGTAACCGCCACATTTCTATGCCTCTGCTTGACCGTGCGGTGTTCTCCATGATGGTTATTACTCCCCCATGCTAAGGGATAAAAGACTGACACTCCTACCTCTAACGGGAGAGAACATTAACTCTAGAAACTTACAAAAAATGATGTTAAACCGCATAGATGCTGTTTACAGTCCCAATTTTTACTCCCTTGAATATACGAAAAATAGAGAACACCTTTCTAACCAATTTAAAATATTGCGACTCCCAGAGGAAGGGGTTTTCCTGTATTCCGCATTCTCAAAAAATAGTGCGCTCAAATATTTGAAGCAATATGAAAAAGCTCTGGTTAAAATTGAACGTGAGCGTCCCTATGAACAATTCCTAAAAGAATCCATGACAACCCCATAAACTTGATGTTTAGTGCTCCCCATTCAGACAGTCTAATTGGACTCACCGTACTTGCTGAATATCAGCTTTATCGTTCCATCGCGCTTTAATGTATCGAGCGAATCATTAAGCCGACCGATAAATGCGGGCTCACTGGCTACAAATTTTTTGCTCACCATGAAGTGACTGCCTTCATTTACAATCTCCAGCATGACACGAACATCCGGTCCTGGATTCATTTTCGCCTGATATTGGGTGGTGACGGGATCATCAATCAGATAATTAATGCGGCCACGCCGCAGCTTGGCAAGGTTTTGCAGGTTGAGGGTGGTGAATTCCAGTAACTGGCGAAACTGCGGATCGACCAGTAGTGACTCATACTCGCCTGGGTAGGAGGAGTCACGGATTAGTCCGATCTTGATGTTTTGCCCCCGTAATTCCTTGAGTGAGGTAATCATTGCCGTATTACTGTGCAACCCGATCAGTGCGGCCCTCTCGGGGCGATACACGTTGGACCAGACGGCATAGTGTGCCCGATCTTCTGATTTCGAGGCACTCATGGACAGCGCGAGGCTTCCGTTTTTCAGCATCAAGAGCTGCCGGGACCAGGGTAATTTAATGAAGTTAACCTGATAACCCGCCCGCTCCAGAGCACTGCGGACTATATCCATATCAATACCTTGCTGTTCACCCGCAGTGGCCATCTGGTATGGGGGATAATCATCCCAGCCAACTGAAACCATGCGGGCGGCCGCGTGAACCGTCACTCCCCCCCAGAGCCCCCAAACAAGAACAATCCATCGCAGCATATAACCTCTCATCAAGCCGTGATTTAAAACCGTGGTTATGGGGACGCGAACGAGTGGCCATGTCATCTCGGCACGGGTGTGAATTTACCTCGCCCGTAGCAAATATTCTGAACACCGACTAGGAATAATCGCTGGACTTTCTATCAGGCTGAATTGAACCGATTATAGGGACGAACAGCAACAACAGCAAAAGAAGCCATCAGGTGCGACTCGACAATCAGGGGCTGTACCCTCGAAAAGCGACCATGCGGTGGCAACCACTTCTCGCATGAGTCGCATACAGTGCCATCACCAGCGCCATGGCCCGAATATCGGCGCCAGGGCTGCGCGGCACGGGTGTTGTGACTTCTGTCAGGCCCCCTTTTGGTTTAGACTGCCCCACCTGTCATTTGGTAACTGTAGACAAGATGATCGTACCCAGTTTTGAAGTCGTGATGCGCTGGCTCAGCCAGGGCCAGATCCCCCACTACCTGTGTGAGCAATGCCACGGCATCCATATCGTTGATATTCAATCCCTGGATGGTGTGCTGGAGAGCCGGCTATTTGTCGAAAGTGAAGGCTTGATGTTCACCACCGAGCTGGAGATCCGTCCCATCGGCCTACTGCCTCTGGTTGCCGATCTGGGTCGTCTGAATATGAACTTCCCAATGCTGAAGATCTTTGTCGATGTGGTGGATGACAACCTGCCTCGCCTGATGATCTGCGACACACTCCAGATTGCGGCTGGCTTAACCGCCGAGCAGTTGCATCTATTTATGAACACCGCCATCACCGGCATGAAGCAGTTGTATGGCGAATGTGAGCAGGCGGGCTATCTTAATCCACCGGAAGAGTCGGCAGGCCCTAACGCGGTTCACTAATCCTGAGACCCCCGTTTTTGTACAAGCTGAGCGCGTGATCCTATTTAACGCGCTCTCCTAGTTTTATATTGAGCAATGATCCTCGCCCTTTGTGACACCCGGCATCCAGTGCAGAGGAGTTTCTACCGCCCTGAGTCCGCAGACCAACAACGAGGTCGCATGCAAGCCCCCCTTGGCATCCAAAATATCTTCCGCTCGCTGCAATATCGTAACTACCGTCTGTTCTTCGGCGGCCAGAGCCTCTCCCTCATCGGCACCTGGGTACAACGCATCGCCGTGCCCTGGCTGGTCTATCATCTCACCGGCTCCGCCTACTTGCTGGGACTGGTCGGTTTCGCGAGCCAAGTCCCCACCTTTTTGTTGGCACCCTTTGCCGGAGCGCTGACCGACCGTTGGGATCGCTATCGTATTCTGCTCATCACCCAGTTGCTCTCCATGGTGCAAGCCTTAACGCTGGCGCTGCTCTACTACAGTGGCACCATCCAGATTTGGCACATAGTCACCCTGAGTGTACTGCTAGGCGCCATCAATGCCTTTGACATCCCCGCCCGCCAGTCTCTTGTGGTGGAGATGGTGGAACGAAAGGAGGATTTGGGTAACGCCATCGCCCTCAACTCCACCATGGTGAACGGCGCCCGTCTGCTGGGACCATCGGTGGCGGGCCTGCTGATCGCCTCGCTGGGCGAAGGGATCTGTTTTCTGCTAAACGGCATCAGCTACGGCTTCGTTCTCCTCTCCTTGTTGCTGATGCGACTCAACAATCGGCCACACCAAACCCAGCGACCTGGTGTGTGGTCAGCGATCAAGGAGGGCTTCGGCTACTCGTTCGGTTTTCCCCCCATCCGCGCCATCTTGTTGCTGCTGGCCCTGATCAGCCTGATGGGTATGCCCTACGTGGTGCTGATGCCGGTTTTTGCCAAGGAGATATTGCACGGTGGTTCCCACACCTTCGGTTTTTTAATCGGCGGCTCCGGACTAGGTGCATTGAGCGGAGCCCTCTACCTGGCCTCACGCCGCAGCGTACTAGGGCTGGAGAGCCTGCTCCCCCGCTACGCCACTCTGTTCGGCCTCGGTCTGATCGCCTTTGCCCTGTCCCGCAATATCTACCTGTCGTTTGTTCTCATGGTGCTGACCGGGGCCGGTATGATGTTACAGATGGCCGCCAGCAACACCATCATCCAGACGCTAGTCGACAATGACAAACGAGGTCGGGTGATGAGCATCTTCACTATGGCCTTCATGGGGACTGTACCCTTTGGCAGCTATATGGCCGGTAGCCTAGCGGCCTGGTGGGGCGCTCCCAACACCATCTTGCTAGGCGGCGTCTGCTGTCTGGTAGGAGCAGCCTGGTTTGCCAACCGCCTGCCAACATTACGCCGCCAGATCCGGCCCATCCTCAGGGCCCGACAATCCGACCACCTTGAACAATAAAAAAGGGCGCCGAGGCGCCCTTGGTGTTAAGGGTTGAAGGGATCAGGGGAAGTCGTGAATGCTAACCGGCGCACTGACACCACGCTGGAACACGTTCACCTTACCGCACTGACCAAAATGGTTGCCGCTGGTGTAAGGGGTACCAGACTGGCTGACATTAGCCTCCCAGCCGGCGCCGTTCTTGATGTAGGTTTTGAACTCGAACCAGAGGCCGTTCACGGCTTTGGAGCAGTCCATCTGCACATCCAGCATCCAGTAGTGCTGGCCATAGGTGTTGAGCGGCTCAACGCCATAACCGTCTACTGCCACCGTCTTCTGGGCACCCCAACTGGAAGGCCACACGTCTGTGGTCCAGTCCATGGCCGTGCCGACAGCTGCAGTGCTCTGTGAGGCTTCGGTACCATACCAGTCCAGATACTGGTCGTTGGCCTTCCAGGGTGCCGTCGTGGCGTTACGCAGGTTGTTGTGCACTATGGGGATGGCACACAGATAGTTGCTGCTGGTGCAAGCCAAGCCCAGGCTGTTGGCCGCATAGGTATGATCGATACCGCCGCGCACGAACATGTCCTCACCGGAGGCCGTGGTGCCATACACCAGCAGCACGGTGCGCTTGAGGCCAGGGGTGACGCCCTTCTTCCAGACCGCCCAATCGGTGCCGGATTGGGCCAGTACCCAGTCGCTACCGCTAGGCGCCCAGGCAGTGCTGCCCAGCTTCATGGCTACCTTACCGTCGATATAGGCGGCATAGAGGCCCTGTTCGGCACGGTCGATGGTCACAGTGGAATTGGAGTTGATGCCCTCTGATTTACGCAACTGCATCAGAGCCTTGATCTGGCTGCCCAGACCCCAGTTGAAATAGTGGGGGTAGTAGACGGAAGGTACACCCGGATGGGTCATGATATAGGCATAGGCCTGCATCACCTTGTCACAAGGGACCGCCCACAGGTTCTGGCCACTGCTACAAGTTCCGCTGGGTCCCGTATCGTGGTTGTCCACGAAGGTAACGGAGTGGGACGGCCACCAGCCGATGGTCCCTTGCGGCTTACCACTGGAGTCTTTCAGCACCGAATAGTTGTAGGTGGAGAGCGCCTTGTTCAGCAGCCCCTTGGTGGTGAAATCGAATACGGCGCTGGTGCCACCGGTGGCGGTGACCCAGTTCACCTGTTGCTGACGGTGGGCATCAGGATAAGCGCCATCGCTACCACAGCCTTCGCCGTTGTAGCACAGGGTAGTCCAGTATTCGCCAACGCTAAAATAGGGATTGGTGGCGTTGTTGTAGATGCCCACATAGTTGCCACCATAGCCTTTGACGTAATCGTAACGCCAGCCGTCGAAGCCCACGCCCTTCAGGGTGGTGTTCATCCAATCTTCGATGCTGGTCTGCACGAAGCTCTGGCTGTGGTCAATATCCCGCGCAGCGCCATAGCCACCACCGGAATCGGCATTGCCTCGAGTGCCACTACAATTGGAGCCGGTAGCACCCCAGGCTTCGTCGTCGGAGGTAATGGCCTGCATGCTCCAGGCCGGGTTGGCAAAGCCACACCAACTGCCGGTACCGTTACGGTGGTTGATGACGATATCCGCCAGCGCTTTAACCCCTTTGCTATGCAGGGTGCCGATCAGAGAGGCCAGCTCGGTCTCGGTACCGTAATGGGAGTTGAGATCGTTGAGTTGTTCGGGCAGATAGCCCTCCAGCGAGCCGGCCTGAGAGGGTGGCGGCAGCCAGATCATATTGAACCCGGCATCGGCGATCTCAGTGGCATTGGCCTCGACCTGGGTATACCAGTTAGCCGAGGCGGAAGCCGAGGTCCAATAAAAACCTTGCAGCAGAATATCGGTATTGTTTTCCGGCACGCTAGCCCAGGCGCCACAGGATATGGCCGCCAGCACCGACAGTGCCAAGCATTGTCTCTTCATCGTTGATTTCCCTTCGTTTGGTTTGCTGTATCAACACGTGGTTTGTGGATCAAATAATTATTTTGCATCGCTTCCGGCGACCATTCCCCCAAGTCAACAGGGGGGAGACGCAGCCATCTAGCTGATGGACTTGGTGCCGTAGTTTTGCCGCCATGATTGCAATCCCATGTACCACTAGAGGCAATTACTGAGCGGTGATTTTGTGAACGCCGCAGATTTGTAAAGACATAATTGCGAAGGCGCTCTCTTTTTAATGAAGAGGGGAATAGAGTTCTTGCTCCAAATGTATCCATACCATTGCAGCGACGGTGTAGCGACCCGGTCCCCGTCTGCTGGTTGTACATCAGAAGCCAGGACGACTCATATCGCATGAAACATGAAAAAAATCATGGTGCAGTTCCATATCAGCCGGTTGAGACCACTCGAACGGGATGAATTTACAGGAATTATCTGTGGATTCCGGGGAATATAAAAACCGCTGCGCTGGATGCAGGAGCCACGACCGCAGAAGATGATGCCCCCCATCCATCATCTCATGCAGGCAAGATGTTGGCGTGCATAGGGCTCTAAACATGTTTCACGTTTCAAGACAACTCCATAGCCATAAGAATCCATCGCAGGAGAGAGTATTGGATAAAGGAGCCAGTTAATTCCATTTTTTCAGGTTAAGACGCTGAGATTTAAATTGAACACAGAATAATTACGCAATATATTGCGCGCCTTGCAAAGCAGTAGCCTCCTTGCTGCTGGCCGAATACTCACCCGGATAGTGAAACGATAACGATGAAGAAGAATCTGGGACTGGGCGCCTTGATCGCTCTGGTACTGAGCTCCATGGTGGGTGCCGGTATTTTTAGTTTGCCGCAAAACATTGCCACCAACGCCCAGGTCGGAGCCATTGGTTTGGGCTGGTTAATCACCGGTTTGGGCATGATCTGCCTGGCCCTGGTGTATCAGTTCCTGTCGTTGCGACGCCCGGAGCTGGACGGCGGCATCTTCACCTATGCCAAGGCGGGCTTTGGCAGCTTCGTCGGCTTTAACGCCGCCTGGGGCTACTGGATCTGTCAACTGCTGGCTAACGTCTCTTATGTAGTCGTGGTCTGTAGCGCCCTGAGTTACTTTGTTGATACCCCGGAGCGCATCTGGTTCGGTGAGGGCAATACGCCCTACGCCATCGCACTAGGCTCAATACTGATCTGGGCCGTGCAGTCACTGGTGATCCGCGGCATCAAACTCGCCGCCTTCGTCAATATCATCACCACCATCGCCAAGTTGATCCCTCTGTTGGTGCTGGCGGTTGCCCTTCTGCTCGCCTTCCATCTGGATACCTTCACTCTGGATCTCTGGGGTCAGAACAATCCGGCCCTCGGCAGCGTCATGGAGCAGGTTAAATCCACCATGAAGGTGACCCTGTGGGTCTTTATCGGCATTGAGGGCGCCATCGTGGTTTCGGCGCGAGCCAAGCATCGTCGCGATGTGGGCCGCGCGACCATCATTGCCCTGCTGAGTGCATTGGCGCTGTATGTGATGGTGAGTCTGTTTGCACTAGGGGTCATGTCCCAGCCGGAGATTGCGGCCCTGAAGAACCCCTCCACCGCCGCGATCCTGGAAAAAGTGGTCGGTCCCTGGGGTGCCATCTTGATCAATGCCGGGCTGATGATTTCCGTCTCCGGGGCTTTCCTAAGCTGGACCATGTTGGCCTGCGAGGTGCCGTTTATCGCCTCCCGCACCGGGCTGTTCCCGACCTGGTTTGCCGCCGAAAACCGCCGTGGCGCCCCCCACCATGCACTCTGGGCCTCGACCCTGCTGATCCAGCTGTTTCTGGTCATTATCCTGTTCCAGAAGAGCACCTATCTGGCACTGGTGAACATCACCACTTCGGCGGCGCTGGTGCCCTATGTGTTTTCCGGTGCTTATGGCTTGAAGCTGGCGTTGACCGGCGAGACCTATGGCCCGCAGGAGCAGAGCCGCTGGCGGGATCTGCTGATTGCTCTGATCGCCACCCTGTACGGTCTGTGGCTGGTCTATGCGGCGGGAATTGATTATCTGCTGCTGGTGACCCTGCTCTACGCCCCTGGCATTGCCATCTACTGGCTGGCCCGTCGCCAGCATGGCGCGCGTCGCCTCAATCCGCTGGAGCTGGGGTTATCCGCCACCCTGTTTGCCCTGGCAGGCTGGACCCTGTACCGCATTTGCAGCGGGGATCTGGCGTTGGTCTGATCCCCGGCAGTGAGCGGCGAGCAACAACTCGCCACCATTGCCGACTTTTCCCGCACTTGAGCGCGAATGCGGGAAAAAGCATTGCAATCTCAGTAGGCTGCCGTTAGTATCGCCGCGTTGTTATGGGGGCTCTGTTGGTCCTCCCGCATCGGAATCTCGTCGACCTGGTCAGGACCGGAAGGTAGCAGCCAAGGCGAGTCCTTCGAGTGCCGGGATGTGGCTGGCAGAGCCTCCACCATGTCTGGTAAATGTCTGTCGTCTAAACCATAAGTTGACATATCTAAAGCATAAGCTGACATAGCCTAAACCTGTAAGAAAGCAACAACAGGTTGGAGGGGTTATGTACCGTCGGCATCTCAAACACTCCCGCGTCAAGAACCTCTTCAAATTCGTCAGCGCCAAGATGAACGCTGTGCTTACAGTGGAATCGTCTCTAGTTCAGTGAAGACCTCCCGAAACACGCTCCCATTTGTTTCAAGTTCGCGAAGTTGAACTGTCAACGACCAGACCTCTAGCCATCATCGGGTAAAGACATCAACACCAAAGCTCGGCCCCAACCACAAGGGCACCACCAACGTATTTATCACATCCTCTCTCATCAGTGCCTATTCGCAATTTTCAGCACATGGGGCGCTGAAGCGCCCCATGCCAGATGACACTATCCCTGAGCCTATGCTGCAACCTTTGGCAAAAGGGTGTGTACGGGCTTACTCCCAGCGACGCAATACCAGGCTGGCATTCACCCCACCAAAGCCAAACCCGTTCGACAGGGCATATTCCATCGGCATGTGGCGAGCACTTAGCCCCACCAAATTCAGCCCCTCGGCCGCCAGGTCCGGGTTGACCAGGTTTAGCGTCGGCGGAACTATCTGATCGCGTAATGCCAACACCGTAAAGATGGCCTCAATGCCTCCGGCGGCTCCGAGCAGATGTCCGGTGCTGGATTTGGTCGAGGCGATGGCCACCGGCGATCCCTCGCCAAACACGGCACGACGATGGCGGCCAGCTCCCCTTTGTCGCCAACCTGGGTGGACGTGGCAATGAGCATTGATGTGTTGCACATCATTTGGCGTAATCCCGGCTTGGCGCAGTGCCTGCCGCATGGCGCGTTGGGCACCGCCACCGTCTTCTGGACCAGCGGTCAGATGATAAGCATCGGCGCTAGTGCCATAGCCGACGATTTCAGCCAAAGGCTGCGCGCCCCTTGCCTGCGCATGTTCGAGCGATTCGATCACCAGCAGGCCAGCCCCTTCGGCCATGACGAAGCCATCCCGGTTACTATCAAACGGCCGCGATGCCTCCTGAGGCCGATCGTTGAACCCCGTCGACAGGGCTCGCGCCGCGGCAAAACAGCCCAGACTGACCCGATGGATCGTCGCCTCGGTGCCACCGCACACGGCGATATCGGCTTCACCACTACGGATCAGTCGGGCGGCATCACCGATGGCTTGAACTCCAGCCGCACACGCGGTCACAGGTGCGCCCAGCGGCCCCTTGAAACCATGGGCAATGGAGACGTGTCCGGCCGCCATATTGGCCAGAAAGGAGGGGGCCGTGAACGGTGACAGCCGACGGGGCCCGCGAGCATCCGTGGTGCGAACCGCTTCCGCAATCGCGCCAAAGCCGCCGACGCCGGTAGCTATGATGGTCGCGGTGCGCGCTTGTTCCTCTTCCAGGACCGGGTGCCAGTTGGCCTGCGTCAGCGCTTCCTGGGCGGCGACCAAGGCAAACTCGATGAACCGATCCATCTTCTTGCGCTCCTTGGCCGGGATAAACCGATCCGGGTCGTAACCAGCCTCGGGATCCTCGTCTGGCGTAGGGACTTGACCGCCGACTGCGGTTCCCGTGCCATCGACCAGGTCATCCGGAAGCTTGCGGATACCGGACTGCCCGGCTAGTAACCGGCGCCAGGTGATCTCGGCCCCAACCCCCAATGGCCCGGACGATACCTATGCCCGTCACCACGACCTCGAACTGCATTATGGATACTCATGCTTTCACCTCTCTTTCTACAGGGGCGCGCTTCACAGCGACCGCCACTCAATTTCCCATGACGATCGACAGGAATAGATTGATGCAACCAGCGCGGTGTCGCCCAGGTCAGAACCGTCATTGCCTTGTTGCCGAATCCGGGCACCACACTCATGCGGCCCGCCTGTAGCGCCCGGATCCCGGCACGAACAACCGGCTCGGGCGGCATCATGATCATCTTCAATACCGGCGTAAGATGTTGCTTGGCTGCTTCGGCAAATCCGGTATCCGACATGCCCGGGCACAGGGCCCGTCACTACGACACCCTCGCCCTTGAGTTCACGATGCAGCGCATCGAAAAATCTCAGCGCATAGGCTTTGGCAGCGGAGTACACCGCAAAACTCTTGACGCCCTGATAGGCAAGCAAGCTGGCGACCATCAAGATGCTGCCCTTTCGTCTGGCGCGCATGTCCTCGCCAAAGAGGCGGGTCATGGCGGTCAGACTGGCGATGTCGAGATCGATCATGGCCAACGAATGTTCCAGCGGTTCATCTAAAAAGGGGCCCTGTAATCCATGGCCGGCATTATTGATTAACACATCGACCACCATATTCCTGTCGCGCAGCCGTTGGTGCAGATCCGTGACCGCCGCGATGGAGGAGAGATCCACCGCCTCCACCATCACCTCGACATCGAAGCGCTCACGCAACTCGGTAGCCAGCGATTCGAGCTTGCTCAGCGTCCGCGCCACTATGATCAGGGAGCGGCCTTGCGCGGCATATTGTTTGGCGAACTCGATGCCAAACCCGCTTGATGCGCCCGTTACAAGCACCCAGGATTTACCATGTTCTGTCATCACTTATTTCTCCCCCTTGGTTGCACACACAGCCGAGTTATTCATGGCGGTTTCTCTCTATTGGGCCGGTTCAGGATGCGTATCCGTCTGCCGGGAGACATCTGGTGCTCGCGGACTGCCGCCGTGGCCTGGCCGGATCCGGAACCAGATGGAATACATGGCCGGCAGGAACAGTAGCGTCAGGATGGTCCCGGCCAGGGTGCCGCCAATCAAGGTATAGGCCAGCGTTCCCCAGAACACCGAATGGGTCAGCGGAATGAAGGCCAGGATGGCGGCCAATGCCGTCAGGATCACTGGGCGCGCACGCTGCACCGTCGCTTCGACCAGCGCGCGGAATGGATCCAGCCCAGCTTGTTCGTTCTCCCGGATCTGGCCGATCAGGATCAGCGTGTTGCGCATCAATATGCCCGACAAGGCAATCAAACCCACCAGTGCATTGATGCCGAAGGGCTGTTGGAACAGCAGCAGCGTCGGCACCACGCCGATCAACCCCAGCGGACTGGTCAGGAAGACCATCACCATGCCGGCGATCGAGCGCACCTGCAGGATGATGATGAGCAGAGTGATCGCCAGCATGATGGGAAAGATCGGCAGCATGGCGACCGTCGCCTTTCCGGACTCTTCAATGGAGCCGGCCTCTACGATGTGGTAGCCGCTCGGCAATTTTTCCATGATGGGTTGGAGCTGCTGGGTAATGGCCGTTGACACGTCGGGCGGCTGCAAACCTTCGGCGATGTCACCGCGGACGGTGATCGTCGGCACCCGATCCCGGCGGCGCATCAGCGGCTCTTCCATGCGGACCTCGATCTGGCCCACCTGCGCCAGCGGAATGCGCTGCCCATTGGCACCAGCCAGGGTGAAATTACCCATCTTGGCCGGATCGAGGCGGTTGTTGCCTGCCGAGCGCGCGACTACCTGTACCGTGCGAATATCTTCACGCACCGCCGTAACCGGAATGCCGCTGAGCAGAAATTGCAGTTGTTGCGCCACTGAGCTCGATGTCAGTCCGACGGCTTGTAATCGGTCCTGCTGCAAGGTGAAGTGCAGCGTGGGCACGCGCACACCCCAATCCGTGTTGACCGTGCGCAGCAGCGGGCTGGCATTCATGACCGCTTGCACCTCGGCCGCGACGTTACGCAGCAGCTCCGGATCCGGGCCGCTGACGCGGTAAGCCACCGGGAAGGGCGAATACGGACCGAACACCAGTTGGGTAACGCGGACTCGGGCTTCGGGGGCCAAGCCATTGGCGATGGCCTGCCGCAGCCGATGTTTCAGCGCTTCGCGCTCATCCTGGTTGTCCGTACGCACCACGATCTTGGCAAATGACGGATCGGGCAACTCAGGCCCCACCGAGAAATAGAAGCGAGGCGCCCCTTGACCCACGTAGGCGGTGACTATCTTGGCCTCCTGTTGTTTAGCCAGCCAGGATTCCACCTTCTGTGCTGCGGCGCTGGTCTGGGTAATCGAGGTGCCATAGGGCATCTGCACCTCCACCAACACCTCCGGCCGGTCAGAGATCGGGAAGAACTGTTTCTTGACCACCGCCATGCCGAGCACCGACACAACGAAAAGAGCAATCACAGTGCTAGCGACGATCCACTTACGGGCAATCACGCGCCCCAGCAGTCGACGAAAGCGGTTGTAGTGTGGTGTGTCATAGATGGCATCGTGACCGCCTTCGACCCTCTTGAAATCGGGCAGCAGCTTGACCCCGAGGTAGGGGGTGAACACCACCGCGACCACCCAGGAGGCGATGAGCGCTATGCCCACGATCCAGAACATGTTGCTGGTGTACTCCCCGGCCGTGGATCGGGCGAAGCCGTTGGGCATGAAGCCGACGGCTGTGACCAGGGTGCCGGAGAGCATGGGCGCCGCAGTATGACTCCAGGCATAGGCCGAGGCGGAAATACGGTCATAGCCCTCTTCCATCTTCACCACCATCATTTCGATGGCGATGATGGCGTCGTCCACCAGCAGACCCAGCGCCAGGATCAAGGATCCCAGCGTGATGCGATCGAAATTCTTGCCCGTCGCCAGCATCACCGCAAACACGACGGCCAGCGTCAGCGGCACGGCGGCGGCAACCACAACCCCGACCCGCCAGCCCATGCTCACAAAACTCACCAACATGACCACCAGCACGGCGGCGAAGAACTTGATCATGAACTCATCGACCGCCGAGCTGATATTGACGGCCTGATCAGTGACTTTGGACAAACTCATGCCCAGCGGTTGTTCGGCGTTGATCGCACTGACTTCGCCGTCGAGTGCCTTCCCCAGATCCAGTCCGTTCCAGCCGTCACGCATGACGATGCCCAACAGCAAGGCAGGTTCACCGCCGTTACGGATCAGAAACGTCGCCGGATCTTCATAACCCCGCTTCACCGTGGCGATGTCCGCCAGTTTCAGCGTGCGCCCCTGCGCCACCACAGGGGTGTTGCGGATCTTCTCCAGCTCATCAAAGGCGCCATCCAGACGAATGAATACCTCTGGCCCCTTGGTTTCAACGGAGCCGGCCGCTGTCAACGCGTTCTGGTTGCCCAACGCGGCGAACACCTCCTGCGGAGTGATGCCCAGGGTTGCCAGCCGCTCGTGTGAAAACTCGACGTAGATCCGCTCCGATTGTTCGCCAACGATATTGACCTTTTTCACGCCTGCAACATGCAGCAGGCGCTGGCGCAGCGTTTCCGCATCGCGGACCAGCTCACGCTGGGGCACGCCCTTGGCCTTGAGGGCGTACAAGGCAAAGGTCACATCGGAATACTCATCGTTGACAAACGGCCCGATCACCCCGGACGGCAGATTACGGATCTCGTCACCGACCTTTTTACGGGCCTGGTAGAACTCGTCCTGCACTTCCGCGGGCGGAGTGCTGTCCAGCAAGGTCAAGGTAGTGAACGCCAATCCGGGACGGGTGTAGGTCTCGCTGCGGTCGTACCAACGTAGCTCCTGCAAGCGCTTTTCGATCTTCTCGGCGACCTGATCCTGCATCTCCTGCGCGGTCGCGCCCGGCCAAGCCGTGATGATCGTCATCACCTTGATCGTGAAGGATGGGTCCTCCGCCCGCCCCAGCTTGAAGAAGGCCATGCCTCCGCCCAGCGAGATCAGGAGGATCAAGAACAGCGTAATGGCGCGTTCGCGGACCGCGAGCGCCGACAGGTTGAAACGATGTCCGCTCATGGGCGCGCTCCCGCTTTGGTGGCGGTAGAGAACGGCGCGGCTACCCGGACCAACTCACCCTCACGCAACAGGTGGGCACCGAGTGCCACGATCAGATCCTCGCGCTGGATTTGGCCGGTCACCCGGGCAGAATCATCATCAAGCTGGAGGAGTGTGACCGGACGCCAGGCCACGGTGGCCGGCTCGCCCTGCAGAACCCAGACCCCAGGCCCCTTGCCGGCATCAAATAAAGCCCCGATAGGCACCTGTAGACCCGATGTTGAAACCAGGCGTTCATCGGCAACTTCAATGGTCACGGTGGCGCCTAAAGGTGCGTCTTGCAGCGCACCGGTCAGCACATATCGGGCTTCAAAGGTGCGAGTCATGGGATCTGCGGCGTCTGAAAGCTGTCTGAGGGTGGCAACCGATGCAACATCGCTGCTACCGAAGAGTTTTGCTTGCCCTCGAGACCCCAATGCGGGACGCAGGGTTTCCGGGAGTTGAATTACCGCCTCACGTGCACCCGCATGAGCCACGCGAACCACTATTTGCCCGGTATTCACGACCTGCCCAGGCTCGGCCAGGGTTTCAATCACGGTCCCGTTCGCATCGGCAACCAAATCCGTATACCGGGTTGCATTCAGTGCCACTTCCGCTTGCGCCTCGGCAGCACGCAGTTGAGCTTTGGCCGTATCCGCTGCCGCCTTGACTTGATCGTAAGCTGATGCGGATATGGCCCCGGTTCCTCGCAAATCCCGGTAACGGGCTTCATCCTCTGCCGCTTGTTTCGCTCTCGCCTTCGCCGCCACGACAGACTCCTGCTGCGCATGGGCCGCGAGTTTCAGATCCACCGGGTCAATGCGCATCAGCAGTTGACCCCGCTTCACGGTTTGCCCCGCATCGACGAGGCGTTCCAGCACCTTGCCCGAAACACGAAACCCTAAATCACTCGCCACGCGAGCCGCCACCACCCCGGTAAAAGAGCGTGACTCGTTCCCGACATCCATGACTCGGAGCGCGCGAACCAGTGGGGGTTGCGTACGTGGATCGGATGGTTTTTCTTCGCTGCAAGCCGTTAAGACCAGCGACAACGCAGTGACAACTGCCATTGAAAGTATGCTGTGACGCGACATACCTAAGCCCCCATGAAGTAGTATTCAGGAGGCCATTATTATACCAGTGACCGACATCGTCAATGGTCACTGAAAGTTTTACGGTGCAAGACTGCGCAGAACCAGATTCGCGAGTTGGATCGGAGCCTCGTCAATGGTGTCGAAGTTGTGCTGTAGGATGAGGGGGTTCAAATAGGGACGCATGACCAGATAAATAGCCGTCGTTATTTCGTCCAGGGGCGTTTTCCGCTCAAAGTCGCCGCTTTTACGCCCCTCCTGGAGGATCTGTTGCAGTAACGCCTTGATGTTTTGTTCATAGGTGATGGTGGCCTGCCAATGCTCGGCAGCCGCCGAGGCGGCGATTTCATAGAGCTTTTGATCCCCCGAGAATAGACGGAAACTAGCCTGGGCAAGCTCTTTAAACAGACGACGCAGCTGCTCAGGCGGCTGACCGACGGCTTCAATGGCACTGCGTACATCGGCCTCAATGCCGTTCAGGCAGTTGGTACAAATACTCTCGCCAATCGCTTGCTTGGAGGGGAAAAACTTATAGATATAAGCTTTTGAAAATCCTATTGATTTAGCCAAATCCGAGACGGTGGTCTTGCCGTAGCCGTAGCGACTGAAGTGCTCGGTGGCGGCCATCACAATCTGGTCCCGCACCTCGTGATCGATAGGGCCCCGATTCACGACCTGGCTGTCGCTTTCTTCACTCATCATCTTCTCCCGGACGTTTCGACATGATATTCCGGGATTTTACCGCGTCATGGCAAGATTGACAACGAGTGACCAAATGGTAATCTGGTCACTCGTTGTCAATCTTGGGTAAGAATATGCGTCTAAAATCCGCATCCATCACGTTGGCCATCACCAGCTGGCTGGTTGCGCGGTCGGGCCTGACTACAGACTGCCAGAACTTTCAACCCCGAAACACTTTTTGGGGCCCACATCCCTGGAGATCCAGGAAACCGGTAACCATGCCAATCTCCAAGCCTGGTGGGAGCAATTTGGTGACGAGCTGTTGACTCGCTACATCACTCTGGCGTTGCGGCAAAATCTTGACCTGGCCCAAGCTAGCGCCCGAGTCACACAGGCTCAAGCCGGACTTGGTGCGGCAGATGCAGCCTTGCTGCCGGTGGGAAACCTCTCCGGACAAGCGGCCCGCGCCTATCAATCCGTGGAAACACCACTGGGTCAGGTGTTGAATTCATCTCCCGGCTTTGACCGCCATGGCAACAGTTACGAAGCCAACCTGAACGCGAGCTGGGAACTCGACCTGTTTGGGGGTCTGCGCCGAGATCGGGAAGCCGCGCTGGCCGAGTATCAGGCCACCTCGGCGGGAGTCGCGGCAACCCGACTGGCGGTTGCCGCACAAACCGCGAACATTTACGTCAATATTCGCGCCATTCAATCCCGATTAGACATAGCCCGGCAACAGGTAGCGGCGCAGCAACAAATGCTGAAGCTGATCCAGCTCCTCTACACCAAGGGATTGGCTGCAGAGCGCCAAGTGCAGCAGCTTCAGGCTTCGCTCGCCCAATATCAGGCCGCAGTTCCCGTTCTGGAATCCGGTCTGGATACCAGTATGAACGCTCTGGACGTCATGCTGGGCACTCCTCCTGGAACCCATAGGGCAGAGCTGGTCACGCCTGTGCCGATCCCGTCGACGCCGGCCACCATCGGCATGGGGACGCCGGGTGAATTGCTGACCCGCCGACCCGATCTCATCATAGCTGAGCGTCATCTGGCAGCGTCCAATGCCAGGGTTGGCTCGGCGATGGCCGAATACTATCCAAAGCTATCACTGAGTGGTTTGCTCGGCAGTGCGACGGCCATCGATGAAGGCAATCTGTTGAGCGGTGGTGCGAGTCTAGCGGCTGGAGTGCTCGGCTTACGCTGGCGCTTGTTTGATTTTGGTCGCATCGATGCCCAGATTGAGCAGGCCAAAGGTCGTGAGGCCGAGATGCTGGCTGGCTATCGACTGGCCGTCCTGAAAGCCTCGGAAGATGTGGAAAACGCATTCTCGGCGCTGATCAAACGTGAGCAAGAAGCCATGATTCTGTCGCAGGGCGTTCATGCCCAGCAGGGAGTGCGAAATGCCTCTTGGTCGGCCTACCAGAAGGGCACGGCCAGCATGCTTGAGGTGCTGCAAGTGGACGAAAGCTTATTCCAGGCATCGGATCGGGAAGTTATTGCCCGGTCCGAGTCGGCAAACGCAGCCATAGCTGCATTTAAGGCTCTGGGTGGTGGCTGGCAAGCTGATGAGAAACCGTAATGTCAACATCTTCGCCGGAGTTAAATTCGAATCAAACGTTAGCGATAATAAGAAGGACCAATGACATTCTGGAAGGCCCTATCATCCCGGTAATGCTCAAATTAGCGCTACCAACGCTTGCTGTTTTAGTCGTGCAAACCTTCGTTGGCATTATGGAAACATATTTTGCAGGCTCTCTTGAATCCGATTCTCTAGCAGGAGTATCTGTCGTTTTTCCAGTATTGATGATCATGCAAATGATGGCTAACGGAGGGATAGGAAGAGGTTTCGCGTCCGCAGTATCAAGGGTATTGGGTGCAGGAAAACAGGAGGAAGTCCAATCCTTCGATACCCTATCTTGTAAACTTACGACGCCGGATTATTTTGCTGAGCTATCGGCGTCACTCTATGTCAGCTTATGGTTTATTTTTATGTCAACTTATGGGTAAAAATCGTTTTGTAACTTGTTGTTTTTACTAGAGCCGCTATGTCAACTTATGGTTATAACGACATCAATTCGTTAGCCTCAAAGCCTGTCTGGTCATCCACTTGCTGTGGACGACTTCTTGTAGACAAACAAGAGGCAACCTCATGAATCTCTGGCTCAGTCCCCACGGTATCTGGTACTTCCGCAAGGCCACAATCATGCCTTGAGGTAGGTGGAAGTAAATCAAAAAGACGTGCCGAATAAGAGCCAACGAACTGTGGTGGTTAAGTGAAATTGGCCGCGGTTTTATAAGCATTCCTGCACCAGCATGCGTTTGTTCATGCTTTCTTATTGGAAGGATTCATTGTTGCGTTCACTTACGATGCCGAACTCTATCGGCGTCAGGGTGTAAAAAACATCTATCTCATTATTTTTCAATAGATTAAAAATGGATTCAGCCTCTTCTGGAGTAACCGCCAATGTCACTTCCAGTGGTTGATCATTTAATTCAAAGAAGTGTACGGAATGGAGTTTTTGATCGTGACCAAAGCCTTCACTGGCGGCAAACATGGTTGCTCCTCTGACCCCGAGGTTTTTGGCTGCTTCAATAATCCATTGAGCAATAGATTGCCCATGAACGAGTCGATCCTGCTGGGTGAAAAAAGACAACTTGTATCCTTGCATAAAACCTCCCGTCAACCTTGATGGAAAAAGGAGACCGTCGCGATCCCGAGCAGGGTCATAGCGAGCGAACCCACAACATGTATAGATATGGATGAGCATGCCCAGAACCATCGACCTTGCTGTAATAAGGAGCTAACCTCTGCCGAAAAAGTTGAAAACGTCGTTAGCCCGCCAAGAAATCCAGTAAT